>PKWJ01000040.1:24426-183953 GCA_003132025.1 Gammaproteobacteria bacterium
AGCTCCTGCGACAGGCGGTCGCGGAACAGCACTCGATTCGGCAGCGATGTCAGCGAATCAAAATGCGCCTGGCGATACAGCTGCGCATCGCAGTCCTGGTTCGACAACGCGATCTGCAGGCGCGCAGTGCATTGCAGCCCGTAGCGCACCAGCTCCCTCGACGGCTCCATCAGTCCCCGGTAACCCACCGACAGCATCGCCGCGACTTCGCTGCCGGCGAATATCGGCCATACATAGCAGATCGCGGCCCCGCGCTCGCGCAGCGGCTCGAGGAAGCTGTAGTGCTCCAGCAGTTGCGCATGCACCGCCATGCCCTGCGGCGCGTCCTGCAGCGACTCCGTGATCTGCGGATCGAGATTGATGCGGCTCACCGGACACAGCGCGCCGTCGGCGCCGGCAACGAACGAGCGCGCATGCCCCGGCGCGTCGCGATCGAGCAGCGCCACAGCGGCGACCTGCGAGCCCGTCAGTGCGCACACGCGCAGCAGGATCGGCTCGATCGACTGCTCCAGGTCCGCGGCCTCCAGCAGCAGCCGATCGATCTCGGCCAGCCGCACCTGCGCGCTCCACTTGTCCTCCAGCGCCGCGATCGCAAGGTTGTAGGAACTGGCCACGGCGCGCGGGGTATCGGCAGCGCCCTGCAGGCTGACGCGCTGGAATTGCCCCTGCTGCAACGCGCCTAAGGCAGCGTCGAGCCGCGTCAATACCGGCTGCCAGCGGCCGGTCAGGTAGCGGGTGGAAAAATAGACCGCCGCTGCCGCGAGCAGCAGCAACGGCAGCACATCATTGATGAATGACAGCGCGGCCGGGCGCGTCTGCGCCAGTTTTCCATAGACCACGACATTCCACGGCGGCCCACTGAGCCGTGCCGCCTGCGGATCCAGCCGCACCACGGCGCCGCGCCACGCCACGCCACCCTGTTGCCAGTCGCGCAGCAACGGCCTTCCGGTGCCGGGCGCCTCGGTGCCGGCGCGGGCGAACATGCGCAGTATTTCCGACGGCAGCGGCGTGCCCTCGAACACGATGGTCTGCGCCGGATCCACGATCACCATCGAATCCTGATCCGGCAGCTCGTCAGCGCCCTGCCACAGCCAGCCCGGATCGAACTCGAAGAATGCCAGCTGCGGCGAATTGGCGGCGCTGACCAGGTGGATCAGGTAGGTGCCGCCGCGGCCCGCGTCGCGCGGTATTACCTTCAGCAGGCTCTGGCCGGCTTTAAGCTTGACCCGTTCGTCGCGCGCGAGCGGCGCCATTCCGGCGAGCGGCTCGGATTGATCGGCATCATCGCTTGCGGGCTCCTCGAACGGCACCAGCACGACGCCGCGAAAGGCATCGGCCGGCAGCATGCGTTCACGCAGCAGTGCACCGGTGGCCCCGGCATCGGTTGCGGTCAGGTAGCCCACCAGCGCTTCGGCCAGCCCCAGCCGCCCGCTCAGCTCGCGCGTAAAACTCTGGCTATTGCCGTTGATCCGTTCGGTGACGATGCCGTTGCGGTCGCGGACCACCTGGTGGATCCGGATCCAGCTCGCAGCGGCCAGACCGGTCAGCGCCGTAAGCGCAATGACCAGCGCCAAACGCCGCCACATCGATGGCGGCTTTGCCTGTACTCCAGCACTCATGGAATTGGGTGGATGGGTCGCGATTTGGCGGACTGTAGTAAATCGGTAACATCGGATTTAACGACACTGGCCCATCGCCATTCAGTGTCTTGGCGCAAACTACCGGCATTACTTAAGCGGGAATAGTGCGAACCGCGTCACAGACGCGGCGCTTCACCGGCGCGAGTTGGAGCCCGCCAGGCTCACGATGGCGTCATAGCCGTAGCGGTACACGCCGCGCCGCCCGCTGGCTGCGGCACCACACATGGCCCCCGCCACGCTCGCCGCAGGAATGGCCCGATAGCGCGACCAGCTGCCCAGCAGCAGCGGATTCACCAGCCACATAGCGACCTGAGCACCCAGCTCGAGCGGGCGCAGGTCACGGCGGCTGCCGAGCAGCAGCGAGGGTTGCATGATGTCGAGCGCGCGAAAGCGCAGGGCCTCCAGCGCCTTCTCCATCTCGCCCTTTACCCGCAGATAAAAATTCTTCGACGCGGGATTCGCCCCGACCGCCGACACCACCACCAGCCGCTCGGCGCCGCTGCTGAGTGCGAGCTGCGAGAACTCGAGCACCAGGTCGTGATCAACGGCGCGAAACGCCGCCTGGCTGCCGGCATCGCGGATCGTGGTGCCGAGGCAGCAGAATGCATCCTGGCATTGCAGCCCCTTGAGCTGCGCCTGCAGCGAAGCTTCGAAGCGCACCACGCGATTGGCCATGCGCGGGTGGTCGAACGGCAGCGGGCGACGCGACAGCGCGTGCACCCGCGTGTACTGCGGTGCCTGTAACAGCAGCGGTAACAATTGGCCGCCGACCATGCCGCTGCTGCCGGCAACCAGCGCGATCCTCCCTGCGCTTTCAGCCATGCAGCCAGCTTAAACGGTTCCTTCAACGGTTCACAGCGGCAACGACATCTGCCCCCGGCGCTCTCCGAGGCAAAACTAAAGCCCAAGCGCTAATTGCGGCGAAGTTGTCGGCGGACGAAATGCCCGGGTGTTCAGGCGCTGCCGCTCCTCCTTACCTGAGAATCCAAGCTTGCGCGATGCAATTTCAAACCGGCGTCGAATCAGCTCGGCGTAAGGGCCGGTACCACGCATGCGTACGCCGAATCGCGCATCGTAGTCCTTGCCGCCACTCGCCTGGTTGACCAGTGACATGACGTGTTTGGCGCGATCCGGATAGTGAGCGGCAAGCCAGTCGCGAAACAGAATCTTTAGCTCATGCGGCAGGCGCAGCATCGTGTAGCCGGCGAACATCGCCCCTGCTGCATGTGCCGCTTGCAGAATCGCCTCCATTTCGTGATCGGTAATCGCAGGGATTACCGGCGCCACCATGACACCGACCGGGACGCCCGCTCGCGCCAGTTCCTGGATCACACGCAGTCTCGCAGCCGGGGAAGCCGTACGTGGTTCAAGCACTCTCTTGAGGTCGTCGGATAGCGATGTGACACTGAGCGCGACCGAGATCAGCTGATCTTTCGCAAGATCGGCAAGCAATGCGATGTCGCGAAGTATCAGGGCGCTCTTGGTGACGATCGTTACCGGGTGTCTGTACCGAACCAACACCTCGAGGATGCTACGCGTGACGCCGAGACGCCTTTCGAGCGGCTGATAGCCGTCCGTGTTTATGCCAAGCGCAATTGGTTTGCAGACGTATCGTGGCTTGGATAACTCTGCTTCGAGCAGCGGAGCCGCATCTTTCTTGTAGAAAAGCTTGGTTTCGAAATCCAATCCCGGCGACAGTCCCAGATACGAGTGGCTGGGGCGAGCGAAACAGTAACTACATGCATGGCTGCAGCCCCTGTACGGGTTTATTGAAAGATCAAACCCCACGTCCGGTGAATCGTTGGTTGTAATTACAGTGCGAGCGGCGTCCGGCGAGACTGTTTCCTCGAGGTGGCTTGGTAATTCTTCTTCGTACCAGCCGTCGCTGATTTCCTCGACCGCGTTCTTTTCAAATCGGCCGAGCGGATTCGAGCTGGCGCCGCGGCCCTTGAACACCTGCCGACCGTTGAAACTCCGCGCCACCGCCAACCCTCCTCATACGCCTAGCACCAAACCTGAGAAGCATACTGTATATCCATACAGTATTCAGGTAAATAGCTATACGGGACGGCCGCCTAGCCAGGCGTCGCGCAGTCAGCTGCCCAGGAACATCTTGTAAGCGGCGTTCGCGCTCTCGTCGGTGTACGAGTAGTGCAGTTCCTGCAAGTGCTGCAGGAACAGCGCGCGGTCGGCCTTCGGCACCTGGATGCCCGCCAGTACGCGTCCGTAGTCGGAGCCGTGGTTCCGGTAATGAAACAGGCTGATGTTCCACGACGTCCCGATGGACTTCAGGAACCGCAGCAACGCCCCCGGGCGCTCAGGAAACTCGAAGCGATACAGCAGCTCGTCCATGGCCGCGTCCATGGCGGGCGCCACGCCGCCGACCATGTAGCGCACGTGCAGTTTCGCCACTTCGTTGCCGCTCATGTCGGCCACCTGGTAGCCGGCGCCGCGCAGCTGCGCGATCACGGTGTTGACCTCCTCATGACCATGCCCGAGCGCGAAGCCGACGAACACCCGGGCGCGCTCGCCGCCGTGAAAGCGGTAATTGAACTCGGTGATGTTGCGCTGCCCGAGCGTCTCGCAGAACTGGAGGAAGGACCCCGGCCGCTCCGGAATCTCAACCGCCAGCAACGCTTCGCGCTCGGCACCCAGGTCGGCGCGTTCGGCGACGTACCGCAGCCGGTCGAAATTCATGTTGGCACCGCTGTTGATCGCCACCAGCCGCTGCTCGCGCGTGCTGATACTGCCGGTGGTGCTCAGACCGCGCTCCAGATAACGCTTGATACCGGCGACCGCGAGCGCCCCGGCCGGCTCGGGAATGGCGCGCGTGTCCTCGAAGATGTCCTGGATCGCGGCACAGATTTCGTCGGTGTCGACCAGCAGGATTTCATCCACGTAGCGGCGCACCAGATCGAAGGTCTCCTCTCCTACCCGACGCACCGCGACGCCATCGGCGAACATGCCGACGCGTTCCAGCGTCACCCGCTTGCCCACCTGCAGCGATTGGTACATCGCGGCCGCGTCCTCCGGCTCCACGCCAATAATCCTGACGCGCGGGTACAGCTGCTTGACGTAGGCCGCGATGCCGGAGATCAGGCCGCCGCCACCGACCGGCACGAAGATCGCGTCCACCTCACCGCCGGTCTGGCGCAGGATTTCCATGCCGATCGTGCCCTGGCCGGCGATCACGTCCGGATCGTCGAACGGATGCACGAACACCATGTGTCGCTCGCGCACCAGCGTCAGCGCATGCTCGTAGGCCGCGTCGTAGATATCCCCGTGCAGCACCACCTCGGCGCCCAGATCCATCACCGCCTGCATCTTGATGGTCGGGGTGGTCTGCGGCATCACGATCAGCGCCGGGATGCCGCGCTGGCGCGCCGCCAGCGCCACGCCTTGTGCATGATTGCCGGCCGATGCGCTGATCACCCCGCGTGCCGCGATGGCCGCCGACAGGTGTGCGATCTTGTTGTAGGCGCCGCGCAGCTTGAATGAGAACACCGGCTGCAGGTCTTCGCGCTTGAGCAGAACGCGGCAGCCCAGGCGACGCGATAGCCGGGGTGCGGCATCGAGCGGCGACTCAATCGCGACGTCGTAGACGCGCGCCTTGAGCACGCGCTGCAGATAGTCATCGGTCATCGGCCGAAGCTTAAGGCATTCCACGCCGCCGGCACAGCCGCGGCGCCGCCGAACCTTTAGCTGCCGCGCTCCTAGGGGGCGCGCTCCGGCGCCGGCCTTAAGACGAAGCGAAACTCGCTCTTGCCCAGCGTCACGATGTCGCCTTCCTTGAGCGTGCGGCGGCTGACCCGCTCCGCATTCACATAGGTGCCGTTGGTGCTGTTGAGATCTTCCACCACGGTCTTGGAGCCGTACAGCAGCACCACTGCATGGTGGCGGCTGATGAACTCCGCATCGATACGGATGTCGTTGTCGGGCGTGCGCCCGATGGTGGTGCGCCGCCCCAGCAGCTGCACGATCCCGGTGTCGCCCTGGGTGCGTACCAGCATGCGCGTCGGTTCGGCCGCGCCCAGATGCTCCAGATTCTGCTGAATGTTGCCCAGCACCGCCGCACTGCTCGCGGTCTCGGTCTCGAGGCGCTTGATCAGCGCGTTGCGCTGTTCGAGCGATTCGCGCACCGCATTGAGCTGCGAATTCAGGTCACCGATGGTCTGCGCCTGCGCGCGAATCTCGGTTTCCAGCGCGACGTGACGCTGCAGTCCGGCCTTCTCCGCAGCGGCCGCGGCTGCCTGCTGCTGTTCCTGCTCCGCTCGCATGGCCATCGCCTCGGCCTCGAGTTTACCGACGCGCTCCTTCTCGACCCTGATCTGCCCCAGCAGATCCTCCTCGCGCGCGGTGTGCAGCTTGATGCGCTCGGCGATCTCACGCTCCAGCGTACCCAGCCGCTGACCGTGTTGACTGATCACCGACTCGCGATCGCCCAGCATCGACGAGAACACCTGGCGCCGGCCTTCCAGGGTCTGCAGGTTCTCACGGAAGCGCTCGGCCTGGGCGCGCGCCAGCGCCAGATCGCCTTCGAGCGTGCGCAGGCGGCGCGCTATGGTCTGGCGTTCCTTGAGCGCAGCGCTGGCCGATTTATCGTGCGATTGAATCGCGGCTTGTGCCGCTGCCGCATCCTCGCGTGCCGCCTTGAGCTCGACGCGCAATGAGTCGCGCTCGGCGGCGGTGGCCGCGAATTCGCCGCCGACGGTCGCGCTTTGCGATTCGAGTTCGGCGATGCGCCGGTCGCGCAGCCCCACCTCGCGCTCGAACATCGACAGCTGCTCGCTCTTGCGATTGAGCATTTGCTCGAGTTCTCGCAGGTTCGACGTCAGGTTGCCGAGGTTCTGCTCGAGCTGGCCGCGACTTTCCGTGACCGACGCCAGATCGGAACGCAGGGCGCCGATTTCCGCATCCCTCAGGTTTTGCTCCATGCGCAGTTCGTGCGTGGAATCATCGCGCCGCGCACTGTCCGGCGCGCGCGCGACCGGCGCGGCGCGCGCCGCTGTCGCTCCACGCGTAGCCCCGGGCGCCATCCACGAATCCGTGGAGCTCATCGGGTCATCGATGCCGGCGACGTTGGAAGCACCCGGCAGAATCGGTAGCTCTGCGGTTTCTTCCAGGTCAACGCTGCCGGGCGTGTCGTGTTGTGTAGCCATCAGGTTATCCGTGCAAGCCTTAAGCCAAACCCAGAAAATTTCGTAACTGCGTTGCCGGGCGCTCGAGTTCGGCGGCATCGTGTCCGCTCGCCTCCGCCGGCCGCAAATCGATCAGCAACATCGGCTGGCGCAGCAACCGCGCATCACTGCGTACCGCCTCGGTATCCGGCGACAGCACGACACGACCGAGCTGGTTTGGGCGCTGCTGCGCCAACGCCAGGGCAATCGCGATCCCGCTCTCGTGCGCCAGCAGATCGAACTGCCGCAACTGCATCGAATCGAGCAGATCGCCCATGGCGGCTGCGAAATCCGCGCTGCTACCGTGCGATGGCACCGGGTCCGATTCACCGCAACCGGGAAGGTCGGGCGCATACACGCATCGATCGCGGCCCAGCGGCGCGAGCAGCGGGCGGAAGAACCGTCCCGTGCCCGGGGCACCGGCAATGCACAGCAGCGGGGTCGCCTCATCAAAGCCGCCGCCGGCCGGGATGGCGTAATGCACGTGCAGCTGGCCGAAACGGCAGTCGAAATAAGCGCGGCGCACACGCGGCTCGGAAGGAGCGGGAAGGACGGCACGTTGAGCTCTGTTCATGCAGTGAGTCACCCCTGGTCTGAGGCATACGCCACTCACGCGGCGCACGGCGCGCCGTTCCGGCACGCCATCCTATGACTATGGCGACCATTATTCCTCAATGCGCCGGGTCGCCATGCGACACACTACCCAACTTCTGCGATCTGCCCAATGGCCCCAGGACCGCCGCAAACGGCCGGCAGACGACGCCGGTACCGTAACCGCCCGCCGCCGCTGGCCCTGCGGCGGCTGGGTAGCCCCGAAAGGCCACCCGGGCCGTATCCGGGGCCCTGCGGCACCCGCGGGCTCGACATAATGAAAGATACGATGAAAGTCATGTCGACATAACGACACCCCGGCGGCCACTGTGAGGGCTACTGGTCCGATGTCTGCCACGCGGCTGTTGGTGTTCGCCATCCTGCTCGGCGCGGGCGCCGGCCCGGTTGCCGCCCAACTGCGCGGGCAGAACCCCGACCAGGTGGCACCGCCGCCCTCGGCCGCGCCGCTGCCGTCGGACGCCGAACTCGAGGCCGCCGGTGCGCGCATCGGTGGCATCGAGATCGATACCGTCCAGGTGTTCGACCTCAACAACCCGGCCGACGACAACTGGCTGTTCCGTACCGCCGACCATCTGCACAAGGGCACGCGCGTATCAGCCATCGCCGCGCAGCTGCTGTTTCGCCGCGGCGACCTGTATTCGCGCCGACTGCTCGACGAAACCGAGCGCAACATCCGCCTGCACTCCTTGTTTCTGCGCGAACCGGTCATCCGTCCAATCCGCTACCACGACGGTGTCGTGGACATCGTGGTCATCACCCACGACGTCTGGACGCTGCAGCCAGGTGCCACCTTCAGCCGCAGCGGCGGCACCAACACCACCGGGGTCGACATTTCCGATTCCAACATTTTCGGTTACGGCAAGTACCTGGAGATCGGCCATGGCGAGAACGTCGATCGCAGCAGCACCTTTCTGAGCTGGGCCGATCCGAACGTCTGGGGCAGCCATTGGACCGATGCCGCACTTTATTCGAGAAATTCCGACGGCACCGTGTGGGGTGCGGGCGCCGGTCTGCCATTTTATTCTCTTGAAGCCAAACGCGATGGTGGTGGCGACATCGGCGACAACCACGGCGTATTCACGCGCTACCGTCTGGGTCAGCCCTATGACGCCTACGACGATGACTGGCGCACGGCCGATCTGTACATCGGCGATGCCCTGAAGGTGACCGATCTGTGGACCGAACGGCTGCTGGTCGGCTGGCGCGTCGATCGCAGCCACTTCGGCGTCTCGCCCGAGCAGACCATTCCTCTGGTGGCACCGCTACCGCAGGACCGCGATCTGTCCTATCCGTTCGTGCGTATGCAATGGATCGAGAACAGCTACTCCACGATGCGCGACCTCGACCTGATCGCCCGCACCGAGGACGTGCATTTCGGACTTGATGCCAGCGTCGGCCTTGGGGTAGCGACCTTCGCCTTCGGCTCCGACCGTAACTCGGTGCTGGCCGACACCGAGATCAACTATGGCTGGCGCTTCAGCGACACGCAGCAGCTGTTCCTGACCAGTCGCCTGGCCTTGCGCTACGAGGATGGCGCGTTCCATGATGCGATCGCCACCTGGAGCGCCAGCTATTACCTCGCGACCTCCGATTACACCCGCACGCTGCTGCGCTTCAGCGGCGATGCCGGCCACAATCTGGATGGCGATCATACGTTGCAACTCGGCGGCGATACCGGACTGCGCGGCTATCCGCTGCGCTATCAGAACGGCAACCAGCGCGCGCTGTTCACGGTCGAGGAGCGGCTGTACACCAATTATTATTTATTCCGCCTGGTCAACGTCGGTGCGGCGGCGTTCTACGACATGGGCCGCACCTGGGGCACCACGCTGGTACCTACCCCGCAGCTCGGCCTGCTCAAGGACGTCGGTGTGGGGCTACGGCTGGGCAACCAGCGCTCGTCCTTCGGCAGTGTGATTCACATTGATCTGGCGGTGCCGCTGGATCGCACCAGCAGTATCAGCGCAACGCAATTTCTGGTGAGTACTCAGGCCAGCTTCTAGAGCATCCCCGAGGGACTAGAACATGCCCGAAGGATCGAACTCGCCGGGCGCCGCGTCCTGCGGCCGGGCCGCAATGTAGTCGCCGGTGATCATCGCGTCATAACCCAGGCCCGGACCGACCATCGGATAGACACCGGCGTCCGCATCGATCACGACCTCGAGGAATGCCGGGCCGCTGTAGCCGAGGAACTCCGCCACCACGCCGGGCACGTCCTGCTTGCGGTCCAGCCGCCGTGCCCACGGAAAGCCGTCGGCGGTCGCCGCACGGACGAAATCCTTCTTGTGCAGCGATTTGTCGGTGCCGGACAGCCGGCCCTTGAAGAACAGTTTCTGCCACTGCTTGACCATGCCATCGCCGAAATTGTTCAGCACCACGACCTTGATCGGCAGGTCATAAGTGGTCGCGGTCTCCAGTTCGCCGATGTTCATGCGGATGCTGGCGTCGCCGTCGAAGTCGATGACCAGCCGCCCGGGATTGGCGACCTGCGCACCGATCGCCGCCGGCAGTCCGAAGCCCATGGTTCCCATGCTGCCGGAAGTGAGCCACAGCCTGGGTTCGCGAAAATCGAACATCTGCGCCGCCCACATCTGGTGCTGGCCGACGCCGGTGGCAATAATGGCCTCACCGCGCGTATGGCGGTTGATCTCCTCGATCACGTAATGCGGCTGCACCAGTTCGCTGCCGCGGTCGTAGTTCATCGCGTGCGCGCGCCGCAGTTCACCCAGCGCGGTGCGCCAGTTGGAGAAATCTGCCTTGAAACCGGTGCGCGCGGCGTACGCGACCAGCGCCCGCAGTGCCTCGGGCAACAACCCGACATGACTCCACTGCACGCCTTTGACCTTGTTGATCTCGGCCTGGTCGACATCCAGGTGCGCGATACGGCGTGCGTTGCGCGCAAACTTCTTCGGGTCTCCGGCGACGCGATCATCGAAGCGTGCGCCGATCGCGATCAGAAAATCGCAATCGTCGGCCGCATAGTTGGCAAACGCGGCGCCGTGCATACCAAGCATGCGCATCGACAACGGATCCGTAGTGTCGATGGCGCCGATGCCCATCAGTGTGGTCACTACCGGAATGCCAAACATGCGTGCGAACTCGGTCATCGTCTCGGCCGCCCCGCCGTTGATGACACCGCCGCCGGCGTAGATCAGTGGCCGTTTCGAATCCGACAGCAGCTGCAGGAATTTCCCCGCCGCAGCGTCTGCCAGCACCGAGGCGTTCAACTCGCGCAGCCGTGCCCGGTAGCCGGGGATGGCCAGCTGCCCCTCGCCCTGGAATACGCCGGTCGTGGTCTGCACGTCCTTGGGTACGTCCACCACCACCGGGCCCGGCCGGCCGGTGCGGGCGATCTCAAACGCGGTACGCATGGTGGCTTCCAGGCGCGATGGATCGGTCACCAGCAGCACATGCTTGGCGACCGAGCCCATCAGCGACGCCACCGGCGCCTCCTGGAACGCATCGGTGCCGATGGCGGCGCGGGCAACCTGGCCGCAGATCACCACGATCGGCACCGAATCGGCCATGCAATCGCGCACCGGCGTGACGGTGTTGGTCGCGCCCGGGCCGGAGGTCACCAGGCACACGCCGACCTTGCCGCTGGCGCGGGCGTAGCCGGCAGCCATGAAGCCGGCACCCTGCTCGTTGGCCGGGACGATCAGCGGCAGCTGGCGGCCGCCGACGCCTTTCTGCGCTTCGTTGAAGGTGAAGACGGCGTCGTAGGTCGGCAAAATGGCGCCGCCGCTGTAGCCAAATATGGCCTCCGCGCCTTCGTCCGCCAGCACCTGGACGATCATCTCCGCCCCGGTCATGGCTTTTCCGGCCAGGGGATGTTTGCTTTGAAGCGCGATGGCTGCCAGGTCTTTCATAGGCGATATCGCATCCAGAATAGCCGAGCCGACCCGCAATTGGCTATTCTGGCTCGACTAAGCCTTTGCCAGCCCTAAGACTCATGCGCCACATCATCGGCATCCTGCTGCAGAACGAGGCCGGCGCGCTAACGCGCGTCGCCGGCATGTTTTCCAGCCGCGGCTACAACATCGAATCGCTCTCCGTCGCCCCGACCGATGACCCCACCGTGTCGCGCCTGACGCTGGTGACCAGCGGCTCGGAAGCCGTGATGCAGCAGATCGCCAACCAGTTGAAGAAGCTGATCGACGTCGTGAGCGTCGAGGACATGACGCGCGGCGAGCACATCGAGCGTGAGCTGGTATTGCTGAAGCTGCGCATCGAGCCGGCGCGCCGCGACGCGGTGCGCGGCTACGTGGCGCGCACCGGCGGGCGGGTGCTCGACCCCTCGAGCGAGTGCTTCATCGTCGAGTTGCTGGGCAGCGAAGCCGAAATCAACGGCTTCATGCGCGAACTGGCGACCCATGCCGAACTGTTCGAGGTGGTACGCAGCGGCGCGCTGGGGATCAGCCGGCGCGAGCGCGCCCTGCGCGTGGTCGACTGAGGGCTCTTAACCATCTCTGACAGGGGGTGAGGCATATAGAGAATTTCTTTAATTACAAAAAAATTCTCTATATGCCTCACTCCCTCTTAATGATGATTATCAGTCCTCTGCGTCCGATGAGCCGGGCGCGCTGGCGGGGATGAGGACGCTCGCGCCAGTGGTGCGCCGTGCCTCCAGATCGCTGTGCGCCTGGGCGGCGTCGGCCAGTGCATAGCGCTGTCCGATATGCACCCGTAATTTCCTGGCCTTCACCAGGGCGAACATGGCGCGCGCCGCGGCCTCGAGCGATTCGCGGGTCGCGATGTAATCAAACAGCGACGGTCGCGTCAGGAACAGCGAACCCCGGCGCGCCAGTTCCAGCGGCGCAATCGCCGGCGGCGCACCCGATGCGTTGCCGAAGCTCACCATCAGGCCGCGCGGCCGCAGACAGTCGAGCGATTCGATGAAGGTATCCTTGCCGACCGAATCGTAGACCACATCGGCCATGTGGCCGCGGGTATAGCGGCGCACGCCCTCCACGATGTCGTCGCGCCCGGCCAGGAACACCTGGTGGCAGCCCTGCCGCTTCGCCATCGCAAGCTTGGCCTCGGTGCCGACGATGCCCATGACCCTGGCGCCCAGCAGCCGCGCCCACTGCGTCAGCAGCGAACCGACGCCACCGGCCGCGGCGTGGATCAGCAGGTACTCGCCACGACGCACCTGATGAGTCCGGCGCAGCAGGTATTCGGCGGTCAGCCCCTTGAGCATCAGCGCCGCCGCCTGCTCGTCGGTGATTCCGCGCGGCAGGCCAACCACGTGGGCGGCGGCGATGTTGCGCCGCTCGGTGTAGGCACCAGGGGCGGCCTGCACGTAGGCTACGCGCTGTCCGGGCTTGAAACCGCGCACTCCCGGCCCGAGCGCGGTGACTACGCCGGCAGCCTCCCGCCCTGGGGTTTCCGGCAGCGCTCGCGGATACAGGCCGCTGCGGTCGTAAATGTCGATGAAGTTGACGCCGATGGCAGTGTGGCGCAGCTGCAGCTCGCCGCGACCGGGGGGTGGCAACGCGGTGCGCTCCCACTTGAGCACCTCGGCGCCGCCATGCTCGTGAAACACAATCGCATTGGAGAAGTCGGACCGCATGCGGCAACTCTATTATCAGGTGCGCCCGCCCCGATGCCCGCCGGCGGCCGCGTCGATATTCTAGCGCGCCGTGGTTATTAGAGTGCGGCGTTATCGGTCTCGCCGGTACGGATACGCACGACACGATCGATATCGGTAATGAAGATCTTGCCGTCCCCGACCTTGCCGGTCTTGGCGGCCTTCAGCACCGCTTCCACAACCTGGTCAACCAGCTCGGAACGCACCGCCACTTCGACCCTGGTCTTCGGTACGAAATCGACCACGTACTCGGCGCCGCGGTAGAGTTCGGTATGGCCGCGCTGACGGCCAAAGCCCTTGACCTCGGTAACGGTCATGCCGGATACGCCGATCTCGGATAAGGCAGCCCGGACGTCATCGAGCTTGAACGGCTTGATAATCGCGGTTATCAGTTTCATACGAGCGTTCCCGCCTCCATTATTGTTGGTTCCTCCACCACGGCGAATCGAAGGTGCACCTTTCGTGCCACAGCGTCGCCGCCCAGATTGTGCCGCTTAAGCGCCATTTCTGTCCTCAAGTCGGGTCGTCACGGCACCAATTCGGCGCCGAGCGGCCGAATATACGCCCGCCGATAGTGCTTCGTGGCAGCGAACGCGACCCGTCTTAGCGCAACACCACCAGCAGATCCTTGGCATCGATCTGGGCGGCGGGCTGCACCAGCACTTCGGCCACCTCTCCGTCCACTTCAGCGCGCACCGCCGCCTCCATCTTCATGGCCTCGATCGTCACCACCAGGTCGCCGCGCTTGATCTTGTTCCCGACCGCGACGCTGACCGTCGCCACCGTCCCCGGCATCGGCGCGCCGATGTGGCGCGCATTGCCGGGGTCGATCTTTCGCTGCGGCGGCCGGCTCGGTTTCTGGCTGCGATCGGTCACGCGCACCGAGCGCGGCTGGCCGTTGAGTTCGAAGAACACGGTGCGCGTGCCGTCCTCATGCGGCTCGCTGCGCGTCACGTAGTGCACGATCAGCGTCTTGCCGCGCTCCAGCTCGACGCTGATCTCCTGGCCCGGCTCCATGCCGTAGAAGAACACCGCGGTCGGCAGGATGGCGACATCGCTGAAGCGCCGGCGGTCCGCGGCGTACTCGGTGAACACCTTGGGATACATCAGGTAGGAGGCAAACTGCCGGTCAGTCACGGCGCGCTCGGCCTTCTCGCTCGCCTCGGCGCGCAGCCGCGTAAGGTCCGCCGGCGGCATATCCAGGCCCGGCCGCCGCGTGCGTGGCGCCGCGCCCTGCAGCACCTTCTTCTGCAGTTCAGGCGGAAAACCGCCATACGGCTGGCCCAGGTCGCCGCGAAACAGCTGCACCACTGACTCGGGAAAGGCGATTTCAGTGGCAGGATCAAGCACCGCAGCCCGCGTCAGGCCGTTGGCCATCATCAAGAGCGTCATATCGCCGACCACTTTCGAGGTCGGAGTCACCTTGATGACGTCACCGAACATGTCGTTGACCTCGGCGTAAGTGCGGGCCACCTCCGGCCAGCGCGTGTCGTCGATGCCCAGCGCGCGCGCCTGCTCCTTGAGGTTGGTGTACTGGCCGCCCGGCATGCCGTGCACGTACACCTCGGAGGCGCCGGCCCGGTTGTCGCTCTCGAACGCGACGTAGCCCTTGCGCACCTGCTCCCAGTAATGCGACAGGGTGCGGATATGCTCGGTGTCGATTCCAGGATCGCGCGGGCTGTAGCGCAGCGCCTCGGCGATCGAACCCAGGTTCGGCTGCGAGGTCAGTCCGCTCATCGAGTCCATCGCGCCGTCCACCGCATCGGCGCCGGCCGCGATCGCCGCGAACACGCTGGCGGCGGCGATGCCGCTGGTATCGTGGGTATGAAAGTGCACCGGCAATCCGGTCTCATCCTTGAGCGCCTTGACCAGCTCGTAGGCGGCGCGTGGCTGGCACAGTCCACCCATGTCCTTGACGCCCAGCACGTGGGTACCGGCCGCTTTCAGTTCGCGCCCCAGCGCAAGGTAATAGTCGAGCGTGTACTTGCGCTCCTTGGGATTGCAGATGTTGCCGGTGTAGCAGATCGCCGCCTCGCACAGCCGACCCGTCTCGAGCACGGCGTCGATCGCCACGCGCATGTTCTCCACCCAGTTGAGCGAGTCGAAAATGCGAAACACGTCGATGCCGGCATCCGCGGCCTGGCGTACGAAGTACTGCACCACGTTGTCGGGATAATTGGTGTAGCCGACCGCATTGGCGGAACGCAGCAGCATCTGCAGCAGCAGGTTCGGCATCGCCTCGCGCAGGCGCTCCAGCCGCTCCCACGGATCCTCCTTCAGGAATCGCATGGCGACGTCGAAGGTCGCCCCGCCCCAGCATTCGACCGAAAACAGCTGCGGCAGCAGGATCGCATAGGCCGGTGCTATGGCCACCATGTCGATGGTGCGCATGCGTGTCGCCAGCAGCGACTGATGCGCATCGCGCATGGTGGTATCGGTCAGCAGCACGCGCTCCTGGACCCGCATCCATTGCGCGAAACGCTCAGGTCCAAGTTCATCCAGCCGCTGCTTGCTGCCCGCGGGCGGCGAGCTGCCGCGCGCCAGTGCCGGCGGCAGGCGCGGCGGGCGCATCAGTGTCAGGTGCGCCGGTACTGCACGGCCCTTGATCTCGCGGTTGCCGTTGACCACGGTGTCGGCCAGGAAGGTCAGGATGCGCGTGGCGCGGTCGCGCCGCTCCGGTGAGCTGAACAGCTCCGGTGTCTCATCGATGAAGCGCGTGGTGTAGTCGCCGCTCGCGAAGCTCGGGTGGGTGATGATCTGGTCGAGGAAGCGCAGGTTGGTGGTGATGCCGCGGATGCGAAACTCCCACAGTGCGCGGTGCATGCGGGCGATGGCCTCCTGCGGCGTCGGCGCCCAGGTGGTCACCTTCACCAGCAGCGAGTCGTACCAGCGGGTGATGATGGCACCGGTGTAGGCGGTGCCGGCGTCGAGCCGCACGCCGAACCCGGCCGGCGAGCGAAGGGCGGTAATGCGGCCGTAGTCCGGGGTGAAATTGTTCTCCGGATCCTCGGTGGTCACCCGGCATTGCAGCGCGTGGGAATAGATCCGGATCTGATCCTGCGGCGGCACGCCGCTGGCGGGCTCGCCGATGCGCGCGCCGTCGGCAATACGAATCTGCGCCTTGACCAGGTCGATGCCGGTGGCGCATTCGGTCACCGTGTGCTCGACCTGGATGCGCGGGTTGACCTCGATGAAGTAGAAGCTGCCGCTGTCCGCGTCCTGCAGGAACTCCACCGTGCCGGCGTTACGGTAATTCGCCACGCGGCCGATCGACAGCGCCGCCGCGCACAGCGCCGCACGCTCGGCATCGGTCAGGAACACCGCCGGCGCGCGCTCGACCACCTTCTGGTTGCGCCGCTGCACCGTGCAGTCGCGTTCGTACAGGTGCACCAGGTTGCCGTGACTGTCGCCCAGGATCTGCACCTCCAGGTGGCGCGCGCGGCGCACCAGCCGCTCCAGATAAACCTCATCGTCGCCGAACGCGGCGCGCGCCTCGCGGCGCGCGACCGGCAGCAGTTCGGCCAGCTGCGCGTCGTTCTCGATCACGCGCATGCCGCGGCCGCCGCCGCCCCAGCTGGCCTTGAGCATGACCGGATAGCCGACCTCGCCCGCCAGGCGTCGGCACTCGTCCAGGTCCTCCGGCAGCGGCGGGGTCGCCGGCATCACCGCCACGCCGGCGTCCACCGCCAGGTGGCGCGCCGCCACCTTGTTGCCCAGCACGCGCATGGTTTCCGGGCTCGGGCCGATGAAGATGACGCCCGCCTCGGCGCACTGCGCGGCGAACTCCGGGTTCTCCGACAGGAAGCCATAACCCGGATGAATCGCATCCACGCCGGCTTCGCGCGCGACCCGCAAAATGTCCGGAATATCCAGGTAGGCCTCGATCGCACCTTTACCTTCTCCGACCAGGTAGGCTTCGTCAGCCTTGGTGCGATGCAGGCTGAAGCGATCTTCCTGCGAATAGATGGCGACCGTCGGGATCTCGAGCTCGCTGGCGGCGCGCATTACCCGCACCGCAATCTCGCCGCGGTTGGCGACCAACAGCCGATGAATCCTCTGCAGCACGCGACAATCTCCGGTGGGGGTCGATCAGTCGGCCAGGTACGCGGCCAGGTACTCCTCGAAGCTGCCGCGCTGCGCGGCCTCGAGCGAGCGCTGCGCCTGCAGCGACTCCTCGGCCTCGGCCTCGAACTCGCGCCAGCGTGCCTGGTTGCGTGGCGACGCGAGCATCGACTGCTGATGGGAGCGCGACATGCGCAGCACCAGCGCCGTGAAGCTCTCACCCGATTCGCGCAGGTCATGCAGCAGCCGCGCCGACGGCGTCTGCGCGACGTCCTCGAGCTTCACCTGCTGCTCCTTGAGCGTGACGCTGTAGGGGCGCTGCGGATGCGTGGCGTCGAGCAGCTCGCAGATACCCTGCATCGACTCGAGCAGCTCGGCGGCCCAGCTGTGCATCGGCACCTGGCGCCCGTCGCGTTCCAGCATCAGGCCGCGCGCTCGTCCGTAGCGCGCGACCTTCAGGTGATTGCGGTCGATCGCTTCCTCTTCGCTGCTGTCGATCGGCGGGCTGGCCTTGAACAGCAGCAGCAGGCAGAAAGCCTCGAGGAAGTACAGCTTGCGCAGGTTGACGCCGACCGGGTTGTAGGCGCTGTTGTCGAGCGTGCGCACCTCCACGTACTCGACGCCGGCACGCGCCAGCGCATGGATGGTGCGCTCGCCGGCGCGCAGCGTGCGCTTGGGCCGCACGTAACTGTAATACTCATTTTCGATCTGCAGCACGTTGCCCGACAGCTGCCGGTACTCGCCATCGACCTTCACGCCCAGCGCCTCGAACGGCGGATACGGCTGATGGACTGCGTGGCGCAGGTCACGCAGGTACTGCTCCAGGGTATTGAACGACACCGCCTCGACCGCCTGATTGCGGTTGCGGTAGCCGATATCGCTCATGCGCAGCGAAGTCGAATCCGGTCCGATCAGGCTCTCCGCACCCAGCGGCTGCAGTTCCGGGTCCTCACGGCCGTGCAGAAACGAGCGGCACAGCGCCGGGGAGGCGCCAAACAGGTAGGTCACGAGCCAGCCGTGGCGGCGGTAATTGCGCAGCAGGTCGAAATAGCGCGCCGAGACGAATTCCTGGCCGCTGTCCCGGGACTCGCAGATCTCGGCGTACAGCGGCCAGAACGGCTTCGGCACCGAATAATTGAAATGCACCCCGGAGATGGCCTGCATCATGCCGCCGTAGCGCACCAGCAGCCCGTGCCGATAGATGTATTTGATGCGCCCCTGGTAGGAGTCGCCAAAGCGTGCGATCGGCACCGCCGCCTCACCGCCGACGATGCACGGCATCGATGTTGCCCACAGCAGTTCATCGCCCAGGTGCGCATAGACGAACTGATGCAGGTCGCCCAGGTACTGCAGCAGGTCCTCGTTGTCGTCGAAGGTCGGCGTGACCAGCTCGATCAGCGCTTCGGAATAGTCGGTGGTGATGTGCGGATTGGTCAGCGACGCGCCCAGCGAGCGCGGATGCGGCGTCTGCGCAATATGGCCATCGGGCGTCACCCGCAGCGATTCGCGCTCCAGGCCGCGCCGGCCGCGCGCGATCAGGCGCTGCTCGCGGCTGTTTGCCAGCGCGGCCAGACGACGCTCATACACGCGATCGACCACGATGCCCGCCATTACCCCTCCAGTTCCAGACGCCACCGCCCGCCAAGGCGCACTGGCCGCCGGCGGATGCCGCAGCCGAAGCTCATCTTGCCTGTCCGGCATCCGAAGCCGCAATGCAGGCTCCTATGCCTTGCCGCCATAAGTGACCGCAGCTATACGGGCGTGGCATCCTAGGAGGCAAGTCCCAAGCGTTGCAGATGGCTGCGGCCGCGCCGCGCAAACGCACCAAGATTCACGGAGATGTCATCCATGCAGATCGGAACCAGTCCCAGACGTGTAGCCATCATCGGCGGAGTCCGCACCCCCTTTGCGCGTTCCCATACCGCCTACGCCGGCACCGACAACCAGGAGCTGCTCACCGCATCGCTGCGGGCGTTGGTCGAGCGCTTCGAGCTGCAGGGTCAGCGGCTCGGCGATGTGATCGGCGGCGCGGTCATCAAGCACTCCAAGGACTACAACCTGACGCGCGAATCGCTGCTATCGACCGGACTCGATCCGCAGACCCCGGGGCTCGATCTGCAGCGCGCCTGCGGTACCAGCCTGGAGGCGGCAATCCTGGTGGCCAACAAGATCGCCCTGGGGCAGATCGACGCCGGCATCGCCGCCGGGGTGGACGACCTGAGCGATCCGCCGGTGGTCTACCCGCGCTCGTTCCAGCAGCGGCTGCTGCGCAGCGCCCGCGGGCGCAGCTTCGGACAACGTATGCGACCCTGGCTGGGACTGCGGCCACGCGACCTGAAACCGGTCCTGCCGGCGGTGGTCGAGCCGCGCACCGGCCTGTCGATGGGCCAGAGCTGCGAACTCATGGTCAAGACCTGGAGCATCACACGCGAAGAACAGGACCAGCTGGCCTATGAAAGCCACGTCAAGGCCGCCGCGGCCTGGCACGAGGGTTTCTACGACGACCTGGTGGTGCCGTACCGGGACTTGAAGACCGACAACAATATCCGCGCCGACACCTCGGTGGAGAAACTCGCCAAGCTCAAGCCGGTGTTCGACCTCAGCGGCAGCGGCAGTCTCACCGCCGGTAACAGCACGCCGCTGACCGACGGCTCGGCCGCGGTGCTGCTGGCTTCGGAACAGTGGGCCGCCCAGCACAAGCTGCCGGTGCTGGCCTACCTGCGGGCCGGCAAGACCTGGGCGGTGGATTTTGCCAGCGGCAAGGAGGGCCTGCTGATGGCCCCGGCCTATGCGGTCGCATCGATACTGCAGGACACTGGCCTTAAGCTTCAGGACTTTGACTATTACGAAATCCACGAGGCCTTCGCCGCCGTGCCGCTGTGCCTGTTCAAAGCCTGGCAGTCGCCCGATTACTGCCGTGAGCGCCTGGGTCTGGCCGAGCCGCTGGGTGCGATCGACGCCTCGAAGCTCAATGTCAAAGGCGGCAGCGTCGCCATCGGACACCCATTCGCCGCCACCGGCGCCCGTATGCTCGCGGTGCTGACCAAGCTGCTGGCGCTCGATCCGCAATCCAAGCGCGGCATCGCTTCCGCCTGTACTGCCGGCGGCATGGGTGTCACCGCGATCCTGGAGCGCGCGTGAGCCAGTACGAGAATCTGATGGCCCGTGATGGACATAAGTTCAGCGTTTATATCGCCAAGCCGTCAGCCAAAGCGCTCGGCGCGGTGATCATCGTGCAGGAGATCTTTGGCCTCACGCCCTGGGTGCTGCGTACCGCCGACAGCTATGCCGCCAATGGTTACCTGTGCGTGGCGCCGGCGCTGTTCGATCGCGTGCGCCGCAACCTGGTGCTCGGCTATTCGCCGCCGGAGATGGAACAGGCGATGGGTTACCGCAAGCAGATCGATACCGCCAAGGCGGTGCTCGATATCGGCGCGGCGGCGGCCATGGCGCGCCATGCCGGCAAGATCGCGGTCATCGGCTTTTGCTGGGGCGGCATGCTTGCCTGGACTGCCGCCAGCGAGCTGCGGCTGGGTGCCGCCGTGAGTTATTACGGGGCCGGCATTCCGAAACTGCTGCCCAAGGTCCCCACCTGCCCGACCCTGCTGCACTCCGGCGACCAGGACAAGAGCATCCCGCCGGCTGATATCGATCAGATACGTGCAGCATTTCCGCGGGCTGTCTACTACGTTTATCCGACCGGCCACGCCTTCGCCAACGATGATCGCCCGGATCACTACGATGCCGAGGCCGCCGCGCTGGCGCGCTCGCGCACCGACGCCTTCCTGGTGCAGCACATCGGTTAAGCGCTCGCCCATGTGAATGCTTCCACGCCCATCGGTTCGGCCGTATTGCTGGTCAACACCGGCACCCCGGTGGACCCGCGCAGCAGTGCGGTGCGCGCTTTCCTGCGCCGTTTTCTTTCCGATCCGCGCGTCATCGAGCTGCCGCGCGTGCTGTGGCTGCCGCTGCTGTATGGGCTGGTACTGCCGCTGCGCGCCCCGCGCAGTGCACGCAAATACCGCCAGATCTGGCAGCCGGAAGGCTCGCCGCTGCTGCTCAACGCGTCGAAACTGCGCGCTGCCATCGAGCGCGAGCTCAACGCCTTGCGCGGCGGGATGCGGGTCGAGCAGGCGTTCCTGTATTCGCCGCCCTACATCCGGCAAAGCCTCGAGGCGCTGCGCAATGCCGGCGCGCGCCGGCTGCTGGTATTGCCGTTGTTCCCGCAGAGCAGCGGCAGCACCACCGGCGCCGTCTACGACCAGGTGTCACAGGCGCTGCGTACCTGGCGCGCGCTGCCCGAGCTGCGTTACATCGCCGGCTACCACGCGGACGCCGGTTATGTCAGCGCGCTGGCCGCCAGCCTGGGCGATTATTGGCGCCTGCACGGTCGCGGCGGCCACCTGCTGATGTCATTTCACGGCATCCCCCAGTCGTACGTAGCCCGTGGCGATCACTATGGCGATGAATGTCGGCAGACCGCGGTGCAGCTCGCGGCCGCGCTCGACCTGGCGCCGCGCGACTGGAGCCTGAGCTTTCAATCGCGCTTCGGCGCCAACCGCTGGCTCACGCCGGCCACCGATCGCACGCTGCGTGAACTGCCGCGGCGCGGGGTGCGCGCCGTCACCGTGATCTGCCCCGGGTTCGCGGCCGACTGCCTGGAAACGCTGGAGGAGATCGCGCTCAGCGGCCGCGACACCTTTCTGCATTCCGGCGGCGAGCGCTTCGACTACGTGCCGGCACTCAATGCACGCAACGATCATGCCGGCGCGCTCGCACGATTGATCCTGCGCGGGACTACCGACTGGCCGGCGCCCGCGACTTCCGCGGTCTCGCTGCCGTGATGCCACTACCGTGACCCCACTACGCTGATGTTCGGCCGCTTTCTGGAACTCGGGATCGCCACCACCGACATCGCCGGCTCGGTGCTGTTCTATGAGCGGCTGGGATTCTCGCAGCTGATCACCGGCGACGCCTGGTCGCACCGCTATGGAGTGCTCAGCGACGGCCGCCTGCACCTGGGATTTCATGAACGGTCGATGCCCTCGCCGAGCCTGACTTTCGTGCTGCCGCAGCTGGCCGGCTCGCAGCAGCGGCTGCGGGCCGCGAAGTTCGAGCCGGAACTGGCAGCGCTCGGCCATGACAGCCTGCACCAGCTGTGGCTGCGCGACCCCGCCGGGCACGCGGTGACGCTGCTGGAAGCGCGCACCTATTCGCCCGCGGCCGCGGGCACGCAGGCGCAATCGCTGTGCGGGTATTTCTCGCATCTTAGCCTGCCGCAGGATGACTACCAGGCGGCGCGCGAATTCTGGGAGGGCGCCGGCTTCGTGGCCTTGCCCGCGGAGGATCAGCCATTTCCGTATCTGCCCCTGACCAGCGATCACCTTGATCTCGGCTTTCACCCCCGCGGAACCTTCGATGCCCCGCTGCTGGTGTTCGAATGCGCCGACTTCGGCGCCAGCATCGAGCGATTGCGCGCCCTGGCGGTGCCGCTGGCGGCGCAGCTGCCGCGTGGTCTGGACAGCAAGCGCGCCGCACTGATCGAAGCGCCCGACGCTATCGCGCTGCTGTTGCTGCGGACCGGCGGGTGACACCGGCTCACTGGCCGTCGTTCTCGCGCTGCGCCACCAGCCGATAGCGCACATGCATGCGATCCGCGACGCGCAGCGCGCCGAGCGCGACGCTGTAGGGCGTAAGGCCGAGCTCGGCATGCGTCAGGTCGAATTCGCCGCTGGCGGTAAGCGTTTCCGGCGAAGTCTGCAGCGTCACCGGCAGCTCGACCTCGGCGGCGTGATCGCGCACCACGATTCGAGTGCTTACTCGCAGGCTGTCGGCGTCGCTGCGCACCTGCTCGGACTGCAGATGAATCGCCGGATAATGCGCGGCATCGAGCAGCAGCGGCCCGAGCATATGGTCGCGGGTGCCGGTGATGGCGGCGGCGTCGACCGTGGTTTGAAAATCCGCGCCCTGCGCCGCACGCAGCTGCGGCTCGTCGACGCTCAGCGCGGCCACCGGGAAATCCAGCTGCCAGCTGCTTTGCGTGACGTCGGCCGCCACGACGATTTCCCCGGACAGCTCGCGCACCGCCAGCACGTGATTGTGTCCCAGCGTCGCCAGGCGCCCGTCGCGGTACACCAGGATCAGCACCTCGGAACGCGCGGCGTCGACCCGGTAGCGCACGCTGGCGGCAGCCGGCGCGGCTACGGCGGGTGGCGGCGCGGCTGGCGGATGCAGATTCGGCACAGTGCGACAGGCACCCAGGCACAGCACTGCCACAATGAGTGCCAGCAGCGGCGCAACCCGCGTCATCGCGCGCACGACTGGTAGCTGCAAGCGGCGATGTGCGACCATAGGGCGGTCGTACCCGGGGGGCCGCAGCGGCCGCACGGCATTAACATACATGTCACGCTTTCTCTCCAACCCAACTGGCCTGATGACAAGGCCGCAGAGGATCTATCGATGAGCGAACCCATTTCCCGTTCACGTCGCGATGCCCTGAAGCAGTTCGTGTTGCTGTGTGGCGCGGCCGGTGCGCTGCAGGTGAGCCGATCTTCGCAGGCCGCGGCCGACGCGCCGCATCTGTCGCCGACCGATCCGACCGCCCAGGCGCTGGCCTATCACGACAACGCCAAGACCGTCGACGTCAAGCAGTTTCCCACCTACGCGCCCGGCCAGATGTGCAATACCTGCCTGCAGCTCCAGGGCACCGCTGGCGATGCCTATCGCCCATGCAACATCTTCGCCGGCAAGCTGGTGAATGCCAACGGCTGGTGCAAAGTGTGGGTGAAGAAAGGCTGAACGGCTGGCGGCCGCCGACGATTCAGGCGGCCCGCGTGTGCGCTGTCAGCCGCTCGGCCTGACGGCGCAGCATACTGCCGAAGCCGTGGGTATCGCAGAACGTCGCGACCTGCGCCAGGTCCGGGGCGCGGCGTTGCAGATTGGCGGCCGAGATGCGCAAGGTGTCGGCACCGATCGGCGCGTTGCAGACGATGCGCGTCAGCGAGCGCGCCAGGTACGCCGCCTCGCGATGCAGGCGCAGGCGCTGCGGCAATCCGGCCGCTCCCCGCAGCGGCAGCCCGACCACGGCATCCAGCCCCTCGAATAGTTCATCGAGCGAGGCGAACAGGCCCATCAGCGCCGCCGCCGTCTTTGCACCCACGCCGGGCACGCCCGGCACGTTGTCCACGCTGTCGCCGCGCAATGCCTGGTAATCCGCCATGCGCTCCGGGCGCACGCCGAAACGCGCCGCGATCTCTTCGTAGCGATATTCGGCGGCGTCGCTGTAATCCCAGAATACATCTCCCGGCGCGATCAGCTGCGCCAGGTCCTTGTCGCGCGACACCACGGTCACGCACAGTCCGTCATCGCGGCAATGCTGCGCCAGCGTGCCGATCAGGTCGTCGGCCTCATAGTCAGGGCTGGCGAATTCGGCCACGCCGATGTGCCGGCAGAACTCGCGGCATAGGGCAAACTGGCGCTTGAGCGCAGCCGGCGCGGCCTCGCGATTGGCCTTGTACGGCGGGTAGAGCCGGTGGCGAAAGCAACTGCCGTGGCTCTCGTCGAACAGCACCGCGACATACTGCGGTTGGCGTCGCTCCAGCAGGTCGCCCAGGAAACGCGCGAATCCGTACAGCGCCTGGGTCGGATTGCCGTCGCGATCGGCGATATCAGGCGGCATCGAATGCCAGGCCCGGAACACGTAGACCGAAGCATCTATCAGGTAGACCACTAGCTTGAGCCAGCGTACCGGTGGCGGGAGCGCACTAGCTGAGCCAGCGAGCGATGCGATCGTGCAGCGGGCTGTGGCGCGGAAAGTGCGCCAGCAGGTATTCCATCTGATCGGTGAGCACGCGCCGGCCCTTGAGAAAAATGTACTCGGCGTAGGTCGGGGTGAACGGCACCGCGATCAGCTGCATCTTGGCCTGCTCGGGCGTGCGCCAGGCCTTCTCGTTGTTGCAGCGGCGACAGGCGGCGACCACATTGGTCCAGACATCGTGTCCGCCCTGGCTGAACGGGCGCACGTGATCGCGCGACAGCTCGCGGCTGGCAAAGCGTCCGGCGCAGTACATGCACAGGTAGGCATCGCGCCGGAACAGGGTCTCGTTGTTCAGCGGCGGCACGTAGTCATGCCGGGTGTTGCCCGGATTGCCGGTGTGCCCCACGGTGGCAATGATCGAGCTGACTTCCAGCACCGTGCGCCGGCCGCTGAGCGCGTTTACGCCGCCATACAGGCGGTGCAGCGGCGAGCCGCAGGTGTAGGCGATCTGCTCCTGGTAATAAAGCCGCGCCGCCTCGCGGTAGTCGATCCATTCCAGCGGCATGCCGGCGACGTCCGTGCGCAGCACCATCTGCGACAGCCCGTGTATCGAGCGCAGCGGCACCAGGAACGCCGAATCGGAGTCGGCATGCACGATATCAATCCTCATGATCTGTAAGATACGGCACAATTGTGCGAGAATTCAACGAGAACGGACTTTATCGTAGGCGCTGTCCAGCGCGTACATCGCCCCCCGTAGAGCGGCGGCTACTGTAGGGAGAGCAACATGCCAGTCACGATCGGCGGCCTTCGCGAGCGCGCGCCGGGAGAAACGCGCGTCAGTCTGGTCCCCGAGATCGCCGACAAGTTTGCCGCGCTTGGGGCGCGGGTGCTGCTCGAACGCGGCGCGGGCGTCAGTGCCCAGTTCCCCGATGCTCTCTACAAGAAAGTCGAATGGGCCGATAGCAGCGAGGCGGTGCTGGCGGCGGCCGACGTGCTGTTGACGGTGCAGCCACTGAGCGTCGCGCAGATCCAGGCACTCAAGCCCGGCGCGGTGGTGATCGGATTCATGCAGGCACATGCGCAATTGGACATGGTACGTGCGCTGCGTGAACGCCAGATTACCGGCTTCGCGATGGAACTGGTGCCGCGCATCTCGCGCGCGCAGTCGATGGATGCGCTGTCGTCGCAGGCGGCGATCGGCGGCTACAAGGCCGCGCTGATTGCGGCCAACACGCTCGATCGCTTCCTGCCGATGCTGACCACCGCGGCCGGCACCATCCGCCCGGCGACGGTGCTGATCATCGGCGTGGGCGTCGCCGGCCTGCAGGCGATCGCTACCGCGAAGCGGCTGGGCGCCGTGGTCGAGGCCTACGACGTGCGCAGTGCCACCCGCGAACAGGTGAAGTCGCTCGGTGCCAAGTTCGTCGAGACCGGCGTCTCGGCCGAGGGCAGCGGCGGTTATGCGCGCGAACTCACGGACGAGGAAAAGGCCAAGCAGCAGGAGGTGCTCGAAGCGCGCATCGCGGTCGCCGACGCGGTGATCTCGACCGCCGCGATACCGGGCCGGCGCGCGCCACGCATCATCTCGCGCGCCGCGGTCGAGCGCATGAAGGCCGGCGCCGTGATCGTCGACATGGCGGCCGAATCCGGCGGCAACTGCGAACTGACCCAGGCCGGACAGACCGTGGTGCATCAGGGCGTGAAGATCGTCGGGCCGGTGAACCTGCCCGCGCAGCTGGCATTCCATGCCAGCGAAATGTATGCCCGCAATCTTTACAATTTTCTCAAGCCGGCGCTGGGCAAGGACGCCGCGCTCGCCATCGACTGGCAGGACGAGGTATTCGCGCAGTCGTGCCTGACGCACGCCGGCGCCATCAAACACGAACCGACACGCAAGCTGGCGGAGGCAACATGACCGGGATCGTCGCACTGTACATTTTCATGCTGGCCGCATTCACCGGCTACGAGGTCATCGCGCGCGTGCCGGTGATCCTGCATACGCCGTTGATGTCGGGTTCCAACTTCGTGCACGGCATCGTTCTGGTGGGCGCCATGGTCGCACTCGGCAGCGCCGCCACGCCGCTGGAAAAGAGCATCGGTTTCATCGGCGTGCTGCTGGCCGCCGGCAACGCGGTCGGCGGTTACGCCGTGACTGAACGCATGCTGGAGATGTTCAAGTCCAGCGGCGCCAGGGGCGGCAAGGGCAGCGGAGCCAAGGCGGGGCACTGATGAGTGACCTTCACTTCAGCGCCGATGCGCTGATACAGGCGAGCTATCTCGTCACCGCGTTCCTGTTCATCATGGGCTTGAAGCGCATGAGTTCGCCGGTCACGGCGCGCAGCGGCATCCTGTGGGCCGGCGCCGGCATGCTGGTGGCGACGCTGGCGACCTTCTTCTACCCCGGCATGACCAACTTTCCGCTGATCATCATCGCGGTCGTGATCGGCTCGGCGGTGGCCTGGATCAGCGGCCGGCGGGTCGCGATGACCAACATCCCGCAGATGATCGCGCTCTATAACGGCATGGGCGGCGGTGCCGCGGCGGCGATCGCCGCGGTCGAACTGTATCGCGGTGAGCAGCAGACCACCGCCGGCGCCACATTGGCGGTGGTCGGCGGCATCATCGGCGCCGTGTCCTTCAGCGGCAGCCTGATCGCCTTCGGCAAGCTGCAGGGACTGATTCGCAAATCGCTGCGCTTCGGCGGCCAGCAGCTGCTGAACCTGCTGATCCTCGCGGCCGCGCTGGTGCTCGGCGCCATGGTGGCCTGCGGTTACAACGCCACCCCAGCGGTGGTCACGGGCCTGTTCGCCGCCGCACTGGTGCTCGGCCTGTCAATGACGCTGCCGATCGGCGGCGCCGACATGCCGGTAGTGATCTCGCTCTACAACGCGCTCACCGGACTGGCGGTGGCCTTTGAAGGCTTCGTGCTCGGCAATGCCGCGATGATCATCGCCGGCACCGTGGTCGGATCGGCGGGCACGCTGCTGACGCAGTTGATGGCCAAGGCCATGAACCGCTCGCTCGGCAACGTGCTGTTCTCAGGCTTCGGCGATACCGGCGGCACTGCCGCCGCCGGCACCGAAGTCACCGGCAGTCTCAAGCCGATCGAAGCCGCGGATGCCGGGGTGATGATGGCATTCGCGCAGAAAGTCATCATCGTGCCCGGCTACGGCATGGCCGTGGCGCAGGCGCAGCACAAGGTGTGGGAGCTGTGCCAGCTGCTGATCGATCGCGGCGTGACGGTGCGCTTCGCGATCCATCCGGTGGCCGGCCGCATGCCCGGNNCACATGAACGTGCTGCTGGCCGAGGCCGGGGTACCGTACGACCTGATAGCCGATCTGGACGAGATCAACGCCGAGTTCGAGACCGCGGATGTGGCACTGATCATCGGCGCCAACGACGTCGTCAATCCGGTGGCACGCAACGACAAGTCCAGCCCGATCTACGGCATGCCGATCCTCAATGCCGACAAGGCCAAGAACGTCATCGTGATCAAGCGCGGCCAGGGCGCCGGTTTCTCCGGCATCGAGAACGCGCTGTTCTATCTGGACAATACCCGCATGCTGTATGGCGACGGCCAGGCCGCCGTCGCCTCGCTGATCACCGCGGTGAAGTCGGTCTAGTTCAGCGGCCGCGCTGCTCGCGCTGGTGCTGCAGCATCTGTTGCCGCTGTTGTGGCGTCGCGCGCATCCAGCGCTCGCGCAGCTGGGCGCGTTGCTGCGGCGGCAGGCGCGAGAAGAAGTGGAAATCCCGGCGCACCGCGCGCTGCTGTTCCGGCGGCAGACTCTGAAAGTGCTGCCAGCGCTGCCGAATCAGCGCCCGCTGCTCCGGCGGAAGCTTCTGCCAGGTCTGGAAGCGCTCGCGCGCGCTGCTGCGCTGCTCGGGCGTCATCGACAGCCAGCGCGCAGCACCCCGCGACAGTGCCTGCTGGCGCAGCGGCGGCAGGCTGTCCCACTGTCCCTCGAAATGTCCGAGCAGCTGCTGCTGCGCCGGCAGTAACGACGACCACGCCACGGGCGCGGCAGGCTGCACCGGGGCCGCAGGTGCGGCAGGTGCGGGCGGCTGTTGTGCGAACACCGGGGCTGCTGCCGCCAGCAGCAGGCTCGCCAGCAGCGTGTAGATCCTGCTCATGGCGCTGGTACCGGTGGGGTCGTCGGCCGTGGCGCGTTGCCAGGCGCCGGCGCCGCGCTCGGAGGCACTGAGGCAGGCGGCGCGGGAGCGCCCGGGTTAGCCGGGGCAGTGCCGACGCGTCTGGCAGCCGGATCGGTCCCGATAGCCGCCAGATATTCGCGCCAGTTCTTGTCGTCGGAATCCACCGAGCCCAGGAATTCCAGCATGCCGTCGTCGACCGGCGTATCCGCCGCATGCACTGACCGCAGCATGGCCAGGCCGCTCAATCCGACGACGAGGGCGTAGGCACGAAGCCTCACGACCCGACCGCGGGCCCAGCGGCGCCCGCGGCTTCAGCTGCTGCCCATTCATAGAAGTCATAGTCGACGTCCTGATCGCCATTGAGCGGCATCGCGTCGGTGTCGGTCAGGAGTTCGATATCCTCCAGACCGGCACCCGGCACCGGACTCTCCAGCGGACTGCGGCCGTGGGGCACATAGACGATCAGCAGCGCCAGCACCGCGGCCACGGCCGCACCGAGCGGCATCCAGCGACGCGTGACGGATGGTGATCGCAGCGAGCGCGTGGCCAGAGCCGCATGACGCGCCTGCGTCAGCCGCGATCGCACCGCGCCAGGCAGCTCATCGGCGCTCTGCACCAGCAGCGCGCGCGTGCGCCGCTCGAACTCGCTGCCGCCTGCTTCAGTGTCGCCGCCGCTCATGTACGGAACTCTCCCAGTTTTGCGCGCAGTGCCTGCAGCGCTCGAAAATAATGCGTCTTGACGCTTCCCGCTGAACATTTCATGGCCGCCGCGGTTTCCGCGACGTCCATGCCTTCAAAATTGCGCAGCAGGAACGCCTGCCGCTGGCGCGTCGGCAAACCGGCGATCGCCTGCTCCAGCGCCGCCATCGCCTCGTCCGATTCCAGCTGCGCGGGCGGCAGCGGTGCCTGGTCTACGGCCAGAGCCACCGGATCCACCGCGTCCTCCTCATCCTCCCCGCGCCACGGCAGATAGGACATGACGCGGCTGCGTACGCTGCGCCGGCGCTGCACGTCGCGCACCCGGTTTTCCAGAATGCGATAGAACAGCGGCTTCCATTCCTGCGACGGTCGCGATGCGTAGCGCGAGCTCAGCTGCATCATGGCGTCCTGCACCACGTCGAGCGCATCGGCTTCGTGACGCAACGCGATCTGTGCGATCCTGAACGCCTTGCGCTCTACGCTCGCTAAAAACGCTTCGAGTGCGCGCGTGGCATCCTGGGTCGTATCGCGCAAATGGGCCTTCCCGGACGGGATGAGATCAGCCGTTTGATTTCCAAGACTAGCAAAGGCAGCCATGCCACAGCATCCATCCGTCGGAGATACCCTACACAACAGCACAACGGCGCAGAAACGCCTTCGGTTGACACAGGGGCAGCAGAAGCCTTCAGCCCGCGAAATCATCCACTTGGCGCACAGAGAGCGGAATTACTCGAAATCTAAGCCGCGCGCGGCCGCCGCCGGGCACGCCGCGTTCGTCATAAGGCTTTGATAATGGTTGATGTTTTGAGCTGCTCAATAAATAGTCAAATTGCCAGGAGCGCCCGGAACGATCAGCCCAGCCGGCCGCCGGGCGGCGGCTGTCCACAGACTTATCCACAGTGACTGTGGACAACAGCAGTGCCAGCCCGGGCGTGCTGCGGGTGGTGATCGACGCACCGCTACGCACGCCATTCGATTACCTGCCTCCTCCGGGTCTCCTACCCGCCGGCGTGCCGCTGGGTGTGCGGGTACGGGTGCCGGTCGGAAAGCGCGAGACCATCGGGGTGGTCGTTGATTACGCGACGGAAGCTTCCGTCAGCCCCGACACGCTCAAAGCGGTGCATCAGGTGCTCGATAGCGCGGCACTGTTCGACCCCGCACTGCTGCAGCTGCTGCGTTGGACTGCCGACTACTATCACCATCCGCTGGGCGAGGTGATCGCCGCGGCGTTGCCGCGGGCGCTGCGCGATGGCGCACCGGCGGCGGCGCAGGTCGAGCGCTGGACTGCCACTGCGGCCGGCCTTGCGGCGTTGGCGGCGGACGGCGCCCGGAGGGCACCAAAACAGCAGGCCTTGCTGGCGCTGCTGGCCGACCACCCCAGCGGCATGAGCGGCGCGACCATCACGGATCGTCTGGCGCGCTGGCGCGAGGCGGCGCGAGCGCTGCAGCAGCGCGCATGGATCGAGCGCCACCAGGCCGACGCGGCGCCGGCCGTGCCGCGACCAGCCAGGCCCTCGCCCGACGCGCCCCAGCCGGACGCCTTACAAACCGACAGCGGGCGAACAGCGCCCGAGCTGTCTGCGGCGCAGGTCGCAGCCGTGGCGCAGATCGATGCCAGCGCCGGTCAGTTTGCCGCCTGGGTGCTGCAGGGTGCGACCGGCAGCGGCAAGACCGAGGTCTATCTGCAGTGCGCGGCGCGTACGCTGGCGCGCGGCGGCAGCGTACTGGTGCTGGTACCCGAGATCGGCCTGACGCCGCAACTGGTGCAGCGTTTTCGTGCGCGCCTGGACGTGGAGATCGCAGTACTCCACTCGGCATTGAGCGATGCCGAGCGGCTCGCGGCCTGGCGCGCGGCACGTGCAGGGCAGGCACGCGCCGTACTCGGCACGCGCTCGGCGGTGTTTGCGCCGTTGCCGGACCTGGGGCTGATCGTGGTGGATGAGGAGCATGACAGCTCCTACAAGCAGCACGAAGGCGGCTGCCGCTATTCGGCGCGCGATCTGGCGCTGGTACGTGCCCAGCAGGCGCAGGTCCCGGTGGTGCTGGGATCGGCCACGCCAGCCTTTGAAACACTGCAGAACCTGATCGGCGGCCGCTACCGCGGCCTTGCCCTGCCGCGGCGCGAAGACCAGGCGCCGGCGCCGCGCCTGGCGCTGGTCGACGTTCGCGCCCATACCGTGCGTCACGGTCTGTCGAATCCGGTGATCGACGCCATGCGTCGACATCTGTCGGCCGGCGGGCAGGTGTTGTTGTTCATCAACCGCCGCGGCTACGCACCGACGCTGCTGTGCACCGCCTGCGGCTGGATCGCGCCCTGCCACGCCTGCGATGCCCGATTGACGGTGCATCGTGCCAGCAGCCAGCTGCGCTGCCACCATTGCGGGGCGGTCGAGGCGCTGCCGCAGCGCTGCCTGCGCTGCGGCTTTGCCGTCAAGCCGGTCGGACAGGGAACCGAGCGCGTCGAGGAAACTGTGCGTGAGCTGTTTCCGGACCAGGCGCTGCTGCGGCTCGATCGCGACACCGCGACCGGACCGGAGCAACTCGATGCCATCGTCGAGGGCGTGCTGTCGGGCACGGCGCGCATCCTGGTCGGCACGCAGATGGTGACCAAGGGCCATCATTTTCCGGGCATCTCGCTCGTGGTGGTGCTCAACGCCGACCAGGGGCTGTTCAGCACCGACTTTCGCGCCGCCGAGCGGCTGGCGCAGACCATCGTGCAGGTGGCCGGCCGTGCCGGGCGCGAGCGCATTCAGGGCGAGGTGCTGATACAAACCGAGTATCCGGAGCATCCGCTGCTGCAGAGCCTGCTGTCGGGGGGCTACGAGGGCTTCGCCGCCACCGCCATGCTCGAGCGCGAGGCCGCCCGCTGGCCGCCGTTCGGCCGCCTCGCGGTACTGCGTGCGTCGACGCGCTCGAACGGCGGCGCGCTGGAGTTTCTCGCGGCCGCAAGGCAGCTCGCGCCGAGCACGCGCGAAGTGCGGCTGCTCGGCCCGGTGGCCGCGGCGATGGCGCGGCGCGCCGACCGCTATCACGCTCAACTGCTGATCGAAAGCGCCGAGCGCGGCCCATTGCATCGCTTTATCGACGATTGGCTGCCGCAGGTCGAGACCCTGGCGCGCGCGCGCCGCGTGCGCTATGCGCTCGACGTCGACCCCATCGATATCCAATGACCTCTGCGGTTAGACTCGCCGCCGCCTTTGGGCCCGAAGGATGCTTGAATTGAAGACCGAGCTCGAGCGTCTGCTCGCAGACGCGCTGATCAGCCTGGTCGGCAGCGTGCTGCCGCGAGCCGTCGATCCGGCCTGGATCAACGTGGAGCGCGCGCGCGACGCCAGTCACGGCGATTACGCCTGCAATATCGCGCTGCGGCTGGCGAAGACCGTGGGCCGCCCGCCGCGCGAAATCGCCCTGGCCATCGTCGCCGCGCTGCCGCCCAGCGTGTCGGTGGCGCGCGCCGAGGTGGCGGGTGCGGGGTTCATCAACTTCCACCTGATCGGCGCCGCCCACGGCGACGTACTGCGGCAGGTGCTCGAGCGCGGTGAGCATTACGGCGAGAGCGACGCCGGGCGCGGCGAGCACGTGATACTTGAATTCGTCTCGGCCAACCCCACCGGACCGCTGCACGTGGGCCACGGTCGTCAGGCCGCCTACGGCGCTACCCTCGGCAGCCTGCTGCGGGCCACCGGTCACAGCGTGCACCGCGAGTACTACATCAACGATGCCGGCCGGCAGATGGACATCCTCACGCTCAGCACCTGGCTGCGCTATCTGCAGGCTGGCGGCGCCGAGCTGCCGTTTCCGTCCAACGGCTATCGCGGCGATTACGTGTATGCGATCGCCGCGCAACTTACGCAGCAATACGGCCAGAGCCTGCAGCGACCGGCAGCGCAGGTGGTGGCCGATCTGCCGCAGGACGCGCCACTGGGTGACAAGGAACAGCACGTCGATGCACTGATCGCGCGCATGCGTTCGCTACTCGGAGCCGCAGGCTTCGAGCAGGTGCTCGAGCTGGCGCTGGCGGTGATGCTCGCGGACATCCGCGAGGACCTGGCCGCCTTCGGCGTCGAGTTCGATCGCTGGTACTCGGAACGCGAACTGGTGCGCAGCGGGGCGATCGAACACGCGCTGGCCGCACTTGAAGCCCGCGGCGCGCTGTATCGCAAGGACGGTGCGCTGTGGTTTCGCGCCAGCCAGTACGGCGACGACAAGGATCGGGTGCTGGTACGGGCCAACGGCCAGCCGACCTATTTCGTACCGGACATCGCCTACCACCTGCAGAAGCGCGAACGCGGTTTTGCGCGACTGATCGATGTGCTCGGCGCCGACCACCACGGTTACGTGGCACGGGTGCGCGGGGCGCTGGTGGCCATGGGCGAGCCTGGCGACTGTCTCGAGGCCTGCCTGATCCAGTTCGTCAGCCTGTTTCGCGCCGGCCAGAAAATCGCCATGGGCAAGCGCGAGGCGCAGTTCGTCACGCTGCGCCAGCTGCGCGAGGAGGTCGGCAACGATGCCTGCCGGCTGTTCTATCTGATGCGCAGTCACGATCAGCAGCTCGACTTCGATCTCGAACTGGCCAAGTCGCGCAGCAATGACAACCCGGTGTACTACATCCAGTACGCCCACGCGCGCGTCGCCAGCGTGATGAAACAGCTCGAGGCGCGCCAACTCCAGTACGATGCAGCCATGGCGTCGGACAATCTGGCACGGCTCGACAGCCCGCACGAACAGGCGGTGCTGCGCGAGCTGGCGCGCTATCCCGAAGTAGTGCTGCAGGCCGCAACCGCGCGCGCACCGCATACGCTGGTGCATTACCTGCGTGAACTGGCCAACACCTTTCACACCTGGTACAACGCCGCGACTTTCATCGTCGACGACGCGCCGCTGCGCAACGCGCGGCTTGCGCTGGCGCTGGGGCTGCGCCAGGTGATTCGCAACGGACTGGCCCTGCTCGGCGTGTCGGCGCCGGATAGCATGTGAGCGGGCAGCGCCTCAGCGGTCGCGACTACAAGCACAAGCGCCGCTCCAGTCTCGGCATGGATCTGGCGCAACTGTCGGTGTTCGCCATTGGACTTGCGGCCGGACTGTGCGTCGCCGGGTTCATCTACATTGCCGATCATCACGCATCCGAGACCGCGCCCGAGGCGCCCCATCCCACGCCGCACAAGGGCGCTGATGCCGGCGCGGCCGCGGGCGGCGGCGCCGATGCGGCGACCGCCGCGGCGGGCGGCGAAGGCAAGTATGACTTCTACCAGATGCTGCCGAAGTTCGAGGTGGTGGTACCGGAAAAAGAGCGCGGCACGCGCGTCGCGCCGGCGGCGCAGATCGACCGGCCAGGCATCTATTTCCTGCAGGTCGGCTCCTACCGCGATGTCGATGTCGCCGAACGCGTGCATGCGCAGCTGGGCAAGCTCGGCATCGAGGCCACGGTGCAGCGCGTGGCGGTGGATACCGATGTCTGGCACCGCGTGCGTATCGGCCCGATCAAGGATCTGGCATTGCTGAACCGGCTGCGCCAGCAGCTGCAGGCCAGCGACCTGGACTCGCTCGTCATTCGCGTCGACCAGTAGCGTGGAACCACCGGTGTCATCGATCGAAATTTCCCCGTTGCGTGTGTCGGAGCGCTCGCGCTGGAGCGAATTGTGGAGCGCCTATCAGCGCTTCTACGATATCGAACTGCCGGACCAGGTCACCGACAGCACCTGGCAGCGCATCCACTCCGGACGCATACACGCACTGGGTGCGCGTGATGCCAGCGACCGGCTGGTAGGGATCGCGCATTTTCTGTATCACGAGGACACGTGGTCGGTGGCGCCCGCCTGTTACCTGCAGGACCTGTACGTGGACGAGACGCTGCGCGGCCGCGGCTGCGGCCGCAAGCTCATCGATGCTGTCGATGCCGCGGCGCGCGCTGCCGGGGCGAACGGCCCGTACTGGCTGACACACGAAACCAACACGGTGGCGCGGCGGCTGTATGACCGCCTGGCGCAAAACCAGGGTTTCCTGCATTACAGCTATCGGCGCTAGACCCGCGCCACGCCGGGCGCAGCCGTGGCTACTGGCCGCCGGGAGAGAAGAACGGCGTGTGCGTGTTCTTGAACGCAGCCAGCGTCTCGCGCAGATCGACCAGCGCGGCCAGGCGCGGATAGCGCGCAGACAGATCATCCGCGCGCAACGACTCGCGCAGAAACGTGAATGCGCAGCTCACCGTGATATCCGCCTGGCTCAGAGCGCTGCCGACCAGCCACGACCTGGCACCCAGCCCTTCGCAATAGCGCTCGATCGTGCCCAGAGCGCCATGCATCTGGGAGCGGCAGCGTTGCAGCCAAGGTTCATGGCGCTTCTCGGGAGGGCGGAACGCGCGCTCGTAGATCTGCTCGCGGCCTTTCTCGGCGGCGCCGATCGCCAGCGCCATTTGCTGCAGCGCCTGGCGACGCTCGCGTCCCCCGGCCGGCAGCAGTGCGCGTGCCGGGCCGACACGATCATCCAGGTAGTCCAGGATCGCCGCCGATTCCGCCAGCACCTCGCCGTCGTCCAGTACCAGCGTAGGCACCCGACCTAAGGGGTTGTGCTGCCGGATGCGATCAAAATCCCTTCCGACCGACCAGTCCGCGTGCTCATAGCCCATATCGAGCCACTGCATGCTGATCGCTACCCGCCGCACGAACGGCGAGTCGAACATCCCGATCAGCAGCATCGCGCGTCATTCCTCCGCGCCGTGGCCGATTTCTATCCCCAGCGAACGTAGCTTGCGGTACAGGTGCGTGCGTTCCATGTCCACCCGCTTGGCGAGCAGCCCGACCTTGCCATTGCACAGCATCAGCTGCTGCTGCAGGTAGGCGCGCTCGAACTGTTCGCGCGCTTCGCGCAGCGGCAGCGCCAGCAAGTCGTGCTTGACCAGCGGCTCATCGGCCGGCGTCTGTGCCGACAGCTCGCGCTCTACTTCCTCCAGGCCGATCTCCTCCGGCCCGCTGTTGAGCAGGAAGCGGCGCGTCAAATTTCGCAACTCGCGCCCATTGTCCGGCCAGGGATAATTGCGCAATCGATTTTGCGCCGCGACACTGAAGCGGCGGAAGCGCAAACCTTCGGTCTCGGTCAGCGCATCGACATAGTGCCGCAACAGTTCCGGTACGTCCTCGGCGTAGTCGCGCAGCGACGGCACGCGCACCATCAGCACCGACAGCTGCGCGTACAGGTCACGGCGAAAATCCTCGGCCAGCACACGATTCACGATCCCCGGCCGCGCCGAGGAGATGATCCGGGTCTCCAGCAGCACCGGATCGCCACCGCCGCCGCGCACGAAGCGACCGCTCTCGAGCAGGCCGCCGAGCAGACGTTGGGTTGACTCCGGCAGATCCTCGATGTCGCCCAGGAACAGCGTACCCCGGCGCGCCTGTTCCAACCGCCCCGGCTGCGAGGCGTCCACACCCAGGAGCGTGGCGGCCGCCGAGTCCTCACGCAGCGTGCGGCTGTCGACCACCACGAACGGGCCGGCGGCGGAAGGGCCGGATTGATGGACGAAGCGCGCCAGCTGTTCGCGATCGGTGCCGGACTCGCCCAGCAGCAGCAATGGCGCGCTATAGGCCGCGAGCCGCATCAGTTCGCTGCGCAGCTGCGTGATCGCCCGGCTGCGGCCCACCGGCACCGCGAGCGCTGACGCGCCGGCGCTGACGAACTTGCCGCTCGGACGGCGCGACCTGGCATCCAGGGCGCGCTCGACGGTGCGCAGCAGCTTGGCCAGGGACAGCGGCTTTTCGACGAAGTCATAGGCGCCGAGGCGCGTCGCCTCGACCGCGGTGTCGACCGTGCCGTGGCCCGACATCATCACCACCGGGCAGGCATCGCTGGCTTCGTTCGACCATTCGCGCAGCAGCGTTATGCCGTCGGTATCGGGCATCCAGATGTCGAGCAGCACCAGATCCGGCGTCTGCCGTGCCCGCGCAGCGCGCGCCTGGCCCGCGTCGGCTGCGACTTCAACCTCGTAGCCTTCCTCGGTGAGTATTTCCTGCAGCAGGCGACGGATGTCCGATTCGTCATCCACCACCAGAATTCTGCTGGCATTCATGCTCGCTCCCTCCGCAGTTCCATGCGTCGTTCTCCGCCGGCAAGCAGCGTCCTATCCTGGTCGCTGACCGGCAGGAAGACCAATATTCTCGCTCCGCCCTCCGGCCGATTTTCCGCTTCGACGCGGCCACCGTGTTCTTCGACTATTCGTTTCACGATCGCCAGGCCGAGACCAGTTCCGCGCGGTTTACCGCTTACATACGGGTCGAACAGGCGGCCGAGGATCTCCTTCCTGAACCCCGGGCCGTTGTCGCCCACACAGATTACAGCGGTAGCCGCCCCTTCTGCACGCTGTTGCAGCGTACTGATCTCCACACAGCCGCCCTTGACCCCCGCCAGGGCCTCGATGCCATTGGTGATCAGATTTGCCAGAATCTGCCGCACCCGGCCCCGGTCGGCCTCGATTTCCGGCAGCGCCGGATCGAGTTCCAGGCGGATCTCGGCCGACGGGTCCTGCAGCCGGTACAGCTCCGCGACTTCGGTAACCAGCTGATTAAGGTTGAAATGCTGCAGCTTCATGTCCGGCGCCCGCGCGTACTCCGAGAACGCGTTGACCATCTGCTTCATGGCGTCGACCTGCTGCACGATGGTGTGGGTGGCCCGTTCGAGCAGCTGCGCATCCTCGGCATTCATGCCGCCGAGCAGCTTGCGCCGCAGCCGCTCCGCCGACAGCTGGATCGGGGTCAGCGGATTCTTGATCTCGTGCGCCAGCCGCCGCGCCACCTCGCCCCAGGCCGCATCGCGCTGGGCCGACAGCAGCGCCGTGATATCGTCAAATACGATCACTACCCCGCCCAGCTCGCGCTCGTCCGGCAGCCGGGTGCAGGCCCACAGCAGTACCCGGTCACCGGCCTCGCCCGGCAGCGTCAGCTGCTCGCGCCATTCGTCCCAGCCGGCGGTCAGGCGCGCTCGCAGCTCGGAAATGAAGGTCGTCAGGCGCGCGGTCCCGGGCGGCAGCTGCGTCAGATGCTGGCCGGCGGCGTCCGCGAAACTGGTGCCCAGGATGGTGCCCGCCGATTGGTTGGCGCTATGCACCGTCAGTTCGCGGTCGGTGACGATGACGCCGGTCGACAATCGCGACAGGATGATGGCGAGGCGCTCACGTTCGCGCTCCACCGCCTGGCGGCTGCGCATGGCCTCTTCGCTGGCGCGCCGCAGGCGCTTGGTCATGTCGTTGAATGAATGCACCAGCAGGCCCATTTCGTCGCGCGAAGACAGCGGCAGGCGGGTGCCGAGATCGCCCTTGCCGACCGCGCGCGTGCCGGCGATCAGGTCCTGGACCGGCCGCGTCAGGCGCTGCGCCGAGTAGATCGCGCCGTAGATCGCCGCCAGCAACGTCAGCAGCACCACCAGCGTCAAGGTCAGCCGGAAGCTGATTTTCAGCGGCTCGCGCACCGCCGACAGATCTCCATATTGCGACGAGGTGTGCTGCACGCCCTCGGCCAGCGCCGACAGTTCCTGCGGCACCTCGTAGTGGATCAGCACGTAGCGCCGCCCGGCGTGCGCTGCGACCGCGTCCGCGATCGGCGCCGCAGTCTCGATGCTGTACTGGCCGTTGGGCAGCGAATTCAGGCTCACATAACTGCGCCCCGCCGCCAGCTGCAGCGCCACCTCCGGCGGCGATGGCGCCGGCTGCTGCGCCAGCGGTGTGGCCGAGCTGACGGCGGCGGCGCGGCCATAGGCATCGTAGACGATGATCTCCTTGGCCTCGGTGGCGCGCCGTTCTTCATCCAGCCGCTGCAGCAGTGCCGTGCCCTGCAGCTCACGCAGCGAGCGCGCAAAAATCTCGGTGCGGTGCGCCTGCTCGCGCAGCCGCAGGTCCAGCGCCGAACGCGACAGCACCACGGCATCGTTCAGGCCCTGCTTGATCTCGACCCGAAACCAGCTGTCGATACCGCGGTTGATGAAATCGAGCGAGAACAGGTACACGATCACCAATGGTGCGATCACCAGCGCACCGAACATCAGCACGGTGCGCATCGCCAGGCGCGAACCCGGCACGTGGTCGCGAAAATCGCGGTACAGCTGCCAGAACTTGCGTGCCAGCAGCACCATCAGCGCAATCGCACCGAGGATGTTGACCAGCAGGATCCATGGCTGCCAGCGCGAGAACTGCGCTGAATTCTCCACGCTCACCGCCAGCAGCAGCAGCGCGGCGATGCCGGCGGCGAACGCCGCGCCGGTCAGTAGCCGCACCCCAAGGTGCTTTATAGCGTCAGCATCCATGTATACCAGCCGGTGGTGCGATGCCAGTCGTCGGTCCAGAACACCAGCGCCCGCAGCGCATCGGGCATCTGGCCGCGGCGCACCCCGGCGCGCACCGCCACCTCCCACGGCGCCTCGCCGCGCAGCTGCGACTGGACCAGGATCGGCAGATCTTCAATCCGTCCGAGCTTCTCGAGCGCCGCCTCCAGGGTGGGAAAGTTCTCCTGCTCGACCCCCGCGTCATCGCGCAGTACGTAGCGATCGGTCACCGCGTGGTAGGTCAGTTCGCGCCGCAGCGTCGTCTCCAGCACCGTGGCGTCGAACCACAGGCGGCGGTGGGCCCGGATGGTCACGTCCAGATCGAACGCCAGCGTGACCCCGTCACGCAACGCGCTGCGGATGCGATCGTTTACGGGATAGTCGATGTGCGCGCTGAGCTGCAGCACACCGTGGTCCACCACCACGAACGCCGAGCGGATCTGGAAATCCCCGGCCAGGGGACCCGCGCTGCGCCCGCGGATCGGAGCTGCCAGTGCGACCAGCAGCACCAGGGCGAGGCTTACTTTGCTGATCGTGTGCACGGGTACCTTGGGGACGAGGGCTGTGGCTGATGCGTGATCGAGGCGCCGTCGAAAGCGCCTTGGGCTTTTAAGTCGCGCTTCTAAGTGACTGTCAGGCAAGCATAATAGAAGCCGTCGGTCTGCGCCGCATTCCCTGGCAGGAGCTGCCCCCCGATCGAGCGCGGCAGCCAGTCCGGGGGCGGCATCACCTCGTCGGGCAGTGCCAGCACCCGCGCTTGTGGCACCGCGGCCAGCACCGCCTCGACTATGCGCTCATTTTCTGCCGGCAGGACCGAGCAGGTCGAGTACAGCAGCCGTCCGCCCGGTTTCAGCAGCTGCAGGCAGCGCTGCAGGATCCGGCGCTGGGTCACCGCCAGCGCTGCCACGTCGTCCGGGCGTCGCAGCAGCTTGATGTCGGGATGGCGGCGAATGACCCCGGTGGCCGAACACGGCGCATCGACCAGAATGCGGTCAAAACGCTGTTCCTGGCACCAGTCCGGCTCCTCGGTGAGATCGGCGGTGACCAGGTGCGCCGTGCGGCCCAGCCGCTTCAGGTTAGCGGCGATGCGCTCTACCCGTGCCGCATCGATATCGACCGCGGTCAGGTCGATGACGCCACCGGCAGCCTCGAGCAGCGCGCCGGTCTTGCCGCCGGGCGCCGCGCAGGCGTCGAGTACCCGATCGCCGGGCGACACGGCCAGCAACGCGCAGGCCAGCTGTGCACCGGCGTCCTGCACCGACACGCAGCCGGCGGCGAAACCGGGCAGCTCGTCCACCGCCACCGGTCGCTCCAGTACCAGCGCGGTCGGCAGCCAGGGTAAGGCGCGTGCGGCCATAGCGGCCGCGGTGAGTTGCGCCAGGTAGTTCTCGCGCGTGATGCGCGATAGGTCGAGCCGCAGGCTCATCGGCGGATGTTCATTGTTGGCCGCCACGATCTGCCGCCAGTGCTGCGGCCAGGCCGTGCGCAGCAACTGCAGCAGCCACTCCGGGTGCGCCTCGGCGGCGGCCGGGTGCGCCAGCGCCTGCGCCAGCAGCGCCTCGCGCTCGCGCAGGAAGCGGCGCAGCAGCGCGTTGATCAAGCCGGTGGCGCGCGGCTGCTGCAGCAGGCGTGCGGCGTCGACTGACGACGACACGATCGCCTCGGGTGCATTGCGCGAGTACTCCAGCTGGTGCAGCGCCACCAGCAGCAGCGCTCGCAGCGTCGGTGCCAGCGCCTTGCCGGCGACCAGGCCGGCCGCGATCGCATCCAGCCGCCAATACCAGCGCAGCGAGCCCAGCGTCACAGCGCGAATTGCGGGCCGCAAAGCAGCGGGCGCGGTGCTTCGACCCAGCGCGTCATCGGCCGAGCGTCCGGCGAATGCCACCGCGGCCAGGGCGGTTGCGGCCCCGGCCAGCACCGTGGCGGCCGCACCCGATGCGGGGCTGTTCACCCGAAGCGTGACCCGGCCACGGACTGTGCGCTGGCGAATTCGCGCGCGCTGACGACGCGCCGGCCAGCGAGCTGCAGTTTCGTCAGCCCGATGCGGCCCTGGCCGCACTGCACCAGCAGCTGTTCGTGGGCAAGGCCCAGGATATTGCCGGGCTGCGGAAAATCGTCGTGCGCGCCGGCAACGCGTGCCCCGGTAACCGGGCGCGCGTCCCAGACCCGCAGCTGCTGGCCGTGCCACAGGGTCTCGGCCACCGGCCAGGGCGTGAAGGCCCGCACCTGACGGTCAATCTCCTGCGCGCTGCGCCACCAGTCGATGCGCGCTTCAGCTTTGTCGATCTTGGCGGCGTAGGTCACCCCCTGATCGGGTTGCCGCTGCGGGTGCAGCTGGCCGTCTTCGGCCCGCTGCAGCGTTGCCAGCAGCAGGTCGGCACCGAGCTGCGCCAGCTGGTCGTGCAGCTGCTGCGAGTTGCTGGCCGCATCGATCGCGATGCGCTGTTGCGCCAGGATGGCCCCGGTGTCCAGAGCGGTCTCGATCTGCATGATCGTGACACCGGTCTCGGGATCGCCGGCCAGGATGGCACGTTGGATCGGCGCGGCACCGCGCCAGCGCGGCAGCAACGATGCGTGGATGTTGATGCAGCCCAGGCGTGGCAGCGTCAGCAGCGCGGCCGGCAGGATCAGCCCGTACGCCACCACGACCAGTGCATCGGGAGCCCATTGCGCCAGCAGGGCCCCTGCCTCGGGCGAGCGCAGTGCCGCCGGCTGCGCCAGCGGCAGCGCCAGCTCCAGCGCCAGGCGCTTGACCGGACTGGCCTTGAATTCTCGGCCGCGGCCCGCCGGCCGATCAGGCTGCGTCAGTACCCCGACCAGGGTGTGCGGCGAGTCTGCCAGGGCGCGCAGCGTCGGCACCGCGAAGTCCGGCGTGCCGGCAAATGCAACGCGCAGCATGCGTCATATGACGCGCGCGGTGCGCGCGGCGGCCGGCTTGGCCGCACCGCTGGCGCGCTCGCGGCGCTCTTTCTCGAGTTTCCGGCGAATGCGCTCGCGTTTGAGTCCCGACAGGTAGTCCACGAACAGCTTGCCGGCCAGGTGATCCATCTCGTGCTGCAGGCATACCGCGGAAAGGCCGGTGAGTTCGCACTCGAACCATTGACCGTCCGCCTGCTGGGCACGCACCTGCACGCGCGCCGCGCGCTCGATCTCCTCGTAGATGTTGGGCACCGACAGGCAGCCCTCTTCCGACACCTCGACCCCGTCGCGTGCCACAATCTGCGGGTTGATGTAGACCTGGGGCTGGTCCTTCTCGACGCTGACGTCCATGACCAGCAGCGCTCGATGCACGTCGACCTGGGTGGCGGCCAACCCGATACCAGGGGCGGCGTACATGGTCTGCAGCATGTCCGCAATCAGCTGCCTGAGCGCGGCGTCGAACTGCTGCACCGGCTGGGCCCGGGTACGCAGCCGGGGGTCGGGAAACTCCAGTATTGGCAGCAAGGCCATGAATACTCTCTATTTAAGGTTCTTAAATGTTGGGAAATATGCCAAGATTTCAAGGACCAGAGGCCAAATGCCTCACGACGTGACCCAGTGCACAAAGTTGGCAATTAACCATGTGCGTTTACTCGCTCTTAAGTTTATAACAGCTGTGCGCGAAGGCCCTACCCGATCCCAAGAGGCAGCAGGGATGTATTTGAATCAAACTTTCGGTGTCCCACGGGCCCTGCTGGCCTGTGCGGCCCTCACGACACTGCTGGCCTTCAGCGGCTGTGCCCTATTCCATCATGGCCAGCCAGAGGCCGCGGCACCTGCGCCGCCGCCGCCACAGGCCGAGACCATGGCTGCCCCCGAGTCCCAGACGGTGACCGAGGTTGCGGTCGAAGCAGCCGATGAGCCCGGGACCACCACGGTGATCAGCGATGCGGGGCCGGAGCTCAAGTCCAGCGCCCCGAAGAACTACGTGGTGCGACGTGGCGATACCCTCTGGGGCATTGCCAACACGTTCCTGCGCGATCCCTGGCTGTGGCCCGAGATCTGGTACATCAATCCGGACATTCACAACCCGCACCGGATTTATCCCGGCGACACCGTGCGGCTGGCGCTGCGCGGCGATGGCCGCACCGCGCTGCAGGTGGTGCGTGGCAGCTCCGTGCGGCTGGAACCGATGCTGCGTAGCGAGCCGCTCGAGGGACCGATCGCGACCATTCCCTATTCTGTGATTGCCGCGTTTCTGTCGCGCCCCGGCGTGCTGACCGGCGACGAGGTCAAGGCGGCACCGTATGTCGCAGCGCTGCGCGACGATCACCAGATCGCCGGCACCGGACACGACCTGTACGTCAGGAAGCTCGATGGCGACACCGGCGCGCGTTACAGCGTCATGCATATCGATGAGCCGCTGAACGATCCGCAGAGCGGACGCAAATTAGGCTACGTCGCGATCTACACCGGCACCGCGCAGGTCACGCGTCCCGGGAGTATCGCCAAGGTCACGGTCACCGATGCGGCGCGCGAGACGCTGCAGGGCGACGTGCTGATCGCCGAGGATTCCAGCCCGAACAGCGATTTCGCTCCGCACGGGCCAGCGCAGGCGATCGACGGTCGCATCATCGCGGTGGTGGACAACGTGCTGCTCGCCGGCCAGTACGATGTCGTGGCGCTCAATCGCGGCTCCCAGGACGGGTTGGATCGCGGCGCGGTGCTCACGATCGACCAGGTCGGCCAGAAGGTGGACGATCACTGCGCCAAGCTCGATGGTGAGAGCAGCTGCTGGATCAGTCATGGCCTGCAGCTGCCGAATGAAAGCACTGGCACGCTGCTGGTGTTCAAGACCTACGAGCGCATGAGCTACGCGTTGATCCTGAACGACACCGTGCCGATCAACGTCGGCGACCACATCCGCAACCCGTAAAAAGACTCGGCTCGCACCCTTAAGGCTGCGCCACCCGGGCAGCCTCTTGCGGCGCGCCTGGCCGGCGCACAAGCCTTGAAATCAGGCGTATTTGCAGCGTTAGCCCGACTGGCCTCGGGGTCGGGTTGGCTTATGCTGCGCGCGCATGGACGCGCTGGAAATGCAGCTCGCGCTTGGCCGCGCCCCCGGCCTGACCGCACAGCAGCTGCGCGGCGCGCTGGCGGCGCTGTACAGCGCGACGGCCAGCTCATCCGGATTGCAGGGCCTGTTCGGGCAATGCCGCAGCAGCCTTGAGTCCCTGGGACTGGGGGCGGCGGCGAGCGCGGCGCTCCAGGCACCGGACGCAGCCCGCATCGCCGCCGATCGTCGCTGGGTCGAAAACGAGCACATCAGTCTGATCGATGCGGCCGACCCCAGCTACCCGCCGCTGCTGGCGCAGGCCGCCGCCGCGCCGGCGCTGCTGTATGTGAAAGGTGATGGCGCATGCCTTGGCACGCCGCAGCTGGCGATGGTGGGCAGCCGTAACCCAACGCAGCCGGGCCAGCGCACCGCGCGTGCATTCGCCGGATTTCTGTCGGCGGCCGGACTCACCATCACCAGCGGACTGGCGCTCGGTATCGACGCCGCCAGTCATGAGGGTGCGCTTGCGGCGGACGGGCTGACCATCGCGGTGCTCGGCACCGGCATCGATAATATCTATCCGCGCCAGCACCGCGCGCTGGCGGCGCGCATCGCCGCCCGGGGCGCGCTGGTGAGCGAGTATCCGCCCGGTTGTCCCCCGCTCAAGGCCAATTTCCCGCGCCGCAACCGCATCATCAGCGCCCTGTGCCTGGGCACACTGGTGGTTGAAGCCGCGCGCCACAGCGGTTCGCTGATCACGGCCCGATTGGCCGCCGAGCAGGGGCGCGAGGTGTTTGCCGTCCCCGGATCGATCCATAACCCGCTGGCCCGCGGCTGTCACGCGCTGATCAGGAACGGCGCCAAGCTGGTCGAAAGCGCCGATGACATCCTCAGCGAGCTCAAATTTAGTGCGAGAAAACAATGCCTTATTGGTGGCATGCGAGGACGCGCGACAGACGGCAGCGCGGTCTCATCGTTGGACAAGGACCAGAAAATCCTGTTAGATGCCCTTGGGTTTGAGCCGGCCAGCCTCGATACACTGGTGGAACGAACCGGCCTTCCAAGCCAATCCGTGGCCTCCATGTTGCTGTTTCTTGAGCTCGAGGACGTCGTTGGATTGCATTCGGGCGGTCGCTACCTGCGCTTGTAGTCGCCGCCGTGCCAGCATCGCGATGACGGCGCCATCGTTATATCGAGTGATCATGGACAACAGCGTTTTCGACATCCTTATCTACGTATTCGACCGCTACATGCTCGAGGAACTGCCCGACAGCGCCGAGCGCGAGACGCTGGCGCGCGACCTGGAGAGCGCCGGTTTCGGCGAAGCCAACGTAGAGCGGGCGCTCGACTGGCTGGCGGACCTCGCGGCGGAGCGGGAACGCCCCAATCTGCGCGGCGACGGCAGCTTCCGGGTGTTTGCCCCGCAGGAACTCGCCCGGCTCGACCCGCAATGCCGCGGCCTGCTGGTGTCGCTCGAGGCGGCGGGAATCCTCTCGCCCAGTCAGCGTGAAATCGTCATCGATCGGCTGCTGGCGCTCGATGCCGAGGAGCTCGACCTGGAACAGGTCAAGTGGGTGGTACTGATGGTGTTATCCAGCCAACCAGGGCAGGAACTCGCATATGCAAGGATGGAAGATCTGGTGTTCGATGTGCCGCATAACGAGCCGCATTGAGTCTTAGCTCGAAGCCCTAGGCACCAACCCGCGGCTCGTCCGCGGTTTTTCGTTTCTGGCTCCTTCACACGGTAGTGGCATGGCTGACAATCTGGTAATCGTCGAATCTCCGGCCAAAGCGCGCACCATCAAGAAATACCTGGGCAAGGATTTCGAGGTGCTGGCGTCCTATGGTCACGTGCGCGACCTGGTGCCGAAGGAAGGCGCGGTCGACCCCGATGACGGCTTCGCGATGAAGTACCAGCTGGTGGAGCGCAATGAACGTCACGTCGAAGCCATCGCCAAAGCGCTGAAAAAATCCAAAGCGCTGCATCTTGCGACCGATCCTGACCGCGAAGGCGAAGCCATCGCCTGGCACCTGTATGAGATCCTCAAGCAGCGCGGCGAACTCAAGCACAAGGCCGTGCATCGCGTGGTGTTTCACGAGATCACCCGCAACGCCGTGCGCGAGGCGGTCGCCACGCCGCGTGAGCTGTCGCTCGACCTGGTGAATGCGCAGCAGGCGCGGCGCGCACTTGACTACCTGGTCGGCTTCAATCTGTCGCCGCTACTGTGGAAGAAGGTGCGCCGCGGGCTGTCCGCCGGCCGGGTACAAAGTCCCGCGCTACGCATGATCTGCGAGCGTGAAGCGGAAATCGCGGCGTTCGAGCCGCGCGAGTACTGGAGCATCGACGCCATCGGCGAGCACAGCGAGCAATCCTTTCCGCTCAAGCTGATCGAATTCCGCGGCGACAAGGTCGAGCAGTTCAGCTTCACCAACGAGGCCGTAGCGCGCGAGGCCGAGCAGAGCCTCAAAGCAGCGGCTGGCGCGGACGGGGCGCTCACGGTGCTGCAGGTGGATCGCAAGCAGCGCCGGCGCAATCCGGCGCCGCCGTTCACCACCTCGACGCTGCAGCAGGAAGCTTCGCGCAAACTCGGTTTCTCCGCCCAGCGCACCATGCGCGTCGCGCAGCAGCTGTACGAAGGCGTCGACACGGGCGAGGGCAGTGTCGGTCTGATCACCTACATGCGTACCGACTCGGTGTCGCTCGCGGCCGAGGCCGTGCAGGAGATACGCGAGGTCATCGCCAAGCTGTATGGCGCGGAAGCGGTGGCGGAAGAGGTGCGGGTATACAAGACCAAATCCAAGAACGCGCAGGAAGCGCACGAGGCCATCCGTCCGACCTCCGCCAGCATCGTGCCGGCCGACATCGAGCGTTACCTGGAGGCCGACCAGTTCAAGCTCTACTCGCTGATCTGGAAACGCGCCGTTGCCTGCCAGATGGCGCATGCGCTGTTCGACACGGTCGCGGTGGACATCCTGGCAGGCCCGGATGGCGCGCAGCGCCACGTGCTGCGCGCCAATGGCTCGACGCTGGTCAAGCCCGGCTACATCGCGGTTTACCAGGAAGGCCGCGACGATGCGGCCGACGACGAGAGCGACCAGGTGCTGCCGCGCATGGAAGTCGGCGACGCAGTCAAGCTGCTGGACGTGAAACCGCAGCAGCACTTTACCGAGCCGCCGCCGCGTTTCACCGAGGCCTCGCTGGTCAAGGCGCTCGAGGAATATGGCATCGGCCGGCCCTCCACCTACGCCTCGATCATCTCGACGCTGCGCGATCGCGAATACGTCGAGATTGAAAATCGCCGCTTCACCGCCACCGACATCGGCAAGATCGTCAATCGCTTTCTCAGCGAGCATTTCCACCAGTACGTGGACTATGGCTTTACCGCCGCCATGGAAGACGAGCTCGATGCCGTGGCGCGCGGCGAGGAAGGCTGGACCACGCCGCTGTCGAAATTCTGGAAGCCGTTCATCAAGCAGGTCGACAGCGTCGAGAAAAACGTCACGCGCGAACAGGTGGCACAGGCGCGCGAACTCGGCCGCGATGAGGCCAGCGGCAAACCGATGACGGTACGCATGGGGCGCTTCGGCCCGTTCGTCCAGATCGGCACCAAGGACGATGTCGAGAAGCCGCGCTTCGCCGGCCTGCGGCCGGGCCAGAAAATGGACAAGATCACGCTCGAGGAGGCGGTGGCGCTGTTCATACTGCCGCGCACATTGGGCGCCACGGCCGAAGGCGAACCGATTCTTGCCAACGTCGGCCGCTTCGGCCCGTACATCAAATTCGGCAGCAAGTACGTATCGCTCAAAGATGACGATCCGTACACGGTCACGCTCGAGCGGGCGCTCGAATGCATCCAGGCCAAGAAGCTCGCCGATGCCAACCGCATCATTCAGGACTTCGGCGTCGACGGCATCCAGGTGCTCAACGGCCGCTACGGGCCGTACATCAGCAACGGCGAGAAGAATGCACGCATCCCCAAGGATCGCGACCCGAAGACGCTGACGCTCGAGGACAGCCGCGCGCTGCTGGCGGCGGCGCCGGCACGCGGGGCGCGCGGCCGCGGCCGTTTCGCGCAGAAGAAGGCGGCCGACAAACCCGAGGCGGCGGCGGGCACCGGCGGCGCGGCGCCGAAGAGTGTAAGAAAGAAGACTGCGGCCACACGCTTGCCGCCGCGGCCGGTGACCAAGACCGCGGCCAACTCGGCCGCCGGCGCCGCCACCAGCTCGGTGCGCAAATCGCCGGCCAAGCGCGCCGCCCGCGCGGCGCGGCCCACCACCGGCAAGAAAGCCGCCGGTGCGGCCTAGCGCCTAAGGCTTAAGGCCGGCCGGATTCAACAGCGGTGTGCCGCACACAGTGCGGCCGCCGCGCGTTTGGCGCAGGATGAGAGCTTGATCGACCGGGCGCTTCGATGAAGTATCGTCACAGCTTCCATGCCGGAAACTTCGCCGACGTACACAAGCACGTGACGTTGCTGGCGCTGTTGCGCGCCATGCAGCGCAAGGACAAGGGTTTCCTGTATCTGGACACCCACGCCGGCGCCGGCCGCTACGATCTGTCGGCGCCCGAAACGCACCGGGGCGCCGAAGCCAGGCATGGCATCACGGCGTTGACGGGCAGCAGCAGCGTTGCCGATTGCGCCGAGATCAACGATTATCTGGCCGCGGTGGCGGCGCTGCGCGGCGAGATCGGCGACGCTCACCTCTACCCCGGCTCGCCGTGGCTGGCGGCGCACATGCTGCGCCCCCAGGATCGCGGCATCTGCTGGGAGATCCTGCCGGCCGAATGCCGGGCACTCGAGCGCGCGCTCGGCGGCTTTCGGCGCATGCGGGTCGAATGCGCCGACGGCACGGATCAATTGCGCGCCGTACTGCCGTCGCGCGAGCGACGCTGCCTGCTGCTGATCGATCCCCCGTACGAAAACCCGGCGGCCGAGCTCGACCTGGCGACGCAGACCATCCTGACCAGTCTGCAGCGGCTCGCCAACTGCGTGGTGATGCTGTGGTATCCGATCAAGGACGAGCGCACGCTCGCACCCTGGCTGGCGCGGGTCGAGCGCGCATTCTCGGCGCCCACGCTGAGCCTGGAGTTGTGGATTTATCCGCGCGATTCACGCGTCGGTCTCAACGGCTCCGGGCTGCTGCTGGTCAACCCGCCGCACCAGTTCGAGCAACGCGCTGCGCTGTGGCAGCAGGAGCTGCACGCACTGCTGGATAAAGTTCCGCACGGCGGCAGTACGGCGCAGTGGCTGGTGCGCGATGCCGACGTCGATCATGCCAGCGCCTGACCGCTATGCGGTGATCGGTCATCCGATCGCGCACAGCCGCTCGCCGCAGATCCACGCCCTGTTCGCGCGCCAGACTCACCAGCACCTGGTCTACGACGCCATCGACGTGGCGCCGCAGGAGCTGGCGCCGCGGCTGCGGGAGTTCTTTGCCGGCGGTGGTCGCGGCCTCAACGTCACGGTGCCGCACAAGGAGGCGGTGATCGCCTGCTGCAGCAGCTTGAGCGCGCGCGTTCGAACCGCTGGGGCCGCAAACACCATCGTGCGCGAGCCCACCGGGGAGCTGCGCGCTGACAATACCGACGGCGCCGGCCTGGTGCGCGACCTGACGCACAATCTGCGCATCGCCGTAGCGGCACGGCGCGTACTGCTGCTGGGCGCGGGCGGCGCGGCGCGCGGCGTGCTGGCGCCGCTGCTCGAGCTCAAGCCGCGCGAACTCGTCATCGCCAACCGCAATGTCGAGCGCGCGCAGACGCTGGCGAGCGCGTTTGCAGCGCTGGGTGCGGTGCGCGCCAGCGGCTTCGCGCAACTCGATGGCATGCATTTCGACCTGATCGTGAATGCGACCGCTGCCAGCCTGCAGGCGGAAGTTCCGCCGCTGCCGCCCGGTGTGCTTGGCGCCGGCACGGTCTGCTACGATCTGTTCTATGCCGGCAACGCCACTCGCTTCACGCACTGGGCGCTGCAACACGGTGCGGCGCAGGCCCACATGGGACTAGGCATGCTGGTCGAGCAGGCCGCCGAATCCTTCTACCTGTGGCGCGGCGTGCGGCCCGACACCGCGCCGGTATTGGCGGCGCTGGCGGCGCAACAGGCGTATCAATGACGAGACCCATTGCAACGCTGCTGTTGTGCGTCGGCGCCACGCTGCCGGGCATGCAGGCGATGGCGCACGCTACGCACGCACATGCTGCCGCCGCCCCCGTGGTCTCGACCGACGAGGGGCTGATGGCACTCGCCGACGACTACTTCGATCACTTTTATTTTCCGAGCAATCCCACCGCCGCCACCATCGACGGCGTCCACCGCTACGATGACCGGCTGGAGGACTTCGGCCGCGCCGAGGTGGAGCGACAGGTCAAGGCGCTGCAGGGCTATGAGCGTCGCTTCCAGGCGGTCGATCCTGCCGGGCTGTCGGAACGCGTGCGCGGCGACCGCGAACTGTTGCTGTCGAATATCCGCAGCACGCTGCTGACGCTGCAGATCATCCGGCCGTGGGAGAAGGAAGCCGACGTCTACTCTGCCGGCATTTCCGAGAGCGCACTGGCGCTGATGACCCGCAATTTTGCGTCGCTCGACGAGCGTCTGCGGCTGCTGTGCGCCAGGGAGCGGCTCATGCCAGCCGTCCTGCGGGCCGCGCGCGCCAACCTGCGCGATCCGCCGCGTGTCTACACCGAGATCGCGATCGAGCAGCTGCCCGCGATCGTCAGCTTCTTCGAGAATGACCTGCCAGCCGCATTCAGCGTCGCGGACGACACCGGTCTCAGGCGCGAATTCACGACCGTCAACGCGCAGGTGGTGGCGGCGCTGAAGGCCTACCAGAGCTGGCTGACCGATGACCTGCTGCCGCGCTCGCACGGGGACTTTCGCATCGGCGCTGCAACATTGCGCGCCAAGCTGTCGTATGACGAGATGGTCGATACGCCGCTCGACCGGCTGCTGGAGATCGGCACGGCGGACCTGCGCCGCAACCAGGCTGAGTTCGCACGCGTGGCCGCGCAGCTGGCACCCGACCAAAGCGTAGCGCAGGTGCTGGCGCAGCTGGACGCGGATCACCCGCCGCCGGAGCAGCTGCTCGAGAGCTTCCGCGCCAGGTTCGATGGCCTGGTTGATTTCATCACCGCCCACCAGATCATCACCGTGCCGTCGACGGTGCGGCCGATGGTGCGCGAGACCCCGGCGTTCATGCGCGCCACCACGTTTGCGTCGATGGACACGCCGGGACCGTTCGAGACCGTGGCGCAGGAGGCCTATTTCTACGTCACGCTGCCCGATCCGGCCTGGGACGCGGCGAAAACGGCGGACTTCATGTCGGAGTTCAGCTTTCCCGTCATCAGCAATACCGCGGTGCATGAAGCCTATCCGGGCCATTACATCCAGTTCCTGTGGATGCACCGTCTGGATGATCGGGTGCGCAAACTGCTCGGCGCCAGCAGCAACGCCGAGGGCTGGGCTCACTACTGCGAGCAGATGATGCTGGATGAGGGCTACGGGCAGCCGGGCGTGGGCGCCGCCGACGAGCAGCAGTCGAGATTGCTGCGCCTGGGTCAGCTGCGCGATGCGCTGCTGCGTGATGCGCGCTACATCGTCGGCATCAAGCTGCACACCGGCCAGATGACCATGGAGCAGGCGAGCGATTTCTTCGTCAAGCAGGGCTACCAGCCGCGCGACGCGAGCGAGGTGGAGACCAAACGCGGCACCTCGGATCCGACCTACCTGTACTACACGCTCGGCAAGCTGCAGATCCTCAAGCTGCGTTCCGACCTGCAGGCCCGCGAGGGGGCCGCTTTTCGGCTCAAGGATTTCCATGACGCTTTCATGCAGCAGGGTTTTCCTCCCATCAAGCTGGTGCGGCGGGCGCTGCTGCAGGACGATTCGCCGACGCTTTGAGCCTGAGCGCAGGGCACGGTATAAGGATTGCCTCGTGTCCGCATGCCGCCATAGATCCATCATCGTCCTGGGCACGCTCGGCCTGGCCATGCTGGCGGCCAGCGCGGTGTGGGGCCAACAGGCGGCCGGCGATCAGCCCGGCTCGAGCGATGTCGATCCGCCAGCCCAGGTGGCACGGCTCAGCTATGTCGAAGGCGCCGTGTCGCTGCAGCCGGCCGGCATCGATGACTGGACCGCGGCGACCATCAATCGGCCGCTGACTGCCGGCGATCAGCTGTGGAGCGACCGCGCTTCGCGTGCCGAGATCCAATTCGATACCGCCACCGTGAGCATGGCCGACAGTACCAGCCTGGCGCTGTTGAACGTCGGTGATGACGTCTTACAACTGCAGCTCAGCGCGGGTACCACCAACATCGCGTTGCACGCACTGGATCCGGCAGGCGCGTTGGAAATCGACGCGCCCAATGTGTCGGTGTCCCTGGTGCGGCCCGGCAGCTACCGCATCGGCGTCGACAGCGCGGGCAACACCACGGTGGCGATTCGCAGTGGCCAGGTTCAGGTCGTCACCATTGCCGGACAGTCGCTCATTCTTCGCAGCGGCCAGGGCGCCCGGTTCTTATCCAGTGGCGACGTCGATGTAGCTACGGTCGCTGCCGCGGACGACTTTGACCGCTGGTGCGCACAACGCGAGCGCCGCTGGGTACAGAATCAGGATGTAGCCCAGTACGTCTCGAGCGATGTGGTCGGCGCGCGGGACTTGGACAACTATGGTGACTGGAGCCAGGATCCGGACTACGGCTATGTCTGGTATCCGACTGCGCTGGCAGTTGGCTGGGCCCCCTACCGCAACGGTCGATGGCTGTGGGTCGCACCCTGGGGCTGGACCTGGGTGGACAACGCGCCCTGGGGCTATGCGCCGTTTCACTACGGTCGCTGGGCCTACGTGGGTGAACGCTGGGGTTGGGTGCCCGCCCCGGCCGGCAGTCGCGCCGTTTATGCCCCGGCACTGGTGGCCTGGATGGATGGATCCGGCACCGGCCCGAGTGTCGGCTGGCTGCCGCTGGCTCCGGGCGAGGTCTACCTGCCCGGCTATCGCGTCAGCGCGCGCTACCTGAACAGCGTCAACGTCAGCAACATCAGCATCGTCAACTCCACCTACATTGCCAGCGTCTACCAGAATCCGGCACTGCAGAACCGCTATGCCAACAGCAACGCGCCCGGAGCCCTGACCGTGGTAGCGCAGAGCAGTTTTACCTCCGGTCAGCCGCTCGCAGCTCATATCATTGCCCCGCCCGGGCAATGGCAGCAGGCCAACGCGACACCGCGGGCTCCGGGGATCCTGCCGGCACGCCAGAGCGTGCTGGGGTCGATCGGCCAGACGCCGGTCAGGCGCCCGCCGATCGCCATCGCCACTCGCCCGGTGGTGGCCCGCCGCGCTCCGCCGCCACCGCCGCCGTCGTTCGATCGTCAGATGGACGCCATGCGCTCCAACGGTGGACAGGCGCTGCCGCCAGCGCAGCTGCTGCGCCTGCGCGGACCGGAAAGCCTGCGCCCGAACATCGTGCTGGCGCCGCACGTGGTGACCGTGATGCCGGTGGCACCGGTGACTCCGACTACGCCTGCCGCCCCCGCGTTGCGCGCCTCACCGGCGCAGCCGGTAGCGAACGACCGGCGCGCGATCCAGCAGCGATCGCCGCAGTTGCAGACACCCGCGCAGGTTCAGCGCGCACCGTTGCCGCAACCCGAGCTACCGGTGGCAGCAGCGCGCGAGGTGGCACCGCCGCCCCCGCCGCCGCGTCCCCAGCAACAGCAGGCGCCCAGGCCGCCGCCGCCGCCGCGCGCTCCGGAGAAGGTCAAGGGCGAGCCGCCCTAGAAGGCTGGCCGGTTTGAGGGGCTGGCTACCCTGCAGGAGTGTCGATGCGCTTTTAGACTTGCGGGTCGAGCCAGCCGTCGTCGCCTTCGATCAGGCGCTGCGCTTCGCGCGGACCCCAGGTTCCGCGCGCATATTCATACACCGGTGTGACGTCGCCCAGGATCGGATCCACCACCGCCCACTGCGCCTCGATCGCGTCCTGGCGCCCGAACAGTCCAAGATCGCCACGCAGTGCGTCGCCCAGCAGCCGCTCGTAGGGCGTCAGTTCGTCGCCGGGCTGGCGCGTGATGTTCAGTTCGACGTCTTCACCCGCCATGCGCTCGCCGGCTACTTTCACGCGCATCCCCAGGGCGATCAAAACTTCCGGATTCAGACGTAGCCGCAGGTGGCTCGACAGGCTCGGCACCAGTTCGCCGAATACCTCGCGCGGCGGGCGCCGAAACTCGACCACGATCTCGGTGCAGGTGACCGGCAGGCATTTGCCGGCGCGGATGTAGAACGGCACATCGGCCCAACGCCAGCTGTCGACGTACAGCTTGACCGCGGCGTAGGTCTCGACCTGGGAATTGTCGGCCACTCCGGGTTCCGAGCGATAGCCGCGATACTGGCCACGCACCACACTCTGGGCATCGAGCGACCGGATGGCGCGCAGCACCCGTGATTTTTCATCACGCATGGCGCTGGGGGCGTTGTGCAGCGGTGCGTCCATGATCACGCTGCTGAGCACCTGCAGCAGGTGATTCTGGATCACATCGCGGATGGCGCCGGCTTCCTCGTAGAATTTACCGCGGCCGCGAACATCGAAATCCTCCGCCATCGTGATCTGCACGCTTCTGATGTAGGTGCGGTTCCAGGTTGGCTCGAGAAAGGCGTTGGTGAAGCGGGTGTAGAGGATGTTCTGCACCGGTTCCTTGCCGAGGTAGTGATCGATGCGGAAGATCGATTCCTCGGGAAAGAACTTGTGCAGGATGACGTTGAGCTCGCGTGCCGATTGCAGATCGCGGCCGAACGGTTTCTCCAGCACCACGCGCGCATTGTCGGCACATTTGGCAGCCGCAAGCCCGCCCACTACCGTGGCGAATACACTCGGTGGTATCGCCAGATAATGCAGCGGCCTGCATGCCTTGCCCAGCGCCTGGCGCAGCCGGGTGAAGGTATCCGCTTCCCGATAGTCGCCGTCGACGTACCCCATGAGCGAAGCCAGCTTGCCAAACGCCTGCTCGTCGTAGACGCCGTGTTCCTTGATCGACGCGCGCGCGTGCTCGATCAGTTGCTCGCGCGTCCAGCCGGAGCGGCCGACACCGACGATCGGCGCCTCCAGCTGGCCGCGTCGCACCAGCGCCTGCAGCGCCGGAAAGATCTGCTTGTAGGCCAGATCGCCGGTGGCGCCAAAGAAGACGAACGCATCCGAATGCGGAAGTTCCACGGCGCTGCGCTCAGCTGGCCGGCGTCGCCGGTTTTTCCTGATGGCCGCCGAACCCTAAGCGCATCGCCGACAGCGTTCGGTTCGCGAACTCGGATTCCCCGCGCGAACTGAAGCGCGCAAACAATGCGGTCGCCAGCACCGGAACCGGCACGCCGGCCTCGATTGCGGCCTCAACGGTCCAGCGGCCTTCGCCCGAATCCGACACATGGCCGGCGAACTTTTCCAGCACCGGGCTTTCGGCCAGCTGGGCCGCCAGCAGATCCAGCAGCCATGAACTCACGACGCTGCCGTGGCGCCACAGCTCGGCGACCTGATCGAGTTTCACGTTCATGGACTGCGGCAGCTGCGCGCGCGTGGGCGCGGTCTCGGCATCCGCGGCCCGGGTCTGCACCGGCTCGCCGGCCCGGTGCAACAGGTTGAAGCCTTCCGCATAGGCCGCCATCAGCCCGTATTCGATGCCGTTATGGACCATCTTGACGAAGTGGCCGGAACCGCTGGAGCCGACGTGCAGATAGCCGCGCGACGCGGTGCTCGCGGTGACGCTGGTCTCGCCGCTGCTCTGCGCCAGCGCCGACAGGATAGGATCGAGCTGCCGCACCGCCTCGTCATCGCCACCGATCATCAGGCAGTAGCCGCGCTCCAGGCCAAATACGCCACCGCTGGTGCCGACGTCGACATAGTGCACACCGCGCGGCTTGAGTTGCTGCTCGCGTCGCATGTCGTCGACGTAGTGCGAGTTGCCGCCGTCGATGACGATGTCACCGGTCTTGAGCACCGGCATCAGCGTCTGCAGCAATGAATCGACCGCGGCTGCCGGCACCATCATCCACACCACGCGCGGCGCAGGGAGTTTCGCCACCAGATCGGTCACCGAGGTCGCCGCGGTGGCGCCGTCCGCCGCCAGTGCCTTGACCGCGGGCGCACTGAAATCAAACGCCACGCATTCATGTCCCGCCCGCATCAGGCGCCGCGCCATGTTCGAGCCCATGCGACCCAAACCAATCATTCCGATTTTCAAGGTGTGCCTCGCGCTGTTTGATGTCCGATCGACATGGCCGGCCGCTGACCGCCGTCCGCGAACCGCATCAGAGCACAAAAATCCCCGGCGCGAAATCGCCTGCAGGTTAAAGTCGTGGCAAGACTGTCAGGCTGCGGCGCTCGGGGCGCGCTCGGCGACGGTGACGCGGTTGCGTCCGGCCGCCTTCGACTGATAGAGAGCGCGATCGGCGCGCGTGATCATGGCCTCGAACTGCTCGTTGTCCCCGCAAGTGGCCAGTCCCAGCGACACCGTCACGTTGCCGATGCTCTCTTCAGTGTCGGCGCGGCGAATCTTGCCGCGCTCCACCGCGGCGCGGATCCGTTCCGCCAGTTCGACCCCGCCGGCGCTCGAGGTATGTGACAGCAGCACCGCGAATTCCTCGCCGCCGATGCGGGCAATGGGACCGCGATCGCCGATGCAGCCGCGCAGTACGTTGGCCACCGCGACGATGACCTTGTCGCCCAGCAGGTGGCCGTGGGCGTCGTTGATGGCCTTGAAGTGGTCGATATCGACGATCAGCAGCGTGCAGCCCTGCACACTGCCGTGGCCGATGCGCTGCATCTGCTGATCAAAACCGCGGCGGTTGAGCAGTCCGGTCAGCGGGTCGGTCAGCGCCAGCCCCTGCACCAGCTCCAGCTCGCCGCGCAGCCGCTCGACCTCCTCGGAACTCTTCTTCAGGTGCTCGTGATAGATGCCGGTCTTGACGCGCACCCGGGTGGTCTCGCCGATCAGCGACTCGACCACCTGATGCAAAGCGTCCGGGCCGACTTGCTCGCGCAGCCGGTCGCGGTGGCCTGCCAGCTCATCCCCGTAGTGACCCACCTCTTCTCCGGCCTCGACGGCGACATCATCGACATGATCGATCATGCGCGCGATCTCGGCGCGCATGCGCGCCGAGGAGTCGATATCGCGCATCGCGACGTGGGCATCGAACAACACCTCGATGTCCCGGTCGCTCAGCACCGTGGTCTGTGCCAGGCGCGCGTCGAGCGCGGCCCGCAGGCCCGGGTTCGAGCCGGCGAGATATTCGTACCAGACGCTGTAACTCAAGGGGTGAAAGCCGGCGGAGTGACGCGCCATCAGCTGCAGCACCATCCTCAGCAACTCGGCGGATTGTTCTCGTGTTTCTTTATACCGCATTGCACAAGGACCCCTGGCAGCCACGCCAAGGTGGCTCACTGCTGAATGTGGCGCGGATTATCTACACAATAGTGTCACAGTGGTAGGGGAAAGCCGCCGCGCCGCGCTACGGCCGCGATTTTAGTCGAAGGACGCGCCACTGGCCTCCAACAGCCGGTAATACCAGTAGTCCAGCTGTGAGGCGTCGGCGTAGACATCCGCGTCGCTGGTGTACTCGGTGCCGCCGGCCGCGCGGTTGAACCACAGCGTATCGAACCAGGACAGTGCATCGTTGCTCGCCTGTGCATTGCTCGGCAGCTCGGCAATGAAGGCGGCCGCAAGATTCATATCGTCCAGGTCGCGGCGGGTGAGCTCGGCGGTACCGACCATGAGCCAGGCGCGACCGGCGCTGCGGATGTAGGCAAAGCCAGGACTGAATTGCTCACCGTGGGTGCGGTACCAGCGTATCCGCACCGCGCCGTCGCTGGCCGCGACCAGCTCCGAGGCTACCTCGCGGTTGGGCACCCCCGAGCGCTCGTAGCCATAGCCGTCCTTGCCTGGATCGAGCAGCACCCTGATCGCCGCGCCGCGCGCCGCGGCATCGAGCAGCGCGCGCACCAGCTCGCGCTGCGACAGATACAGCGCCGCGATGTCGATGCTGTCGTGCTTGCCGGCCGCATCGATGCGACCCACCAGGGCTTCGGCGATCGCCGCCTCGCTCACCACGCGCGCGCGCGCCGTATCGTCGTCGGCGATGTTCGCGACACTGCGGCGCTGGCGCTCGAACAGCCGTTGCGAGCGCTGCTGCATGGCGCCGCCGTCGGTCCAGCCGGAGAACTGCGCCACCACGAACTCCGACTCCAGCAGCGGTTCGAGCGCGGCCCCGGTCAGATGCAGCGCCACGGCCGAATGCAGCGCAGCCTCGGCGTGCAGCGGTCGGGAAAAGATCAGCCCGGCCAGGCCGCCGGCGCCGTCATCGCCGATCAGCAGCTGACGGTGGCTGCGCTGGTAGCCCTGGGTGCGGCCCCACAGTCCCATCGACACGCCCGAAGGTCCGACGCCCAGCGGATTGGGCCAGACACCGTTGGCCCCGACCGGGCTCCACCAGCGGCAGCACAGCTGCCAGGCCGCGACAAAAGCCGCATTCGGTGCCCGCAGTCGGCCGACATCGACCGCCACCACGGCGATTCCGGCATCATGCAGCCGCTCCAGCAGATTTGGTCCGACCTGCAGCTGCACGCTCGCCGGGTCGATCAGCAGCAGCACCAGAAGACCGGGCTGCTGTTGCTTGGCCTGCAGCAGCGCTTCGACCAGTGTCGCGGCCACCGCTGGCGCCGCGCGCAGCCGCGGAGCATTCGGCCCGGCTGCGGGCAGGTCGCCAAACAGCCCGGTGTCGATCACCAGGAAGTCGCGCGCCTGCGCCACCATCTGCAGCAGTTCGGCGTCGATCTGCCGCTCGTTGAGCGGTGCGCCGGTGGCATCGGCCGCGGTCAGGTCGCGTAGAAATCGCGTGTCGCGCAGCGGCAGGCCCTGCCACGCACCCATGATGTGCAGGCCCGCGGGCAAGGGCTTTTGTATCTGCCACAGCATCAACGCCGCCCAGGTAAGCAGCAACGCTGCGGCCAGCAGCCACGCCAGCCAGCGATACGGAAACGCGCGCATGCGCGCATTGTGCCTGCTGGCGACGGAAAAAAAGTGAGACGTTCTCGGCCGTTCAGGCCGATATCGGGCGCAGAGCGGCCGGTGAATCCGGCAAAAGATTGCCAAACGCGGGTCGGCCGGCCTGCTGGGCCTGCAGCAGCTGCAGCAGCTCGTCGATGCTGCGGGCGTGGCCGAACAGCTGCCCCTGGGCAAAATTACAGCGGCTGGCGTGCAGGAATTCCAGCTGGCGCACCGATTCGACCCCCTCGGCCACGACTTCCATGCCGAGGCTGTGACCCATGTCGATGATGGTCCGGACCAGCACCGCATCGGCGGGATCGTCAGCGGCGTCGCGCACGAACGACTGGTCGATCTTCAGGGTGCCGATGGGGAACTGCTGCAGCGCCGACAGCGAGGAATATCCGGTGCCGAAATCGTCGATCGACAGGTGCAGCCCCATGTCGTGCAGCTGGTTGAGCATCTGCACCGTGCGGCGCGGATCGGCCATCAGGGTGGTTTCGGTGATCTCGAGCTCCAGGTTGCGCGTCGGCACCTCGTGGCGTTCGAACACCGAGCGGCAATTGAGGATGAAGCTGGCCTGCTTCAACTGCTTGAGCGACAGGTTGATCGAGATGCGGCCCGGGTCGGTCACGTGGCGGCGCAGCGCGCGAAAATCCATGCACACCCGTTCCAGCACCCATTCGCCGATGGCGCTGATCAGGTTGTTCTCCTCGGCGATCGGGATGAACTGCGCCGGCGGAATGTCGCCGTGGCCCGGCAACCGCCAGCGCAGCAACGCCTCGGCCCCGACCACGCGGCCGTCGCGCAGATCCACCTTCGGCTGGTAGCGCACCACGAACTCGTCGCGCTCCACCGCGCGCCGCAGCTTGCTCTTGAGCATCAGCCGCTCGACCGCCGCGGCGTTCATCTCCGGCGAATAGAAGGCGTAGGTATTGCCGCCATTCTGCTTGGAGTAATACATGGCGGCGTCGGCGTTGCGGATCAGGTCGATCACGTTCTCGGCATCGCGCGGGCATAGCGCAATGCCGATGCTCACGGTCAGGAACACTTCCTGCTGATTGATGTGAAACGCCTCGCCGGCCGCATGCAGCACCGTGCGCGCCAGCTGCGCGACCTGGCCGCCGGCTTCCTCCGGGTCCTGGCTCACGCTGTCCACGAACAGCGCAAATTCATCGCCCGCCAGGCGTCCCAGCACCGCCTCGGTATTCAGCACGCGTGTCAGGCGCTCGGTGAGTACCTCCAGCACCCGATCGCCCGAGGCGTGGCCGAAGGTGTCGTTGACCTCCTTGAAGCGATCCATGTCCACGTACAGCATGGCCACGCCCTGGCCATTGCGTCGCGCGCGCGCGATCGCCTGCTGCAGCAGGTGCTGGAACTGCATGCGGTTCGGGATCTTGGTCAGCGCATCGTAACGCGCCAGGTAGCGGATACGACGCTCGGCGCGCTTGCGCTCGGTGATGTCGCGCGCGACGTAAATCTCGCCTTCGAATTCCGGATCCTCGGTGGCGACGGTGGAACCGATGAACGATACCGGGATGGTCTGGCCGGCGCGGGTACGCAGCACCGTCTCGCCGGCGTCGCGTGCCACCTGCAGCGCCTCATCGCCCCGGTCGCCCTGGTCGAGCAGCGTCACCAGGTTCTTGCCGATCAGCTCGTCATCGCCATAGCCGGTGAGGCGGCAGGCGGCGTCGTTGGCGATGCGCACGCTGCCGCCGGGCGCGGTGACGAACACCGCATCGGTCATGCTGTTGAGCACGCTGTGCAGGTAGTTGCGGGTGAAGGTGGTGTTGCGCAGCGCCAGGCGCATGTTCTCGAACGCATGTTCGAGCTCACCGATCTTGTCGCTGCGGGTGCTCACCAGGGCCTGGCGGAATTCGCCGCGGCTGATCTGCTCGGCGGCGCCGATCAGCCCGCGCACCGCCCGGTCGAGGCGCTGGCGCTGACGCCAGGACCAGAAGCCGGGTAGCATGACGGCGAAGGCGGCAAACAATGCCGACAGCAGCAGGATCGACAACGGCATGTCGTAGCTTCGCGCGAGGTAGCCCAGCAAGGCCGCTACCCCGAGGAAGACGCTGCAAAGGATCAGCATCAGATATTTGAACTGCGGGCCGTGCATCCGGCCTCCATTAATAATTAACATTAGGATCATGCCGTATGTACGGCACCACGGCTACCAAAAATGTCGGTTCTTAGCGCCGAGCAGCTCACCGGGCGCGTGCGCAGTCACGTGCTCGATCTACCCGAATCCGACTGCGTCCTGCACCCTGACGCGGCTGCGGCGTTCCTCGATCTGCGCGCCGCCGCCAGCCAGAGTGACATAGATTTGGTCGCGGTCTCCAGCTTTCGTACCTTCGAGCGCCAACTGCTGATCTGGAACGATAAATTCCACGGCCGGCGAGCGCTGCTGGGGCGGGACGGCAGCGTTCTGGACCGCGGCGTTATGACCGAGGAGCAGCTGGTAGGCGCCATCCTGCTGTGGTCGGCACTGCCCGGAGCCAGCCGTCACCACTGGGGCACCGAGATCGACCTGATTGATCGGGCCGCGCTGCCCCCCGGCCAGCGCCCGCAACTGATTGCGACCGAGTATTCCCCAGCGGGTGTGTTCGCCCGACTGGGGGCGTGGCTGCCGCGCCACTGCGAGCAGCACGGGTTTTTCCTGCCCTATGACCGCGACCGCGGCGGTGTGCAGCCCGAACCCTGGCATGTGAGCTTTGCGCCGGTGTCGAACGCGGCGCTGCCGGCCCTGACGCTCGAGGTACTGGCGGCGGCGCTATCCGGGGCGCCGCTTGCAGGCGCGGCGTCAGTGCACCGGCAGCTGCCCGACATTCATGCGCGTTATGTGTGCGCGGTGGCGCAGCCCAGCGCCGCGGCGCTGGCCGGCCCCCGGCATTAGTCCTGCAGCCAGGCCTTCTTGAAGTAGCCCAGCATCAGGCTTCGCACCCGACCCAGCGTATTCGGATCGGCCGCGTGCAGCGGCGGATTTCGGCGCAGCAGGCGCCAGCTCTCGCTGCGCAGTATCTGTTCCAGGTAGTGCATGTTGCGGTCGATGGCCTCGATGTAGGGGTTACGGCCGTCGAACAGGATTTCCAGGTAGTGATAGGCGGCGTCGAATCGATCATCCAGGCGCGTGGCGCGGGTATTGGCCACGAACGCGGGTGTCTGGCGCAACAGATCCAGCCCTGAGGCGTAACGCACCTCGCGCGAGCCGTCGGCGGTGGACATCGCCACCCCGCCCAGCACGAATTCCGGATACAGGCGGTCGCGGCATTTCTCGAGGTAACAGCGGTCCGCGAGCTGCGCGATCATGTCCGCGGTTCCGAGCAGATGCCCCAGGGCAGTATCGCGCGCATCGCGGGTCTCTATCTGCTCGAACGGTCGCTCATAGCCGGTGAAGTGGATGATCTGGGCGGCGACATCGGCCCATTGCGGCAGCCCGATCTGCGGCAGGTAGTGCGCCAGGAATTCAGCGCCGCGGCTGACGTGATTAAGCGTGAATTCGGCGCCATTGGCCTGTTCGCGATCGCTGCTGCGGCGCAGGTAACCCACGTCATGGAACAACGCCAGGATCACGCCGGCAGTGGCGCGCTCGGAGCCCAGCGCTCGCTCAGGCTCGACCTGTCGTTCATAGCCGGCCAGCAGCCGCGCCATGGCCAGCGTGACATCCAGCGTGTGCTGGCGGTCGTGATACACCGTGTCGACGCCGGAGAATCCGGGCATGCGGCCGGCAAACAACGCATCGAAATCGGCGAACGCGCGCTCGATCGGCGCCAGCACGATCTGCGGCCAGGTGGAGATCAGAAGCTGCTCGACCGCATGCAATACTGCCTGCGGCGAGCTGACGCGCACAGTATTAGTAATGTCGTAGTCGCTGCGGCGGATGCTGGCCATTGCTGCGCCAAATTATCAGGGCGGCGGTATTGTTTCGTTGGACTGAGCCCACAATCGCGGAAGTCTAGGGCAGCGTGCCGAGATCCACCTGCGACGTGCCGCACAGTTTGACGACATAAGGCGGCAGCGGGGCGCCGCGCCGCCGGCCGCATGCCGGCTGCAGCGGCGCGGGCTATATGTCAAAGCTGGCGATTACCGGTGCATGATCCGACGCGCGTTCGCCGCTGCGTGCCAGCTTGTCGACACGGCAGCCGTTGCAACGCGGTGCCAGCAGCGCCGATGCCAGGATCAGGTCGATACGCAGACCGTTATTGCGCCGGAACGAGCCGGCGCGATAGTCCCACCAGCTGAAGGTCTGCGGCGGCTGATCGAACTGGCGGAAGACATCCGACAGGCCAATCTGTATTAGCTCGCCCAGCGCTGCGCGCTCCGGCTCGCTCACCAGCACCGAGCCGGACCAGGCCGCCGGGTCGTGTACGTCGCGATCCTCCGGGGCGATGTTGAAATCCCCCAGCACCAGCAGCCGCGGGTACTGCGCCAGCTCGGCACCTAGCCACACCCGCAACGCCTTGAGCCAGCGCAGCTTGTATTCATATTTATCCGACCCGATCGACTGGCCGTTGGGCACGTACAGATTCACCACCCGCACCCCGCCGCAGCACACCGCCAGCACGCGTCGCTGCTGATCGTCGAAGCTCGGAATCTCGAGTACCGACTCGCTCAGCGGGTTGCGCGCGAGGATCGCCACGCCGTTGTAGGTCTTCTGCCCGTTGCAGGCCAGCTGGTAGCCCGCGGCGGCAATCTCCGCGGCCGGAAACGCCTCGTCAAGCACCTTGGTCTCCTGCAGCGCGACGATGTCCGGCTGGTTGGCGCCCAGCCAGTCGAGCAGCTGCGGCAGGCGCACGCGCAGCGAATTGACGTTCCAGGTGACGATCTGCATCGGCCAACGATAGCGCCTGCGTGCCTGCTGTGCGAGCGGCTGCCGCGGTGGCAGGCGGTGCCATGATCCATTGATTGGGCGATGGATTTCGACCCGCGGGGTAATTTTACGGCTTCTTTACGCCGCGGCGCGGCACGATAGTGAGCCTGTCTGCAGGGAGAGCGTCATGGATCTGTTGTTTCTGGGCCTGATCGTGCTGTTGGCGCTGCTCACCTGGGGCGGCATCGTGCTGTGCGAGCGGCTGCAGCGGCCATGAGCGCGCTCTACTGGATCGCGTTGCTGGTGACGCTGGGCCTGCTTGGCTATCTGCTGTACGCCATGCTTCGTGCGGAGAAGTTCTAGCCATGAACGCCGCGGGTTGGCTGCAGCTGGCGATCTACCTGATCGTGTTGCTGCTGCTGGTCAGGCCCCTGGGCCACTACATGGCCGGCGTATTCAGCGGCACTGCCGGCGTCACGCGCTGGTTCGGCTCGATCGAGCGTGCCATGTATCGGTTGTGCCGGGTCGACGCCGGCGCGTCGATGACCTGGCAGCAGTACGCGCTGTGCATGCTGGCGTTCAACGCCATGGGTGCGTTCGCGCTGTATGCACTGCAGCGCCTGCAGGCCGCGCTACCGTGGAACCCGCAGCAGATGAGCGCCGTAACGGCGGATTCAGCCTTCAATACCGCGGTCAGTTTCATCACCAACACCAACTGGCAGGGTTATGGCGGCGAGTCGACCATGAGCTATCTGACGCAGATGCTCGGCCTCGGGGTACAGAATTTCCTGTCGGCGGCCACCGGGATCGCGGTACTGGTAGCGCTGATCCGCGGCTTCGCGCTCAAGCAGGCGCAGCACGTCGGCAACTTCTGGGTTGACCTGACGCGCACCACACTGTACGTACTGCTGCCGCTGTCGCTGCTGCTGGCGGTGGTGCTGGCGGGTCAGGGCGTGGTGCAGAGTTTCAAGCCCTACCAGACCGCGGCCCTGGTCAATCCGATCACGGTCGATGAGCCGGTGACCGACGCTGCCGGCAACCCGGTCAAGGATGAGAAAGGCAATCCACAGACCAGGAGCGTGCAGGTCGACACCCAGACCATTCCGCTCGGGCCGGCGGCCAGCCAGATCGCCATCAAGCAGCTCGGTACCAATGGCGGCGGCTTCTTCAACGTCAACTCGGCACACCCGTTCGAGAATCCGACGCCGCTGAGCAATTTCCTGGAGGTGCTGGCCATCCTGCTGATCCCGGCGGCGCTGTGCTACACCTTTGGCCACATGGTCGGCGACCCACGCCAGGGCCGGGCGGTGCTGGCAGCGATGCTGGTGCTGTTCATACCGCTGCTGGGACTGGCCGCATGGGCCGAAGGCCGCAGCAACCCGGCGTATCCGGCCGCCGTGGCGCAGACGGTGTCGGCGCAGCAATCGGGCGGCAACATGGAGGGCAAGGAGACCCGCTTTGGGGTGGCCGATTCGGCGCTCTGGGCTGCCGCCACCACTGCTGCCTCCAACGGCTCGGTCAATTCCATGCACGATTCTTTCACGCCGATCGGCGGCCTGATTCCGATGTGGCTCATCCAGCTCGGCGAGGTGATCTTCGGCGGCGTCGGCTCGGGCCTGTACGGCATGCTGGTATTCGCCATCATCGCGGTATTCATCGCAGGTCTGATGGTCGGTCGCACGCCCGAGTACCTGGGCAAGAAGCTCGAGGCCTACGAGATGAAGATGGCCTCGCTGATCATCCTGATTCCGCCGTTCTTCTCATTGGTAGGTACCGCGGTGGCGGTGTCGGCCGCCGCGGGCCGCGCCGGCACCGCCAACCCCGGCGCGCACGGCTTCTCGGAGATCCTGTACGCGTTCTCTTCGGCGTCCAACAACAACGGCAGCGCCTTTGCCGGCCTGTCGGCCAACACGCCGTTCTACAACACCCTGCTCGGTATCGTCATGTGGACCTCGCGCTATTGGGTCATCGTACCGGTGCTGGCGATCGCCGGCAGCCTTGCGGCCAAGAAACACGTGCCGGCCGGCGCCGGCACGCTGCCGACGCACACGCCTCTGTTCGTGGTGCTGCTGGCCGCAACGGTGCTGATCGTGGGTGCACTGGCATTCTTTCCGGCACTGGCGCTCGGGCCAATCGTGGAAGAACTGCAGTTCGTGGGGCACTGATCAGCGCGGCCACACCACATCAAGCCCATCGCATGACCGACCGATCGAGAACTTCCATGTCTACCGTCGCCCGCGCACGTCCGCTATTCGATCCACCGCTGGTAAATGCGGCGATCCGGGACTCGTTCATCAAGCTCGCGCCCTGGGTGCAGTGGCGCAATCCGGTCATGTTCGTGGTGCTGGTGGGCAGTGTACTGATCACCGGCCTGTGGCTGGGACAGCTCGGCGGCGCCGTGACCTCCGAAGGTCGCGCAGGCTTCGTGCTGGCGATCGCACTATGGTTGTGGGCGACGCTGCTGTTCGCGAATTTCGCCGAGAGCCTGGCGGAAGGGCGCGGCAAGGCGCAGGCCGCGGCGCTGCGATCGAGCAAGCGCGATGTGATCGCGCACCGCTTCCCCGACGCGCGCACCGGCCAACCCTGTGACATCGTGCCCTCCTCCGAACTGCGGCGCGGCGACCTGGTGCTGGTGCGGGCCGGCGATACCATTCCCGGCGACGGCGAGGTGATCTGGGGCACCGCTTCGGTCGACGAGAGCGCGATCACCGGCGAGTCGGCGCCGGTGATCCGTGAAGCCGGCGGCGACCGCTCGGCGGTCACCGGCGGTACCCGGCTGCTGTCGGACACACTGCACATCCGCATCACCGCCAATCCGGGCGAGGCATTTCTCGATCGGATGATCGCCATGGTGGAGAACGCCAAGCGCCAGCGCACGCCGAACGAGATCGCACTGGCGATCCTGCTGGCGGGGCTGACCGTGATCTTCCTCAAGACCACCGCGACGCTGCTGCCGTTCTCACTCTACAGCGTTGCCGCGGCGGCTCACGGCACGCCGATCACGATCACGGTGCTGGTGGCGCTGCTGGTGTGCCTGATTCCNNCTGCTCGACAAGACCGGCACCATCACGCTCGGCAACCGCCTGGCGTCGCGCTTCCTGCCGGCCGCAGGCGTCACTCCGGAGGAGCTGGCCGATGCGGCGCAGTTGGCATCGCTGGCCGATGAGACCCCCGAAGGTCGCTCGATCGTGGTACTGGCCAAGCAGCAGCACGGCATGCGCGGGCGCGACGTGCACGCGCTGGGCGCGCAATTCATCCCATTCAGCGCGCAGACGCGCATGAGCGGCGTGGATTTCGAGGGCCGGCAGATCCGCAAGGGCGCGGCCGATGCCATCGGCCAGTGGCTGCTCGAAAAAGGCGGCGCGATGACGCCGGAACTGCAGCGCACGGTCGAGACCGTGTCACGGCAGGGCGCGACGCCGCTGGTGGTCGCCGATGGCGCACGCGCGCTGGGTGTCATCGAACTCAAGGACATCGTCAAGGGCGGCATCCGCGAGCGCTTCGCCGAGTTGCGCCGCATGGGCATACGCACGGTGATGATCACCGGTGACAACAAGCTCACCGCGGCCGCGATTGCCGCCGAGGCCGGCGTGGATGCCTTTCTGGCCGAGGCCACGCCGGAAGCGAAGCTGAAATTGATCCGCGAGCATCAGGCGCAGGGTCGCCTGGTCGCCATGTGCGGCGACGGCACCAACGANNCGGCAACATGGTCGATCTGGACTCCAATCCGACCAAGCTGATCGAAGTGGTCGAGGTCGGAAAACAGATGCTGATCACGCGCGGCTCGCTGACCACCTTCAGCATCGCCAACGACGTGGCGAAATATTTCGCCATCATTCCGGCGGCGTTTGCCTCCACCTATCCGCAGCTCAACACGCTCAACATCATGCACCTGGCCAGCCCCGACAGTGCCATCCTGTCGGCGGTGATCTTCAACGCGCTGATCATCATCGCGCTGATCCCGCTGGCGCTGCGCGGCGTGCGCTACCGTCCGGTCGGCGCCGAGGCGCTGCTGCGGCGTAATCTTCTGATCTACGGGCTGGGCGGCGTCATCGTGCCGTTCATCGGCATCAAGCTGATCGACCTGGTGCTGGTCGCGCTGCATCTGATTTAGAAGGTATCGCCATGTCCAGGATCCTGTTGCCCTCGCTGCTGAGCCTCGTGGTGCTCAGCGTGCTCACCGGTATCGTCTACCCGCTGGTCGTGACCGGCATCGCGGCCGTGTGTTGCGCCCGTACCGCGGGCGGCTCGTTGATCGTGCAGGGCGATCGGCTGGTCGGATCGTCGCTGCTGGGACAGCCGTTCGACGACCCGCGCTACTTCTGGCCGCGTCCGTCGGCCACCACACCGCAGCCTTACAACGGCGCCTCGTCCGCCGGCTCCAATCTTGGACCGACCAATCCGGCGCAGATCGACGCCGTGAAGGCGCAGCTGCTGGCGCTGCAGAAGGCCGATCCCGATGACAAGCTGCCGGTGCCGGTCGATCTGGTCACGGCCTCCGGCAGCGGCCTGGATCCGGACATCAGCCCCGCCGGCGCGCAATACCAGGTGCTGCGCGTGGCGCGCGCGCGCGGTATCGATCCCGATCGCCTGCGGGCGCTGGTGAGCGCGCATACGCAGTCGCGTCAGTGGGGCATTTTCGGCGAGCCGCGCGTCAACGTACTCGAGCTCAACCTCGCACTGGATGCACAGCACTGATGTCGCCGGCGCCGGCGGGCGCATTACAGCCACAGCAGCGGCGCGTATAGTGATTGCTCCGTCTCTCCCCGGCCGATGCGTGCAAACTACTATCGGATGAACGATAACCGGCCCGATCCGGACCTGTTGCTCGCCCAGGTGCGCCAGACCGAGGCGCGCGCGCAGCGCGGGCGGCTGACTGTTTTCTTCGGCGCCAACGCCGGCGTCGGCAAAACCTATTCGATGCTCGAGGCGGCGCAGCGGCGGCGTGCCGAAGGCCAGGACGTGGTGGTCGGCTACGTCGAGCTGCATGGCCGGGAAGAGACCGAACGGCTGCTGGCAGGGCTGGAACAGCTGCCGCCGCTGGTGATGAAATTCGGCAACACCACGCGCCGGGAATTCGATCTCGATGCGGCGCTGGCGCGCAAGCCGCGACTGCTACTGGTCGATGAGCTCGCCCACACCAACATCAGCGGCGGGGATCCGCCGCCGCGCCACGAGAAGCGCTGGCAGGATATCGAGGAGCTGCTCGATGCCGGCATCGACGTCTTCACGACCCTCAACGTCCAGCACCTGGAATCCCTGAGCGACGTGGTGTGGCAGATCACCGGCGTGCGCCAGCAGGAGACGCTGCCGGATCGCGTGTTCGACCAGGCCGACGAAGTGAAGCTGGTCGACATTCCCCCGGATGACCTGCTGCAGCGCATGCGCGAGGGCCGGGTGTACGTCTCGCAGCAGGCCGAACGGGCGCTGGAGAACTTCTTTCGCAAGGGCAATCTGATCGCGCTGCGCGAGCTGGCACTGCGCAAGACCGCCGATCGGGTCGACCTGGCGATGCGCGACTACCGCAAGGAAAAATCCGTGCGTGGCTCCTGGGCCGCGCGCGAGCGGTTGCTGGTGGCCGTGGGCCCGGACTCGCAGGCCGAGCGGCTGGTGCGCGCCGGCAAGCGCATCGCCGACCGGCTCGACGCCGAGTGGCTGGTGGTGTTCGTCGAGACGCCGGACCTGCAGCGCTTGTCCGAGCACGAGCGCAACCGCCGCATCGCGATCCTGCGGCTGGCCGAATCGCTGGGAGCCGAAGCCATCACGCTGGGCGGATCATCGGCCGGTGCCGAGCTGCTGCAGTACGCACGCACCCGCAACGTCACGCGCATCCTGGTCGGCAGCTCGAACCGGCCGCGCTGGCGGCGCCTGTTCCGCGCCTCGACTACCGACTACCTGCTCGAAGCCAGCCGCGATATCGACATCATGGTGATCGCCCGCAATGTGGCCGCCGACGCGCCAGACGGCGCGCCCGGCGCGCCGGACACCGTGCTGGCGGCCGATGCCGGCAAGCGGCGCTGGCCGCGCTATCTGCTGGCGGTGGGAGCCACGCTGGCCGCCACCGGCGTGTGCTGGCTGTTCTACGCCCTGTACCCACGGCTGGCGCAGGCCAACGTAGTGATGATCTATCTGCTCACCACGGCGCTGGTGGCGGTCTATGGCGGCCGCCGCGCCGCCATCCTGAGCTCGGTGCTCGGCGTCGCCGCCTTCGATTTCATGTTCGTGCCGCCGGTGTTCACCTTTGCGGTCAGCGACGTCCAGTACTTCATTACCTTCGCCATCATGCTGATCGTGGCGCTGATCATCGGCGGTCTCAATGCCAGTGTGCGCCAGCAGGCACGCATCGCCGGCTACCGTGAGCGGCGCACGGCATTGCTGTATGCGATGAGCCGGCAGCTGGCGATGGCACGCGGCCGCGACCAGATGGCCGAGGTGGCGGTGCGTCATGTGAGCCAGGTGTTCACCAGCCGCACGGTGCTGCTGTTCGCCGATGAACAGGGTCAGGTGGTATATCCGCGCGCCAGCCTGCTCGACGTGTCCTATACCGGCGCCGACCTGGGGGTCGCGCAGTGGGTATTCGATCATCGCAAGCCCGCCGGCATGGGCACCGACACGCTCAGCGGTGCCGCCGGACTGTATCTGCCGCTGGCCGGCGGCGATCGTACGTTCGGCGTGCTGGCAGTGCTGCCGCAGAATCCGCGGCGCGTCACGCTGCCGGAGCAATATCGGCTGCTCGAGACGTTTGCAGCGCAGATCGGGCTGGCATTGGAGCGCGCCGATTTCGCCGCCCACGCCCAGGCGGCCGAGGTACGCGCGGAAACCGAAGCGATTCGCAATGCCCTGCTGGCGTCGATCTCGCATGATCTGCGCACGCCGCTGGCGACCATCGCGGCCGGCGCCGCCACGCTGGCCGGCAACCTCGAGGCGCTGAGCGTCGCCGATCGAGCCGCGCTCGCAGCGTCGGTGAGCGAGGAAGCCACGCGCATGAGCGAGCGCATCACCACGCTGCTCGATCTGGTGCGGCTGGAAACCGGCGCCATCCAGCCGCGTTTCGACCTGTACGCGCTCGACGAGCTGGTCGGATCGGTGCTCAATCGCTTCGAGCAACGTCTGCGCCGCCACCGGGTACGCATCGAGCTGCCGGAAAACCTGCCGCTGCTGCGCATCGACGGGCGCCTGATCGAGCAGGTACTGGAAAACCTGCTCGACAACGCCAGCAAGTACACGCCCGCGGGCAGCGAGATCGGCATCAGCGCACAGCAGTTGTCGCGCCAGGTGGAAGTCAGTATCGAGGACAACGGGCCGGGGCTTGCGGTCGCCGACCCGGAAATCCTGTTCGAGAAGTTTCAGCGTGGTACGCAGGAGGGCGCGGTCGGCGGCATCGGCCTGGGACTTGCGATCTGCCGCACCATTCTCGCCCTGCACAAAGGCCGCATCTGGGCCGAGAACCGCGCGCCGCATGGTGCCGCGTTTCGCTTCACGCTGCCGCTGCCGGCCAGCACCCCGGCCAGGGCCGAGGAGCCGGTGTCATCCGATCTGCAGTCGTCGCCATGACGAATGCTAGCCGCGCGGTGCTGGTGGTCGAAGACGAACCGCAGCTGCGGCGCGTACTGCGCACGCTGCTCGAGCTGGAGAATTTCCGCGTCGTCGAAGCCGACAGCGCCGAGCGCGGACTGCTGGAGGCGCGCACCCACAAGCCCGATCTGCTGATCGTCGATCTGGGGCTGCCGGATCGCGACGGCATCGAGGTAATCACCGGCGTGCGCAGCTGGTCGCCGGTACCGATCATCGTGCTGTCGGCTCGCAGCGCCGAGTCGGACAAGGTCGCGGCGCTGGAAGCCGGGGCCGACGACTACATCACCAAGCCGTTCGGCGCGCGCGAGCTCGCTGCCCGGGTGCAGGTCGCGCTGCGCCACAGCGCCAGTGCTGGCGCCGCCGGCGCCGTGCTGCAGATTGGCGCCTGGAGCATCGATCTGCAAGCGCGCACTGCGCGCGATGACAGCGGCCGCGAGCTGCACCTGACGCCGACCGAATACCGCCTGCTCGAGGTGCTGGCGCAGCATATCGGCCTGGTGGTGACGCACCGTAGGCTGTTGCAGCAGGCCTGGGGACCCGGCAGCGCGCAGCAGACGCACTACCTGCGGGTCTATATGAAGCAGCTGCGCGCCAAACTCGAGCCCGATCCGTCGCGGCCGCACTGGCTGCTGACCGAGACCGGCGTGGGCTACCGCCTGGCGCAACGCGAGTAGCGTACGCCGGCGCACGATCGGTGACCGAAGTGCCATTTCAGGCAATTTCCGGGCCTTTGCCGCCGCTTTACCCTTACACTGCTGCCCCTTGGGTGATGGCACCGGTTCGACTACGAGCCAAGCAGGAGCACACGACATGAGCAAGGGAATCGATCGTAAGAAGGAAACCAAGAAGAAGCCGGCGCTGAACCTGATGCAGAAACGAGCCGCGAAGGCGGAAAAGAAAAAGAACCGGTAGTCATTGGTGCCACACTGCATCAACCTTGGGCGCGTGCGCGCCGCTGCGCCGGCAACCGCCGGTGCCTGATTACGCCGGATGAAAATTCCCAAAGGCCTGCAGGCCCTGGTTGACGACGGCAAGGTCGATGCGGTGCTCCGGCAGCTCAAGAGCGGCAAGGAAGCCTCGGTGTACGTGGTGGCCTGCGGCACCGATATTCGCTGTGCCAAGGTCTACAAGGACGCCGAGCACCGCGGGTTCCACAAACTCGCGGCATACCAGGAAGGCCGCAAGGCACGCGGCAGCCGCGATGCGCGCGCCATGGCCAGGCGCGGCCGCCACGGCCGCAAGATGCAGGATGCGGAGTGGACCAACGCTGAAGTGACGGCGCTCTACCGCCTGGCGCACGCCGGCGTACGGGTACCGACCCCGTACGGCGTCTATGATCGTGTGCTGTTGATGGAGCTGGTGGTGGATGCGCAGGGCAATCCCGCGCCACGCCTGAATGACGTCGACATGAACGCGCAGCAGGCGCGGCTATGGCACGCGTTCACGATCGCGCAGATCGTGCGCATGCTGTGTGCCGGCCTGATCCACGGCGACCTGTCCGAATACAACGTGCTGCTGGATGCCGCAGGGCCAGTGATCATCGACCTGCCGCAGGCGGTCAATGCCGCCAGCAACAACAATGCCTTCAGCATGCTCGAGCGCGACGTGAACAACATGCGCGCGGCGTTCGCCCGGGCGGCGCCCGAACTGCTGCAGACGGCCTACGCGCTGGAAATCTGGACGCTGTACGAAGCCGGTGCGCTGACGCCGGAAACTGTGCTCACGGGCCGCTACACCCAGACTCTGGCCGGGGCGGATCTGGGCGCCGTGCTGGATCAGATCGAGGACGCGCGCCGCGAAGCCGAAGCCCGGCAGCGCGGCCGGGAAGAGACCGAGCCGGTCTGAAACTTGAAGCCGCCGGCCGCGGCGTCAGCCGCCGCCGATCAGGCGCACCTCGCGCTGCGGAAACGGAATCGATATGCCGCGGCGACGGCAGGTTTCGACCACCGCGAGGCTCAGCTCGCCGACGATCACCGGGTAGTCGGTCACGGCAACCCAGGGCTTGAGCGCAATCTGCACCATCGATTCCGCGAGCGCGACAATCTGCACCTGCGGCGCCGGATCGCGCAGCACCCGGGTATTGGCGCTGACCAGCTCGTGGATCGCAGCGATCGCCTGCGGCAGGTCGACCTCATAGCCCACACCGACCTTGACCTCGGCCTGCCGAATCTGGCCGTAGTTGTGCAGGATCTCCCCCACCACCTTGCGGTTCGGCACCACCACGCGCGAGCGGTCCGCGTGCAGCAGCGTGGTGCTGAATATCGTGATGAGCTGCACCTGGCCCTGCACGCCGGCGATCTCGATATAGTCCCCGACCCGATACGGCTTGGTGAAGATGATCGTCAGGCCGGCGAACACGTTGCTGAGGATGCCCTGCGTCGCCAGGGCGATGCCGGCACCGGCGATGCTCAGTCCGGCGATCAGCGGCAGCAGCTCGACGCCAAGATTCTGCAGCGCGAGGATCGCGAACAGCGCGAATATCACCACTCGAACCAGCCGCACCATCAGCAACCGTACCGGCGGCTCGAGGTCCATGCGCGCCAGCCCGCGTTCGGTCGCGCGCCCGATCCAGCCGCCGACCATGACACCTGCGATCAGAACCAGGATCGCGACCAGAACCTTGGGACCGAAGCGAATCGCCAGGTCGATCAGTTGGTTCTTAGCGTGACTGATGGCGTCCAGATTGTTGTCCACAGGTCTGCTCCGCTAGCCGATGGCCGCATTGTAGCGACTGCGTTCAGTCGCATACCCTCGGCATGATACTGTCGCACTGGAGGCAATCCGAGCGAAGGGTCTATGGCGATATCGATGCGTTCACTCTGCCTGATGACCGCCGGCGCGTTGCTGGTCGTGTCAACTGCACCGGCGGCGCCGCTGGCGGCGGCGAGCTTCCAGGGGCCGCTGTATCCACCGGCCGGCCTGGACATGTCGGCGATGGACTCGTCGGTCAATCCGGGCGACGATTTTTTCCAGCATTGCAACGGCGCCTGGATCGCGCGCACCACCATTCCGCCCGACCGGCCTTCCATGACCGAAGGCCAGATGATGCGCGACCGCACCGAGGCGCAGCTGCGGACCATCATCGAAGGCGCCGCCGCGCAGGCGCCGCACGCACCGGACTCGCTCGAAGGCAAGGTCGGGGCGTTCTACAACTCCTTCATGAACGAGAAGCTTCTGGAGACGCTGGGAGTGCAGCCGCTGGCGCAGGAGCTGGCTGCCATCCGTTCCAGCCGCACGCGCGAACAGCTGGCGCTGCTGATGGGCCAATCCAGTTCAGGGTTCGAGGGCACGTTCTTCCGGGTGTCGATCGACGTCGACCTGAAGGACAACAAACACTACGCGATCTATCTGCAGCAGGCCGGCCTGACGCTGCCCGACCGCGACTACTACCTGAAGCCGGAACTAGCCGATCAGAAGCGCCAGTTCGGAGAGTACGTGGAACAACTGCTGACGCTCAGCGGCTGGCCCGCGCCGCACGCGCACGCCGCCGCGATCCTGGCGCTCGAGACCCGCATCGCGCAGGCCAGCTGGACCAAGGCCGAGCAGCGCAATCTGGCGAACATCTATAACCCGTTCACGCCGGCCAAACTGCAGGCGTTTGCGCCCGGAATTTCCTGGGCCGCATTCCTGCAGGGCGCAGGACTTGCGGCCAAGAAGCACGTTGTCATCAATGCGAAGAGCGCGTTTCCCAGGATCAGCCGGATTTTCGCCGACACCCCGCTCGACACGCTGCAGGCGTGGCTGGCGTTCAGCGTGGCGGACGCGGCGGCGCCGTATCTGACGCAGGCGTTCGGCGAGGCTCACTTCGGATTTCACGATCGGCTGCTGCAGGGAATCAAGGAGCGCCCGGCGCGCTGGAAGGAGGGCATCCAGGCTGTCGCTGGCGGGGATTGCACGGTGGATCCGGGGAGCTGTTTTGGCACGCTGAACTGGGCGGTCGGCCAGCTGTACACGGCGCGCTATTTTCCGCCTGAGACCAAAGCCAGCATCCAGGCCCTGGTGAACGAACTGATCCGCGCGTTCCACAACCGCATCGAACATGTGGAATGGATGGGCGAGGCCACGCGCGCCGAGGCGCTGCGCAAGCTGGATACCTACGTCGTCAAGGTGGGCTATCCGGACACGCCGCGCGACTATTCCGGCGTCGTGGTGCGCGACGATGATCTGGTGGGCAACGTACGGCGGGCGGCGGCGGCGGACTATGCTTTCTATCTGGCACGCAGTGACGGGCCGGTGGACCGGAGCGACTGGAGCATGACCCCGCAGACCGTGGATGCCTACAACGGCGGGCTGCGCGACGTCGTATTCCCGGCTGCGATCCTGCAGGCGACCGAGTTCGATGCCGGCGCCGACGCGGCCGTCAACTTCGGCGCCATCGGCATGGTCATTGGCCACGAACTGACCCACGGTTTCGACGATCAGGGTCGCAAGCTCGACGCCAGTGGCAACTTGCGCGATTGGTGGACCGAGGCCGACGCCAGCGCGTTCAAGGCCCGGGCGGCGGTACTGGGCGCGCAATATGCCAGCTATGAGCCGGTCCCCGGGCTGCATATCAATCCGGAACTGACGATGGGCGAGAACATCGCCGACCTCGGGGGACTGGCGATCGCGCTGGATGCCTATCACGCCTCACTCAACAACGAGCCGGCGCCCATCATCGACGGCCTGACTGGCGATCAGCGCTTTTTTCTCGCTTTTGCGCAGTCCTGGCGCGGCACCGCACGTGAAGACTACATTCGCAAGATGACCATCAGCGACCCGCACTCCTATCGCATTTTTCGCGTCAACGGCGTGGTGCGAAACATCGGCGCCTGGTACCAGGCCTTCGGTGTGCAGCCGACGGATAAACTCTACTTGGAGCCGGCCAACCGCGCCCGAATCTGGTGACGGCTCAACGCCCGGCCTGCGGCACCGGGAACGCCAGCACGTTGCCGCTATAGGTCTCGACCACCTCGCTGAATGGCGTGCCATCGGGCAGCGTCAGCAGCGCGCGATGCTGTAGTACCGCCGCTGGCATGCGTAGTTTTCCGGCGCCCCGGGCGACGCCAGCGGGATTCATTTCCCAGCCTTCTGGCAGCGGCGACCACAGCAGCTGCGCCGAGATCGTATGGCGCTGGAAATTCAGCGCCTGCACCACCCGACCGAATGGCGTGTCGCTGGTATCCAGCAGCCGGTTCATCTCCAGCGTCAGCCGTCCGGGCAGGTACCAGTTGTCGGCCTCCGACAGCAGCACCGTGCCGCACATTAATTTTACGTGCCGGTAGCGCACCGGTTCATCCGGGGTCGCGCCCAACTCGCGACGCAGCGCCTCGCTCGCCGGCCGGTCCGCGCCGGGCACGCGCTGCGCCACAATCCGCGGCGGCGTGGCCAGCCGGTGACTGTCGCACCAGCGTTCGAGCGTCGCCGTTGCGCTGTCGTGACTGAGCAGCTCGACGTTGAGTGTCTGCAGCAATGCCAGCGCCTCGACCCGCGTGACGAAGCTGTCTGGCCAATCATCGGCGACGGCGTTGGCGCACAGGAGCAGCGCGATCATTGCGGCGGGGAATTTGCCAGGCTTCACATTCATCGCTCGGATCCTATGTCGGTAGTAACACGAGTTTACCCAGTCCGACCGCTCGCCAGCGGCTGCTATTGGGAAGTGAAATGTGGACTACGGCAAGGCAAAATGACGCCCGCGCCCGATCATGTTGTCGGGATGCAGCCGTGACTTTCGCGCATATACTAGAAATCGGCTTTTGGGGAAAATCAAATATGGGGCGCCATCGGTTTCCGGAGATTGCGCTGTTCTTCGCAATAGGGTTGGGCGCGACGCCGGCGATATCGGCTCCAGCGATCGATGTCGCGAATCGCGAGGTCTTGCCCGACACCGTCACGCCGACGCACTACGATCTGGCGCTGTCGCCCGACGCCGAAGCCCTGACCTTCAGCGGGACGGTGGCGATCACGGTTGATGTTAAATCCTCCGTCCGGGACATCGTCCTCAACGCCGATGCCCTCGAATTTGATCGCGTGACGATCGACGGCCAGGACTCGGTGACGGTCAAAGCGGATCAGAAGCTCGGTCGCGAGACCCTGCACGCGGATCAGCTCATTTCTGTGGGCCGGCACGTCGTGACGATCGAATATCATGGAACTATCGGCCGTTCGACGTTGGGCTTCTTCGCCATGGATTACGCCGGTGCGGACGGCCGGCGCCGAACCTTGGCGACGAACCTCGAGCCGACCGCGGCACGTCAACTGCTGCCGTGTTGGGACGAGCCGGCACGCAAGGCGAGCTTCACCTTAACGGTCGACTCGCCCAAAGATCGGATGGCGGTCTCCAATATGCCAGTGGAGCAGATCACCCAGCTCTCGGCGACGACGCAGCGTGTTCGTTTCGCCCAAACCCCGAAGATGTCGACTTACCTGTTGTTCCTCGGTATTGGCGATTTCGAGCGGGTGCATCAGACCGTGGACGGGGTGGACGTCGGCGTCGTGGTCAAGCGGGGAGATTCGGGCAAAGCGGCGTACGCCCTCGATCAGGCTGGTCAGATTCTCCACTACTACAACGATTACTTCGGTACTCCGTACCCGTTACCCAAGCTCGATCTGATTGCGGCGCCGGGTGAGATCAGCGGCGGTTCCATGGAAAACTGGGGAGCGATCTTTTACTCTCAAGAGGACCTTCTGATCGATCCGAGAGCTCCTACCGAGGAGGATCGTCAACTGGTGTTTGAGGTGGTCTCCCACGAGATGGCGCACCAATGGTTCGGCGACCTCGTCACTATGGCGTGGTGGGACGATCTGTGGCTGAACGAGGGTTTCGCCACCTGGATGCAGACGTACGCGGCCGACGATCTGCACCCCGAGTGGAAGACCGGCCTTCGCGCCCTTTCGATTTTCGAAAGGGGCAAAGTAGCCGATGCCGTTCCTTCGACACATCCGATCGTTCAGACTGTCCTGACCGCCGATCAAGCCTATGAAGCATTCGACGCCATTACATACAACAAAGGCGCCGCAGTCATCACCATGCTCAACGCCTACGTCGGTCGTGACGCATTTCGCGCCGGCGTGCGACGCTACATGCGCGAGCACGCGTTCGCCAATACCAAAGATGGCGATCTTTGGAGCTTGATTCAAGTCACTGCCGGCAAATCGATCCTCGGTATCGAGCGCGACTTGACCCGCCAGGAGGGCGTGCCACTCATTCGCGTCAGCCTTAAGAGTGCAACAACGATCCTGTCCGAAGGCAGATTCGCGGCCGATCCCGCTACCGTCGCGAAGGCCGCACCGGGAAATTGGCATCTCCCGATCACCGTCAAGAGCCTGGCATCCAGCGAGCTGCAAACCAAAATTCTCAACACGTCGATCAACTTCGCGCTGCCGCCGCCATTGCTTGTGAATGCTGGTCAAACCACCTATGGCCGCGTGCTCTATTCAAACGACGGGGTTGGCGCGCTGGTCGAGCATATGGCTTCGCTGTCAGCTGCGGATCAGTTAGGTCTGCTGAATGATGCCCTTGCACTGGGCCTTGCGGGTTACATCGGCGCCAGCAACGTATTGGCAATGGCGAAGGCCCTGCCGGTCGATGCGGATCCGATTGTATGGCAACGGACGATAACGATTCTGCGAAGCATTGACGATCATTACGCTCCGGGTTTCGACAGGGCGGCCTACCGCCGCTTCGTCCTCGGACTACTGCAGCCGCTTGCGGAACGCCTGGGCCACACCGCCAGCTCGGGGGAAGCCGGCAATGTCGAAATCCTTCGTGTGTCCTTGGAACAGGCGCAGGGCAGACTCGGCGATCCCGCCGTCATCGGATGGGCCAAACAAACGTTGGCCGACCAAACCAGTACCGCTGCCGACCAACTCACGGCCATGACGATAGTCGCCGGTCAAGCGGACGCGCCGACCTTCGATTCGTTACTGGCGCAAGCCGCGGCCGAGCGGGATCCACTGGACAAGCAACACATATTTGAAGCATTGGCGGAAGTGCAGGATCCCGAGCTGATCAAGCGCATGGTGGAGATTGCTTTTGGCGACGAGCCGCCAGCGGGGACAGGGCCTTATCTCATATACCCCCTAGCCTCCACTAATCCAGATCTCGTGTGGAATCTCGCTTTGCCACATCTTCAAGACCCAAAACTTGCGCTCGAAAATGATATGCGTTGGAGATTGGCGGTCAACATCGCTGGCAGGTCAGCGCTTGCCGAACGTGAGATCGCACTCAAAGCCTACGAAGCCCGAAGCGTGCCGGAGAACGCGCGCCGGCCATTCGATGGCGCGCTTGCCTCAATCCGGCAAAATCGGCACATTGCCGAGCGCGCCCTGCCTGAGATAACGCGATGGGTTTCCGCGCAGGTGGCGCAAATAACACCCGGTCCGGCACCGTCGCGCTAGCACCTGGGGCACTGGCCGGCGATCACGCCTCGCGCTCGTCCGTCGGCGCCAGCACATGGCCGAACAAATGTCTGGCAAGCAGCAGCACGGTTCCGGCGCCGGCGATCAACCCCGCATGCAGCAGCCAGAACTGCGTGCCAGGCATTTTCTCGATCAGCCCGCCGAGCCAGCCGACCAGGTTGTTCGCCAGGAACAGATGCACGTAATAGAAACCGAGCATGGTTGCCGCGAGCGCCTTGGGTGAGGCGCGTGCGTACAGCGCCAACCCCACCGGAAAGACATTGGCGAAGCCGACGCTGTTGATCACATGAAACGCCAGCGCCCAGCCGACCGCGGCTTTCTGACCGCCGGCCGACTCGTACGCGGCTGCCGCGAGCATCAGTAGTCCGCCGACAGATATGAACTCGCCGATGACCATCTTCGCGATCTCGTCGGGTTCGGTGAAACGCCGCGCCCACAGCCGCCAGAATCCCAGCACCGCCACCAGCATGCTCACCGACAGCACCGCGTCCACCGTGATCAGCCAGCTGGTGGGCATCTTGCGGCCAAAGAACACCAGATCGATGTGATCGGGCGCCCACAGCAGGTAAGCGTTGAAGATCTGCTGATTGCCGACTGCGCCCACGGCCAGCACCGGCAGCAACGCCAGCAGCAGGATCACCGCCGTGCGCTCCTCGCGCGTCAGCCGCGGTTTGCGCGCGGCTGGAGCCCCGGCGCGTTCGGACACCTCGTCGGCTGGCAGCCACTTACGGCCCAGACGATAGATCACCAGCGAGATCAGCATGCCGACGCCGGCCGCGGCAAATCCGTAGTGCCAGCCGTAGACCTCGCCCAGCGTGCCGGCCGTCAGGGGAGCCGCGATCACGCCGGCGTTGATGAACAGGAAGTAGATCTGGAACGCATCGGCGCGCCGCAGGTCGCCGGTCGCATACAGCGCGCCCACCTGACTGGCGAGATTGCCCTTGAAGCAGCCGACGCCGGTGATCAGGCACGTCAGCGCGAGCAGAAACGACACGTCGAATGCCATCAGGAAATGGCCCGCCGCCATCAGCAGCGCGCCGATGGTGATGGTGCGGGTGCGCCCGAGCCAGCGGTCGGCAATGATTCCGCCGGCGATCGGCGTCAGGTACACCAGTCCGGTGTAGAGCCCGAAAATAGCCGAGGCCAGCGCCACCACCGACAGCGGGCCGCCGTAGGCGTGCTCAATGGCGGCGCGAAAGGCCGCGAAACCGGCGATGTTCTCGATGTGCCCCGGCAGCAGCAGCTGGTGCGCCATGTACAGCACCAGCAGCGTCTGCATGCCGTAGTACGAGAAGCGCTCCCAGGCTTCGGTGAACGCCAGGTAGGCCAGGCCGCGCGGATGACCCAGGAAGCTGTGGTCGTAATCCGGCGGCGGACGCGCGGCCACGGGGATGGCGCTCACGACGGCAGCTGCGGCGGTGGGTCGTCAGTGCGCTTCAGGCGGCGATACCGTACTGCTTGAGCAGCGCCGCGACCTGCGGCTTGCGGCCGCGAAACTCGACGAACGCCTCGAGTGCATCGCGGCTGCCGCCGCGCGACAGAATGCTGTCGAGAAAGCGCCGCGCGGTGGCGCGATCGAAGGCTCCGCGCTCGACAAAGGCGGCAAACGCGTCCGCCGCCAGCACCTCGGCCCATTTGTAGCTGTAGTAGCCGGCGGCGTAACCGCCGGAAAAGATATGGCCGAAGCCGTGCGGGTAGCGATTCCACTCCGGCACCGGCACCACCGCCACTTCGTGCCGCACCTCGTTGAGGATCTCGTACACGCGCCCGCCGCGTGCCGGGTCGTATTCGGCGTGCAGGCGCATATCAAACAGTGCGAACTCCACCTGCCGCAAGGTCTGCAGCCCGGCCTGGAAGCTGCGGGTGGCGATCAGCTGCTGCTGTTTTTCCGCCGGGATCGGCCGGCCATCGTCCAGGTGCGCCGAGATGCGATTGAGCACCTCGCTCTGCCAGGCGTAGTTCTCCATGAACTGGCTGGGCAATTCCACCGCGTCCCAGGACACGCCGTTGATGCCGGCCAGGCTCGGGTAGTTCACACGCGTGAGCATGTGGTGCAGCCCATGCCCGAATTCATGGAACAGCGTCACGACATCGTCGTGCGTGAGCTGCGCCGGCCTGCGGTCCGACGGCGGCATGGAATTGCACACCAGGTAGGCCACCGGCAGGATGGTGCGCCCGCTGAGCGCCTTGCGACCGACACAGTCATCCATCCAGGCGCCGCTGCGCTTGTGCGGCCGCGCATAGGCGTCGAGGTAGAAGGCGGCGACCGGCGTATCGGTGGGTGTCTGCACCTCGAAGTAGCGCACATCCGGGTGCCACACCGGCACCCCGGTGCGTTCGCGGATGCGCACATCGAACAGTTTCTCGGCCACTTCGAACAGGCCCTCGAGCACCCGCGGCAGAGGCAGGTAGTCGCGCAGTTCCTCCTGCGTAACGGAGTAGCGGCTCTGCTGCATGCGCTCGGAATAGAAGGTCACGTCCCAAGCATTGAGCTTGCGGCCCGCGAACTGTTCCAGCTCGGCGAATTCCGCCGCCCCCGCCGGTTTGGCGGTACGCACCAGCTCGCGCAGGAAGCCGATCACCTCGGGCACCGTGCGCGCCATGCGGTTGGCGAGCGCGTAGTCCGCATAGCTGTTGAAATCCACCAGCTGCGCGGCCTCGTGCCGCAGCCGCAGGATGTCGTTCATCACCACGGTGTTGTCGAAATTACAGGCGCCCGGGCCCTGATCCGAGGCGCGGGTCGACCAGGCCTCGTAGAACACGCGCCGCAGCGACTCGGACTCACCGTCGGTCACCACGGCGACGTAGCTGGGCTGATCCAGGCCGAACAGCCAGCCGGCGAGACCCTTGTCCTGTGCCCGCCGGCGCGCCTGCTCGACGATGGCATCGTTGATGCCGGCGAGCTGGGCGCGGTCGACCACGTGGTGCGACCAGGCGTTGGTGGCATCGAGCACGTTCTCCTCGAACTTGGCCGACAGCCGCGACAACTCCATCATGACGGCCTTGAAGCGTGCCTTGCGGGCCGCATCCAGGGCGACTCCGGCCAGACGAAAGTCCCGCAGCGCATGTTCGATCACTTCGCGCTGTACCGCGTCGAGTGTCGGGCCCTCACGTTCGGCGATCTGCGCATAGGCGCGATACAGCCGTTCGCTCTGCGCCAGATCGGTCTGGTATTCGGACAGCATCGGCAGGCAGGCGTTGTAGGCGGCGCGCAGCTGCTCCGAGTTCATGACCGCATTCAGGTGGCCGATCGGCGACCAGACGCGGCTCAGTCGATGCCGCAGTTCCTCCAGCGGCTCCACCACGGTCTGGAAGCTCGGATCCGGCGTCAGCTCGATCTGCGCCACGCGCGCGCGCTGTTCGGCGATCAGGCGCGAGATGGCCGGCTCCACGTGCTCGGGCCGGATGGCATCGAAGCGCGGCAGCGGCGAGTCTTCGAGTAACGGATTATCGGGGGTAACGAGGGACATCGGGTGCGACCTTTAGCATGGCAGGCGCGCATTTTAGCCATGAGAGGCCGGTGTAACATGGGCATTGTGCAAATTTCAGCAAAGTGACGGGGTTTCAAGGCATGGCATCCGACTATGACCTGATCGTGATCGGCGGCGGCAGCGGCGGCCTGGCCTGCTCCCAGCGCGCGGCGGAACTCGGGGCACGCACGCTGCTGGTGGAAATGGGCCGCCTGGGCGGCACCTGCGTCAATGTCGGTTGCGTGCCGAAGAAGGTCATGTGGAACGCCGGCGAGCTGGCTCACGCGCTGCGCGACGCGGCCGGCTACGGCTTCGATATCTCGCTATGGCGCCACGACTGGCCGCTGCTCAAGCAGCTGCGCGATGAGTTCATCGCCCGCATCAACGCCATCTACCAGCGCAATCTCGACCAGCGGCAGGTCGAGCTGCTGCGCGGTCATGCGCGGCTTAAGTCGGCGCAGTCCATCCAGGTCGGTGAGCGCGTGCTCTCGGCCGGCAGCATCGTGCTTGCGAGCGGCGGCCGGCCCATCATTCCGACGCTGCCGGGAGCGGAACTGGGCATCAGCTCGGACGGCTTTTTCGAACTCGAGCAGCGTCCCGACAGCGTGGCGGTGGTCGGCGCCGGCTACATCGCCGCGGAACTGAGCGGCATCTTCTCGGCCCTCGGGTCGCGCACCACGGTGGTGTTGCGCCACGAGTGCGTGCTGCGGCACTTCGATTCGATGCTCGGTGATTCGCTGATGGAGATCATGCGCGACGAGGGGGTCGAATTCGCCACCAACGCGGTGCCGAAATCGCTGGCCCGCAACGCCGCCGGGTTACTCGAGCTCACGGTCGAGGACGGCCGCGTGCTGGGACAGTACGATGCGCTGCTCTGGGCCATAGGCCGCAAGCCCATCACCACCGACATGGGACTGGAGCTGGCGGGCGTGAAACTCGACTGGCTGGGCCACGTCATCACCGATGAATGGCAGCAGACCAACCTGGAACATCTCTACGCGCTGGGCGATATCACCGCACGAGCCGGGCTGACACCGGTGGCCATTGCGGCCGGGCGGCGGCTTGCGGATCGCCTGTTCGGCGGACAAAAGGAGCGCAAAGTTGATTATGAAAACATTCCCTCGGTGGTGTTCAGTCACCCGCCGGTTGGCACCGTGGGATTGAGCGAAGCCGACGCCAGAAAGCGCTACGGCGACGCGGTCAAGGTATTCACCTCAACGTTCATGCCGATGTATCACGTACTCACACCGCGCAAGCCGCGCGAGCACATGAAACTGGTCACCGTGGGACCGACGCAGAAGATCGTCGGCATCCACGTCATCGGCGAAGGTGCCGATGAGATGCTGCAGGGGTTCGCGGTGGCGCTGCGCATGGGCGCGACCAAGCGCGATTTCGACGACACGATCGCGATCCACCCGACCAGCGCCGAAGAAATGGTGACGATGCGCTGACGGGCGGGGCTGACCGGGCGCGAGCACGATTGCGCTCGTGCTCACGCCGGGTCGCAGCACTGTCGTGGTGGGCCTTGGTCGGCACTAGTTGGTGATGGTCGCCATGGTGGCCGCCGACGAGCCAACGTTGCCGTTCATGTCCCAGGCCTTGGCCTCGATGGTCACCGGGCCGTTGGGCCACGCGGTGGTATCCCACATCACGCTGTACGGCGATGTCGTGACCGTGCCGACCAGCGTGGTGTTGACCCAGAATTCCACCTTGGCGACGGTGATGGTGTCGGTCACCGTGGCACTCAGAGCCACAGTTCCCGCCAATGGGCTCGCCGGTACGGTGAGCGTGACGGCCGGAGGCGTGCCCAGCACCGGCGCTGTTGCACCCAGATCGATGCGCCCATAACTGCCGCTGGCGTAGCTGTTCGGGCCCGCGGCGACGAACAGCGTGTTATCCGGCTGGTTGGCGGCGTCATTGCCGAAGGCAATGCCCCACAGACCCGGAACGACAATGGCGGCGCCGGTCGAGTCGGTGATGGCACCCATGGAAACACCGCTCGCGGGGTCAAAGCCATGGATCGTGCCATCGCCGAGATTGCCGACCAGCAGCGTAGTGCTCAGCGTGCCGAAATTGGCCGGCGCCAGCGCCAGGCCCCAGGGTGCGTTGAGCCACCCGCCGGCGACGAGCTGCTTGATCAGCTGGCCGTTGGTATCGTAGATATCCACGTAGCCTTGGCCCGCGCCCACCGGAGCCGCCTGCCACGCGTAGGTGACGTAGATCTGGGTCGCGCCGCCCGCGGCATTGTTGATCGCCTGGATACCGTAGGGTGCGTAGCCGGCCGGGATGCTCGGATCGACGAAGGTGAACGTGCTGGCCGAAGTCGCCTGCTTGACGAAACTGCCATTGAACACGTCGATCTTGCCGTTGTGGAAATCCGCGGCATACAGGTACCAGGCGCCGGCGTTCGCGGCCACCGCAAGGCCGGTGTAGGAGGCACCGCCGGTATCGGTATACACGGTGACGCCGTGCATCAGATCCACGCCGGGCGACCAGCCGGAAATCATCCCGCCTTCACCGTCGAAGATGAATAAGGCCACGCCGGTATTGGCCCCTTCAGTCACGGCAAAATCGGTGGCACTGGGATTGAAAATGATCCCGGTGGGGTCAAAGCCGGCGGGAAAGCTCACCACCAGCGGTATCCGCGTGCCATTGCCGTTGTAGAGAGTCGAAGTGTTGGTACCGGCATTGGAGATCCAGGCCGGGTTCGTGGCCGGCGGCGGCGCAATCGACAGGCCCCAGGCATTGACCAGATTGGGGTCGGTATTGGCGGCCATGCCCGCCGTGTTGGCAACCAGTGCCGTCAGCGAGTAGGCGCTCGCAGGATTGACGGTGACGGTGACCGTCTGGTTCGCCATGCTGTAGGAACCACCGGCGCAGCCGATGGTGAATGAAGCGGTACCAGCCGTGGTCGGCGCTACGCTCATGCTGCCGTTTGCGGGTTCGGCACCGCTCCAGGCGCCGCCAGCATTGCAACTGGTACCGGCGCTGGAGGTCCAGGTCAAGGTAATGCTTTGTCCGAGGGTAATGGTGGTCGGGGCGGCGGTCAGGGTAACTACCGCCGGGGCCGGCGCCCCCATGACGCCCACCGGGCCGCTGCCGGTGCTGCTTCCGCCGCATCCGGCCGAAATCAGCGCGCCGACCAGTGCGCTGACAACGTTCGCTGCCGCTCGATTCATATTCATGGTGATCCCCTTATCGCCCGCCAGGCGTGTTTTGTTTCGAGTACGTGCCCAGGTCGGGAGCAAAGGTTTTAGCGCTAACATTGCAACGCGCGCGTCGTTGCAGTCGCCGCGGCGGCGGCGGCACCAGCAGCGGCGTTGCAGGATGGGCTTAGCGGGACGGCCTGACGGGCGCTCGAAGCTCGACTGTTGCGGCGCAGTACCCGCTTCAGATTTTCTGGCCGCCCAACACTTCAATAATCTGGCCGGAACCGGCGACTTTTGAGCTCAGATGCCTCGGATGCGTGCGCAGGCGCACATCGCCTGAGCCCGCGATGAACACGTCCGCATCGTCGCTTGGAGCGACATCGGCGGCGCCGCTGCCGGCGATGAATATCTTGCTCGACTGCACGGCCAGCTGCCCAAGGTCGGCATCGCCCGAGCCCATGATCTGCACGTTCAGCCTGTCGGTGCTGCCGTTGGCCCGCACCGAACCGCTGCCGTGGATGGCAACCGTCAGTGCATCCTGCTGCAGGTTATCCAGCTCCAGCTTGCCCGACCCGTTGACGGTGATGTCATGCAGCGCCGGACCCGACAGCTCGATCTCGAGCGGTCCGGGATAACGGTGGTACGGTCGACTGACAGCCACGCGGCCGTCACCGACGCGTATGCGGTCCAGCACGCGCCGCGGCCCGCGGATCGACAGGTGCCATTCACCCGCAGGCTGAAAGTGAAGATTGGCGGGCACATCGAGTTCGAGTCGATCAGCGGTGCCCCAGGCGAAGTCGCGTGATTCGATCCGGCCGCGCTCGCCGCCCTGGTCGCGAGCGTCACTGTCGTCGTCATCGTCATCCTCACCGAACCAGCCCTGGTAACCGGACCAGGTCCATGACTCAAGGTGGTTGCCGTGGCGGTACAACATCGCCGCCAGCGGCAGGCAGATCAGCGCCGCAGCGATGCCGACGATGGCGATAACGATTATGGAACGCGTCATGGCGATGTCTCCTGCTCAGCCGCCACGGTCGGCGGGTTTCAACACCTGATAATGCAGTCGCGCATATCGGCCTAGCAGCCTGACCACGCCTTCGAGCAGCAACCACAGCAGCGCCGCACAGCCGACGCTGCCGCCGAGCAGCCCGACGCCGACCAGCGTGCGCGACGAGGCGGATACGATGGTCGCAAAATTGTCCCAGTGCAGCAGCCCCGACAGCAGCACCCACACGGCGGCGACGCTGACGGCGAACAGCACCATTGCCGTGATGAACGCGCAGAGCGCGAACACCAGTAAAAATGGCAGCAGGATGAAAATATCCACCGCCAGCATGCCGCCCAGGCTCACCATGGCAGCGAGCAGTGCCGCCGGCGTGCGCTGCCGTTCCCAGCGGCGCAATCCCGCCTCGGCGCGCAGTTCGCGCCCCAGCCGCAGTGGATCGCCCAACGCCCCAGCGACCTCCGCTTCCGACCGGCCGGCGGCCAGCCCCTCGTCGAAATGTGCGTTGTAGTCGGCGACGATATCGTCCAGTTCCTTCGGAGCCATGCCCGACAACGCTTGCCGCAGCTGCGCAATGAATTCGGCTCGAGTCATCGTGACGCTCCCAGTGCGCGATTGATCGACGTGACGAAGTCCAGCCACTCGGCTTTCTGCGTCGCGAAGGCGCTGCGTCCCGCCGGTGTCAATTTATAGTACTTGCGCGACGGTCCACTGGCCGACTCCACCAGGTAGGTCTTCACCAGACCATCGAGCTGCAACCGGCGCATCAACGGATAGATCGTGCCTTCGCCCATGCCGACGTCGCGCGCCAGCACGCTGGCGAGTTCGTAGGCATAGGAGTCCTGTCGCGACAACAGCGCCAGCACGCACAGTTCCAATGCGCCCTTCTTGAGCTGCACCTGCAGTGGTTCAGTCACGTGCTGTTCACCTGGCTATAGGTTATCGCACAGTACCTTGTTATACAAGGTACTGCTGACTCCCGGCCGGGGCGCGCACCCTGTGGGCGCGTGACCAGCCGTTGCGTCAGCTGCGATGACTGGCGCCACGGCCGGGGGCTCCGTTGGCGTCAAATCACCGGTTTGTCGCGCGTCGATTGTTGCGCTGCGGTGTGCACTTCAGATCTTCTGTCCCCGACACCTCAACGGATAGTGGTGTCGCCCAGCGGGCCCGGGTGCGTGGTGGCGTCATGCGCTGTGGGATTGTTGATTGAAGTGACCCGATCATCTGCCCTGAGCCCGATCAGCGCGCCACTGAAGCAACCAAAGTTCCGCCAGCTGGCACTCATACCTGGCAACCATAGCAAGTCCGCTGTCCGGATCAGGTGCCGGTCCCGAAGGTCGCGGCGCAGGCGCTAGTGGCCGCGTAGACCATCGTTGCCCTTCGCGTGGAGAAACCATGACTAGCGCCGGTGTGCGTTCGACGAACAGGCAGGCGAGAACGACGCGAATGGTAGTACGCGCAATCGCCGTGCCAGGCGCCGGCGCGTCGATTGCTTGCCTGCGGCGGTGAACGCTGTGCCCGCAGCCAATGCCCCGGACGGTCAGCGGCTGCAACAGCTGCCGCTGGTCACCCTCTACCTGACCGAGCGCTGCAATTCGCGCTGCATCAGTTGCGACTACTGGCGTCACGGCAGGTCGGACATCAGCCTCGAACGGGTGTCGCGCTTGCTCCCCAGCCTCGCCCGGCTGCAAACCCGGGTGGCGTTGATATCGGGCGGGGAGCCACTGCTGAACCCGCAGTGGGCGCAGATCGCGCAGCTGCTCAAGGATGGCGGTTTGCACGTCTGGCTTCTAACGTCCGGCCTTTCGCTGGCCAAGCATGCGGGGCGTGCTGGCCAGCTGTTCGACGCCATCACGGTCTCGCTCGACGGGGTCAACGCCGAAACCTACGCCGCTATCCGGGGTTTGAACGCATTCGAGCGAGTGTGTGCAGGGATTCGGGCGGCGGCCAGCACCGGTATACCGGTCGGCCTGCGAGTCACGGTGCAGGCGGCAAACTATCGCCAGCTTCCGGCATTCATCGATCTAGCGCGGCAACTGGGGGCCCATCAGGTGTCGTTCATCGCCGTCGACGTCGCCAACCCGCACGCGTTTGGGCGGCTGGATGGGATCGTGCCGGATCTCGCCCTGCAGCCAGGCGATCTGCCCGAGCTCGAGCAGATCCTCAGCGCCATGGAGCGCGACTACGCGCCGGACTTTCGCTCGGGCTTCATTGCCGAGAGTCCAAACAAGCTGCGACGCATCCACCAGTATTTTTCAGCCGTCTGCGGAGTGGGTGCGTTTCCCCCGACGCGCTGCAACGCGCCGGAATTCTCCGCCGTGATCGACGCGGGCGGCCGAGTCAACCCGTGTTTCTTCATTCCCGGTCCGACCGGGCAGCCCCTGCAGGACGAGTTGGGTGCCGTACTGAACGCCGACTCGATGCTCGCGTTGCGCGCCGACATTCGCGCGCGGGCACGATCCGAATGCGCCACCTGCGTCTGTTCGCTGTGGCGTGAATCGGGCAGTCGCACTGCTCGCGACTTCCTGCCGCACAGGCAGGCAAATGCCTGATGTCACGCACACCGCTGCCGTCCTGCCCGCGCAGGATGCGCTGCGCCGGTCGCGCCTGGCTTTCATCGCGCGCCTGCTGGGCAAGGCGATGGCTGCGGGCCACCGGCTTGCAAGGAAGGACCGATACGACGATTTCCGCCTCGAGTGGGTGCATGAGGCGCCATTCCTGGTGATACCGAGCGTGTTCAATCCGAAGGTGCCGCGCACCGGGGAATTCCTCGCCGCCCAGATCGATCCGCGGCTTGTGCATGCCGATTCGGAGGTGCTGGACATGGGCACCGGGTCCGGAGTGGGCGCAGTCTTTGCCGCCAGGTACGCGCGCCGCGTCGTGGCCGTGGACATCAATGTGGCCGCGGTCCGCTGCGCCGGCATCAATGCGCGCCTGAACCACCTGGAACACAAGATCGAGGTACGGCACGGCGATCTGTTTGCGCCCGTGCCTGACCAGCGCTTCGACCTGGTGCTGTTCAATCCGCCATTCCTGCTTGGGGCGCCACGGGACGACCGCGATCGCGCCTGGCGCTCGAACGATGTCGCCGAGCGCTTCGCCGCCGGACTCGCCGGGCACCTCAAGCCGGGCGCGTGCGCGCTGGTGCTGCTGTCGACCTTCGGCGATAGCGATGCGTTTCTCGAGGCATTTCGCAGGCACGGATTTGCAATCGCGGTGTGGGCCGAGCGCCGGTACGTCAACGAGAAGCTGGCCGTCTTCAGGCTCACGCTGCCAGGCGAGCGGCAGGCCGCATGATGGATGCACCGGCGATGGCTATTCGCGCATTGACCACCGCGCGGCGGGCGAACCGCCGACTCAAGGTCGTGCTCTACAATCCCCAGGCGGTATTTTTCACGATGCCGCTGGCATTGCTCGCCATCGGCTCCGAACTCGACCCGGACGTGTACGAGATCGTAACTATAGACGGGCGGCTGGATCCGAACGCCGAAGATACCGTGCGCTCTCATATCAATGGAGCGGTGTGCCTGGGGATCACCGTACTGACCGGGGCGCCGATCTCGGATGCGCTGCGGATCTCGCGCGCGGCGAAACAGGCACGGCCCGATTTGCCCGTGGTATGGGGCGGCTGGCATCCGTCGATGTTTGCCCGCGAGTGTCTGGTCGAGCCGTCGGTCGACGTCACGGTGCGTGGGCAGGGTGAAGAGACCTTCGCGGAAATCGTCGACCGGCTTGCCGACGGACGTTCACTCCAAGGTTGCGCCGGATGCACCGTACGGCTGGCCGACGGGACGATTCACGAGAATCCTGCGCGCGCCCTGGCCCAGGTCGACAAGTTTCGCGCTCACGACTACCGGTTGATTCCGGTCGAGCGCTACTTCGAGCTCAAGGGCAAGCGCCAGCTCGACTACATCTCGTCGCAGGGCTGCAACTTCCGCTGCGCGTTCTGCTCCGATCCGTTCGTCTATGGCCGCAAGTGGGTGGGGCTCGAACCGACGCGCATGGCGATCAGATTGAAGGAACTTTGGGACCAGTACCATTTCAACGATGTCAACTTCCAGGACGAGACCTTCTTCACCAAGCGCGACCGCGTCCAGTCGCTTGCCGACCGCATCGTCGAGTCCGGCATGAAGATCACCTGGGCGGCGACCATGCGTGCCGATCAGGGTATCCGCATGAGCGATGAGGTCTGGGCGCGCTGCAAGCAGTCCGGGTTGCGCCGGCTGCTGGTCGGCGTGGAGTCCGGCTCGAACGAGATGCTCAAGCGCATCCGCAAGGACATCAGGATCGAGCAGGTGTTCGAGACCGCGGAGAAGATGCTCAGGTTCGACATCGCCGGCCATTTCCCGTTCATCGTCGGCTTCCCGGACGAAAGCGACGCCAGCATTCAGGCGACGCTCGACTGCGCCAAGAAGTTGCGCTCGCTGAGCCCGGATTTCCTGACGCCGATCTATTACTTCAAGCCCTATCCGGGCAGCGAACTGGTGATCGAAGCCGTCGCCCGCGGCTTTCGCCTGCCCGAGACGCTCGAGGCATGGGCGCAATTCGATTACGTGGCCGGAATGCCCGGACCGTGGGTGTCGCCGGAGAAATTCAAGCTGATCGAGCGCTTCAAGTTCTTCCACGAACTGGCCTGGAAACGCATGTCGCGTGACAAGAAACTGCTGCAGCAACTCGCGCGCTACCGCTGTGACACCGACAACTATCGCTGGCCGGTCGAGATGCTGCTCACGCGCTGGATCCTGCCGGCTCAGAGGCTGTCATGACCGCTTCGCGGCGCATTCTGCTCATCAACCCGACCATCACGTCGCATCGCCATGCCCGTTTCCCGCTCGCCGTCATGAGCCTATCCGCGGCGCTCGAGGGCAGGCACAGCTCGACCATACTCGACGGCAATGTCGATCGCGACTTCGTCGCCACGGCGGCACGCGCCGTAGAGCAGGGACTGTTCGACTGTGTGGGCATTACCGTCATGGGAGGCCCGCAGTTAACCTCGGCGATCGCGGTTTCCAGAGCCATCCGCGAGAAGCGGGCTGACGTGCCGATCATCTGGGGGGGCGCCTTTCCGACCGTGTGCCCGGAGGCGACCGTGAATGCCTCCTACGTCGACTACGCCGTGCGCGGGCAGGGCGAGGACACGCTCATCGCGCTGCTCGATGCTCTGCCGGCACGCGGCGCCGAGGCGCTCGCCTCCATTGCCGGAATGAGCTGGCGCCTGGATGGCCGCACGGTGCACAACAAGGAGCGCAGATTTTCCACCACCAGCCTCAACCGCATGCTGCCGTATGAGGGTCTGGACAACCCGCGCCAGTACCTGACCAGCACTTATCTCGGCCGGCGTACCGCCGGCTACCAGGCGGCCCTGGGTTGCAGGTTCCGCTGCACGTTCTGCGGCGTCGCCGCGATGTACCGCGGCAAGACGGCACTGCCGCCGGCGGCGCGTCTCGAGCAGGATCTGGGATTCCTGAAGGACCGGCTGGGCGTGGATGCGATCCAGTTCTATGACCACAATTTCTTCGACCGTGAAGTGGACATGGTGCCGCTGCTCGAAGTGATGGCGAAATTCGAGCTGCCATGGTGGTGCTTTGCGCGCTCCGACGCGCTGGTGAATCTGTCAGAGCAATCCTGGGCGCTGGTGAAGAAGAGCCGTTTGCGCATGGCTTATATCGGGGCCGAATCCCCCAGCGATTGGCTGCTGCACGACATCCGCAAAGGCACGCGCTCCGATCAGACCCTGGCCGCGATCGAGGCCTGTCGCCGCCACGGCGTGGTTCCGGAACTGTCCTTCATGCTGGCTCCGCCACAGGATCCGGAGGGAGAGACGGAAAGAACGTTCGAGTTCATCCGCATGATCAAGCGCGTGCACCCGGCGACCGAGGTGATGATCTACATCTACACGCCGTTGCCACAGCGCCACGACAGCAAGGATGCGGCCGGTCTGCGCATGCAGAGCGAGCTGCGCGATTGCGCCGGCAATCCGGTCGTTTTTCCGCGAACGGCGGATGAGTGGGCCGAACCGCGGTGGCGGGCCTACTGGTGCCACCAGGATGCGCCCTGGCTATCGGCACGGCTGCGGCGCCGAATCGTCGATTTCACGACCGTGCTGGGATGCAGATTCCCGACCATCATGGACATCCGTGCATCTTCCTGGGGAAAAACTGCGCTGCGGGCGCTGGCGTCATGGCGCTACCGATTCCAGCGCTACGATGATCCCTGGGAGCTGCGTGTCTCCAGGAAACTCATCCGTCAATGGGACCCGCGTGTCATGAGCTTGTGACCAGCATGCCGCGCCCGTTGCTGCACGTCGTACAGATCAGTTTTTTCAACGATGCGGAAGCACGATCGCCGGCGCAGCTGCTCGACGCGTGGCCTTCCCTGGTCGACGTCGCCGAAGCCGCAGCGCGATCCGGAAATCGAATTTCGGTGCTGCAGGCTTGCTCGCATACGCAACATCTGGCGCGCGCCGGTGTGGACTACCATTTTCAGCCATTTGGCGACGCCGCGGCGCCGAATTCTCGGAGCACGGCCTTCCGCGAAATGCTGCGCCAGCTGGCGCCGGACGTTTTTCACGTGCACGGCCTGGGCTTCCCGCGGCACGTGCTCGGCCTGAGCGCATCGGCCCCGGGCATTCCGATGATCCTTCAGGACCATGCGGACGGGCTGCCGCGAATGTGGCGGCGGCCGCTGTATCGGCGCGCAATGGCGGCGGCGGCGGGACTGGCATTCTGCGCTGCCGGGCAGGCGCGAAGCTTCATCGCGGCCGGCCTGGTGCATCGGCGAACGCAATTGCATGAAATCCCGGAATCCACCAGTCGCTTCTCCCCCGGCGACCGGCGCCTGGCGCGTAGCGCTACCGGCGTCGAGGGCGATCCCGCCGTGCTATGGGTCGGGCACCTGGATGCCAACAAGGATCCGCTCACGGTGCTTGCGGGAATCAGTGCCGCAGCCCGCGCGCTGCCGCGATTGCGGCTGTACTGCTGCTTCGGTCAGGCACCGCTGCTGCGCGCCGTTCAAGCCCGGATCGCCAATGATCCGCAGCTGCGCGACCGGGTGCAGCTGCTCGGGCGTGTGCCGCATGAGCGTATCGAGCAGCTGATGCGGGCGGCAGATCTGTTCGTGCTCGGCAGCCACCGTGAGGGCAGCGGCTACTCACTGATCGAAGCGCTCGCCTGTGGATTGCCCCCGATAGTCACCGATATCCCGTCGTTTGGTTCGCTGACGGGTACCGGCGCGGTGGGAATGTTGTGGCCGTGTGACAATCCGCAGGCGCTGTGCGACGCATTGCGGTCGATGGCGGGTCGGGCTGACAGCCTGATGCGCCGCGCCGTGCGTACGCATTTCGACCGCGAACTGTCGTTCGATGCGCTCGGCCGCAAGCTCGGCGCCATGTACCTGGACGTGCTCAGGCGCCGCCAGGTCACCGCAGTTTCGATGAGTCGGCCGGAAGCCAGCCGGCCGATACCGGCACGGTAGCGGCCGCCGTCATGTCGCCGGCTGTGTCGATCATCGTGCCCACCTACAATCGCCTGGAGTATCTTCCCGCCGCGATCCAATCGGTATTCGCGCAGAGCTTCACACAGTGGGAATTGATCATTGCGGACGACGGCTCGAACGCCGACACCCGAGCGTACCTGCAATCGCTCGATGACCCGCGCGTCAAGGTGATCTGGCTGGTGCACACCGGCAGACCGTCGGTCGTGAGCAATGCAGCGCTACGCGAGGCGCGAGGCGAGTATGTCGCGTTCCTGGACTCCGACGATCTGTGGCTGCCGAGGAAACTGGAGCTGCAGCTTGCATCGTTGCGCAGCCATCCCGGGCGAAAATGGAGCTACACGAGATTCTCTCTGGTGGACGGATCGGGCCAGCCGATGGCCCCGGCGCCCGGCAAACACTGGCCCGCCCCCAGCGGCTGGATCCTGGAAAGACTGCTGCAAGAGGCGACCGTGATCGCCCAGCCGAGCGTGCTGGTATTGCGACAGCTGCTGCAACAGTTGGGGGCGTTTGATGAACAGCTGATCATGTGCTACGACGACGAGCTGTGGTTCCGGCTCGCCGCGCACAGTGAAATCGACGGCATCGATGAGGCGTTGACGCTGGTACGCCGTCACGGCCAGCATTCCGGCAGCGACGTCATCGCATGGCGTGATCGCAGGCGGGTGTTCGAGAAAGCGCTGCGCGCGTCGGGCGGCGGTCATCTGGATCCTATCCTGCGCAGGCTGCGGGCGCAGATGTCAGCGGGACTGGCCAGAAGCCAGGCGGCTTCAGGAAAGCGGATCAGCGCCCTGGCCACTCTGGTTGCCAGCCTGCCGCACTCATGGCGATACCCCGGGGCCTGGCTCAGAGCGCTGCTTGCCACGACCTACGCCTGTGTGCCGGCGGCGATGCGAACCCTGGTGCGCAGCCATCGACTCAAGCAGCGGACGCAGAGCGCATGAGTCCGTTGGCCGAGTTCTGGGGCGTCCTGACGGCGCCGCAAAGGCGCAGTGTGCTGGTGGCACAGGTGATTTCCCTTGCCATGGCGGTTTCCACTGTGATCGGCATTGCGGCCATCGCCCCATTCTTCGCAGTACTGGGCGACTCGCGCCTGATCGATCGCTTTGGGCCACTGCACTGGCTGTACACGCACGCGGGGTTCGCGAGTCAGCGCGGTTTCGTGGTGGCGCTTGGATTCGGCTTCATCGGAGTTGTGCTGCTGGCCAATCTGATCAACGTACTGGGCGGCCTGGCGATGAATCGCCTGGCGCTGCGCATCGGCACCGAGCTGCAGACGGCCTTGTTCGCCGAATATCTGGCACGGCCGTACCGTTTTCATGCCGGCACCAACAGCACCACGCTGTTCAACAACGTGGTAAACGAGCCTGCCCGCGTGACCTACGGCATCCTGCAGCATGCCTTCACGCTGGTGACGAACCTGGTGACGGCGGCGTTCATCATCCTGTCGATCCTGCTGCTGAAGCCCGCGATGGCGCTGGTGATGATTGCCGGGCTGGCCGGAGGCTATGCGCTGATCTATCTGACGGTACGCAACCGACTGCTGCGCTTCGGCCAGGCCCAGTCACGCTTTGCGACCGAACAGACCCAGATTGTCAACGAGAGTCTGGGGGCCATAAAGGAAATCATCCTGCTGCAGGTACGGGGCTTTTTCAGCGGCAGATTCGAGCGCGCCAGCGCCTTGTTCTCGCGGGCCAGCGCTCATAGTCAGTTCGTCGCGCAGGCGCCCCGGCACATCATGGAATGCGTCGCCGCGGCCGGCCTGGTTGCTGTGGCGCTGGCGCTGAGCGCAGGCGCGGCTGGTGTCGGTCCATGGCTGGGACAGCTGACGTTCCTGGCATTCGCCGCCTATCGCCTGCTGCCAACGCTGCAGCAGGTGTTTGCCGCGATCGTTAGGATGCGCGCCGATCGCCCGGCGCTGGCGCTGATTGCGCCGGATCTGCGCCGTGCGCGCAGCGCCAGGGCGGCCGCAGCCTCGGCCGGACCCTTGCGCGCGAGCGGGAACTGGCACGGGCGACCGAACCATGAGATCCGGCTCACCGACGTCTCGTTCCGTTATGCACCTGATCGCCCCTGGGCACTCAACGGCGTGACGCTGCGGATTCCGGCGCGAGCCGCGATCGGTATCGTCGGCGCCAACGGCTGCGGCAAGACGACGCTGGTGGACCTGGTCGCCGGGTTGCTGGTGCCCGAGGCCGGCGAGCTGGCCGTGGATGGCAGCCCAGTCGATGATCGCAATCGTGCGGCCTGGCAATCCCGGATCGCCTACGTGCCGCAAACGATCTGCCTGCTGGACTCGAGCATCGCGCAGAACATCGCATTGGGAATACCAGCCGACACGATTGATCGAGCGCGGTTGCTCGAAGCAGGGCAGTTGGCGCAACTCGAGGATTTCATCAGCACGCTGCCTCAAGGGTACGAGCACAGGGTGGGCGAGCGGGGCGTCGCGCTAAGCGGCGGCCAGCGACAGAGAATCGGCATCGCCCGTGCGCTCTACCGGGATGCGTCGGTGCTGATATTGGACGAGGCGACCAATGCCCTGGATGGATTGACGGAGCAGGAGTTGATGGCCACGCTGCAACGGCTGCGCGGCCGGTACACGAGCATCGTGATCGCGCACCGGATGAGCAGCGTGCGCTCGTGTGATGTGATCTACGAGTTCGAGAACGGAGAGCTGATCGGCGCGGGAACGTATGACGGGCTGTTGAAGAGCTCGGAAGCTTTCCGGCGCATGGTCGGTGTTGGCTGAAGCCGGCATCCAAGCATGCTTCCCGACACGCTGCTGTTGCCAACGCGAAGCGTCGAAGCAACACGAGCCGCCTCAAGGCCGAGGCTCGTCCGCGACGTTTCTCCGAGGTATCGGCCCGACATCGACGGGCTGCGCGCGATCGCGGTCGCACTGGTCGTCGCCTACCACGCTTTGCCGGGATTTCTAAGCGGCGGCTTCATCGGCGTCGATGTGTTCTTCGTCATCTCCGGCTATCTGATCACTCAGATTATTCTGTCCGGTCTGCCCGCGGGGACGTTCAGCCTCGGTGCATTTTATCAACGTCGTGTGCGGCGGATCATACCGGCTCTGCTCGTGGTTCTGGCGGCGTGTGCGCTGTTCGGCTGGCTCACGCTGTTTTCCGAGGAACTGCAGTGGCTTGGCAGGTCGATCGCCTATTGCGCATCTTTCCTGGCAAACCTGTTCTTCGCCAGATTAGGCAGCGGCTACTTTGATCGAGGCGCGCAGCTGACACCGCTGCTGCATCTCTGGTCGCTCGGCGTAGAGGAGCAATTCTACTTCGCGTGGCCGCTGCTGATCATGCTGGCCGCACGCCGCGGCGTGACGATGCGCGTGTTGCTGGTCGTCACCGCAACGTCACTGGCGATCAACATCTGGGGCATCTGGCACGCGCCGATACAGTACTTCTACCTTCCGGCCTCCAGAGCATGGGAGCTGGCCGCGGGAGGCATGCTGGCGGCATGGCAAGCGGGCATGCATCGCGCGGCTGGCGCGGATACGAGCGCGGTCCGTAGCTTGCACCGGCTCGCCGTGCCGGCGAGCTCGCTGGCGGGAAGCGCACTGATTACCGCCGCGGTGGCATTTCCGGATGCGGGCGGCTCGCCTCCCGCGATAGCGAGTCTGCTGGCAACCGCCGGTACGGTATCGCTGATCCTGGCGGGACCGCTGGCGCCGGTGAACCGTCGTTTTCTGAGCCGCCAGCCGATGGTATTCGTCGGGCGGATTAGTTATCCGCTGTACCTGTGGCACTGGCCGCTGTTGTCATTCGCACAAATCATCCTTGGGCGTGCTCCGCCGCCGGCCGTGACTGCCGGGGCACTCGTCATCGCATTCGGCCTCGCCTACGCCACCTACTGCTGGGTGGAAACGCCGATACGCCGCGGCAAGCCGGACCGAAAGAAGGTCACTGCATTGCTCATCGGACTCGCAATCCTGGCGCTGACCGGCGCAGCATTGGCGAGGCACTGGATCCCGGGCCGACTGTCGGGTCCGCCTTTCACTGCATGGGACGAAGCCGTCGCAGACCGGCACTACTCGGACGGATCGGATCTCGGTGGGCGCCCTGAATTCCCGACACGCACGGTGGCGGGTCGCAGCGATCGCAAGGCGCTGTTCGTCGGCGACTCCCACATGCAACAGTACTGGCCACGCATCGCGCAGGTGGTCCAGGCGCATGCCGACGCGGCGCGATCGGCCACTTTGGCCACGTATTATCAATGCCCGCCGCTACCCGGTATCAACAGCGTATCGCGCGGTCGGGATTGCTCCGGCTTTTTTGACTATGCGATGCAACAGGCTTTCCAGCCTGGCGTCGACACCGTGGTATTCGGCGCCTTCTGGGAGAAGTACCTGCTGGGAGAGTATTCGGTGGAGACTTCCACGGAACATGTCTATCGTGTAGGGGATTACACGCGAACACCGCTGCAGGTCGACTCGCCCGGCATGCGGATCGTTTTCGAGCAATTCCGGAACACGCTGGCGGGCCTGGTGTCGAGCGGTCGCCGGGTATTCATCGTGCTGTCGAACCCGACCTCGCCGCAGTTCGATCCAGCCTCCATGTTGCCATCGCGACTGAGGCTGTCGCTGAAATTTCCGCGAACTCTTGCGCTGGACGGCGGACGGCGAGTGGACTCCGAAGCGTTCGAGTCGTTCGTGGCGCCGCTGGCGGATCGACTGCGCAACATCGCGGTGCAGGCGGGCGCGAAGGTAATCGATCCACGCACCACGCTGTGCGATGGCCTGGACTGCCCGGCGACCGGCACGGACGGCATGCCGCTGTATATCGACTCGAATCACCTGCGGGCGCGTTATTCCCGCGAGCGCGCGTCGTTCGTGGACCAGATGTTGCTCGGAACGGGGCCTGAATGATCCGAGCCGCTGCGCCCGCCATTGTCCAGCCTTTCGAACAACAGGAACATGAAGCGGCAGCTCGCCACGCGCAGCCACGCGTTGCGGCCGCTGCGTGTCATATCGATGCCGTCCGTCCGTTGCCCCCGGTGTGGCGTTGATCCCCGGAACACGCGCGTCATCGCAAAATACGGCGCGCTTTGACGCGCGAAATCGGCAAGCCGTCGTCGGGAAATCGCGGTCTGGGTGCCGGCCACGGAGTAATGGCCGGCGCGCCACAGACGCATGCCATTACGCCACCACCAGCCGTATTTCAGGTCACCGATAAAATATGGGTTCAGGACGCTCACCAGCACCTTTCCGCCCGACACCGTCAGCGCATGAAACTTTTCGAACAAAGGCGGCAGCTCGGCGATCAGGTTGAGCGGTGCGAAGTTTGAAGTGACAAGATCGACCCCGCGTCCGCCGTTGACGGTATTTCCCAGGAACTGAGAGTAACTTCCAGCGTCGAGCGTGATTCGCCCGGTTTCGATCAGGTCGCGGCAACGGAGCGCGAACTGCTGGCGCATTCCGGGGTCCACATCGTAGGCCCCTACCGTGCAACCACGTTCGGCATAGACGCGTGCGTCGATTCCCGTCCCGGCACCGAAGTCGTACAGCGCAGCGTCGGGTGCAGCGATCCGCGCAACAAGCTGCTGAAATGCCGCGCGGGCGCGACGATCCGATTCCAGAGCCGTGATCGCGCGATCGTAATCCGCGCCGACCACTATCGACGGGCCTTGCGTGGTAATGGCCATGCGATCGCGCCTATCGCCTGGTCATGACGATCAGAAAGTGATCGCCGATGTTGCGCAGCAACGGCCATCCCGCCGTGCGTCGGTCCAGGCGCCATAGTCGTTGGTGCCACCGCGGGTGCCGCTCCCGTAGCCAGCACAGGTACGGCGGCGGTGCAAACACACACAGACCGCGAAAGTGGCGCAACGCGAACTGCCCTCTGAAGGCATGAAAGAATTCGCGTGGCCCGTAGTAATGCGTCCAGATGGTGTGTTTGTTCATGCTCACCGGCACGAACTCGCGGGCAAATCGCAGCTTTACCCGGCGCCATTGGCGCCGCCGCAGGTAATGGAGAATTTCCCAGGGGCAGATGCGGCCGATCACGCTGAATACCAGCGCGCCCCCGGGTTTTAGCAGACGGGCGCAGTCGCGCGACACCTGCTGCAGGTCCGGCGCGCAATTGAGCGGACCGAGATTGGAATACGCGCCATCGTAGATGGCATCACCTTCCAGGCGTCCCAGCTGCTGCGCGCCGGCGGCGATCGCCTGCACCTGTGCCGTCAGCTGTGCGTGCGCGGCACGATCGGCGGTGCGCTGGACCATCTGTGGCGACCAGTCGGTGGCCGTGATCTGATGCCCGAGACCCGCCATGCGCACCGCATCCAGTCCGGTTCCACAGCCGATGTCGACCAGGCGGCTGCCGGGGGTAAAGATGATGTCGAGCCAGCGCCACATTTCGCGCCGCATGTCCTGGATCAGATCATTGTTGCCGCGCGGACCGTCGTAGTCCGCCGCGACACTGTCAAATGCAGTTTGCGTGTCGCGCAGTTGCGGCTCGGTGCACACCGACGGCGCGACGGACGCGGGTTGTGATCGATGCTGTTGGTTCATTGAAGGCGGGCGGCAGCGTGTCAGACTTCGAAGGCGCGGACAATGGCTGCAACCTCGGCGGCTGTAGTCTTTTTCGATCATGCAACCCTTCGGCTGCCAGCGGGCACTCACAACGATGATGCGCATCGCTGTCGTTGTACCCGGAGGCGTCGACCAGTCCGGCGAGTATCGAGTTATCCCGGCACTGCTGGCGCTGATCGAACGGCTGTCGCTGCACAACGAGGTCCACGTATTCGCCTTGAATCAGGAGGCGAAGCCGCGCGAGTGGCATCTGGCCGGGGCGCGAATCCACAACGTCGGCCAGCGCTACACGCGTCTGCAGGCACTGCGCATGATCCGCGCGCTGCACCGCCGCTCGCCGTTCGATCTGGTGCACGCCATCTGGTCCGGGGCCTGCGGCCAGATCGCGGTCACCGCGGGGAAGATGCTGGGCATTCCCAGCCTGGTGCATGTCGCCGGCGGCGAACTGGTGGCGCTGCCCGAGATCGGGTTCGGCGGTCGACAGAGCTGGCGCGGCAGGACACGCGAGGCGCTGGTGCTGCGCGCTGCCACCGCCATCACAGCGGCCAGTGGGCCCATGATTGAACTGCTGGCAGCACTGGATCTGCAGGCACAGCGCCTGCCGCTCGGCGTGGACCTGCGCACCTGGCCGGCCAGAGTTCCGCCACGCCGCAATGGCAGCGGCGTGGCAAGGCTGATTCACGTTGCCAGCCTTAACCGGGTGAAGGATCAAACGACACTGCTGCGCGCCCTGGCGACGCTGCGCACCTCGGGCCTGAACTTCCACATCGATATCGTCGGCGAGGATACGTTGCAGGGTGCTATTCAGGCGCTGTGTGCGCAGCTCGGATTGTCGGCGCGAACCAGGTTTCACGGATTTCTGACGCAGCGACAACTGCGCCCGGTGGTGGAGTCCGCCGACCTGATGATCGTGTCGTCGCGCCATGAGGCCGGCCCGCTGGCGTTGCTCGAGGCCGCCGTGGCCGGCGTGCCAACGGTAGGCACGGCGGTGGGGCACGTACAGGAATGGGCCCCGCAGGCTGCCCTCGCGGTACCCGTCGGCGATTCGGTCGAGCTCGCCGGCGCCATCCGGCGCGTGCTCGAGGACGAGGAGCTGCGTTTGGCCATCGCGCACGAGGCGCAGCGCCGGGCAACGCGGGAAGACGCCGACTACACCGCCGCGCGCTTTCAGGCCGTGTATTCGAGTATTTGCGCCCGCAGATCCTAGCCACCCTTCGGCCATGGCAGCCGTCAGCTACGCCGCGTTAGCGAGCAGATAAAACCTGCACCGTGATGGCCGGCACCTACCGCTGTGAAGACATCTTATGGCGCCAGCTAGACAACGGTTCGCGGAATTACTTGGACGATGTTGCCTGCATCCTTCTACCGCCCGCACTGCCGGATTGTGGCACTCGGCCTGCTGTGCGGCTGGTTGTGCGCCTGCTCGGGCAGCGGTGTCGGGCTCGACGGCAATGGACAGCCGCTGTCGAGTTCTAGCTCCGGCGGCCCGGTGCCGCTGGCGGCCACCTTCGACGCCATACAAGCCAACGTGTTCACGCCTATCTGCTCGGTGTGCCACATCGGCGCCACGGCGCCGGAAGGCCTGATGCTGGATGCGGCTCACAGCTACAACCTCTTGGTAGGGGTTCCCAGCACCGAGGTACCAACCATCCTGCGCGTGGCGCCGGGCGATCCCACCAACAGCTACATCATCCAGAAGCTCGAAGGCCACGCCGCGGTCGGCGGCCAGATGCCGCTCGGGGAGACGCCGCTGCCGGCGACCACCATCGCGTTCATCGCCCAATGGATTACCGATGGTGCGCCAGCGGGCGGTTCGGCGACGGCCATGGCGATGGCGACAGGTTTCCGCGTGGCTTCGGTGGCGCCCGAGAATGGCGATGTGCTGGCGGTGGCGCCGGCGCAGATGGTGGTCGGCTTCACGCGCGAACTGGATGCGACCCGGGCCGATGCGGCCGCGGTACGACTGGAGCGCATCGATGGCGCCGGCGAACAGGCGTCGAGCACGACGGTAGCGATCGAGCCGTCGGTGCCAGCCGCCAATCCGCGCGCATTGCTGCTCACACCGCGCGCACCGCTCGCGGCCGGTCAGTACCGGATCGTGCTCAGTGGCCAGCCCGGCAATGCGCTGGGCGCCATTGACGGAGAACTCGTGACTGGTGCGCCAACCGATGCCAACGGCGACCGGGTCATCAGCTACTTCACCGTGGCCGCGACACCATGAACGCCCCGGCGCGATCAGCACGCACGAAGATCACGCGGCTGTTGGCGCTGCTGCTGTGCGTGGCGTTGGGCGGCGGCGCGCGCGTCGCACTCGCCGAACCGTATCTGGCCGTGCAGCAGGGCTACAAGTGCATCGCCTGTCACGTCAATCCCACCGGCGGCGGCCTGCGTAACAGCTTCGGCCTGGTGTTCGCGGAAAATGTGATGCCCGCCGCCACCCTGCCCGCGGGCGTTCCGGTGTGGCTGGGTCAGGTAGTGCAGGACATCGTCCGGGTCGGCGGCGATCTGCGCACTGACTGGTCGCGCACGACGGTGCCGCAGTCACCGACACAGCAGCAGTTTGCGCTCGAACAGTTTCGCCTCTATGCCGACGTCACCGTGATCCCTAACCTGTTGGGACTGTACGTCGATGAGGAGGTCGCGCCCGGCGCCGCGCAGACCATGGAAGCGTACGCGCGCTACGGCAACACCTCGGACTGGTACATCAAGGCGGGGCATTTCTACCTGCCGTTCGGCTGGCGCCTGCAGGATCAGACCGCGTTCGTGCGCACGGTCACCGGAATCAACATGACGACGCCCGACAATGGCGTGGAACTTGGCTTCGAACGCCCCAACTGGTCGGGACAGGTCGACGTCACCAACGGTGCCGCCAACGCCGGTACCGGCACCGGCTACCAGGTCACCGGCAATCTGGTGCGGGTGGAGTCGATATGGCGCGTCGGAGTGTCGAGCGCCTACACGCACGCGGACGCGGGCGACCGTTCGATGTACGGCTTGTACGCGGGCGTGCGCACCGGGCCGGTCACCTGGCTCAGCGAGATCGACCTGGTCAGGCAGGCCGGCTATCCCAACGGCACGCGCACCATGATTCCAGCGCTGGCGGAAGCGAACTGGCTGATCTGCAAAGGCAACAATCTTAAGCTGACCTACGAGTACTCGGATCCGGAGCGCGGCGTCCCCAACAACGCGCAGACGCGCTGGAGCGCGGTGTACGAACTGACCCCAATTCCATTCCTGCAGGCGCGAGCCGGATTTCGTCGCTATCAGGGCATTCCACAGAACAATCTACAGAACGAGACCTTCGGGTTCGTCGAAGTGCACCTTTTCCTTTAGCGACCGGGCTTAGGTCCGACGCCGACAGGTCGATCGCAAGAGAAAACAATGCTGTCCATAGTAGTAGCACATTCGTATTTCCTGCGCTTCGACCGCAAGCAGTTGGAGCGCGCGAAGCCATATCCGCCGCTGGCTACGCTGCAGGTGGCGTCGATGCTGCGTCGGAGTGGCCATGCGGTGCGAGTGTTCGATGCCATGCTGGCCGACGGCGTCGAGGAATACGAACGACTGCTGCGCGAAGTGCGGCCGCAACTGGTGCTGCTGTACGAAGACAGTTTCAATTTCCTGAGCAAGATGTGCCTGGAGCGCATGCGCGAGGCGAGCTGCGAGATGATCGGAATGGCGCGGAGCGCGCAGGCGCGCGTCCTGGCGGTCGGATCGGACGCCGCGGATGCACCCGAGCCGTATCTGATTGCCGGCGCCGACGCGGTGCTGCTGGGCGAAGGCCTGACGGCGCTGCGGGCACTGACGCGACGACTGGACTTGAATCCGCGGCTGCCACTGGGGCAGTTGATCGACGGGCAGTCGGGCGTAGCGTCGCTGGCGGGCGGCCGGCTCACGCTGACACGCGGCGCCAAACCATCGTCCGACGGGCAGGGCGTGGAGTCACCGGCCTGGGACCTGATCGATATCGAACGCTATCGAGCCGTGTGGCAACGGGCGCACGGTTATTTCAGCCTGAACATGGCCGCCTCGCGCGGTTGCTCGTTTCGCTGCAATTGGTGCTCCAAGCCGATCTGGGGTAATAAATACCTGCAGCGCGGCGCGCGCGAGGTCGCCGCCGAGATGGCCGACCTGAAGCGACGCTTTCGTCCCGACCACATCTGGTTTGCCGACGACATCTTCGGATTTCGCGTCGACTGGATCGCCGAATTCACGCAGGCGGCGCGCGCGGCGGACGCGGCGATTCCTTTCACCATTCAGACCCGCGCCGATCTCATCAGCGTGCCGATGGCGCGCGCACTGCGCGCGGCCGGTTGCACCGAAGCCTGGATCGGCGCTGAAAGCGGCAGCCAGAAGGTGCTCAATGCGATGAACAAGGGCATCACGGTCGAGGAAATCCTGACCGCCCGGGCGCGGCTCAAGGCGGAAGATATCCGGGTGGGTTTTTTCATCCAGGTCGGCTACCTGGGGGAGCAGCTCGAGGACATTCTGGCGACGCGCGAGCTGATCGAGCGCGCGTGTCCCGACGACGTCGGCGTCAGCGTCTCGTATCCGCTGCCCGGCACGCCGTTCTACGAGCGGGTGAAAACGCAGCTGGGGACCAAGACCCACTGGCGGGAAAGTAACGATCTTGAGATGATGTTTCGCGGGACCTACTCTTCCGAGTTCTATCGCACGGTACGTGAATTGCTGCACGATCAGGTGTCCAACAGCCAATCGAACCAGCCGGATCGCGAGGACGACGGGGGCCGGAGCGTACATTCGCTGCACCGGCGTTGGGAAAACCTGATATCCAGCGAACGGCGCTATCGTAGCGGTGACGACGCCGCGCCGAGTGGCGACGCCGCTCTGGCGGTGTGAACTGATGCCGCTGCCGCCCTTGCCACGGGTCGAACTGGCGCTGCGCCAGGCCACCGAATTGTTCGCCGCCGAGCTGCTGCGCCCGACCGCCCGCGGGCCGGACTGGGACCACTTCGAGTGGGACATGGCGCGCGCCGCAGCGGTGCTGCATGGCGTCACACCGCTCTTGGCTGGCGTGCTGCGCTGGCACGGGCCCAGCGCCTGGGAACAATTTATCGGTCAGCAGCGCGTGCACACTGCCGCGCGCCAGCGGCGCATTACCGCGTTGCTGGCGCGCATCGACCAACAGGCGCGGCGCGCGGACATTGCGCTGGTGCCGCTCAAGGGCGCGGCGCTGCACCGCCTCGGCGTCTACACCGGCGGCGAGCGACCGATGGCCGACGTGGATCTGCTGGTGGCGCAATGCGATAGCGGGCGCATGACGCAGTTGCTTCTGTCGCTGGGCTATCTTGATACGTCGGTCACCTGGAAGCACAGGGTATTTGAGCCGCTGGAGCATGCCCTCGCCGCGGCGCCCAAAGCCGCCGCGAGCTTCGGTGAACACGCCGACGGAGCGATCAAGATCGAGCTGCATAGCAGGATCGCCGAGCGCCTGCCGCTGAACACCGTGGATGTGTCCGAGACCGTGTTCCCGCCGGCGCCACACCCTGGCCTGAACTGCTATCCGTCCACCATGGCATTGTTCACTCACCTGCTGCTGCACGCCGCGGGCTCCATGGTGCTGCGCTCCATGCGTCTGCTGCAGCTGCACGATCTGGCATTGTTGAGCGCGCGGATGCAGCCCGATGATTGGCAGCAGCTGCTGGCGCAGCGTCGCCATCCCGGAGCTCTGTGGTGGGCGCTGCCGCCAATGGAGCTGCTGGCGCGCTATTACCCGGAGTCCGTCCCGGCCGGCGTGCTGGCGAGTTTGAGGTCGGATTGTCCGCGTCGGATAAGAACCATGTCCCGGCGCCAGACGATCTCGGATGTCTCGTTCGCCGCGCTCAGGATTGAAGCCTTTCCGGGTATTGGCTGGTCCACATCCACGGCCGAGAAGCTGCGTTACGTCTTCAATCGCGTGCTACCGGGCCGGGCGCTGGTCGATGCCCGCGTCGCAGACGCGACGCAGCAAGCGTGGGCGGCACACAATTCGTGGGCGCAAATGTCGCACGCAAGGCGCATCCTGACCTGGACCTTCGGACACACGCCGCGGCCGCAGCCTATGCACGCGGTGCGCTGCGCTTTGCAGGATCCAGCAGACTGCGCAACGCCGCCACCGCCAGGCACGGATGAGATCCGCGCCGCAACTCGAATGTCCTGACGGCGGCAACGCTGTCTTTGAACCGGCGCCAGCCTGGTTGAGCGGCCGCGTAGGGTTGCAGCGCGGTGAGTCTGGCCGCGCGCTGGCGTGCCGCCAGCGGCACCAGCACCCGATCATCGCCGGCCCGGCGTTTCGACAGGAACACCAGCGCCTGGATCGACAGCGGCGCCGCGGCCAGCCGGTATCCCGAGCGCCGCAGATCGACTTCATATTTTTCCGCGCCGCTGCGACGTCGGATGATCGGCGAACTGCGGATGCGCCTCGCACCGGCGTGGCCGCGCAGGAAGCGCAGGCCGCGGCGTTGCAGGTGCAGAAAGCTGGCAATGCCGGTGGCGGCGCGGCCGTCGGGTGCCACAAAGACTGCGTCTTCGGACAGCAGGTCCAGCCCCTGCAGCAGACAATGCAGCGCGATGGTGGATTTACCGGCACCGCTGTCGCCCATCAGCAGCAGGCCGCGTCCTCGAACACCGACCGCGGCCGCGTGCAGCGGCACCAGGCGCAGCGTGCGCGCCGCCAGCACGTACACGGCGAATTCGATCAGCTCGTAGCGCAGGTGATAGGCGTGGCGCAGCATGTCGCGCGAAATGACCACCAGTGCCGAGCCCTGTGCCGGCGATATGACGGCCAGGTTCGACTCGTCGATCGCGCCGCACAGGAATCCGGGTCCGGCGTAGGTGTTGAGCGGCGGGGGCGGCGCTGCCGATGGGCGGCGACGCCGAGGCGTCAGCTGCAGTCGCACCAGCAGCCGCGGTGACCTGCCGCTAAAGCGGTGCCGCGGTAAACCGGCAAACGCCTGATCGACCAGCCGCAGCAAGCGCACGCTGTTGCTTTCAAAGCGGAACCGCGCGCCGAGCAGCTGCAGGCTGCGATGATGCGGCCGCGCCGATCGCTCGCCGAATGGATCGATGCCCTGCTTGACTGACGGCCGCATCGCGAGGCGACCTAATCAGTGCATCACGGTCGCCGTCGCTACCGCTCTGGCCGAATGGGTGCAGTCGTCCTGGGGCTCTACTGCCGCGAGCGCGGCGCAGACGTTGATGCGATCGCCCTGCTCGTCATGGGTGCGCGTGCGTTGCAGCACCGCGAACAGCGTGGCGGCATCCAGACCCGGCACGCGTGCCCGCAGCAGCGCGATCGCCCCGGTGACGTGCGCGGCTGCGAACGAGGAGCCAGTGGCAAAATCGTAGCGGCCGGCCGGCGCCAGGCTCAGGACGTCGCGTCCCGGGGCATGCAGCACGGCGTCCGGTGTACCGGCGCGTTCGGTCTGATCGACGGCGATAACACCGGCTATCCCGAGCGGAAACCCGTCCAGGCGTCCGTCTTCGGGCACGGCGCCTACGAACACCATGCCGCGCCGCTGGCCGTAGCTGATCAGCTGCGCCAGCAGCGGATCGGGCGGACCGCCGAGGCTGAGGTTGACAATTTGCGCGCCGGCGGCGATCGCGGCATCCAGCGCCAGCGCCAGCGTAAAGGAATTGCACTGTGCTTCCAGGCTCTGTGGCTGCAGCGGCTCACAGGCCTTGTAGATCTGGAGCCGCGCCGCCGGCGCCACACCGACGATACCGAGGTTGTTGTTGGCGTCGGCGCCGATGATGCCGGCTACTCCGGTTCCGTGGCGATCGGTTTCGAACGCGGCCATGTCGTTGTCGATGAAGTTGCGCGCGCTGGCGACGCGTCCGGCCAGATCCGGATGGCCCACTTCGACCCCGGTGTCGATGATGGCGATGCTCACACCCTCACCGCGCGACCATTGCTGTGCGGCGCCGGCCTGGATGGCGGCAAAGCCATGCTGCAGCCCGACATAGGGATCGTTGTAACCGTAAGTCGCGAGGCTCCCGCTGCTGGCGCCGAACGTGGTGGAAGTGGTGGCCGGAAGCTGGCCGCTGCTGTCGTGGCTGCCCAGCGCATCGAATACCTGCATCGGCTGCGTCACGCGCACCCGTCGATCGGCTGCCAGCCGGCGCAGTAGCTCTGCCCGGTCGACCTCCGGCGGCAGTGCGAACACCAGGCATTGCACGCCCAGCGGGGCAATCGGCCAGGCACGCACCTCCTGCAGGCCATACTCGCGCTCCAGCGCCGCGGTAACCGCGCGCGCCTGGTTGCTGACTGCATAAGGTCCGATGAGGTCATAGCCGCGCGGCGTGGAGCCGGGCTCGCTCAACATCGCCCCACCCGGGTTGGCAATCGTCACCAGGATCAGCCGTTCGGCGCGCTCGTTCAGGCCGCCGCCGACCGGGTTGGGAGCCATGCGCGGCGCCGGCGTGGCGCAGCCGGTCAGCGCCGACAGCAGCGCGAGCGCGGTCGCGGCACTAATCGCTCGCACCAGGCGTGGCTTTCTCATAATCGGCTGTCGCGTTAAGGCGCGCTCGGGAGGGCTTCGGCGAAGCGCACCTGCGAGCTGGCACGCAGCTCGCGCAGCGCCGTATCGGTGGCCGCCCGGTTGGAATCTCCGGCCGGCCCCAGCGTCCAGACCCCGACTTCGTTCGGTCCCGCTCGCACCTGCAGCCGGGCGTCGGCCAGCACTGCCTGCAGCTGCGCCATGGTGAGTTCCGGCGCGAACACCACGCGCATGGTTGCCGCCGGAACCACCGCCTGCGGCGCGGACAGGGTCCGATATACGGCCGGGTAGCCGGCCACCGATGCCGGCGCCGAGACCCGCGACACCCAGGCGACTCCGAGCGCTCCGAGGCCGATCGCTTGCACCACCATGGCCGCGATCAGCCACGACATGCCGCCGTTACCGGCGCGGCGCGGGAGGCGGCGAGCGCCGCGTGCTGCAGCCGCCGGCCCGGCGGCGGTCTCCAGCCGGCTGCGCAACCGCTGCCAGGAATCGCGTGCATCGACATCCGGGGCGCTGTGCTGCGCCATGGCGGCGTGCAGCTGGCGTTGAAATTCGAGTTCCTGGCGGCAATCGGCACAGCTCTCCAGATGCGCCTGCACCGCCTGGCGTTCGGATTCCGGCGCACTGTCGTTGACGATCCAGGGAATCAGGTCCCAGGCCTGGCGGTGTACCGATGAGGTGTCCATCATCACAGCTGCCTCCCGCCAAGATGCTTGGCGTCCGCGAAACCGCCGAGCTTGGGCAGCAGGTTTCGCAGCTTGATGCGCGCCTGGAACATGCGCGCTTTGACGGTGTTGACCGGGCAAGCCATGATCGAGGCGATCTCCTCGCACGAGTGCCCGACGAAGTAGGCCAGCTCCAGCGTCGCACGCTGCTCGAACGGCAATGTGGCCAGGCCGTGCGCCAGCCATTCGCTGCGCTCCTCGACCGCGAATGATTCGGCGACCGGCAGCTCCGCCGGCATGGAACTCGCGAACAGTTCGGCCGAGGAATCGCAGTTGCGCCGCAAGGCCTTCAGTGCGCAGCGCCAGGCGATCCCCATGATCCAGGTCGACACGCGTGAATCGCCGCGAAATTCATGCGCCTTGCGCCACACGATCCAGAAAGTGTCGTTGATGGCCTCTTCCAGCGCATCGCGCTGTGAACTCAGGCGCGACAGAAACTGCAGTAGCCGCCGGTGGTACTCCAGGTACAGGTGTTCCAGCGCATGGCTGTCCTGCGCCGCAACCAGCCGCAACAGCTCGCGATCGAGCCGGTCATCTCGTACCGGCGTCGATGATTTTGGCGTGGCAGGAAATGGCATTATCTTCAACCTTGCGCGGCAGCATGGGCCTCAGAGATATGTGCCGCAAGCCCCGGAAAAGGTTGTATCCGCGACCTTAGAACAGCCAGAACGCACTCAGCACCACCCGATTGCCGGCATCGTCCTCGAACCGGTCCCTGGCCGTGGCATCGGTGCCGACATAACGCAGGTCGAGCGTCCAGGAACGCCATCGATACTCCACGCCGGCACTCCAATAGGAATAACCGGTCCCTATCTGCTGCCGCAGATCGTAATAGCCCACTCCGGCGACCGCCGCGAAGCCCGCCGGCAGCGGCTGTCGCCCCACCAGTTCATAGCAGAACGCCTTGCCGCTGCCATAGTTCCCCACGTAGTCACGGGCGTAGGTGTCGGGCGAGGCGATGACGCTCAGCATGATGCGCTCGCGCCACGCGAGCGACAGCGCCAATTCGTCATAATTGTAGCGAGTGCGATACCGATTCCCGGGATAGTCGTAGTGGCGCAGCGTGATACGGCCGCTCCAGTCGTCGCCGAGCTGCTGCTGCAAGCCGAGATAGCCGATCACTTCGGCGCCCGCCCGCGCGTCATCCCGTCTGATGCCCTCGGCCGATATACCGCCGAACCACGGTCCCACGGTCGCGTGCAGGTCGCCCTGCGGGGAGGGCTGACCATCGCTCTGCGTCACGCCGCGGAACACATCGTCCGAGGCTAACCCGAGTGAACCACCCAGCCCCACCGAGTCCGGAAGTCCCAGCAAGCCGCCCAGACCCTGCGCATGGCCGACCGACGCCAGCCCCAGCAGTGCAACCCACCACGTGCTTCGTCCCTGAATGTGACCACCTCGCTCAAAGAATCCGCACTCGCGCTCAGCTGACCTTGGCCCTGGCGACCTTGTCGAAGTCCATCCGCAGCTCGTCCATCACTTTCATCGCCGTGGCCCGACCGGCGCCATAGACGCCGCCGCCCGGGTGCAGGAACGGCCCGACCAAATATAAGCGTTCGACCCCCGGCACCGTGTACTGCGCCAGATCCGGCGTCGGCCGATGCCCGCCGATCTGGTAGAAATACGGTGCCACGCCGTGCACATCACCACCGACCATGCTGGTGGGCATGTTGCGCGCATGGTCCAGCGGCGTGACGATGCTACGTTGAATGATGTTATCGCTGGTGAGATTTTTCACGAACTTCTGGTAATGCCGCAGGCTGCGGTCGCCCATCTGCTCCCGGATCTCGTCCCAGCGCGCCGCTCCTCCCTGCTCCAGATTGTATGGCGCCATGGTGATGCCATGGAACATGCCGCAGCCGGGCGGCGTGCGGCTCGGATCATTGATGCTCTCGTCGCCGCCGGCGCCGAGCACGCGCTGGCTGATGCGACCGCGACGCAAGGCGTCGAAGTCATCCAGCATGTCGGTGAGGTTATCGCTCGCCATGAATTCCAGCATGATGGCATGGCCCACTTCCTCGCCAGCGTAGAACAGCGCCTTCTGCTTCAGGTCATAGTGGCTGACCATGAGGCTGAAGGCCGCGAGCGTCGCGCGCTCGGCACGCTGCAATACCGGCTCGGGCACGCCGGCGACAAATTGTCGCAGCACGTGCGGATGAATGGCGCCGATCACGGCGTCCCTGGCCTTGAACTGCTCGCCGCTGCGAAGCTCCACTCCGGTCGCGCGGCCAGCCGACGTCAGGACCTGGCGTACCTCGGCATTGCAGCGCACTTCCCCGCCATAGTGCTCGATGCAACGCACCAGTGCTTCACTGAGCTTGCCGCTGCCACCGACCGGTTGCGAGACTCCGAAACCATGCATCAGGCCGGGCATCAGGAACATGCCGAAGCCCGTTCCCAGCTCATCCGGCAATTGCAGATTCTCGCTCACCAGCCGCAATAGCCAGATCTTGACCTTCTCGCTCTCGAAATAATCGTTGGCGATCTGCAGCGAGCTGCGCTGCATGGCATCGAGCACCTCGCGGCCCTCTTCGCTCTGATCCAGCATCGCGAAGAATGCGCCCAGCGGCATCGGCGGCACATACAGTCCGGCGCCGAACATCGGCAACATGGCCATCGCGCGCTGCGCGAAGCGCCGATAAGTCTCGGCATCGCGCGGCGAGATCCGGGCGATGCCCTCGCAGGTGCGGTCCAGATCCTGGTATGCCACCAGCGTGCTCTGATCGGCGAAGATCATCGCGTAGGGAATGTTGTAGGCGTACTTGAGCCCGAATTTTCCCTGCAGCCCGAGTTCGTCGCCACGAATCATCGGATTACCCTGGATCATGATGTGCACGCTGGAGTGCTCGTCGTGCCAGTAGCCCGGGGTATTGAGCTCGCGGGTGACGACGCCGCCGCCGGGCCAGGCCTTACGTTCCAGCACCAGCACCTTCTTGCCCGCCTTGGCGAGATAGGCGGCGGCGACCAGTCCGTTGTGACCGGCGCCCATGGCGACGATGTCGAAGGTGTTGCTCATAGTGCGTGGACCTTTCGATTCTGCGTGTTATCCGGCCAGCGGCCGCAGACCTTAAGCGCGCGCTCAGAGCGAGTAAAGCAGGTACTTTTGTGTTCCTTCGGGCGCCCGGTTAGGCTCGACCGATGGACATCGGCAACGACAAATCCGCATCGCCGCAGGTCGACGTCGACACCGTTCTTGGCAATGTGCGCCAGATCGTGGCACCCGAACGCGCTGCCGGAAATCACGCCAGCGAACTGGCACGACTGGAAGCATTGGTGCGCGCCATGGCGCGCGACGGCGTGCAGCGCGATCAACCGATGCGCGAGGTGCTGGCGCGCATCGGCGACAAGTGGAGCACGCTGCTGCTGCATCTGTTGCGCACCGGAAACTACCGGCACGCGGTACTGCGCCGGCTGGTCAGTGCAGTCGGCGCCGAAGGGCGGATCTCGCAACGCATGCTGACGCTGCGGCTGCGCGCGCTGGAACGCGACGGGCTGCTGGAGCGGCGCGTGGTCCCTGGGACGCATCCGCCCGGCGTGGAGTATGCCCTGACCGAACTCGGCCAGTCGCTGACCGCCCAGATCGAGAGCCTGATGCAATGGATCCGCGACCACATGACGCGCATCCTTCAGGCGCGCGAGCGCTTTGGCGGGTCGGTGGGTTCGCCCGGCGCCAGCGACGGCGATTGATGGGTTAGGGCGGGGCCGCGGACGCCGCGATCCGGGCCGCGAGCTGCGACAGCGCATCGCCGGTAGCTTGCTCAAACGCTGCCACCACTGCCTGCATCCGGTCAGCCTCGGCGTTGACCTGGCTGTCGGCGCTGCAACTGACGATGATGTCGCGCTTCCCGCGGCGTCCGAGGCTGGCGTCCAGCGCCACGTGCACCATCGGCGGCCCGCTGGTGGTGTATTCGGCCTCGAAGTGCCGCAGTTCCAGGCTCAGCACATACTCGGCCGGAAACGGTCCGGTATCCGATTCCACCATGGCGAACCTGTTCGATGCGCGCAAAGCGTCGATCACCAGCATCTGCAGCATGGCTGGCGCCGGCCCCGCCCAGCGCGCGCCGCTGTAGTAGTCGAGTCGCCGGCCGGAACGCAGCACCACGATGCGGTCGGTCGCCAGGCCGGCTCTGACCTGCGGCAGCATGACCTGAACGTTGCCGACGGCCGGGGCGGCTGCCGCAGCAGCCGGCGCGATGCCCGGTCGCAGCAGGTACACCTGCGCCGACGGCACGTTGCTTTTCAGACCGCCACTGCAGCCGGCCAGCAACAGCCACGCCGACGCCATTGCCAGCCACTGGCGACGTACCGCCCGCGGATTACTTGGGTTTCCTGACACGGGCTTCACGGTGGTATCACCAGGCCATTGGCCGCCGGCTGGTAGATCAGCTGCGATGGATTGTCGCGCAGGCTGCGCGACAGATCGCGGAATTCCTGGGCAGCGGCGCGGCTGTCGCGCAGCAGTAACTCGATCTGCGGCAGGCCGGCACGCACGAAGGCATTGAGCTGATCGCGATTCTCGTCGAGGAAGGTATCGACGCTGCCGCTGACGCGCGCGAGGTTGTCGCTGGTGGCGCGCAGCTTCTGTACCGCGGCGACGAAATCCACGCTCACGGATTGCGTGGTGGCATGGATATCGTTGATCTCGCGGTGCGCATCGTTGATGGTCGAGCGCAGGTCGGCCACCAGGCCCTCGACGTTGCTGGCGCTGTGCGGCAAGTCGGCCGCGACCTTGTCGAGATTGGTCACCAGCCGGTCCAGGCTGTTGATGTTCTGGTCCGACAGCACGCGGGCGGTTCGATCTACCAGATCGTTAAGCCGCACCGTCAGCTGCGGCAGGCTACTCAGAAACAGATCGAAGTCCGAGTGCGCCGAGCGGATCACCTGGTAACGCTCGCTGGGCACCGCCGCCAGGATGCGCCGCCCGTCATCGTCGGCTCGCTGCTGCTGCAGATCGATGAACAGCAGCCCGGTGATGCCCTGCAGCGACAGTCGCGCCAGCGTGCGATCCGAGATCGGCGTGGTGGCGTCGATGTCGGCGATCACCTGTACGCGATTGGCGGCGCGTGGATCGATGCGGATGCGCACCACGCGGCCGACGTCCACGCCCAGGTAGCGCACCGAGCTGCCTTCCGACAGCCCGCTGACGCTGCCGTCGAAATAGATCTCGTAGCGCACGTAGAAGCGGTGCTCGATGCTGGCGGAGTACCAGTAGACGAACAGGAATCCCATGACCACCACCAGCAGCACGAAGCTGCCGACCGCCAGGTAATTGGCTTCACGCTCCATGCTCGCTCCGGCGCGCGCGCGCGCGCGGGCCCTGGAAGTAGGCCTGTATCCATGGATGCGGGTTGTGCACGATGCCTTCGAGCGTGTCGCTGATCATGCGGCCGTCGACGATGATCCCTACCCGGCTGCAGGTGCGATAGATGGTATCCAGATCGTGCGTAATCATCACTACCGTGAGCTTCAGCTCGCGCCGCAGATAAATCACCAGTTCGTCGAAGGCCGCTGCACTGATCGGATCCAGGCCGGAAGTGGGCTCATCGAGGAACAGCAGCACCGGATCGAGCGCCAGCGCGCGCGCCAGCGCCGCGCGCTTGATCATGCCACCGGAAAGCTGCGACGGATACTTGCTGGCGGACTCGGCCGGCAGCCCGACCAGCTGTACCCGCAGCAATGCCAGCTGGTCCAGCGCCCGGGCGCTCACCTGCAGATGCTCGAGCATCGGCAGCTGTACGTTCTGAAGCACATCGAGCGCGCTGAACAGTGCGCCCTCCTGGAATGTTACCCCATAGGTCGCCTTCAGGGCATGCAGCTCAGCCGCGCTCATGCTGCCGACCTCGCGGCCGTAGAACAGAACGCTGCCGGCATTGGGCCGGCGCAGCCCCAGGATGGTACGCAGCAGCACCGACTTGCCGGCGCCGGAGCCGCCGATGATGCCGAATACCTCGCCCTCGTAAACCTGCATGTCCAGCCCCGAGTGCACTACCTGCGCCCCGAAGCGGTTGACCACGCCGCGCACCTCAAGCAGCGCACGCATCAGACGTCGAGCTCCATGAACAGCACCGCAAACAGCGCGTCCACCAGGATCACGAAGAAGATCGACTGCACCACCGCCAGCGTCGTCAGCCGCCCCAGGTCGCGCGATGAGCCGCGCACCCGCATGCCGGCGTAGCAACCGGAGATCGCGATCAGGCAGGCGAACACCGGCGCCTTGATGATGCCGACCCAGAATGTGGTGCTGGCGATGGCGCTCTGGGCGCGGTTCAGGTATTGCACCAGCGGCATGTCGAGCAGCGCATGGCACAGCAGGCCGCCGCCGACCAGGCCGATCAGGTCCGCCACCAGCGTCAGCAGCGGCAGAGCAATCACCAGGCCGAACAGGCGTGGCAGCACCAGCACTTCGATCGGGTCCACGCCGATGGCATGCAGGGCATCGATCTCCTCGTTGAGCTGCATGGCGCCGATCTCGGCGGCGAACGCACTGCCGGAACGGCCGGCGACGATGATGGCCGTCAGCAGTACCCCCAGCTCGCGCAGCACCCCGACCGTCACCAGGTCGACCACGAAGATGTCGGCGCCGAACTTGCGCAGTTGCTGCGCACCCATGTAGGCCAGGATCACGCTGATCAGAAACGCAATCAGCGACACGATCGGAACCGCGGTGACGCCGGTATCGTAGATATGGCGCGCGACCGACACCGGTCGCAGCCGCAGCGTCGACCACGCGTGCGCAAAGGCGACGCTGATGCGCCCGATGAAGCTCAGGCCACCGTCGATGCTCTGCAGCGCGCGCACCGCGTGCCGGCCGACACCCTCGACCGCGTGCGCCGGAGCCGCCTCGAGGTCGTGCAGGTGCAGGTGCAGGTGCAGGGGCAAATGGGCGTGGGCGTGGGCGGGGATCTGGCCGCTTTTGCAGCGTTCCACCAGCTCCAATGTCGGGGGTTCGCCGCCCTGAAACTCTACGCTCGCGCCGCCGGCGCGCGTCCGGTCCACGAAATCGCGCAGCAGCCAGGCGCCGGTCAGATCGAGCTGTGCCTGCCCGGCGGCGACAGTGACCCGCCGCACACCGGTCACATCGACCGCGCTGAGCTCGGTTTCGATGTCGGCGAAGCGCAGCGCGCGCCACTCGCCGCTGAGCGTGAGCTCCAGCTGGTCCGCTGCGCGCCGCGCCGTGAGGTACATGCGCAGGTCCGGTGGGGGTTTCAGGCCAGGGTCTTATGCGTGCCGTCGCACAGCGGTGCCTTGGCGGAATGCTTGCAGGCACAGAAGTAGACCCGCCCGCTGCGCTCGGCAACGTATTGCAGCGGCGTAAAGCCGCTGCCCTGATGCGCACCGCTGCAGAACGGTTGCGTGCTCGAGCGGCCGCAGCTGCACCAGTAATAGGTCTTGCCGGCCTCGACGTCCACGGCGATCGGCGCCCGCGCGGCCACGGTGGGCTCAGTCATGACAGCTCCGAATCAATTGCGAGCATCGTGGGCGCCGATGCTAGCAGCGTTCACCGCCGAGCGTCAGCGCTGGCCGTGCACGCCCCCTTCAGGAATCGTCGCGATAGCGTCGCAGGCGGATCGCCAGCACGACCATCCCGGCCGACGCCGCCAGACCCCAGCACAGCCGCTGGCTGGCCAGCAGGTGCGCCGGCGTCAGCAACTGCAGCGTGTAGCGGCCGCTGTCACCGGCCGCGTCAGCGGACTGAAAGCCGTAAGCCAGGTGCAGAAACTCGCCGAAGCCGCCGTTGACGATGTGCGACACGTAATGGGTGCCGAACACCATGTATTCGAACACCACCAGCAACAGCGGCGGAAGGAACGCCCACGCGTAAGGCGAGCGGCGCGCCCATACCGAGACCAGCATCAGGTAGGCGGCAAACGGCGCGTACCAGAGCATGGCGGCAAGCAGGCCGTACAGCATGATGACCTGCGTCTGCAGCCAATCCGCCAGATTCCACAGTGCCACCACGCTCAACCCGTTGACGACGACGTCATGATTGCGCAGCGCCATGATCGCGCAACCGAGCAGGCCGGTCGCGGCGGCGAGCGCAAAGTTCCCCAGCGGCACCAGCACCAGCCCGACCAGCAGTTTGACCAGCACGGTGCGCGCGTCCGTCACCGGCATCGAGCGCCAGAACAGGATGCTGCGATCGCGGCGCTCGGCGTACAGGCAGTCGATCAGGTAGGCGGAGCCCTGGATCGCCGCCGCCAGGAAGAACGGCACCGCCCATCCCAGCGCCATGAACTGCGCCACCGGCGGCGGATTGGGCCCGTCGTAGTGGCTGGCGGCATTGCCGAAGCTGACGTTGACATGGCCGAATATCGCGGCCGCCAGCAACATCACGACCGCGATGAGCAGCGGCGCCATCCACAAGCCACGGTGCTCCCAGAACTCGCGCTGGATTTGTATCGACAGTGCTTTCATGACGCGCTCCCCTGCACCTTGGCCACGAACAGGTCGGCGATACCGGGGGTAGACACATCGCCAAGCGCGGCCAGGCCTGCCGCCGCCTGGTTCTCGTACAGCATGATCGTGCGGCCAAACAGCTCGCGCACATAAAACGGCCCGAGTGCGCGTGCGGCGTCGATCTTGTCGGGCGCGACGGTGAGCTGCTGGAAGCGTGCCGCCAGATCTTCGGTCGCCGCGTCGAGCAGCATGCGGCCACGGTCGATGAACAGCACGTCGGTCAGCAGATGCTCCACCTCCTCGACCTGGTGGGTGGTCAATAGAATGGTGCGCTCCTTGTCGAAGTAGTCGTTCAGCAGCGTGTCGTAGAACTGGCGGCGGTAGATCAGGTCGAGCCCGAGGGTCGGCTCGTCCAGCACCAGCAGGCGCGCGTCGATCGCGAGGATCAGCGCCAGATGCAGCTGGGTGATCATGCCCTTCGACAACTCGCCGATGCGGCTGCCGCGGCGGATGCTGGTGGTGGCCAGCACCTCGTCGGCGCGCTTGCGATCGAAGCGCGGATGCACGCCGGCGACGTAGTCGATCGCGTGCGCAACAGTCAGCCAGCGTGGCAGCACCGCCGAATCGGCGATGAAGCAGACATCGCTCATCAGCGCGTTGCGATCGCGCTCAGGTTCCATGCCGAGCACCTGGACGCTGCCCTGGTAGGAGCTGAGCCCGAGAATGGTCTTGAGCACCGTGGTCTTTCCGGCGCCGTTGCGGCCGATCAGCCCGACGATGCGCCCTGGCTGCAGCGTGAAATTCACATGGTCGAGCGCAACGAAATTGCCGTAGCGTTTGGACAGATCCCTGGCTTCAACGATCGTGGTCATCGTCACTATCCTTGTTCGCGTCCTTGTTCGCGGCCGGAGGGGCCGGGCTGCGCAGCAGCTGCTCGAGATTCAGGCCCAGGCGAACGATGATCGCCTGCACTTTGGGCCAGTCGTTCTCCAGAAACCGCCGGCGCTCGTCGGTACGCAGCGCGGCCGCTGCTCCCGCGCTCACGTACATGCCGCGGCCGCGGCGCTTCTCGACCAGTTGCTCGTCGACCAGCTGCTGGTAGCCCTTGAGCACGGTCAGCGGGTTGATCCGGAATTCGGCGGCCACGGTGCGCACCGACGGCAGCGGATCGCCCTCCTTGAGCACGCCCTCCAGGATCATCGCGACCACACGGTCACGCAGCTGCCGGTAGATCGGCTGGCTGTTGCCCCATTGTGTTTCGGGGTTCACGCGCTGGTGCTTGGTCGGTGGCTGCGGCGCGGCTTTAAGCGGCGCCGGCCACTACGCGGTGCAGCCCCGCATCTGCCTGCGCGGCGGCCGCCGACCCGCCTGCGGCCATTCCATATTCAAGCTGGTTGGCCGAGCTTACGATGACCTGGGTGGTCACGCCGGTGATCGCGCAGGCGAGTGCCGCGCAGATCAGCAGGCGTAGCGGTCTGGCGGGGTTGTGGCTGTGGATCCTGGTGTACATGTCCGGTTCTCCTGGTGGGCCGGTTGAGCGTTGCACGGTCCGATGTGGACTGTGCTTGTGATGTGGTGTTGTATTCAACTACAACACTAATCCAATGTCAACACCCCGTCCTAAGGGGCGCCCACAGCTTGCCGCCCGGGGAACTGTCACTAGAATCAGCGCTCTTTTCCCCGCTGGAGACTTCATGAAGCAGCCCCTGAACGTTGCCATCACCGGCGCTGCCGGTCAGATCGGCTATGCCCTGGCCTTTCGCGTCGCCGCGGGAGCCATGCTCGGCGCCGATCAGCCGGTCAACCTGCAGCTGCTGGAAATACCGGCGGCGCTGCCCACGCTCGGCGGCGTGGTCATGGAGCTCAATGACTGCGCGTTTTCCACGCTCAACAAAGTCCAGGCCAGCGACGACGCAACGGTCGCGTTCCGCGACTGCCATGTAGCGCTGCTGGTGGGCGCGCGGCCGCGCGGGCCGGGCATGGAACGCAAGGATCTGCTGCTGGCCAACGCGCAGATCTTTTCTGCGCAGGGCAAAGCGCTGGACGCGGTCGCGGACCGCTCATTGCGCGTGCTGGTGGTGGGCAATCCGGCCAATACCAATGCGCTGATCGCGAGCCGCAATGCGCCCGGCCTCGATCGGCGCAATTTCACCGCCATGACGCGCCTGGATCACAATCGCGCGTTGTCGCAACTGGCGGCGAAGACCGGTACGCACGTCAACGACATCAGGCGCATGACCATCTGGGGCAACCACTCCGCGACGCAGTATCCGGACTTGAGTCACGCGCAGGTCAAAGGCAAGGCCGCGAAAGACCTGGTCGATCAGCCATGGATCGAGCAGCAGTTCATTCCAACGGTGCAACAGCGCGGAGCCGCCGTCATCAAGGCGCGCGGCTCTTCCTCGGCCGCATCGGCAGCGTCCGCTGCCATCGACCATGTGCGCACCTGGGTACTCGGCACCGCCGCGGGTGACTGGACCAGCATGGCCATAGCGTCGGACGGCAGCTATGGGATCGAGGAAGGGCTGGTCTACTCCTACCCGGTTACCTGCAGCAACGGCGCATTCCAGATCGTGCAAAAGCTGCCGATCGACGATTTCAGCCGCAAGCGCATGGATCTGAGCGCCGCCGAGCTGCGCGAGGAGCGCGACGGCGTTCGTGAACTGCTCGGCAGCTGAAGCGCGCGTGGCGGCGTACAAGCGGCTATAGTTCCTGCGCGCGACGGACCTTGTTGTACCAGGGGCGATTGCATGATTGGCGCCATCATCACGGTCTGTTTCATCGTCGCGGTGCTGTATCTGGCATACCGCCGCCTGCCGCTGTTCACCTTCACCGTCGCCTTCACGGTATTGCTGATCGCCTATAGCGCGCTCGGCAGTCCGGCCGGGCTGTGGCAGGGCCTGCTGTGGCTGCTGCTGGTGTGCTTCTGGCTGCTGAACCTGCGGCCGCTACGCGTCGCGCTGATCAGCCGGCCGTTCATGCGTACCTATCGCCGCCTGCTGCCGACTATGTCCGACACCGAGCGCGACGCGCTGGAGGCCGGCACCGTGTGGTGGGAGGGAGAACTCTTCACCGGCAATCCCGACTGGCGCAAATTGCACACCGCTCCTGGTCCGAAACTGTCGGCGGAAGAACAGGCCTTCCTCGACGGTCCGTGCGAAACGCTGTGCCGCATGGTCGACGACTTCGACATTACGCACCGGCGCGCCGATATGCCGCCGGAAGTCTGGCAGTACATCAAATCGCAGGGTTTCTTCGCAATGATCATCCCGAAGCGCTATGGCGGTTTGGAGTTCTCGACCTACGCGCATTCGTGCGTGCTGGTGAAACTCGCCGGCCGCAGCGTGACCTGCGCCTCCACGGTCGCGGTCCCCAATTCCCTGGGACCTGCGGAACTGCTGCTACACCACGGCACCGAGGAGCAGAAAAACCATTACCTGCCGCGGCTCGCGCGCGGCGAAGAAATCCCCTGTTTCGCACTCACCGGCCCGCGCGTGGGCTCCGACGCAGCGTCGATCCCGGACACCGGCGTGGTGTGTCGTGGCCAGTGGCAGGGGCGCGAAGTCATCGGCCTGAAGTTCAACTTCTCCAAGCGCTACATCACCCTGGCGCCGGTGGCGACCGTGGTGGGCCTGGCATTCCGGATGTTCGACCCGGAGCATCTGCTCGGCGATAAGGTCGACATCGGCATCACCTGTGCACTGCTGCCGCGCGAAACGCCCGGCATCGAGATCGGGCGGCGTCACATGCCGCTCAATATCGCGTTTCTGAACGGCCCGGTGCGCGGCCATGACGTATTCGCGCCGCTCGATTGCATTATCGGCGGACTGCCCAAGGCCGGATCCGGCTGGCGCATGCTGGTCGAGCAGTTGTCGGTCGGCCGCTGTATTTCCCTGCCCGCGAACGCCACCGGCGGCGCACTGGCCGCGATCTTCGCCACCGGCGCCTACGCGCGCATACGGCGCCAGTTCAATACTCCGATCGGCCGCTTCGAGGGTGTGGAGCAGGTGATCGCGCGCATGGTGGCCTTCGGCTACATCATGGACGCGGCGCGCAGCGTGACCACCGCAGCGATCGACAACGGCGAAAAGCCGGCGGTGCCGTCCGCGATCCTGAAGTACCACGTCACCGAGATGGGGCGCCGGGTCGCCAACGATGCGATGGATGTGCAGGGCGGCAAGGGCATCATGCTCGGGCCGAACAATTATCTCGGGCGCGGCTATCAATCGATCCCGATCGCGATCACGGTCGAGGGCGCCAATATTCTCACCCGCAGCCTGATCATCTTCGGCCAGGGTGCCATCCGCTGCCACCCATTCGTGCTGCGTGAAATGAACGCGGTCCGGGACCAGGACCGCAAGCACGGCGTGTCCGAATTCGATCGCGCGCTGTTCGGCCACATCGGCTTCACGATCTCCAATGCCGCGCGTTCGCTGCTGATGGCCCTGACTCTGGCGCGCTTCGAGCGCGTGCCGGAAGCGGGGCCAACGCGGCGCTACTACCAGCACATCGAGCGCTTTTCCGCCTCGTTCGCCTTCGCCACCGACGTCGCGATGCTGACCCTGGGCGGTTACCTGAAGAAGAAGGAGACCATATCGGCACGCCTGGGCGATGTACTGTCGTCCATGTACCTGGCCTCGATGGTGCTCAAGCACCACGACAACCACGGACAACCGGCGGAGGAACTGCCGGCGGTCGAATGGGCCTGCCGCGAGCTCCTCTATCAGGCCCAGGAGCAGCTGCACAGCGTGCTGCGCAATTTCCCCAACCGCCCACTGGCCGCCATGATGCGGCTGCTGGTATTCCCGCGTGGCCTGACCTATTTTGCTCCGGCCGACCGCCTCGGACGCAGCGTCGCCGAGCTGGTGCTCAACGACACTGCCACGCGCACCCGGCTGTGCCGCCTGGTGTACCGCACCGCGGAGCCTGGCAACCCGCTCGGTGCGCTGCAGCAGGTATTGGAACTGGCCGCGGTGGCCGAGCCGCTGGAGCGACGATTGCGGGTCGAGGGCCAGAAGACCGGCCGCCTGACGGCGCTCGATCTGCCGGGCCAGATCGAACAGGCATGCACGCTCGGCATTCTGTCCGAGACGGAAGCGCAGCTGCTCGCCGACTATGACCGCCGGGTGATGCAGCTCATCGATGTCGATGATTTTGCGCCACAGGAGCTGGGGCAAGCCGTGGCCAGAACATTTCCGCGCGCCATCAATCCAACCATCGAAGGAGGTCGACCATGCGCATTCTGACCGCCGACGAGGTTGCTACCACGATCACGGTGACGAAGTGACCGCGATGCGCACCGCTTGATGCCGCACTAATGTACCTCGCGTTCTTTGGAATTGCGGAAAAGCCGTTTGCGATCACCCCGGATCCGCGCTACCTCTACCTGAGTGCGCGGCACGCGGACGCGCTGGCGCATCTGGTGTACGGCATCAATGAGGCCGGCGGCTTCATCCAGCTCACCGGCGAGGTCGGGACCGGCAAGACCACCACCATCCGCTCGCTGCTGGCGCGCGCGCCGAAAAATGCCGAGATTGCACTGATTCTCAATCCCCGGCTGTCGCCGGGCGAGTTCCTGCTGGCGCTGTGCGAGGAGCTGGGACTGGGCGCAGACGACAGCTCCGCGAACAACACCAAGGAGCTGGTGGACCTGCTGAATCGCTACCTGTTGCGCGCGCACGCGCAGGGGCGGCGCGTGGTACTGATCGTGGATGAAGCGCAGAACCTCGCGCCCGAGGTGCTGGAACACATCCGACTACTCACCAACCTGGAGACCGAAACCCAGAAGCTGCTGCAGATCATTCTCATCGGCCAACCGGAGTTGCGCAAACTGCTGGCGCGCGAGGATCTGCGCCAGCTGGCGCAACGCATCACCGGCCGCTATCACCTGGATCCGCTGTCGCGCCAGGAGACCGCGGCTTACGTCCGACATCGCATGCGCGTCGCCGGTGCCACGGCCGATGTTTTCACGCGCGGCGGATTGCGCGAGGTCTACAACGTGAGCCGCGGCATTCCGCGTGTCATCAACATCATCTGCGATCGGGCGCTGCTCGGCGCCTACACCCAGGATCTGCACCAGGTGCCCGGCCCGCTGGTGCGCCGCGCCGCGGCCGAGGTGTTCGACCAGGAGCTGTCGCCGCGCTGGATGCCGTTGCTGATCGGCAGCATGGCGGTGGCGGTGCTGGTGGGCAGCGCCGCGTTGTTATGGCGCTTTGCCCCGGCCCGAATGGCTGCCGGCAGCGCGGGCACTACCGTGGCGACAACTACCTTACCAGCCGCCACCGCGCCGGCCAGCACCGCCCCGACTGCCGAGCCGTCCGCTACGCCCGCGGTGGCAGCCGCACAGCCGCCGGCCACTACCGCACCGCTGCCTACATTTGGCCAGCTGCTGGCGATGAATCGCAGCAGCACCGACCCGGACACCGCGTTCGCCCAGCTGCTCGGCCTGTGGCAGGCGACCTACAGTCCGGGCACCACCGATGGCTGCACCCAGGCCCTGGCACAGGGCCTGCGTTGTCTGATGCAGCGCGGTTCGCTGGCACAGTTGCGTATGCTCAACCGACCCGCCATCCTCATGGTGAGCGACGACGCGGGGACGGCCAGCCAGGTCGTGCTGCGCGCGCTCGGGGACAATACGGCGCAAGTGCAGATCGGCAGCCAAAGCGCGACCATCAGTGTCGCGGAACTCACGCGCTACTGGTTCGGCGACTTCGTGCTGTTGTGGCGCCCCGGTGGCAAGGACATTCGCGACCTGAGTGCAGGGATGCGCGGCGCACCGGTGCGGCAGCTGCGCGAGCAGCTCAATCGCTGGAGTGGGGGCAGCAGCAACGCCTCGACCAGCGATGAATACGATGGGAGTCTGGTGCAGTTGGTCGAACAGTTTCAGCGCGCCAATCGCCTCACGGTCGACGGTATCGCCGGCATCGAAACCCAGGTGGCGCTGGACGCCGTGCTGGCGGCGCCGGATTCGCCGTTGCTGCAGCCGCATGCGGCGCAGCAGGCCTCCACCCGAGGCAGCTGATGTCGCTCATTCTCGATGCACTGAAGAAATCCGAGGCCGAACGGCAGCGGCAGAGCGGACCGACGTTGCTGGAGGTACGCGTTTCCCAACCGCGGCGGCGCTACCCGGCCTGGGTGATTGCAGTCGGCGCCCTGCTTACGGTCAACATGCTGCTGTTGGTCATATTCATGCTGCATCGACCCGCATCCTCGCAGGCGCAACTGCCGCAAACCGGCGCCGCCGCCATGGCGCCGACAGCCGCGGCAGCAGCGGGGCCGCCGAGCGCGCCGGCCGCAGCATCGTCAGGGGTGGTAGCGCCGGTAGCGCCGGTAGCGCCGGTAGCGCCGGGCGCACAGGCGCCGGTCCTGGACACCTCGGCGTCGCTGGACGGCGGCAGCGGCGCGATGCAGCCGGTACCGAGGATCCCACAACGGCAGGCCAGCAGTGAGCTGCCGGACAGCATTGGCAATCCGGCCGACGACGAGCCGGCGGTACCGCCCGGCCGCGACGACGCCGGCTCGGAACGCGACAGCGCCGGCCATTACGCCGATCTTCCGAACTTCAGCGACCTCGGCGGTGATCTGCCGGAGCTGCGGTTGGACCTGCATGTCTACGCCGAACGCCCGCGCGAGCGTTACGCGATGATCAACATGCACCGGGTGCGCGAGGGTGACGTGTTGCCCGAAGGCCCACGGGTGCTGGCGATCACGCGCGAGGGCGTTGCCCTGGACTATCGCGGCCAGGAATTCATGCTCCGTCCGCAGTAGCGAGCTTGGCGTCCTTGAGCAGGCTCTGCAGCTCGAACTGCGCATCCGCGACCTGCTCCGGAGTTGGCGACAGCCCGTGGTCCAGCAGGCGCTTGGACTGCATGTGGTCCTGGATGCGGTTCAGCGAGTCAACCGCGATCAGGCGCCGCGACTGGAAATAAAACGCCGAAAACGCCGGTTTCTGCAGATCGCCGCGCGTCACCACCTGGTCGTAGCCGTGGCTCAGGCCCACCATCTGCAGTTTGATGTCGTACTGGTCGGACCAGAACCAGGGCGCGGCGCGAAATGGCCGCTCGCGCCCCATGAGCGCCGCCGCCGCCGATTTGGCCTGCTCGACCGCATTTTGCACCGACTCGAGCCGCAGCAAGCGTCCATCGGCCAGGCGTCGCGCGGTGCAGTCACCGGCCGCGACGATCGACGCATCGCTGGTGCGCGCACAATCATCGACGATGATGCCGCGATCGCAGGCCAGGCCGGCGGCCGCGGCCAGCCGGTCATCGGGCATGACGCCGATTCCGACCACGACGCAGCCGGCGGCGTGCTCCCGACCATCGGCAGTGCGTACCGCCTCAACCCGGCCGCCGGCGCCCTTGAGCTCGGTCACCTGAGCGCCGAACACCAGTTCAACGCCGTGCGCGCGATGCAGGCGCTCGAATGCTTCCGATACGATCGGCGCGGTCACACGCGACATCAATCGCGGCAGACCTTCCAGCACCGTCACTTCAGCTCCAAGCTTGCGCGCGCTCGCGGCCACTTCCAGGCCGATAAAACCCCCGCCGATGACCACCACCGGCCGTTGCTCGGCCGCGCAGCGGCGGATCGCCGCGGAGATGGCGCCGGAGTCGTTGATCGAGCGCAGGCTCAGCACCTCGCCGAGCGCTGCACCCGGCAGCGGCAGTGCGCGCGCCAGCGCCCCGGTGGCGAACGCCAGCCTGCTGTAGTCCAGCCGTTCACCGCTCGCCAGCTGCAACGTCGATGCGGCACGATCGATCGCGGTGACGTGAGTATCGAGCCTGAGGTCGATCCTGCGGCGCCGGAGCGAATCGGCCCCGCGCAGCGCCAGCGCCGTGTGCGCACCGGGTTCGATCAGCCATTTCTTCGATAGCGGTGGGCGCTGGTAGGGCGGGTGCAGCTCGTTGCCGATCAGCAGCAGTTCGCCCTGGTAGCCTTCCTGGCGCAGCGATTCGCCGATCTGCACGCCGGCCTGGCCCGCGCCGACGATCAGAATTGGTGCCTGGGGATCCACGTATGCATTTGCCTGCGCTATCAGCTCTGACGGTCTGGAAGTTCTACGGTCAGACCGTCGAGCGCCGGCTCGACGACTAACTGACAGGACAGCCGGCTGTTGGGGCGCCGCTCCGCTGCCACATTGCTCAACATCAACGCCTCATCATCCGAGGGCGGCGGCAGTTTGTCCAGCCACGGATCCTGCACATAACAGTGACAGGTGGCGCAGGCGCAGTTGCCGCCGCACTGAGCCTCGATGCCGTCGATACCGGCGTCCACCGCGGCGCGCATGACGCTGCTACCGGCGTCAACTTCAAGTGTCCGGACGCGCCCATCGGGCTCGATGTAGGTGACCTGCGGCATGCAACCGTTACAAGAGTGGGTTTGGGGGCGCTAGTGTATATCCGCCCGCGATTGCCCCGGACTTTAGGCCGCTAGCGCGGCCCCACAAGGCCCGCACGTTGAAGCAAAAGTCCAAATTCCAGTGAGTTCCGTCCATTCTCGCGCCGCCGCCGATCCTTACTATGTAGGCTGTGGCGGCGTGCGGCGCGTCGCACAGGGGGGACAATGTCCAAAATCCAGGTCGCCATCATCGGCGCCGGTCCGTCCGGCCTGCTGCTGTCACAACTGCTGCACACGCGCGGCATCCAATCGATCGTGCTGGAGCGACACACGCGCGAATACGTCGAAGCGCGCATCCGCGCCGGACTGCTCGAGTGGGGAACGGTCGATCTGCTGAACCAGGCCGGTGTGGGAGCGCGCATGATGCGCGAGGGTCTGGCGCACGACGGCGTCGAGCTTGCGTTCGACTGCAGCGCGCATCGCATCGATCTGAAGGCGCTCACTGGACAGCGCGTCATGGTCTATGGACAGACCGAGCTGCAGAAAGACCTGGCGGATGCGCGTACCGGTTCCGGCGGCTGCATCGTCTGGGAAGCGAAGGACGTCGCGATCGATGATTTCGCCGGCCGCACGGCACGCGTAAGCTACACCCAGCGCGGTGAGCGCCTCGACGTGAACTGCGATTTCATCGCCGGTTGCGATGGCTACCATGGCGTCACGCGCGCCAGCGTTCCGCAGCACGCGATCACGCTGCACGAGCGCGTCTATCCTTTTGGCTGGCTCGGCATCCTCGCCGACGTGCCGCCGGTGGCGGCAGAACTGGTCTATACCAACCACGCGCGCGGCTTTTCCCTGTGCAGCATGCGCTCCAGGACTCGCAGCCGCTACTACCTGCAGTGTCCGCTCGACGACGACATCGACAGCTGGCCCGACGAGCGTTTCTGGGATGAGCTGCGGCTGCGGCTGCCGGAAAAATATGGCTCGCGCCTGATCACTGGACCGTCGATCGAGAAAAGCATCGCGCCGCTGCGCAGCTTCGTGGCCGAGCCGATGCGCTTTGGCCGGCTGTTCCTGGTCGGCGACGCGGCCCACATCGTGCCGCCGACCGGCGCCAAGGGTCTGAACCTCGCGGTCGCCGACGTGCGCGTGCTGTTTGAAGCGATGGTCGACTACTATCGCAGCGGCAGCGATACGCTGCTCGACGAATATTCCTCACGGGCGCTGGCTCGGGTGTGGAACGCCACGCGCTTCTCGTGGTGGTTCACCACGCTGATGCACCGCTTCAGCGACGAGACGATCGCCCGCAAGATGCAGCTGGCGGAGCTTCGGTACATCGGCGAGTCGCCGGCGGCAGCCGCGGCATTTGCCGAAAACTACGTCGGGCTGAGGTTCCGGTAACAGCCGGCAGAAAAATCCAAGTTCCCGCGAGTTTCGTCCATGTACCCGCGCCACCCGCGCGACTAACCTCAAACGCGAACACCGCCTCAGTGCCACCGGATTCGGCGCGGGCAGTGCGTCGGTGGGGGCAAAAATGACAATCGATTGCTGCGTTACCTGCGCCGGCGCCACCGGACGTATTGCGTCACGATCCGGCGCCGGCAAATAGCGAGGCGCACGACATCGATGTGACGACTTTCAAGTCCGGGCGAGATGCATGAATCTCAAAACCTTGTGGGCACTCGGCGCGCTCGGTATTGTGCTGCCGCCGCTATCATTCGCGCAGACCTCGACCGCCGCCGACGCCGGCTCGCTCGAAGAGATCGTCGTTACCGCGGAAAAGCGCACCGAGAACATTCAGGAGGTTCCGATCGCCATTACGGCGTTCTCGGAGTCCGAACTGCGCGCCAAGGGCGCGACCGACATCCACAGTCTGTCGACCCTGACTCCCAACGTGAATCTTGACGCCGGTTCGCCGTTTTCCGGATCAAACTCGGTGCTGTCGGCCTCGATCCGCGGTATCGGTCAGGATGATTTCGCCTTCAACCTTGACCCCGGCGTCGGAGTCTATGTCGACGGCGTCTACTACGCGCGCACCGTCGGCGCCAACCAGAATCTGCTCGACGTCGAACGCGTCGAGATCCTCAATGGCCCGCAGGGTACGCTGTTCGGGCGCAATACCATCGGCGGGGCGATCAGCATCGTGACCCGCACGCCAGGCGATCAGCTGGCGGTGCAGGCCCAGGTGACCGGGGGCAGCTACGACCGGCGCGACGTGGCGCTGATGGCGGACATCCCGCTGGCGAGCAATTTGCTGTCGACGCTCACGTTCTCCAACGAGTACCGCGACGGCTACCAGAAGCGCATTCCGTATGACTCGCCAACGCCGTACGTCTCCGATCCGGTAGGCGCGATGCACAGCTCCGGAACCGAAACCTTCGACACCCAGGGCGGTGAGAACCAGCAGGTGGCGCGCGCCAAACTGCTGTGGAAGGCATCCGACGCGGTGACCGCGACGCTGTCTCTCGACTGGACACATACCAACCAGCCTTCCACGGCGAGCACCGTGCTGGAGACGATCACGTCGGGTCCCAGCGCCATCTTCGGTGCCATCTATAACGCCTGCCTGCTGGGCATTCCATTCGCCCCCACTGCGGCGCTGGTCTGCGGCCCACGAAACACCGTGGGTACGCCGTTGTGGCAGGCCAATCTGAATCCGGCTACCACCCGTCTGCTGTATGGACCGGCAGTCACCAACACCGGAAACATCGATACCACTTACGCGACCGGAGAGAATTTCGACAAGCTCGATTCGTATGGCGGGGCGCTCACCACCGAGTGGGTCCTCGACCCGTCATTCACGCTGCGCTCGATCACCGGTTGGCGGCGACTGCACTGGACCCCCGGTCTGGATGCCGACGGCTCGCCGATTGATTTCTTCGAACTGAGTTTCGCCGAAGCGCAGCATCAGATCTCCGAAGAATTGCAGCTGATCGGGGACCTGTTCGACTCGAGGTTGAAACTCGTCGCAGGCGTGTACTATTTCAACGAAGGCGGCTATATCCACGACTACGTGACTTTCGGCGGCGGCCTGCTGCAGGTGGATGGCCCGAACACGCTCGACACGACTTCCTATGCAGGCTACATCCACGCCGACTACAAGCTCACCGATAAAATCGGCATCACGCTCGGCGGCCGCGAGTCCGAGGACCGCAAGACGTTCACCGGCGGCCAGCAGGACCTCAACGGGTTCTTCTACAAGCTCAACGGCTGCTACCCTCCGACCCCCGCCTGCATGCAGACGTTGGCGGCCGACGGTCTCGGGTTTCCCAATCCGAACAATCCATTCCAGGTCTACCCGGTGGGCGAGAACCATCAGAACTTCACCGAATTCACCCCGACCGCGGGTATCCAGTATCACTTCGATCCAAGCATGATGCTGTACGCCGACTACGCCAAGGGGTTCAAGAGCGGTGGCTGGACCACGCGCCTGACCGCACCGCTGCCGCCCGGTTCTCCGGCGCAGGCCTTTGGCCCGGAAACCGATCAGACCTATGAGGTGGGATTCAAGTCGGAATGGCTCGATCGGCAGCTGATCGTCAACGCCGCGGCATTCTACAGCCTGTATGACGGCATTCAGCTGACCTATCAGATCAGTACCTCGCCGGTGACCCAGAACGCCGGCAACGCCACGATCAAGGGACTGGAACTGGAAACGCAGTCGCGCCTGGGCGAGCACTTTTCGCTCACTGGAAACCTGGGCTACATGGATGCCTACTACACCAGCATCAACCCAGCTGCGGCGGCGTTTACCGGCAGCGAGCTGCCGAAGACGCCGCGACTGAAGATATCGCTCAGCCCGGACGTGCACACCATACTCGCCAATGGCGCCACGCTGCGCGCCGCGGTGGACTACTCGCATACCAGCCACATGTTCAACGACGCGCAGAACACGCCGCTGCTGGCTCGTCCCGACGTCGACATGGTCAACGCTTCGGCAACCATCGTCTCACCGAACGGCAAGATTACCTTCACCTTCGGCGGTACCAACCTGACCGATAAGCGCTACATCACCACGGGACAACCGCAGGTAGCCGGCGGCGTCGTTTTTGGCACCTACAACCCGCCGCGCGAGTGGTATGCCACGCTCGGCCTGAAGTACTAGGGGGCAGCCGCTGCGGCCGCTGCCGCCATGGACGGCACATGGCGGAGATTGTACTTTTCGAATCATGTCACCGCGACTGAATCGCCGCCCGACCTCGGCCGCTCGCGCGGACGTACCGGCCTTTTTTCTGTACGGCGAACCGCTGCGGGCGCCGGATGCGCGCACCGTGCACGTCGAAACCATTGCCGCGCGCAGCAGCCTGTACGACTGGAAAATCCGCGCCCATCGCCACCGCGACCTGCACCAGGTGCTGATCGTCTGGCGCGGGCCGATCGAGGCGCAGCTGGACGGCGCGCTGGCGACACTGCGCGGGCCGGCATTTGTTATCGTGCCGCCGCTTACGGTGCATTCGTTCCAGTTCGGCAAACAGACCGATGGGCTGGTGGTTACCTTCGCGGCCGGACTGGCACGCGAGATCTTCCGCGACAGCGGCGACCTGTGGGAGATCCTGGACCGGCCGGCCGCGGCTGGATTCCGGCGCGGCCAGCTCGCTGCCACCGACCTCATGCAACTGGCGACGATGCTGTTGCGCGAGTCGTCGCGCGCCGCCGCCGGTCGCGACAGCGCCCTGCACGGCCTGCTCACGACTTTGCTGACCAACTTGTTGCGCATTTCGGAAGGTGCGGCGGTCCCGGCTCGTAGCGCAGCCAATCGCGAACGCGAGATGGTGGCCCGTTTTCGCGAGGCGATTGAGCGGCGTTACCGCGCTCACATCGGGGTAGCCGCCTATGCGCGCGAGATCGGCGCGTCGGAGGCGGCGCTGCGCAAGGCCTGCGCCAAAGCCGCCGGCCAGTCGCCTACCGAGCTCATCCATGCCCGTATGCTGATCGAAGCCGAGCGCCAGCTGCGCTACACCGGTATGTCGATCACGCAGATCGCCTACTATCTGGGATTCGACGACCCGGCCTATTTCAGCCGCTTCTTTACCAAGGGCATGGGCGCCTCGCCGCGCAGCTTCAGGCGTAGCGCCGGCACTACCTGAACCCCCCTCACGACAGATCCTTGCGATATAAAATCCAGTCCTGCATCGGCCGCGCGCCGAAGCGGCGATAGAACTCGATCGCCGACTCGTTCCAGTCCAGCACCGCCCACTCCAGCCGGCCGCAGCCGGCATCGCGCGCACGCTGCTCCAGGGCCGCGAGCAGCGCCAAGCCGATTCCATGGCCGCGGTGCTCCGGACGCACGAATAAATCCTCCAGGTACAGTCCCGGACGACACAGGAAAGTCGAGTAGTTGAAGAAATAGAGTGCGAAACCGGCCGCCTGGCCGTTCCAGTCCGCCATCAGCGCGTGCGCGAACCGCGCTTCGCCGAACAGGTGGCGCTGCAAATCATCCTGCTTGCCAACCATCTTGTGGCGCAGGCGCTCGTAGTCCGCCAGCTCGCCGATGAGCTGGAATATGACCGGTACATCAGCCACTTCGGCGGCACGCAGGCGCAGCATCGCCATTCTCCCAACAGGTGAGGCGCGTCACATTATCGGTGCCCCGGCACCGAGGGCGTCACAGTTCCGTCGCTGGCGCCCGGATGCGGCGTTGTCCGCTTCGACAGACAGCATACAGTTCGTGGGATCAGCCGATATTCTGCCCCAAACACTCGAATCACGGAGCCGGATGAAACCGAGAACCGCCTCAGCCGCCCCCGGTGCCGCGGATCACGCCCCCAGCACCGGTCGCGCGCGCGCCGGCGAGCCGCCGCCGCCTCCGGCCGCGGCCGGCCGCGCATCGCTGGCGATCGTGGCGCTGTCGGAAGACCCGTTGCTGCTCGAGGCGCTGACCGCGGCCGCGATCGGGCAGGCGGCCGTGTGCACCTCGCCCTCGGCCGACCGCTTCGCCGATCAGCTGGTGGCAAACGCGGCCGCCGTGGCCCTGATCGATGCCGCCGTTGCGCCAGCGCCGCTGGATGAGTTCATTGCCAACGTGCACCGGCAGTTCCCGCAACTGCTGCTGCTGCTGGCGGGACCGGCTTTGCTGCAAAATCAGTTCGCCGCGCAGCTCGCCGACGGCACCGTCTTTCGCTTCGCCCACAAGCCGGCCTCGGCGCAGCGGCTGAAGCTGTTCGTGGACGCGGCGCTGCTGCGCCGTCAGACCGTGATCGAGCAGGCCACCCTGACCCCGCTCGCGGGCGGCAACCTCACGGGTGCCAACCTGGCGGGTGCCAACCTGACGGGTGCCAACCTGACAGGGGGCCCAAACCCGTTCGGTAACTCCGGCAGCCGGCGCCCATTGTGGGTCGTGACGTCGATTTTCGTGCTCCTGATCGCCGCCGCCGTGGGCGCGGTGCTGTGGCGCCGACCGCTGATGAGCTTGGGTCCGGTACCGGGCTCGGCCGAGGCGACGCCCGGCGCGCTATCCAGCCCGGCCGCAGCACCCCCGTCCGCCGACCTTGCAGCCCAGGCTGCCGAGGCCGAACGCGAATCGATCGACCGGGCGGCCGCCGATCGCGCCGAACGCGACCGCCTCGTCAGTGAAAGCCAGGCGCGCGAGGCTGCGCTGTCCGAGCAGGTCAGGCGCACCGCCCTCGGCGCGCGCGTAGACCAGGCGCATGTCTACCTGCAACTGGCGCAAAGGCGCCTGGCCGCCGGCGCGCTGATCGAGCCCGCCAACGACAGCGCCCAGGATTACGTGCGCTCGGCGGTGGCGCTGGCGCCGGACGATGTCGACGTACACGCGGTGGCGGTGGCACTCGGGGACGCGCTGATCGGCAAGCTGCGCGCGGCCATTGCCGCCGGCGACACCGAGGCGGCGGCCCGCTGGCTGCAGGCCGGTCGCGACTACCAGATCAATGAGGCGACGCTGGCACCGCTGCGCTCGCAGGTCGATACATTGCAGCACTCCCAGAGCGCGCGGGCCGAGGAATTGCTGGCCTTGCAGCGCGACTTCACCCAGCATCTGGGTCAGGGACAGCTGCTGGAGCCCGGTGATGAAACTGCGTTCGCCAACTACCGCCGCCTCAAGGCGCTGGACCCGGACAACGCGGCGCTGGCAATGATGCTGCACTCGCTGCGCACCGCAGTCGCCGCCGACGTACAGGCCCGCCTGGCGCGCAACGACGCGGCCGGCGCGCAGCAACAACTGCATTCCGCACAGGCCGATGGGCTCGACGGCGAGGAACTCGTCGCCGCCGCCGCTGCGCTGGAGCGCGCGCCGGCCGCAGCGACCCCAAACGTCGTGCCCGAAGCCAGCCTGCAGCGCAAGCATTTCGTGCAGCCGGTGTATCCGCAGGACGCGCTGGCAAAAAATATCAGCGGTACGGTCGAGGTGGAATTCACCGTCACGGCCGAGGGCAAAGTCACCGATATCCAGGTGCTGAGCGCCGAACCGCAGGGTGTGTTCGAGCAGGCCACGATCAGCGCGCTGTCGCAGAGCCGCTACCAGCCGGTGCAGCAGGACGGCGTCGCAGTGGCGCAGCGCACGCGCCTCAGAATGCGCTTCAAGCCATGAACCCGCGCCTGCTCATCGTCGGCGACGAACGCGAGCTGCGCACCTGGCTGCGCCATCACGTCGAGATTCTGTGGCCCGACGCTGCGGTTGAGGAGATGGAACCGGCACAGCTGCAACTGCCGGCGGCGTCGCTGTCGAGGAAGGATCGGGATCTGATCGTGCTCGGTGCGCAATGCGGCGACGCGCCCGAGGATCCGGCCACCGGCCTGGAATCGCTGCGGCAGCTGCTGGGCCGTGACGACATGCCGCCGATCGTGGTCATCGCCTCCGGCGGCAATGAGCTGACCGCCGTGCGCGCGATGCGACTCGGAGCGGCCGATTACCTGCCGCGCTCGGTGCTCAATGCGCAGCGGCTGGCGACCGCGCTGCGCCTCGCGCTCCGGACGCGCCGGCGGCCGCCCGCGCCACGTTCCCGGCCGGCCAACGCGCTGCCACGTCGCATCGATCCGTCGCACCTGGACCTGCCGCAATACGCGATCCTGCACAAGCTAGGGGAGTCCACTCGCGCCGCGGTCTATTTCGCCTACAGCATCACCCTCGGCCGCAACGTGGCGCTCAAGATCAGCAAGCCGAGCACCGAGGATGCGGCAGAATCGCGCGAGTTTGCGCGCGAATACGCCGCCATCAGTGCGGTACAGCATCATTCGGTAGTCGAGATCTACGACTATGGGTTCCATGCCGGTCGGGAATTCATCGCCATGGAATATTTTCCGTGCGGCGACCTGAAGACGCGGTTGCAGCAACCCATGAGTGTGGCCGAGGGCCTGGGCTACGCGCTGCGCATCTGCGGGGCNNTGATCGACTTCGGGCTGGCCAAAGGCCTCGAGACCACCGGCCAGCAAACCGCCATCGGCGTACTGCGCGGCTCGCCGTACTATATGAGTCCGGAGCAGGCACAAGGACTGATACTCGACGCGCGCAGTGATCTGTACAGCGTCGGCGTCATGCTGTTTGAAATGCTCACCGGCAACAAGCCGTACGTCGGCAACAGCGCCGTGGAGGTCATGCAGCAGCACGTGCACGGGCCGCGGCCGCAGCTGCCGGCGCAGCTTGCAGCGTTCGAGCCGCTGCTCGAACAGCTCATGGCGCGCGAGCGCCACAAGCGTTTCCCCGACGCCGCGGCGGCTTACTCGGCCCTGATGGCCGCCATCGATGAGCTGGCGGCCCAGGCGGCACCGGTGACCGCCCAGGCAGGTGGAGCATGAACGACTCCCTCATCCAGGCGATGCCGCCGGCACTGCTGGTCGAGATGGAAACGCTGCGCGACCAGCGCGACCTGTACCGCTCGCTGCTGTTAGCCGAGCTGGCACCGCTGGCCGCATGCATGACGCACGCCCTGGAAACCGTCGAGCGCATCCGTGCGGCGCTGCGCATGACGACACGCGACGACGGCGCGTTCCGCGGCAAGATCGAACTCCTGCAGAGCGAACTGACCTCGCTGTGCGAGGCCATGGTCGGACTGCATCTGCCCAGCGTCAGCTCGCGCGTGGTCAGCGCCCAGGGGACGCTGCAGGCCATCGAGCTGCGCGCCGACATCAGCGGCAATGATCTGCTGCCGGCGATGGTGACGCTCGAGGAACTGTGCAGCCATCTGCTGATCGCTGCCGATTGTGCCGCCGTGCACCTGCCGGCCGCCGATGACGACGGTCCCGATGAGGATTTCGACCCAGTCCCGCAACGCGCGCAGCCTAAATTCATCGCCGCCCTGCAGCAGCTGAGCGACAAATTCGCGACCGAGCAGGGCAAGCGCGTAGCGCTGGTGACGATGGGCCTGGAAGACATTCCCGAGGCGTGGATCAGCACGCTGTTCGATCTGCTCGGCCAGCTGCTGCGTAATTCGATCGAGCATGGCATCGAGTCGCCGCAGCAGCGCGCCGAACGGGCCAAGCCGGAAATGGGGACCCTGGTGGTCGAGTTCATCGATCGCGGGGCGCAGGGCTTCGATCTGAACATGCAGGATGATGGCGGCGGCCTGGACGCCGAGAAGATTTCTGAAGTCGCGGTCAGATTGGGCCTACTGACCGCGGAAGCGGCCAAGGCAGTGGATCCGGCGCGGCTTGCCAGCGTGATCTTTCAGCCCGGCGTCACCACCGTGAAAAATCCCTTGCGCCGCGGTCTCGGCCTGCAAATCGTGCGCGATCACGTGCAGCGCCTGAGCGGTCGGATGCAGGTCGCAGCCAAGCGCGGCCAGTTCACACGCTACCGATTCACCTTCCCGCCGCTGTCGGACTCCGAGCTGTCCGCGAACCTGCCCGCTTGACACAAAATTGACATCCCGCTGCAATGCGATCTCCATCGAGGGAACGCAATGCAGCTGGTCGACACCACAGTTTTCTTCTCACCCACCAGCGGCGGGGTGAAGCGTTACCTGACCGCCAAGCACGCCTGGCTGGCGACGCACAGCACTCACCAGCATTCGATCCTGGTCCCCGGCAGCAGTACCTGCCTGCGGCCCGGCGGTATCAGCACCATAGCCGGCGTGCGGCTGCCGTTCACCTTCAACTACCGCCTGCCGCTGTCGCCCGGCACCTGGACGCGCATGCTGCATGCGCTGGAACCCGATCTGATCGAAGCCGGCGATGCATTTCATCCGGCCTGGTGCGCGGCCCACGTTGCGCGCGCCCGCAACATCCCGCTGGTGGGGTTTTTCCATTCGAATCTGGCACAGGTGCTCGGGCGGCGCTGCGGCGCCGGCGTGGAACGCGCGGTCACGCGCTACGTGCGCCAGGTGTATGCGCAGTTCGACCTGGTGCTTGCTCCCAGCCGCGCGATGTGCAGCTACCTGGCACACCTTGGAATCGCGCGCAGCAGCTATCAGCCGCTGGGCGTGGACACCGAGGTATTCTCACCGGCACGGCGCACGCTGGATCTGCGCCGCCAGCTCGAACTGCCGGACGACGCGCGCCTGCTGGTGTTCGCCGGCCGCTTTTCCCAGGAAAAGAGCCTGCACGTGCTGCGCGAAGCGATCGCGTTGCTGGGCCGGCCCTACCATCTGCTGCTGATCGGCGGCGGACGCGCCTCACGCCTGAGCCACAATGTGAGCGTACTGCCATATCGCCGCGACAGCGTCGAACTCGCGCAGTGGCTGGCTTCAGCCGACGCGCTGGTGCACGCCGGCAGCAGTGAAACCTTCGGCCTGGTAATCATCGAAGCCATGGCCTGCGGTCGGCCGGTGGTCGGCGTGCGCGCCGGCTCGGTCCCGGAACTGGTCGATGAGCGGGTGGGCGAACTGGCGCAACCCGAAAGTGCCGCCAGCATGGCGCAGGCCATTCGCCGGCTGTACGAGCGCGATCCGGATGTCCTGGGCGCGAACGCACGCGAGCGAGCGCTGCAACGCTTCACCTGGTCGCATGCGCTACAGCTGCAGCTCGCCAGCTACGCCCGCGTGTTCGGCTGGATGCGCGATGCCGCCACGCCGCGCCGCGCGATGGAGTTTGGCTCGCCGCATCCTTAGGAGTACCGATCGCTACGGCGTGCAGTCGTAGATGGTCATGCCGCCGCGCGCATCGCCCACCGCCAGCCGGGCGCCGTCGCGCGAGAATCGCAGCAACGTGCAGTCATCGGCCAGCAGATGCGCATCCTGCGGCTCGTTCGTCCCGCCGATGCGCCATAGCAACAGACGCCGGTCGCGCGCTGCGGACGCCAGCCAGCTGCCGCTGGGGCGGAAGGCCAGTGCCGTGATGCGTTCCGAATGCGCCTGCAACTCGGTCGGGCGCGAGCGCTCCTCGCCCCGGGCGCCGAAATCCCATACCACCAGCGCGTTGCCGGCCGCGGCCGCGAGAAATTTTCCACTGGCGCTCCATCCGGTCGCAAATACCTTGGCGCCCGGTCCGGGCAGTTCCGATTCATCGTCGCTGGCGATATTCCATAGATGCACGCTGCCGTCCTGCATGCCGGCCGCGAGCAATCGGCCGTCGGCATTCCAGCTCGCCGTAAGGCAGGCACCGCGCCAAGGGTAATCGCGCGACTGAGGCTGCGTTCCCAGGCGATGAATACGCACGCCACCGTTGCCGGCCGCGGCGATCTCGGCGTTCTTGGGTCGCCAGGCAATCGCCGCGATCGCGCCGGCATGATCGGCAAAGCGATGCGCCGCCTGGCCCTGCTGATCGAATACCTGAAGTACGCGGCCGCTGCTCACCGCCAGCAGCCGCCCGTTGTCGGCAAACGCCAGCTGCTCGCTCCATTCCTTGCCGCGGTGGATTGCCCTGGACTCGAGCGAGCGTGCATCCCACAGCAGCACGACGCCATCCTGGCCGGACGATGCAAATAAACGCCCCGCGGGCTGCCAGCTCACCGCCAGCACCCCGCCGTCGTGGCGGCCGAGAACTTTCGGCTCCTGCGGCGATGCGAGTGACAGCAGCAGCACGCCGCCCTCGCCGCCTGCGATCACGAGCTGCTTGCCATCGGCCGACCATGCCGCATCCACCGGGTAATCGCCCAGCTCGATTCGCTCGCGTGGCCGCAGGCGGCCCGACGCGGCGTTCATGCGACGCAGGATTCAAAGCCGGCCTCGAACTCCGCGCGATCGAGATTGCGGCCGATGAAGACCAGCCGGCTACGCCGTGGTGCGTCGGGGCTCCAGGGACGCTCGAGCTGGCCGTCGAACACCATGTGCACACCGTGAAACACGTAGCGCCGATCCTCACCCTTGAGATTGAGCACGCCTTTCATGCGCAGGATGTCCGCACCTCGGCTTTGCAGCAGGTACGACAGCCAGTCGTTGAGCTTGTTCGGATCAAGAGCCCGCACATCGGTGAGCCCGATGGAGCCCACCGCAAGATCGTGGTGATGCGAGCCGAACTCGCGCTGCTGCAGCGGCGTGACGCCTGGCAGTTGCAGTCCGAATTCGACCGGCGCGTGCTCGGAAAACAGCACCCAGCCCGCGGCCGTACCGGCCTCGAGCTGGAAGCGCGCGCCAGGCCGCAGCTGCAATCGATAGCGCCGCTCGGCGGCCAGCAGGCTGCCGGGCGCGGCCACCACGGGCTCGCTCTCGAATAGACCGGTCGCGCGCTCGAGCAGGGCATCGATCGATGCGGCGGTCGCATGCCGCGCCGGCAGCAGCAGCACATCGACCTGCGCCAGCTCGTGAGCCTGGTGATCGTGTCCGTTGCCGTGGTCATGCTCGTGGTCGTGGTCATGTCCATGCGCCCCGGTCTGCAGCACGTGCTTTCCCGGTGCCAGGGCGTACAGGCCGGCCCACTCGAACGGCCGCGCCGGCTCGAGGAACGCATCATCCAGTGCCAGGGCCCGCTCCAGGTCGAATGCGCCCAGGCTCAGCACCCGCTCGAGCGGCACGTCGGCGTTGCGGCTGTGGATCAGCGCGGCCGTGGCGCTGATGCCGCGCACCCGGCGCTCGATGCGCTCCAGTGCGGCGGCATCCACCAGGTCGATCTTGTTGAGCAGGATGACGTCGGCGAATGCAATCTGCTCCAGTGCGATCGGACTGTGCTCCAGCTCCTGCTCGATGTGACGTGCATCGACCAGCGTCACGATCGCGTCGAGCGCATAGTGCTCCTTCAATTCCTCATCGATAAAAAACGTCTGCGCCACCGGACCTGGATCCGCGAGCCCGGTGGTCTCGATCAGCACCGAATCGAAGCGATCGCGCCGCTTGCGCAGCTGGCCGAGTATCCGGATCAGGTCGCCGCGCACGGTGCAGCAGATGCAGCCATTGCTGGTCTCGAAGATCTCCTCATCGGCGCCGATGACCAGTTCGTGGTCGACGCCAACCTCGCCGAATTCGTTCTCGATCACGGCGATGCGCTTGCCGTGATTCTCGGACAGGATGCGATTGACCAGGGTGGTCTTGCCGGCGCCCAGAAATCCAGTGAGCACGGTCACCGGTATGCGTGCCGTCATGTCGAACCTCGCACTTTCCTGACCAGCGCCGCCACTCCGGGCACACGCAGTGCCGTCAGCAGCAGCGCCCAGCCCAGCCGCAACCGCAGCGGCACGCGCAGCGGCGGCACGGCGCCGTAAAAAACCGCCGCCGCGTCGCGATGCAGCTGCACCTGGCGGGCCTGCAGCTGCTGCTGCAGCCCCGGGCTTTCGATGCGAAACTGTCGCGGCGTGTCCGGGGATTCACCGGCAATCTCGATCACCGTGGCATCGTGCAGACCGGCGGGCAACGCCACCGCACTGGCGCCGCTGAACAACACTTGCGTGAGTCCGGTGCGCGGCCCCTGCGTGACGCGCGCCGCTCCGCACAGCACCAGGTTCACGGCACCGTGGGCGGCCTCGCATTGCACCGGGCCGTCGAATGCGACTACTTCGCGCGCGCTCGAGTCGGGCGGACTCAAGCCGCGGCGTCCAGGTTCCACAGCGTCAGCGGCAGATCGCGCTTGACCCACATGCCGCATCCAATCGGCCGAAAGGCGGATGACAGCTCGCGCCGGTACCAGCTGCCGGGCCGCAGGCCCGGGATGCGGTGCGTGCGGCTCTGATCGCAGTTGTCGTGCCAGTCTTCGCGTGTGAGCGCGCCGAAATACAGTGCCCCGCGGCACAGTCGGGCAAGATTTACGATCGCCCGGCGCGCTGCTGCCGCCGACAGGTACTGCAGCACGTCGTAGCAGATCACCAGATCGAAGCGCTCGCGGGTGCGGAAGGTCTCGATCGAGCCCTGCAGCCAGCCGTAGCGCTGGCACAGGTAATCGCTGAATTCCAGGCCGGTGTAGCTGGCGCGCTTGAGCCCGCGCAATAGCGGCGAGCGCAACAGGCCAACCCCGCAGCCGGCATCGAGGATTTTGGATACCGGCAGGCCGAGGTAGTCCACGCAGCCGGCGATCAGCCGCGCGCGCGCACGCATCTCGGCTTTGGACGTCACCGCGGTACGTCGATTGAAGTAGAACCGCTGGTAATACTCGAGGTCGAAAGCCATGCATCGATCCGGGGCAGCCGCTGATGTACTATAGGAATCCACATTGTACCGGCCGGACGGCACGCCCCGACAGGCTTTGCGACCTTAAGCCCGTCATCCAGGACTCCCCATGACTACGCCGCAAGTAAAATCCACGGTGCGTGACCGCGCGCCGTCCGTCGGCTTTGTCAGCCTCGGTTGTCCCAAGGCCCTGGTCGACTCCGAGCGGCTGATCACCGAACTCAAGACCCGCGGCTACGCGATCGCCGCCGGCTATGACGACGCCGATCTGGTGGTGGTCAACACCTGCGGTTTTATCGATGCCGCCATTGATGAGTCGTTGCAGGCGATCGGCGAGGCGATGCAGCTCAACGGCCGGGTACTCGTGACCGGCTGCCTCGGGGCCAATCCGCAGCGGATTCTCGACCGCCACCCCAAAGTGCTCGGAGTCACCGGCCCGCACGCCTACGAACGTGTGATCGCGGCCGTCAACCGGCACCTGCCGCAGCCGCACGATCCGTTCATCGACCTGGTGCCGCCGCAGGGCATCCGGCTCACTCCGCGCCACTACGCCTACCTGAAGATTTCCGAGGGCTGCAACAACCGCTGCAGCTTTTGCATCATTCCGTCATTGCGCGGCACTCTGGTGAGCCGCCCGCTGGACGACGTCATGCGTGAAGCCGAGGCGCTGGTGCGTGCCGGCGTCAAGGAGCTGCTGGTCATCTCGCAGGACACCAGCGCCTACGGCAGCGATATCCGCTACCGCAGCGTCGAATGGCGCGGCGCGCAGTATGAAACCCGGTTCCTGGATCTGGTGCGCGCCCTGGGCGCGCTCGGTGTCTGGGCGCGCTTGCACTACGTCTACCCGTACCCGCACGTCGACGCGATCATCCCATTGATGAGCGAGCAAGGGGTGTTGCCGTATCTCGATATTCCGTTCCAGCACGCCAGCCCCGCGGTACTCAAGCGCATGCGCCGGCCGGCGCACGCGGAGAACACGCTGCGACGGATCGAGTCGTGGCGCGCGCAGCGCCCTGATCTGACGCTGCGCAGTACCTTCATAGTCGGCTTTCCCGGCGAATCCGAAGCCGAATTCGAGCAGTTGCTGGCGTGGCTCGACGCCGCCGGGCTCGATCGGGTCGGCTGTTTCAAGTATTCGCCGGTCGAAGGCGCCGCCGCCAACGCGATCGCCGATCCGGTACCCGACGAGGTCAAGGAAGAGCGTTATCAGCGCTTCATGCTCAAGGCCGGTCAGATCAGCAGCGCCCGTCTGGCGGCGCGCGTCGGACACAAGTGCCGCGTGTTGATCGACGCGATCGAGGACGGCGTCGCTGTCGCGCGCAGCGCCGGCGATGCGCCCGAGATCGACGGCGTGGTGCGCGTTCGCGGCGCCGGCGGATTGAAGGTAGGCGAGTTCGCCGCAGTCGAGATCACCGCCGCCGGCACCTACGATCTGGAAGCCAGGCGCAGCGCCGCCTAGCGCTTCTCGCGCCCCTCGCGCTCCTCGCGCTCGGACTTGGCGCCGGGCTTTGCGGCGCCCGCGGCTTCGCGCTTCGCTCTCGCCGCGGGACCTTCAACCGTGACCCACACGGCGAGATCCCAGGCGTTATGAACGCCGACGAACAGCAGTGTCAGCGCTGCGGCACCGATGATATAGAGCGCCAGTGCCGTACGCTGCAAAGCCAGCACGCCGGCGACCAGCAGCCCCAGATAGCACAGCGATGGCAGCGCGGCGTTCCAGATCCAGTCTTCGAGCACCGGGTTATACAGCGCTCGACCACGGTACATGCGATAGGTCGTGGTAGCACCATAGGCGCTGAGAATCGCCCCGCTCACGATCATGCAGGCCGCCACACTCACAGCCGTATGGCCAGGAATGCACAACAGAGCCGACAGCCACAATGCGGATCCAAAGTGCATCACGATCGGAGTAACGAAGGCGCGCAACCCCGACAGACGCACGGTTTGCACGTCGGATACCAGCGCGATGACGACGAAGGTGAGACCCGTGAGGCCGGCCGCCGATGAACCGACGATCACGTAGAAATTGCTCCAGCCATCGAGCAGCGGTAGTGAGTCATGCATAGCTCGATTCTAGCGCGTGACCGGTATAATCGGCCCATCCCTGGAATTTCACCGATGAACGCCAAACCACCCGCGCGCGCATCCACCGCCCCGCGTCACGGCGTGGCGCGGGTAATCTCCAAGCTCGGCCTGGGATCGCGCAGCCAGGCGGCGCGATGGGTACGTGACGGACGCGTTCGGGTGAACGGGCGCGTGGTGCGGGACCCCGAGTTTCCGGTGCGCCAGGGTACCGACCGCATCGACATCGACGGCCAGCAACCGGCCGCCGCAGCGCGGGTGGTATTGATGCTGAACAAGCCACGCGGCCTGGTCACCACGGCCAGCGACGAGCGGGGCCGCGCTACGGTGTATTCCTGTCTTGCCGACGCGGGATTGCCCTGGCTGGCGCCGGTCGGACGGCTCGACAAGGCCAGTGAGGGCCTGCTGTTGTTCTGCAATGATTCAGCCTGGGCTGCGCGCATCACCGATCCCGCCGCGGGAATGTACAAGACCTACCACGTGCAGATCGACCGTTTGCCGTCGACACAGCTGCTGCGGCAACTCGAGCAAGGCGTGGCGCTGGACAGCGAACACCTGGCCGCCAGGTCCGCGCGCTGCCTGCGCGCCGGGCACAAACATGCATGGCTGGAGATCGTGCTGGCTGAGGGGCGCAATCGGCATATCAGGCGACTGCTCGCGGCCTTCGACGTTGCCGTGCTGCGCGTGGTGCGCGTGGCGCTCGGTCCGCTGTTGCTGGGCGAACTGGCGAAAGGCCAGTGGCGGATGCTGTCCGAACGGGAAATTGATTCGCTGTGAGCGCAGCCGCCGGGCCGTTGTTGACCTTGAAGGTACACGAGGCATTGCTGGCCGCGCGCGGCGCTGGCGCGGCCACGCTCAGCTGCTCGCTGGATCTGGATCGTTCCACCACCACGGTCGAGCTGCGTGCCGACGGATGGCTCTGGGATGGCCGTCAGTTCCCATACCTTGCCAGCTGCAAGGATCGAACGATTTACTACTGGCTCGCCGCGGACGCCGACCGCGACGCCGGCTTTGAGCCGGTGTCGCGCTTCACCAGCTCGCTGATCAAGCTGGTACCCACGCCATGGGGGCCGCCGACGTTTGAAATCAACGGCATAAAGATGCTGCCCACGGCGAGCGTGTCGCCGTATGCAGATGCCGAACGCAAGGTGGGGCTGATTGCACCGCGCGGCAAACTGATCCTCGATACCTGCGGCGGCTTGGGCTATTTCGCCGCGTGGTGCCTGCGCGGGCAGGCGGCGCACGTGTATTCCTACGAGAGCAATCCCGATGTGGTCTGGCTGCGCAGCCTCAACCCCTGGTCGCCCGACAATCGCTGGTTGCCCAACAGCGCCGCTGCATTGACGCTGGCCACGGCCGATATCTGCCAGCAGATTGTGACCCTGCAGCCTGAGTCGGTCGATGCAATCCTGCACGACCCCCCGCGCTTCGGTATCGCCGGGGAACTGTATTCGCAGGTGTTCTACGACCAGCTGGCCCGGGTACTCAAGCGCCGCGGCAAGCTGTTTCACTACACCGGCAGTCCCAATAAACTGACCAGCGGACGCGATGTGCCCAATGAAGTGGCGACGCGATTGCGACGTGCCGGCTTTTCGACGCAGATAAACGGTGACGGCATCGTGGCGGTGAAGACAGCGACCGTATAGCGCCGCTCAATCGGACGCTGTCGGACTATTTCCTGACCGACATCGGAGTTCCGGGGATGGCACCGATCAAGCTGCCGCTTATGCTGCTGCCTGGCTTTGCCATTTTTCGTCGTGAAAATTATCATTCGCAAACCACTCACATCCGCAAATTGATCAACGGAGAACATCCATGGCTAATCGCGTGAGGATCGGCGCCTGCGTCGCGGCAGCACTCATCTGGGCCGGCTGTGGGATAGCGGCCGACGAGGCGCATCACGGCGGTGCCGCGCGGCCGGCCGCGCCACGCCAGGGTGAACCGCATCCCGGGCCTCAGGGTTACCAGCGCGTCACCGAACCGCAAGGCTGGAATAAGCGGCCGACCACCGTGGATCGGACCACCTATCAGCACAACTTCCAGGCCGCGCGCAGCTTCAAGATCGGGCCGTATCGCCGCCCTGCCGGCTGGACTTCACACCGCTGGGGCTATGGTGAAATCCTGCCGCGCGCCTATTGGGCGGCGCCATACGTTCTGGCGGATTACTGGCTGTTCGCGCTGGAAGTACCGCCAGCGGGATACGAGTGGGTGCGCGGCGGCAACGACGCCCTGCTGGTGAATACCAACACCGGCGAGATCCTGCAGGTCGAGTACGGCGTGTTTGCCTGAACTACGCCGTCACCCGCCCAGTCTGTCCGTCTCCGGGCACGTTTCCGCCCACACGGCGCGCGCCAGCGCCTTGAGTTCGAGCGCTTCCTGCCAGCGGTCGGACAGCTCATCACCGTTGGCGTCGGTGATGGCGTAGTTCGGCGGCCCGAGTTCGCACAAGAAAACCAGGTCCTCAGCCGGGCGGCGGCTGCGCCACAGGCGAAACCCTTCGCGCCACCAGCCCAGAAACGTCTCGAGCCAGGCGCGGTGCTGTGGAAACGCGATCGGCACCTGGATCTGGTTGCGCGTGGCAATGCGGCCCTGGAAGGAATCGGATCGCCGCAGCACGCGCAATACGTAGTCCTGCATGGTCGCGGTAATCGGCTGCATCATTTCGCGATCAACCACGTAGTGCGACAGATCGGCGCTCAAGCGCATCTCCGGCACCGTCTCGAGCAGCTGCAACGTCGTGAACAGGTCGTTGGTGATGCAATTGCGGTGGGTTTCGAACTGGATCGGCATCGACTCCTCGGCAGCGATCCGCAGCCAGTCGCGCACGACTACAATCATGTCGGCTACGGCTAGCGGCATCACCTGGCCAACTACGATGACGAACGGCGCACCGATGTCCTTCGCGAGCTGCAGCGCCGGCCGCAACGCTTCGATTGAGGTCGGGAACGCCGTGAGCAGTGCCGATAATCCGGTTCGGGCATACTCAGACGCACAGGCGCGGGCCGCTGCCAGGTCGAGCGCTCCCAGGTCCATCGCCATGCCGTCGTATCCGGCCGCCTTGACCGCATCGAAGCGCTCGGCAAACGGCCGCTCCGGCACTCCGGGCCGGCGCTTCTCGGTCGCCCACAGTGACTGGTAGATGCGCAGCACTGCCACGGGGATCAGGCTTTCTCGCTGATCCAGGCGGCATCACTGGGGTAGTCGGCCTCGGTACGTCGGTTCCAGAACGCCCTGAGCGCGGCCCGCTGAAAACCAAGATACGACATGGTAGGCGGCGTGCGGCCCTGCGAAACGAATATCTCCTCGTGCAGACGGCGCAGGCCATGGAACGGCACCCCGGGGAACGCGTGATGCGCCGTGTGATACTGCATGTTCCAGGCCAGCCAGCGCATCAGCGGGTTGGTGCGGGTCGAGCGCGTGTTGTCTGCGATCGAGTTGCCGTGCGGCAGTCCAAGATGCTCCATCGTATTCTGAAGCTGATGCACGGGCTTCATTACCAGCATGGGGAACAGCCATAGCTCGAGGGCGACCGCGCTCTGTAGATACACAGAACACCCGGCGATCAGGCCATAGCCGGCCAGGTGCCAACGCGCCTCACGCGTGAGGCCCGGCTTGCGCCCCGCGGGCAGGTACGGTTCGGTCACGACGCCGCAGGCGAAGCGCAATACGCGACGTACCCGTGTGTACCAGTAACTGATGCCGAGCATCCATAGCACGTAGGAGGTCAGGTTGTAGGGAGCGCGCGCCAACTCTCCGTCGCGCTGCCAATCCTGAGTGAAGCGGTGATGCGCAAAGTGCTGGACCTGATCGAAATCCCGCGGATAGATCAGCACCAATCCGAACACGCGGCCAAAGAACTCGTTCAGGCCGCTGGTGCGGAATACCGTCCAGTGACTAAGCTCGTGCTGGCCGGCATAAAGGAAGTTGATCATCGTGCCATGGACGATGAACAGCGGCAGCGCCCAAAGTGTTCCCCAGCTAGCCAGCAGCGCAGTCCCCGTCAGTGCCAGGGCAGCAAGATGACTTCCGAGCTGAATGAACCCTCGCCGATCAGATTTGACGGAAAGCTGTTTTAATTTCTCGGCGGCGATCCAGTCGCGGCGACCGAAGATCTCTTCCACGTCGTAACCTCCAGGCAGGTTTCTGCTGTGTGCAGATGATAAGGGCAGCGCGAGGCTGCTGGTTTGCCGCGATCGCGGCGGCCGCTTTCGGCCACCACCGCCGTCATAAGTTCGACTGTTGGTTTTCGGCACTGTAGTCAGGATAAGCCTACATCGATCTCAGCCTCTGCCTGAGCGTCAGCCAATGATTTTTTGGGCTTAATGAGCGCCCGTCCCCCTCAGGAACTACTTATGAATCGGATGTTGCGCAAAACACTATATTGGTCCTTGCCGGTGGTGCTGCTTGGATCTGGATCCCTGACCGCTGTGGCGGCTGACGGTCCGTATGTCGGCGTCGAAGGTGGCGTCAATTGGGAAGACTCCCAGAACCTGCGGCAAGACCGCGTGGTCACCGACAAGATTAACTTTGAAAGAGGATGGGCGGCGGGCTTGGTCGGAGGCTACTCGTTCGCAAATGGGTGGCGCCCGGAACTGGAACTCGACCATCGTTCCAACACCCTGGGTCACGATTTGTTCGGGACCGCTTACGGCCTGGACCGTGCCGACAGCGCGTTTGCCAACCTGTGGTATGACATCAAGGCCCCGAGCGGACCTTTCCAATACGTTCATCCCTACCTCGGCGCCGGCGTCGGCGGCGTGCGTTCGTACTATCACAACCCCAATCTCGGCAGCGTCCCCGTCAACGACGATTACGCTACGGAGCTGGGCTATCAGGCCGGCGCCGGCGTTGGCTTTGACGTGACGCGCAACCTGACGTTGTCACTCGACTATCGCCACGTCTGGACCAACCGTGGATCATTCGCGCCGCAGTTCGGCGCACCGATCCAAACGGCGGCTCCGGTCGAGCAGCGCTATCTGGCTGACACGGCCATGCTCAGCGTGCGCTACACATTCGGCTCGGCGCCGGCGCCAGTGGTCGCGGCCGCCCCGCCTCCGCCGCCTCCGCCACCACCACCGCCCCCGCCGCCACCCCCGCCGCCGGTCGTGGTCGCCCCGGCTCCATGTAATGCGCCGGCCGGCTTCCAGGTCGACGCCAACTGCCACATCATTCAGCAGACGGTGGTCGTTCGGGCGGTGGATTTCGAGTTCAATTCGGCGCGGCTGACCGCACCTGCGCAGCAGACGCTGGACGAGGTCGCAACTGCTCTGGCGGCGCAGCCTGATCTCAGAATTGAGATTCAGGGCTACACCGACTCAGTGGGTACGGACGCCTACAACCTCAAGTTGTCCCAGCGGCGCGCCGACTCGGTCAAGTTCTACCTGGTCAGCAAGGGCGTGAATGGGTCGACATTGACCGCGCGCGGCTACGGTAAGGCCAACCCGTTGGTCAGCAATGACACCGCGGAGAATCGCGCCAAGAACCGCCGCGTGGCATTCGAGGTGACTAACGCTCCGCCCAACGTCAAAGTCGAACAGGAAGACGCGACTCCGGCCTCAACTGAAGCCGCACAGCAGGGCCCGCAACAGGGCCCACGCTGACGCCTGGTCTCGGCAGCGAGGTCTCGGCAGCGAGCGCCTGTTCGGTGCTCGCTGCCGGGGCGCAGCTACTGTTTCCGGGCAATCGACCAAGCGTTTCAGCGTAGCGGCTGCGTGTGGGCCGAGCGCGAGGCTATATCAGCGGTTTAATCAGTCCGAATAAAAACGCGTTACGAACCTAGCGGAACGTATTCGACCGCACCTGTGTCGCCATCATAGATCACCTCTACCGGGAATCAGCGGATCTCCTCATTCCCGTAATCGTCCACGTACGAATAGCCGATGTATTCCTCGCCCAGATCTTGCATTTGGGCCAATCGGAAAGAGGCTGCGGGCCGGTGAGAGGCAATTTGCGGACCGGATGTCGGGTTTGGCACCGGAAAGTCGTCTGGATGGATGAGGCAGCGAATTGGGCCAACCGAGAGGCCGCCTCGCGACCACCGATCCAGTAACCCGAACGGCTTTATCTACCCAAGGAGACCGACATGAACGCGACCACTTCCGCCAAGACGCTGCTGGCCACCTCGATCCTCACCCTGGGATTGGGCTTTGCCAGTCTGTGCGCCGCAGACGAGCCCCAAGTCACCGTCAGCTACCGCGACCTCGCCGTGGCGACCCCGCAGGGTGCGGCTGCGCTCTACAAACGCATCAGCTTTGCAGCCGACCAGGTGTGCTCGTATTTGTTCCATGGTGATCTCGCATCCAAGGCACACAAGAACGCCTGCATGGACAAGGCTATTGCCACCGCCGTCATGCATGTGGGCGAGCCGCAGCTCTTCTCCGTGTACAACTCGAACCACAGTATGCCGCTGCCCGTCTCGCTGCCCTCAAACACCGTCGCGAGCCGTTGATGGCTCCGTTGCTGATCGGGGTTCCGAGTGTTGATGTCACTCTGAACCCCGATACGGCGACGCTAATCGGCTGGCTCGGCTGTGAGTAGAATGGAGCTCAGAACAATTGGAGGACTGCGGCCCCATGCCAGGTAGCCAATACCGACTGTACGGAAGGCGCGGCGCTGGGTCATTGGCCCCACAAATGCTGCTCGAGGAGATTGGTGCCGCTTATGAGCTGGTCTGGGTCAGCAAGGCGCCCGCAGAGATCGAGGCGTTCCGCCGCATCAGCCCCGCAGCCAAGATCCCGGCGCTGATGCTGCAGGATGGCACAATGGTGTCCGAGTCGGCAGCCATCCTTATTCACCTGACCAACGCCCATCCTGCAGCGGGTCTGGCACCCATTGCGGGCAGCTCAGCCCACGCTCACTTTCTGCAGTGGATGGTTTTCCTGTCGGCAAACGCGTATGAAGCAGCTCTGCGGGTCGCTCACCCGGACCGCTATTCAGCCGACGGCGAGGCTGCGGCAGCGCAGATCAAGACGCAAGCCTTGCTAGACTGGACAGGCCACCTCGAGATTGTCCACGCCACGTTGTCACCCTATCTGCTCGGTGCAAAGCTGTCCGCTGCTGACATTTATTTGTACATGTTGACCAGCTGGTACCCGTTGGATGATTCCGCGCTGGCCTCCCGGCTACCGAAAGTCAGACAACATGCCGAGCTACTGCGGCACCGGCCCGCAACACGCAAGGCGGAGAAAGACCACAGCGACAGTTAGGCGTCCGATCTGTTCTCACCTGGGGGTAGCTGACTGCCGCGGATCGCTCAATGGAGCCCGCCCGGCCCTGCCAGATACGCCACTTCATCCTCGGTGGACGTCCGACCCAGGATGAGATTGCGATGGGGAAACCGCCCGAAGCGAGCGATGGCTGGCTGGTGCATCCGCGCATAGTGCGTCCAACTCTCATCTCCAAGCTGCTCGATCCGGATCCTCGCTGTGCTCGAAGGGCAGATAGACGAAATATCGCTCCGCGGGCGCCATGGCAACATCAAGCCCGTGTGCTATGACCTGGATCGCCGCAAGCAGCGTGCGCGCGCCTGCGAGCTGTCGAGCATCACTCAGTGCAATTTGCCCGTGCGGTTCGATAAAGCCCTTTCGTATCGCAGGCCGGTGCCAGGCCTGTCTTGCCGTAAAATGGGACTCAATTTGGCCGCCGCGGGCACAGGTGTAAGTAAATGACTCCGAGGGAATTGGTAAGTAAATGGGTTGAGTTGTTCAATCAGGGCAGTATTGAAGGGCTGGTGAATCTCTACGCTAACGACGCCGTCAACCACCAGGTGGTGACAGACCCGTTGCGGGGTCGCGGAGAGATTCGCCGCATGTTCGTGGTTGAGTTCGGCCGGGCAAAGATGACATGCGTAGTAGAACAGATCTTCGAGGACGGAGAGTGGGCGATACTTGAATGGAGTGACCCCACTGGATTGCGCGGCTGTGGTTTTTTCCACGTCCAGCGCGATCAGATCGTCTTTCAGCGCGGCTATTTTGATCAGCTTTCATTCTTTCGGCTCCAGGGCATCCCGATACCCGACAAGTATCTTGGTACATGAGGGGCGCGCGCGTGAATCAAATGCCCGTTACATAACGACGATTTCGGCACCCTGGTCGATGTCGCCTTCCCCCACCCAACCGGACGATAGCCAGGCTTGCGGTACCGTGGGTTTAGGGCCAACGGCGCTCACAACTTAAACAGGAGTTGGAGCTTGCCATGAACGCCGTCACCAATAGCGCCGCGTCTTGCAGCGATTTCTGCGTTGCCGATCCAGCACGCCGATATCTTTGTCACCGCCACCGGTAACTTACATGTGATTACGCACGAGCACATGAAACGCATGAAGAACAACGCCATCGTCTGCAATATTGGCCATTTCGACAACGAAATCGACTGTGCTTCCCTGCGGCACGGGTCACCCGAGCTATGTCATGAGCGCATCATTTGCCAATCAAACATTGGCGCAGATTGAACTCTATTCCAATACCGAAAAATATCCGATCGGAGTTCATATGCTGCCCAAACACCTGGATGAAAAAGTGGCACGCTTGCAGCTCGAGAGATTCGCCGCCGAACTTACATTACTTACCGAGCGCCAGGCGCGTTATATCGGTGTCGAGCAGGCTGGGCCGTATAAGGCCGATCACTACCGCTACTGAGGCGAGGTATCAGAGGTCAGGGGTAAAAGGTGGAAATCAGAAACGCGATAAATCTTGCCGATAAGCTCGCAACATTTTCGGACTACTGGCAGCCGCGGGTTGTCGGTAGCTTCAATGGGCATGACCTCATGGTTGTGAAGGTCAAGGGTGAATTCGTCTGGCACAAGCACGACGATACCGACGACTTCTTTCTGGTTCTCCTTGGGCACATCACAATTCAGTTGCGGGATGGCACCGTTCGGGTCGGTCCAGGCGAAGTATTCGTCGTGCCCAAGGGCGTAGAGCACCGACCAGTGGCCGACGACGAGGCCCATGTTCTTCTCATTGAACCTTGCGGAACGCCGAACACCGGGGATCGGGCGACAGCGGCCGCCCGTAGAATCGTCTAGTTCGTGCCGACGTGCAATCGCCGCCGTTTCCCATTTCACCAGAGGCCCGACTTCTACTCGACCGTCACGCTCTTGGCGAGGTTGCGCGGCTGGTCGACGTCGGTGCCCTTGAGAATGGCGACGTGATAGGCCAATAGCTGCAGCGGAATGGTGTAGATGATCGGTGCCTGAAAGTCGGCGACATGCTTGGGCATCTGGATCACGTGCACGCCCTCGCTGGATTCGACCCCGGCGTCCGGGTCGGCGAACACGTACAGCTCGCCGCCGCGTGCCCGCACTTCCATCAGATTGGATTTGAGCTTCTCTAGCAGCTCGTTATTTGGCGCCACCGCCACCACCGGCATGTCGGCATCGACCAGCGCCAGAGGTCCGTGCTTGAGCTCGCCGGCGGCGTAGGCTTCGGCGTGAATGTAGGAGATTTCCTTGAGCTTGAGGGCGCCCTCCATCGCGATCGCGTGCATGGTGCCGCGACCCAGGAACAGTGCGTGGTGGCGCTCGGCGAAGCGCAGCGCCAGCCGATGTATCACCGGATCCAGTTCCAGTGTCTTTTCGAGCAGCGACGGCAGTTCGATCAGCCGCTGGACCAGCGTGCGTTCGCGTTCGGGATCCGAGCCGTTGTGGCGCGCCAGCGCGATGGTCAGCATCGACAGGGCCGTAAGCTGCGTGGTGAAGGCCTTGGTCGAGGCAACCCCGATTTCGGGACCCGCGCGTGTGAGCATCACCAGTTCGGATTCGCGCACCAGCGAGCTCTCGGGCGAGTTGCAGATCGCCAGCGCCGATAGATAACCGTTGCGGGCCGCCATGCGTAGCGCCGCCAGCGTGTCGGCGGTCTCACCCGACTGCGATATCGAGACAAACAGCGCATTCTTCGGCACCACGGGGTTGCGGTACCGATACTCGCTCGCGATCTCCACCCGGCATGGCATGCGGCAGATCTGCTCGATCGTGTAGCTCGCAACCACGCCGGCGTGATAGCTGGTGCCGCAGGCGACGATATGTACCGCTTCGACGCGTTCGAACACCGCGGCCGCCGCCGGTCCGAAGGCGGCTTCGAGCAGCCGTCCGTTCGCGACCCGCTCCTGCAGCGTGTTGCCGACTGCGCGCGGTTGCTCATGGATCTCCTTGAGCATGAAGTGCCGGTATGGGCCTTTCTCGGCGGCATCGGCCGACAGCTCACTCTCCTTGATCGGCCGGTCGGCGCTATTGCCCTCACGATCGATCACACGCACGGCGTTGCGCTGGACCTCCGCCACGTCACCCTCGTCGAGGAACATAAAACGGCGCGTCACCGGGAGCAGCGCCGCGACGTCGGAGGCGACGAAGTTTTCCTCCACGCCCAATCCCAGTACCACCGGGCAGCCCATGCGCGCGGCAATGATGCGATCCGGATCGGCCTCGCTGACGATCGCCAGTGCATATGCTCCCTCGAGCTCCGCCACGGTTGCGCGCACCGCTTTGAACAGATCGCCAAGCTTCATCAGATTGAAGTGCACGCGGTGAGCGACCACTTCGGTGTCGGTCTCCGAGCTGAACTGGTAGCCGGCCAGCTTCAGGTCCTCACGCAGCTCCTCGTAGTTTTCGATAATCCCGTTGTGGACAATCGCCAACCCGTCGCGCGATACGTGCGGATGGGCATTACGTTCACTGGGTACGCCGTGCGTCGCCCAGCGGGTATGAGCGATGCCAACATGGCCGACAATCGGCATCTGCGCCAGCGCCTGTTCCAGCGCGCGCACTTTGCCGACTGTGCGCAGGCGTTGCAGATGGCCAGTGCTATCGAGCACGGCCATGCCGGCCGAGTCATAGCCGCGGTACTCGAGCCGTTTCAGTCCCTCGATCAGGATCGGGACAATATTCCCCTCCGTGACACCGCCGACTATGCCGCACATGAAACGACTGTTCCTTTAAGCTTCCGGTCAGGACTTCGACGGGTTCTTACGCGGCCGTTGCCATTGTTCGAGAGTTACCTGGCGCGATCTGCCCAGCGTCAGTTTTTCCGCCGGCGCGTCGCTGGTGATGGTGGAGCCGGCGCCGATGGTCGCGCCATCCCCGATTTTCACCGGTGCCACCAGCATCGCACCCGAGCCGATGAACGCGCCGTCGCCGATCTCGGTGCGCCATTTGTTCGCACCGTCGTAGTTGCAGGTGATGGACCCGGCGCCGATGTTCACCGCGCTGCCGACCTGGGAGTCGCCGACATAGCTCAGGTGATTGACTTTGCTGCCGGCGCCGATCTCGCTGTTCTTGATTTCAACGAAGTTACCCAGATGCACCCCATTGGCGATGCGCACCTTGGGCCGCATACGCGTAAAGGGTCCGATCTGGCAGTCGCTGCCGATCTGCGCATCCTGCAGGACGCAATTTGCAAACAACACGGTACGCGCACCGACCGACACGTTCCTGAGCACACAGTTCGGGCCGACGCGCACGCCATCGCCGAGTTCCACCGGGCCGTCGATCACGACGTTGACATCCAGCAGCACATCGCGCCCGACATTGATCGAGCCACGCACATCGATGCGCGCCGGATCGATCAGCGTCACCCCCTGGCCCATGAGCGCTCGCGCGCGCCGGCGGCGATACTCGGCCTCCGCCAGTGCCAGCTGCAGCTTGTCATTCACTCCCTGCACTTCCGCCGCGTCGGCCGCTTCCACGGTCGCGATGCGCAGTTTCTGCCGCACCGCCATGCCGAGGATGTCGGTCAGGTAATACTCGCGCTGAGCATTGCGCGGCTTAAGGCGCGCCAGCCAGTCCTTGAGGAAGCGCGCGCTGGCGACCAGAACGCCAGTGTTGACCTCGCGGATCAGCCGCTGCCTGGGATTGGCATCGCATTCCTCGACGATGCGGCGCAGCGCACCGCGTGCGTCGCGCACTACGCGGCCATAGCCGCTCGGATCGGCAAGCCGTGCGGTGAGCAGCGCCACGCCGCCCGGGCCGGAGCGCGCGATCAATCCGCGCAGCGTGTCGGCCAGCAGCAGCGGCACGTCGCCGTACAGCACCAGCACCTGGTTCGCATCCGGAATGTCCGGCATCGCCTGATGCAGGGCATCGCCGGTGCCGAGCTGGTCGGACTGCAGCGACCAGCGCAGCCGCCCGTCGTCGAACAGTTCCCGTACCCGCTCACCGCCATGTCCATACACCACGTGGATCGAGGCCGGCGTCAGCTTGGCCGCCAGGCCCAGTACGTGCGCGAGCATCGGCATGCCGGCCAGCGGCTGCAGCACCTTCGGGATGTCCGACTGCATGCGCTTGCCCTGGCCGGCGGCCAGGATGACGATCGATAGCGGTGCGGTCGTCGGGGCGGCCTGTTGCGCGGCCTTGGCTTGCTTGCGCGGCATCGTGAAATTGTATCAGTTTGATCGGCCCGCACGCGGTCGCGTCCGATCTGCCGCATTGTGTGACGGACCGCTCAAATTAACCTGCGGCAAGCAGCAGCGCGGCTCGTCAACGCCTGATCTTGCGCAGCCTTTCAATCAGTTTGATTTGAGCAATGGCCCGGGCCAGTTCCGCCAGCGCTTCGGCCTGCGTGATCTTGTCCAGCTGACCGGCCAGCGCCTGCTCGGCGCGCTGCCGTGCGGCCACCGCTGCCGCCTCGTCCAGATCCTTGGCGCGCGCCGCCGTATCAGCCAGCACCGTGACCTTGGTCGGCTGGACCTCGAGCGCGCCGCCGCCGACGTAGAAGTACTGCTCCTCGCCCTCCGGCGGCTGCACGCGTACCTCGCCGGGTTTGAGCAACGTCAACAGCGGCGCATGCCGTGGCGTGACGCCGATCTCGCCCTCGGACGCCGGCAGAAACACCATGCGCGCCTCGCCGGAGAAAATCTCTCCTTCGGCGCTGACAATGTCGACGTGGATGGTGTTCATTACTGGATGGTCTTGGCTTTCTCGACCGCTTCGTCGATGGTGCCTACCATGTAGAAGGCCTGCTCGGGCAACGAATCGTACTGGCCCTCGATGATGCCCCTGAAGCCGCGGATGGTCTCCTTGAGCGGAACGATCTTGCCGTCCTGGCCGGTGAACACCTTGGCGACATTGAACGGCTGCGACAGGAAGCGCTGCACCTTGCGGGCGCGATACACCGACAGCCGGTCTTCCTCCGACAGCTCGTCCATACCGAGGATGGCGATGATGTCCTGCAGCTCCTTGTAACGCTGCAGCACCGCCTGCACCGCGCGCGCGGTGTCGTAGTGCTCGTCGCCGACTACCAGCGGGTCGAGCTGGCGACTGGTGGAGTCGAGCGGGTTGACCGCCGGGTAGATACCCAGGGCTGCGATCTGGCGATCGAGCACTACGGTAGCATCCAGGTGGGCGAAGGTAGTCGCCGGGGACGGATCGGTCAGGTCGTCGGCGGGCACGTACACTGCCTGGATGGAGGTGATCGAACCGGTCTTGGTGGAGGTAATGCGCTCCTGCAGTACCCCCATTTCCTCGGCCAGTGTCGGCTGGTATCCCACCGCGGACGGCATGCGGCCCAGCAGCGCCGACACCTCGGTACCAGCGAGCGTATAGCGATAGATGTTGTCGACGAAGAACAGGATGTCGCGCCCGCGGCCGCTGGCCTGCTTCTCGTCGCGGAAATACTCCGCCATCGTCAGTCCGGTGAGCGCCACGCGCAGGCGGTTGCC
>PKWJ01000058.1 GCA_003132025.1 Gammaproteobacteria bacterium
TCGACGGCGACCAGATGGCGGTGCACGTGCCGCTGTCGCTGGAAGCGCAGCTCGAGGCGCGCGCGCTGATGATGTCGTCGAACAATATCCTCTCGCCCGCCAACGGCGATCCGATCATCGTGCCGTCACAGGACGTGGTGCTCGGGTTGTACTACCTGACGCGCGAGAAGATCGGCGCCACCGGGGAAGGCATGTTCTTCACCGACGTGCAGGAGGCGCATCGCGCCTATGAGAGCCGTACGGTGGACCTGCAGGCGCGCGTCAAGGTGCGGCTGCGCGAGTACGTGATGGACAACGGCGCGCTGAAGCCGCGCCGGCGGCTGGCGACCACCACGGTCGGCCGGGCACTGCTGTCGGAGATCCTGCCGCGCGGACTGTCGTTCGACCTCATCAACCAGGACATGACCAAGAAGGTCATCTCCGCGTGCATCAACGCCTGCTATCGCGCGCTGGGCTTAAAGGAGACCGTGATCTTCGCCGACCAGCTGATGTACATGGGCTTTGCCTACGCCACGCGCTCGGCGGTCTCGTTCGGCATCGACGACATCGTGATCCCGGAACAGAAGACCAAGCTGGTGGCGGCGGCGGACCGCGAGGTCAAGGAGATCCAGGAGCAGTATTCCTCGGGTCTGGTGACTAACGGCGAGCGCTACAACAAGGTGGTGGACATCTGGTCCCGGGCCAACGACCAGGTCGCCAAGGCGATGATGGAGAAGCTCGGCACCGAGGAGGCCACCGACACCAAGGGCGTGCAGCACCGGCAGAAGTCGTTCAACTCGATCTTCATGATGGCCGACTCCGGAGCGCGCGGCTCGGCAGCGCAGATCCGGCAGCTGGCCGGCATGCGAGGCCTGATGGCCAAGCCCGACGGCTCGATCATCGAGACGCCGATCACGGCCAACTTCCGTGAAGGCCTNNCTGCAGTACTTCATCTCCACCCACGGCGCGAGAAAGGGCCTGGCCGACACGGCACTGAAGACCGCGAACTCGGGTTACCTGACCCGGCGGCTGGTCGACGTGGCGCAGGACCTGGTGGTGACTGAAGAAGACTGCGGGACCACTAACGGTCTCGCAATGGCACCGCTGGTCGAAGGCGGCGACGTGGTCGAGGGCCTGGGCGAGCGCGTGCTCGGCCGTGTGGTCGCGACCGACGTGCAGAAGCCGGGCAAAGAGGAAGTGCTGGTGGCCGCCGGTACGCTGCTGGATGAGCAGGCGGTGCGGTTGCTGGAACAGGAAGGCGTGGACCAGATCCAGGTGCGCTCTCCGATCACCTGCACCACGCGCTACGGCGTGTGCTCGAACTGCTACGGACGCGATCTGGCGCGTGGCCGGCTGATCAACATTGGCGAGGCGGTCGGCGTGATCGCGGCGCAGTCGATCGGCGAGCCCGGAACGCAGCTGACGATGCGCACGTTCCACATCGGTGGCGCGGCCTCGCGGGCCGCGGCGGCCTCCAGCGTGGAGATCCGCAACAAGGGTACGCTGCGCTTCCACCGCATCAAGACCGTGGAACACGAGAAGGGTCACCTGGTCGCGGTATCGCGCTCGGGCGAGATCGGCGTGGTGGACGAGTTCGGCCGTGAGCGCGAGCGCTACAAGATCCCCTATGGCGCCACCATCACGGCGAAGGAAGGCTCCAAGGTCGCCGGCGGCCAGGTGGTGGCCACCTGGGATCCGCATACCCACCCGGTGGTGACCGAAGTGGCCGGCTTCATCAAGTTCCAGGACTTCGTCGATGGACTCACCGTCGCGACCCAGGTCGATGAGGTCACGGGTCTATCCAGCACCGTGATGCTCGATTCCAAGCAGCGCGGCGGCAAGGACCTGCGTCCGACCATCAAGCTGTTGAACTCCAAGGGCAAGGAAGTCACCTTCGCGCACACCAACATCCCGGCGGTGTACACGCTGCCGATGGGCGCGCTGGTGAACCTGGAGGACGGCGCCAAGGTGTCGGTGGGCGACATCATCGCCCGCATCCCGCAGGAGTCGTCCAAGACGCGCGACATCACCGGCGGTCTGCCGCGGGTCGCGGACCTGTTCGAGGCCCGAAAGCCCAAGGATCCGGCGATCCTGGCCGAGAAGAGCGGCACCGTGAGCTTCGGCAAGGAGACCAAGGGCAAGCGGCGGCTGGTGATCACCAGCGACGACGGCGAGAAATACGAGGAGCTGATCCCGAAGTGGCGCCAGCTCAACGTGTTCGAGGGCGAGACCGTGGAGCGCGGCGAGGTGATCGCCGATGGCGAGCCCAATCCGCACGACATCCTGCGGCTGCAGGGGGTCGAGGCGCTGGCGAACTACCTGGTGCGCGAGATCCAGGACGTCTATCGGTTGCAGGGCGTGAAGATCAACGACAAGCACATCGAGGTGATCATCCGACAGATGCTGCGCAAGACCGAAGTGGTCGCGGTCGGCGAGACCAGCCTGTTGCGCGGTGAGCAGATCGATCGCTCGCGGGCGCTCGACATCAACGATCGCATCGAGGTCGATGGCAAGCAGGCGGCACGGCTGCAGCCGGTGCTGCTGGGCATCACCAAGGCATCGCTGGCGACGGAGTCGTTCATCTCGGCAGCGTCGTTCCAGGAGACCACCCGCGTGCTGACCGAAGCGGCGGTTCGGGGTCTGAAGGACGATCTGCGGGGGCTGAAGGAAAACGTCATCGTCGGCCGGCTGATTCCGGCGGGCACCGGCTTTGCGGCCCACGCGCATCGGCGGCGCAAGCTCGATGAGAGCGGACGGCGCAGCTTCATGGACGTTGGAGGCGCGGTCGGCGACATGGACGATGTCAGCGTCGATGCGGAAGAGAGCACCGCAGGCTGACAGGTGGGCTGATCATTTGACACTGTAGACCTGCGTGGCGCGGCGGCGACGAGCCCTCGCGCCGCGCAGGCGATGCCGCTTGCGGCAGCGTCATTTTTTCAAATTGCTTCGTAGTCTCGACGCTTAGCGCGCAAACCTCGCGCATTATGTCTATCGGCGTCGAGCCGATGCATGCGCGTGCTGTCATCAATGCTGTTTTGGTGCAAGCGGCGCCGTACTAAATTTGTGTGACGTAGCAATCAAAAGCGTTGAAGCGGCACCGCGAATGCGACATCATGCGGCCAGTAGGTCTCACCACAAGGGCAGGAATCGACAGATGCCCGCAACGGCTGCAGCTTCGACGCCACGCACGGCTCCCCAATGGAACGCCGCGCGGCTGATGGAATACTCGGAGCGGCACCTGACACTCACCGCACGTTCCGGCGCGCCCGCAGAGGCGCAGCTCGCCACCCGGCTGCTCGAGAACGTGGTGCTATATCGCAGCTGGGAACATTCGCACGGACGGCTGATGCAGGCCGTAGCCCGGGCGCCGCGACAGACGGCATCAGTGGAGCTGCGCAAAGTTGCGTTCCTGACGCTGCATCGCAAGGCGCCGTTCGAATACCTGCGCGAGCGACATATCACCGGCGTCGCGCGCCGGCAGCTGATCCAGGCGCTGTTCGGTGAATCGCAGTCCTATGGGCGCCAGCTGGTGCGTGAACACGAGGCCTACGTAAGCTCGGCCTGTAGCCTCTTGTGCGCCGACTCGCTGTGCAGTGCGGTACTGCACGATGATCATTTCTGCGAGGCGCTGGCGAAGTACGAGGAAGCCTACGCCGAGTACTACCGCGTCTATTGCGATTCGCTGCTGACAGAACAGACGGGCGAGACCGCGCCGATGAGCGCGCTGCTGCCCTACCTGCGCTACCAGCTCAAGATCATCCGCGATCACATGCTCGCCGGAGCCAATCAGCACACCGTGCTCAAGGACCTGGAAGCCCTGTACGCCGCCAGCGGCGATACGCAGAAGCTGCCGGTCCTGCGTCCGCCGCAGTAAACCCTACCCAGCCCTTGATGGTGGTCGCGCCGCTGTATAGGCTGCGCGCCCCGCCATGCTCAACTTTTCCGCCCTTAGCCTGCGCCGCGGCAAGCGGCTGCTGTTCACCGGTGCCACCTTCAGCCTGTTCCGGGGCGAGAAGGTCGGCGTCACCGGCGAGAACGGCAGCGGCAAGTCGAGCCTGCTTGGGCTGGTGCGCGGCGAGCTGACGCCCGAGGGCGGTAGTTTCGACATGCCCTCGCAGCTGGCGATCGCCTACGTGTCGCAGGAGCTCGACGCCAGCGAGCGCGAGGCGATTGAGTTCGTGCTGGACGGGGACATCGAGCTGCGAGCGATCGAAGCCGACCTCGCCAGGGCCGAGCAGGCCGATGACGGCGTGGCGCTCGGCCACCTGCACGGCAGCTACGCGGCCATCGGCGGCTATGATGCGGCCAGCCGCGCGGCGACGCTGATGCACGGACTGGGCTTCGACAGTAACGACGAGCGGCGTCCGGTGAGCGCGTTCTCGGGCGGCTGGCGGGTGCGGCTGAACGTGGCGCGGGCGCTGATGTGCCGCTCGGACCTGCTGCTGCTGGACGAGCCGACCAATCACCTGGACCTGGATGCGATCGTGTGGCTGGAGGGCTGGCTCACGGCCTATCCGGGCACGCTGCTCTTGATCTCTCACGACCGCGAGTTTCTCGATCGCGTGGTCAACCGGGTGGTGAACATCGAGCACGAAAAGGCACGCGCCTATCGCGGCAACTACTCCGCGTTCGAGGAGCAGCGCGCCAGCGAGCTGTCGCAGCAGGCGGCGCTGTACGCGCGCCAGCAGCGCGAGATCCGGCACATGGAGTCGTTCGTGGAGCGCTTTCGCGCCAAGGCCAGCAAGGCGCGCCAGGCGCAGAGCCGCCTGAAGGCACTGGAACGCATGCAGCGCATCGCGCCGGCACATGTGGATAGCCAGTTCGAGTTTTCGTTCGCGCGACCCGACAAGCTGCCGCGCCCGCTGCTGGCGCTCGAGCGCCAGTCGGCCGGTTACGACGGCCGCGCGGTGATCGAAGGCGTGAAGCTGACCATCGCGCCCGGCGACCGGGTGGCGCTCCTGGGCCGTAACGGCGCCGGCAAGTCCACCCTGATGAAGCTGCTGGCGGGGTCGCTGACGGCGCTGTCGGGCAGCCGCACCGAGGCGCGGGATCTACGCATCGGCTACTTCGCGCAGCATCAGCTCGAGCAGCTCAAGGTCGCCGAATCCCCGGTGGAGCACCTGAGCGACTGCAGTGAAGCCTTAGGCAGGCGGGCGCCGGAAGCCGAGCTGC
>PKWJ01000004.1:0-1395 GCA_003132025.1 Gammaproteobacteria bacterium
TGCGCCTTGCCGCCCAGGGGCTGCTGCGTCACCAGGCTGTACGGCCCGGTGGAGCGCGCATGCATCTTGTCGTCCACCAGGTGGTTCAGCTTCAGCATGTACATGTAGCCCACGGTCACCTGGCGATCAAAACGCTCGCCGGTGCGACCGTCGAACAGCCACGTTTGACCCGACAGCGGTACTTCCGCCAAAGCCAGCAGTCCCTTGATGTCCTTCTCGGAGGCGCCGTCGAACACCGGGGTCGCCATCGGCACGCCTTCCTTCAGGTTACTCGCCAGTTCCGCGATCTCCTTGTCGGTCAGCTCATCCAGCCGCTCCTTCTGGCCGCCGGTCTCGTTGTAGATCTTGGCGAGGAAGCCGCGCATTTCCTGCGTCTGCGCCTGTGCCTCGATCATGCGGCCGATCTTCAGCCCCAGGCCCTTCGCCGCCCAGCCCAGGTGCGTCTCCAGCACCTGGCCGACGTTCATGCGCGAAGGCACGCCCAGCGGATTCAACACGATATCCACCGGCGTACCGTCTTCCAGGTACGGCATGTCCTCCACCGGCACGATGGTCGAGATCACGCCCTTGTTGCCGTGACGGCCGGCCATCTTGTCGCCCGGCTGCACGCGGCGCTTCACCGCCAGATACACCTTGACCATCTTGAGCACGCCGGGAGCCAGATCATCGCCGGCGGTGATCTTGGCGCGCTTCTCCTCCAGCCGTTTCTCGAATGCCTTCTGCTGCGTCTGCAGCCGCTCGGCGGCCGCTTCCAGCGCACCATTAGCCTCATCGTCATCCAGTCGCACCTGGAACCACTCCTCACGCGGCTGTGAATCCAGGTACTCGGCCGTGATCTGCGTGCCGGGCTTGAGCTTCTTGGACCCACCGGCGGCGGTGTGATTGAGCAGCATGCCGCGCACGCGCTGGTACAGGTCCTCCTCGAGAATACGACGCTGATCCTGCAGGTCCTTACGCACCCGCTCGATCTCCGCCTTCTCGATCGCCTGTGCGCGCGAGTCCTTCTCGATGCCATCGCGCGTGAACACGCGCACGTCGATGACGGTACCGTCCATGCCGGGCGGCACGCGCAGCGAGGTGTCCTTCACATCGGACGCCTTCTCGCCGAAGATCGCCCGCAGCAGCTTCTCTTCCGGGGTCAGCTGCGTCTCGCCCTTGGGCGTGACCTTGCCGACCAGGATGTCCCCGGCCCGCACCTCGGCACCGATGAAGGCGATACCCGCCTCATCGAGCTTGGCCAGTGCGGCATCGCCCACGTTGGGGATATCGGCCGAGATTTCCTCGGGTCCCAACTTGGTGTCGCGCGCCACGCAGGTCAGCTCCTCGATATGAATGGTCGTGAAGCGGTCCTCCTGCACCACGCGCTCGGAGATCAGGATCGAATCCTCGAAGTTG
>PKWJ01000004.1:1421-2041 GCA_003132025.1 Gammaproteobacteria bacterium
TTGATGCAGGTGTTCTGGTTCGAGCGCGTGTACTTGGTGAGGTTATAAATATCCACGCCCGGCTCACCCGCCAGGGTTTCGTTGTCATTCACCCGCACCACGATGCGCGAGGCATCCACCGAGTCCACCTGGCCGCCTCGTCTGCCGACCACGGCCACGCCCGAGTCGATCGCCACCGGACGCTCCATGCCGGTGCCCACCAGCGGGGTCTGCGAGCGCAGCGTCGGCACCGCCTGGCGCTGCATGTTCGAACCCATCAGCGCGCGGTTAGCGTCGTCGTGCTCCAGGAATGGAATCAGCGACGCTGCCACCGAAACGATCTGCTTCGGCGACACGTCCATGTAGTTGATACGATCGCGCGGCATCAGCGTGAACTCGCTCTGGTAGCGGCAGCTCACCAGCTCATCGCCCAGCTGACCGCCGACGCCGGTCTTGGCGTTGGCCTGTGCGATCGCGAACTCGCCTTCCTCGATCGCCGACAGGAAATCGATGCGATCGGTGACGCGGCCGTTGTCGACTCGCCGGTACGGCGTTTCGAGGAAGCCGTACTGGTTGGTGCGCGCATACACCGACAGCGAATTGATCAGGCCGATATTCGGTCCTTCCGGCGTCTCGATCGG
>PKWJ01000004.1:2049-7145 GCA_003132025.1 Gammaproteobacteria bacterium
TGTTCTGGTCCATGAACTGCGATAGCTGCGAGGAGCCGAAGAATTCCTTCACCGCGGCCGCGACCGGCTTGGCGTTGATCATCTCCTGCGGCATCAAGGGCTCGGACTCCGCGATCGTCAGCCGTTCCTTGACCGCCCGCTCCACGCGCACCAGGCCGACCCGGAACGCGTTCTCCGCCATCTCACCGANNGTCCCGTTGCCGTTACGAATGTCGATCAGCACCTTCAGCACATCCAGGATGTCGTCCTTCGACAGGATCTGCGAGCCGGTGATCTCCTTGCGGCCGACGCGGCGGTTGAACTTCATGCGCCCGACGCCCGACAGGTCGTAGCGCTCGAGATTGAAGAACAGGTTGTTGAACAGGTTCTCGGCCGCATCCTTGGTCGGCGGCTCACCCGGTCGCATCATGCGATAGATCTCGACCAAAGCCTCGAGGCGCGTCTTGGTCGGATCGATGCGCAGCGTGTCCGAGATGTACGGACCGCGATCCAGGTCATTGGTATAGAGGGTGTTGATCTCGGTGATCCCGGCCTCGACCAGCTTCTGCAGGCTGGCCGCGGTCAGCACCTCGTTGGCCTTGGCGATGATCTCGCCGGTGCCGGTGTTGACCACGTCATGCGCCAGCACCTTGCCCTGCAGGTACTCGCGTGGCACCGGCAGCTGCTTGACGCCCGAGTCCTCCAGCTGGCGCACGTGGCGCGCCGTGATACGGCGGCCTTCCTCGACGATCACCTGATCGCCGATGCGCAGTTCAAAGGTGGCGGTCTCACCGCGCAGGCGCTGCGGCACCAGGCGCATCGCCGCACTGTCCTTGGTGAGGGTGAAAGTATTCTTCTCGAAGAACGTGTCGAGGATATCGGTCTCGTTCATCCCCAGTGCGCGCAGGATGATCGTCACCGGAAGTTTCCGGCGCCGGTCGATGCGCGCGAACACGCAGTCCTTGGGGTCGAACTCGAAGTCCAGCCACGAGCCGCGATAAGGAATGATGCGGGCCGAGAACAGGAGCTTGCCGGAGGAATGCGTCTTGCCCCGATCATGGTCAAAGAACACCCCAGGCGAGCGGTGCAACTGCGACACAATCACGCGCTCGGTACCGTTGACGATGAAGGTGCCGTTGTCGGTCATCAGCGGCAGCTCGCCGAGATAGACCTCCTGCTCACGGACATCCTTGATCGGCTTCTTGGCGCCGGCGGCTTCCTTGTCGTACACCACCAGGCGCACCTTCACCCGCAGTGGCGCCGCATAGGTCAGGCCGCGCAGCTGGCACTCCTTGACGTCGAACACCGGCTCGCCCAGCCGATAGCTGACGTACTCCAGCACCGCATTGCCGGAGTAGCTGGAGATCGGGAACACGCTGCGAAACGCCGCATGCAGGCCGGTGACGATGCGCGCATCGTCCGCCACCTGCGCCTGCAGGAAGCTGCGATACGAATCCAGCTGTATCGCCAGCAGGTACGGCACCTCGAGGATGCTCTGCTGCCTGCCAAAGTTCTTGCGGATACGCTTCTTTTCGGTAAATGAATACGGCATCGTGTCACCCTCTCAAAAGAACAGGCGCACGGGAGCAGCACCGGGATTGACCAGCGTTACTCCCGCGCGCATACGCGGTCACTGACCGGCGAGGCGAAGTTATTTGACTTCCACCTTGGCGCCGACGTCTTCCAGTTTCTTCTTGATGATTTCGACATCCGCCTTGGCGACGGCTTCCTTGACGGTCGCCGGTGCGCCTTCGACCAGGTCCTTGGCCTCTTTGAGACCCAGGCCCGTGATCTCGCGGATCACCTTGATGACCGTGACCTTCTTGTCGGCCGGATATTCCTTCAGCGTCACGGTGAACTCGGTCTGCTCCTCGACCGGAGCCGCCGCCGCACCCGCTACAGGTCCCGCCGCCATGGCCACCGGGGCGGCCGCGGTCACACCGAACTTCTTTTCCATGTCAGCGATCAGCTCGACCACGTCGATGACACTCATCTTGCCAATCGCGTCGAGGATCTCGTCTTTCGATACAGCCATTGTCATCTCCTGAAATACGTTGAATCAGACCAGATCAGGCCGGCTGGGCCTGTTTCTGATCGCGCACCGCAGCGAGCGTGCGCACCAGCTTGGAAGGCGTTGCTTGCAGCGTGCCGACGAGTTTCTGAATCGGCGCCCGCATGACGCCCATCAGCATCGCCAGCGCCTGCTCGCGCGTGGGCAGACTTGCGACCTGGTCCAGGGATTTCGCCGTCAGCAGTTGCCCGCCGAGAGAAACCGCCGTCGTGACCAGCTTGTCGTTGTCCTTCGAGAAGGCCTTGATCACGCGCGCGGCTGCGCCCGGATCATCCTTCGAGAAGGCCAGCACCAGCGGCCCCTTCAGCACCGGACTCAAGCACTCGAACGAAGTACCGGCCACGGCCTTGCGCGCCAGCGTGTTCTTGACTACACGCATGTACACGCCCGCCGCGCGCGACTTCGATCGCAGCTCGGTCATCTGCGTCACGGTAAGACCCCGGTACTCGGCAGCGACCACGGACAGAGCCTTGGACGCGACCTCGTTGACCTCGGTCACCAGCGCCTTTTTATCTTCCAGGTTGAGAGCCATTCAAAACCTCCTGGCCTTGAAGATCACCTATAGGACTTAAGCGTTGCCGCCTGTCCCAACACGAAACGCGCCTCGCGGCACGTTTCACCCGTAGACGGTGATCCTCACCTCAGGACGCCCTGAGTGAAAAGTTTCACCATCATCTGCGCAGGCGGCCATTAAGAATCCACCCCGGTAAGGTCCCGTGGGATTCGCCTGCGGTCTTCGATGATGGCCGGCGATCGCGCCGGCCCGCACCAAACCAAAAAATCTTCAGCCCGGTGCTTACAGCCCCAGGCTCGACTGATCCACCGCGATCCCCGGACCCATGGTCGAGGACACGGTGATGCGTTTCAGATAAATGCCCTTCGATGCAGCCGGCTTCGCCTTCTGCAGATCGCCCAGCAGCGCCACCAGGTTTTCCTTCAGCGCGCTGGTCTCGAAATTCGCCCGCCCGATGGTCGCGTGCACGATGCCCGCCTTGTCCACGCGGTAACGCACCTGGCCGGCCTTGGCGTTCTTGACCGCCTCGGCGACGTTCGGCGTCACGGTGCCGACCTTCGGGTTCGGCATCAGGCCGCGCGGTCCTAAAATCTGGCCCAGCTGCCCGACCACGCGCATCGCGTCGGGACTTGCGATCACGACGTCGAAATTGATCTCGCCCGCCTTGACCTTCTCGGCCAGGTCCTCCAGGCCTACGATCTCGGCGCCCGCGGCCCGCGCGGCGTCCTGGTTCTTGCCGCTGGTGAACACCGCCACCCGCACCGACTTGCCGGTGCCGTGCGGCATCACGGTCGAACCGCGCACCTGCTGGTCCGACTTGCTGGCATCGATGCCCAGGTTGATGGCGGCGTCGACCGACTCGGCGAACTTCGCGGTCGCGAATTCCTTCAGCAGCGACAACGCCTCGTCCACCGGGTAATGCTTGCCCGGGGTGAGCTTTTCCTTCCACACCTTGGCGCGCTTGGCTACGGCAACCATGTCAGACACCCTCCACATCGACGCCCATGCTGCGGGCGCTGCCGGCGATGGTGCGCACGGCGGCCGCGAGATCCGCGGCGGTGAGGTCCGGGGTCTTGGTTTTGGCGATCTCCTCGATCTGGGCGCGCGTAATCCTGCCAACCTTGGCGGTATTGGGGGTGCCGCTGCCCTTTTCAATACCGATCGCCTTGCGGATCAGCACCGAGGCGGGCGGGGTTTTCATGATGAACGTGAAGCTTCGATCCGAATACACCGTGATCACGGTGGGTATCGGCAGTCCCTTCTCCAGCTTCCCGGTCTGCGCATTGAATTGCTTGCAGAACTCCATGATGTTCACGCCCTGCTGGCCCAACGCCGGTCCAATCGGCGGCGACGGATTGGCCGCGCCCGCCGGCACCTGCAGCTTGATATACGCCTGTACTTTCTTCGCCATGTCTCATCCGTCCTGTGGGTGCAAACGCCGTGAGGCTCCCCAACGATTGATGTCTAAACCTTTTCCACCTGCGAGAAATCGAGCTCCACCGGGGTCGAGCGGCCGAGGATCTGCACCGCGACCTGCAACCGGTTCTTCTCGTAGTTCACGCTCTCGACCACGCCGTTGAAGTCGTTGAACGGGCCATGCACCACGCGCACCACCTGGCCGGGTTCGAACAGCACCTTCGGACGCGGCTTGTCCACGCCCTCTTCGACGCGCTGCAGGATCCGCGAGGCCTCTTTCTCGGAGATCGGCGCCGGCTTGTCGCTGGTGCCGCCGATGAAGCCGAGCACCTTGGGCACGTCGCGCACCAGGTGCCAGGTCTGCTCGTCCATCTCCATCTGCACCAGCACGTAGCCGGGATAGAACTTGCGCTCGCTGCGGCGCTTCTGGCCGTCGCGCATCTCGACCACTTCCTCGGTCGGCACCAGGATCTCGCCGAAACGCGCCTCCAGGCCATCGCGCTTGATGCGATCCCTTAGGGCTTCGGCCACACGGTGCTCGAAGTTCGAGTAGGCATGTACGACGTACCAGCGTAATGCCACGGTCAGCCTCCCTGCCCGGTCAACATGCGGGTGGCCCAGGACAGGAACACGTCCAGCACCCAGAAAAACGTTCCGGCGACGATCACGAACACGAACACCGCCAGCGTCGTCATGCCGGTCTCCTGGCGCGTCGGCCAGACGACTTTGCGCAGCTCAACCCGCGATTCGACCACGAACTCGAAGAATTCGCGGCCGCGCTGCGATAAACCGAACACCACGATTCCCAGCACGACGCCTGCGACCACGGCCAGCCAGCGCTGCCAGTCGGGCTGCGCGTGCAGCGCATAGAACGCGACGATGCCGCCCAGCAGCAGCACGACCGCCACGGCGAGCTTGGCCGAGTCGGCAGCGCCGCCGGCACTGTGATCTGGAACTGCTTCATTCATCGAGTTGATCGCCGCCTAATTCAAACCAAAGGGTCTCAAGTCAGTGGCAGGCCAGGAGGGAATCGAACCCCCAACCTGCGGTTTTGGAGACCGCCGCTCTGCCAATTGAGCTACTGGCCTGTGGTCACTTGAGAACCTTCGACACCAC
>PKWJ01000044.1 GCA_003132025.1 Gammaproteobacteria bacterium
GTGGTGTCGAAGGTTCTCAAGTAACGATTTTTCAAAGGTAGTGGACCATGGCCAATCAGAACATTCGCATCAGGCTCAAGGCGTTCGACCATCGCCTGATCGACAATTCGGCGAAGGAAATCGTCGATACGGCGCGCCGTACCGGCGCGACCGTGCGTGGCCCGGTGCCGCTGCCGACCAAGATGGAGCGCTTCACGCTGCTGATCTCGCCGCACGCCGACAAGGACGCGCGCGACCAGTACGAGCTGCGCACCCACAAGCGCCTAATGGACATCATGAACCCGACCGACAAGACCGTGGACGCGTTGATGCGCCTGGAATTGCCGGCCGGCGTGGACGTGCAGATCCGGTTGAATTGAAGGAGTTTGCTGCTATACTGCGCGGCCTTTTTCGCGCTGTCCGGATTGCCTAAAAAACCAGTCCTCACAGCGCCGCCCCCAGTCGAATAACTGGGCGGATGATCGGGCGAGGTTGGCCTTTAGATTTGAGGCCAAGACCACTCGAGAGCATCAGCGCCTTGTGCGCTGCCCTCCTGTAGTCATGCCTGGAAATGCTTCGGCTCGCACCGATTGCAGTGCGCGCCTATTGAGAGGAATAGTGCCATGGCTATTGGTCTGGTCGGCCGCAAGTGCGGTATGACGCGCGTGTTCACCGACGCGGGTGAATCCGTGCCCGTGACCGTGGTCGAGGTGCTGCCCAACCGCGTCACCCAGGTCAAATCGGTCGAGAGCGACGGCTATCGCGCGGTGCAGGTCACCTTCGGCACCCGCCGCCCGCAGCTGCTGACCAAGTCGTCCCAGGGCCACTTTGCCAAAGCCAACGTGGAGCCGGGCCGCGGCCTGATCGAGTTTCGCTTAGTCGGCAAGGATCATGAGGACCTGAAGCTCGGCAGCGAGCTCAAGGTGGACCTGTTCGCCGAAGGCCAGGCGGTCGACGTCACCGGCGTGACCATCGGCAAGGGCTTCGCCGGGGTGCAGAAGCGCCACAATTTCGCCGGCGGCATGGCCTCGCACGGCGCCTCGGTGTCGCACCGCGTGCCGGGCTCGATCGGCCAGCGCCAGACGCCGGGCCGCGTGTTTCCGGGCAAGCGCATGTCGGGCCACATGGGCGTCATCCGCCGCACCACCGAGAACCTGAAGGTCGTGGGCGTGGACGCCAAGCGCAACCTGCTCTTGATCCGCGGCGCCATCCCGGGAGCTGCGGGCGGCGACGTCGTGGTGCGTGCCTCGGTGAAGGCTGCCCGCCACGCCCTGCGCAAGACCGTACAGCCTCACAAGAAGACTTGAAGTCATGAAGCTCAAAGTTGCCAATGGCGGGGCCGAACTGGCCGTGTCGGACGAGAACTTCGGCCACGTGTACAACCAGTCGCTGGTGTTCCAGGTGGTCAATGCGTACCTGGCGGGCGGCCGTGCCGGCACCAAGGCGCAGAAGACGCGCGCCGAGGTGCGCGGCGGCGGCAGGAAGCCGCACGCCCAGAAGGGTACCGGTTCCGCGCGTGCCGGTTCGATCAGGAGCCCGATCTGGGTCGGCGGCGGGCGCACCTTTGCTGCGCAGCCGCGCGATTTCACGCAGAAGGTGAATCGCAAGATGTACCGCGGTGCGATCCGCTCGATGCTGTCCGAGCTGGTGCGCCAGGACCGGCTGGTGGTGACGACCTCATTCGCGGTGGACCAGCCTAGAACCAAGCTGCTGCTGGCGCAGCTGAAGTCGCTGGCGCTCGAGGATGTGCTGATCATCGTCGAGGCCGCCGATGAGAAGCTGACGCTGGCGGCCCGTAACCTGCCCCATGTGGAGCTGCTGGCGGCGGCGGCGATCAACCCGGTGAGCCTGGCACGCCACGACAAGGTGCTGGCGACTGTGGGCGCCGTGAAGCTGCTCGAGGAGCGCCTGCAATGACCGCGACGCGCAAGCCGCTGGGTAAGGAAGGCCTGATGAACGTGCTGCTCGCGCCGCACGTGACCGAGAAGACCTCGCTGGGTCTGCAGGAGCGCAACCAGTACGCGTTTCGCGTGCGCCGCGAGGCCACCCGCACCGACGTGCGCCGCGCGGTGGAACTGATGTTCGAGGTCAAAGTCGAGGGCGTGCAGGTGCTGAACGAGTCGGGCAAGAAGCGCCGCTTCGGCAACCGTAACGGCCGCACCCAGGACTGGAAGAAGGCCTATGTGCGCCTGGCCGCCGGCCAGAGCATCGACTACGAGGCGCAGGCCCAGTCCCAGGCCAAGCGCCAGAAAGCTTAACGAGATCACACCATGGCCCTGATCAAACTCAAGCCCACGTCGCCCGGTACGCGCTTCCAGGTGCGTATCAGCAAGAGCCATCTGTACAAGGGCGGCCCGTACGAGCCGCTCACGGTCGCGCAGAGCAAGACCGGTGCCCGTAACCATTTCGGCCGCATCACCACGCGCCATATCGGCGGCGGGTCGCGCCAGAAGTACCGCCTGATCGATTTCCGGCGCGACAAGGACGGCGTGGCGGCGGTGGTCGAGCGCGTCGAATACGACCCGAACCGCACCGCGCACATCGCGCTGCTGCTGTATGCGGACGGCGAGCGGCGCTACATCCTGGCGCCCAAGGGCGTGAAGGATGGCGACGAGCTGCGCTCGGGCAGTGAGGCGCCGATCAAGCCGGGCAACGCTATGGCGCTGCGCCACATCCCGGTCGGCTCGGTGGTGCACAACATTGAACTCAAGCCCGGCCGCGGCGGCCAGCTGGCGCGCAGCGCCGGCGCCTCGGCCCAGTACACCTCGCGCGAGGGCATCCACGCCTTCATCCGCCTGAAGTCGGGCGAGACGCGCAAGGTGCACATCGACTGCCGCGCCACCCTGGGCGAGCTGTCGAACGATGAGCACAACCTGCGCAAGTACGGCAAGGCCGGCGCGCTGCGCTGGATCGGCGTGCGCCCGACGGTGCGCGGCCTGGCGATGAACCCGGTCGATCACCCGCACGGTGGCGGTGAGGGCAAGTCCGGTCAGGGCAATCCGCATCCGGTGTCGCCCTGGGGCTGGAACACCAAGGGCAAGAAGACCCGCCGTAACAAGCGCACCAGCAACATGATCGTGCAGCGGAGGAATTAGACGTGCCGCGTTCGTTAAAGAAAGGTCCGTTCGTGGATCTGCACCTGGCCAAGAAAGTGCAGACCGCCATGGCTAAGAGCGATCGCCGGCCGATCAAGACCTGGTCGCGCCGCTCGATGGTGATCCCCGACATGGTGGGACTGACGCTGGCGATCCACAACGGCCGCCAGCACATCCCGGTGCTGGTGACCGAGAACATGGTGGGCCACAAGCTCGGCGAGTTCTCGCCGACGCGCCTCTTCAAGTCGCATTCCGGCGATCGCAAGGTCACGGTCGCGGAGTAATGCGATGCAGGTAACCGCAAAACTGCGCTACGCGCGCATCTCGCCGCAGAAGTGCCGGCTGGTGGCCGACACGGTGCGCGGCAAGGGCGTGGGCAATGCGCTGTCGACGCTCAAGTTCCTGCCAAAGAAGGGAGCCAGATTGGTACTGAAGGTCCTTGAGTCGGCGATCGCCAACGCCGAGAACAACCTCGGCGCCGATATCGATGAGCTCAAGGTGACGCGCATCGAGATCGATACCGCGCCGGTGCTGAAGCGCTTTGCGGCGCGCGCCAAGGGGCGGGGCAACCGCATCGTCAAGCGCAACAGTCACATCACGCTCGAAGTCGGCGACGGCAAGAAGGACTAGCCCATGGGCCAGAAAGTCAATCCGATCGGCATTCGCTTAGGGATCACTCGCGACTGGACGTCGAAGTGGTATGCCTCGAAGAAGCAGTTTCCGCTGCTGGTGCACACCGATTTCCGGGTGCGCGAGTTCCTGAAGAAGAAGCTGGCCGACGCCTCCGTCAGCCGCATCATGATCGAGCGCGCCGCGAAGAAGGTGAACATCACCATCCAGACCGCGCGTCCGGGCATCGTGATCGGCAAGAAGGGCGAGGACATCGAGAAGCTGCGCGCCGAGACCGCCAAGCTCCTCGGCATGGCGATGCTCGACGTGCGCCTCAACATCGCCGAGATCAGGAAGCCGGAACTCGATGCGCAGCTGGTGGCCGAGAGCATCTCGCAGCAGATCGAAAAGCGCGTGATGTTCCGCCGGGCGATGAAGCGCGCCGTGATGAGCACCATGCGCAGCGGCGCACTGGGGATCAAGGTGCGCATGTCCGGGCGCCTGAACGGTTCCGAGATCGCGCGCACCGAGTGGTATCGGGAGGGACGCATTCCGCTGCATACCTTCCGCGCCGACATCGATTACGGCCTGGCAGAGGCCATGACGACCTACGGCGTGATCGGCATCAAGGTGTGGATCTTCAAGGGTGAGGTGTTCGACCAGGCGCAGCTCGATCGCCAGGCCGCAGAGCCGGCGGTGGTCGAAGCCACGACGGCTGCGACTCCGGCCGCCGCCCCCCCCGCCGCCCCCGCCCCCGCTGCACCCGCAATCGCCGCGGCAACGCCGGCAGCGGCCGCGCCAGCTGGCGCCGCCCCGACCGGCACCGAGGGCGCCGTCTAATTCAAGTAATGCATCATGCTGCAACCAAAACGAACCAAATACCGCAAGCAGTTCAAGGGCCACAACGGCGGCCTGGCGCTGCGCGGCAGTACCGTGGCCTTCGGCGACTACGGGCTCAAGGCCACCGACCGGGCACGCATGACCGCGCGCGAGATCGAGGCCGCGCGCCGCGCGATGGCGCGCTATGTGAAGCGCGGCGGGCAGATCTGGATCCGCGTGTTTCCCGACGTGCCGATCACCAAGAAGCCGCTGGAAGTGCGCATGGGTAGCGGCAAGGGCAACGTCGAGTACTGGATCGCCAAGGTCAAGCCCGGCAAGGTGCTGTTCGAGATGGAAGGGGTGAGCGAGGAGATCGCGCGCGAGGCGTTTCGCCTGGCGGGGGCGAAGCTGTCGGTGTCCACCGCCTTCGTGAAGCGGCAGGTGCGCTGATGAAAGCCAGTGAGCTGCACAAGAAATCGGCGCTCGAGCTGCAGAACGAGCTCATGTCGCTGCGCAAGGAACAGTTCGCGCTGCGCCTGCAGCGTGCCACCGGTCAGCCCGTCAAGCCTGATCAGTTCGGCAAGGTGCGCAAGAACATTGCGCGCGTGAAGACAGTACAGCGCGCGCTGCGCGCTGGAGGCAAGAAGACATGAGCACGGAGACCACCGAGGCCGGCAAGACGGTCCGCACGCTGACCGGACAGGTCGTGAGCAACAAGATGGACAAGACCATCGCGGTGTCGATCGAGCGGGTGGTGAAGCACCCGACCTACGGCAAGTTCGTGCGCCGCACGACCAAGCTGCTGGCGCACGATGAGAAGAACGAGGCGCGCGAGGGCGACACGGTGTCGATCACCCCGTGCCGGCCGCTGTCGCGCCACAAGTCATGGCGTCTGCTCGCCATCGTTGAGCGCGCGAACCCGGCATAAAAGCCGCAACGCCGATAGCGAACAGGAATACACCGCCATGATCCAAATGCGCACTCTGCTCAACGCCGCCGACAACAGCGGCGCGCGCACCCTGATGTGCATCAAGGTGCTCGGCGGCACGCGCCGCCGCTACGCCACGGTGGGCGATGTCATCAAGGTCAGCGTCAAGGATGCAATCCCGCGCGGCAAGGTCAAGAAGGGCGAGGTCTACGATGCGGTGGTGGTGCGTACCCGCTTTGGCGTGCGCCGCGCCGACGGCTCGCTGATCAAGTTCGACGGCAATGCCGCGGTGCTCCTGACCAACAAGCTCGAGCCGATCGGCACCCGTATCTTCGGGCCGGTGACGCGCGAGCTGCGCAACGCGCAGTTCATGAAGATTATCTCGCTGGCGCCCGAGGTCCTCTAGAGCTTTAGAGATAGCGATATGGAAAAGATCAGGAAAGGCGATCAGGTGATAGTGCTGTCGGGCCGAGATAAGGGCCGGCGCGGCGCCGTGATTGGCGTGCTGCAAGGCACCCAGGTGCTGGTCGAGAACGTCAATCGCGTCAAGCGCCACACCAAGGCCAACCCGCAGGCCAACCAGCCTGGCGGCATCATCGAGAAGGAGATGCCGCTGCCGCTGTGCAAGGTGGCGTTGTGGAACCCGGCCAGCAAGAAGGCCGATCGGGTCGGCGTCAAGCGGCTGGCGGATGGCAAGAAGGTGCGGTTTTTCAAGTCCAACGGCGAAGTGATCGACGCCTGACCGGCGCGCGCACGGCAATAGCGATTTTCAGGTAACGGCCATGGCAGAAAAGGCAAGACTTCAAGAGTTCTATCACAGCAAGGTGGTGCCGCAGCTGCGCGCCGACCTCAAGCTGTCCAATCCGATGGAAGTGCCGCGCATCATCAAGATCACGGTCAACATGGGCGTGGGTGAGGCCGTGGCCGACAAGAAGGTCATGGATGCCGCGGTCGGCGACATGACCAAGATCACCGGCCAGAAGCCGCTGATCTGCAAGGCCAAGAAGGCGATCGCGGCCTTCAAGGTGCGCGAAGGGTTGCCGATCGGCTGCAAGGTGACGCTGCGCGGCGCGCGCATGTACGAGTTCCTCGACCGCCTGATCACGGTGGCGGTGCCGCGCATCCGCGATTTTCGCGGCCTGTCCCCCCGTGGCTTCGACGGCCGCGGCAACTACAGCATGGGCGTGAAGGAACAGATCATTTTTCCGGAGATCCAGTACGACACGGTGGATCAGCTGCGCGGCATGGACATCACCATCACCACCACGGCGCGCGACAACAAGCACGGCCGGGCATTGCTGGAAGCCTTCAGCTTCCCGTTCCGCAAATAGCGATAAGGCAAACGGGTTTAAGGATACGTATGGCCAAGACCAACATGATTATGCGCGAGCATCGACGGGCACGGGTTGCGAAGAAGTACGCGATCAAGCGCGCGCAGTTGAAGGAACTCATTCGCAGCCCCAAGTCGAGCCCGGAGCAGCGCGCCGCGGCGCAGGTCGCCCTGCAGCAGCAGCCGCGCGATGCGTCCAAGAGCCGCCAGCGCTCGCGCTGCGCGATCACCGGCCGCTCGCGCGGCGTGTATCGCAAGTTCGGGCTGGCCCGCGTGAAGATCCGCGAAGTCGCGATGCGCGGTGAGATTCCAGGACTCGGCAAGGCGAGCTGGTAGGAGCTGTAACGATGAGCATGACCGATCCGATCGCCGATCTGCTGACCCGTATCAGAAACGGCCAGTCCGCGCGCAAAACCAGCGTCAGCGTCGCCTCTTCGAAGCTGAAGACGGCGATCTTGAAGGTGCTGAAGGACGAGGGTTATATCGCCGACTTCGGCCTGAACCAGGATGACGGCAAGCCGGTGCTGACGATTGACCTGAAGTACTACGACGGCCGCCCGGTGATCGACCGCATCGAGCGCGTGAGCCGGCCCGGGCTGCGTATCTATCGCGGCAAGGACGAGATTCCGCGCGTGCTGGGCGGCATGGGTACCGTGATCGTGTCCACGCCCAAGGGCGTGATGACCGACAAGGCGGCGCATGCGATCGGCCAGGGCGGGGAAGTCCTGTGCATCGTCGCCTGATGCGCACGTGCACTGACAAGGTGAGCTGAAATGTCCAGAGTTGCCAATCGAGTCATCGACCTGCCCAGCGGCGTGAGCGTGAGCGTCGCCGCCGGCAACGTCACCGTCAAGGGCGCCAAGGGCGCGCTGACGATGGCGATTGGCCCGGGCGTGTCGGTGGAACAGAACGACAAGAAACTGTCGGTGAAATACCAAGGCACTGAGCAGGCGCGCATGACCGCCGGCTCGATGCGCGCGCACCTGGCCAACATGGTCCAGGGCGTCACCAAAGGCTATGAGAGCCGCCTGGAACTGGTCGGGGTCGGTTTTCGTGCGCAGGTCTCCGGCAAGACGCTGAACCTGACGCTCGGTTTCTCGCACCCGGTGAGCTATCCGATACCGGAGGGCATCACCATCGAGGCGCCGAGCCTCACCGAGGTCCTGGTCAAAGGGACGGACCGGCAAAAGGTAGGTCAGACCGCGGCCGAAATCCGCGACATCCGGCCGCCCGAGCCCTACAAGGGCAAGGGCGTGCGCTACAAGGATGAACAGATCTCCCTCAAGGAAGGCAAGAAGAAGTAGCGCGGCGAGACACCTATGAACATCACCAAGAAAGAGCGGCGCCAGCGCCGCGCCGTCAAGACCCGGGCCCAGATCCGCGCCCTCAAGGTGGCGCGCCTGACCGTGCACCGCACGCCGCGCCACATCTATGCGCAGCTGTTCGACGGCAAGGGCGAGCGCGTGCTGGCCAGCGCCTCGACGCTGCAGAAGGACGTCGCCGCGGGCCTGAAGAGCACCGGCAACATCGAGGCCGCCAAGAGCGTCGGCCGCAGCATCGCCGAGCGCGCCAAGGCCGCCGGCATCACGCGCGTTGCCTTCGACCGCGCGGGTTTTCAATATCACGGCCGCGTCAAGGCGCTGGCCGAGGCGGCGCGCGAGGCCGGGCTCGAGTTCTAAAGGCGGATCAATATGGCAAGAATGGAAAAATCGCAGAGCGCCGATGAGCTGGTCGAGAAGCTCGTGGCCGTGAACCGCACCGCCAAGGTGGTCAAGGGCGGCCGCCAGTTCGGCTTCACCGCGCTCACCGTGGTCGGCGACGGCGCCGGACGCGTCGGCTTCGGCTTCGGCAAGGCGCGCGAAGTGCCGGTAGCGATCTCCAAGGCCATGGCGCAGGCGCGCAAGAACATGGTCAACGTCAGCCTGCGCAACGACACGCTGCACTACGCGATCCGCGGCGCGCACGGCGCCACGCGCGTATTCATGCTGCCGGCCTCGGAAGGTACCGGCGTGATCGCCGGCGGCGGCATGCGCGCGGTGCTCGAATGCGCCGGGGTGCGCAACGTGCTGGCCAAGAGCTACGGGTCAAGAAATCCGATCAACGTGGTGCGCGCAACGGTGAATGCGCTTGCCAATGTGCGCTCGCCGGAAGACATCGCGGCCAAGCGCGGCAAGAGCGTGGAAGACATTCTCGGGAGCGCCTGATGACCGAGCACAGGAAAACCAGCAGGCCAGCCGGCAAGACGGCCGGAAAACCGGCCGCCAAGCGGACCGCAAAGTCCGCTGCCCACCCGGTCGGCAAGCAGGTCACCATCACCTTGACCCGCAGCATGCACGGGCAGCTGAAGAATATCGCCGCCTCGGTGCGGGGCCTGGGGCTGCGCCGCATGCATCAGAGCGTGATGATCGCCGACACGCCGGAGAACCGCGGCATGATGCACGTCGCCGGCCACCTGCTGAAAGTGGAGCAGAACTGACATGCGTCTGAACAACATCAAGCCCACTGCCGGCTCGCGCAAGCCGCGGCTGCGCGTGGGCCGCGGTGCCTCGGCCGGCCAGGGCAAGACCTGTGGCCGCGGCGTCAAGGGCCAGCGGGCGCGCAAGGGCGGCTATCACAAGGTCGGTTTCGAAGGCGGCCAGATGCCGCTGCAGCGCCGGATGCCCAAGGTCGGCTTTCGCTCGGCGATGAAGGCCACGCGCGCCGAAGTGCGGCTGCACGAGCTGGCCGGCATCGAGGCCGCGGTGATCGATCTGGCGGTGCTGAAGAAGGCCGGGATCGTGAACGCGTTCGCCGACCAGGCCAAGGTGGTGCTGTCGGGTGAACTCAAGAAGCCGGTGACCTTGAAGGGCATCGGTGCCACCAAGGGCGCGCGCGCGGCGATCACCGCCGCCGGCGGCAAGTTCGAGGACTGATGGCCAACTCCGCCCTCACCAACCCGGCCGCAGCGCTGGCCGAAGCCGGACGCCAAGGCGAGATCCGCAGCCGCCTGCTGTTCCTGGTCGGCGCGCTGGTGGTGTATCGCGTGGGCACCTTCATTCCGGTGCCGGGCATCAACCCGGACGCGGTGGCGCGCTTTTTCAACGACCAGTCGAATACCATCCTCGGCATCGTCAACAGCTTCTCGGGCGGTGCGCTGCAGCGGCTGTCGATCTTCGCGATGGGGGTGATGCCGTATATCTCGGCCTCGATCATCATCCAGATGCTCTCGATGGTGATCCCGTCGCTGATGGAGGCGCGCAAGGAGGGCGAGTCGGGCCGGCGCCGCATCACGCAGATGACGCGCTACGCCACGCTCGGCCTGGCGCTATTCCAGTCGTTTGGCGCCGCGGTGGCGCTGCAGAACGGCGGCATGACGCTGGCCAAGGGCTTCATCGAATGGTACCTGCCGGCCACGATCACCATGACCACCGGCACCATGTTCCTGATGTGGCTGGGCGAGCAGATCACCGAGCGCGGCATCGGCAACGGCATCTCGATGCTGATCCTGTCGGGCATCGTGGCCGGCATGCCGGGCGCCATCGGCCGCACTTTTGAATCGGTCAGCACCGGCGAGATGAATCCGCTGTTCGCGATCCTCCTGATCGGCATCGTCATCGGGGTCACCGGATTCTGCGTGTTCGTCGAGCGCGCGCAGCGCCGCATCACGGTGAACTACGCCAAGCGCCAGGTCGGCCGCAAGATGTACGCCGGCCAGAGCAGCCACCTGCCGTTCAAGCTCAACATGTCGGGCGTCATCCCGCCGATCTTTGCCTCCAGCCTGTTGCTGTTTCCGGCCACGATGGCCAGCTTCTTCGGCTCCAACCCCGATTCCAAGGTGAGCGAAGTGCTGCAGGACATCGCCGCCTCGCTCGGCTACGGTCAGCCGCTGCACCTGGTGCTGTATGCGGCGCTGATCATCTTCTTCTGCTTCTTCTACACCGCGCTGGTGTTCAACTCGCGCGAAACCGCGGACAATCTGAAGAAATCCGGCGCCTTCATCCCTGGCATCCGCCCCGGCCAGCAGACCGGCGAGTACATCGACAAGGTACTCACCCGGCTGACGCTGTGGGGTGCGATCTACATCATGGCGGTGTGCCTGGTGCCCGAGATCCTGGTGTCCTCGCAGGGCGTGCCATTCCAGTTCGGCGGCACGTCGCTGCTGATCGTGGTGGTGGTGGTGATGGACTTCATGGCGCAGCTGCAGGCGCACCTGATGTCGCACCACTATCCGGGTCTGATGAAGAAGGCGAATCTGCTGGGCGGCGGCCGCAGCGGTTCCGCGCAGAATTAGCCGGCCAATAGAGCTTAGTTTCAGGTGTGCGATGAAAGTACGTCCATCAGTGAAGAAAATCTGCAAGAACTGCAAGATCGTGCGCCGGCGCGGCGTGGTCTATGTGATCTGCAGTTCCGACGCGCGTCACAAGCAGCGCCAGGGATGACACCCGGCATGAACCCAAGGTTGAGGTAGTTGAAGTCATGGCACGCATAGCGGGCATCAATATTCCGATGAACAAGCACGTGAACATCGGGCTCACCCATATCTATGGGATCGGGCCGGCGCGTGCGCTGGCGATCTGCGAGGGTGCCGGCATCGCGCCGACCACCAAGGTCAAGGATCTGACCGAGGCCGAGGTCGGGGCCATCCGCTCCTACATCGCCAAGTGGCCGGTGGAGGGCGACCTGCGGCGCGAAGTGTCGATGAATATCAAGCGGCTCATGGACTTAGGCACCTGGCGAGGACTGCGGCATCGCAAGGGCCTGCCGGTGCGCGGCCAGCGCACCCGCACCAATGCGCGCACCCGCAAGGGGCCGCGTAAACAGGCCGTGAAGCTCAACGCACCGCCGGGCAAGACCTAAGGGGCCCTCGGGGCCCTGCAGGATGGACAGTTTTTGACCTTGAGAATGCACACAGGCGACCACATTTATGGCTGATCAGAAACCACAGCAGCAGAGCGCGGCGGCGGCCGGAGCGGCGAAGAAGCCCAAGAAGGCGCGCAAGAACGTGCTCGACGCGATCGCTCACGTGCATGCATCGTTCAACAACACGATCATCACGATCACCGATCGGCAGGGCAATACGCTGTCCTGGGCGACCTCGGGCGGCTGCGGTTTTCGTGGTTCGCGCAAGAGCACGCCGTTTGCAGCCCAGGTGGCGGCCGAGAAGGCCGGCAACGCCGCCCAGGAGCACGGGGTAAAGAACGTCGAGGTGCGTGTGGCCGGCCCCGGCCCGGGACGCGAATCGGCGGTGCGGGCGTTGAACGCCTGCGGACTGAAGATCACCAGCATCGCGGACGTCACGCCGATCCCGCACAACGGCTGCCGCCCTCCCAAGAAGCGTCGCGTGTAACGGCGGCGAAGGAAGCAACGAACCATGGCGCGTTATCTCGGTCCAACCTGCAAGCTCGCCCGCCGCGAGGGTACTGACCTGTTCCTCAAGAGCGGCGCAAAGCCCCTCGAGAGCAAGTGCAAGCTGCAGGTGCCCCCTGGCGGCATCAAGGGCGAACGCCGCCAACGGCTGTCGGACTACGGTCTGCAGCTGCGCGAGAAGCAGAAGCTGCGCCGCATGTACGGCGTGCTCGAGCGCCAGTTCCGCAATTACTACCAGGCGGCGGCGCGCCGCACCGGCGCCACCGGTGAGACGCTGTTGAAGCTGCTCGAGTGCCGGCTCGACAACGTGGTCTACCGCATGGGTTTCGCCGCCACGCGCGCCGAGGCCCGCCAGCTGGTGGCGCACAAGTCGGTCAACGTCAACGGCCAGGTGGTGACCATTCCGTCCTACCAGGTCAAGGCCGGTGAGGTGATCGAGATCCGCGAGAAGGCGCGCAAGCAGCTGCGCATCCAGAGCGCGCTGACGGTGGCGACCCAGGTCGGATTTCCGGACTGGGTCGAGGTCAGCGACAAGGAGTTTCGCGGCGTGTTCAAGGCGGTGCCGGGGCGCGATGAGGTGCTGCCGGACATCAACGAGAACCTGGTCGTGGAGTTGTATTCGAAGTAATCGGTTGCAGCGCCGGCAGCGGCGCGGCAGCGGATCGATGAGTATTTCCTAAGTTTGGGGTGTAGCCGTATGCAAGCATCAGTTTCCGAGTTCCTGAAGCCCCGTGTGGTCAAGGTACAGCCGGTGGCACCGCGCCAGGCGCGCGTGGTCATCGAGCCGTTCGAACGCGGTTTTGGCCACACCCTGGGTAACGCACTGCGGCGCGTGCTGCTGTCCTCGATGCCCGGGGCTGCCATCACCGAGGTCGAGATCGACGGCGTGCTGCACGAGTACACCAGCATCGAGGGTGTGCAGGAGGACGTGGTCGACATCCTGCTGAACCTGAAGTCGGTCGCGCTGCGCATGCATGCGCGCAACAGCGCCGAGCTGCGGCTGCACAAGAAGGGCCCGGGCCCGGTGACCGCCGGCGACATCCAGACCGACCACGACGTCGAGGTGGTCAATCCGGAGTTCGTGATCGCCAACCTTACCAAGGCCGGCGAGCTCAACATGCAGCTCAAGATCGAGCGCGGCCGCGGCTACCGGCCGGCGGTGCAGCGCGTCGCCTTCGAGGAGCAGAGCCGCCCGATCGGCCGCCTGCTGCTCGATGCCTCCTTCAGCCCGGTGCGCCGCGTGACCTACTCGGTGGAAGCCGCGCGCGTCGAGCAGCGCACCGATCTGGACAAGCTGATCATCGACATCGAGACCAACGGTACGATCGAGCCGGAAGAGGCGATCCGTCGTGCCGGCGGCATCCTCAAGGATCAGCTGTCGGTATTCGTGGACCTGCAGGGCGAGGACGAGGCGGTCGCCAAAACCACCGAGATGCAGTTCGATCCGATCCTGCTGCGGCCGGTGGACGAGCTCGAGCTCACCGTGCGCAGCGCCAACTGCCTGAAGGCGGAGAACATCCACTACATCGGCGATCTGGTGCAGCGTACCGAAGTCGAGCTGCTGCGCACGCCGAACCTCGGCAAGAAGTCGTTGACCGAGATCAAGGAAGTGCTGCAGAGCCACGGCCTGATGCTGGGCATGCGGCTGGAAGGCTGGCCGCCGGCCGGCCTGCGCCACGATGAGGAAAGCAGCAGCGGGCTGATCTGACAAGCCACCGTGTCGCGCACCGCCGCTTGCGGCGGGTGCGCCGCTGTTCATTCGATTTTAGAGAGTAGTCATGCGTCACAAGCTTTCCGGCCGTCAACTGTCCCGCAATGCCCCGCACCGCCACGCGATGCTGCGCAATATGGCGGCCTCACTGCTGCGGCACGAAACCATCCGCACCACGCTGCCCAAGGCCAAGGAGTTGCGGCGCGTGGTGGAGCCGCTGATCACGCTGGCGAAGACCGATACCGAGGCGCGCCGGCGCCTGGCGCTCGCGCGGCTGCGTGACGTGCTGGTGGTGACCAAGCTGTTCGATGACCTGGGCGTACGCTTCAAGGCCCGCCCTGGCGGCTATACGCGCATCCTGCACCTGATGCGCCGCCCCGGGGATGCCGCACCGATGGCGCTGATGCAGCTGGTGGACGGGCCCGCCGGTGCCGCGGTCACGGCCGACGGCGACCAGAAGGCGGCTAAGCCCGGCAGCCCGCGCAAGAAGAAGGCGGCGAAGAAGGCCGCCGCGCCGGAAAAAGCGGCCCCGGAAAAGGCAGCGCCGAAGAAGCGTACCCGCAAGAAGAAGACGGCCGCCGCCTGAGGTTGAGGGTCCGGCCACCCGCGGCAACTGATATATCGCAGGGGGAGTATCTGCTATGAGCATTGCGTCAGAATTCAAAGAATTCGCGATGAAGGGCAACGTGGTGGATCTGGCGGTCGGCGTGATCGTCGGCGCCGCGTTCGGCAAGATCGTCTCGTCGCTGGTGGGCAACGTGGTGATGCCGGTGCTGGGCAAGCTGATCGGGGGCTTCAACTTCTCCGACCTGGCGTTCAGCCTGGGGATCGACCCGGCCGGCAAACCCGTTGCCGTCACTTACGGCGTATTCCTCCAGAGCATCTTCGACTTCGGGATCATCGCGCTGGTGCTGTTCATGGCGATCCGGGGTATCAATCGGCTGAAGAAGCCGCCGCCGGCAGTCCCGCCGCCGCCGCCGCCCCCGACGCGCGAGGAACAGCTGCTCACCGAGATCCGCGACCTGCTTGCCAAGCGCTGAGGAGCGCGTTTTGAGTTTGGTGGCTGCAGAAAGCGCCGGCAGATGCCGGCCCATAAAGCGCGGCAGTTTAAAATAGGCTGGATAATCTATAGAATTCCGGATCGGGAGTCATAGGCCCCCGGCAGACTAGTTTGAACTCTCAGTGTCAGATCGGTCATTACATACCAATTTGGGGATCCATCGATGAATACAAAGCTTGCTCTTAGCGCTCTTGCAGCTGCGGCGGTCATGCTGACCGCGTGCAGCAGCTCGGAAACCCCGGCCCCGGCCGCTACCCCGCCTCCCCCGGCAATGGCGCCGGCTGACAGCAGCAGCAGTGGCGCAATGGCTCCGTCCGACACCAGCAGCAGCAGCGGTGCCATGACGCCTGCGAGCCCGCCCAAGTAAGCCGGAAGTCGATTTAGTCCGACGAGTTGCGAGCTCGCGGGAAAGCCCGAGCAGACCGGAGGCCTCCGGTCAGCCGGGCTTTCCTGTTTCTCAGTTCAGGTGCACGATGTGGGGGCACTCCGACACGTCCGGTCAGTCGCAAAGGTTAGCAGGACAGGACTTCAAGGCACTTCGATGGATCAGGTCAGCGTCCGGGATAGTCGTAAAGCGCGCGACGATCGCCGCTGGATTGAAAGCGTTTATCGCGATTACCTGAACGACCTGGCGCCCGCGTCGACCGGCATCTTTCCGGCGCTGGGCGAGATCGGACACCGCGTGCCCGACCAGCTGATGCGCTGGTACGCCGATCCGAACGCACAGATCATGACCATTCTGTATGGCGACCAGCGCGCCGGGTTTGCGATGGTCACGCAGCGGCTGCGCCAGTCGGTCGGGGTCGGTATGGCGGCGGCGGTAGGCGCGGAAGCATCGCCGAGCGCTGCTTCCGAGTATTCGATGGCGGAGTTCTTCATCGCGCGGCCCTGGCGCCGGCGCGGCATCGGCGCACAGGCGGTGCGGCTGCTGCTGGATCGCTTTACCGGCCAGTGGCTGATCACCGAGCACCTGATCAACACCGCGGCGGTGAAGTTCTGGCGCCGCGTGGTCTACGCCTACACCGGCAGCAAGTACCAGGAACGCATCGTCAACGGCGAGGTGCACCAGCGCTTCGAGTCCGGATCGCGTCGGGTCCCGCGCTAGGGTCCAGTGAACCGACGGCCTGCAGCCTCAAGGGCGGCGCCTTGAGGGGGCGTGCCGAAAGGTCCCGCAGCAGCGGTTTCAGATACTGGCCGGTCACCGATTCGGCCACTTCGCAGATCTCTTCCGGGGTGCCAGCGGCCACCACCCGGCCGCCGCGATCGCCGCCTTCCGGACCCAGGTCGATCACGTAGTCGGCGGTCTTGATGACGTCGAGGTTGTGCTCGATCACCACCAGGGTATTGCCTGCGTTGCGCAGCTGGTGCAGCACGTGCAGCAGCTGGGCGATGTCGTGGAAGTGCAGGCCGGTGGTGGGCTCATCCAGAATGTAGAGCGTGCGGCCGGTGCCGCGCTTGGCCAGTTCGCGCGCCAGCTTGACCCGCTGCGCCTCGCCGCCCGATAGCGTGGTGGCATTCTGTCCCAGGCGCACATAGGACAGGCCGACCTCGATCAGCGTGCGCAGCTTCACCGCCGCGGCTGGCAGGTTCTCAAACAGCTTGAGCGCCTCCTCCACCGTGGTGTCGAGCACTTCGTGGATGTTGCGGCCGCGATAGTGGATCTCGAGCGTCTCGCGGTTGTAGCGCCGCCCGCGGCACACATCGCACGGCACGTAGACGTCCGGCAGGAAATGCATCTCGACCCGGATGACGCCGTCGCCCTGGCAGGCCTCGCAGCGTCCGCCCTTGACGTTGAAGCTGAAGCGGCCGGCGTCATAGCCGCGCGCCCGGGCCTCGGGCACGGCGGCAAACAGCTCGCGGATGATGGTGAACAGGCCGGTGTAGGTGGCCGGATTGGAGCGCGGCGTGCGGCCGATCGGATTCTGATCGATCTCGATCACGCGCTCGAAGCGCTTCAGGCCCTCGATTTCATCGCACGGCCCGGCGCCATCGGCGCTGCCGTCATTGAGCTGCGCGGCCGCGTGGCGGTATAGCGTGTCGTCCACCAGGGTGGATTTGCCGGAGCCGGACACGCCGGTGACGCAGGTCAAAAGCCCCACCGGCAGCGCGACCGTGACGTTGCGCAGGTTGTTGCCGCGCGCGCCGCGGATCGTGATCCATTGATCGCGCTGCGGGGTCTTGCGCTGCGCGGGCAACGGGATGACCTCGCGTCCCGACAGGTAGGCGCCGGTGAGCGAGGCCACATCGGCTTCGATCTGTGCCGGCGTGCCCTGCGCCACCACCAGGCCGCCATGGGCGCCGGCCCCGGGCCCCAGGTCAACCACGTGATCGGCGGCGCGGATGGCGTCGGCATCGTGCTCGACCACGATCACGGTGTTACCCAGATCGCGCAGGCGCTTGAGCGTGCGCAGCAGCCGTTCGTTGTCGCGCTGATGCAAACCGATCGATGGCTCATCGAGGATATACATCACCCCGGTGAGGCCGGAACCGACCTGGCTGGCGAGGCGTATACGCTGCGCCTCGCCGCCGGACAGCGTGCTGGCGGCGCGATCCAGGCTCAGGTAGTCCAGGCCCACGTCCACCAGGAATCGCAGCCGCTCACTGACCTCGCGCACGATGCGTGCCGCCACTTCGGCGCGCCAGCCGGGCAGCGTCAGGGCGGCGAAGTACGCGCGCGCGTGGCCGACCGTGAAGCGGGTGATCTCGGCCAGGTTGCGGCCCTCGATCAGCACCGAGCGCGCGGCCTCGTTCAGGCGCGCGCCGCCGCAGGCGATGCAGGGCCGGGTACCGAGGTATTTCCTCAGCTCGTCGCGCACCGCCTGCGAATCGGTCTCGCGAAAGCGGCGCTCCAGGTTGGGCACGATGCCCTCGAAGGCATGGCGCTTGCGCGCGGTGCCGGCGCCTTCCTTGTACCGAAACTCGATCTGTTCCTCGCCGCTGCCGGACAGCAGCACCTGCTGCACGCGCGGCGTAAGGTCGATCCAGGGCGTTTCGACATCGAACTCGTAGTGGCGTGCCAGGGACTGCAGCATCTGGAAGTAGTGCGCATTACGCCGGTCCCAGCCGCGCACCGCACCCCCGGCGAGCGACAGATGCGGGTGCACCACGACCCGCTCCGGATCGAAGAATTCCTGGAACCCCAGCCCGTCGCAGGTCGGGCAGGCGCCGGCCGGATTGTTGAACGAGAACATGCGCGGCTCGAGCGGCGGTACCGAGAAGCCGCACTCCGGACAGGCGTGGCGGCTGGAGAACAGCATCGGTGCCAGCGCGGCGTTGTCCGGGAACACCACGCGCACTACCCCAGAACTCAAGCGGATCGCGGTCTCGAACGACTCGGCCAGCCGCTGGCCGGCCTCCGGTCGCACGCGGAAGCGATCCACCACGGCCTCGATGGTGTGCTTCTTCTTCGGATCCAGCGCCGGCACGGCGTCGATCTCGTGCACCACGTCGTCGACCCGCACCCGCACGAAGCCCTGGCCGGCCAGCTCGCTGAGCAGCTGCGTGTGCTCGCCGCGCCGATCGTCGATCAGCGGCGCCAGCAGCAGCGCCAGTTCCCCGCTGGGCGCGGCCAGCACCTGATCCACCATCTGGCTCACGGTCTGCGCCGCCAGNNTCGGTGACGGTGCCGACGGTGGAGCGCGGGTTGTGCGAGCCGGTCTTCTGCTCGATGGCGATTGCCGGCGACAGCCCTTCGATGCTGTCCACATCCGGCTTGTCCATGATCGACAGGAACTGGCGCGCGTAGGCCGACAGCGACTCGACGTAGCGGCGCTGGCCCTCGGCGTACAGGGTGTCGAAGGCCAGCGACGACTTGCCCGAACCCGACAGCCCGGTGATCACGATCAGCCGCTCGCGCGGCAGATCGAGATCGATGTTGCGCAGGTTGTGGGTGCGGGCGCCGCGGACGCGGATGGTTTGCAACGAAGCTCCTGAAATGCCGACGGCTCAAATGCCGAAACAACCACTATAAACGCAGCGGCGGCCTGCGCTCAAAAACACTACAATGGATCCTCTTCAAGGCCTAAGCCGGAGCCGTTGATCCGGACCGCTCAAGTGGCCAGGCAAATCAGGGGCAGCACATGGCGCGCGGCATCAACAAAGTCATCCTTATCGGTCATCTGGGCGCTGATCCCGAGACGCGGGCGATGCCCTCGGGCATGACGGTGGCCAACATGCGGCTGGCGACCACCGAGAGCTGGAAGGACAAGCAGTCCGGCGAGCAGCAGGAACGCACCGAATGGCACAATGTGGCGCTGTTCGGGCGCCTGGGCGAGATCGCCGCCGAATACCTGCGCAAGGGCTCTCAGGTCTATATTGAGGGCAGATTGCGCACACGCAAGTGGCAGGACAAGGAAGGCCGCGACCGCTACACCACCGAGATCGTCGCCAACGAGATGCAGATGCTCGGCGGGCGCGGCGGCGCGGGCGGTGGTGGCGGAGGTAGTGGCAGCATGGGGGCGGGAAGCGAGCCTGCGCCACGCGCAGAACACGCGGAAGCCTCCGGCGGTGGAGGCGCGGGCGCGCAGCGCGATGAGTTCGATGACGATATTCCGTTCTAGACCGCTGCGATCGGGCCCCCAGGACCTGATAGCCCAACGCTCAGAGGATTCATGAACTTAGGAGNNCTCCTAAGTTCATGAATCCTCTCAGTGATGGAATGTCAGCTCCCAGGAGTCGACCGCCGCGGCTTGGGCGGGGTTTCGTAGCCATATAACTGATTGATTTCGCAGGGCTTATTGCCCGCTTTGCCCGGCGGCGGCGCAGCGCGCGTTCCCTGTGCCGGCTAAAACCGTTACCCTTGGCCGCCCAATCCCGCCATGCCATGACCGGCCGCTTCTACATCAAGACCTTTGGTTGCCAGATGAATGAGTACGACTCCGCGCGTATGGCGGACGTGCTGCGTGCGACCGTGGGCCTTTCCGCCACCGAAGACCCGGCTGAGGCTGACGTGTTGATAATGAATACCTGCTCGGTGCGCGAGAAAGCGCAGGACAAGGTGTACTCGCTGCTCGGGGAATGGCGTGCGCTCAAGGCGCTGCGGCCGCAGCTGATCATCGGCGTCGGCGGCTGCGTCGCCAGCCAGGAAGGCGAGGCCATCACCGCGCGCGCGCCGTGCGTTGACCTGGTGTTCGGGCCGCAGACCATTCACCGCCTGCCGCAGATGATCGATGAGCTCAAGGCGCACGGTCGCGCGGTGGTGGACGTGAGCTTTCCGGAGATCGAGAAGTTCGACTGCCTGCCCGAGCCGCGGGCGCAGGGCGCGCGCGCATCGGTGTCGGTGATGGAAGGCTGCAGCAAGTACTGCAGCTTCTGCGTCGTACCCTACACCCGCGGGGATGAGGTCAGCCGGCCGTTCGAGTCGGTGCTCGACGAAGTGCACGCACTGGCGCGCCAGGGCGTGGGCGAGATCCTGCTGCTGGGCCAGAACGTCAATGCCTACGCCGGCGCCATGGCCGACGGGGCGGTGGTGGACCTGGCAACGCTGATTCATCACGTCGCGGTGATTGCCGGCATCCAGCGCATACGGTTCACCACCTCGCACCCGCTCGAGTTCAGCGACAGCCTGGTGGAGGCTTACCAGCGCGTGCCGCAGCTCGCCAATCACCTGCACCTGCCGGTGCAGAGCGGCTCGGATCGCATCCTGGCGCTGATGAAGCGCGGCTACACCACCCTGGAATACAAGCAGCGCATCCGCCAGCTGCGCGCGGTGCGGCCGGACATCGCGATCTCCACCGACATCATCGTCGGCTTTCCCGGTGAGAGTGAGCGCGACTTCGAGGCCACGCTCAAGCTGGTGTCCGAGGTGCCGTTCGACCAGTCATTCTGCTTTCTCTACAGTCGCCGGCCCGGCACACCGGCCGCCTCGCTCCCGGATGAGGTGCCGCTGCTGGCCAAGCAGCAGCGCCTGGCAACGCTGCAGGCGCAGCTCGATGCCCAGGCGCTGACCATCAGCCGCCGCATGGTCGGCAGCGTGCAGCGGGTGCTGGTCGAGCGCGGCGCCAAGAAGGGCCAGGGCGAGCTGGCTGGCCGCACCGAAAACAACCGTTGGGTGAATTTCCCCGGTCCGCCGTCGCTGCTGCAGCGCTTCGTCGAGGTCACCGTCACCGAAGCGCGCCCGCACTCGCTGCGCGGGCTTCTTACGCGGGAGCTCGAGGCCGCGTGACTTCCGCCAGCGCCGCATCGCGCGAATTCGCTCTCGAACCCGCCGATAACTCGCGACTGGCCAGCCTGTGCGGGCCGCTCGATGGCAACCTGCGGCTGGTCGAATCGCGTCTCGGGGTGGAGATTCGCCGGCGCGGTCACGCGTTTCGCGTCAAGGGCGCGCGCGCGGCAGCGACCGAGGCGGTGCTGCGCGACCTGTTCGCGCAGACCAAACACCAGCGTCTCACGGCCGAGCAGGTGCACCTGTGCCTGGTGGAACACGCCAACGATCGCTCCTGTAATGGCAACGGCAGCGGCAAAGGCCAGACCGGTGCCGGTAATGGCGCTGCCGGCGATGACGCCTCAGCGGCCGCGCTCGTCATCGCCCCGAGCGGGCACGACGCGGAGCCGGAGGCTGAAAGCCCAGGGGCCGCGGTGCGCGGCACGGTGCGCGCACGTGGCGCGCATCAGCGCGAGTACCTGGCCAATATCCAGCACCATGACCTGAGCTTCGGTATCGGTCCGGCCGGTACCGGCAAGACCTATCTGGCGGTGGCCTGCGCGGTCGAGGCGCTGCTGTCCGAACGCGTGCGGCGCATCGTGCTGGTGCGCCCGGCGGTCGAGGCCGGTGAGCGGCTTGGATTCCTGCCCGGCGACATGGCGCAGAAGGTGGATCCGTATCTGCGGCCGATGTACGACGCGCTGTACGAAATGATGGGCTTTCAGCGCGTGGCGCGCTTCATCGAGCGCAACGCGATCGAGGTGGCGCCGCTGGCGTTCATGCGCGGCCGCTCGTTGAACGAATCGTTCATCATCCTGGACGAGGCGCAGAACACCACCATCGAGCAGATGAAGATGTTCCTGACGCGCATCGGCTTTGGCGCACGCGCGGTGGTGACCGGCGATCTGACGCAGACCGATCTGCCCAGTGGCCGCATGTCGGGCCTGCAGCACGCGCAGCTGATCCTGCGCGGCGTGCCGGGTGTCGCCTTCACGCTGTTCGACGCCGGCGACGTGGTGCGCCATCCGCTGGTGCAGCGGATCGTGCAGGCCTATGAGTCGCACGAGTCGAAAGAGACGACGCGTGACCCATGACGCAGCGCTGGCCGGCGATCAGCGTGGTGCGCGCGGTGCGCAGCGGCTGGCTGCCGACGGCCCGCGACTTTCGGCTCTGGGCGGCCGCGGCGCTCGGCGCGCGCGCGCGCGGGCGCGAGATCTCGGTGTCGCTGGTCGGTGCGGCGCGCAGCCGGGCGCTCAATGCGCACTATCGTGGCCGCGATCACGCCACCAACGTGCTGTCGTTTCCGGCGCCGGCGGCGGGCAGCGCCGGCCTGCTGGGCGACCTGGTGATCTGTCCGGCGGTGCTGCGCGCCGAGGCGCGCGCGCAGCACAAGAGCGCACGTGCGCACTGGGCGCACCTGGTGGTGCACGGTGTGCTGCATCTGGCGGGCTACGATCATGAGCGCGCCGACCAGGCCCGGCGCATGGAGCGGCGTGAGGTGCGGGTGCTCGCCGGCCTGGGGGTCGCCAACCCGTACCGGGAACCGGCGCGGCGTGCGCGCGGGCCGGCATAGCGGCGCCGAGCGGAGCAAACCGAGCGATGGCTAAGGACAATCCCGACGGCACCAGCCGCACCGGCGTCAGCGGCCGGTGGCGCGCACGCATCACGCGCACGCTGGCGGCGGGGGTGAAGGATCGGGCGCAGCTGGTGGAAATGCTGGCCGAGTCACAGCAGCGCGGCATACTCGACGCCGACGCGTTCGCGATGCTCGAGGGAGTGCTCGGGGTCGCCGATCTGCAGGTGCGCGACATCATGATCCCGCGGGTGCAGATGGTGTGCCTGCACCGCGATGATCCGATCGTGCGCATCGTGGCGGCCGTGGTCGAATCCGGCCATTCGCGCTTTCCGGTGCTGGACGGCGACCGCGACGATGTGGTGGGCATCCTGCTGGCGAAGGATCTGCTGCGGCTGTTCGCCGGCGCCACGCCGGCCAAGTTCGACATGCGCGAATACATGCGGCCGGTAGTGTTCGTGCCCGAATCCAAGCGCCTGAACGTGCTGCTGAAGGAATTTCGCGGCAGCCGCAACCACATGGCGATCGTGGTCGACGAATACAGCGGGGTTGCGGGCCTGGTGACCATCGAGGACGTGATCGAGCAGATCGTCGGCGACATCGACGATGAGTTCGACGTCGAGGACGACCAGAACATCCGGCGCGAGGCCGACCGCCAGTTCAGCGTGCGCGGCAGCACGCGCATCGAGGAATTCAACCAGTTCTTCAACGCCTCGTTGCCCGAAGGCCAGTTCGACACCGTGGCCGGCCTGGTGATGAAGCAGTTCGGGCGCATGCCGCGCCGGGGCGAGAGCACCACGCTCGGCGAATTCGAGTTTCGCGTGCTGCGCACCGATCGGCGCCGCATCGACAGCCTGCGGGTGACGATTCCTGCGAAATTCGAGCCCGCGGCGCACAGCGGGTGAATACACCGCCTGTATCGGTGGCGGCTGCCGACCCCGGCGCGGCCGTCGGGGGCAGCGCGGCCAGCGCGCCGAGCGCGGCCCCGCATGCCGGCATGCAGCGCGCGCTGATCGAATATGCGGTCGCGCTGGCGGCCGGCGTGCTGCTGACCTGCGCGTTCGCGCCGCTCAATCTGTGGCCGCTCGCGATCCTGTGTCCGGCAGTGCTGATGTGGCTGTGGGAGGGCGCGAGCCCGCGGCGCGCGGCCTGGAGCGGGTTCTGGTTCGGCGCCGGCACCTTCGCCTTTGGTACCTGGTGGCTGTACATCAGCATCCACGATGTCGCGCAGGCACCGATCCTGCTGGCGCTCGGCCTGGTGCTGGCGCTGGTGCTGATCATGGCGGCCTATCACGCGCTGCTCGGGTTCCTGGCCGCATGGGCGCTGCCGGCGAGCGGCCCGTGGCGCTGGCTGGTGGGACTGCCCTCGCTATGGCTGCTGATCGAATGGTGGCGCGGCTGGTTCTTCTCTGGATTTCCCTGGCTGTCGCTCGGCTATTCGCAAACCGACACCGTTCTGGCCGGTTTCGCGCCGGTGCTCGGCGTCTACGGCCTGTCGGCACTGCTGCTGGTGGGCAGCGGCGCGCTGCTGGCACTGCTGCGCGGCACGCGCACGGTGCGGCTGGTGGCGGCCGCGCTGCTGTTGCTGCCGTGGCCGCTGGGCGCGGCGCTCGAGCGCGTCAACTGGACGCACCCGGACGGTCCCCCGGTCAGCGTCGCGATCCTGCAGGGGGCAGTGCCGCAGGATCTGAAATGGCAGGAAGACAACGTCGAGCCGACGCGCGAGCTCTATACGCGCCTCAATGCGCAGGCGCTGGGTGCGCGGCTGATCATCTGGCCCGAGGCGGCGCTCACGCAGCTGGCGAACGAGATCCCACGCTATCTGGGGCAGCAATACTCCCAGGCGCGCATGCGCGGTTCGGACATCATCATGGGAATCCTGCGGGTGGACGAGAATGATCGCTACTACAACTCGATACTGACGCTGGCGGATAAAGTCAGCTTCTACGACAAGCATCACCTGGTGCCATTCGCGGAATTTTTCCCGGTGCCCGGATTCGTTCGCTCATGGCTGGAGTTCATGAATCTGCCGTACTCGGACTTCACGCCCGGGCCGGCAATACAGCCGACCGTTGCTGCCGGCGGTACCCGCCTGGCGCTGGGCATCTGCTATGAGGACGCCTACGGCAGCTTGAACCTGCCGGCGCTGGCGAGCGCGGGACTGCTGGTCAACGTCACCAACGATGCCTGGTTCGGACATTCCTGGGCGCGGCATCAGCATTTCCAGATCGCCCGCATGCGCGCCATCGAGGCGCAGCGGCCGCTGTTGCGGGCCGGCAATGACGGCATTTCGGCGCTGGTGGGCGCGCACGGCGAGGTGCTGGCGCAGGCCGAACAATTCAAGCCCACGGTACTGCGCGGAACCGTACAGCCGCGCGTTGGTCTACCCATCTATGCCCGCGTCGGAAACTGGCTTATCGTGGTTCTGAGCCTGGCGGGCCTGGGTGTGGCCGTCGGCGTGAAACGCCGCCATTCTCAGGAACCGGGATCCCGCTTCCCGGTCTATCATTGATCACTTTTTTCGATCGCTCGGAGTAGATCCTTATGTCGAATCTGGTCGTGGGCCCGCGGCTGCTGGGCGCCATTGCACTTATTACCCTGTTTGCGGCGTGCTCGCCGCAGTCCTCAACCGCTGCGTCCGATGCCGATCCGGCCAAGCCGCACATCGTGCCCACCGCCAGCGTTGCGCCGACGCCGGCCGCGACCGCGGCCGCCACGCGCGGTCTGCCGGATTTCGCCGACCTGGTAGCGCAAGTCGGTTCCGCCGTGGTCAACGTGACGGTGGTGCAGAAAACACCGAGCGCGCAAGGCGGCCCGGACGACAATGAGGACGATCAGGACGATCCGTTCAACGATTTCTTCCGCCGCTTCGGGCTGCCGCGGCCGAACATGCCGGCGCCGAAGAACTACGCGCCGGTGCGCGGTATCGGCTCGGGTTTCATCATCAGTCCCGATGGCTACATCCTCACCAACACGCACGTGGTGAGCAATGCGTCCAAGATCACCGTGAAGCTGACCGACCGGCGCGAATTCGATGCCAAGGTGGTCGGCGAGGATGAGCGCACCGACGTGGCGGTCATCAAGATCGTCGCCAAGGGCGATCTGCCGGTAGTGCGCCTGGGCGACTCCAACAAACTGCGCCCCGGCCAGTGGGTGCTGGCGATCGGATCGCCGTTCGGGTTCGAGAACACCGTCACCGCCGGCGTCGTCAGTGCCACCGCGCGCGGCAATGTCGGGGAGGGCGGCAATGGCTATGTGCCGTTCATCCAGACCGACGTCGCCGTGAACCCCGGCAATTCCGGTGGCCCGCTGTTCAACCTGAACGGTGAGGTGGTCGGCATCAATTCGCAGATCTACAGCCGCAGCGGCGGTTATGAAGGCATTTCATTTGCGATTCCCATCGATGTGGCGAACAACGTGGCCGAACAGCTGATCAAGACCGGCCATGTGAGCCGCGGGCGTATCGGCGTGACCATCCAGGAGGTCACGGCCGCCACGGCCGAGAATCTTGGGCTGGATCGGCCGCGCGGTGCTGCGGTGGCCTCGGTCGAATCCGGCGGCCCGGCGGACCGGGCCGGCATCGAACCGCTGGACATCATTGTCAGCGTCAACGGTAAACCGGTCGAGACCTCGGGCCAGCTGCCGTCGATGATCGCCGAGATCAAGCCCGGCCAGACGGTGCAGCTGGACGTCTGGCGCGACAAGGCGCTCAAGCACATCAGCGTCACGGTCGAGGAGCTCAAGGACAAGACCACTGCCGAGGCGACCACGCACCATGGCAGCGCCGATAGCGACGAGGGCGAGGCTGCGGTGGTGAATCGCATCGGCTTGTCGGTGCGCACATTGACGGCCGCCGAGCGCGCCCAGGCCAAGGCCCACGGCAACGTCGTTGTGGTTGAGGCCAAGGGACCAGCCGCCGAGGCCGGTCTGCGCGCCGGGGATGTGATCCTGAGCATCAATCGCATCAAGGTCGACACCGTCACCGCCTTCCAGCAGGCGGTCAAGAACGCCGGCCACGATGCAACGCTGCTGATCCAGCGCGAAGGCCAGCAGTCGATCGTCACGATTACGCTGCAATAGCGCCGGCAGGCGCACTGCCGCGGCGTGTACGCGCCGCGGCAGGTTCTACGGCGGCGGCTGTGCCGTCGTGTATTCTTGCCTGATGCAGGAGCGGTACGACCCCGCGGCCGTGGAACGGGCAGCGCAGGAATATTGGGAACAGCAGGGCTCATACCTGGCGCGCGAGGATGCGAGCCGGCCGAAATATTATTGCCTGTCCATGTTCCCGTACCCTTCCGGACGGCTGCACATGGGGCACGTGCGCAACTACACCATCGGTGACGTGCTGGCGCGCTTCATGCGCATGCAGGGCTGCAACGTGCTGCAACCGATGGGCTGGGACGCTTTCGGGCTGCCGGCGGAGAATGCGGCGATCGCCAACGGCGTGCCGCCGGCGATCTGGACCCGCGACAACATCGACTACATGCGCCGGCAACTGCGCTCGCTCGGCTTCGCCATCGACTGGAAGCGCGAACTGGCGACCTGCGACCCGAGCTATTACCGCTGGAACCAGTGGCTGTTCCTGCGCATGCTCGAGTGCGGCATCGCCTACAAGAAGACCGGGGTGGTGAACTGGGATCCGGTCGACAAGACGGTACTGGCGAACGAGCAGGTGATCGACGGTCGCGGCTGGCGCACCGGCGCGCCGATCGAGAAGCGCGAGATCCCGATGTACTACCTGCGCATCACGGCCTACGCCGAGGAGCTGCTGGCGGCGCTGGATGAACTGCCGGGCTGGCCCGAGCGCGTGCGGGTGATGCAGGCGCATTGGATCGGCCGCAGCGAGGGCGTGGAGCTGGCGTTTCCCTACGACACCGATACCCGCGAGCTGCTCGGGGCCGACGGGGCGCTCAAGGTATTCACGACCCGTGCCGACACGCTGTTCGGGGTCACCTTCATCGCGGTTTCGGCCGAGCATCCGCTGGCCAGCGCCGCGGCCGCGCGCAGCCCGCAGCTGGCGGCGTTTGTCGACGAATGCCGCCGCGGCAGCACCATGGAGGCCGATGTTGCGACCGCGCCCAAGCGCGGCATGGCGACCGGCCTGCACGTGCGTCATCCGGTCAGCGGCGAGGCGATTGGGATCTGGGTCGCGAACTACGTGCTGATGGCCTACGGCGAGGGCGCCGTCATGGGCGTGCCGGCGCACGATGAACGCGATTTCGAATTCGCACAGCGTCACGGCATCGCCATCCGCACGGTGGTGAAGTCGGCGCGCGGCGCCTACGAGCACGTGGGCGAGCAATGGCAGGCGGTCTACTCCGAAGACGGCGTGCTGGTGGATTCCGGCAGTTTCTCGGGCCTGACTTCGCGCGCCGCCATCGATGCGATCGCCGCGGAACTGGAACGCAAGGGGCTGGGGCGCAAGCGCGTGCAGTGGCGGCTGCGCGATTGGGGCATCTCACGCCAGCGCTACTGGGGCTGTCCGATCCCGCTGATCCATTGCGAGCGCTGCGGCGACGTGCCGGTGCCCGACGAGCAGCTGCCGGTGGTGCTGCCCGAAAACCTGGTGCCCGACGGCAGCGGTAACCCACTGCTGCGCGATGCCGCATTCGTCAACTGCCAGTGTCCCCAGTGCGGTGGCGCGGCGCGCCGCGAAACCGACACCATGGATACCTTTGTCGACTCGTCGTGGTACTTTCTGCGCTTCGCCAGTGCCGACCAGAGCGCCGCACCGGTGGACGAGCGCGTGAACTACTGGCTGCCGGTGGACCAGTACATCGGCGGCATCGAGCATGCCATCCTGCACCTGCTGTATTCGCGCTTCTGGACCCGCGTCATGCGCGATCTGGGGCTGGTGAACCTGTCGGAACCGTTCGCAAGGCTACTGACGCAGGGCATGGTGCTGAATCACATCTACTACCGCGCTCCGGCTCATGGGCGCCCGCAGTTCCTCAATCCGGTCGAAGTCGAGGCCCGGTTCGGTGCCGACGGGGCGCGCATCGGCGGGGTGCTGCTGGTGGATCAGCAACCGGTCGAGTACGGCGGCCTGGGCACCATGTCGAAGTCGAAGAACAATGGCGTGGATCCGCAGACCCTGGTCGATAAGTACGGCGCCGATACCGCGCGCCTCTTCATGATGTTCGCAGCGCCACCCGAGCAGTCGCTGGAGTGGTCGGATGACGGCGTGCAGGGCCAGTATCGTTTCCTGCGCCGGCTGTGGAAGGCGGTGCACGATCATGTCGCCGCCGGTGCCGCGCCGCCGCTGCAGCTCGCGGCCCTGACCCCGCAGGCACGCGAGCTGCGCCGAACGGCCCACCAGGCGCTGGCCAAGGTGACGACGGACATCGCCCGTCGCCGCACTTTCAATACCGCCATTGCCGCCATCATGGAGCTGCTCAACGCGGTGGGCCATTACCAGGAGAGCGGCGATGATGCGCGCGCGGTACGCCAGGAGGCGCTGCAGATCGCGGTGCTGGCACTGTCGCCGATGGTGCCGCACATCTGTCATGCGCTGTGGCACGCGCTCGGACACACTACCGCCGTGATCGACGAGCGCTGGCCGGAAGCGGACCGCGATGCGATGGCACAGGCGCTGGTGGAGCTGATCGTGCAGGTCAACGGCAAGCTGCGCGGCCGCGTGCAGCTGCCGGCCGGTGCGCAGCGCGAGCTGGCGGTGGACGCGGCCATCGCCGACCCGGAGGTGCAGCGCTTCATCGCCGGCAAGGAAGTACGCCGGGCGGTGCACGTCCCGGACAAGCTCGTCAACCTCGTGATATGAGCGGCCGCGGCGGGAGCCTTACGGTGGCCAGGCTGACAGTCGGTAGTCTGATAGTCGCTGGTCTGATAACTGGCTGCGGCTTCCATCTGCAGGGCAGCGCGCCGCTGCCGAGTTCGCTGGCGGTAGCGCGCATCGACACCAGCGATACCCAGTCGGATTTCTACTTCGGATTGCGCAAGGCGCTGACCGCGGCCGGCACTCGCATCGACGATGACAGCCACGACGACTCGACCGCCGTCATCCATATCCTCACCGACAGCGCGGCCGAGCGCATCCTCTCGGTGTCGACCCTGAACGTACCGACCGAGTATGAACTGACCTACGTACTGAAATTCTCCGTGACGTCGGGCCCACACGAGCTCATCGCCGCGGAGGAACATCGACTGGTGCGCGACTACAGCTACAGCGAGAGTGAGCTGCTGGCCAAGGAGCGCGAGAAGTCGATACTCAGCGCAGCCCTGGCGAACGAGCTGGTGAGCGTAGTGATGCGGCGCCTGTCCAGCCTGTCCGGCGCGCCGGCCGGCGCTCCAGCCGGCGCGGCGCATTGATCGCCCATTGGCGGCGACCGACGCAGGCATGCTGTCGCTGTCCACTATCGATCGGCTCGATGTGACGCGACTGCTCGCAGGCTTCGGGCTGGATCTGCGGCTGGTGGGGGCGGCCGAACCGATCCCGGGTTCCTATTGGGGCGAGAGCGAGGCCGGACTCCAGGGCGGCTGCCTGTTCGCCCGCTTCGACACGCCGCTGCATTCGGTGCTGCACGAGGCGGCGCACTACATTTGCATGAGCCCGGAACGCCGCGTCGGGCTCAGCCGCGATGCCGGCGGCGATGATGCCGAGGAATGCGCGGTGTGCTACCTGCAGATCCTGATGGCCGACACGTTGCCTGGCGTGGCGCGCCAGCAGATCTATGCCGACATGGACCAGTGGGGCTACAGTTTTCGCCTGGGCAGCGCCGCCGCCTGGTTCGAGCAGGATGCGGCCGATGCACGCTCCTGGTTGCTCGAGCACGGTGTGATCGATGAGCGGGCGCGGTTGACCGGGGCACTGCGTGGCTGAACGGCCGCATCGCACAGTGCCATCACGGGGCGATGCGGTCGAGATCCTCGTACACGCGCTTGACCCAGGCCCACAGGCGCTGCTGCTCGAGCAGCCCCAAGGTGCCCTCGGTGCCGCCGCCATTATTCAGCGCCGCCCAGAAGCTGCGGCTGTTAGCATCGATTTTGTGCATGGTCGCATCCGCCAGACGCTGCAGCGACATCGACCTGGCGCCCCATAGTTCCGCGCGCGCCCGCTGACCGGATGCCTCCAGCAGTGCGAAACGTTCTCCGCGCACCTGATTCAGGACCAGCACCAGCTTGATCTTTTGTCCGAATTCATCGAGTAACTTGCGCAACAGTTCGACCGAATCGAAACCGTTATCCATCACATGCCAGTAGACCAGCTCGAGGTTGAGCTCCGGCGCCAGTTCCAGCAGCCGCGAATCCGCCATCCAGCGCGCCAGCGCCTGCTGCGACTGCGCGGCCAGATCGACCAGTATGCGGCGCGCCGGCTCTGCGGCCGCAAGCTCTATCAGCACGTCAAGGCTCTGATAATCGTCGATGACCACCGGCGAGGAATAGCTGGAATAGAAGCGCATCAGCGCGCCGTGGGTCTTGTCGGAATCGAACGCCAGAAAAGGCTGCCCGTGATCGATGAAGTACTGCGCCAGCAGGCGCGCCATCAGCGACTTGCCGACACCGCCCTTCTCACCGCCGATGAAATGCACCGTGCCCACTCGCAAAGTCTAGCGGATGCGCGGCCGCCGTGTAGCGCTGCGATGCCAATTCGTTTCAGTCCCGCTACAGTGCGCTGATGGAACTCCCCGGCACAGACCGAAAATCAAATCGGCTGCGCGCACTGCTGCGGCTGCTGACGCTGCGCGGCGCGTATGGCGCCGCCGACCCGGGCGGCGATGCACCGGTGGCGGTGTGCGCACTGCTGGCGCTGGGCCTGTGGGGCATCGTCGACCGGCTGCAGTGGGGAGCGGGCGTGGTGTTCGACAGCTTTGGCATCTCGATGCTGGCGTTGATCGCGCTGCTGGTGCTCGCACTGGCCTATCTCGCGGCGCGGTTGTCCAGGCCGCCGCTGCCGGTGCGCAGCACGCTGCTGCTGGCCGTCGCGGTGCTGCCGTTGTTCATTTTGTCGAGTGCTCTGATCGACGCCTTTGTCGCCGAGCGCTGGCAGACACCCGCGGCGGCGACGCTCGATGCCTGCCTGCTGGTTTATGCGGCGCTCTCGCTGCGGGCCCTGTCGGGTAGGCTGCAGATCAGGGCGCTGCTCGCGGCGGCGGCGCTGCTGGGCGGTTATCTCTGGCTCGGACAGCTGATGGACCTGCGTCCGACGTTCTGGGCGCCGCCCGACAACGTCGATGCACCGGACTCGACCATGTCGGCGCAGGTCGCCGAGGAGGTGTTGTTCGATCAGCAGGCGCGCCTGGACGAGGCGCTGGATGCGGTGGCGCCCGGCGATGCCGGCCGGCCCGCGGTGTTCTTCGTCGGCTTTGCAGGCGTGGCCTCGCAGAAGGTGTTCGCCGAGGAAATCAAGCTCGCGGCGCATGTGGTGGCCGAACGCTTCGACAGCGCCTCGCGCCAGTTGCTGCTGATCAACGATCATCGCGATTTCGACCGCTATCCGCTGGCCACGGTGTCGGGACTGCGCTACGGGCTGGAGGAGCTGGGCAAAAAGATGGATCCGGAGCGCGACATCCTGTTCCTGGCGCTGTCATCACACGGGTCTGACGAGCCGTTGCTGTCGGTGGCCAACGGGATCCTGCCGCTGCAGCAGGTGACCGGGGAGAACCTGGCCGCAGCGCTGCATGATTCCGGAATCAAATGGCGCATCATCGTGATCTCCGCCTGCCACGCCGGTGCCTTCATCGCACCGCTGAAGGATCCCTACACGGTGCTGATCACGGCGGCCGCGGCCGACAAGACTTCATTCGGGTGTGCGGACGATCGCGACCTGACGTACTTCGGCGAGGCTTTTTATCGTGATGCACTGCCCAAGGCGAGGAATCTCCAGGAGGCCTTTGCGCTCACGCGCTCGGCGATCGCGAAGCGCGAACACGCCGAAGGGGTCACGCCGTCTGACCCGCAGGCGTACTTCGGCGAGCAGATCGAACAGCTGCTGGCACGCCAGCCGATGCGCGGGGTATCGCAATAGCACTGGCGGCGTAGCGGTGGCACTCACGGCTGTTTGCCCGACTGCAGCGGATAGCCGGCCTCGCGCCAGGCTTTAATTCCGCCATCCAGCGCCACCGCGCCGGTAAAACCCATCTGGCGCAGCGTCGCGGTAGCCAGTGTCGACACGCGGCCGAACTCGCAGCACACCAGGATTCTGCTGGTCGGATTGGTCAGCTCCTCGTTGACGCGCAACTCCAGCTGGCCGCGCGGCAGCAGCTGCGCGCCCGGGATGTGGCCCGCCTCGTAAGCGTCGCGCTCGCGCACGTCGAGCACGGTGAGCTCACCCTTGCGGGACTCGAGGCAGTTCTTCAGTTCCAGCAGTGACATGAACGGCACGTTAGCCGCTGCTTCGGCCAGCATCTGCGCCACAGTCTTGCCGCCGCTCATGTTGGTGCGCAGCGCCTCGGTGATATGGGTGGGCATCGTGAGATTGAGGTTCTGCATCATCTCGATGAAGGCGCCGGCGTCGCGCTTTTGCAGCCGCGGGTTGTCGGCCAGCTCCTGGCCGATGGTCGAGTGCGAGCGCCCCTTGTATTCGTGCGCCGGGTAGACCTTGAGCGCCGGATCGAGCTTCAACAGTCCCTCGAACAGGCTGGCGTGCAGTTCAGCCGCGTCACCACTGGGCAGGTCGGTGCGGCCGGTGGCTCCGATCAGCAGCGTGTCACCGGTGAACACGCGATCCTCGACGCACAGGCACATGGAATCGCGCGTATGGCCCGGCGTGTGCATCGCCTGCAGGCGCAGCCGGCCGACGACCAGCAGTTCCCCGCCCTGTAGGCGCAGGTCGACAAAGGGTGCCGGGCTGGCGCGATGCATCACGACCGGCACATCGAGCCGGCGCGCGAGCTGCTGGGTGGCGGAGAAATGATCCGCGTGCGTATGGGTATCGATAAGATAGCGGATGCGCAGGCCATGCTTGGCGGTGAGCGCGATATAGCGGTCGATCTGGCTGAGCTCCGGGTCGATAAGTGCCGCCGCGCAGCTGTCCTCGCAGCCGATGACGTACGAGCGGCAGCCGCCGGTGGCCACAGTTTCGAATATCATCGTTGCGCGCTCCGATTGCGGTGTCGTCGTCGACTCAGCCGCATCCGGCGCTGTACGGCGCTGAGTCGCCCCTCGTTTTTGGTGCCATCAATCGTAGCACGCCGCCATGTTCTGTGAACGCGGCGGTTTCGGTGATAATATTTTTGCGCTGGCCCCGAGCGCAGTGGGGCCAGAATATCGAAAAAACAACCGCAGAAATTTGCAGGGAGAGCGACATGCGAAACTTCATGGCACTCGGTGTAATCCTTGTGTTCTCGTCCAGTGCGCTGGCAGCCGACCATGCGGCGGCGAATGTCGACAAGGCCGCGATACAGGCCCTCGAGGACACCTACAACGAGGGCTTCAATGCCAAGGACGTGGACAAGGTCATGTCGGTCTACCTTCCTGGAAAGGAACTGTTTGTGTTCGACGTCGTGCCGCCGCGCGAATACCGGGGCTCGGATGCCTACCGCAAGGATTTCGAAGGACTGTTCGCCACTTTCACGGGCCCGATGAAGAACACGATCTCGGATCAGACCATCCATGTGGTGGGTTCGCTTGCCTACGGACACAACATCCAGACCGGCGACTTCGTCGGTAAGGACGGAGCGAAGGTTAGGATTGTGGTCCGAACCACCGACATCTACCGCAAGATCAACGGCAAGTGGCTCATCGTCGAGGAACACAATTCGTTGCCGGTCGATCTAGCCACAATGAAGGCGGATATGCTGTCCAAACCCTAGCAGATCGGTGCGGACAAGCGCGCGGTCCTTGATCAGCGGTCAACACCGTCGAGAAAGGTCCCGGGTCGCACCATTGAGCGTTCGGGGTGGGGAGATCGCACGAACCCGAACTTCTCGTAAAGCGTTTGCGCATCATCGGTTGCAAGCGTGAAGGCGACGGCGCGAAGGTCAGAATGCGCCATCACCGCCTTCATGAGCGCCGTCCCGAAGCCTCGGCCGCGAAATGCCGGCAGCACGAAGACATCCTTCAGGTGCGCGAACGTGGCTCGATCGGTGACGACGCGGGCAAATGCGACCTGGGTACGGTCCAGATAGCCGCCGAAGCACAGGGAGTGAGCCAGGGCGCGCTGCAGCACGGTGCGTGAAATTCCAGACGCCCAATACGACTCGGTCGACAGAAACCGATGGATCATGCCCACATTGAGTTCACTGGGATCATCGGAGATACGCAGCGCGCTGATGCTCATTCTCTGGTGGTTCCCTTGGGCGTTGCAGCGAAGGTGAGCGAAACGTAATCTTCCCCCGGCGCGGTAGCAAGGGGGCAGTGCGGGAGAAGGGCGTGAGCTATGCCGGACAGTGCCATTGCGGGGCGCTTCAGCTTCAATACCAGACAGGCATATTGCCGGCGTCCTGGACGCTGCGAGCCTGTCAGTGCTCGTTTTGCCGGATGCACGCCGCCTTATCGACATCGGACCCGGCTGGATCGCTCGCCTTCCAGGCCGTCCAGGGCAGCGCTTTGCAGCGCTATCGATTTGGGAGCCAGAGCGCCGATTTCCTGATTTGCCGAATCTGTGGCGTGTATATCGGCGCGACCTGTGCTGGCACGCATGGGCGGTTCGGGATCGTCAATGTGCGAACAATCAGGCCGTTTCCAGAGGGTTTGGCCGCCCCCGCGTCGATGCGCTACGACGATGAGTCGCCTAGCGAGCGCCTATCGCGCCGCGCGGCCCGCTGGACGCCGTTGCAAGCCGATAGCCTGTAACAGCTCAGCGCATTTTTTGAGTTGCAAGATGCGCCTCTCGGCGCTGCCTGGCGTTTTGCAAAATGATACGGCGCCGATGATTATCGACCACCGTCCAGTCTTTGATCTCCTCCAGGGATCGAAAGCAGCCGAGACAGATATCATCACCGTCCAGGCAGCAATTTCGTACGCACGGAGACTGGGCGGAGGCGTCGATATCACTCATTTGCGTCGGGCACTCATGGCGTGGCTTCGAATTTGACCACACAGGCGAGGGGGAATCCTGGCAATCCATCACAAGGACACGGATTATGAGCAATGAGAGCTTGTTGGGCCTGCGCTGTCGTTGTCCGCGGCGGCGCCCCTGATGCATACTCGGTCCATCAGTGCCTCGATTCAGCAGCGCATGGAGTACACCATTGAATAAGAAATTGCGGCTGGGAGTTCTTGTCGGCGCATTCGCAGCGGCTGGTGCCCTGGGGGCTGACCAGCCGGGCATAAACGACATACCCGACATGAAGGAAGGTCTGTGGGAAAGCAGCACCATGATGCCGGGTGCGATGGACAAGCCGATGCGCACGACCATGTGCACCAGCAACGCCGTCAGCAGGAAAATGTACGAAGATTCTCACAAGAATGGGAATAGCCCGTGCAAACCGATTCACACCGATCGCCAGGGTTCGGTCACCACACAGGAAGTCGAGTGCAACTTCAGCGGCAAGGTGACCCGCTCCAAGTCCGTCACCACGGTCACGGGCAACACCGCAATTCACCTCGAAACGCGCAAGGCCGATAATACGGTCGAGAGCGTTATCGATATGAAGTGGATGGGCGCGTGTCCGGCCGGCATGAAGCTCGGGGATGTCACCGGGCCCGATGGCAAGGTGATGATGAATGCCATGACCCCGTAAGCGCGGTGCAGTTTACTCAGCCCAATCGTCTGCTGCTGGCCGCGTTCACTAGCCTGATGTCGCTACAGGCCAGCGCGGGTCCGGACGAGCTTCGAGGGCTCGCGCACCAATATTACGAGTGGCGCGATGCAGCCTATCCGGTCGCGACCAGCAGTGCTGGGGGGCATCGCTTTGACTCCCGACTGACCGACTATCGCATGAGTGCCGTACTTGAGCGCCGGCAGCACGTGAGTGAGCTCCTCGCCCAGGTCATCGCGGTTGACGACGAAAACTGGGACAAGGATGCACGCGTCGATCGTGTGTTATTCCAGTCACAGCTCGCCTACGCGGATTTTTTCGGCCGAGAGCTCAATCCCGAAGCCTCGGATCCGCAGCTGTACGTCAACGAATGCACGAATTCCATCTTCAGCCTGCTGCAGAAAGACTACGCTTCGAGTCGCACGCGGGCTATTGCGGCCACGGCACGACTGGAGAAGATACCGGCTCTTCTAGCAACCGCCCGAACGAATCTCACGCAACCCGTGAAGCTATATGCCTCACTCGCCATTGAGGCTGCCCGTGGAGGCGACGACTTATATACCGTCAGCCTGATGACTCTTGCGGACCAGCTTTCAGCTGCAGAGCGCCGGCGGCTGGCCAAGGCGCGTGACGCCGCGCTCAGGTCGCTGCACGAGTATGCCGACTGGCTCGATGCGCGGCGTGGCGAAATGACCGACTGGCATCCCATGGGCGAGGCGAAATACAACTATCTGCTCAAGCACGTGCTGCTGTTGCCGTTTGACGCCCACGACCTTGCCCATCTTGGCGAAGTGGAACTCGTGCGCTATCGTGCACTCGAGGCCATGCTCAGGAATCCGAAGCTCGCCTCGCCCGATCCCGCCCGCGCGGCCCACGTGCCGAAGGATCAGGCGGAGTTCCTCGCGGCCTACCAGGCGCGACTTCAGGAAATCGTGGAGTTCCTGCGCGCGAACCGATTGGTGACGATCCCCTCTTACATTGGGGAATTTCAGATCCGGCAGCTGCCCGAGGCATTCAAGCCAACTTCGCCCGGAGGCTTTATGAATGCGCCGGGACTCTACGATAACGACCCAACGGGCTTCTACTACATCCCGACTTACAACCCGACAAGCGGCAATTTTTATATTCGCGCGGCGATCGAGGATCCGCGACCGATTCTCGGCCACGAGGGCATTCCTGGTCACTTTCTGCAGCTCTCGATCGCCAATCACCTGGCGGATGAGATCCGTCGCCAGAACGCCGACACGGTATTCATCGAGGGCTGGGCAATGTATGGCGAGGAGATGCTGCTTCGAGAGGGGTTATATCCCGACAATTCCGCCGCCGAGGGGCAGGTGCTACGACTGAGTCGCTATCGTTCCGCGCGCGTAAACGTGGATGTCAACCTGCACACGGGCCGCTGGGACTTCGAGCAAGCCGTCGGCCATTTCATGGAGGCGGGCGGCCTCGATCGCGAAGCCGCCGAGGGTGAGGCGGCCGGAGCGGCCTCAAGCCCGTCACAAAAGATCTCGTACATCACCGGCAAGTGGCAGATCATGCGTTTGCTCGGCCGCTATCGCGACCGCCAGGGTGCAGACTTTCGCCTCGGCGCCTTCCACGACCAGCTGATCAGCTATGGTTCCTTGCCGTTGTCGGTGATCGAATGGCTCATGTTCGACGATGACACCTCCGTACGCGCGGCGTTGAAATAGGACGATGGACGCCGCCTTGCAGCAGATGTGGTAGCAGCTGAACTTTCCCTGATTGAACCTGGAATCGGTGGTCATGGCTACTCGAACTGACCGATATCTCGCAGAGTTGTCCTCACCTGATTCGCTGCTCGTCGCGGCGGGGCGCGACGGGAGGCCGGGCACGCCGCTGAATATGCCACCGGTGCTCGCGTCAAACTTCGTGTTGGGCACTGAGCGCGCCTATTCCAGAGGGGACGGCACACCAACCTGGGAGGCGCTGGAAGACATTATTGGTCGCCTGGAAGGAGGCCGAGCCCTGGCGTTTGCTTCCGGCATGGCGGGTGTCGCTGCGATCTTCGATCAACTGCACGCGGGGTCGCGAGTGGTGCTTCCAGACGGTTGTTATCAGGGCGTTACGGGGCTCGCCGAATCCGGGAGACAGCGGGGCCTGTGGAGCGTGACCCGATTGGCCGTTGACGACACGGACGGCTGGACTGCTGCAGCAGCGGATGCTGATCTTCTTTGGTTGGAATCCCCATCAAATCCGATGTTGGTCGTAGCCGACCTGAGCGCGATCTGCTCGGCCCGGCGAAAGCCATCGGCGCTCCTGGCAGTCGATAACACGTTCGCAACGTCGCTGAATCAACGCCCGCTCGATCTAGGCGCAGACCTATCCTTTCAATCCGCGACCAAGTTCATCGGCGGCCACTCCGACTTGCTTGCGGGGTTGGTTGCCGTAAGGGACAACGACCTGCTCGCCGCTTTGCGCAAGTCGCGTGAACTGAACGGTGCCACCCCCGGCGCGCTGGAATCCTTTCTCGCTGTACGTGGCGCCCGCACAATGGCGCTCAGGCTCGAGCGTGCTCAGGCCAGTGCAATGATCCTGGCGGAACGCTTGAGTTCGCATAGCAATGTCGCGTGCACGCGTTTTCCGGGACTGAGCACTCACCCGACACACTCGATCGCGCGCCGTCAATTGAAGGGCTTCGGAAGCATTATTTCATTTGATATTCGCGGCGACGCCGCGGCAGCCGACGAAGTTTGTTCACGCGTCAGACTCATTCAGCACGCCACCAGCTTGGGCGCTGTGGAGTCTACAATTGAACGCCGAGCGAGCAACCCCGGCCAGGAGCACCTGCCTGCCTCGCTACTGCGATTGAGCGTCGGAATTGAGAACGTAGAGGATTTGTGGGCCGACTTGGATGCTGCTCTGAAGACTCCCGGGCAAGGATAGCAGCGCACCGCACCATGTAGAGGCATGCTACGTCTGAACTGCTGAACCTTAAGGCAATGTCCCCACAGGGCAAGTCAGGACATCCGTGCTACGCTTCGCCTAGAAAAAGGAGGGTAAATTCTTGCAACTATTTCGTTTGACCCGTCGGGACTTATTGCTTAAGTCGGCGGCACTTGGAGCCGTTGTAGTAGCGCCATCCCTGTCATTGGCACAGGCCATCGACGGTTGGCAGCGCCAACAGGACACTCCCATGAAGCCCACAGCCTGGGACGAAATTGGCCCTTTCTATAAGCGCGACGCTCCGCACGTTACCCAGTTGCGAAAACCGGGTGACCCCGGCCTCCCGGTCAATATTGCCGGAAAGGTGTTTGATACCAGGGGAGACATTCTGTCTGGCGCCACGATTGAGATATGGCAGGCAAATAACGGCGGCTTGTACGACATCGCAGGAGACGACTACCGCACGACCCTGGTGACAGATGCGAAAGGCGAATACGCCTTCGATTCCGTGATGCCCGGCCACTATCCGGGTCGCGTCTGTCAGCATGTCCACTACATGATTACAGCGCCCGAACACAAGCCACTGACGACCCAGTTGTACTTCGCAACGGATCCGGTGTTTGAAGGCGACCCGACGAAGAATTACACGCGCGACCCGCTGATCCAAAGCGTCGACCTGGTCCGTCCCGTAACGCTTTCGGGCGACCCGAACGAAATTCACGCAGCGGTCAACTTTGAAATCGTTCTGGAGCGCCTGTGACCCGATTAACTCTCTTCGCCGCCTGCCTGCTCGCCACCAACACCGCGCTCGCCAGCACCCAGAAACCCGCCGGCGCCGTGTGGCTTTCGGGCTGCGATACCGGCACTGCAAGCTCTCTTGCAGCAGTTCCTCACCGGGCGGCAGCTGCTTGTGCCGATGGGCAACTCCGAATCTGGAACACAACAAATGGCCAGATACTGCAGTCGATTCCGTTATCCTCGACACCCATTGACGCGGTCGCCATTTCTTGGGATGGACGTTGGATACTCGCCGCCGACCACGCGGGGAAGACCACAATGTGGGATTCCACGACCGGTAAGGTCAGGCTGCAAACGCAGCTGACGCACTATCCATCATCGATCATGTTTTCGCGCGACAACACGAGGCTGGCGATCTCCGCGGCTGGTGGCCCGACGGCGATCTTCGATGTGGCAACCGCCCACAAACTCTACGACGTAGCGACGACTTTCGGAACGGCAGCGACTGCCTTCTCACGCGATGGCAGGTACTTTGCCGACGCCGACACCGACACCGCCGTTCGAATCTACGAGACGAACAACGGCAAGCTTGTTTCCGAAAACCACGACTTCAAATTGGAGCCGTTTACAGTCGATTTCACGAAAGATGGCAAGCAGCTGATCGCGGCGGGCGCCGATCGGGTGATTGCATACATCGACACTGCAACTGGCAAGGTGGATCGGAAATCAACGGTCCAGAGCGAGCCAATCGTGTATCTCGAAGTCTCGCCCGACGGTGAATCGCTTGCGGTTGCGTTCGTGAAGGCGGACAACGTGACGCAGCCAGCGCCGATCGCCGTCTGGAACGTGGCATCTGCGGAGCAGAAATCAGACTGGATGCCGCCCAGCGTGATTACGGGGGCGAGCTGGGGTTCAGATGGACACTTCGTGGTCACGACGGTCGATGGCAAACGGATGGGAGTTTGGCAAGTTCCGTAGCGAGAGCCCAATATCCCGAACCTTCTTTAAAGGTGTGCGTGCGGTACAGCTGCGCGACCGCCCCCGCTGACCCAGACTGGCGGCGCTGATGAATGTGCCCGCGGCAGAGAAGACGCTCGCGACACTACCCGGAAATTACCGCCCGGAAGCAGACGCCGGCGTCTTGCGGTACGCTACGGAGACGCCAACAAATAGCCCGTGTATGGCCGACGCCGCCGAACCAGCAATACCTCAAATGCCCGGCGATATGGCCCAGGCCTCGGTGCCCCCGGATGTGGAAACACGTTCAATCTCGGAGATCTCAGCCCCTATGCTCGACGTGCAACCTCCCCATGAATCGATTCACACCTGGAGAGACTTCTTTCTACATATCGCCACCATTGTTGTGGGATTGTGTATCGCTGTGGGGCTCGAGCAGACGGTTGAATTCTTTCACCACCGTCACCAAGTGTCGGAAATCAGAGAATCACTTCGGGTCGAGCGGTCGATCAACGCCTATCGCTTTTCCATAGCAACCGAAGAGTTCCATCGGTTCGTTCCCAAGCTGCAGGGGAACCTGGCAATCTTCCAATACCTGCTAAGTCATCCGGGCGCACCATCGAATCAGTGGCCCGGGACATTGACGTGGTATGGCCACAATATTTACTACCACACGGGCGCTTGGGAGACGGCTCAGCGCAGTGGAATTCTGGAATACATGCCGAGAGACGAGGTGCGATTGAACGCCGACCTCTACAGGCTGTTGGAAGCCTGCATGAATACAATGGACCGTGCGCGGGAGGCCAAGTATGAAGCTATGCGGTTTTCCAATGTGGGATCCGACGCTTCGCATCTCAGCAGGGAACAAATTGCCCGGGAAATCGATCTGACCTCGGAAACCCTGCTGCGTTATGGCCTCGCGGCCAACGCCCAGAATAACGTCGAGGGTTTCTTTCGCGATTTCACGCCGGCGCCGTCCGCTAAGGACGTGCAAAGCCTGGTAGGAATAAACTGGAGCGAAAAGGAGCAAGCGACAACGGAGGACCAGAACGCACGAATGAAGGCTTTTGAGGAAGCACAAGGTGTTCGCGCTGATGAGCACCCATTAACTCGGTGACTGCGCCGCGCGCCGCCCTCATTCGCCGAACGAGATCGCCCCATGGCTCAATTCGGTCTTAAAGAGCGTGCGCGGTTTGCTGCAGCGCATGTTGTCCGCGCACGGATCGTTCGATGCGCGCAGGATGAGTTGCAGCTGGAACGACGGCGCGCTGTCGCAGACGCTGTGGCCCTGCTCGGTGTTCTGGGCACAGAACTTGGCGACGTCCCATACGTATTTGCCGGTTTCGATCGTACTGACGGTGGCGTTCGACTTGAAGTTCTCCAGGAACGCCTTGGTCGTCGCCGCGTCGAACACGGTGGTGAGCAAGCGGCTCGTGTCGCCCGGCTGCACGACGCCACCGATCCGCACCCCCGAATCCGCCATCTTCCAATAGAGGCGCAGGCTGAGAGCCGTGTTCGCAGGTATGTCCGCGCTGGTCCATGTGATGGTATAGAACGACTTGCGCGAGATGTGCGCATCGGTGTCGAGCACCGTGAGATGCACCTGGGGATCTGCGGCGAGCGCGCGCTCGGCCGCTCCGAAGGGGGCAACCTGAAGCAGCGTCGCGCCGAGGACCGACAAGGCGGCGCGCGTGGGCGCCGCCCAACGGTAAGTCGAGCCGTATCGGATCGTCATGCCGTGCACCTTGTCCTGGGCACCGCGGCCGCCTTAGCCCGCAGCGCTCGAATCGCGTTCAACGAATTCTATGCGACTGCTCCGGCGGCAGTCAGCCCACAAGCGGGCGTAGGCGATTTGAAAATACCTGTCCGATACCGGTCATTGGGATGCTGCTCGGTTGCTTGCGGTCCGTTGCGCCTACTCGGACCGCGTCTTCCCACGCTCAATCGTAGCCAGCCGCAGTTTTCACCGCTGGACGGAAGTCAAATCACGGAAACTCTGTGTCAAGATGCGGTGATCAGTTGATATACGACGCGCCTTAAGATGACAACCGACTCGCCGGTCACCGACGAGAGCACCCGCCACAGGTTGCGCAAGGTGCTGGGGCTTCGCGATCTGATCCCGATGCAGATCCTGCTCGTTCTCGGCCCCTCATGGATAGGCACCGCAGCGCATCAAGCCGGTACCCAGGTCAGCTTTTGGCTGCTCGGCGCCGTCCTACTGTTCTTACCCGTGGCCGCGGTAGTCCAGTATTGCGTCCAGATCTGGCCGTACGAAGGCGGCGTTTACCAATGGACTAAACACGCCTTCGGGCCATTCGCCGGTTTCTTAAGCGCCTGGAACCTAGGTGCCTGGGTCCTGTTGATCTATTCGACTCTGGGTGTCCAGACGGCAAGTGCGCTCAGTTATGCGTTTGCACCGCGTGCGGCCTGGATGGCCGAAAACCACATGGTCATTTCGAGTCTGAACGTGGGGCTGTTCGCGTTGATACTGCTGGCGTGCGTCCCGGGTATGAGGATCGGGCGGTGGGTTTCCCATTTTGGAACGACTGCCATGCTGTTCGTCGCTGGACTGCTGATCGTCCTACTGTTCGTTCCTCGGGCAGAGCTAGTCCACGCTCAGGTGTCTCCACAGCGACCGTTCTCGCTACAGTTCCCGCTAGTTACGCTGGTCAGCCTTAACCTTTTTAGCAAAATCGCCTTCAACGGCTTCACTGCGCTAGAGCAGGTTGCTGTATTCGCCGGCGAAACTCGCGACGCTGCGCGTTCGATACTTCGATCGGCGTGGATCGCTGCTCCGGTGATCGCGCTGATTTATATCCTGATGACGGGTTCCCTTCTCACATATACGCGCGCCGACCAGGTCGACCTCGTCAATCCGATCGCTCAAGTCATCGCGACAGCGTTCGGCACCGGCAACTCAACGGGCGGCGTCAATTGGGGTTTGTTTCTCGGCCGCGCAGCAATTCTCGCGCTCACATTTGCCTTGATCGCTCAGGCGGCTGTCTGCATTGCAGAGGCCAGTCGGCTGCCGATGGTCGCGGCATGGGACCATCTCTTGCCGGCCTGGTTCATGCGTTTGCACCCCCGCTATGGCACGCCGACACGCTCCCTGGCCGTCATTGTGCTGATTGCTGTCGTTTTTGGCTTTCTCGCGTCCTCCGGTGCCGGCGCTGGCGAGGCATTTCAACTACTCGCCACGAGCGCGTTCATCTGTTATGGCATCAATTATCTGTTGATGTTCGCGGTGCCGCTCCTGGTAGGCACACGTCTGAGCCTACGCCCGGATCTTAGGCCCTCCTTGCCGGTCCGTGCCGCTTGTGTCTGCGGCGCGTCGGTAACGGGACTCTCGATGGTGCTCAACTTCGCCCCAATTGTTGAAGTTGCGAGCCCATGGGTATTCGCACTTAAAGTCGGCTTCACAACCCTGGCGATCAACCTAATCGGAGCCGCCATTTATTGGCGTGGCTCCCGACCTAGGCCCACGCCGAGCACAAGGACGGCGTAGGACACACACACATTCCAGGGTACGTTGTGCTTCCCGACAGCTGCCGGTCGCGACCGGCCGCTCGGGCTCAAAACCCGCCTGGATCCAGGGAATTCGCGTTGATCATCGAAAGCAACGAACTCATCAGCCCGATGGCCTAGGTGGCGTGCGGTCTCGGGCAAAATAGGCGACTACAAACCCAAACCAGATCATCGCCAGGACATTTCCAACGGCTTTCGCGGGCGTGAAGTGCGCCACGTGCCCAATGGCGGATAGCGGCAAGACTACGTAATTCATGATCACGAAGACCAAAATCCCGTAAACACACCCGCAGAGTATCCAGCGGCGCCGCAAGACGGAAAACCAATAGCTCGCGCCGACGTAGAACGCCGCGATGAGTATCGACATCAGCCACTGAAGGAGCAGTCCGAATGCGGCGGACCGCATGCCCATATGAAACGATGAAACTCCGAGAACACCGCACGCAATGGTCTGGCAGATAACGTAGGGACTAGCCCCACTAATAAGGCAAGCGGCACCGACATCCAGCGTGCCCGCAACAAAGCCCCCGGTTAGTGCCGCCTTTATCACCGGTGCCTCCCCGATTGGCCGTATGGTAGAAACTCGTGGATCTCAGCTAGGCAGCGTTGATCTTCCGGGCGGAGGCTGTCCGTCCAGGCGGGGGAGCTTGGGGTCGATCACCGCCCACGTTGGAGCCATCGACGTCCAGATTGTGGATTCGGGTGACACCTGGTTTGGATCGTTGAGAGTGCCTACCCTTACCGCAGTGAAATGTGGCCTCCTCTGCGAGGTGACGAGAACGTGCGTCCCACATATGGGACAGAACCGGCAGTACATGGTGTTTCCGCTGTCGGCCACGAACTTGAACTCTTTGAGGTGGCCGTTGATAGTCACAGCCGTCGTGTTGAAGAGCGCATTGACGGTGCCACTTCCGCCGCCGATCATCTGGCACATGCGGCACCAACACGCCCGTGCGGTGACTGGTGCTTCAGCGATCCGGTAGTCAACTGCCTTGCATAGGCATCCGCCCGTCAGTTCCACGAAACGCCCTCCTCATCTGTAAGATCGGTCATAAAACTAGCAATGCTCGTCTTTGGGAAGGTTTGCATTTCCACTGGTCCGAAGCGGTCGCTCGCAGAAGGTTGCGGCCTGCTTCTTACGTGGGGTCGGTATTGGCGTGCCGTTTGAGCTGCTGAAGTGTTTTCCGCCAGGCATAATAGGCGAAGAGATCGCAAAACACCGCGAACAGTCCGAATGCGACGCGACCGACTGTCGAATTCACAGACCCACCGCGATGAATCGCAGAAGCCCCGGCATGGAAATCCCGCGGGCATGGAACAAACGCCACCCAATCGAACAACAGGGCCATACACGTGACGGCCAAGGCCCCGAATAAGTATTGACGAACGCCCACCTACGGGCGGCAAGGAAATCGATACGCCGGCGAACAGAATCAATAATCCCATCAGCACGCCAGCCATCTCAGAGCTTTGCAACGGATGTACAACCAACAGCAGTTGGCGAAGGCCCGCGACCGTCATGATCAGCCCGCCGACGCCCAATGCAGCACCGATTACGAGGCGCACGCGGGGAGAATATTCGTACTGACCCACGTCGATCAGCGCCTCAACGACGTTGCGCAGCGACGCAGGACCCCAGGTCCAATGTGAACGATGCCCATCACGAATCGAACCGACCAAGTGGCGTGGGGATATGGTAAAGCACATGCGAAGGCATTATTGGAACAATATATGCCTCGGCCTGCTTGCCAAGGTTGACTTCTATCACAGACCCAAAGTCGATAGCTGTCGTGATTGTGCCGCCGGCCCACCGGGAGTGTTTACATAGTTGTCAGGCAAAAGCTCGTTTTCCGCGCCTCATAGCTGACGTTCGTGAGTGGCTGCTGCGGGTCAACACCGGAGCTGATCTTCCAAAATTAATGGTTACCGGGAATTAGCGATGAAATACATGGTTATTGAACACTTCCGCGATCGCGACCCGTTGCCTGTGTATCGTCGATTTCGCGACCGCGGGCGAATGGCGCCCGAGGGGGTGCAGTACCTCTCGAGTTGGGTGGACGATAAATTCGAGCGTTGCTTCCAACTGATGGAAACGGACGATCGTGCTCTACTCGATCAGTGGAGCGCCAACTGGAAGGACATCGTCGAGTTCGAGATTGTCCCCGTCGTAACGTCGACGGAAGCGGCTCAGATCATTTCGCCACGACTGTGACTACGTTGTGGCATGCGCGAACGTCGCCGCCCGTAGAGGCGGGCGGTCGCATGCCAGATCGGGTGCACCGACTGCGCAAACGCATCGCGGCGATGCTACTGACCCTGCTGGCATCGCCCGGCATGGCGCAGGAGCATCAGCATGGCGCTGGTGAGAAATTGGGAGCCGTGCACTTTGCTACATCGTGCAATGCCGTCGCCCAGAAGGATTTCAACCGCGCGGTAGCACTGCTGCATTCCTTCGATTTCGGCCGTGCCATACAAGGCTTTAACGCGGTGCTGGAGGAAGACGCGACCTGCGCAATCGCGTACTGGGGAATCGCGCTCAGCGATTGGAGCAATCCCTTCGCACCGGGGCAAAAAGACAAGGGCCAGTTGCAACTCGGGCGGCAGAACGCCGAACGTGGCAAAGTGCTGGGCGCAAAGACGGAGCGCGAACGCGCCTATCTCGCGGCCGTGGGCAAGTTGTACGCCGACTTCGAAAGCACGCCGCAGCGACAGCGTTTGCTCGCCTATCGCGACGCCTTGGGGAACGTCGCGGCAAAATATCCGGCGGATACCGAAGCGCAGATCTTCTACGCATTGGCGCTCGCAGTCGCGGCAGATCCCGCGGATAAGACCTACGCAGACCGCCTCAAGGCGGGAGCGATTCTCGAGAAATTGTTTGCCGAGGAGCCGACGCATCCCGGTTTGGCGCATTACATCATCCACGCCTACGACGTGCCGGCGCTGGCGGGGCGGGCGCTGGTCGCAGCGCAACGCTACGCCGAGATTGCTCCTGACGCGCCGCACGCGCTGCACATGCCATCGCATACATTCACCCGGCTGGGATATTGGCAGGAGTCCATCGACAGCAACGTGGCAGCCGCAGCGGCAGCGCGACGCCAGGGTCAGACGGCAGAGGAGTTGCACGCCAGCGACTACGAGACTTACGCCTACCTGCAAACCGCGCAGGACGAGGCGGCGGCCCGGATTGTGAATTCCCTGCCGCAACTCGAGGAACGCTTCGATCCGAAAGCGGTGCTGATCGGCGCCGGCCCACCCGCGGCTGGATATTTTGCACTGGCGGCAATCCCGGCACGCTACGCATTGGAGCGTCGGGACTGGCAGCAGGCGGAGCAGCTGGCGCTGCGCGACACCCCGTTTCCCTACACCGATGCAATGACGTGGTTCGCCAGAGGATTGGGCGCAGCGCGACTAGGGCACGCTGCGGCAGCAAACCAGGCGGCCACAGCGCTTAAGGGCATTCAACAGCGCCTGTTAAACGCCAACGAGTCCTACTGGGCGCGGCAGGTAGAAATTCAGCAGCTCGAGGTCGTGGCATGGTCCGCGCTCGCAGCAGGTGAGAAAGAGCAAGCTCTGCGGCAAATGCAATCGGCGGCGGAGTTGGAAGATGGGACGGATAAAAGTGCGGTCACTCCCGGGCCACTAGCCCCGGCGCGAGAGCTGCTGGGAGAGATGTTGCTGCAGATGAATGAGCCTGCCAGGGCATTGGAGCAATTTGAAGCGACGCTGCAGAAGGAGCCGCGACGCTTCCGTTCACTCTATGGAGCCGCGCACGCCGCGCAGCTCGGCGGCAACCGCGAGTCGAGTCAACGCTATTTTCGCGAGCTGTTGAGGGTCTGTGTGCGCTCCGACAAGCCTGCAAGATCCGAACTCCAGGAGGCCGAGCGATCGCTATCGCAGAAATAGCTCGTGCGTCGGGCGCTTGCAACGCTCAGCGGCTGGTGCGCGAACGCCGCAGCATGCGGTCGGTAGCCGCGACCAGTTCGCGCGTGATGCTCGGCTCGAACGCCGAGTGGCCGGCGTCCGGCACGATGCGCAGCTCCGCTTCCGGCCACGCGCGGTGCAGGTCCCAGGCGCTGCGCATCGGGCACACGACATCGTAGCGGCCCTGGACGATCACCGCCGGGATATGGCGGATCTGTTCCAAGTCGCGCAGCAACTGGTCGTCGCACTCCATGAATCCGCGATTGACGAAGTAATGCGCTTCGATGCGGGCGAACGCGGCGGCGTACTCGGGGTCGTCGAATTTGGCGACGTAGGCCGGATTGGCGCGCAGAAAACTGGTGGCGCCTTCCCAGGTGGCCCAGGCGCGGGCGGCGGCGGCCCGGGTAACGCGATCCGAGGATATCAGGCGCCGGTAATAGGCCTGCATCATATCGGCGCGCTCTTGGGGCGGAATCGGCGCCAGGTATTTTTCCCACAGATCCGGGAATATCGATGCCGCGCCCAGCGGATCCTGATAGAACCACTCGAGCTCGGAGCGGCGTAGCAGGAAAATACCGCGCAGCACCAGCTCGGTGACGCGCTCCGGGTGGCGCTGCGCATAGGCGAGCGCCAGGGTGGAACCCCAGGAGCCGCCGAACACCATCCAGCGCTCGAGGCCCAGATGGGTGCGCAGCTTCTCCAGATCAGCGACCAGATCCCAGGTGGTGTTCTCGTGCAGCTCGGCGTGCGGCCGGCTGGCGCCGCAGCCGCGCTGGTCGAACAGCACGATGCGATAGCCTTTGGGATCGAAGAAGCGGCGCATCGCCGGGTCGGTGCCACCACCCGGGCCGCCGTGCAGGAACACCACCGGCTTGCCCTTGGGGTTGCCGCTCTCCTCGTAGTACAGCTCGTGCAGCGCGGAGACGCGCAGGTGCGCCTTGTGGAACGGCCGGATCGGCGGATACAGCGCGCCGGCGGGTGGTTTGGCCGCAGCGCGTCGCTGGGCCGCAGCGGGTGGTCTGGCCGTCGCGGCCTTTTTGGCTGCGGCCACGGGTTTGCGGCGCGTTGCGCGTCCTGCCGCGCGCGCCGCGCGCCGGCTGCCTTCGGTGCGGCGCTTCAATGCGCGACCATGGGCCCGAGCGGCTTGCCGCCGAGCAGATGCACGTGCAGGTGGGCAACCTCCATACCGCTGTCACGATTGCAGTTGATGATCAGGCGGTAGCCGCTGTCGGCAATACCCTCGCTGCGTGCGAGCTTGGCTGCCACCAGGATCATGTGGCCGACCAGGGCTTCATCTTCGGCACCGATGTCGTTGGCCGTGAGGATCGGCTTGTTGGGAACGATCAGTATATGTGTGGGCGCGCGCGGGTGGATATCGCGGAACGCGGTCACCTGCTCGTCCCGGTGCACGATGGTCGCCGGCAATTCGCCGCCGATGATGCGCTCGAACAGTGTCGGCATGATTGCACCGTTGGCCCTGTGTCGAAACTGCCGCTGAGCTTAAGATAAGGCCGTGATGAAGCACAACAGCGCACCGCAATCCGACCCTGCGATGGCACCGGGGCGACCGCCATGAAACTCACGCTCGAGGGCCTGAACGCGCAGCTCGCCGAGCGGCTGCTGCCGGTCTACCTGGTATCGGGTGACGAGCCGTTGCTGGTGGCGGAGGCGACCGATGCCATCCGCGCGCGGGCGCGCGCACTGGCATTCACCGAGCGCGAGGTGTTCTTCATCGAGCGCAGCGGCGCGGTGTGGGACGATATACGCCAGGCGGCGCAATCGCTGTCGCTGTTCAGCGCTCGCCGCCTGCTCGAGATCCGCATGCCGGGCGGCAAACCAGGCACCGCCGGCGCGGCGGTGCTGCTGCAGCTGTTCCGGGCCGCCGGCGAGGATCTGCTGGTACTGATCATCGCCGAGAAACTGGAGCGCGAGACGCAGTCCTCGGAATGGATGCAGGCCCTGCAGCAACGCGGTGCCTGGTTGCCGATCTGGCCGGTCGAGCGCGCGCGCCTGGCGCAATGGCTGCGCTCGCGCTTTGCGGCGGCCGGACTGACGGCGGCCCCGGATGCGCTGGCACTGCTGGCCGAGCGCAGTGAAGGCAATCTTCTGGCCGCGCGCCAGGAGATCGACAAGCTGGCGATGCTGCTGCCGCGCGGCGCCACGGTGAGCGTGGCCGAGGTTGCCGCCAGCAGCGCCGATAGCGCCCGGTTCGATGTATTCCAGCTCGGCGAGGCGGTGCGCGGCCGGGACGCCGCGCGCGCACTGCGCATCCTCGGCGGCCTTCGGGCTGAAGGCGCGGAACCGATGCTGGTGCTGTGGTCGCTGACACGCGAGCTGCGGGCGCAGGAATCCAGTGTGCCCGCCGGCGCGCGCGGTAGGGCGCAGGGGCTGCCGTTCGCCCGGCTGGCGGCGCGCGCCGGCCGTGTCGATCGCATGGGCAAGGGTTTGAGCGATGGCGATCCCTGGGACGAACTGGCGCTGCTGGCGGTGGAGCTGACCGGACTGCGCAGCTTGCCGCTGGTGCGAGCCGCGGCGCGCTAACGCGCCGCGGCTTGCGCAACGCAGCCTCGGACACCAGACTTGGCGCCGACATGGCAGAACCCATCGGCCTCTTCGGCGGCACCTTCGATCCGATCCACTACGGGCACCTGCGCACCGCGTTCGAGCTGCTGCAGGCGCTGAAGCTCTCGCAGGTGCGCTTCCTGCCCACCGGCGATCCCCCGCACCGGATAGATCCGCTGGCGCCGAGCGAGCTGCGGCTGCAAATGGTGCGCGCGGCGGTGGCCGGCCAGCCCGGCTTTACCGTCGACGATCGCGAGATCCGCCGCAGCGGCCTGTCATATTCGATTGATACATTGACCGAGCTGCGGCGCGACTATCCGCAGCGCTCGCTATGCCTGCTGCTGGGCATGGATGCGTTTCTGGGCGTACCGAACTGGCATCGATGGAGCGAAATTTTTGATTTGTGCCACGTGGTTGTCGCGCACCGACCCGGATGGAAGGCGCCGATCACCGGGCCGCTGGGCGAGGTCATGGTCGATCGCGGCACCGGCAGCGTGCGCGATCTGCACACCTCGACCGCCGGGCGGATCTACGTGCGTGCGGTAACGCAGCTGGAGATCGCCTCGACCGACCTGCGGGCACTGATTATGTCCGGCCAGGACCTGCGCTACCTGGTGCCCGACGCGGTACGCGACCTCATCGCAAGCAGCGGGTGTTATGCTGCACGTAGTCGTCAAGGAGGCTGAACCCACGCGCATGACCACACCTGCCCGCCCGCGCCGCGTACCGCGACGCAACTCCGTGCTCGAAAGACTCTTGCTCGCAGCGCTGGATGAGATGAAGGCAGTCAACATCAAATTACTGGACGTGCGCGAGCTGACCGATATCGCCGACGCCATGATCGTGGCCTCAGGCACCTCCGATCGCCATGTACGCGCCATCGCGCAACGCGTCGTCGAAAAGGCGCGCGAAGCGGGGCAGCGCCCGCTCGGTATCGAGGGCGAGCGCGATGGCGAATGGGTACTGGTGGATCTGCAGGACGTACTGCTGCATGTCATGTTGCCGCGGGTACGCGAGTTCTATTCGATCGAGCAGCTGTGGGAGGCACCGGCGGCGAAGCCGCGCCGCGCCAGCAGCAGCGCGCCGCGCCGCCGCGCATCGACGCGGGCCGCGGCCCCCTGAGGCGCTCGCCCACTGTGCGGTGTAGCTCCTAGCGCCACGCACGGCGGCACAGGCTCATGCGACTGCGATTGATTGCCGTCGGCACCCGCATGCCAGAGTGGGTGGATGCCGCATTCAGCGACTACTGGCGCCGCATGCGCGGCTTGTGGAAGCTGGAACTCGTCGAACTGGCGACCGCGAGCCGCCGCCACAGCGGTGGCGCCGCGCGGGCGGCGAGGGCGGCGGAAGCGCAGCGCATCCTGGCAGCGCTGGCGCCGCGCGATTTCGTGGTGGCGCTGGATGAGCGTGGTACCGAGCGCAGCACGGCTGAGATGTCGCACTGGCTCGAACAGCGGCGCGCATCGGGACAGGATCTGGCGTTTATTATCGGCGGACCCGACGGGCTGTCCGAGGAAGTACTGGCGCGCGGGCAGTTGCGTTGGTCGTTATCACGCTTGACGCTGCCGCACGGGCTGGTGCGCGTGGTGCTGGCGGAACAGCTTTACCGGGCCGCGACGCTGCTTGCCGGACACCCCTATCATCGCGAGTGAGACTGAGCGTGAGCGTAGCTAAGCAACCGACCGCAGCGCTGGTGATCCTGGCATCGGCCTCGCCGCGCCGCACCGAGCTGCTGACGCAGCTCGGCGTGCCGCATCGCGTGGTGCCGGCGCGTGTCGATGAGCGGCGCGCTGCCGGTGAGTCGGTCGAGGCCTGTGTGCGCCGCCTGGCGACCAGCAAGGCGCTGGAAGTGCAGGTGGCGCTGGCGGCGGTGGGCGGGTCGGCCGCGGCGGTGGAGCTGGCGGTGCTGGGTGCCGACACGGCGGTGCTGGTCGATGACGAGCTGCTGGGCAAACCGCGCGATCGTGCCGATGCACTCGCCATGCTCGCCATGCTCTCGGGACGATGGCACCAGGTACTGTCGGCGGTGGCGCTGGCGAGCGCCAATGGCCTGCAATGCAGCCTGTCGCGCAGCGAGGTGCGATTTCGGGCGCTGCAGGCGCGCGAATGCGCGGCCTATTGGGACAGCGGTGAGCCGTGCGACAAGGCCGGCGCCTATGCGATCCAGGGACGCGGCGCGCTGTTCGTCGAGGAATTGCGCGGCAGCTATTCGGGCGTGGTGGGATTGCCGCTGTTCGAGACCGCGCGATTGCTGGCCACGGCGGGAGTCGCGACCTGGTACGCGCCGTCGGGCACGCACCCCTAAAGAGCAGCAGCCGGGGACTAACAGCATTGGCAGCCACAGCCGCAACGCCAGCCGTCAAGGTCGCCGCATTGCAGATGACCGCGGCGGCGGATGTGACGGTGAATCTTGCCGCTGCGGGGCAGCTGCTGGCCGAAGCGCGCGCGGCCGGTGCGCGCGTGGCGGTGCTGCCCGAGAATTTCTCGTTCATGGGGCTGCGCGACGTGGACAAGCGCGCCATCGCTGAAGTCGACGGCGACGGACCGGTGCAGCAGTTTCTGTCGCAGCAGGCGCGCGAGCTCGGGCTGTGGATCGTCGGCGGCACCACACCGATAGCGCAGGAGCCCGGCGGGCGCGTCGCCGCCGCCTGTCTGGTGTACGCGGATGACGGCCGACGCGTGGCGCGCTACGACAAGATTCACCTGTTCGACGTCGATATTCCCGGCAGGAGCGAGAGCTACCGCGAATCGAAAAACACCGCCCCCGGCTCGCGCGCGGTCCTGGTACCGACGCCAGCCGGACTGCTGGGGCTGTCGGTGTGTTATGACATGCGCTTCCCCGAGCTGTATCGGCAGCTGTCGGCGGCCGGGGCGCAGTGGTTCAGCGTGCCCTCGGCGTTTACCGTGCCGACCGGCCGCGCGCACTGGGAGACGCTGCTGCGCGCCAGGGCGATCGAGAACCTCGCCTACGTGGTGGCACCGGCGCAGTGGGGACGCCATGCCAGCGGCCGCGAGACCTACGGCGACAGCCTGATCGTGGACTACTGGGGCGCGGTGCTGGGGCGCCTTACCAGCGGCGTCGGGGTGGTGATTGCCGAGCTGGACCTGGCAGCGCAGGCGGAAGCGCGGCGCAATTTTCCCGCCTTGACGCATCGGCTGTTGTGAGCGTCAATAGCAAGCACATGGCCGCCTCCACCACCGCCCTGACGTTCGACCCGCTGCGCTACGTGCGCGAGGGGATACTCGCGCCCGCGGGCCTGGATGTGGGCCGGGTCGAACAGGCGCTCGGCCTGGTGCTGGGCTCGGCCGTGGATTCCGCCGACCTGTATTTTCAGCTCTCGCGCGAAGAGAGCTGGGCGCTCGAGGACGGCATCGTCAAGGAAGGCAATTCCAGCATCGAGCAGGGCGTGGGCGTGCGCGCCATGGCCGGCGAGAAGACCGGTTTTGCCTACTCGGACGAGATCATGTTGCCGGCACTGGAAGAAGCGGCGCGTGCGGCGCGCGCCATCGCGGTGGCCGGCGGCGAGGGTGCGGTGCAGGCCTGGCGGCCAATGGCGGGACACCAGCTGTATCTGCCGGTCGACCCTCTTATCAGCCTGAAGGACGATGAGAAGGTCGCCTGGCTGGAGCGCGTGGATCGCGAGACGCGCCGCATGGACCCGCGTGTGGTGCAGGTGATGGCCAGTGTCACCGCGCTGCACGAGCTGATACTGGTGGCGAACAGTCACGGCGTTCTGGCCGGCGACGTGCGGCCGCTGGTGCGCATGAATGTGACGGTGCTGGTGGAGCAGAACGGCCGGCGCGAGCAGGGCTATGCCGGTTGCGGTGGCCGCTATACGCTCGATGAACTGGTGGCGCAGGATCGACCGCTGTCGCTGGCGCGCGAGGCGGTACGCCAGGCGCTGGTGAATCTTGAGGCGGTGCCGGCACCGGCCGGCACCATGACGGTGGTACTGGGGCCGGGCTGGCCGGGCGTGCTGCTGCACGAGGCGATCGGCCACGGGCTTGAGGGCGATTTCAACCGCAAGGGCACCTCGGCCTTCAGCGGCCGCATCGGCGAGCGCGTCGCCTCCCCGGGCTGCACCGTGGTGGACGATGGCACGCTCGCCGCGCGTCGCGGCTCGCTCAACATCGATGACGAGGGCACGCCGACGCAATGCACGACGCTGATCGAGGACGGGGTGCTGCGCGGTTACATGCAGGATTCGCTCAACGCACGGCTCATGGGCGGCAAGTCGACCGGCAATGGCCGCCGCGAGTCGTTCGCGCACGTCACCATGCCGCGCATGACCAACACCTACATGCGGCCCGGTCCCTACGATCCCGGCGAGATCCTCGCCTCGGTGCAGCGTGGGATCTACGCGGTGAACTTCGGCGGCGGCCAGGTGGATATCACCTCGGGCAAGTTCGTGTTTTCCGCCAGCGAGGCCTACCTGATCGAAAACGGCCGCATCGGCGCGGCGATCAAGGGCGCCACGCTGGTGGGCAACGGCCCCGATGTGCTCACGCGCGTGGCGATGGTCGGCAATGATCTGAAGCTCGATGAAGGCATCGGCGTGTGCGGCAAGGAAGGTCAGAGCGTGCCGGTCGGAGTCGGTCAGCCGACGCTGCGCATCGATGGACTCACGGTGGGCGGGACAGCCTGACATCGCACGCGTCGCACGGAGGGCGCTTGCAATTATCCAAACCGTTGTATGAGAGCCTGCCCGGGCTGTACGTGCTGGGCGGCGCGCTGCTGATCGCGGTCAGCCACCAGCTGCATTCCGGCGCGCTGTCGGTACTGCTGCTCATTGCCGGCATGCTGGCGGTGATTGGCGGGGCGGCGATCTGGTTGCGGCGACGCGACTTCAGGGCCACGCGCGCCGAGTATTGGGCCAATGCTGGGCCGTCAAGCGTCGACGGTGACGGCCCGCCAGCGGACCCGGGCGCTGATCGCGCCGCAGATGCCTTGAGACGGCCGGAGGAGCCCTGAGCGCGCTTCAGCTGCCGGCGTCGGCCTGCTGCTCACCCGAAGCCGGGGACGCGCCTTGGGCGTCGCCCTGCGCGCGGTGCTGGACCCGTTCATCGATATAGAGCAGCTCGTGCTGCCCAATGATGATCACGTCGCCATCGTTGAGGTTGTGATGGCGCACCCGCTTGGAGTGCATGAAGATGCCGTTGGTGCTGTTGAGATCCTCGATCACGCAGCTGTGCAGCGTGGTGACGATCTGGCAATGGTGACGGCTGACGAAGCGGCTTTCGATCTGCAGGTCGTTGGCGGCGGTGCGCCCGATGATCAGGCGGCCCGGATACAGCGCCCGCTCACCGACGGTGCGGCCACCGGATGCCAGCAGGATGCGCGCCAGCGGCGCATCATCCCCATCCTCGGCTTTGCCCTGGGCGTCGGCGCTGCGGCTGCGGGCGGTATCGTCGCGCATGCGGATCAGGCGCGTACCGGTACGTGAAGCGTACTCCTGCCATCGCAGTTCCTCGATTGCCGCCAGCACGTCGGCGCTGCTGACGGTGGCGTGGTTCTGGTTCGCGGCCGCCAGCATGGCGGTGTCGCACAGCGTGTTGGTCAACCGCGGCACGCCGCCGGTGTATCGGAACAGCAGTTCGAAGGTGTCGTTGGCAAAGATCTCGCGCCCCTGCGAGCCGGCGACCTCGAGCCGGTGCAGGATGTAGGCTCGCATCTCGGCGCTGGTGAGCGCCGGCAGGTGAAAGCGCAGGCGAATGCGCTGTGCGAGCTGTTCGAGCTCGGGGGCATCGAGCTTGTCATTCAGTTCCGGTTGTCCGGCAAGGATGATTCGCAGCACCTTTTCCTTCGGTGTCTCGATACCCGACAGCAGCCGCACTTCCTCGAGCACGGTCTGGGTCAGGTTCTGCGCCTCGTCGATCACCAACACCAGTTTGCGGCCGGCTTCGTACTGGTCGACCAGGAACTCGCTCAGGGTCGCCAGCAGCTCGGCCTTCTTCATCTTGAATGGCTTGAAGCCGAACTGCACCAGCACCGACTGCAGAAACTCGAGCGAGGACACCTGGGTCTGGTTGATCTGCGCGACGATGACGTCGTTCTGCAGCTCCTGCAGAAAGGTCTCGATCAGCGTCGTCTTGCCGCAGCCGATCTCGCCGCTGATCACCACGAAGCCGTCGGCGAACCACACGGTCGATTCCATGTAGGCCTTGGCGCGCGCGTGTGCCTTGCTCAAATAGAGAAACTGCGGGTCCGGGCTAAGCCGGAACGGGAGTTCCCTGAGTTTGAACAGCTCCAGGTTCATTGTCGCGAAATCATACTACGGCCTGAGCGCCAGTAGCGGATAGAGCTGCGGCAACAGCTGTTTGACGCGTAGCGTGCGTCGCGCGGCGGTCGATTCGTTAATGGTGCAATGGCCGAGCTTTCGACCGTGACGTGGTTCCTTGCCGTAGTCGTGCCAATGCACCCCGGCCTCGGCCAGGAAGCGGCGCGCGTCGGGCATGGTTCCGATCAGGTTGATCATCGCCGAATGGCCGCGCGGCGAGCTATCGCCCAGGGGCAGTCCGGCGATCGCGCGCACGTGGTTTTCGAATTGGCTGGTGACGGCGCCTTCGATGGTCCAGTGCCCCGAGTTGTGAACCCTGGGAGCCATTTCATTGGCCAGCAACCGCCCGCGATGCACGAAGAATTCCACCGTCAGCACACCGACGTAGTTGAAGTCCTCGAGCAGCTTGTTGAGGCTGCGTTGAGCCGCGCGCGCCAGCCGCGGAGCCGACCAGGGGGCGAGCGTCAGGCGCAGGATGCCGTCCACGTGGTAGTTGCGGTTGAGCGGATAGACGGCGGTCGCACCCGAGCGCGCACGCGCGCCGATGATGGATACCTCGTACTCGAACGGCACGAACTCCTCGTACAGCAGCGGCGCGCTGCCGAGCAGATCCCAGGCGGCGTCGAGGTCGGTGTAGCTGCGCAGCACGTACTGACCCTTGCCGTCGTAACCGAAGCGGCGCGTCTTGAGTACACCGGGCACACCGATGCGCTTGAGCGCGCGCGCCAGCTGTGCACGACTGTCCACGGCCGCAAAACGCGTGGTCGGGATTCCCAGGCGCTGAAAGCAGCGCTTCTCGGCCAGCCGGTCCTGGGCGACGCCCAGCGCTTTGAGCGGTGGCGCGATGCGGGTGCCGCGCGCCGCGCTGCGCAGTGCCTCGACGCTGATGTTTTCCCAGTCGAAGCTGATGACGTCGCTGCGGCGCGCGAGTTCGGCCAGCAGCGTGTGGTCGTGGAATTCTCCGGCCAGCAGCGGTGCAATCCGGCCCGCCGGTGTTTCAGCGCTGTGGTCGAAGAACAGAAAGTCGAGGCCGAGCGGGTAGCCGGCGAGCGCGAGCATCTGGCCGAGCTGGCCGGCGCCCACGATTCCTATAGTCATGGAGCTATAGTCATGGAGCTACGGTCACTTTTGCGAATGGTGGCGCGTGTTACGGATGGCGCGGGTCGGGTTTGGCGAGCACCGCCGCGGTCTGTGTGTCGCGCAGCGCGCGCAGCGCGCGCGCCACCTCCGGGTAGCGTGACGCGAGGATGGCGGCGGCAAACAGCGCGGCATTGGTGGCGCCGGCGCTGCCGATGGCAAAGGTGGCGACCGGCACGCCGGCGGGCATCTGCACTATCGACAGCAGCGAATCCAGTCCGTTGAGTGCGCGCGATTGCACCGGCACGCCCAGCACCGGCAACGTGGTCTTGGCCGCGGTCATGCCGGGCAGGTGCGCCGCGCCGCCAGCGCCGGCGATCAGCACCTCCAGGCCGCGCTCGGCCGCGCTGGCGGCGTATTCGAACAGCAGATCGGGCGTGCGATGCGCCGACACCACGCGCGCCTCATGCTCGATGGCAAGCTTGGTGAGCATTTCCGCTGCCGCGCTCATCGTCTCCCAGTCGGAAGACGATCCCATGATGATGCCAACCAGGGCCTTCATCGATGCATTTTAGCATCACCGCTGCGCGAGAACTCCGTCAGCGCGCGCTCGATCGGCAGCGGGTCGACATCGCGCATCAGGCGGCCGATGTATTGGCGCTGGCGGGCCAGCGCCGGACCGCTACGCAGGCGGTGCACCTCGAGGATGGCTTCGAATAGCGCCTCCGGCAACTGCAGGTGCTGTTGCAGCTCGCGCAGCTTTGCCGGCCGCATCCGGGTGAGGCCGACGCCCAGCTTCTGCAGCGCTTCGGCCCGGCGTTTGCGGGCCGAACGGCTGGAGCGCTCGAGAGCCTCATCGGCGCCGGCGTCGCTGCCAGGCTCGCCGAGCCCCGCTGCCGCCGGCGGCGGCCCGCTGCCGGTTGATGTTCGCTTATCCAGGGTGCTCCTCAAGCCGGTCGGGGGCGCGGCGGTGCGCTGTTACAATCGGCGGCGAAATGATGGCACAGGGCAGTGCGTGTTGCCTCAAACATGCGCGCCGCAACGAGGAACTCCAGGAATGCAGCAACAGGCAGTAGCCGCAAAGCAGGTCGATGCCTCGCGGCTAGGTGAACTCAAGGACGTGGTGGCGAGCGCGCTCAGCGAAGCGCACAGCAGCGGCGCCAGCCAGGCCGAGGCCGACGTCAGCCTGCAACGCGGCCTGACCGTGACGGTGCGACTGGGCGAGGTCGACACCATCGAATACCACCGCGACCGGGGATTATCGGTCACAGTGTATTTCGGCAAGTCCAAGGGCTCGGCCAGCACTGCGGATCTGCGGCCGTCGGCGGTACACGCGACGGTGGTGAAAGCCTCGGCAATCGCGCAGCACACGGCTGCGGATGAGTGCGCCGGGCTGGCCGACCCTGCGGCCCTGGCGCGCGAGATTCCCGACCTGGATCTCTACCACGCCTGGGACATTGAGCCGGAGCAGGCCATCGAGCTGGCACGCGAGTGCGAAGCCGCGGGTCTGGCCTGCGATCCGAGGCTGAAGAATTCCGAGGGTGCCACCGTTACCACGCACAGCGGCGTGCGGGTGCACGGCAACAGTCTCGGTTTCCTGGCGGGTTTTCCGAGCACCAGCCATTCCCTGAGCTGCGCGCTCGTGGCGCAGGAGCGCCAGGATATGCAGCGCGACTACTGGTATACCGTGGCGCGCAATCCGGCAGCGCTCGAGTCGGCGAGCGCGATCGGCAAGCGTGCCGCGCAGCGCGCGCTGCGCCGCCTGGGCGCGCGCCAGCTGAGCACGCGGCGCGCACCGGTGCTGTATGCACCGGAACTGGCGCGCGGCATGTTCGGCCATTTCATCGGCGCCATCAGCGGCACCAGCCAGTACCGTCGCTCCTCGTTCCTGCTCAATGCGGCCGGGCAGCAGGTGTTTCCGTCGTTCCTCAACATCGTGGAACGCCCGCATCTGCTGCAGGGGCTGGCGAGCAGCCCGTTCGACGCCGAGGGAGTAGCGACCCACGATCGCGAACTGGTCAGTGCCGGGGTGCTGCAGGGCTATGTGCTGGGCAGCTATTCGGCGCGCAAGCTGGGGCTGACCACCACCGGCAATGCCGGCGGCATCCACAATGTGCTGGTCAGTTCGGGCGAGAGCGGCAGTTTCGACGAGCTGCTGCGCCGCATGGGCACCGGCCTGTACGTCACCGAGCTCATGGGCCAGGGGGTCAACGGCGTCACCGGCGATTACTCGCGCGGTGCCAGCGGTTTCTGGGTCGAGAACGGCGCCATCGCCTATCCGGTGCACGAGGTCACGATCGCCGGCAATCTGCGCGAGATGCTCAAAACCGTGATCGCCGTCGGCAGCGATGTCGATGTGCAGGGCGCGATCCGCACCGGCTCACTGCTGATCGAGGCGATGACCATCGCCGGCGAGTGATGCGGGCGCCGGATGGCGATCGAGCAACTCGCCGAGCATCAGGCCGGCGCAACGCTGCTGCCAGGCGCCCTCGAGCTCGTCGCAGAATTCGCGTACCAGCGGCGGGGTGGCGCTGGCGGTGCGGATCAGGCCGCTGCTGTGCGCCCGCGCCACCATGATGATGGCCACCACGGGAATCTGCGCGATGTCGCGCCCCGGCAGCAGTGAGTCGTCCACCATCGCGGCCAGAAAGCCCGATGCCTCGAGCGTGGCACACATGCGCGCCACGGAAATGCCCGGATAACCCAGGGCGGCCGCCAGCGCCGGGATCGTGAGTCGCTCGCCGCCGGCGCGGTAGCGCTCGGCGATCAGGTACATGATGCCGAGCGCCAGTCGCTCGGTATCGGCGCACGACAGTCGCGGTTCGTGCAGTCCGACCCGCAGGTAGCTCGGGTTCTGCGCGTAGAACGACACCTGGGCGCCGATCAGCAGGATGATCCAGTTGAAATAGGTCCACACCAGCGTGGCGATGATGATCGCAAAACCGGCGTACACCACCGTCAGGCGCGACGAATACAGCACGAACACCGTGAAGAAGCGCCCGGTCGCGGCCCACAGGATGCCGCCGGCGATGCCACCGGCGAGCGCAGGTCCAAAGCGCACCTGCGTATTGGGCACCACCATGTAGATCACGGTCAGCAGCCCGGAGGCAATCGCGTAGGGCGCAATCCGCAGCGCGAGCGCCATGGCGCGCACCGCCAGCGGCAGCTCCGACAGCATGCGCATCGGTTCGCTTTCGCTCGCCAGGCGCGACAGCCCGACCACCGCGGCCAGCAGCAGCGGACCGGTGATCAGCAGCGCCAGGTACTCCGCCAGGCGGCGCGCGAGGCTACGCGGCACGTCCACATGCCAGACGAAATTGAAGCCGTCCTCGATCTTCTTCATGGTGCTGATCAGGGTCCAGATCAGCAGCGCCAGCCCTACCGTGCCGACCAGTCCGCCACGGACTTTATTTACAAACTCCATGACGCGCGCCGTGAGCTCGTCGGCGGCGCTGCCCATCGGCCCGAAGAAATCGTGCACCAGCGGCTCGAGCACGCCCTGGGCATGAAAGCCGGCGAGAATGCCGAAGCTGAAGGCCAGCAGTGGAATGATGGCGAGTACGCTCGCGTACACCAGCCCGATGGCGTGCAGATTGAGCTTGCCGCCGGCAAGATCGCGCAGCAGCGCGTACGGATAGCGCGCCAGGCGGCGCAGCATGCCGCCGGCGCCGGGCTGATCGGCTTCGGGACCAAACAGCAACCGGTCCGGCACGGCCAGCAGCCGGGCATGCAGGCGGTCGGCGGCGGGGCGGCGCGGATCCGGCGATGTGCGCATGCGCTAGGGCTCAGTCAGCCGGCGCAGCGCTTCGCGATACTTCTCGCCGGTGCGCTCGATGATCTCGCGCGGCAGCCGCGGGCCCGGTGGGCGCTTGTTCCAGGCCAGGGTTTCCAGGTAGTCGCGCACGTACTGCTTGTCGAACGACGGCGGGCTGCTGCCGGGCTTCCAGGTTTCGGCCGGCCAGAAGCGCGATGAATCGGGTGTCAGCACTTCGTCGATCAGCACCAGAGCGCCCTGCGGGTCGACACCGAATTCGAATTTCGTGTCGGCGATGATGATGCCACGGGCGCGCGCGTGCTCGGCCGCAAAGCGGTACAGCTCGAGCGCGCGCTCGCGCACGGCGGCGGCGAGCGGCACACCGATCAGTTGCTCCACTGTCTCGTAAGGGATGTTTTCATCATGCTTGCCCCGCGGCGCTTTGGTGGACGGCGTGAAGATCGGTGCCGGCAGCTGTTGCGCTTGCTGCAGTCCCGCTGGCAGCGTAACTCCGCTGATGGCGCCGCTGTTGCGGTAGTCGTTCCAGCCCGAGCCGATCAGGTAGCCGCGTACTACCGCTTCGATCGGCAGTGCACGCAGGCGTCGCACGATCACCGCGCGGCCTTCAAGGAGACTGCGCTCGGCGCGGTCCGGGATCGCGGAACTCAGCGGCAAGCCGGTGAGGTGGTTGGCTATGATGTGCGTGGTGCGCGCGAACCAGAACAGCGAGATCTGGTTCAGCACGCGGCCCTTGCCTGGTATCGGATCGGGCAGCACGACATCGAAGGCCGACAGCCGATCGGTGGCGACGATCAGCATATGATCGTCATCCAGCGCGTACAGGTCGCGGACCTTGCCGCGATGCAGCCGCGCCAGGCCGGTCAATTCGGTGTCGTATACCGCGGTTTCGGCAACCGTGCCGGAGGTCGTGGCCAAGGCTTGCTACCATACCGGGCGCGTGAAAAGGGCGCGCATCTTGCCGCCCGCGCGCCGGCGCGGTCAAGCAGACCTGGGCGCAAATCCATGGATACGCAGCGACAGTAACTCAATTCATGAACTGGGAAGGAAAGCTCATCGGTGGCGTGGTCGGCCTGGTCACTCTGGGGCCGCTGGGCGCCGCGCTCGGGGTGCTGATCGGGCACCTGTTCGATTCCGGGCAGCTCATCGGCGCACTATTCGGCCGACCGGACCGGCGGCTGGTCAACGAGCTGTTCTTCCCGACCACCTTTCGGGTCATGGGCCATATCGCCAAGGCCGACGGCCGCGTCACCGAGCAGGAGATCGCCTCGGCGCGCGCGATCATGGGCAACCTGCACCTGCAAGGGCCGCAGATCCAGGCCGCGATCGGTTACTTCACCGAGGGCAAGCAGCCGGGCTTCGACCTGGACACGGCACTGTCGCGCCTGCGCGCCGCGATCGCGAGTTATCCGGATCTGGCGCAATTCTTCGTGGAGATCCAGCTCCAGGCATCGATCGCGGGCGAGGGGCTGTCGGATGTGCCGCGTGCCCGGCTGCAGCGCGTGGCGCTGCTGCTGGGCCTGACGGCCAGAGACTTCGCGCAGCTCGAGAACCTGCTGCGTTTCCGCCAGCGGGCGTCGGCCGGTGCCGGCGCAGGCTACGGCCCCAGCTACGGTGCTGGCGGCGCGGCTGGGGCGGGTGGGAGCGGCGGGACCGGTGGCGGCACGGGCGCGGCGGCGGCCAGCAACGAGTGGATTGCGCAGGCCTATAGCCTGCTCGCGGCCACACCGCAGATGTCGGACGAAGAAGTGGTGAAGGCCTACCGGCGGCAGATGAGCCGCCATCATCCGGATAAACTCAAGGCCAACGGCCTGCCGCCGTCGATGCTCGAACGTGCCAAGGAGCGCACGCAACAGATTCAGTCCGCGTACGAAGTGATCCGGGAACGACGCGGCATGCGCTAGAGGCTGGGGTCGGGGCTGCTAGACTAACGACATGAGCAACTCATGCTGGATCGCGCCCTCTATCCTGTCGGCCGACTTCGCACGCCTGGGCGAGGAGGTCGACGCGGTGGTCGAGGCCGGCGCCGACCTGATTCATTTCGACGTGATGGACAACCACTACGTGCCGAATCTGACCGTGGGACCGGTGGTGTGCGAAGCATTGCATCGCCACGGGGTGAAGGTGCCGATCGACGTGCACCTGATGGTGCGTCCGGTGGATCGCATCGTGCCGGATTTCGCTGCCGCCGGTGCGGGCTATATCAGTTTTCATCCTGAGGCCAGCGACCACGTGGATCGAACCATCCACCTGATCAGAGAGCATGGTTGCAAGCCCGGACTGGTGTTCAATCCGGCCACGCCGCTCAACTGGCTGGACTACACGCTCGACAAGCTCGATCTGGTGCTGCTGATGTCTGTGAATCCGGGCTTCGGCGGCCAGCAGTTCATCGACGGCGTGCTGCCCAAGATCACCGAGGTGCGGCGGCGTGTCAGCGCCAGCGGGCGCGCGGTCCGGGTCGAAGTCGATGGCGGCATCAAGGTGGACAACATCGCGGCCGCGGCCAAGGCCGGCGCCGATACCTTCGTGGCAGGATCTGCGATCTTCGGCAGCAGGAACTATGCGGCGACTATTGCGGCCATGCGCGCCGCGCTGGCGCGCGTCTAAGCCTCGTCGTCGTCCTCGTCATCATCATCGTCGTCATCGAACGCGGGCTTGGGCGCCGCCATGGGCTTGCCGTCCTTGGACGGCTTTGCGGGCACGATCACCGGTCGGGTCTTCATCTTCGGCCGGGCATTGAACACCACGATGGTCTTGCCGGTGGCGCGCAGCAGGCCCTGGTCCTCGAGCACCTTGAGCACCCGGCCGGCCATCTCGCGCGAGCAGCCGACCAGGCGCGATAGCTCCTGGCGCGACACCTTGATCTGCATGCCTTCCGGATGCGTCATTGCATCGGGTTCGTCGCACAGGCTGGTGATCGCGTGGGCGACGCGGCCGGTGACGTCGACAAACGCCAGATCGCCGAGCTTGCGGTTGGTGCGATCCAGGCGGGTTGCGAGCTGAGTGGCGAGCTCGAAAATCAGGCCCGGGCTCTCGGTGGCGACCTGGCGGAAGCGCGGGTAGGTCATTTCCGCAAGCTCGCAGGCGTTGCGGGTGCGCACCCAGGCGCTGCGGGTGGGCTGCTCGTAGAACAGGCCCATTTCGCCGAAGAACTGGCCCTTGTTCAGATAGGCCAGCACCATCTCGTTGCCTTCCTCGTCCTCGATCATCACTTCGACCGAGCCGCTGATGATGTAGTAGAGAACATCAGGCAGATCGCCGGCATGGATCAGCACGGTCTTGGAAGGCACCGTGCGGATGCGGCAATAGCTCAGGAATCGATTGATAGCGGGAATGTCGCTCAGCGGTCTGACATTCTCTTCCATGTTTTTATGGCCTTGGTTCATTGATAATTCTATGGCTGCAGGCGGCTTTTTATTACCAAATTGTGCCGGCTGCAAGAGACCGTTGACCTGACTCAGGTCAGGGGCGCACTCAAATCCAGTAGGCGGTACCGGTCATGACGCGCGCGGCTACTCGCATCAGCGTCGGGATCGGTCCGGGCAGTGACGCCGCGCCGCGGGCGCGAGCAGCCTGCGCATGCGCCGCCTCGTCGGATTTCATCAGCTCGACGATGTGGCGACTGCGCTGGTCGTTGGCCGGCAGGCGGTCCAGATGGCTGGCGAGGTGGCCCTCGACCTGGCGCTCGGTCTCGGTCACGAAGCCAAGGCTGAGTTCATCGCCGAACGCCGCCACGGCCGCGCCGATCGCGAACGAGCCCAGGTACCAGATCGGGTTCAGGCGGCTGGGGCGCGAATCTAGTTCATGCAGCCGCGATTCGCACCACGCCAGATGGTCGCCTTCCTCGCTGGCGGCGCGGCGCATGAAGTCGCGGGCGGCGCCGGAGCGCGATAGGGCGGCCTGGCCGCGATACAGGCCCTGGGCCGCGATCTCCCCGGCATGATTGACGCGCATCAATCCGGCCGCGTGTCGCTTTTCCGCCTCGGTCAGCGCGGCGTCGGGCGGCAACGGCGGCTGGCGCACGCCCTGTGCCGGGGCAAACAGGGTGCGCAGCGTTTCGTCCGCCACCTTCAGTACCGAATCGAGCGCGTTACTGGCCAGCATGCTCTCATTATATGTCATGTGGCTGGGGAAGCCGCCGTTGAGCGTGGCCGTAGGCTTACCCGCAGGCCCTTAAGCCTGCGGGGAGTCGAATTTTGCAAAGATCAGGGTCCTTGAGTAGACTCCCCCGCCTTTTCGAATTCCTTTCCTTCCGGACGGTCCGCGCTGCGGACTGAAGTGACATGATAAAGACCGAATTTGCCAAGTCCGCGACAGTTCGCGGCGATTGGTATGTTATTGATGCCAGTGGAAAAACCCTGGGGCGTCTGGCGTCGCGGATTGCGCTGCGCCTCAAGGGCAAGCACAAGGCCGATTACAGCCCGCACGTGGACATGGGCGATCACATCGTGGTGCTGCACGCCGAGAAGATCGCGGTAACCGGCAACAAGCTGGACGACAAGATCTACCACCATCACACCGGCTTCCTGGGCAATCTCAAGTCGATTGCACTGGGCAAGCTGCTCAAGGAGCATCCCGAGCGGGCGCTCGAGTTCGCGATCAAGGGCATGCTGCCGAAGACCACGCTCGGGCAGCGTATGTTCCGCAAACTGCACGTGTTTGCCGGCGACAAGCATCCGCATGCCGCCCAGCAACCGAAATCGCTCGATATCTGACAGGAATACAAGCCATGGCAGTGACCCCGAATTACGGTACCGGCCGGCGCAAGAGCGCCGCCGCGCGCGTCTACATGCAGCCCGGTACCGGCCGCATCACCATCAACGAGCGTCCGATCGATGAATTCTTCGGACGCGAGACCGGCCGCATGATCGTGCGCCAGCCGCTCGAGGTGGTGCAGCTGACCTCCAGGTTCGACATCAGCGTGCACGTGCGCGGTGGCGGCATCACCGGCCAGGCGGGCGCGATCCGGCACGGAATCGCGCGCGCGTTGATTCGTTATGATGAGGCGCTGCGCAAGCCGCTGCGCCAGGCGGGCTTCGTGACGCGTGATGCGCGCGAGGTGGAACGCAAGAAGGTCGGCCGCCGCAAAGCCCGCCGCGGCACGCAGTACTCCAAGCGTTAATACTGCTGGGGGATCGTCTAGTGGTAGGACCGCGGACTCTGACTCCGCTAACCTAGGTTCGAATCCTAGTCCCCCAGCCACTTCTCGCCTGCGCTTTGTACTTCTTGCAAGCGCTGGCGGCTGCGCGACACCCTGGATGAATTCGACTAGATGAACTCGACTCCGGTGGGCGTGCCGACGATCAGCAGATCGGCGGGGCGCGAGGCAAACAATCCCACCGTCACCACGCCGGTAATCTGATTGATGGTCGACTCCATCGCCACCGGATCGGTGATCGATAAATCGTGCAGGTCGAGAATGTGGTTGCCGTTGTCGGTGGTGATGCCCTGACGCCATACCGGGCGACCCCCCAGCGCGGCCAGGCGACGGGCGACGTAGCTGCGCGCCATCGGGATCACCTCGACCGGCAACGGGAAGCGGCCCAGCGTGGTGACCAGCTTGTGGTCATCGATGATGCAGACGAAACGGTCGGCCGCGGCGGCGATGATTTTCTCGCGCGTGAGTGCGGCGCCGCCGCCCTTGATCAGCTGCCGGGCGCGGGTGGCCTCATCCGCGCCGTCGATGTAGAGCGGCAGATCGGGCACCGCGTTCAGATCCAGGACCGGGGTGCCCAGGGCGTGGAGCCTCGCGCTGGAGCCTTCGGAACTCGACACCACGCCTTGCAGCCGCGATGCCCAGCCTTCGCGCGCGAGCAGTTCGATGAAGGCGTTGACGGTGGAGCCGGTGCCGACACCGAGGATCATGTCATCGCGCAGCATCGCCAGTGAGGCACGCGCCGCGTGCTGTTTCTTGATCTGACCCGGGTCGGTGCCCGGTGATTGGGGCGGCGTCATAAGCGCAGGTCCGAGGATGTAGAGCCCAGATGCGACAGTGCCCGCTTACGCGGGCACTGTATGAAGCTTGAGGTACGGCGAGCTAGGAACAATTCCAAGCCCGCCGTATATGAAGGCCTTACTTCTTTTTCGAAGCTTTCTTTTTGGCCTTCTTCTTTGCTTTCGCCATGACTATATCTCCATGTCAGGTTAGTCCGGGGCCCGAGTATATACACGCGTTGCAAAATTACAAGCAAGCGAGTAGGGGCGAGCACCGCTGTGATGTGACTCACCGCTCACTCCAATTCACTCGAGCGACAGGATGAATCGCCAGTGCGCGTCTTCAATCGGCGTGACCGAGAGGCGATTGCCAGCGCGCAAAATCATCATCGAGGCCAACTCGTCGTGCGCGTGCGCCTGCAATTCCGCCAGTGTGATCACGCGCTTCAATCGACGTTTTAGCCTTATTTCGCAGCTGTACCAGCGCGGTGCCTGCTTGCTGCTGGCGGCATCGTAGTGCGGGTCGCGGCGATCGAATGCGGTCGGGTCGGGGTAGACGGCGCGCACCACCTGCACGATCGCCACCACGCCGGGTAGCGCGCAGCTGGAGTAATAGAGGAACGCCTCGTCGCCTTTCTTGATCTGGTCGCGGATGAAGTTGCGTGCCTGGTAGTTGCGTACTCCGTCCCAGCTGGTGCTCTTGCGAGGTGCGGCGGCAAGATCATCGACGCTGAAGGTCGAGGGTTCGGTCTTGAGGAGCCAATGCTGCATTGCCCGATGTCCTACGCGGCCGCGGCGGTGAATAGCGTTATGCCGGCTTCGGTGACCACCGCATCCAGCGGTACGTCGTGGCTGCCGCGCTCGATCAGCGGCAGTTGCTGGCATTGAAAGGCGATGCCGACCAGCAGCGGCCGGTGCCAGCTCTGCCGATGGCGCCGAAAGGCAAACATCCGATCGTAGTAACCACCGCCGGTGCCCAGGCGCGTGCCATGGGGATCGAATCCCAGCACCGGCAGCAGCACCACCGATAGCGCGCGCGCAGCGATGGTCTGCAGTGCGTCGGGTTCGGGGATGCCCAGGCGATTGATCGACGAGGGCGCTCCGGCGTCGCGCGCGAACACCATGCGGCGATAGCGGTAATCCACGATGCAAGGCAGATACACCGGGCAATTGCGCTTGCGGGCCAGGGCCCGCAGTGCTTCGGTCTGCACTTCGGTGCCGATCGACACATACAGGCCGACGGCGCGCGCGCCGCGCAGCCAGCGCGTGCCGGCAATGTGCGCGGCGATGGCATGGGCGGCGGCGCTGCGCTGACCCGGGGTCAGTTCGGCCCGGCAGGCGCGCAGGCGGCGGCGGATGTCGCGACGCGCGTCCGGTGTGGCACCGGCAGTGACAGGGGTGGCGCAGACCGCGGAGGCCGCGGGCGCGCCGGTGGCGGCACCGCTGGCACTGGCAGCACTAGCGATGCGCGAATTCAAGGGCGTCACCCGCAGATGCCGGTACGGACCGTTGCTCTCGACCGGAGCAACAAGTGGGATCACCTGCGACAGGTAAGGCTTTCTGCTGCATGGCAGACCTGCACAGTGCTGTCAGCAAGGCTATCGATCCCTTGGGTGTTTCAATTAGGGTCGAGAGGTAACCCAGCCCGATTGTCGAACACCGCAGGCGACGCTTGCGGCCACTGTACACCAATCTTCCTGCAACTGTCCCCGCATTGGTCAGTCCGCAGACTCGATCACAGTTCGAGCTGTTGGCCCTTCTCCAGCGCCGATTCGACCCGTTCGCGCAGCGCCTTGATGCGACGACCGGTGTCGTGATCCGCGCCGACATCGCGGGCGCGCAGTCGCAGCACTTCGTGTGCCAGGTTCAGTGCCGCCATCACCGCAATGCGGTCCAGGCCCGCGATTTTGCCGCTGTCACGGATCTCGCGCATGCTTTTGTTGAGGATTTCAGCACTGTCAAGCAGATCGGTGCGCTCGTCGGGACCGCAGGCGACGATGTATTCTTTTTCCAGGATGCGTACGCTCAGGGGCCGTATCGCTTCGCGCGCTTCGGTCATGCGCTGTGTTCCATGGCCTTCAGGCGACCGATCATGGCCTCCACCCGCGTGCGTACCTGCTCGCTGCGATTGAGCAACGAGGTCTTCTCCGCAGCGAGCATCTCCTGCCGCTGGCGCAGCGCGCGGTTTTCTTCTTTGATCTGCTGCACCGTGGTCAGCAGTTCTTCGACGCGCTTTTCGAGGCGTTTGAGTTCCATATCGATCGCCCCGGTACCCTTAGCTTCTGCCATGGCAAAACTATAGTTCCGCGTGGATGCATCGGTCAATGAAAATGGCGGTGTACCGACTAAAGTTGCGGTTGCTATCAAGGCTGCAATACCATTTTGCGGTGCCGACGCATCACGATTACTCCGAAATCCAGAAAACACTGGCCGCATCGCATGCGCTGGCCGATCCGGCCGAGGCACATGGCACCCTGGCGGGGGCCCTGTGCGCGCTGGTGCCCTATCGCCTCGAGGACTGGCTGGCCGAGATCCTGCCGGACGCCAGCATCGGCGCCAGGCAGGCCGATCCGGTGCTGCAGACTCTCTATGAGGGCACCGTGGCCGCCCTGGCCGGTCACGGCATGGATTTCGATCTGCTGATTCCCGGCGACGAGGCCCCGATCGAGGAGCGTACCCAGGCGCTGACCTCGTGGTGCACCGGATTCCTGTACGGGCTTGGCACGAGCGGTGCCGCCGATCCGCAGCGCCTGCCGGGAGAGCTGGGCGAAATCGTGCGCGATCTGACCGAGATCACGCGTGCCGGCGTCGATAGCACCGACGGCGAGGAAGCCAACGAATCCGCGCTGGCGGAACTCACGGAGTTCGTACGCGTGGGCGTACAGCTGGTGTTCGATGAGCTGGAACCGCTGCGCGAGCGCCACATCCCGCCAGGACACGTACTGCATTAGACTCAACGGTTCTGTCACCGAGGTAGCCATGGCCGATCCTGTCAAAAGCGAATTCGCCCGCCGGCGCACGCAGCTGATGCGGCTGATGGGTGGCGATGCGATTGCGATCCTGCCGGCGGCACCGGTGCGCCAGCGCAACAACGATGTCGACTACAACTACCGCCAGGACAGCGATTTTTATTACCTGACCGGCTTTAGTGAACCGGAGGCGGTAGCGGTACTGATACCCGGGCGCGCGGCCGGCGAATACGTGCTGTTCGTGCGTGACCGCAACCCGGAACGCGAGATCTGGGACGGCGTGCGCGCTGGTCCCGCCGGCGCGGTCGAGCAGTACGGCGCCGACGATGCCTTTCCGATCGCCGATATCGACGAGATTCTGCCGGGCCTGATGGAAAAGTGCTCGCGGGTGTACTACACCATGGGCCTGACCCAGGAGTTCGACCAGCAGGTGCTTGGCTGGGTCAACACGCTGCGCTCGCAGGCGCGCACCGGAGCGCATCCGCCGCAGGAGTTCGTGGCACTCGATCATGTGCTGCACGACATGCGGCTGTTCAAGAGCCGCGGCGAGCTGAGCCTGATGCGCCGTTCGGGCGAGATCGCCGCCGGCGCGCATGTACGCGCGATGCGCTACTGCCGGCCCGGACGCATGGAATACGAGGTCATGGCCGAACTGCTGCACGAGTTCAACCGCCACGGCGCGGATATCTCCTACTATCCGATCGTCGGCGGCGGCGCCAATTCCTGCGTGCTGCACTACCGCGACAACAGCGCGCGCCTCAACGATGGCGATCTGCTGCTGGTGGATGCGGGCTGCGAGTTCGGCTACTACGCCTCGGACATAACGCGCACTTACCCGGTGGGCGGTCGCTTCACCAGCGAGCAACGGGCGGTGTACGAGGTGGTGCTGGAGGCGCAGCGCGCCGCGATAGCCAAGGTCAAGCCCGGCAATTCCTGGGACCAGCCGCATGAAGCCGCGGTGCGCGCCATCACCCAGGGACTCAAGCGCATCGGGCTGTTGAAGGGATCGCTACCGACGCTGATCCGTTCCGGAGCCTACAAGACGTTCTTCATGCATCGCACCGGCCACTGGCTTGGCATGGACGTGCACGACGTTGGCGACTACAAAGTGGGTGATGAATGGCGGGTGTTCGAGCCCGGCATGGTGCTGACGGTGGAGCCGGGGATTTATATCGCTGCCGGCACGCGCGGGGTGCCGCGGCGCTTCTGGAATATCGGGGTGCGCATCGAGGATGACGTCGTGGTCACCCGTAATGGCTGTGAGGTCCTGACCGACGATGCGCCGAGGGAGCCGGACGCGATCGAAGCGTTAATGGTCGCGGCGTGACATCGCCGGCCACGCCGCGCTGCGATGTCGCCATCGTTGGGGGCGGCATGGTGGGGGCGAGCCTCGCGCTGGCGCTGGCCGGCACGCGGCTGAAAGTGCAGCTGATCGAGGCCGTGGCCGCCGGCAGCAACGAGCAGCCGAGCTTCGATGAGCGCAGCACCGCGCTCGGCAATGGCGCGCGCCAGATCCTGTCCACCCTTGGAGTGTGGGACCAGATCGCGCCCGCTGCCGCCCCGATACGCGAGATCCACGTCTCGGATGCCGGTCACTTCGGCTTCGCGCGGCTCAACGCGGCTGAACACGAGCTTGCGGCCTTCGGCTACACGGTCAACAACCGGCAGCTGGGCGCGGTCCTGTGGCGCGCGCTGCAGCGCTGCCCGCAGGTGCAACTGCAAAGTCCCGCGCGCGTCACGGCGCTCGATGTCGGCCTTCAGTGGGCTGAGCTACGCATCGACGATGGCAGCCTGCTGCAGGCGCGCCTCGTGGTCGCCGCCGACGGTGCGCACTCGCTGGTCAAACAGACCGCGGGCATCGACTCGAGCGAGCGCGACTACGGCCAGGTGGCGCTGGTGGCCAACATCAGGACCGATCGCAGCGCGCGCGCCATCGCCTATGAGCGTTTCACCGCCACCGGACCGCTGGCCTTGCTGCCGCTGGCCGATGGCGGCTACACCGTGGTCTGGACCTTGGCTCCCGATCGCGCGGCGGCGATGCGCGAGTGCGACGAGGCTGAATTTTGCCGCCTGCTGCAGCACAGCTTCGGCTGGCGCGCAGGCCGGATCCTCGCCGTCGGCAAGCGCGCCAGCTACCCGCTGGCACTGGTGCGTGCAGAGGAGCTATGCGCTTCGCGTGTGGCGCTGGTGGGGAACGCCGCGCAGACGCTGCATCCGGTGGCCGCGCAGGGCTTCAACCTGGGACTGCGTGATGCGGCCACACTGGCCGAACTGATCGCCGGTGCGGGCGATCCGGGGTCCGAGCAACTGCTCTCGCAGTTCGCGCAGCGCCGCGGTGCCGACCGCCGCGGCATGATCGGCTTCACCGACCAGCTGGTGAAGCTGTTCGACAGCCAGCGCGTTACGGCCATAGCCGCGCGCAACCTCGGGCTGTTGCTGTTCGACCTGAATGCACCGGCCAAGCGCGCGCTATCGCGCCTGAGCTGGGGCTTTGGCGGCGCACTGCCACGGCTGTCGCGCGGCCTGCCGCTGCAGTCATGACGGCAGATCATCAAGGTTACGAGATCGTGGTGGTTGGCGGCGGCCTGACCGGCGCCTGCGCCGCAGCGCTGCTGGTCCGACATGCCGGCATCGAGCCGCGGCGTATCGCGCTGCTGTCGGGCGAGCCGCTGCTCGCCGGCGGCGTGGGCGGCGTGGGCGGCGTGGGGGGCGTGGGCGGCACCGCTGCGCCGCCGGAGCTGCGCGTGGTGGCGATTTCGCGCGCCAGCGAGCGCGTGCTTCACGCGAGCGGGGCCTGGCAGCGGCTCGATCGATCGCGGCTGTGCGCCTATGAGCGTATGCGGGTGTGGCACGAATCGGGCCTTGCTGCCGGCGAGGGGGCGCTGTGCTTCGACGCCGCCGACATCGGCGAGCCCAACCTCGGCTACATCGCCGAGAACGGCGCTCTGCTGCGGACTTGTCTGGACAGCTTTGTGGCGGCCGGTGGCACCCTCATCGCCGGCCGGCTGGCGCGCCTTCATATCGGTGACGACGCTGCGCTCCTTACATGCAGTGACGGCGCACTGCTGGCAGCGCGACTGGTGGTGGGGGCCGACGGCGGACAATCGCTGGTGCGCGAGTACGCCGGCCTTAGCGTGCGCACGCGCGACTATCGACAGCAGGCGATCGTGGCCACGGTGCGCACCGGGCGCGCGCATCAGAACACCGCCTGGCAGCGATTTCTTCACACCGGACCGCTGGCGTTCCTGCCCTTGTTCGACGGCAGCAGCTCGATCGTGTGGTCGCTGGATGAGGCGCTGGTGCCGCGGCTGCGCGATTGCAGCGCCGAGGAGTTCAACCAGCGCCTTACGGCTGCCGCCGATGGGGTGCTCGGCGCTACGACGCTGGCGAGCGAGCGCCTGAGCTTTGCGCTGCGCAGCATGGCGGCCGAGTCATACGTCGCGCCGCGCTGTGCACTGATCGGCGATGCGGCGCACGTGATCCATCCGCTCGCCGGCCAGGGCGCAAATCTGGGACTGCTGGATGCTGCCGGCTTGTGCGAGGCGGTGGCGCAGGCGGGCGCGCAGCGTGAGGATCCGGGCGCACTGCGCCTGCTGCGCGGCTACGAGCAGCAGCGCCGCACCCATAATGTGCTGATGGATGCGGCCATGAGCGCCTTCAACCGCGGCTTCGGTAGCGCACCGGGACCTGCGACGTGGCTGATCAATCGCGGACTGGGTGTCGTCAATCGCAGCGGCGTGCTCAAGCGCGCGTTCGCCCGCCAGGCGCTGGGAACGTCCGGGGAACTGCCGCGCCTGGCGCGCGCATCGCTCGCCTAGCCGGCAGCGATCGCCTCGCGGGCGGTCGCGATCACGGCGCGAGCTTCATTTTGCGCATGAAGGCCTGATAGCGTGGGTCAGCGTGTAACGATTCCAGCAGCGGATCAGTTTTGATTTCGGTCAGGCCGCCGTCGTGCTGCGTGTAGGCACGCTCCAGCCACTGGAACGCCAGATCCTTCTGGCCGCGCCAGGCATAGATTTCGGCGATCTGGAAGGCGGCAAATTGCGCCGTGCTGGCGATGAACTGATCGAGCGCCTGCTGCGATTGCTGTGCGTGTCCCAACGAGTGCTCGACCAGTGCGCTGCCGTAAAGTCGCCAGCCCGGTGCGGCGGGCTGCTGCAGACTGGCCAATGCCTGTTCGGCCCTGCCGGCACGCAGGTCGAGGATCGCCAGATCCACGTTGGCGTGCGGGTGTTCGGGACTGATGCTGAGCAACTGGTGGTAGGCGTCGCGCGCGGCCGCGGTATCTCCGGAGTTGCCAAGCATTCGGGCGCGCACGCTGTAGTACCTGCCGACCAGCGGATCGATTCCAATCGCCTTGTCGATCGCCGCCAGCGCTTCGGGCAGTCGCCCCTGGGTACTCAGCAGCGTACTGAAGCCATACAGCGCGTCGGAGTTGTTGGGATCGATGGCCAGCGCCTTGGCGTAGTCGGCGCTGGCACCATCCCAGTCCCACAGGAACGTGGAGCGCAGTAGGGCGCGCGCCTGGTAAACGTCGGCGCTGTCGGGCGCGAGCGTGATCGCGCGCTCCGCCGCCGCTGATGCCCGATCAAGGCCGTTTGGGGCGCCGGTCTCATCCGCAAGACTCGCCTCGGACAGTGCCAAATGCGCATAGGCGGCCGCGTAGCCGGGATCGAGCGCGATGGCGCGATCAAAAGACTCGATGGCGCTTTTTTGACTCTCGGGCGTGGGTTGATCCTCGTATTTCCTGCCGAGCAGGTAGAGATTGTGCGCCGCGGCGTTCTCGGTGCGCGCAGCGCTGCTGGTGGCGGCACTCGGGAGCGTGAGCTTCAGTTCCTCCACCACGCGGCCGGCGATCTCGTCCTGGACCTTGAACACGTCCTTTAGATCACGATCGTAGGTTTGCGACCACAGGTGATAGCCGTTGTCGGCGCGGATCAGTTGCGCGGTGACCCGGACGGTGTTGCCGGCCTTGCGCACGCTGCCTTCGAGCAGGTAGGCCACGCTGAGCGCTTTGGCGATCTCGGCTACGGTCGCATGCTGACCTTTGAAATAGAACGAGGAGGTGCGTGCCGGCACCCGCAGATCCGGCACCTTGGTCAATAGGTCGATCAATTCCTCCGACAGACCGTCGGAGAAGTATTCCTGGTCCTTCTTTTCGCTCATGTCGGTGAATGGCAGCACCGCGATCGAGCGCTCAGGGGCGGCACCGATGGCACTTTGAGACGCCAGTAGCGCGGCGGCGCCGGGTGCTGCCGGGCCGGTAGTGGAACCGAATTCGGCCGCGGCCGTGGTCGCAGGTTTGGCCGCCAGCAGCCGCCAGGGCCGAAGCGCGATGGCGGCGGCCAGCAACAGCAGCGCGCCGATGAGCAGCACCCAGCGGCTGAAGTGAACGCGGGTGGCTGCCGAGGCCGCGGCCGAGGGCGCTGTCGACGACGTGGGCGGTGGCGCCAGCGACGGCGATGGGCTCTGCCCGGGCGCCGCTGCGGCCGGCAGCCCCGGGGTTCCCAGGAGCGTCGCGATGCGCTGGCAGAACGCGGCCGGCGTCGCACCGGCCGCGAGGCGCGTCCACTGCACGCGCTGGAACGATTCCGGCAGGTCCGGGACCGACTCCGGGGTCGCGTCCACGCATACCGGAATGATGAACGCCTTGTTGCGCGCGATCATGTGCGAGCGCTGTTCGGCGATGCTCCATTCGAGGCGGAAATAGCCTTCCGGACGCGCGGTGGTGTGCCCCGAGATGATCGGGATGAACAGCGCGCAGTCGCGGATCTGCTGGCGGATCTTCAGGTCCCAGGCGTCACCACCGCGCAGTTCGCTCTGATCGAACCAGACCTCGATGCCCGACGATCGCAGCGCCTCGCAGATGCGCTGTGCGGCCTGCGCATCCTGCGACGCATAGCTTAGGAATACGGCCCGCGAGGCCTCGGTCAGCATTTATTTGACTGGAATGCGGTCGATCTTGGCGGCACAGATGAAGTCGTTGTCCGACAGCCCGCCGATGGCGTGGGTGGAGAAGCGCACGCGGCAGTAGTTGTAGCCGACCTCGAGATCCGGGTGATGGTCCTCGATGTTGGCCACGTGCGCCAGCGCGTTGACGAAGCTCATGGTGCGGTAGAAGTCGTGAAACGCGAAATCGCGTTCGATGGCTTTGCCGTCTTCGATCAGGCACCAGTCGGGCGAGAGCTGCTTGAGCTCGGCTTGCGCCTGCTCGGTGGTGTAGGCGGGGACCTTGCCGTCACAGGGCATGCAGCGCCGTTCCGTAAGACTGGTCATCGCTAGCCCTGCACGCGACGGGTGTAGGTGCGCGCGACGTACTGCTCGACCAGCTCCTGGAATTCCTCCGCGATGTGCTCGCCCTTGAGCGTCACCGTCTTGGCGCCGTCCTCGTACACCGGTGCCACCGGGCGCTCCCCGGTGCCTGGCAGGCTGATGCCAATGTTGGCGCGCTTGCTCTCGCCCGGCCCGTTGACCACGCAGCCCATGACCGCCACCGTCATGTCCTCGACGCCGTCATAGACACTGCGCCAGCCGGGCATGCGCTCGCGCAGGTGACGCTGGATGCGATCGGCCAGGGTCTGGAAATAGGTGCTGGTGGTGCGGCCGCAGCCGGGGCAGGCGGTGACCAGCGGCGTGAACGCGCGCAGCCCCATGGTCTGCAGCAGTTCCTGCGCCACGATCACCTCGCGTGTGCGATCGCCATCCGGCTCGGGCGTAAGCGAGACGCGAATGGTGTCGCCGATGCCCTGCTGCAGCAGGATTGCCATCGCGGCCGAAGAGGCGACGATGCCCTTGGAACCCATGCCGGCCTCGGTTAGCCCTAAGTGCAGCGGATAGTCGCAGCGCGATGCGAGTTCGGTGTAGACCGCCACCAGGTCCTGCACCGCGCTCACCTTGGCCGACAGCACGATGCGATCGCGCGCCAGGCCGATGTCGACCGCGCGCTGCGCGCTGTCGAGGGCCGAGCGCACGATGGCATCGCGCATGACTTCCTGTGCCGAGTCGGGTTCGCTCTTGCGGCTGTTCTCATCCATCAGCCGCAACAGCAGGTCCTGGTCCAGGCTGCCCCAGTTGACGCCGATGCGCACCGGCTTGTTGTTGCGGCAGGCGATCTCGATCATTTCCGCGAACTGCGGATCTCGTTTGCTGCCGCGCCCGACGTTGCCCGGATTGATGCGGTACTTGGCCAGCGCCTCGGCGCAGGCCGGGTGGTCCTGCAGCAGCTTGTGGCCATTGAAATGGAAATCGCCGATCAGCGGTGCGTTGCAACGCAGCTGTTGCAGGCGCTCGGCAATGTGCGGCACCGCAGCCGCCGCTTCCGCGGTGTTGACGGTGATGCGGACCAGTTCCGAGCCGGCCGCAGCCAGTTGCTGCACCTGGCGCGCGGTGGACTCGACGTCGGCGGTGTCGGTGTTGGTCATCGACTGCACCACGATCGGTGCCTGGCCGCCGATGGTGATGCCGGCAACCCTGACCGGCAGGCTGGTGTGGCGATTACGTGGCATATGCCTATTGTAAGGGCAAAACGCAGTGATGAAGCGGGGCTCGCTGCTATCAGGGGCTCGCTGGTATCATAAGGGTGCACAGCGGAGTCAAGTCTGGGCAGGCACACCTGTTTATACGACCTGCACGTGGCCCTGGGGGGGCGCATGGTCGAGTTTGGCGGCTGGGACATGCCGGTCGCCTACGGCTCGCAGATCGAAGAGCACCATGCGGTGCGCCACGCAGCCGGCGTGTTCGACGTATCCCACATGTGCGTGGTTGACCTGGTCGGGGCGCGCACGCGCGCGCTGCTGTCGGGGCTGCTGGCCAACGATATCGGGCGCCTGCGCGTGCCGGGCAGCGCGCTCTACAGCTGCATGCTCAACGATCTGGGCGGGGTCATCGACGACCTGATCGCCTACTATGTTGCCGACGACCGGTTCCGCCTGGTGGTCAACGCCGGCACGCGCGACAAGGACCTGGCCTGGATCGGCGCGCACGCGGTCGCTTTCGACGTCCGGCTGCTGGAACGGCGCGATCTGGCGATGCTGGCGGTACAAGGTCCGCTGGCGCGCGAGCGCACTGCGACGCTGATGTCGTCGGAAGCCGGCTGGACGGCGATGGCGCTGCCGCCGTTCTATGGCGCGCAGCTCGGGGAGTGGTTCATCTCGCGTACCGGTTACACCGGCGAGGACGGTTTTGAGATCATGCTGCCGGCCGGCGAGACGGGAAATTTATGGCAGCGCCTCAACGCCAGCGGGGTGCGCTCCTGTGGCCTGGGGGCGCGCGACACGCTGCGGTTGGAGGCCGGCATGAACCTGTACGGCAGCGACATGGACGAGCAGACCAGCCCGCTCGAATCGGGCCTGGCCTGGTCCGTGGCGTTCGCACCGACGCAGCGCGAATTCATCGGCCGGGAAGCGCTGGAAGCCATACGCGCCCGCGGCGCCGAGCACAAGCGCGTCGGCCTGGTGCTGGATGAGCGCGCGGTGCTGCGCAGCCACCAGCGCGTCATCGTCACCGGAATCGGCGAGGGCATGGTCACCAGCGGCACGTTCTCGCCCACACTGTCGCGCTCCATCGGCCTGGCGCGCGTGCCGAGCGCCACCGGCGACGCGGTGCAGGTGGAAGTACGCGGCCGGCTGTTGCCGGCCGTCGCGGTGCGGCCGCCATTCGTGCGTCACGGCCGGCCGATGATCGCGCTGCCGGCTTGAGCCAGGCATTCATGTTCGAATTCATGTGCAAGAAGGAATAACGACTAATGAGCAACATTCCGGCAGATCTCAAATACACGCGCAGCCACGAATGGCTCAAGGCGCTGCCCGAGGGCATCGTCGAGATCGGCATCAGCGATCACGCGCAGGAGTCCCTGGGCGACCTGGTGTTCGTCGAGCTGCCCGAGGTCGGTCGCAGTCTTGCCGCCGGTGAGGCCTGCGCGGTGGTCGAATCGGTCAAGGCGGCCTCCGACATCTACGCGCCGGTCGCCGCGACGGTGGTGGCCATCAATGCACAGCTCGCCGAGGCGCCGGAGTTGATCAACCAGGATCCGTATGGGCGCGGCTGGATCATGCGGCTCAAGCCCACGGCCCAGGGCGCTCCATCCGGCTTGCTCTCGGCGCACGACTACCAGGCGCTCGCGGCCGCGGGCTAAAAGAGCGCTTTCGGATGCCTTTCATTCCGCACACCGAAGACGATGAACGCGAGATGCTGGCGGTCATCGGTGCGCCGAGCATCGAGGCGCTGTTCGATGAAATACCGGCCAACCTGCGGGTGCAGTCGCTCGAGGGCCTGCCTTCCGGGTTGAGCGAGCTCGAGGTGATGCAGCTCATGGCCGCGCGCGCTCGCGCGGACGGCCGTCCACTGTGCTTCATCGGCGCCGGCGCCTATGAGCATCACATCCCGGCCGCGGTCTGGTCCACGATCACGCGCGGCGAGTTCTACAGCGCCTATACGCCCTACCAGGCCGAAGCCAGCCAGGGCACGCTGCAGTCGATCTACGAGTACCAGAGCATGATGGCGCGCCTGACCGGCATGCAGGTGTCGAACGCGTCGCTGTACGACGGCGCCACCGCGGTGGCGGAAGCCTGCCTGATGGCGGTGCGCGCCAACCGGCGATCGCAGGCGGCGCGCATCCTGCTGCCGCGCAGTCTGCATCCGCACTATCGCGCCGTCACGCTGGCGATGACGCTCAACCAGGATCTGACGTTCGACACGCTGCCCTATGTGCGCGATGCCGGCCACATGAGCGTCGACTCGCTGGCAGTGCACGACGGCCAGGACATCACCGCGCTGGTGATCCAGCAGCCGAATTTCTTCGGCGTGTTCGAGGAGGTCGATGCGCTGACCGACTGGGCGCACGCGCGCGGCGCGCTGGTGATCGCGGTGGTGAATCCGATATCACTGGCGCTGCTCAAACCGCCCGGCGAATGGGGCGCGAAGGGTGCGGACATCGTGGTCGGGGAAGGCCAGCCGCTGGGATGCCCGCTGTCCTCGGGCGGCCCGTACTTCGGCTTCATGACCACGCGCATGCAGCACGTGCGGCAGATGCCGGGGCGCATCGTCGGCGCTACGGTCGATGCCGACGGCCGGCCGGGATTCTCCCTGACCCTGCAGGCGCGCGAGCAGCATATCCGGCGCGCCAAGGCGACCTCGAATATCTGCACCAACCAGGGCCTGCTGATGATGGCCGGCACGCTGTATCTGGCGCTGATGGGCGCCGAAGGACTGGAGCGCGTGGCCGCCGCGTCGATGGCGCGCACCGCCGAGCTGGTGGCGGCACTGACGGCGATCCCCCACGTGCGGCGCGCATTCGCGCGCCCGGGTTTTCACGAGGCAGTGGTGACGCTGGAGCGGCCGGTGGCACCGGTGCTCGCCGCACTGGCCCAGCGCGGCATCCAGGGCGGGCTGGATCTGGCCGACTATTACCCCGAACTCGGCGCGGCACTGCTGGTGTGCGCCACCGAGACCAAGACCAGCGCTGACATCGACGCCTATGCCAGCGCGTTGTCCGAGGCGCTGCGTTCGGCGCGCGCGGCCTGAAAGTCTGGAGCCTTGGATCCATGAGCCTGGCGCTGCGCGAGAAGCTGATCTTCGATTACTCCCGGCCCGGGCGCGGCGCGCGCGGCCAATGGCCGCCAGTGCCGGCGGGCGCGGCGCCCGAGGGCATACCGGCCGGCCTTGAGCGGCGCACGCGGCCACAGCTGCCTGAGGTCAGTGAGCTCGATACGGTGCGCCACTACACGCGCCTGTCGCAGCTGAATTTCTCGATCGATACGCACTTCTATCCGCTCGGCTCCTGCACCATGAAGTACAACCCGCGCGCCTGCAATGCCGCCGCATTGCTGCCGGAGTTCGCCGGCCGCCATCCGCTGGCGCCGGTGACGCATGGCCAGGGGTTCCTGGCCTGCATGTACGAGCTGCAGGAAATGCTCAAGGCCGTTACCGGAATGCGCGGCGTCGCGCTCAGTCCGCTGGCCGGCGCACACGGCGAGTTCGCCGGGGTGGCGATGATTCGCGCCTATCACCGCGCGCGCGGCGATCTGGCGCGCGATGAGATCATCGTGCCGCAGGCTGCGCACGGCACCAATCCAGCGACCGCGACCATGTGCGGCTGCGTTGCGCGCGAAGTGGCGGTGGGCGCCGACGGCGACGTCGATCTGGAAGCGCTGCGCGCGGTGGTGGGCGCAAAGACCGCGGGCATCATGCTGACCAACCCGTCGACTCTCGGGGTGTTCGAGCGGCGTATCGAGGAGGTGGCGCGCATCGTGCACCAGGCCGGGGGCCTCTTGTACTACGACGGCGCCAATCTCAACGCCATCCTCGGCAAGGTGCGGCCGGGCGATATGGGCTTTGACGCCATCCACATGAACCTGCATAAGACCTTCGCCACGCCGCACGGCGGCGGTGGTCCGGGCGCCGGCGCGGTCGGTGTGTCGGCACGGCTGCTGCCGTTCCTGCCGGTGCCGATCGTCGAGCGCGGTGCCGAGCAGCCGCTGTATCGCTGGCTGGGCGAGCGTGAGCTGCCGCAGTCGATCGGCCGCCTCACCGGCTTCGGCGGCAACGCCGGAGTGCTGCTGCGCGCCTACGTCTACATGCGCATGCTGGGCCGCGAGGGCATGCGGCGCGTTGGGGAATACGCGACCTTGAACGCCAATTACCTCTCGGCGCGACTGCAGCAGGTCGGCTTCGAGGCCGCCTATCCGCAGCGGCGCGCCAGCCATGAATTCATCCTGACGCTCAAGCGGGCCGAGCAGGACTACGGCGTGACGGCGATGGACGTGGCCAAGCGGCTGCTGGACCTGGGCTTCCACGCGCCCACGACGTATTTCCCGCTGTTGATCAGCGAGTGTCTGCTGATCGAGCCTACCGAGACCGAGAGCAAGCAGACGCTGGATGCGTTCGTGGCCGCCATGGCGCAGATCCTGCGCGAGGCGCAGGAGGATCCCGAGCAGCTGCATGGCGCTCCGCATAGACTGCCGGTGCGGCGGCTCGACGACGTGCGCGCGGCGCGGGAGCTGAACCTCATTTACCAGGAAGCGGGCGGGTGACGGAGCGCGAAAAACTCCAGGGACTGGGACGCATGCAGCGCGCCTTCGCGTCGAGCGCGAAGGGCTTCGTCGGCGCGTTTCGCGACGAGCAGGCGTTTCGCCAGGAACTGCTGTTCGCCTGCCTGACGCTGCCGCTGGGAATGTGGCTCGGACACAGCGGTGTCGAGCGGGCGCTGCTGGTGGCCCCGGTGCTGCTGATCCTGATCGTCGAGCTGCTCAACAGCGCGATCGAGGCCACCGTGGACCGCATCGGGCTGGAACGCCACGAACTGGCGGGGCTCGCCAAGGACATCGGCTCGGCGGCGGTCATGCTGTCGTTCATCCTGCTCGGCGTAGTGTGGCTGCTGGTGCTCGCCGGACGCTAGAGCCGCGGCGCGGTCAAGCACCGCCAAGCGCAGGACATCTTAATTTACCTAACAGGGGTCCCACGAGATGACGGCACTGATCTGCGGTTCGATGGCGTATGACACGGTCATGGTGTTCGAGGGCAGGTTCCGCGATCACATCCTGGCCGATCGCCTGCATGTGCTGAACGTGGCGTTCCTGGTGCCCTCGATGCGGCGCAATTTCGGCGGCTGCGCCGGCAACATCGCCTACAACCTGAAACTGCTGGGCGGCGACGGACTGATCATGGCGACCGTCGGTCATGATTTCACACCGTACGCCGGCTGGCTCGATCAGACCGGCCTGCCGCAGACGCATGTGCGGGCGTTGGCCGATCAGTTCACTGCCCAGGCTTACATAACGACCGACATGGAGAACAACCAGATCACCGCCTTCCACCCCGGAGCAATGAACTATTCGCATCTGAACAAGGTCAGTGATAGCAGCGGTATCAAGCTTGGTATCGTGGCGCCCGACGGGCGCCAGGGTATGCTCGAGCACGCCGAGCAGTTCGCCGCCGCTGGCATTCCGTTTATCTTCGATCCGGGCCAGGGCCTGCCGATGTTCGGCGAGGTGGAACTGCGCGCCTTCATCGAGCGCGCCTCCTGGGTGGCGGTGAACGACTATGAGGCGAGCCTGCTGGCGGAGCGCAGCGGCTGGTCGCTGGAGAAGATTGCCACGCAGGTGCGGGCGCTGATCGTCACCCGCGGCGCCGAGGGCTCGTGGATTTTTGCCGACGGCCAGCGACGCGAAGTGCCCGCCGCAAAAGCGGCGCGCATCGCCGATCCGACCGGCTGTGGCGATGCCTATCGCGCAGGTTTGCTGTTCGGCCTGCAGCGTGGCTTCGACTGGCACACGACCGGACGCGTAGCGGCGTTGCTGGCGGCGATCAAGATCGAGCAGCACGGCACGCAGCAGCATCGCTGCAGTGCGGATGAATTTCGCGATCGCTTTCAGGCGGAATTTGGATATTCACTATGACATTCAGGCTCTGGGCTGTGGCGACCTGCGCGGTGCTGACCGCATCGGCGGCGGCATGGGCAGCGACGCCGGCTGCGCCGGCGGTGCCCGCGGCAGCGACGGCTGCGACTGGCCCAGGCGCCAGCGCCGCGGTGGTGGCTCCGGCCCCGGCCGAGAGTGCGCCGCAGCCCCCGCTGGCCGCCTCGCCCAAGGCGCCGGCGGCGGTGGTCGTGGGCGCCGGCGAGGAAGCGTCGGCGGCCGACTGGGCGGCGACGCTGGAGCGGATTGCCAGCAGCGTGGTGGCGATTCAGATCGATCAGGCGCGATCATTCGATACCGAGCACAACACTTCGGCGCAGGCCACCGGCTTCGTGGTCGATGCCGAGCGCGGGCTGATACTCACCAACCGTCACGTGGTGACGCCCGGCCCGGTGACGGCGGAAGCGACGTTTCTCAATCGCGAGGAGGTACAGCTGTACCCGGTGTATCGCGATCCGGTGCATGACTTCGGTTTCTATCGCTACGATCCGAGCAAACTGAAATTCATCAGTCCCAAGGCGCTGCCGCTGGCCCCGCAGGCGGCGCAGGTCGGACGCGAGATCCGCGTGGTCGGCAACAATGCCGGCGAGCAGCTGTCGATCCTGGCCGGCACACTGGCACGGCTGGACCGCGAGGCGCCCGATTACGGCGTCGGCCGCTACAACGACTTCAACACCTTCTATATCCAGGCGGCGTCGGGCACCTCCGGCGGCTCCTCGGGCTCACCGGTGATCGATATCCATGGCCGCGTGGTGGCGCTCAACGCCGGCGGCGCCAGCGGCGCGGCCTCGAGTTTCTACCTGCCGCTCGATCGCGTGCGGCGCGCGCTGCAGCTCATCCAGCAGGGCAAGCCGGTCACGCGCGGCACACTGGAGACCGAGTTTCGCTACCGCCCGTACGATGAATTGCGACGCTTAGGGCTGCAGAGCGGCTCCGAGGCCGAGGTGCGCAAGGCGCAGCCCGACGGCACCGGCATGCTGGTGGTCTGGGACGTGCAGCCTGGCTCGCCCAGCGACGGCATACTGGAGCCGGGAGACATCCTGGTGCGCGTCAACGGCGCGCTGGTGACGCGCTTCGAGCCGCTGGAGGCCGTGCTCGACGATTCGGTCGGCGGCAACGTCGAGCTGCAGCTGCAGCGCGGCGGCGCGCTGTACACCGCCAAGCTCAAGGTCGAGGACCTGGACTCGATCACTCCGGCCTCGTTCCTGGAACTGGGCGATGCCGTGCTGCACACTCTATCGTACCAGGAGGCGCGCGCGTTTCATCGCCCCGGCAGCGGGGTGTTCGTGGCCGCGTCGGGCTACATATTCGATGCCGCAGGCGTGCCGCGCGGCGCGGTCATCACCGAGCTGAACTCGAAGAAGATCGACACCCTGGCGGATTTCACCGCCGCGGTCGGCGAGCTCGGTGACGGTGCGCGCGCGACGGTGCGTTATGTCACCATCGATGACCCCAACACCAGCCAGCTGCGCTCGATACGCATCGATCGGCGCTGGTTCCCGGCGCGAGCGTGCCAGCGCGATGATCGTCTCGGCTACTGGCCCTGCAGCGATCTGCCGCCGGTGGCGAAAGTCGAGCTGCCGGCACCGGCCTCGGCGCAGTTGCCGCGGATCGATGACAAGTACGCCGCGGCGATCGCCCCATCGCTGGCGTTCATCACCTTCGATATGCCGTATGCGGTGTCGGGCGTCACCGAGCGCAACTACCATGGCGCCGGACTCGTCATCGATGCCGAGCGCGGACTGATCATCACCGATCGCAACACCGTGCCGGTGTCGGTGGGCGACGTACGGTTGACCTTCGCCGGCACCATCGAGATTCCCGGCGAGATCGTGTACGTACATCCGCTGCATAACCTGGCGGTGATTCATTACGACCCGAAGCTCATCGGCAGCACCCCGGTCAGGGCGGCCAAACTCGATACCTCGCCGCTGAAGGCCGGTGAGACCGTCAACGTGGTTGGACTGGACGGCAACGGCGAACTCAAATCCCGTATCACCAGCATTGCCGACGTCGATGCGCTGCAGCTGCCGCTGTCGCGCTCGGTGCAGTTTCGCGAAAGTAACCTGGAGGTCGCCTCGCTGGTGAACGCGCCCGATGACATCGTCGGTGTGCTGGCCGACGATGAGGGCCGGGTCCGCGGGCTGTGGGCCAGTTTCGCTTCGGACAACGGCCGCGAGCTGGTACAAGAAAACCGCGGCGTGTCGAGCGACCTGGTGGCCGAGACGCTCGATATCGTGCGCCAGGGTCGGGCGCTGCATTCTCTGGAAGCGGAGTTCACGCCGCAGACGCTGGCCAGCGCGCGGCGCCTGGGATTGAGCGATGCCTGGGTGCTGCGCATCGAGAAGGCTAACCCGTCGGCACGCGAGGTGCTAAGTGTGGCGCGGCTGGTGGCGGGGTCGGATGCGGCGCGCATGCTGCAGCCGGGCGACATACTGCTGGCGATCGACGACAAGCCGGTGACGCAGTTTCGCGATGTCGAACTGGCGGTGGCCAACAAGGAGGTCGTCAAAGCCACCGTATGGCGCGCCGACGGTGAAAAGATCCTGACCGTCAAGACCGCATCGCTGTCCGGCNNCACCGGGCGATCAGCGCGCAGCGCGGCATTCCGCCCGAGGGAGTTTATGTTGCATACTTTCAGTTCGGCTCGCCAGCGGCGCGCTATGGGCTGGTGCCGGGACGGCGGATCGTGGAAGTCGACGGCCAGCCTACCCCCGATCTTGACGCGTTTCTGAGACAGGTGAGCGGACGCCCGGATCGCTCGTCACTGCGAATCAAGACCTTGGGCTGGAACGGGGCTCCGGAAGTCCTCACCCTGAAACTCGATCGGCACTATTGGCCGGCCTATGAGCTACAGCACACTGCTGCCGGCTGGGAGCGACATTCGCTCGAATAGCGTCTTAGGCGCCCGGTACAATCGGCGCCATGGTAAGAGTCGTCCGCGCCACAGCGCTCGAGCTCGCGACTGCCGTGCAGGCTTTGCGCGACGGCGAGCCGGTCGCGTTTCCGACCGAGACCGTCTATGGCCTCGGGGCCCACGCCGGTTATCCGGCCGCGCTGCGCCGCGTATTTGAGCTCAAGGGCCGCCCAACCACCCACCCGCTGATCGTGCACATCGACAGCAGCAGGTACCTGACGCGCTGGGTGCGCGAGGTGCCCGAGGCGGCCGCCAAGCTGGCGGAGCGCTTCTGGCCCGGACCACTGACGCTGGTGTTGCCACGGGCCGAGAACGTGCATCGGCTGGTCACCGGCGGACAGGATACGGTGGCGGTGCGCGTGCCCTCGCATCCGATGGCGCAACAGCTGCTGACCGCTTTTGGCGGCGGCATCGCGGCTCCATCCGCGAACCGCTACGGCCGCCTGAGCCCGACCCGTGCCGAACACGTGCGCGAGGAATTCGGTGCCGAGGTGCGCGTGGTGCTCGATGGCGGGGATTGCCGGCTCGGGCTCGAGTCCACCATCGTCGCCTGTCTCGATGGCAAGGTGCAGCTGCTGCGCCCCGGCTCCGTGACGTTGTCGGAGCTGGAGCGCGTGGTGGGCGAGGTGCTGACTGAGACCTCGGCGCCGACCCCGCGCGTACCAGGCAGCGGCGGCGCGCACTATGCACCGGCCACGCCGCTGGCCGTCGTGCCGACCGGTGAACTCGAGTCGCTGGTGGCGGAGCTGACCGAAGCCGGCCAGCGTATCGCGGTCCTGGCGCAGCATCCGCCGCTGGGCACCTATCGTCTGACCACCTGGATCAATGGCGGCACGCGGCCGGAGAACTATGCGCACGATCTGTACGCGCACCTGCGTACGCTCGACAAGGCCCGTTGCAGCCGCATCCTGGTGCAGGAAGTGCCTGCCGATGAGCGCTGGGATGCCGCCTACGACCGGCTGCAGCGCGCCGCTGCCGCCAGCAACGGCGAGCACGCCGAGGGCACTGATCCGGTGGCGGTAGGCGAAGCACCGTGATGCCGCGCTGATGCCGCGCGCCATCGATCCGTTCCAACCGGAGCACATTCGCCGGCTGGTACGCGAGTTCGGCTCACCATTGCTGATTGTGGACTGCGCACGCGTGCGCGCGCAGTACCGAAGACTGCGCCAGGCGTTGCCGGGTGTGGACCTGCACTACGCGCTCAAGCCGCTGCCGCATGCCGCCGTGGTGCGAATCATCGTCGAACAGGGCGGCTGGCTGGATCTGGCGACCACCGGCGAGGTGCAGCTGCTGCAGGGGCTGGGTGTGGATCCGAAGCGCTGCATCCACAGCCATCCGATCAAGCGTCCGCGCGATATCCGCAACGCCCTGGAATTCGGCGTGCGCACCTTCGTCGCCGACAACCCCGACGAGGTGCGCAAGTTCAAAGCCCACGGCGAGCGTGCCGCGCTGCTGCTGCGCGTATCGTTCCGCAACCCGGGCGCGGTGTGCGACCTGTCGCGCAAGTTCGGCTGCGATCCGGAGGATGCGCTGGCGCTGGCGCAGCTGGCGGCCTCGATCGGGGTCGACGTGCAGGGCTTTTCGTTCCACGTCGGCTCACAGGCGGCCGACGCGCTCAAGCATGTCGAGGCGATCGAGGCCTGCACGCAGCTGCTGGCAACGGCGCGCCGTGCGCGCCTCGGGACGCTCGATACGCTGGATATCGGCGGTGGCTTTCCGATCGATTACCTGCAGCACGCGGTCGACATCCGCCGTTTCTGCGCGCCGATCCGTGCCGCGCTGGCACGGCTTCCCAGGCGGGTGCGGGTGATTGCCGAGCCCGGTCGCTACATCGCAGGACCGGCGGCGATCGGTGTGGCGACCGTCATGGGGCGGGCGCGGCGCGAAGGCCATTGGTGGTATTACCTGGACGATGGCCTGTATGGCTCCTACAGCGGCCAGCTGTACGATCATGCGCGCTACCCGGTGGAATCGCTGCGCCAGGGCGAGCCGCGCCTGCCATCGGTGCTGGCCGGACCGACCTGCGACAGCATCGACGTCATCGCCGAGAACCTGATGCTGCCGGAGCTCAAGGCCGGCGATCTGGTCGTCGGCCGGGCCATGGGCGCCTACACCTGGGCCAGCGCTTCGGAGTTCAATTTCTTTCCCAAGGCTACGGTGGTGGCGGTGAATCGTCGGGCCGGGGACAGCGGCGGAGTGGAGTAGCCCCTTAAAGCTCAATGCGGCGGCACGGTGCCGTGCGGCGTGAGCCTTGTTAATCGGCGTCGCGACATCATTCGGGAGGGCGGCAATGAATCTGTTCGAGAACCACATGGTGACGGCGATTCTTGCCGAGGCTTTGGTGTCAGTATTATTGCTCGCGCTCGGCTATCTCGTCGGCAAATACCGGGAGCGACGCCAATTGCATGGCCGCGATCTGACCGACTACGACTTCTACCCGTACCAAACGACGGCTGAGAACTTCGCTGAGTTCAGTTTGCGCGATTTTCGCCTGGGCATGCACTATCTGCTGCGAAACCGGGATGCACGAGCGGCCCGCCAGCTCATTTTCATAGGCGAACAAAACAATGTTCGCGAGGTGCTCGACAATAAGGATAAGCATTCTTACCAGAAGCTATTCTCCAGGTACCGAGGGTCAGAGACGGTGAGCGACGCGCACGAATATTTGGAGAACTACCGCAACATCGTGCGGCTGCTGGGAAGAACCTTTCCGCAAATGGGAATCGAGATTTTGTTGCACGACCTGGCAAATCCGAGTCGATCCGTGGTGTGGATCGAAGGCGCAGAGGTTACCGGCCGGTCACTCCATATGGGTACGACTACTCTGCTCGTCGACCTCAAGAAACGACGGGCGCTAAATGAAGACAAGCTGAACTACGAGCTCAACCTTGGTGCGCGGCGATTCAAATGCACCACCATTCCGATTATCCGAAAGGAGTACGGCGTCGTGGGTGCCATCTGCATGAACATCGACATCAACTACATTCGGGACGACGTGATCAAGAATCTCGAGCGTACTGCCGAATTCTTTCAGCAGTATTGTCATACGGATATGCAGCTCAACGAGAACATCCTGTCCAAAGCCGAGTATCAGCGAGCCTTGCAGGGCAAGCGACACTTTCGCGACAGTAGCCCTTTACAGGCGACCTCCTGAAAGCGCGGCCTGGACTGCGAGTAGCCGTGGCCACGACATTGCGCCGTGTTCTCGTACCCCGAGTGCTCGCGCCGCTGGGCTGCGTAGTGGCGATGTCCGGCCCTGCCAGCGCCGACAACTTCGGCCCCAGCCACTATGACGGCGCGACGAACGAACTCGTCGTGGCGATGCTGTACGGTGGCACGAACCCGAATCACAAGTTCACACTCAAATGGGGAGCCTGCCAGCTCGACGAATCGGGTCGTCGCATGCCACTGGTCAACGCCGCTATCCTCGACGATCAATTCAACGACACTGAGCAGCAACAGTACTCGATAGTCACACGATTCAGCCTCGCGGACATGCCATGCCCACGGCCAGCCACCGTCGCGGTGTCCACCGCGCCCGGATTCAGCTTCGAACTGGTGATTCCCAGGTAGGCAGCAGCGTCCGCTATCGATCGCTCACCACGTGGTTGCCGAAGCGCTCTCGCAACTTCATCTTTTGAATCTTGCCCGTGGCAGTGTGCGCAATCTCGTCGACAAAAACGATATCGTCCGGAAGCCACCATTTGGCAACTTTCTGCGCCAGATAGCTCAGCAATTGCTGCTTGGAAATCTCACAGCCAGGCTTTTTCACCACGATCATTAAAGGCCGCTCCTGCCATTTCGCGTGGGCGATGGCGATGACCGCAGCCTCGGCTACCGACGGATGCCCTACGGCGGCGTTTTCCAGGCCGATCGAGGAAATCCACTCTCCGCCCGACTTGATCAGATCCTTGGCGCGGTCGGTAATGTGCATGTAGCCATCGACGTCGATGGTTGCGATATCTCCGGTGTCGAACCAGTTCGCTGCATCGACGATCGATCCGCCATCGCCACGATAATAGCCGGCAGCGATCCAGTGACCACGCACCAGCAGATGACCACATGTCCTGCCGTCACGCGGCAGATCGTTACCGTCATCGTCGACCAGCTTGATGTCAACGCCATAGGGGACGCGACCTTGCTTGACCAGCAGGTCGATTTGCTGCTGCTGGGTGTTTGCCAGATGTTTTCGCCGCGGAATGTTTACGGTGGCCAGCGGCGAGGTCTCGGTCATTCCCCATGCGTGAATCACGCGCACGTCGAAGTCGCGTTCGAATGTCTCCACCACGGCGCGCGGCGCGGCCGCACCGCCGACCAGCACTCGATTCAGGGCGAGTTCCCGCCGCGGCTGCAGATTGTGCGCGGCGACATGGTGCTGCAGCGCCATCCAGACCGTCGGAACGCCCAGCGCTATCGTGGCTTTTTCATCTCGCATCGCGCGGTACATGCTGGCGCCGTCAAGTGCGGACCCAGGCAGGATCATGCCGGCTCCCGACATGGCGCAGCCATATGGCGTGCCCCAGGCGTTGACGTGGAACATGGGCGCAGCCATGAACAGGATATCGCGCGCCGACAGGCCGATGCCGTCGGCCGCGCATACCACCATTGCGTGCAGCACCGTCGAGCGGTGCGAATAAAGTACTCCCTTCGGATTGCCTGTAGTGCCGGACGTATAGCACAGGGATGACGCCGTATTTTCATCGAGCCGCGGCCAGTGGTACTCGCTGTCCCGTGCCGCGAGCAGTTCCTCATAGCACAGGAGATCTCGAATCGGGCTGACCGGCATGCTGGCGCGGTCGGTCATTGCAACGAAGGTCTTCACCGATTGCAGGCGTGGAGCCAACTGCTCGACCAGCGCGGCAAAACCGGTGTCGAAAAACAGGTGCTCATCCTCGGCGTGATTGATGATGTATTCAATCTGCTCGGGAAACAGCCGCGGATTGACCGTGTGCAACACCGCGCCCATACCCGAGGCGCCAAAAAACAGCTCCACGTGCCGGTAACCGTTCCAGGCCAGGGNNGCGCGCGCGGCATGTTCTATCAGCGACGAGGTCAGCAGCGGGTGTTGCTGCATCAGACCAAGCAAGGTGTCATCCCCCCGATGCGACTTGAGCCGTCGGTTGCGCGAACCTGTCTGTCGAGCGGCGCGGCTGGAATCAGCCTAGCACGCGCAGACGGGGGAGGGCATTACTTGCCCTGGGCGGACGTCGCCGGAAGGCAGCCGTCAGTGACGGTGGCGGTGATGCAGATCCGGGTAGTGGTGGTGCCGATGCCGCAGCGGCTGGTGATGATGCAGGTGTGAATGCGGCTCGGCGCCATCCCAGGCGTCCTCGTGCTGATGCTGGTGATGCGCGTCGTGCACATGCGGGTGCTCATGCGTCTGGGCTTCGTGGCTGTGGTCGTGTTCGTGACGCTCGCTCAGGTGCAGCCACACTCCGGCCGCCATCAGCAGCGCCGACAGCCAGAACGCGGTCGCCGCCGGCTCGTGCAACACCAGGATCGCCACGGCGGCCCCGAGGAACGGCGCGGTGGAGAAGTAGGCACTGGCGCGCGCGGAGCCCAGGCCGCGCAGCGCCAGGACGTACAGCACCAGGCTCAGGCCGTAGCCCAGCAGGCCGACCGTCATCGCGGCGCCGATCAGCGGCAGCGACGGCAGCGCGGCACCGAGCGCCAGCGCGAGCGCGCAGTTGGTGATGCCGGCCACCAGGCCCTTGATGGCGGCGATGAACAAGGCATCCGCGCCTGCGACCTTGCGCGTGAGATTGTTATCCAGCCCCCAGCACAGCCCGGCGCCGGCGATGGCGAGCGCCCCGAGCATGGCTTCGGCTCGCAAGGCGCCCGGTGACCAGGCCAGAATCGCCCCGCCGGCAACGATCAGCGCCATGCCGAGCACCACGCGCCGATCGGCGTTTTCGCGAAACACGATCCACGCCAGCAGCGCGCTGAATACGGCTTCCAGATTGAGCAGCAGCGAAGCGTTGGCGGCCGAGGTGCGCGTCAGGCCGTACATCAGCAAAATCGGCGCCAGTACGCCGCCGGCGGCGATCGCACCGAGCAGCCACGGCCACTCGCGGGCCGTCAGCCGCGGCGCCGTGAGCCCGCGGTCGCGCGCCAGGCGCAGCAGCGTAAGCCCGAGTCCGCTGCCGCCGTACAGCAGTCCGGCCAGCAGGATCGGGGGCACGTCGCCCAGCAGCAGCTTTGCAAACGGCGTGCTGGCGCCGAACAGCAGCGCCGAGATCAGCGCTGCGATGATCGCGGTGCGTGCGGTCACGGGCAGTGAACCTCGGCGTGGTGCAGCCTCAGCGAGTCGACGGCTCCATCAGTTCGACGCGATTGCCGAACGGATCATCGACAAAGACGCGAAAATAGCCCGACAACTCGTGGTCTTCCTTCACCGGGTAGCCGGCCGCTCGGATCTGCGCCACCAGTGCCGCCAGGTCGGACACGATGAACGCCGGGTGTGCCTTGCGCGCGGCGCGAAATTGCGATTCCACGCCCAGATGGACCTTCAGCTGGTCGCGCTCGAACCAGCAGCCACCGCGCGCGGCCATGTCCGCCGGCTTGGGGACCTCGGGAATCCCGAGCACGCCCTGATAGAACTTGCGGGCGCGATCCTCGCCGCCCGCAGGCATCGCCAGCTGCACGTGATCCAGTCGTTGCACGGGCATGATCCGCACTCCGCAAAAGCTGGCCGCAATTATACGCCGCCGGGTGTTACAGCAGTTGCGACAGCGTCCGGCGCGCGCGGCGCAGGCCGGCGGCGTTACGCCGGTAGAACATCCATTGCTTGATTTTCCTGGAGCGCAGCAGGCCCGCAGCCGCAAGTATGCGCAGGTGTTCGCTCGCGGTCGGCTGGCTGACGCCGAGCTTCTCGGCGATCCGCAGGCCACAGACCCCGTCGCGCACCAGGTCGCCGTCGATCTGCGGCGCAAAGTGACGCCGCGGATCCTTCAACCACTTCAGGATCTGCACCCGCTTGCCGCTGGCAAGAGCCTGCGCGATCCGGATGTTCATGCGCTTGCGCCGTTTACTATGGGAATGAGCTAATCGCCTAAGTATACTGCGGACTGTAACGGCCGGAACAGTGCATGGACATCCTGGATCAAGAGCTCTCGTCGTCGCAGATCGCGGCCGCCGCAGCACGGCTTGCGCCCCATGTGCGGCGCACGCCGGTGCTGATGGTGGACGGCGCCGACCTGGGGCTGCCGGGCATCGCCATCGCCCTCAAGCTGGAATTCATGCAGCATGCCGGCTCCTTCAAGGCGCGCGGCGCCTTCAATCACCTGCTGTCGCGCCAGGTGCCGGCCGCCGGTGTAGTGGCAGCCTCAGGCGGCAATCATGGCGTCGCGGTCGCGTTCGCGGCCATGCGCACCGGTCATGCGGCCACCGTTTTTGTCCCCACGGTGGCCTCGCGCGCCAAAATCGAGCAGATTCGGGCCTACGGGGCCACGCTCGAGATTGGCGGTGAGCGCTATGCCGACGCGCTGGCGGCGAGCGAGCAGTTTGCGCAGCGCTCCGGGGCGCTGCGGGTGCACGCGTTTGATCAGCTGGAGACGCTGCAGGGCCAGGCCACGGTCGGCATGGAGTTCGAACAGGATGCGCCGGGGCTGGACGCACTGCTGGTTGCCGTGGGCGGCGGCGGCCTGATCGGTGGCATCGCCGCCTGGTATCGCGGCCGGGTGCCGCTGATCGGCGTGGAGCCGGAGCAGGCCCCGACGCTCGCCAATGCGCTGGCTGCGGGTCGTCCGGTCGATGCGCCGGCCGGCGGCATCGCTGCGGATTCGCTGGCGCCGCGCCAGGTCGGCGGCCTGATGTTTCCGCTCGCACAACGTTTCGTGGCTGCCAGCGTGCTGGTGAGCGATGAAGCGATCGGCGTCGCGCAACGCACGCTGTGGGAGCGCCTGCACGTGGTGGTGGAACCTGGCGGCGCGGCGGCGTTCGCGGCACTGCAGTCCGGCGCCTGGAAGCCCAAGGCGGGGCAGACCATCGGTGTGGTGTTGTGCGGTGCCAATACCACGGCGGTGAATTTCGATTGATCGCTTAAGCGCGCGCTGGCGCCCGACGCGCAGCGCGCGATGTCAGGCGTCGAGCTCGCGCGTCAGCGCCGCCAGGGAGCTGATCGGCGCCGAGCATTGGGTACCGCGACAGACGTAGGCGATCGGCCCGGCGGCGGCCGGCTTGGTGGCGATCGCCGCCGGCAGGCCGGTGGCGTCGGCGGCAACGGCCAGGATCCAGCGGCGCGGGGCGAATACCGCATTGAGGTCGCGCTGCCAGGGCGCGATGGCGCTGGCAGCGCCGCGCAGGATCACGATCTGCGGCGGGTGCAGATAGTCCTCGAGCGCGAACAGCATCGAGGCGTGGGCTTCCGGGTACTTCTGCACTGCCGGCCAGGCCGCGCGCAGCGTGCGCTCGGCAGCCTGCAGGTAGCGCGGTTCGCCCAGCAGGTAACCCAGGCGCAGCAGGGCGCGCGCCGCGATCGCGTTGCCAGCCGGTATGGCATCGTCGCTGAAGGACTTCGGCCGGCTGATCAGCGCCTCGTGATCATCGGCGGTGAAGAAAAATCCGCCGACGGGTGCGTCTTCGAAATGGCGCAGCATGACTTCGGCCAGCTCCACCGCCCAGGCCAGATCATCCGGGCTGAAACGCACACTGCTGAGCTCGAGGATCGCATCGAGTAGAAACGCATAGTCATCCAGGTAGGCTTTGAGCCGCGCCTCGCCGTGCGCACTGGTGGCCAGCAGCCGCCCGTCGCGCCAGTGCACGCGCCGCAGGTAGGAGAGCGCCGCGACAGCGGCATCGGCGTAGTCATCGCGCGCGAGGCAGCGTGCCGCGGTCGCCAGGCCCGCGATCGCCAGCGCATTCCAGCTTGCCAGTACCTTGTCATCCAGTCCGGGACGCACCCGCAAATCGCGCAGTTGCATGAGCTTGATTTGCGCGCTGTGCAGCAACGCTCGCACCTGGTCCACCGACAGCTGCTGTGCCGCGGCGATCGCGTCCAGACTCGAGCGCACGCACAGATGCCACTGGTGCTCGAAATTGGCGGCGCCGTCGAGCCCGAAACGCGGGGCGAATACGGCGTACTGCTGCGGCGTAAGCGCCTGTTGCACCGCCTCGCGCTCCCAGACGTAGAAGCGGCCTTCGTGGCCTTCCGAGTCGGCGTCCAGGCTCGAGTACAGGGCGCCGTCACACCCGCTGTCGGCGCCGGCGCGCAGCTCGCGCAGCAACCACCCGACGGTACGCTCGACGGTGTCGGCAAACAGCCGCTCGCCGGTCGCCGCCGCCGCCTCGGCGTAGACACCCAGCAGCAGCGCGTTGTCGTACAGCATCTTCTCGAAATGCGGGATTTCCCAGCGCGCGTCCACCGAATAGCGGCAGAAACCGCCGCCGAGCTGGTCGAACAGGCCGCCTTCGGCCATGCGCGTTAGGCTCAGGGTCGCCATGTAGAGCGCCTGCAGGTCGGGCGCGTCGTCGCGCGCGCTGGCGTGCCAGTCGCGCAGCAGCAGCGCCAGTGCCGGGGCATGCGGGAATTTAGGTGCTGGACCAAAGCCGCCATAGTCGCGGTCAAAGCTCTGTTCCAGCCGCGCGCGGCATGCCCGTATGGGTTCGGCCGTCAGGCTCGCGCCGGCGGCCGGCGGCGGATTCAGGTCCTCGATTGCGGTGACGATCTGCGCCGCGGGCACCCGCAGCTGCTCCTGATGCTCGTGGTAGTAGCCGGCCACCTGGCGCAGCAGATCGCCAAAGCCGGGCAGGCCGAAGCGCGCTTCGCGTGGGAAATAGGTACCGCCGAAGAATGGCCGCTGGTCGTCGTGCAGCAGGAACATCGTCAGCGGCCAGCCGCCGCCGCGGCCGGTGAGCATCTGGTGCGCCAGCTGGTACAGCCGATCCAGGTCGGGGCGCTCTTCGCGGTCGACTTTGATGCACACGAACAGCTCGTTCATCGTGGCCGCGGTGGCCGGATCCTCGAACGATTCGTGCGCCATGACGTGGCACCAGTGGCAGGCGGCATAGCCGATCGACAGCAGGATCGGCTTCGCTTCGCGCCGCGCGCGCTCCAGCGCCTCCGGCCCCCACGCATACCAGTCCACCGGGTTGTGCGCGTGCTGGCGCAGGTACGGGCTGGTTTGATTGGCCAGCCGGTTGGCCGGCTGCGCGCTGCGTTTGTCCATGGGCCGGGCGCTGATTTCCAGTAAAATGGCGCGCCACTATAATGGACTCCCACCCCCACCGATGACAGTTGTCGCCGAACAATCCGGCACGCCGGGCGTGCTTGCCGCGGTGCCGGTGCTGCGCCTGAAGCGCGGCGAAGACCGGCGGCTGCGCGCCGGACACCTGTGGGTGTTCTCCAACGAGGTGGACAACGATGCCACGCCGCTGACCGACTTTGCCGTCGGCGCGATGGCGCGGGTGATGTCCGATCGCGATCTGTTCCTCGGCTACGCCTATGTCAATCCGCATGCGCTGATCTGCGCCCGCATCCTGAGCCGCAGTGCGGTCCATCCCCCGGACCAATCGTGGCTGGAACACCGGCTCAAGGTGGCGCTGGCGCTGCGTGAGCGCATCTACGCGGCGCCTTACTACCGCGTGGTGTTCGGCGAGTCCGACGGCCTGCCGGGCCTGGTGCTGGATCGCTACGGCGATGTCGTGGTGGGCCAGATCGCCACCGCCGGCATGGAGGCGTGGCGCGGGCAGATCGAAGCGGCGGTCGCGAGCGTGCTGGCGCCCAGCACGCTGGTATGGAAAAACGACGGCGGCGCGCGCGAACTCGAGCAGCTGCCGCGCCAGCTGCTGACACCCATCGGCCGCGCGCCCGAGGAGCTGCAGGTGCTGGAGAACGGCCTGGTGTTCAGTGCGCCGCTGGCCGCGGGCCAGAAAACCGGCTGGTTCTACGACCAGAGCGGCAATCGCGAGCAATGGCGGCGCTTGATCTCCCCCGGTGCGCGCGTGCTGGATGTCTGCAGCTACGCCGGCGCCTGGGCGATCATGGCGCTGACGCACGGCGCGCGCGAGGCGCTGTGCGTCGACTCGTCCGAGGCCGCCTTGGCCGTGGCGGCACGCAACGCCACCGCCAATGGCGTGACCGTCGGCACCGAGCGTGGCGATGCGTTCGAGGTACTCGACGAGCTGGTACGACGCGGCGAGCGCTACGATGCGATCGTGCTGGATCCACCGGCATTCATCAAACGTAAGAAGGACATCCCGCGCGGCCAGGCCGCGTACCGCAAACTCAATCAGATCGCGATGCGGCTGCTGGAGCGCGATGCACTGCTGGTGAGCTGCTCGTGCTCCTATCACCTGGGCGCGGACGAACTGCTGGGACTGATCCAGTCGGCGGCCCGCCACACCAGCCGCTTCGTGCAGGTGATCTACAGCGGCGGCCAGGCGTTCGATCATCCGGTGCACCCGGCGATCGAGGAGACGCGTTACCTGAAGGCATTTTTCTGCCGGGTCACGCGCGAATGAGCGCTGCGAGGGCGGCCCGCGGCGCAGTCCGGTAGTATTCGCGCATGCTTCGATATCCAAACCTTGACCCGATCGCCCTGCGCTTAGGCCCGCTGCACATCCACTGGTACGGTGTCATGTACCTGCTGGGTTTTGCCGCGGCCTGGTGGCTGGCGCGCCGGCGCGCCGCGCAACCCGGCTCCAGCTGGAGCGCGGCCGATGTAGACGATTTCCTGTTCTACGCCATGCTCGGGGTGATTCTCGGCGGCCGCATCGGCTACGTGCTGTTCTACGGCGTGCCGCTGTGGCGCGGCGACTGGCTATACCCACTCAAGATCTGGGAAGGCGGCATGTCGTTCCACGGCGGCATGCTCGGCGTGCTGACGGCGGCCTGGATCTTCGGCCGCCAGCGCCAACGCCACGCCTTCGACGTGTACGACTTCGCCGCGCCGCTGCCCTGCGTCGGCCTGTTCTTCGGTCGCCTGGGCAATTTCATCAACGGCGAGCTCTGGGGCCGCCCGACCGACGTGCCGTGGGCGATGCTGGTGCCGGATCCCAACGGCGGCGCTCCCGTCGCCCGTCATCCCTCCCAGCTGTACGAGGCGACGCTCGAAGGCCTGGTGCTGTTCATCATCATGTGGAGCTTCACCAGCCGGCCGCGACCGCGCTATGCGCCGTCGGCGCTGTTTCTCATCGGCTATTCCACCGCGCGCATCCTGGTCGAATTCGTGCGCGAGCCCGACGTGGGGATCGGTTACCTGGCATTCGGCTGGCTGACCATGGGACAGCTGCTGTCGCTGCCGATGCTGCTGCTGGGCGTGTGGCTGTGGGTTATGGCCTATCGGCAGAATACTCCCTCCGGAAACTTCGTAGCGGTGCGATGATCGCGTACCTGGAGCTGATGCGCGCGGTGCGCGAACGCGGCGTTCGCAAGGACGATCGTACCGGTACCGGCACCCTGTCGCTGTTCGGCCAACAGCTGCGCTTCGATCTGGCGCCGGGCTTCCCCCTGCTCACCACCAAGAAAATCCATCTGCCGTCGGTGATCTACGAGCTGCTGTGGTTCCTGCGCGGCGACACCAACGTGCGCTACCTGCACGAGCATGGTGTGACCATCTGGGATGAATGGGCGGATGAACGCGGCGAACTTGGGCCGGTGTACGGCAAGCAATGGCGCAGCTGGGCTGCGGCCGATGGCCGCCAGATCGATCAGATCAGCAACATCGTGCAGCAGCTGCGCACCAATCCGGATTCGCGCCGCATGCTGGTGAGCGCCTGGAATGTCGGCGAGCTGGAGCAGATGGCGCTGGCGCCCTGTCACCTGCTGTTCCAGTTCTATGTCGCGGCCGGAAAACTCTCGTGCCAGATGTACCAGCGCAGCGCCGATATTTTTCTCGGCGTGCCGTTCAACGTTGCGTCCTACGCGTTGCTGACCTGCATGCTGGCGCAGCAGTGCGATCTGACACCGGGGGAATTCATCTGGACCGGCGGCGATTGCCACCTGTACCTGAATCACCTGGAACAGGCCGAGCTGCAGCTGTCGCGCGCACCATTTGCGCCGCCGCAGCTGCGCCTGCGGCGCCGCCCGGGCAGTATCTTTGACTACCAGTACGAGGATTTCGAGTTCATGAACTATCAGTTCCATCCGGCGATCCGGGCGCGTGTCGCCGTATGAGTCAACGTGGCAGGAAATCCGGCCGCGGCAAGCGGCCGCGGCAGGTCGCTGCGCGGCCTGCGAAGACCGTGGCCAGGATAGCGGCGCGACCCGGCATGATGCGCGTGCGCCGCTCGCGCGTGCATGGCCGCGGCGTGTTCGCCCTGCGCCGCATCCGCAAGGGCACGCGCGTGATCGAGTACCTGGGCGACCGGCTGTCGCACCGCCAGGCCGACCGGCGCTACGAGCACAAGGACATTAGCGACAATCACACATTCCTGTTCATCGTCGATCGCAGCGTAGTGATCGACGCCGGCGTCAATGGCAACGATGCGCGCTTCATCAACCATTCCTGCGACCCGAATTGCGAGTCGCTGATCGACGACCGGCGCGTGTTCATCGAGGCCATCCGCACCATACAGCCGGGCGAGGAGCTGACCTACGACTACCAGATCGGACGCGATCGCAACGATCCGCAGGACATCGATCAGATCTACGCCTGCCGCTGCGGCGCCGGAAAATGCCGCGGCTCGATGCTGTGGCCGCCCAGGCGCAAGGCGCGGCCGCCGCGGCGCGCGGGGAAGCGGGCGTGAAAACACCGCGCCTGTCGGGGGCGGCCGTCGTTGGCGCGATGGGCGTGGTCTATGGAGATATCGGCACCAGCCCGCTGTATGCGCTCGAGGCGTCGCTCACCGCCGCCGGAGCGCCCACCGACCGCCTGGCGGTACTGGGAGTGCTGTCGCTGATCTTCTGGAGCCTGCTGTTGGTGATCACGCTCAAGTATGTGGTGCTGATCATGCGTGCCGACAACGAGGGCGAGGGCGGAATCCTGTCGTTGTTCGCGCTGGTGCAGCGCACGCTGGCTGCCGGCAACCGCTGGCAGCGCGTGATCGTCATGCTGGCAGCGCTTGGCGCGGCGCTGTTCTACTGCGATGCATTGATCACGCCCGCAATCTCGGTGCTGAGCGCGGTGGAGGGGCTGCAGATCCTGAGTCCCGACACCGGCCGCGCCGTGGTGCCGGTGACGCTGGTGATCATTATCGCGCTGTTTGCGATTCAAAGCCGTGGCACGGAGCGGGTCGGCCGCCTGTTCGGTCCGATCATGCTGGTGTGGTTCCTGGTGCTGGCCGTGACCGGACTGGCGGCGCTGCTGAAGAATCCATCGGTGCTGGTTGCGATGAGCCCGTCCTTTGCGCTGCTGCTGCTGGTTAGCCGACCGGGCCTGGCGCTCGGGATCCTCGGTGGAGTGTTCCTGGCGATGACCGGCGGCGAAGCGCTGTATGCGGACATGGGTCACTTCGGCAAGAAGCCGGTGCGGGTAGCGTGGTTCACGCTGGTGTGGCCGGCGCTGGTGTTGAATTATTTCGGCCAGGGGGCGCTCATTCTGCGCGATCCGGCCGCGGGGCATCTGCCGCTCTACCAGCTGGTGCCCGGGGCCGTGCTGCCGCTGATGGTGCTGCTGGCGACCGCGGCCACGATCATTGCCTCGCAGGCGACCATTACCGGTGCCTTTTCGGTCACGCGTCAGTGCATCCAGCTCGACCTGCTGCCGCGGCTGCGCATCAAGCAGACCTCGGCGCACGAGCACTGCCAGATCTACGTCCCGGTGGTGAACTGGTTCGTGCTCATCGCAGTGTGCTTTTTCGTGCTGACATTCCGCAGCTCGGCCGCGCTGGGCGCCGCCTATGGCGCCGCGGTCGCCGGAACCATGTTCATCACCACGCTGCTCGGCATGCAGCTGGCGGTGTCGCAGTGGCGCTGGCATCGCTGGCAGGTTGCCGGCGTGTTCGGGCCGCTGATGTGCGTCGACCTGGTGTACTTCATCGGCAACATGACCAAGTTCACCGAAGGCGCCTGGGTGCCACTGACGCTGGCGCTGCTGATGTTCAGTGTGTTCATGATCTGGCGCAGCGGCCGGCGGCTGCTGCGCAGCGCGCTGCGGGCGGTGGCGGTACCGCTGTCGCAGCTGCCCAAGCTGCTGGAGGGTGTCGCACGCGTACCCGGTACGGCGGTGTTCCTGGCCAGCGATCCGCAGTACGTGCCGACTGCGCTGATGCGCAATCTCGAGCACAATCACGTCGCGCACCAGCGCATCGTGTTCCTGAACATGGATATCGCGCGCGCCCCGCGCCAGGACCCGGCCGATCGCGTGCGCATTGAAATGCTGATGCCCGAGGTGTACGCGGTGACCGCGCGCTTCGGGTTCATGGAGACTCCGGATGTCAACCTGGCGCTCAAGCAGTGCCGCGCCCGCGGATTGAAGCTGTTCGCCCAGGACTGCTCGTTCTTCCTGGGCTGGCACCTGGTGATACCGCGCCGGCGCGGCGGCTACGAAGGCCTGCGGCGGCGGCTATTCGCGTGGATGCAGCGGCGCAGCGCGCAGGCGGCGGAATTCTTTCGCATGCCGGAACGAAGGGTCATCGTGCTGGCGACCCAGATCGAGCTGTGACGCGGCCGAATCGGACAGCCGCGAGCGCGACTAAACCATATTGGAAGGTATCGAACTATATTAGGNNCCTAATATAGTTCGATACCTTCGAGTGCAGCTTGGCAGAGTTCATGGCCAGTCCCGATTCGACCGTGCCCGATTCGACCGCGTCCAAGTCGGCCGCGTCCAAGTCGGCCGCGTCACCGCCGACGGTAGCGCTTGTGGTCGCCATGTCCGACAACGGCGTGATCGGCCGGGGCGGTGCGCTGCCCTGGCATCTGCCGGATGATCTGAAATACTTCAAGGTGGTGACTTTCGGCAAGCCGGTGCTGATGGGGCGGCGCACCTTCGAGTCGATCGGCAAGCCGCTGCCGGGCCGGCGCAATCTGGTGTTGAGCCGCACCAAGCCGGCCGCCGCGGCCGGCGTCGAATACGTGTCGAGCGTCGCGGAGGCGCGCGCCATGGCGGCGGGAGCGGCGGAACTATGCGTCATCGGCGGCGCCGAGGTATTTGCCCTGGCGCTGCCGCTGGCGACGCGCATCTACCTGACGCGGGTGCACGCGGTGGTGGAGGGCGATGTGTTTTTTCCGCTGCGGGATTTTTCCGGCTGGCGTGAAAGCGATTCAGTGGCGCACCCGGCCGACGCTCGCCATGCCTACGCGATGAGCTTCGTGACCCTGGAGCGCGCCTGAGATCGCCTGGACGCGAAGTCGCCGTTCACCCGCACCGCCCGCGCCCGTTCCCGATTCTGCTGGCCGGATGGTCGCTGCTGCTGGCCGTCAGTACGCGTCGTTAGTACGCGGTCAGCAGCATTCCGGTCTGCGCTGTTACCGCGGTCCCGCCGCTGCCGGTGAATTGCACCGGTACCGATTCGGCGCGCTGGCCGGCGTTGCGAATCACGGCGAAATGCAGATGCGGACCGGTGGTCAGGCCGGTGTTGCCGGAATCGGCAATGTACTGCCCGCGGCGCACGCTCTGGCCGGGCTGCACGCGAATGGATTCCCAGTGCAGGTGGGCGTAGACGCCGATGGTGCCATCGTCGTGCAGGATTTCGACCACGTTGGCCTGATCCAGCAGCGCCATGTCCGCGGCACCGCGAAAGAAGTCGTGCCGCACGTTGATCACCATGCCTTCGCGGGCGGCGTAAATCGGCGTACCGTCCGGAACCGCCAGGTCCACCGCGTACTCCGAGTCCGGCGTGGTGTGGGTAATGCGCAGCGGATAGGCCTGCGAGACCTTGTAAGTGGAGCCGAGCGCAAACGGCACGCGATATGGTTCGTGCGGTTGATGCGTGGCCCCGGGGGCCCCGAGCACCACGCGCCAGGCGAACTTAAATCCGGAGACACTCGCGCCGTCGAACGGTGCGGTCAGCAGCGCCAGGCGCGAGTGCGGTTGCAGCACCATATGCGAGCGACCCGGAGCCACGGCCGCGGCGGCGCTGGCCGGCAGCGAGACGTTGCCGGCATTGGCGATCTGCAGCAGGAACTCCGCCTCACAGGCACACTCGTTGATCGCCAGCAGATTCAGCTGCCCGCCATCGACCTGCTGCTCGACCTCGATACGCGGCGCCTTGACCTCAAGGTCGACGGTCATCGTTTCGGCTTTGGCGCCTGCAGGCGGCTGGCGGTCGGTGTACACCCACGCGCCGCTGGCATCCCGGTATTTGTACAGCTGCGCATCGACCATGCCACTGGCGCTGACCAGCGCCAGCGCTATGGTGCATGACACGGCGCGCATCCGGGGCGGCATCAGCACTGCTCTACTTGCCGCAGGCCTGATCCATCGTCTGCTTGGCGGTGGCTCGCATGGCGTCAGCCTCCTCGTCCGAGTAGTAGGCGCGGTTGCCATCGGCGTCCACCCGATACAGGCGGTTCACCTGCATGAGGTAATTGTAGCGGGTGCGTGCGGAGGTGCAGCGGGCTTCATCCTGCTTGGCTTGCGCGGCCTGCTTACTTGCATCGGCGGCTTCCTGCTTGCTGCGCTGTGCGAACTCCGCGTCCTCCAGGGCGCGCTGCTTGCCCAGTCGGGCCGCTTCCGCCGCATCCGGCGGTGTGACCGGCACCGATATTTTCTGCGCCGCGGGCGAGGTGGGGTGATCGGAGTAGACCACGTGGCCGGAGGCATCGACGGTCTTGTAAACCTCATCGCCGTAACCGCGAGCCGTTAGCGCAACGCCGGCCAAAGTGAACATCAGGCAGGCACGCCCCAGGTCAATGCATGACGGCCGGTTCAAGGCGTTGCCCTCAGGCCGCGATAGTCGAGCAGCGGGCCGATGTCGGGCGCCCCGCCATAGAATTCCTCGAACATTTGCTGCGGATCCTCGCTGCGTCCGCGCGCGAGAATCCGTGCGCGCAGATAATCGCCGTTGGCGCGGGTCAGTCCGCCGTGCTGGTGCAGCCACGCACCGGTATCGCGCGCCAGTACTTCGCTCCACATATAGGCGTAGTAGCCCGCCGAGTAGCCGCCGCCGAAAATGTGAAGGAAATAGGGCGAGTGATAGCGCGGCGGCACCGGGCCGTAGCCCAGGCCGTGTTGGTTGAGCGCCGTGGATTCGAACTGCATGACCCGGTCCGCCTGCGGCGCCCGCGCGGCGTCGATGCGATGCCACGACTGGTCGATGCTCGCCGCCGCGAGGTATTCGATGGTGCGGTAGCCTTCGTCGAAATTCTGCGCCGCGACCACCTTGTGGAGCAGCGCCTGCGGCAGCGGCTCGCCGCTCTGGTAGTGACGCGCAAAATGTGCCAGCACCGCCGGCTCGCGCGCCCACATCTCGTTGAACTGCGACGGGTATTCGACGAAATCGCGCGGCACATTGGTGCCCGACAGCAACGGGAACTGCACGTTCGACAGCATGCCGTGCAAGGCGTGACCGAATTCGTGAAACATCGCCGTGACTTCATCGAAGGTCAGCAATGTCGGTGCACCGGCAGGCGGCTGCGGGATATTGAGGTTGTTGCTCACTACCGGCTTCAGCCCCAACAGTCTCGATTGCGTGACGTAGTTGTTCATCCACGCGCCGCCCTGCTTGTTGTCGCGGGCGTAGAAATCGACCAGGAACAGCGCCAGCGGCGAGCCATCGGCGTCGAACACTTCGAACACGCGTACGTCCTTCTGATACACCGGCAGATCGTGACGTTCCTTGAACGTCAGGCCGTAGAGCTGCTGGGCGACATAGAACACGCCGTCCTGCAGGACGCGGTTGAGTTCGAAGTACGGTCGGACCTGCGCGGCGTCGAAATCATAGTTCGCCTTGCGCAGCTGGTCTGAATAAAACTCCCAGTCCCAGGCTTGCAGCTTGAAGCTTGCGCGATGGCCGGCGGCAGCCTGTGCATCGATCAGTTGCTGCAGCTGTGCCGCGCGCCGCTGCGCCTCCTGCAGCGCCGGGCCCGCGACCTGCGCCAGCATGCGATCCACCGCCTGCGGGTTGCCGGCGGTCTCATCCTGCAGCACATAGGCGGCATGATTGGGGTAGCCCAGGAGCCGGGCACGCTCGGCGCGCAGCCGCACGATCTGCGCTATGACATGGGTGTTGTCGCTGCCGTCGCCGATGGCGCGCGCGGCCGAAGCCTCAAAGATCCGGCGGCGCAGAGCGCGATCCTGCAACAGCGACAGTGCCGGCTGCATGGTGGTGTTCTGCAGCGCTATCAGCCATTTGCCGGGCAGCCCGCGCGCTGCCGCCGCGTCCGCCGCGGCGGCGATCTGCGCTGCCGGCAGTCCTTGGAGCTCGGACTGGTGTTCGACCACGACCGCCGCGGCGCGCGAAGCCTTCAGTACATTTTGCCGGAACTGGGTGGTGAGTGTGGACAGCTGCTGGTTGAAGTCGCGCAGCCGGGTTTTGTCGCCGTCCGACAGCTGCGCGCCGGCACGCACGAACTCGGTGTGATAGCGCTCCAGTAACTGCAGCGACTCGGGGTCGAGGCTCAACTGCGCGCGCTGCGCGTACAGAACATCGATGCGCGCGAACAGCGCCGCATCGAGGTGGATGGCGTCGTCGTGCGCACTGAGCAGTGGCGCCATCTCGGTTTCGATCTTCAACATCTCATCGTCGCCGTTGGAGTCGTTGAGATTGAAGAACGCGGTGGTGACCCGGTTGAGCAGCAGTCCCGAACGCTCGATGGCGACTATCGTATTGGCGAAGGTCGCGCCTTGCGGGTTGTGCGCGATGGCGTCGATCTCCAGGCGCTGCGCCGACATGCCGTCGATGAAGGCCGGGCGGTAATCGGCGTCGCGGATGCGATCGAACGGCGGCAGCTGGTAGGGCAGGCTGCTCGGCTGCGCAAACGGATTGACCGCAGTCATCGCGGCGGGCTGGGCGGCCGCGCAAAACAGCACACCGGAGCTGGCCAGCAACGAGGCCTGGAGCAACCGGCGAGGGAGGTGCATGCGATGGTCTCGAATTCCATAATCTTGCGGCGCCAAGCAGATGGTAGCGCGAAACGGCGGCTCAGTGCCGGCGCAAATGTGACAGCGCCAGCAGTTCGCGCACCGGTTCGCCGAGCAGCTCGTAGGTCGCCAGGTAGGAGCGCAGCAACGCCTGTGCGTCGGGCAGGAAGCGCAGCACACCGAGGTCGCGCTCGGCCCACACGCCCGCCGGGGCGGGTATCACTTGCAGACCGGTGGCGGCGAATTCGTGCGACGCCCGCCATAGGTGCTCGGCACTGGTCACCAGCACGATGCTCTGCACGCCATCGGCGCGCAGCAGTTGCGCCGAATTGCTCGCATTATCGAACGTGTCGTAGGCCCGATCCTCGATCCAGCGTGGCTCGATGGCAAAATTGCGTACCAGCGAGTCGCGCATGGCGCGCGCCTCGATGCCGTTGCCGGTGACCAGAATCGGCAGGCCGGTGTGGTGCGCGACATAGGCGCCATAGGTAAGCCGCTCGAGCAGCAGTGGATCGGGCGCCGGGCCGCCATATTCCGGTGCGTAAGTGCGCTGCCCGCCGCCGCCCAGGATGACGATGGCCTGCGCCTGCAGCGGCAGGTTCAGATCCAGCGCCGGGTAGTGCTGCGCCGTGCGCGTGAGTACGTCGGCCACTACCGGCAGCGACAGCAACCACAGCGATCCCAGTCCGGTGGCCAGCAGCACCCTTCCGGCACGCGGCCGGCGGCGCAGCAGCAGGGCGCCGATGATGGCCAGCAGCAGCGGACCCGCAGGCGGCAGGATCAATATGCGCAGCAGCGTCTTGCAGTGTTTCAGGATTAACAGCACGGGTGATGCTCCGATGGGGACGATGGCAGCGTTACATGATTGCCGCGGCGTTGCCAGCCACTACAGGCCTGCGGCATCGAGCAGGGAGCGCGCGTATGTCAGCGCGGCGGGCTGCAGCGGCTGGTAGCCGTAGCGCGCTGCCAGCGCGTCGAGCAGGCGCTGCTCGGCGGCGCCGCGCCGCTGCGCCTCGGCGTACGGTATCTCGGGGTGAAACATCACCATCGAATAGCGCGGGATGAAACGGCCGGGAAAGACGCGTTCCAGTTCGGCGGCCAGCCGCTGGCGCGGCGCGAACAGTGGCGAGCGCACGCCGTCGCGCATTTCGACGTAATTCTCCAGCGCCATTGCCGCAATGGCATCGGTGTCCGGCCGCCGTCCGCGTTCAAAATTGACCAGCGCGCCCGCGTCCGCCTGGGCGCCCGAGAGTTGCCGATCCAGCAGCCGGCAGTCCTCAAACCCGCAGTTCAGTCCCTGGCCGTGAAACGGCACGATCGCGTGCGCCGCATCACCCAGCAGCAGTACCCGGCCCGCGGCCTGCCAGCCCTGGCAGTACACCGTGCCGAGCATGCCCTGCGGATGCAGCGCGAACTGCTGCGTGAGATCTGGCATCGCCGCCGCGGCGTCGGCGAACTGGCGCTGGAAGAATTCATGCACGGCGTCGCCGTTGGTGAGGCGATCGAAGCCCGGATCACCCGCTCGCGCCAGGAACAGCGTGGCAGTGAAGCTGCGGTCGGTGTTGGGCAGCGCGATCAGCATGCAGCCGCCGCGCGGCCAGATGTGCAGCGCGTGCGGCTCGAACGCATAGCCCGCTGCGCTGCCGCTCCCGTCGGGCGGAATCCGCAGTTCCTTGTAGTCGTGCGCCAGCGGCCGCTCCTCGACGCGGCTGCCCGCGCGCGCGACCAGCGCGGCGCGTACCGCCGAGCCAGCGCCGTCGGCGCCGAGCAGGATCTCAAACGTCTCGCTGCGCGTGCCGCCGCCGCGCTCCTCGCGCAGCTGCAGCGCGCCACCTTGCGGGTGGACGTCGGTGCAGCGGGTGTCGAAGACGAGCTCGATGTGCGGTGAGCTCGCTGCCGCCTCCACCAGGATGCGATTCAGCCGTTCGCGGCTGATCGCATGGATCACCTCGTGCTGGTCCTGGCCGTAGGGCAGCAACTGCAGCGCCGCGTGCTCATCGTGCAGCATGCGTCCGCGCATGGCGATCATGTGCGGCGCTATGCGGGCCAGTACACCGGCGTGCTCGAGCGCCGCCAGGCCGCGTGCCGCCAGCGCCAGATTGATCGAGCGGCCGTGTTCCTCCGCCGCCCGACGCGGATCGGGGCGTCGCTCGAGCAGGCGCACGCGCTGGCCGCGGCGGGCGAGCATCAGGCCCATCAGGGCACCCACCGGACCGGCGCCGATGATGGTGTAGGTCGGCATCAGGGGATCAGTGCCGTGGCTGCAGCAGCTCGCACAGCTGCCAGGCGCCGCGCAGCACATCCTCGAAGCTGTTGTAGAGCGGCACCGGTGCGATACGGATGATGTCCGGTTCGCGCCAGTCGCACACCACGCCGCGCGCCGACAGCCCCTGGAACAGTTCGCGCCCCTTGGCCGCGCCGCCTGCGATGCGCACCGACAGCTGGCTGCCGCGCTGGCCCGGGTCGGCAGGCGTGATGATCGTCAGCTGCTCGCCGGCAAGCTCGTTGAGCAATGACGCCAGATAAGCGGTAAGCACCATCGATTTGCGACGCAGCGCCGGCATGCCGACTTCGGCGAACAGCGGCAGCGCGGCCAGCAGTGGCGCTGCGGAGAAGATCGGCGGATTGCTCAGCGCCCAGGCGGCGGCGCCGCGCGCGGCTAGAAATTGCGGGCTCATCTGGAAGCGCGTGCCCGGATCGTGGCCCCACCAGCCGGAGAGCCGCGGCAGCTCGCTGCCCGTGCCGTGGCGTTCATGCACAAACGCACCGCCGAGCGCACCGGGCCCGGCGTTCAGGTACTTGTAGCTGCACCAGACCGCGAAGTCGGCGTCGTCGGCGTGCAGCGCGAGCGGCACGTTGCCGATCGAATGCGCCAGGTCGAAGCCGACCATGCAGCCCGCGCCGTGCGCCGCGCGCGCGATGCGCTGCAGGTCGAACAGCTGTCCGGTGCGGTACTGCAAGCCGGGCCAGAGCACCAGGGCGACGCGCGCGCCGTCGGTCGCGATCCGGGCTTCCACATCCTCGATGCGGATCAAATCCTCCCCGGGCCTGGGCGCCAGTTCGATCAGCTCGTGTTCGGGGTCATATCCATGCCACCCGATCTGCGAGGCGACCACGTGCCGGTCGGAGGAGAAGGCGCCGGCCTCGATCAGGATCGCGCGGCGGCTGCCGCTGGGCCGATAGAAGCTCGCCAGCAGCAGGTGCAGGTTGACGCTCAGCGAGTTCATCGCCACCACTTCGTGCGGCAGCGCGCCCGCCAGCGGCGCCAGTAGCGGGGCCAGTCGTTCGGCGTAGCCGGTCCAGGGCGCGGCCGCATGTTCGTGTCCCAGTACTCCGAGCCGCTCCCAGTCCGAGATCTCCGCCTCGATCATGGCGCGCGCCGCCGTCGGTGCCAGCCCCAGCGAATGACCGCAGAAATACAGCAGCGTCCGGCCGTCGGCCGCGCGCGGCAGTGCAAAGCGCCCGCGCAGCCCTGCCAGCGCATCCGCGGCGTCCTGCGAGCGGGCCCAGTCCAGGCGGCTCTCGAGCGCTGCCGGCCCGTGTCTGGCCTGTGTTTTCATGGCGTGCGCAGTGGATACAGTACCGGCCGCGACGGCACCGCGTCGCCGCACAGGGCCGGCGACTGCAGCGACAGGAAGTACCAGCCATCGGCGACCGCATCGTCCACAAACGCCAGTTCGGTGATGGTGCTCCTGGGACGCTGGGCTTCGAGCATCGAGCGGCTGCCGGGCGGCAGTCCGAAGAAGATGCGGTGCGCGGTAAGCTCGCCGCCATCGCTGCTGCGATCCGCAGACGGAACATCGAGCACCAGGTGATCGATGCCGTGCGCGACCAGCCAGCTTGCCGCTTCGCGTGACAGGAACGGCGCCGTGGCGGCGCGCTGTTCGATGAACTTGTCGTGCTCGTTGGGCAGCGTGCGTATTACCGCGGCCCGCGCCCGCATGCCCGACGCCGGCGCCGCCGGCCAGGCGCGTTCGATGGCACCACGGGTCAGCAGCAGATCATCGGCGCGCGGCGCCGGTGAGCTGCTGTCCGCGCTGTCGCCGGCCAGTTCGGGCTCGATGCTGAGCAGCGCCGCCATCAGCAGGCGCCGCGGAATCAGGTCCTGCACGTCAACGCGCTCGGCCGTCAGGTGGCCGATGCCTTCGGTATGGGTGCCATTGGCGTGCGGCGTCAGGCTCAGCACACTGACGTTGCAGCTGGCGCCACAGTCGACACGGCCGCTGAAGTCGCCGACCACCAGCGGCTTGCTGCTGGCGGCCGCGGCGCCGAAGCAGCGCAGCTGCGGACCGACGAATTCCAGCACCCGCGCCAGGCTGGCGCCCGCCGCCAGGTCAGCCAGCAGCGTTACCCCATCGATGTGCAGTTGCGCCCACTGCGCGCGTTCATTGCGAGTCATGTGCCTGCGCCGGCGGCTGCGGCGGTTCCATGACGGCGTGGCAGTGCTTGCAGGTGCGCAGCGACAGGCTGCCAAAGAAACGATCGAACACCGGCGGAAACTGCTGTTCGATGTCCGTGAGCGCGAAGAAATCCTGGTAGAGCAGGTGCTGGCAGCGCTCGCAATACCACTGCAGGCCGTCGAGCTCGCCGGCCCGTCGCCGCCGTTCGATGACCAGGCCGACCGAGTCCGGCAGGCGCTGCGGTGAATGCGGCACGCGCGCCGGCAGCAGCAGCATATTACCGGCCCCGATCGGCAGCTCGACGATGCGGCCGTCCTCCACCACGCGCAGCACCATGTCGCCCTCGAGCTGATAAAAAAACTCCTCCGCCGGATCGACGTGAAAATCCTTGCGCGCATTCGGGCCGCCGACCAGCATGATGATGAACTCGCCGTCCTGGTACACCACCTTATTGCCCACCGGCGGGCGCAGCAGGTGACGATTGGCATCGATCCACTGTCGAAGATTGATGGGAGCCAGGGCGCGCATGTCGATGATTTCCGAGGGATCTATAATACTTGACTTGCTTAAGCGAAAATAAGCCGTGATCTTGACCTACCGTTATCGTTTGCTGCCGCTCAAGAGCCAGCACCGTGCATTGGAGAGGCTGTGCGCGGCACAGCGCGAATTGTACAACGCAGCGCTGGAGGAACGGATCGACTGTTATCGTAAGACAGGCAAGTCCCGCACCTATATCGATCAGTGCAAAGCGTTGACCGAGTGCCGACGCGAGCTGCCTGAGATGGGAGCTTTGCCGGCGAACTTGCAGCGCTGGACACTGAAACGGATGGATGATGCCTTTCAGGGATTCTTCCGTCGCGTCAAAACACGGAGCGTGAAGGCCGGTTTTCCCCGATTCCGAGGCAACGGACGGTGGGAAGCATTTGGATTTGCTGAGTTTAGCGGTATTCAGTTCGACGGGAGGAGGCTGCGCTTTGCCGGAATGCCGGGCGGTCTGAAGCTACATTTGCATCGCTCGCTCCCGGATTGTCCGAACATCCGCTCATGCGTGTTTCGCCGTGACGGTCGCGGGTGGCGCGTGTGTTTGCAGATTGCAGTGGCGAAGGCGCAGAAGCGCTCGGTTGCAACTGCGGTAGGCGTGGATCTCGGACTTACGGTGTTCGCCTTTTGCAGCGACAACGTGGTTATCCCGAATCCACGCATTGCACAGCGCGCCGAGAAAGAACTGCGTCGGCGCCAGCGCGCGCTTTCCCGCTGCAAACGAGGTAGCAGTCGCCGGCATAAAGTGCGTGCGCAAAAGGTCTCGAACCTGGTTCGTCATCCGACCCCGGCGCGTTCGATTTCGGATGCGTCATGGTCACGGTTCGTCTCGATGCTGGACTACAAAGCTGAAAAAGCTGGTGGCCATCTCATTCGAGTCGATCCGAGAAATACAAGTCAGAAATGCTCAGGCTGTGGTGAACTGGTACCGAAGTTGCTGGCCGTTCGCACGCATGCGTGTCCGTCTTGCGGCTTGGTCATCGACCGGGATCACAATGCGAGCTTGAACATTCTCCGCGCCGGGATTGGCGCGGGGGCGCTTAACATGATCGGCTGGCGATGAGCGTGCGCCCGGAAACATATGCTGGCTCCCGCGAGGGAGTGAAGTGTATAAGTCCCATTTCCGACAATATCCAAGGCCGGTGTAGTTCGCTTGTGGTAAGCGTAATGCCCGGGGCTGGCGACAGCGGACGCTAATCGATGATGATGCAGGACAGGCTACGCAGCAGCAGCTGCCGCAACATTGCGCTGATCACGGCGCTGTCATTGATGCTTTCGGCCTGCGCCATGCACTGGCCGTGGAAGCGACGCCCGGCGCCGCCGCCGCAGCCGGTGCAGCAGGTGAACATCGTCAGCGATGCGTCGGCACCGGCGACCACGATCCTGCAGTACTGGGACCGCAATACGCTGCTGCTCGACCTGAGCGGCGCCGGCGGGGAGGGCGGCGCGAACGTAACGCCGATCAAGGCTCTGGGTTGGCCGATACGGCTGGAATTTCGCGTACGGCCCGGCAGCATCGGCCGCCTCGAGGCAGTGGGGGCGCAGCGCGTGGTGTTTGCAGTGCCGACGCAGGGTGCGCCGTTGCTGCTGAAGCTTGCGCCCAGCGCCTATCGCGCCGATACGCCGCAGATCACGCTTCGATGGAGCGCGGCTGAAGACTCGGCACACTAACCGGCGGGGCCGCCGGATCGTCGAGATTGACCGCGGTCAGCGCGCCGCCCCAGACGCAGCCGGTGTCGAGCGCCAATATGCCGGGCTCGCGCAGCAATCCGAGCGCCGACCAGTGGCCGAACACGATGCGCTGTTCGCGGCTGGCTCTACCTGGCACCCGAAACCACGGCAGCCAGGGCCTGGGAGCCGAGTCCGGCTTGCCCTTCTGTTTCAGATCGACGCGACCGTCGGCGGTACAAAATCGCAGCCGCGTGAGCACATTGATCGTCAGGCGCCGACGCTCGGCAGCGGCCAGTGCCGGCTGCCAGCGATCGGGCTGGTCGCCGTACATGTCCGACAGCAGCGCGGGTGCATCGTCCTGCAGCGCGCGTTGCACTTCGCTCGCCAGTTCCAGCGTCTGCGCCACGCTCCATTGCGGCAGCACCCCGGCGTGCAGCAGCAGGTCGCCGTGCTCGGGTTCGAAGTGGGCCAGCGGCAGGGCCAGCAGCCATTCGAGCAGCGCATCACGATCACGCGCGACGAGGATGTCGCTCAGGGTATCGCTCCTGCGCAGCCTGGCCCCGGCCAGTGCCACCGCCAGCAGGTGCAGGTCGTGATTGCCGAGCACGCACACGGCGTTGTCGCCCAGCGCGCGCACCCGCCGCAACGCCTGCAGCGAGCATGGGCCGCGGTTGACCAGGTCGCCGACGAACCACAGCCGGTCGCGGTCGCTGGAGTAGCGGATGCGAGCCAGCAGCTGTTCGAGTTCCTCGCAGCAGCCCTGTACGTCGCCGATCGCCCAGCGCGCCATATGCGCTTCAGATCGCGCGGCCCGCGCTCAATGCAGCATCCCGGGCTTGGCCAGGCGAAATGCCGGAATGGGCGCATCGAACTGCGCACCGTCGTCGGCGATCATCTGGTAGCTGCCCTGCATGGTGCCGACCGGCGTTTCGAGCACCGCGCCGCTGGAATACCGAAAGCCCTGGCCGGGTTTGAGATAGGGCTGTTCGCCCACCACCCCGTCGCCGCGCACCTCCTGCACCCGGCCGTTGGCGTCGGTAATGATCCAGTGACGCGTCAGCAGCTTCGCCGGCACCTCGCCCTCGTTGCGGATCGTGATCGTGTAGGCGAACACGTAGCGCTGTTCGCGCGGCTCGGACTGATCGTCGAGATAGGTGGTCTCGACGTCGATGCTGATGCGGTGGCGTACGCTGGTCATACCTGCTGCCGTGGGCTCGTCCGTGGGCTCATTCATTTGACCCGCACCGCCAGCACGTCGCAGGGTGCGCCGTGCAATACCGAGTCCTCGGTGCGGTGCAGCAGGCTCGACAGCCCGTGGCGCTCGTGACCGCCAAGTACGATCAGGTCGCTGTTGAACTCACGGGCATAACGCAGAATCTCACTCTGGATGCTGCCGGACTCGACGTGGCCGGATTCCGGCGGCAATCCAAGTTCACGCACCAGTTTCTCCATCTGCTTTTGCGCCCGCAGCGTCATCTGCTGGTCGATCTGCATCACCGGCCCGAGCGACTCGCCCATCGGCTCGAGCGCCACCACTTCCACCACATGCAGCAAGTGCAGCACGGCGTTGCCGGCGCGCGCGATTTCACAGGCGCGGGCGGCAATCGGCACGCCGCCCGGGGTCAGGTCGACGGCGGCCAGGATACTGCGGTAGGCGGTCATGATCGGCTCCGGTCGGCGGCGCAGCGCCTATCTTCCGCCGTTAGTGAAGCACAGCGGCAGCCGCCTGCGCCAGCGCGCCGAATTGCACCGGCGTCAGCGTCTCGGCGCGTGCGCCCGGGTCGATGCCGAGCGCGCCGATCTGCGGCGCCGACAGGTAGCGGCTCAGGGAGTTACGCAGGGTCTTGCGCCGTTGGCCGAAGGCGGCCGTGACCACCGCGCCATATAGCGGTGCGCGCGCCCAGTCCGGCAGCGCGTCGAGCACCGCCAGTCGCACCACGCTCGATGCCACCTTAGGCGCTGGACGAAAGGCGCCCGGACCCACATCGAGCAGGCGCTGCGCCGTGACGCGCGGCGCCAGCATCACCGTCAGCCGGCCGTAGGCCGCTGTTCCCGGCGCGGCCACGATCCGGTCCACGACTTCCCGCTGCAGCATGAAATGCATGTCGAGGATGGCATCGGCGGCCTGAAGCACCCGGAACAGCAGCGGCGTGGAAATGTTGTAGGGCAGGTTGCCGATCAGGCGCAGGCGCGCGCCGCGCGCGGCTGCCATCGCGCGCCAGTCGACCTGCAGCGCGTCGGCCTCGTGCAGCACGAAACGCGGCTGATCGGCGTAGCGGTGGCGCAGCAGCGCCGCCAGATCCCGATCGATCTCGACCACTTCCAGCCGTCCGGCGGCATCCAGCAGCCGCTGCGTGAGGGCGCCCTGGCCGGGACCGATTTCCACCGCGGCGTCGCCGGCTTTAAGGTCGATCGCCGCCACGATGCGCGCGATCACGGCCGGATCGTGCAGGAAATGCTGGCCAAAGCGCTTGCGCGCGCGGCCGTGGGCAATGCTCAGACAGGCTCCTGGCGCGCGGCCATCTGTGCCGCCAGATCGATCGCGGCGATCAGGCTGCCCGGATCGGCGCGGCCGCTGCCGGCCAGATCGAGCGCGGTACCGTGATCCACCGAGGTGCGCACAATCGGCAGGCCCAGCGTGACATTGACCGCGTGGCCGAAGCCCACGTGCTTGAGCACCGGCAAACCCTGATCGTGATACATCGCGAGCACTGCGTCGTAGCCTGCCAGGCGGCCCGGCACGAACAGCGTATCGGCCGGCCACGGGCCGTCCACCGCAATACCCGCGGCCTGCGCCTGCTCGATCGCCGGTCGGATGACGCGCAGCTCCTCGTCGCCCAGATGCCCGTCTTCACCGGCGTGCGGGTTCAGGCCGCACACGGCGATACGCGGCTGCGCCAGCCGCCAGTAGCGGCGCAGGTCATGTGACAGAATCTGCAGCGTCTGCAGCAGGCCATCGATGCTGAGCGCATCGCTCACCGCACGCAGCGGCAGATGGGTGGTTGCCAGCGCGACGCGCAGCTCGCGCGCAGTCAGCAGCATCACCGCCCGCGGCGCGTGGGTGCGCTCGGCGATGTATTCCGTGTGTCCGCTGAAAGGCACGCCGGCCTGGTTGATCAGGCTCTTCTGCACCGGGGCGGTCACCATGGCCGCGAACTCGCCGGAGAGGCAGCCATCGACCGCGCGATCGATCAGTGCCAGCACCTGGCGGGCGTTGCCCAGCTCGAGCCGCCCGGCGACGCAGGCCGCCGGCAGTGGCTGATGCAGTACGCTTAAGGTACCGGCGGCGTGCGAGATTTGCCCGCCGATGCGGTATTCGGAAAACTGCAGCTGCAGTTGCAGCCGCCGCGCCCTAACGGTGAGCAGCTCGCGATCGGCCAGGCATACCAGCGGCCAGGCGCGCGCCATGCTGGCCACGGCCAGGCACAGATCGGGCCCGATACCACTGGGTTCGCCGGCAGTCAGCGCGATCGGCGCCGGCATGGCGGTCGCGCTTTCAGAGCCGGATCTCGACGTAGGCTTCGTCGCGGATCTGCTGCAGCCACAGCTCGGTGGCTTCCTCGACGCGGCTGTCGCGCATCGCCTCGTAGGCCCGCTGGCGCGCGGCCTCGTTGGTGTTGTCGAAATCGCGATGCCCGAGCAGTTGCACGATGTGCCAGCCGTACTGGCTGCGAAACGGCTGGCTGATCTCGCCTTCTTTGAGGCCGGCGACTACGCCGGCGAATTCCGGCACGAACACGCTGGACTCGGTCCAGCCCAGGTCACCGCCGCTGACCGCCGAGGCGGTATCCTGCGAATAAGTCTTGGCGATCACTCCGAATTCTTCCTTGCCCGAAATGATCTGCTCGCGCCATCGCGTCAACTTCTGCTCCACGGTGGCGTCGTCCTCGATCTCGGTGGGCTTGAGAAGAATATGGCGCAGGTGCACCTGCTGCACGATCTGCGGGCCGCCGGCGGAGCGCCGGTCCACCAGCTTCACGATATGAAAGCCGCTCGGCGTCTGCAGCACGTCGCTCACGTCGCCGGGGCTCATGCGGGCCACCACATCCGCCAGGAACGTCGGCAGCTCGGTACCCTTGCGCCAGCCCAGCGAGCCGCCTTCCAGCGCACTCTCGCTCTGCGAATAGGTGACCGCGAGCGCACCGAAGTCCTCGCCGTTGTGCGCGCGATCGTCGATCTGGTGCGCCAGCGTGTTGGCCTGGGCGATCTGCGCCGGTTTTGCACCCTGCGGCAGCGCGATCAGGATGTGCGCCACGTTGTATTCGTTGCCGGCGGTGGCGGTTTTCTTCTGGTGTTCGAGGTATTGATCCAGCTCGCGCGGGGTGATGACGATGTGCTGCATGACATCGCGCTGGCGCAGGATCTGGCGCGCAATCTCGCGCCTGAGTTCGATGCGATACTGCGGGTAGTCGATGCCGTCGGCCGCCAGTTTCTCCGGCAGCTGATCGAGCGTGAGATTCTGGCGCTTGGCGATGTCCTCCAGCGCGGCGTTGACCTGCTCGTCGGTGATCTTGATGCCGGCGCGATCGGCGTGCTGCTGCTGGATCTCCTCCACTACCAGCCGGTCGAGCACCTGCTGGCGCAGCACCGCCTCGGGCGGCAGCGCCACATGCTGGGTCTGCAACCGCGTCTCGATTTCGCGCGTTTCCATCTGCAGTTCGCTCTCCAGCACCACGCCGTCGTTGACCACCGCCACCACCTTGTCGAGCAGCACGCCCTTGGTGGACAGTTCCTTGGCGCTGGGCGCCAGCGACGCTGCGGCCAGCGCCAGGCAGATCAGCCAGGTGGATGCGAGGTGGACGCTGCAGCGCATTAAATTCTCTTTGCCCTCAAAGGCTTAACCGTCATCTAGGGCTTGGTAGGGGAGGCGGAGTATCCCCGAATCGACTGCTCAAGGAAAGTACTGACGCCGCTTCCGGTGCCGATCCCACTTCCGACATTGGACAGGCCCGTGAGTTCCAGCTGCAGCGACACCCCGGTGTCGCGCTCCCCGGTGCGGGTACTGATCGAACTTTGGGCCACCGCGCGGATGCTCCAGCAGCTGCCGCGGAACTGAAAGCCGGCGAAATTCTCGATCGGCGCGCGGTCCAGCAGCGAATATACCGTGCGCGCATAAATGTCCCAGCGGCGGCTGACCGGCCACGCCGTGGACGCATCGACCTGCTGCACCACGCCGTCACGAAACAGGTAGCCGACGTTGATCACCTGCTTGCTGTTGGCGAGGTACTGCACCAGCACCTCGGCCTGCTGCACGCTCGAAACGGACGGGTTGGAGCCCACGTCCACCTGCAGGTTCCAGTGACGGTAGGCAGTCAGGTTGACCTCGGCGATCAGGCTCGAGGTGGTGTGCGGCGGCGCTACGGTCTGATCCGGCAGTGTGACCCGCGGCTGCGTCAGATAGAGACTCTGGCCGAGCGTGGCGCTCAGGTAGCGTACGCCCGTTGAGTTCTCGAACAGCTGCGTCGTCACCCCCATGGTGAGTTCATTTGCATCGCCGATCCGATCGATGCCGACGTATCGGTTGGGACGAAACAGCTCGATCGCGTTCAGGTCCGGGGTCGAGGTGTCGAACACCGGCAGCGAATTCTGGTCGCGGTACGGAATGTAGACGTACATCACCCGCGGTTCGAGCGTCATGCTGCGCTGGTCGGCCGAGCCGATCAGGCGCTCGAATTGCAGGCCGCTGTCGATGTCGACGATCGGCAGGCTGCGCTGCGGCGAGCTGTCGGGCACGCCGGCATCGCGCAGCTCGTACTGGGTCAGGTCCCAGGCGACATTGGGACGCAAGAAGTAGCCCGGCCCGGAAATGTCGAGCCCGACCTGCGGCCTGGCATCCAGGCGCCAGCCGCTGGCGCAGGTCCAGGGCAGCGTGTCGGGCAGCGTCGATGCCACGGTACAGGGCGGCGGGCTCGGGCTGCAGCTGCCGGTGACGCCGACACTGCCGCAGCCGACCGTCGCACAGCTGCAGGCGCTGCCGACCGAGCGCGTGAAGTTCACCAGCTCGGTGTCTACACCTAAGACCAGTGCCGGAAAGCGTTGTGGCGACCACAGCCCGCTGGCGCTCAGGCGCGGCAGCTGGAAGTACGGCCGCTCGTCGACCAGCCCGTTGTCCGGCAGCGTATTGTCCAGGGTCTGGAATCCGAGCACCTGGGCCTTGAGGTTCCAGATGTCGTCGCGGTGGCTGATGGCGATGCTGCGCGCCAGAAACGGCGTACTGGTGGACTGCGACCCCTGGCTGAAATCCTCGAAGTACTCGGTATCGCTGACGCTCTCGATACTGGTGTCGACGCGGGTGTTGTCCGGCAGCTGCAGCCGGTCGAGAAAGCGTATGTAGCTGCGGTCGCTGCTCTCGTCGTAGTGGCCCTCGTCCTTGAGTTCCTGGCCGTAGGCCCGGTCACTGGGAAGAAAGCTGGCGTCGAGGGTGCCGCGGTTGTCGGTGCTCAGGAACCGATACTGCGCGCTCATGTCGAGACCGCGGTTCGAATAGTAGGTCGGGGTAAAGGTGGCATCCTGGTTGGCCGCGATGTTCCAGTACCAGGGCGTGGCGAGCATGGCGCCGCTGCGGCTGGAGGTGCTGAATTCCGGAAACAGGAAACCGCTCTTGCGTGCATCGTTGAGCGGAAACGAGATCCACGGCAGATAGGCGATCGGGATGCCCTCGATATCGATGACCGCGCCGCGGCCGATACCTTCGCCGGCGGCGGTGTCGAGGCGCAATTGGCGCGCGCGAATCTGCCAGGTGGCGCGCTGCTGCGGGCAGCTGGTGTAGATCACGTTACGCAGTGTGATGACTTTGCTGGGCGACATCGCGATCTCATCGGCGCTGCCGTGACCGGACTGCTGCTGCAGCTCGAACTGCGCGTGATTGAACAGCGCGCCGTCATCGCCGTAGCGCCCGGTGTCGCCCTGGATCAGCACCGTCGGGTCGTGAAAGCTCACCTGGCCGCTGACGTTGATGCTGTTGTTGTTGCGATCGTAGATCAGCTTGTCGGCCTGGATCTCCCGTTGACCGAAATGCACGTCGACATTGCCGGTGAGCTCGGTCATGCCATCTGCCGTGGTGGTGAGCTGATCGGAGCTGTAGGTGCCGTCGCCGCCAAGCACGGAATTACCGACGTTCTTGAGGCCGCCGAGCGCGTTGCCCGGGGCGGCGGGCGCCGAGGTGGCGGGCGCCGAGGTGGCGGCGGCGGCGAGCAGCAATGGCGCGCCATCGAGCCATGACGCTGCGCACGGTGCGCTGTCCGCGGCCGGCGGCGCTGGCGGGGCATCCGCAGCCTGCGGCGCAATCACCGGGGCACAGCAGAGCGCTGCAGCCAGAAGCGCGCGCAGGTGCGGGGAAGCAATCATGTGGGCCCACATTATAATGACGGATGCCACGACCGCGGTCTAAACAGGCGCTTCAATGACAGGCAACGACGCGCGCGTCCAGCAGATCAGGGATTGGCTGACCCGCGAGCTTGGCTTCAGCCTGGTGCGGCTCGAGCCGGCATCGGCCGATGCCAGCTTCCGGCGCTACTTTCGCGCCTGGGCAGCCGACGGCACGACACGCGTGGTGATGGATGCGCCGCCCGACAAGGAGCACATCGGACCGTTCCTGCAGGTGGCCGCGCTGCTCGCGGGCTGCAAGGTGCATGTGCCGCAGGTGCACGCCGCCGACAGCGCACGCGGCATGGTGCTGCTCGAAGACCTGGGATCCGAGCTGTACCTGACACGGCTGCGCGCCGGCGCCGATCCGGACGTTCTGTACGCGGATGCACTGCAGGCGCTGCTTCGCATCCAGCTTCACGGTCGCGAGGCTGCGCGCATGCTGCCGCCCTACGATCGCGCCGCGCTCGAGCGCGAGATGGCACTGATGCCGGAGTGGTTCTGCGCGCGTCACCTGCAGCTGGTGCTGGATGACGCCGACCGCGGTGTGCTGGCCGAGAGCTTTGAGCTTCTGACGCTCGAGGCGCTCGCGCAGCCGCTGGTGTTCGTGCACCGTGACTATCACTCGCGCAACCTGATGCTGCTGCCGAGCGCCAATCCCGGAATCATCGATTTTCAGGATGCACTCGCAGGCCCGGTCGGCTATGACCTGGTGTCGCTGCTCAAGGATTGCTACATCGACTGGCCGCGCGCCCGGGTAGAGAGCTGGGTCAGCGCCTATCGGGCGCAGCTCATGGGCGGTGACGGACTGGCCGGGGCGAGCGAGCAGGAGTTCCTGCGCTGGTTCGATCTGATCGGGCTGCAGCGTCACATCAAGGTGCTCGGCATCTTCGCGCGCCTGTGGTATCGCGACGGCAAGCACGGCTACCTGGCCGATCTGCCGCGCACCTTCGGCTACGTGCAGGATGCGGTGCGGCGCTATCCGGAGCTGCGGCGCTTCGGGGACTGGCTGCAGCGGCGCGTGCTGCCGGCATTTGCCGCAGCCAACGCGCGAGCGCTGGTCGCGGGTGTGCCGTGAGCATCGAGCGCGCGATGGTGCTGGCCGCAGGGCGCGGCGAGCGCATGCGGCCGCTGACCGACCAGGTGCCCAAGCCGCTGCTCACCGTGGGTGGCAAGCCGCTGATCGTCTATCACCTCGAGAAGCTGTCGCGCCTGGGAGTGAAACACGTGGTGATCAACCTGGCGTGGCTCGGCGGACAGATCCGTGCCGCGCTGGGCGACGGCGCACGCTGGCAGCTGCAGATTCATTACAGCGACGAGGGTGAGCAGGCGCTCGAGACCGGCGGTGGCATCCTCCACGCCCTGCCACTGCTGGGTCCACAGCCGTTCCTGGTGGTGAACGCGGACGTGTTCACCGAGTTTGATTTCGGCGCCGTTCGGATTGCCCCGGAGGCGCTGGCGCAGCTGGTGCTGGTCGCCAACCCGTTGCACCATCCGCGCGGCGATTTTGCGCTCGCCAATGGCCGGGTGCAGGAGCAGGGCGGTGCGCGCTGGACTTATTCCGGCATTGGCCTGTACCGGCCGGAACTGTTCGCCAGCTGCAGCCCCGGCAAATTTCCGCTGCTGCCGCTGCTCCGACGCGCCATCGCGGGCAGCCGGCTGCACGGCCAGGTGTTCGAGGGCGCCTGGAGTGACGTTGGCAGCGTGGAGCGCCTGGCCGCCTTACAATGAGGCCCGATGCCATCCCCTGTGAACACACTTAAAGGTATTCCGGTCGTCGTGGACGGCACCGGCGCAGTCCGCAGCGGCCAGAAGTACCTGACGCCCCAGGGTTTTACCGCGATCAAGGACGGCATCAAATCGTCCGGCGACGCGGATCCGCGAAGCCTACCCAGAAAGCCGCGCTGGCTTACCGCGCGGCTGGCGGCCGGCGAGGGCTACGACTTCGTGCGCCGCACGGTGCGCGAGCACCATCTGGCCACGGTGTGCGAGGAAGCGAAGTGTCCCAACATCGGCGAGTGCTGGAACGCCGGCACCGCGACCATCATGCTGATGGGCGCGGTATGCACCCGCGCCTGCCGGTTCTGCGCGGTCGACACCGGTAATCCGCGCGGCTGGCTCGACGCCGAGGAGCCGCGGCACGTTGCGGAAAGCGTCGCGCTGATGCAGCTCAAGTACGTGGTGCTGACCTCGGTCAATCGCGACGATCTGCCGGATGGCGGCGCGGCGCACTACGCCGCCTGCATCCGCGCCATCAAGCAGCGCAACGCGTCGACCGCCGTTGAGGCGCTGACGCCGGATTTCCAGGGCGTGCTCGCCGATGTCGACACCGTGGTGGATTCGGGTCCGGAGGTGTTCGCACAGAACGTGGAGACGGTGCGCCGGCTGACGCACCCGGTACGTGATCCGCGTGCCGGCTATGAGCAGACGCTCTCGGTGCTGGCGCACGCCAAGCAGCGCCGGCCCGAGGTGCTCACCAAGACCAGCCTCATGCTCGGCATCGGCGAGAGCGATGAGGAGATCGTGCATTGCATGCACGAGCTGCGCGAGGTCGGAGTCGACATCCTCACCCTGGGCCAGTACCTGCGGCCGACGGTGAATCATTTGAGCGTGCAGCGGTTTGTCACGCCCGAGCAGTTCCAGCAGTATCGTGCCTGGGGGCTCGCGCGCGGTTTCCGCGAGTGTGTTGCAGGTCCCCTGGTGCGGTCGAGCTATCGGGCCGAGCAGGCGCTGGCCGGCAACAACGTCGGACTTGGCGCGGTGGCGGGCGTCCCGTGAACGCGCCATTGGCCAGCGCCGACTGGCGCGGCGCCGGCGGCGCCGCCGCCGCCGGTTTCTGGCTCGGGCGTGTGCCGTGCGAGCCGACGTGGCGCGCGATGCAGCGTTTTACCGATCAGCGCCAGCCGGACACGCCGGATGAGATCTGGCTGCTGGAGCATGATCCGGTGTTTACCCTCGGCATGAACGCCGATCGCTCACATGTGCTCTCGCCGGGCGACATTCCAGTGCTGCAGATCGATCGCGGCGGCCAGGTGACCTTCCACGGGCCGGGGCAACTGGTGGTCTATCCGCTGCTCGACGTGCGCCGCGCCGGGCTTACGGTGCGCGCCCTGGTCACGGCGCTGGAACGCGCCGTCATTGAGTACTGCGCGCGCTTTGGCATCCGCGCCGAGTGCCGTGCCAGCGCCCCCGGTGTGTACGTCGACGGAGCCAAGCTCGCCAGCGTCGGCCTGCGCATTCGTCGCGGCGGCAGCTACCACGGCCTGGCATTGAACATCGGCATGGATCTGGAACCGTTCCGGCGCATCAATCCCTGCGGCTACGCGGGTCTTGCAGTGACGCAGCTGTCGGATCTCGGTGGTCCCGATGACGTCGCGCAGGTGGCCGCCGAGTTCGCGCCGCTACTGGCTACGATGCTATGTCGGCCTGGCAGCTGCTGATCACGCTGTCGGACGTGCCCTCGGCACAGGCGTTTGCCGCGGTGCTGAGCGCCGAGGGCATCGGTGTGCGGGTCGACACCGACGCCGGCGTGCTGGGGCAGGCCGCGCCGTGCCGCATCTACGTCGACGCCACGCAGCTGCGCCAGGCGCGCTGGGCGCTGTCACAGCGCAAATTCAGCGATGACGAGCTGACCTACCTTGCCACCGGGGAGCTGCCGAAACAGGGCATTCCCTGATGCGGCGCGTCGCGGGATGCGCCGCGACGGCTCGTGACTTGCGGCCCGTTTCGGTGCCCGCGCATCCGGATGTACACTGCCGCCGTGTTCTGCCTCGAGATAAACGTCAACGGCCAGCGGCGCGTCATCGCCGGCGGACCCGCGGCCGAAGTGATCAACGCCACGGTGTCGCTCTATCCCGGCTTGCAGGAGGGCTGGCTCGAAGTCGCCGGCTCGGTGCTGCCGCAGGACCAGCCGGTGGCCGATGCCCGCTGGCTGGCCGCGGCGCTAGCAGCCGGCGACGTGGTGGAGGTTCGCCTGGTGGAATCGGAGCAGGCCGCCGCGCCCAGGGTCAGCCGTACCGATCCGACCGCACGAGCCACGGACGCCATCCCGCTGGTGTGCGCCTTCTGTGACAAGAGCCACGAGGAGGTTTCGGGCATGGTGTCGTCACGCAAGGCCGTGATCTGCCCGGAATGTATCGGCTACCTGCACGACGTCATCCATTCCAGCGACGAGGGGTCGGACTAAGTTCGGGCCGCCGCATCCGCGATGACAGACAGCGAACTTCGGGGACTGCTGCTGGAGAAGTACTACCAGCGTCGCAAGGAGCGCCTCATCGGCCTGGTGCCTGCCGATTTTGACGGCAAGCTCAATGAACGCGACATCCAGAGCATCGCCGGGCAACTGGCCGATCACGGGCTGATTCATTGGCGGCCCAACAGAGGACATGACGGAGTCGGTGGCGGCATGGGCGCCATAACGCCGGCCGGCGTCGATGTGGTCGAAAGCAAGGTCGCCGCGCCGGTGGATATCCATTGGTCGCAGGATCGCGGCCCGCAGTCGCCGCTTCAGACCAAGCCGGGTGTCGCAGCGGCGATCGAGCGGCTGCTGCAGGCCATCGAGCACTCGGGTGCCAGCCTCGCTGACCGGCAGGCGGCGACTGCGCTGCTACGAGCATTCCAGCAGCACCCGCTGCTGCACAGCCTGTTGCAAGCCGAAGCGGCCGGCTTGAACCAACCACACACGGGCGGCAGTCACTGACCGCAGCGCCGGAAAGTGCGCCCCCAAAGACAGGAGTTCCCGTGCTTGAACTGCGACCCAACTGTGAATGCTGCAACGTGGATCTACCGGCTGCGTCCGACTCGGCACGCATCTGCTCCTTCGAATGCACGTTCTGTGCGCGCTGTGCGGACGGCGTGCTGGCCGGGAAGTGCCCCAACTGCGGCGGTGAACTGCTGCCTCGTCCGCGTCGTCCCGCGGCCAAGCTTGCGAACTATCCGCCGTCCTCGCAGCGTATCCACCGGCCCGCAGGCTGTGCGCCATGACGCTCACGGAGGTGAAGGTGCGGCGGTTCGAACCTGCGAGCGCAGTGGTCGAGGAGTACTTGCTGCCGGGTGACAAGCTGATCCACGGCAATCCCAGGCAGTGCGTCTGGAAGCACTACGCCGACAGCAGCGGCAAATTCTTCGCCGGCGTGTGGTCGAGCGAGGTCGGTAAATGGCACATCTCCTACACCGAGGAGGAGTATTGCCAGATCCTGCAGGGCAAAAGCATCATCGCCGACGCCGCCGGCAACGCCACCACGGTATCGGCCGGCGACAGCGTCGTGGTTCCGCGGGGGTTCGTCGGCACCTGGGAAGTCGTCGAGCCGACCAGGAAGATTTACGTCATCTACGAGCGCGGGGAGTGATCCGAGCCGTGATATTCATACCGCTGATACGACTGGCAACCGCCGCTGACGCGCCGGCGATCGCCGACATGTCCAGGCAGCACATTGAATCCGGTCTTGGCTGGAGCTGGACGCCGGCGCGCATCGCGGCCGCGATTGCCGACCGCTCGACCAATGTCGCGCTGATTGATCAGCCGGATGGCGTGCTGGCATTTGGCATCATGCACTACGCCGAGCGCACCGCCCATCTGGCGCTGCTGGCCGTCGACCCGGCGCAGCGCCGGCGCGGCATCGCCGCGCGGTTGGTAGCATGGCTCGAGAAGAGCGCCGACACAGCCGGCATCGAACGCATTCGTGTCGAGGCCAGGTCGGACAATCCGGCCGCGCTCGCCTTCTACCAGAAGCTCGGTTACGTGCAGATCGATCGGCTCGCCCGCTACTATCGCGGTGTGCTGGATGCGGTGCGGCTGGAAAAGACGCTGCGGTTCGCGGTCCGCGAATCCGACCGCTGAAGCGGCCGCTGCTCGTGTTCACGGCCGCGATCTTCGACATGGACGGCCTGCTGCTGGACTCCGAGCGGGTCATCATGCAGGCATGGATGGAGTCGGCGCAGGAGCTGGCCCTGAGCCTGTCGCGCGCCGACTTCCTGCAGGTGGTGGGCCATGGCATCGTGGAATCGCATGCCAGGCTCAGCACGCTGTTGGGTGGCGAGGATAGTTTCCAGCTGGTCCGCGATCGGGTGCGGGCGAAACTCGGCGCGCCCGGCGGCGTGGTGTTTCCGCTCAAGCCGGGAGCGCTGGCGCTGCTGCAGCAACTGCGCGCGCGCGCGGTGCCATGTGCCGTGGCCTCGTCGACCTCCGTGGCCGAGGTGCGCCGGCGCCTGGCGCAGGTCGGTGTGCTCGAATTGTTCCAGGCGGTCGCGGGCGGCGATGAAGTGGCACGCAGCAAACCGGATCCGGCGGTGTACCTGCTGGCCGCCGAGCGGCTGGGCGTGGCCCCGGAATGCTGCCTGGCGTTCGAGGACAGCAATCACGGCGCCCGGGCGGCGCATGCGGCTGGCCTTGCGGTCGTGATGGTGCCGGACCTCAAGTCGCATGATTTCGGGCCGGTGTACATGAACCTGGTTTCGCTCGAGGACGCGATGACACACATTGATCAGTGGTTTTCGGAGCACGCGCTATGCCTGCGTTGAGCTACCGCGGCGGTTGCATGTGCGGACGGGTGCGTTATGAAGCCCGCGGTGAAGCCAGCAACCTGTGCTTCTGCCACTGCGAGAGCTGCCGGCGCGCGATCGGCGCGCCGATGGTTCCCTGGGGCACCTTCGCAGCGGAAAATTTCTCGATCGTGCGGGGACAACTGGCCGAGTACCACTCCTCGCCAAGCGTCACGCGCGGCTTCTGCGCCGATTGCGGTACATCGCTGACGTACCGACGCGAGGAACGGGACGGCGAGATCGACGTGACGCTGTCGAGCCTCGACGACCCTGGCCTGCTCACGCCGCAGGTGCACATCTGGGTCGAGGACAAGCCTGCGTGGATGATCGTCGCTGACGGCCGGCCGCAGTTTGCCACGTCAGCTAAACCGCCGTGACGGAGTCATGGTCATGGTTTGGCTGGGCGCTGCTGTCGGCGGTATTCGCCGCCCTGACCGCGGTGTTTGCCAAGGTGGGCGTCCAGGGCGTGGATTCGGACCTGGCCACGCTGATCCGCACTGCGGTGATCATCGCCGCGCTGGGCTGCTTCGTCTGGGTCACGGGCCGATGGCGTAATCCGTCGGAGATCGGCTCCAGAACCTGGTGGTTCCTGACGCTGTCGGGGCTGGCTACCGGCGCCTCCTGGGTGTGCTACTTCCGGGCGCTCAAGCTGGGCGCGGCGTCGAAGGTCGCACCGGTCGACAAGCTCAGTGTGGTACTGGTGGCAGTATTCGCCTACCTGTTTCTGGCCGAACGGCCATCGCTGCGCGACTGGATCGGCATCACCCTGGTTGGCGCCGGCGTGGTGGTGCTGGCACTGAAGCGCTGAACGCATCGCAATGGGCAAGAGCAGGCTGGAAGCCTTCAGTGACGGCGTCATCGCCATCCTGATCACGATCATGGTGCTGGAGCTGAAAGTGCCCGAGGGCGCACAGTTCCGCTCGCTGATTCCGGTGATACCGCTGTTCCTGAACTACGCCCTGAGTTTCATTTACCTGGGAATCTATTGGAACAACCATCACCATCTGCTGCATGCCTGCGATCGGGTCACCGGAGCGATCCTCTGGGCCAATCTGCACCTGCTGTTCTGGTTGTCGCTGATTCCGGTCACGACGGCCTGGATGAGCGAGAACCACAACGCCGCGGCGCCGTCCGCGCTCTACGGTGCGGATCTGCTGATGGCGGCCATTGCCTACTTCATGCTCGAGCAACTGATCATCGTATCGCAGGGCCGCGAGTCGCTGCTGAAACGGGCGTTGGGCCGCGACCTGAAAGGCAAGCTGTCGCCGGCGTTGTACCTGAGCGCCATCGTGGCCGCATTCTGGTCGCCACTGGTGTCGCAATGCATCTATCTTCTGGTGGCGCTGCTGTGGATGATCCCGGACCGGCGTATCGAGCGCGTCGTGTCGGATAGCAGGGAATGATGGCGGTAGCACAAGCCTTGATGTCGGCGCAGTCGCTGGCGCAGTACCTGCACCAGCAGATAGCACTGTCGCGCGCCATGGAGGTTGACGCCCTCGAGGTGAGCGAGGATTCGGTGCGACTGTCGGCGCCGCTGGCGCCCAACGTCAACCACCGTGCCACGGTATTCGGCGGCAGTGCCAGCGCGCTGGCGATCCTCGCCGCCTGGTCGCTGCTGCACGTGCGGCTGCGCGGCTTGTTCCCGCAGGTCTCGATCGTGATCCAGCGCCAGAGCACGAGTTACAATCGGCCCATCCAGGGCGCATTTTCCGCGCGCGCAGCGCTGGCGCATCCGGACGATTGGCCGCGGTTCGTGCGCCTGCTGGCGCGCAGGGGCAAGGCCAGGATCAGCGTCACGTCGACACTCGAGTATGCCGGCGAGCAGGTCGGTCAGTTCAGCGGGGATTTTGTCGCCTTCGATCAGCATTGACGCATCCGGTGCGTCATCGAGGACATCATGCATAAGAGCAAACTGGCTGGTTTTATCATTGACTGCCAGGGCCCGGAGCTGGCAAGTGCCGCGGGATTCTGGGGCGGCGCGCTCGGCATGGAGTTGCGAGCGTTGCCGCCGGAGGAAGCGGACAGTTACGTGCAGCTCGAGGATCCGCTGGGCGCACTGCACGTCGAGGTGCAGGCCGTCACGCACCCCAGTCGTGTGCACCTGGACATCGAGACCGACGACATCGAAGCGGAAGTGCGGCGGCTGGAGGCGCTGGGGGCGAGGCGCGTGGCACAGGTGAAGACCTGGTGGGTCATGGAAGCGCCAACCGGACATCGCTTCTGCGTGGTCAGGAATTCCTCACCCGGGTTTGCGCAGCAAGCCCGGCAGTGGCGCTGACCGCGGCGTGCTGCGTGTCGGTGTCATCTCCGACACCCACGGGTTACTGCGGCCACAAGCAACGGCGTTCCTGCAGGGTTGCGATCATATCGTTCACGGCGGCGACATCGGCGGCCCGCAGATCCTGGAGCAGCTGGCGGTGCTGGCCCCGGTGACGGCGGTGCGCGGCAACAACGATACCGAGCCCTGGGCGGCATCGCTGCCCGACACGGTGCTGCTGGAAATCGGCGGCGTGGGGATCTATGTCATCCACGATCTCCGGCAACTCAAGGCGCAAGCCCGCCCGGCCGGTGTACGCGTCATCGTGTCGGGCCACTCCCATAAGCCCAATATCTGCGAGCGCGATGGCGTGCTGTACGTGAATCCGGGCAGCGCCGGGCCGCGCCGCTTCAAGCTGCCGGTCAGCGTGGCGCAGCTGGTAATCCGCGGCAACGGTGTCACGCCTGAACTGATGGAGCTGCAGCTAGCGGCACGCTAGCGGCGCGCCGACCCCGCTGCGAGGCCGATCGACCACAGCGTCTGGCCGGGGTGCTACGATGGGCCCCGCTATGAGTAAGCTCCTGGTTCATCTGCTGGTCAGCGCACTGCTGCTGTGGCTCGTCAGCCAGATCGTGACTGGAATTCACATCGCCAGCTTCGGCTACGCGCTGCTGGCGGCACTGGTGCTGGGCGTCGTGAATTTCCTGGTGCGGCCGATCCTGATCATCGTGACGCTGCCGATCACGATCATCACGCTCGGCCTGTTCCTGATCGTGATCAACGCGCTGATGCTGATGCTCACCGGCGCCATCGTCCCGGGCTTCCAGGTGTCAGGTTTCGGCGCCGCACTGCTCGGCGGCCTGCTGCTGGGGTTGTTCAACCTGGCAGCGAGCGCGATATTGAACCGGTCCGCGCGCCGGCCACCGCTGGCGTAGTCGCAGCGTCGAGGGATTGCCGTGACCGGTCGCCGAAAATATCGCGCCGCAGGCAGCTTCACCGTCACCATCAGGCCGCTGCAGAAACCCGAGATCGCGCCCGGGGTCAGCCTCGGCCGCATGGCTGTGGAAAAGCAGTTCGTCGGCGATCTGGTGGCGGGCGGCAAAGGCGAGATGCTCACCTCGATGACCGATATTGCAGGCTCTGCCGCCTATGTCGCCATCGAGCGCGTGTCCGGCGTGCTGCAAGGACGGCGCGGCGGCTTCGTATTGCAGCACAGCGGTACCATGACACACGGCGTGCAGCGGCTGTCGATTACGGTGGTGCCCGATTCCGGCGTGGATAAACTGGCCGGCATCGACGGTTCGTTCACGATCAACATCGTCGACGGCCAGCATTTCTACGAGTTCGAATACTCGCTGCCGGCCGAACCGGGATAAGCGCGGCTCACAGCACCAGCATCACCTGCGGGCACTCTTTCAGTGCGGCGAACAACTGCGCGATGTGCTCCGGGCTCTCGGCGCGGATCTGGTAGGTAATCCCGAGGAAGTTTCCCTGCGTCGAGGGGCGTTCGGTGACCGCGGCAAGATCGATCGGCCCGGCATGGCGTTCAACGATGGCATCGACCTGGCTGCGCACGCCATCTTCGACCCGCACCATGACCTTGATCGGGTAGTCGCAGGGGAAGCTGAGGCGTTCCGGGACGTCGCTGGTCATGAAGCGCAGTATTGCACCGACGCGGGCCGGCATGGAAAGGTTTCGCTATGATTGCGCCGCGACTTAAGTTATTGCACCGGTCGAGGACCTGCGGCATGCATGCACCCGACGGCGCCCTGCGATTTCCGGGGCGCATTGGACTTGGAACCTGGGAGATGGGCGTCGACGCCGGGCAGCGTAAGCAGGAAATCGCCGCGGTGAAGCATGCGCTGGATGTCGGCTATCGGTTGCTGGATACGGCCGAGATGTATGCCGACGGCGGCGCCGAGCGCATCATCGGCAGCGCACTGCAGGCGTTCGGCGCCGAGCGGCGCGCCGAACTGTGCATCGTCAGCAAGGTGCTGCCCGGCAACGCCTCACGCAACGGCACCACGCGCGCCTGCGAGGCGTCCATCGAGCGCATGGGCTGCGACTATCTCGACCTGTATCTGCTGCATTGGCCGGGTCGGCATCCGTTGGCCGAGACCCTGCGCGGTTTCCACGACCTCATGCAGCGCGGATTGATCCGGCATTTTGGCGTAAGCAACTTCGACGTCGACAACCTGCAACGCTGGCTGCAGGCGCAGGAGCGGCTGGGCCTGCCGGCAGCCGCGCAATGCAACCAGCTCTATTACTGTATCTCGGCGCGCGGCATCGAGTTTCAGCTGCTGCCATGGCAGCGTGCGCACGCCATATCGACCATGGCGTATTCACCGCTGGGCCGCGGTTCACTGACGCGCCACCCGCTGTTGCAGCGGCTCGGGCGCGAGCGCGGCGTGAGCGCAGCACAGATCGCGCTCGCCTGGTGCCTGCGCGAGCCGGAGGTGACCGCGATACCGAAGTCGGTAGACCCGGTGCGCATCGAGGACAACCTGCGGGCCGCGGAGCTGCGACTGACCGGGGCAGAGTTGGAGCGCATCGACCAGGCATTTCCGCCGCCGCACTCGAAGCGGCCGCTGGAGATGGTCTAGGGGCTTGAAAGTGTTGCAGTACGATGCTTGCCAGCCGCGGCGACGCTGCGTGCTCGCGCCGCTCGGGTGCTGCGCGAGTGCGCTGCTCGCGCTCCTCGCCGCGCCGGCACAGGCCGTCGCCGCCGCGAGGCCGGCCTGCGATTACCTTTCGAAATCGGTGACCGCGCAGCCGGCCGGAGCGCTGCTGCTCGCCAGTTATCCGAGCGAGCGCAGCGGCGCACTGAGCAACGCGGCGTTCACTTATGACAATTCGGTGGCGGCGATCGCGCTGGTGGCCTGCGGCCACACGCCACTGGCGCGCCGCATCGGCGATGCACTGTTGTTGGCGCTCGATCACGATCGCTACTGGCATGATGGCCGGCTGCGTAACGGCTACGCGGCGGGCGCGATCGGCGCGGCGCCGCTGAAACTTGCCGGATGGTGGGACCTGAAATCGCAGCGCTGGCTGGAAGATGATTACCAGGCCGGCAGCGACAGCGGCAACATCGCCTGGGCCATGCTGGCGCTGCTGACGCTGCATGCGGCCAGCGGCGATCAACGTTATCGCGACGGCGCGCTACGACTGGCGCGCTGGGTCGAGGGCACGCTCGACGCGCGCGGCGCCGGGGGATTCGTCGGCGGCTACTTCGGTCACGAGCCCGCACCGCAGCGTCAACGCTGGAAGTCCACCGAGCACAATACCGATCTGGCCGCAGCCTTCGGCTGGCTGGCGCGCGTGACCGGTGATGCGCATTGGCGGCAGCGCATGACGGTGGCGGCAGATTTTGTCGCCGCGATGTGGAACGCCGACTGCGGCTGCTACGCGGTCGGCACGGCAGAGGACGGGGTGACGCTCAATCCGCTGCTGGCACTGGATGCCCAGGTGTGGCCGTTGATGGCGTTGCCCGGGGCCGCGAAACTGTCCGAGCCGCTACTGCAGACCGTTGATAGCAGGCTGCGGTTCCAGGCTGGTTACACCTACAGCGACGCCGGCGGCGGACTGTGGATCGAGGGCACCGCACAGGTGGCCGTGCTGCTCGAACTGCTGCATCGGCAGGCGCCTGCCCGGACATTGCGCGCTGCGATCGAGGGCGAACGCACCGCGGACGGCGGTTACTACGCCACGGGTGCGGCGGCGATGCCTACCGGTTTCATGCTCGCCACCGACCCCAGCATGCCGCGGGTGTACTTTCACCTCGAACACCTGGGCGCGGCCGCATGGGCGGCGCTTGCTGATCGGGGCTACAACCCATTCAGCGGCGGTCGTCGCCTGGCCCGGTGACGGGTAGAATTCCGCACCAGCGTGCACGCCGCGCGCCTGCACAGGGGGTGGTGACTTGGAAGCGTTGGTGAGCACCGAGTGGCTGGCGGCACAGCTACCGTCGAGCGATCTGATCGTATTCGACGCCAGCTGGTACCTGCCGGCGGAAGGGCGCGACCCGGCGGCGGAATATCGGCAGGGGCATATTCCCGGCGCGCTGTTGTTCGACATCGATGCGATCGCCGATACCGAGTCGGCGCTGCCGCACATGGTGCCCACTGCCGCGCGCTTCGAGCACATGATCGGCGCACTGGGTGTGTCGGCCGCCAGCCGCGTGGTGTTCTACGATCAGAAGGGGATATTTTCCTCGGCGCGCGGCTGGTGGCTGATGCGCCTGTTCGGCCACGAGCGCAGCGCGGTACTCGATGGCGGACTGCCAAAGTGGCGCCGCGAGGGGCGCGCGCTGGAGCAAGGCGCCGCGCCTGCGCCGGCACCCACGACCTATCGCGCCAGCCTGAATGCGCGCTATCTGCGCGGCCTGGGAGACGTGCTGCAGAATCTGCAGTCGCGGCGCGAGCTGTTGCTCGATGCGCGCTCCGCCGACCGGTTTCATGCCCGCGTGGCCGAGCCGCGTGCCGGGATGCGCAGCGGCCACGTGCCCGGCGGCCGCAATCTACCGTACACGGAACTGTTGAGCGCCGAACAGACACTGCTGCCCGCGGCGCAGCTGCGGGCGCGCTTCCAGGCGTGTGGCGTGGACGAGCACACTGCGGTCGTGACAAGTTGCGGTTCCGGACTGACGGCGGCCGTGCTCAGCCTCGGACTGCAAGTGGCTGGGCTGCCCATGGGAGCGCTGTACGACGGATCCTGGAGTGAGTGGGGCGCGCGTGCGGATACACCGATCGAAGTCTGAACGCAAGACTGGCGCCAGGCAGCGACGCGTGGCGCGGCCCGGTCCGATGGCTTAGGGTAGCGGGCAATACCAACGACAACCGATGCATGGACGCGCAGTTACCAGTTCCCAGCGACAGCGCCCCGCCGGCGGCAGCACCCCGCAAGATCGACGGCTTGCGACTCATCGCGCTGTTTAAATTCGGCAAGGTGTTGCTGCTGATCGCCACCAGCTACGGGGTGCACAAGCTGCTGAACGCGGACCTGGTGGAACGCCTGTACAACTGGTCGGCTGAACTGAGCGATGACCGCTTTGAACGCAAGCTGCTGATGCGGGCGCTGACCTGGGTCGAGGGCCTGGGCGCGAAGAGGATCCAGATATTTCTCGCGGTGACCATCGCGTATGCCGCAGTGGCGCTGGCCGAGGGCATTGGTCTGTGGATGCGGCGCACCTGGGGTGAATGGCTGACAGTGACACTGACCAGCTCGCTGGTTCCATTCGAGCTGTGGGAACTGATCACGCGGCCGCCGGGCCGGCGTCTGGCCTTGGGTATCACTCTGGCGCTCAATCTGCTGATCGTCTGGTATCTGGTGCGTCAGTTGCGTGCCGCGGTCGCCCGGCATCAAGCGCTGGATCCGAGCGGATGATGAGACAACGCCCGGCGGCAGGGTTGCTGTTGGCCGTAAGCGTCGCCGCCGCGGCCGCGATGCGGCCTGCCTCGGCGGCGCCGGTGCCTGCGGCCGCAGCTCCGCACTATGGCTTCGTCACGCAGATCCGTCTGGCCGGCGATGGCGGGTGGGACTACCTGTCGATTGATGCGGCGTCTCGACGGCTCTACGTCGCGCATGGCGATCACGTCGATGTGGTCGACATCGATCACAACACGTTCGTCGGCCGCATCGACGATACCCAGGGCGTGCACGGTGTCGCGATTGCGCACCCGGTGGGTCGCGGCTACGCCAGCGACGGCCAGCCCTCGCAGGCCAGCATCATCGACCTGGACACCCTGGCGACGATCGCGCGCGTCGCAACCGGAGATGGTCCGGATGCGATTGTCTACGAGCCGGGCCGCAACGAGGTCTACACCTTCAATGGCCGGGGCCATTCAGCGACGGTGTTCGATGCGCAAGGCGGCAATGTGGTCGCGACCATCGCGCTGCCCGGCCGACCCGAGTTCGCGGTGGCCGACGCCGCCTCAGGCCGCGTCTACGACAATATCGAGGACAAGAACCTGATCGTGGCGATCGATGTGCGCAGCCATGCCATCGTCGATCAATGGCCGATTGCACCCGGCGAGAGCGCGAGCGGCATTGACATCGACGCCGCGCATCACCGGCTGTTCGTCGGCTGTCACAATCAGCGCATGCTGATGATCGACGCCGGCAATGGTCGCGTGATTGCCTCGGTGCCGATCGGCCGGGGCGTGGATGCGAGCGCGTTTGATCCCGGTACACAGCTGGCGTTCAGCTCCACCGGCGAGGGCACGGTGACGATCGCGCACGAGGATTCACCGGAAAAGCTCAGCGTAGTGCAGACACTGCAGACGCAGCCCGGCGCGCGCACCATGGCGCTGGATCCGAGTACGCACAATATCTATCTTGCGACCGCAGACCTCGCGCCCGCGCCCGCCGGATCGGCGTCCGGGCGGCCGACGATCGTACCGGGCAGCTTTCGGATACTGGTCTATGGCCCGCCGTCGACCCCGTAGTCGACGCACGCGTGCAGCCGCATCACACCAGGCTTAACTCCACCGGCTGTGTCTGGCGGAAGATGCGATCGCACTGGGTGGGCGAGAGCGACCAGAGCGAGCGGAACAGGCCACCAAGCACTGCACGGTAGTCGTTGAGCACCGGGTAGTCGCGGTCCTGGAACAACGTGGCGCGCTCCAGGCGCCGCTGTTCGCCTGCAATGAGGCCGCCGTGCAGCGCGCCGCCGAGCACCCAATAGACAGTACCGTGCCCATGATCGGTGCCGCGATCACCGTTTTCCCGGAACGTGCGGCCGAACTCGGACACTACCACCACCACCGTGTTGTTCCATTCCGGGCCCAGCGACTGTGCGAAAGCCTGCAGCCCGCGGCCCAGGCCGCTGAGATTACTGGCCAGTGTCCCCTGCGCGCCGCCCTCGTTCACATGCGTGTCCCAGCCGCCGACGTCGATGAAGCCGATGCGGTAGGTGTCCCGCATCAGCTTGCCCATGCGTTCGGCCTCAAGCTCGAAGCCCTTGGAGTTGATGGCGTCGCGGCCCGAGGCGAGCATCTCATCCGCCATGGCGTGAGCCACCTCCTGGCGCAGCTCCAGGCCGTTGGCGACTGCCGGTTGCAGCCTGTGACCGGCATACATGTCGGTCAGTATGCGTGCCTGACGTTGATCGAACGGCGGCTTGCCGAGATTCTTCAGCGACATGTTGGGCACTGGCGTGGCACCCTGGAATGACAGCGGCAATGCGTCGGTGAATGCGATCGCGGCGGGGCCGCTGCTCGCCGGCGACGTCAAGGCGTCGGACAGACGGGCCATGAACCCGGAGCGGTAATCGCGCGCACCACCGATGGGCTGACCCAGTTCGATACTATCCTGCGTCTCGAAATGACTGCGCGACAGGTCATCGGTGCCGGCGAACGGTACGAACGCGACCTGCCGCTGCAGGTACATGGCGCCGATCGTGTCGCGTAGCGCCGGCGACAGTGCCCAGTCGCTATCGAGCGCCAGGGCGCCGGTCGGCACCGCAACGTCCGGTCTGGCGATGGCAATCGTCGGTCGAGCCTCGTAGTAAAAGCTGCTGGTATAGGGAATCAGGACGTTGGTCGAGTCGTAACCGCCGCGCAGGAATACCAGCAGAAAGCGCGCGCCGCCCGCCGGGGCTGCATACAGGCGGCTGGACACCCCGACGCCGGCCAGCGCGGCGGTACCGATTTGCAGCAGCTCACGGCGATTCATAGGGGTTCACTCATAGTTGAAGTCCGGTGACGACAGCAGAAAAGTATTCCATTCCTGCTGCGAATTGGCGCGGTTGAGCGCAGTGCGCGTGCCCGCCGCCAGGAAGGGCTCGAGCGCTTCGAAATACAGGCGGTTCGAAAGCTGCGGAAAGCCGCTGCTGGTCGCGGTAGTGCCATCCTCCGGGTCGAACAGCCCGGCATTTCCCGAACCGATCGCGCGCGCAATCTCGAAGCGGCGGCTGATCTGACCGGGGCTGGCCCAGCTTAGTTCGCCCAGCGGGTAGCCGTCGGGCGTCGCGCGGTTATACGGTCCCTCGCCCAGGGCATTGAGCCAATTGAGCAACGGACGCGTGTTGCTGATCGGACGACCGTCGTACGCGAAGCGCACCGCCGATACGACATAGCGCGTCGGGTCCTTGAACTTGCCGCCAAGCGCGGCGTTGAATTCCGGCGCCAGGAACATCGTGCGCAGCACCGCGGCGATGTCGCCGTCGCTGTGCTGGAAGGTCTGTGCCATCTTATCCACCAGCCGCGGCGGCGGATTGTCGGCCACGAAATACGATGCCAGCTGATGCGAGATGAAGTGCGCGCACGCCGGCTGGCGGACGATCAGTGTTACGGCATTCTCGATTTCTCCAAGGCCCTTGCCGTCGATGGCGTGACCCAGCAGTATCTTGTTGCCGAAGTCATGGCGTGCCGGATTGAACTCGAAGGCGCCGCGGCGCACATACAACGGCCGCCACTCCGGTTTGAGTTTGGGTGCATCGCCGGTGTTGATGCCCGCACCAGTGAGGATACGAGCCAGTTGCTGCACATCTTCCTGCGTATAGCCAGCTTCGACTCCGAGCGTGTGCAGTTCCATCAGCTCGCGGGCGTAGTTCTCATTGAGGTGGCCGGCGGCATTCTGCTGATTGTCGAGGTATTGCAGCATCGCCGGATGCTCCAGGGTTGCCAGCACCAGCTCGCGGAAATGCCCGAACACGTGCGGACGAATCGCGTGCTCCTCATAGTCGCCGATCAGCCAGCGCAGATTGCCCTTGTACTGATGGACACTGAAATGGTTGAGCCAGAACCACACCATCTGCTCCTGCAATTGCGACGGTGAATAGAGCGCGCGCAGCAGATCGCGACGAATGGCCTGGTAGGCAAGTTTATTGCCGGCGTCATTCAGCACTTTCCGCGCCTGCTCCTTGTCGGCTCCGTCCGGCAGCGCGTTGATGCTCTTGTAGGCGGCCTGCACACCTGCCAGTTGCTGTACCACATCGACGTGCGCGACTTCCATGACGTCGATCTGGCTCGCGATCGCATCGGGCAGGGCGTGGTCCGCGTCATCGAGCTGTCGCTCGAGCATGCGCTCGCGGCCGAATCGGCGGTAGTCAGCGACGATGCGCGTGTCGAGGCCGAAACTTAGCCGATCAATCCACAAGACATCCTCGCGGTGCAAGGTCAGCATGGGCGTGGCGCTCGCCGCGTTCTGTGCGTCGGCGGCGGTGCGCGGCGCCGGAGCGGCGCAGGCCGCCAGCGTAGCGGCGACTCCGACCAGGATCGGCGCTCGATGGCGCGCAAAGCGCCGAGGCTGGTAGGGCAGGTCGGTCAACTCATCTCCGCGCGAGCAGAAAAACCCGTGGTATCGTGCGGCGTTGCGGGTATTCAGGCGTCGCAGACGTTGCGCCTGCACTGGCCCGCTACCCGGGCGAGCTGCGCGTATGCATCCCCAACGGTGCGGGCAGCAATGCGTTGACAGACGGCGCAGTAAACAGCTGATGCCGGCATTGCTAGAAGAGTACGCCAAACATATTCGCCGCATCGGAGTTTGGGTGAGTGACCGAGATTGACCCCAAGCCATCGCCGGCCAATGGCTGCGATCGAGTTGCGAAAATGGGGCAGAAGGGGTGAAGTCGCACCTGGAAAGCGGCTACTCAAGTGCAAAGCTCCATGGACGACCTAAGTTTTTCGGTACGAGAGTTGGTACAAGGCGATGTCACCTTGGTCGCCGACTATTGGTCCCAAGCGGACCCTGACTATCTGATCGGATTAGGTGTGGACCTGAGCAAGCTTCCGTCACGGGACGATTTCTTCAAGGTACTTACCGAGCAGCTCAAGCTACCGCTGAAGCTTCGCCAATCGTATTGCACGATCTGGCAGCAAGATAGCCAAGCCATCGGCCATTGCAACGTGAACAAACTTGTGTTTGGACAAGAAGCCTACATGCATCTGCACCTTTGGCGCCGTGAACGGCGCTATCAAGGTCTTGGAGTATCCCTGGTGCGGCAATCGTCGAAGCTATTCTTCGATCGACTGGAACTCCAGGACCTGTACTGTGAGCCATTCGCACTGAACCCTGCGCCCAACGCCGTGCTCGCCAAGGTGGGTTTCACTTTCGTGAAAAAGTACCTGACTGTTCCCGGTTTTATCAATTTTGAGCAAGAGGTCAATCGATGGCACATGAGCCGTGAGCACTTTGCAAAGCTTGTTTCCTGAATTGCTCGCCAGGCGCGCTACCTGTTGTTACTGGTCGCCGGCTAACTGACGCTTTATGACCCCGAGCTGACCGTCGCCAACGTCAGCTATAGGGAACCCTGATTATAGAGCGCACCAGCACCTGCTCAGAACTGCGACCTTTAGCTCCTCGCTGTAATCTCACTAGTTAAGAAGCTTCTGTAGCCAATCTACCACCTCCGCTGCGAGTGCGATTCGGTGATCCTGAAAGCTATGATCACTTGGTAAAGTGACAGCAGTGACCTTGCCCCCGTCGCGGGTCACAGCTTCAGCCAGTTGGCGGTTTTCTTCTCCACCTGCCTTCGATGCCCCAATCACCAGGAGGGGACACCGCGTCAGGTCCTTGGCCCACGATAGGAAATTCCAGTCTGTGCGATGTGCCAAAACTTCCGCGGCAGTACTCATCGCCGTCGCTCCATGTAGTGAATTGCCAATGTCATCGAATTCCTTTTTGACCAATGCCGCACGCGCGGGCCCACTTACTTTGGCAAACTCTTCACCAGTATTTCCAACATTCCAGGCGTCGATAAGAAAAACTCCAAGAAGGTGCTCGTCAGTACGCGCATGCGAGGCGCTTGCGAAGCCACCCATACTGTGTCCGCCAAGAACGATGCGACGCGTGTCGATTCCGAATTTCTCAGCTATGTCCGATCGCCGCACAAACGTGACGGCGGCATCCGCGTCCTCTAAAACATTGTGAATCGAAAAGATTCCCGGGCTGCCCCAGGCCCCGCGGTAATGCAAAGTCAGCACATTCCAGCCTGCACGTCGGATGGCCTGCGCCAAATCAAGGTTTTGCTCGTTGCCGGGAAAACCGTGTAGAAGCACAACGGTCGGGTGGGGTCCGACATCCCCTGCGAGATAGAACAGGGCGTTCATACCCATCCCATGGCTGGGTACGAGGACTTGCGCCGAGTGGGGCGGATGCACGGGATCTGGTGCCGGGTCGCTTATGACGGACGATGGAATTGGATTGCCCCCTTCGTCCGCGTGTGTCGCGCCGATCAGCGCGAACGTCATCAGTGCCCCTAAAAAGAAAGATTTTCATCTCAAGCTCCGGGATTCAGATTTACCGTGACTTCTCGTGTCGGTAATATATGGCTAAAGACTGAAATTGACCCGAAGCCGCCCGACACGAGCGGCGGCTATCGGGAAGGCCAATAAAAGTGACGATGCCTACCAGGCAGGTCACGACTCCATGCAGATATTCGTCGGCATCATCCTGTTGGTCCAAAGACTCATTTCGTCTTTCCGCCTATGAGTCCGGCGGCCTCGAGACCTTTGCAATTATGGTCTGCCGCGAACGCACCGGACATGCGCGGATTGTTCTGCAATTCAAGTATCGCCGGATTGTGCGCGTCAAATTGCAACCACGCCGGCCGTTGCTCACCGTTTGGATCTCCGGTCCGAGCAAAGGACGCCCAGTAGGCGCGAATAGTTTTCGAAAGCGTCGCCCCACGCCCGGACAACGGTGCGTAAACTTCGTCGCTGTCGAAAACATAGGATTCTTCCGATGTGTGGTAAGGCGCATTGGGTAACTCGGTGATCGACGGCAGAGGCTCTTTTTGGACTGGGTCCGGTTCGGAGAACTCGTAGCCATATACCTGTGTAAACGCACTCAATTCACGCCGCACAAGGTCGGCCGGACAAGCGAAACCCAAGTCGGTTACAAGGCGACTGTCGGCGGCAGCTGGACTCGAAAAACGCTCTACTGGGTAGAGCTCAAGAACTTTCGCGGGATTTGGCCAATGTGCCGCGACATGGGCGCGGTAGTCGTCAGCGTTGAGACGGCGGCCCAGCGATTTCTCCAAAAGCGCCGACATGAAATGCCCTTCCTCTGCATTCGACCCGATGAGGACCGGGACACGATTGAAGTGGCCCGAGTGAAATGCTGCGAAGGGATCACGCGGAAGCAGCCCAGGATTTTCGACCCGCATGTAGCTATTGAAAGGCCCTAGAAATGCGGAAACTGGCGCAGCGCGCAGGCAGGCCGCCACATCCTTAGCCTCGGCACAGCCCACGGCCGGCAGCACGGCGTCGTGCGTGTAGTGTTGAGCGTCGGAGCGCGACAGGAGTTGTGGCGCGGACCGCCACTGCTCATTGTCTCCGCCGTTCAGGCCAGTCGGACGCACGACCGGTTCGGCATCTCCCTCGCTCTCCACGATGGCCCGCTGGAAAAGCCCTTTGGAGCGTGGCGAGGCGAGCAATGCGAGCACGGAGGCGCCGCCCGCCGATTCTCCCATCACAGTAACGGTCGCTGGATTGCCGCCGAAACGCGCAATGTTACTTTTGACCCACCGTAGTGCCGCTTGCTGGTCTAGCAACCAATAATCACCTGATCGGTGTGTTCCATCCGGTGCGTCCAGCGATGTGGAAACCAAAGAGCCCAAAAGCCCGAGGCGATAATTGATGGTGACGAACACGATGCCATTGTCATGTGCAAGGTGGAAGCCGCTGAAGTAAGGCGAGCCTCCATAACCTGAAATTCCGCTCCCGTGGATCCACACCATCACGGGCAGCTTGGCGTCGGCGCGACTCGCCGGCGCCCAGACATTCAGGTAAAGGCAATCCTCGTCCGCGCTTATCTTTCCGATCGCGGACCGGTGCGACTGCGGACAGGCAGGCGACTCCCCCGTCGCGTCCAAAACCCCCGTCCATGGCGTGAGCGGCAGTGGCGGCCGGAACCGATTGGGTCCCACCGGTGGTGCGGCGTAGGGGACTGCCGTGAATACGTTAACACCGTCGTGCTCGACGCCCTGCACGGGTCCTGCCGCGGTGCGCACAACGGGATGTTCTGAAGAGACTTCGCTTGCTGTAGCGGCAGCGGGCCAGATCGTTAGTGCGCTGACAAGCATTACCAGGAGCGAGTCCGACACTGCATCGCGCCAACAACTTCTGCGCGTCACGCTCAATCTCCGCTCTCCCATCCCCGCGAGGACCGTCGAGACCAACTCGGCTCGAGGCGGTCGGAATGCACAGGGCTCTTCGTTCGTAGCCAACAAGCGTACCCCATGAGGCGAACGGGTGCTTTATTGCCGTGATTTCGCCCGGTCGAGTGTCTAAAACTGGCCGAATGTCGTCTGTCACTTCCTACCGCCGGCTGCGCGCAGTCCGCTCAGGGCACCCGAAATGTCATTTGGTTTACCGTCGGCATCCACACAGAGACGGGGACTTCCTGATCAGCGGTGGGAAATGCGGGCCGGTGCGACGCGATAAAGATTGCCGCGTCGATACCACCACCCCTGCAACGCGGTAAACTTTAGCGCATAGCCGCCGCCGGCGGCTACTGATAGGTGAGCTCATGTCAGCGATGATCCGCCATACCGGGGGCTGCCATTGCGGCCGCGTTCGCTTCGAAATCCAGGCGCCCGCGCACATCGAAGTCTCGGACTGTAACTGCTCGATCTGCGCCAAATCGGGTTATCTGCACCTGACGGTGCCGCAGTCGCGCTTCCGGCTGCTGTCGGGCAGCGAATGCCTGACCAGCTATCAGTTCAATACCGGCACCGCGCGTCATCTGTTCTGCTCGGTCTGCGGCGTCAAGTCGTTCTATGTGCCGCGCTCGCATCCGGACGGCTATAGCGTCAATGCACGCTGCCTCGATGACGGCACCGTGACTGGCATGCAGGTCGAGCGCATCGACGGCAGGAACTGGGAGCAACAGTTTCCCGAGGGGCGCGGCCGGCCGTTCGAGGAGCTGCGATGAGCCAACCACGCGTGTACGGCATGTCGACCTCGGGCAACTGCTACAAGGTGCGGTTACTGCTGGAGCAGCTGCAGCAGGCCTATGAATGGATCGAAATCGACGTGCGTACCGGGCTCACACGCCAGTCGGAGTTCCTGGGCAGGAATCCGAACGGACGCGTGCCGACGCTGGAATATGAGCCGGGAAAATACCTGGCGGAATCCGACGCGATACTGGTGTACCTGGCTGAAGGCTCGGCTTTCTGGCCGCAACAGCGGCTGCAGCGCGCCCAGGCGCTGCAGTGGATGTTCTTCGAGCAGTACAGTCACGAGCCCTACATCGCAGTGGCGCGCTTCATCTGCCTCATGCTGCCCGCGCAGCATGAGCGGCGTGCCGACCTGCCGCGGCTGCACGAGCGCGGCCATCAGGCGCTGGCGGTAATGGAGCAGCATCTGGCGCGCGAGCGGTTCTTCGTCGGCGATAGCTATTCGATCGCCGACATTGCGCTCTATGCCTATACGCATGCTGCCGCCGACGGTGGCTTCGAACTGCAACGCTTCCCGGCGGTGAACGCCTGGATTGCGCGCGTGGAGAGCCAACCGCATTTCGTGCCGATGCCGCTCGTCAATTGAACGGGGCGTCCGGGGCCGGCGTTTACCCGTGCTACGCGATGGCGAACAGGCCGGCGGCAATGGCATAGCAGCCGAAGGCGGCGATGATCGCGCCGCACACCCGGTTGATGGTGCGCATCATTGCGGTCCCGATGCGGCGCCGCGCCCGGGCCGCGACTGCGCACAGCAGCAACCACCAGAGCGCGGAACCGGCGAACACGCCGCCGACCAGCACGGCCGCGGCCGAATAGTTCGCCGCCTCGGCCAGCCCTAAGCCGGCAAACACGGCCGCGAATGACATGATGGTCATCGGATTGGCCAGGGTCAGCAGCAGCGTCGAACTGTAGGCCGACAACGCGCCACACGCTGGCGTGGCGGCCTGGTTGTCATCCCTGGCGGTGATGGTTCGAACGCCAAGGTAAACCAGGAACAACCCGCCGAGCAGCCCGAACCAGGGCTTCTCTGCCACCAGCCAGCGCGCCACGGCGGTCATCGCAAATCCACCGACCAGCGCATAGGCGGCATCCGCACTCGCCGCACCCAGGCCGCAGATGAAGCCGGCGCGCACCCCGTCGGCAATGGCGCGGCGAATGCACAGCAGGCCGATCGGGCCGACCGGTGCGGCAATCGAGAAGCCGATCGTCACACCCTTGAGCAGCAGCTGCGTGATCAAAGTCGCTCCGCGATCTGCACCGCGTTCAGGGCGGCGCCCTTGAGCAGCTGGTCACCGGCAACGAACAGCGCCAGCGAATGCCCCGAGGGGTCGCTGGCATCGGCGCGGATGCGGCCGACCAGAACGTCGCCCTGGCCGCTGGCCTCCACCGGCATCGGGAAATGATTGGCGCCGACGTCGTCGACCACGCGCACGCCCGGAGCCTGCGCCAGCAGCGCACGTGCGGCGTCGGCCGGGACCGCACGTTCGAATTCCACGTTCAGGGCCACCGCGTGCGCGCGCAGCACCGGCACCCGGATGCAGGTGATGCTGATGCGCAGTTGCGGCGCCCCCATGATCTTGCGCAGTTCACGCGCGACTTTGATTTCCTCTTCGTTGGCACCGGTCTCCGGATCGACCGCGGTGTCGTGGCTGAAGAGATTGAAGGCATAGGGATGCCGCAGCACCTTCGGACTGAAGGGCTCGCCGGCGAGCGCGGCTCGGGTCGAATCGCGCAACTCCTGCATCGCCGCGGCACCGGCGCCGGAGGCAGCCTGGTAGGTGGCAGCGATGATGCGGCGGATGCCAAATGCCTGGTGCAGCGGCCACAGCGGCACCACGGCAATGATCGCGACGCAGTTCGGGTTGGCGATGACGCCGCGATGCGCGGCGATCGCATCGGCATTGACTTCGGGCACCACCAGCGGCACTTCCGCGTCCATGCGATACGCTGCGGAATTGTCGATCACGACGGTACCGGCGCGCACTGCCGGCGGCACGAAGCGCCGCGAGGTGGCGCTGCCGGCCGAGAACAGCGCGATCTCGGTACCGATGAGTGCCTGCTCGGTCAGCTCTTCAACCGGCAGCGAGTCCCCGCCGTACGCCAGCCTGCGGCCGGCCGAGCGCGACGAGGCGAACAGCCGCAGCTGGCGCAGCGGAAAGCGACGCTGCTGCAGGCAGGCAATCAGTTCGGTACCGACGGCGCCGCTGGCGCCGACGATGGCAACGGAAGGGTGACTGCGGGACATGACGCGTTACTCCTGGTGCGTTGGGCCGGAGGAACGAGCGCCACAAAGTGAAAGGCCCCGTTCGTCGCCGGCGGGGCCTTTCAGTGATGCTATGTTGCAGCTTTCAACACTGGCACGACCGAACCGCCCCGAAGGAGCATTGTTTGGCGGTGGTCGTGATCCGGGCTGACAGCGGCATGCCCACAGCATAGGCGAAGTTCATGGTCGAGGCAAAATATCGGCGATCCCATGGCCGCGGGCGGCTCTGTATACTTTAAATGCAGGCGCTGCCGAAAGGATTGCATGTCACAACAGCTCAGTCGATCGCTGCGACCGCGGCATGTCGCCATGATATCGATCGGCGGCATCATCGGCGCCGGGCTGTTCGTGGGCAGCAGCGTTGCCATCGCCGCCACCGGCCCGGCGGCCGTACTGAGCTACCTGCTGACCGGTGTGCTGGTGCTGCTGGTGATGCGCATGCTGGGCGAGATGGCCGTGGCGCTGCCGATGACCAGTTCGTTCACCGAATTCGCGCGCGTAGGCTTAGGGCCATGGGCCGGTTTCGTCTGCGGCTGGCTGTACTGGTATTTCTGGATCATCGTGGTGCCGGTGGAGGCGATCGCCGGGGCCAATATCCTGCACCAGTGGCTGCCGCTGCTGCCGCCCTGGCAGCTCGGCCTCGGATTGATGGCGGTGATGACCGCGGTCAATCTGATGTCGGCTCGCTCCTATGCCGAGTTTGAATTCTGGTTCGCCTCGATCAAGGTCGCGGCGATCATCGTGTTCATCGCACTCACCGCCGCGTACGTGTCCGGATGGACTTCGCCGCAAGGTGCGACGCTGGGCAATCTCACCCGCTACGGCGGCTTCATGCCCAGCGGACCGATATCGGTGCTCGCGACCGCGGTCACCGTGCTGTTTGCGCTGACCGGTGCTGAAATCGCCACCGTCGCGGCGGCAGAGTCGGCGGAGCCGGCGCGCGCCGTGGCGCGGCTGACCACCTCGGTCATCGTGCGCATACTGGTGTTCTACGTGCTGTCCATCTCCCTGATCGTGGCGGCGATACCGTGGACGGCGGTGCGCGCCGGCGAATCGCCGTTCACGCTGGCGCTGCGCACGATGCATTTCGGCTGGGCCAGCACCGCGATGAGCGCGGTCATCCTGACCGCCGTGCTGTCATGCCTGAACTCGGCGTTCTACGTCTGCTCGCGCGTGCTGTTCCTGCTGGCCGCGAGCGGCGATGCGCCGCAATGGCTGGTGCAGGTCAACGTGCGGCACGTTCCCACGCGATCGGTATGGATCGGTGCCGTCGCCGGTGTCATCGGCATCATGTCGGCGACGCTGTCCCCGCACCGCGTGTTCGCATTCCTGCAGAACGCTTCCGGGGCGCTGATGGTGTTCATCTACATTCTGATCGCGCTGGCTCAGATCCGGCTGCGGCGCGAGCGCGAGCAGCGTGGCGAGCCGGCGCCGGCGCTGCTGATGTGGCTGTTTCCGTGGGCCAGCTACGCGACGGTCGCCGGCTTCACCGCGGTGGTGGTGGCGATGGCCGTGACGCCCGGACAGCAGTCGGACCTGTACTTCAGCCTGCTGACGCTGGTGGTGGTGTTCCTGGCGTACGCACTGCTGCGTCGCCGACGCATCGGCCGGGCGGCGACCGTGTTGCCGTAGTGGCGCCGGTTCATCGACGGTAGATGAACGTGACACCGAAGGTCCGGGGGCGAAAGGTGTAGTCACGCATCAGGCGGTTGTTGCCGGCACCATAGTCGATGGTGAAGTTGTAGTCCGTCAGCGCGTGCGTGTCGGTCACATTGTCGATGAACGTTTCGACCGAAATCTCGCCGAAGTTCATGCCGGCGCGCAGCGACATGAAATTGGTCGACGCCAGCGTGAAGTTCGCCGGGTCGTATTGCAGCGTGTTCGGATCCTGGCTCGGCGGCGCCCAGCGGCTGCGCGCCTCGAACTCATCGTCGGCCCGTACGAACGACTCGTGGGCAAAGGCGCTGAACTTGTATTCCAGACCGATCGATGCGGTGTACGGCGCCGCCGGTTTGCCGCCGCCGCTCTCGCTGCTCTGGCCGGCGATGGCATCGCCTGCGGCCACGACCGGGACCGCCTGCGCAGGGGTAAATCTGGAATCCTGCGTGTAGCGGGCCTGGGTATAGCCGGCGCTGAATTCCGCGGTAAAGGCGGTGGTGACGGCGAATTCGGCCTGGAAGTCGGCGCCCTTGGACGCCGCCTGCCCGAGGTTGGCGATGAACGAGATCTGGCAGATCGGCGGGATGACGGTCTGCTGGATGTTGTGCCAGCGAATGTAGTAGATGCTGCTGGCGATCCTCACGCGGTTGTCGAAATTATTCTTGGCGCCGATCTCGTAGCTGTCCACGGTGTCGGAACTATAGGTCGGAGGAGAAGCGGTGATGCCGAAGTTCGCGAAATCGGTAGCGCACGCGGCCTGGGGTACCGGATTATTGGCGCCGCCCGGACGAAAGCCCTTGGCATAGGTTGCGTAGTACAGATCGTTCGGATCCATCTGGTATGACAGATTCAGCTTCGGCGTGAATGAGTTCTCTTTCTTGTCGCCGCTGTTGGCAGCCGGCGCCTGGAACAGTTGCGGGCCTCCGGTCAGGGTATTGAACGAGAACTCGGTTTTCGAGTAACGCACTCCCACCGTAGCCTTCAGCGCATCGGTGATCGCGTAGGTGCCTTCGCCAAACCAAGCCAGCTGCTGGTCGCGCGCGTGGATGTTCAGAAAATACGAGTCAGTGGAGAATGGCGACACATACGGCACCGGATTTCCACTCAGGTCGGTGAATACGGAGGTGTAAGGCACCCCGGCGACGGCTTCCCAGAACTCGTTGAGCATCGGGTCGTGAATCTGCTCAAGATAGGTCTGCCGATCTGAGCTGAAGAACATACCGGTGGTCCAGACCAGCTTTGCATCCCGATCGTTCGACAGCAGCCTGACCTCCTGCGTGACGTTCTGCTGCGTGTTATCGACCGTGGCGGGCGAGCGGTAATTAGCGATGCTTGCTGGCAGGTGGATACCATTGGCGTCGAGCAGGGGCCACGTGACGTTGGGCAGAAACGGAACGAATCCCGCAGCTTCCGTATTGCTGTTGAAGGTTTGATAGAAGCCCAAGTTGTAGAGCGTGCCGTCATAGCCGGTCGTCTCCCTACGGTGGAAGTACGAGGTGTTGGAGACCACACGAAATGCATCGAAATCGCCCTCGATCTTCAGTGCCGGCAGGTAGAACTTGTCGGGTGTCGGGTGGGCCGTTGGATCGCCATCGACGTAGTGATCGCTGCCTGGATTGGAGTAGATCGGCCAGTAGTTGGAAATGTCGTGCTCGTCGCGGTTCTGGTAGAAAATGCTCGGCGTTACGCTCCATTGATCGCTAGCCTTCCAGATTCCGGCCAGCCTGACGAGCAGCGTCTCCCCGTAATTGGCATTGTGGTCCACCACTGCGCTTTGCGGATCGGTTGCCGTGGGATCGACCCGGTCGATCCAGCCGCCGTCACGCCGATACCAGACCGTCGCACGCGCTCCCAGGACCCCGTCGATGACCGGGCCGCCGGCGGCGATGCCGGCCTCGTAGCTCGGGTCCCCGCCCTCCGTGAAAGATAGCTCGCTGCGACCGTAGATACTGGTCTTGTCCAGACTTGGCGGCGTTGTGATATAGCGCACCGTGCCGCCTTCTGAACCGGCGCCGAACAGCGTGCCCTGCGGTCCGCGCAGCACCTCGACCCGGTCCACGTCGAACGACTTGGGCAGGGCGTCATCCGGATTGAATGCCAGACCCCGGATCTGGATCGGCGTGTCGTCGATGTAGATGCCGGTGGTACCGGCGCCGCCGGTGGAGGAGATGCCGCGGATGGAAATGTTGTTGGTGCCTGAGTTATCGATAGCGATGCCGGGGGTAAAGCGCACCACGTCGATGATGTCCTTGATGCCCTTGGTGTCCATGTCCTCCTGCGTCATGGCGGTAACGCTGATCGGGACTTTGCTCAGGTTCTCCTCGCGGCGCGTCGACGTGACGACGATCTCCTGCAGCTGACCGGCGGCCTCCGCCGCCGCCGGCGGGCTGTCATCCGCGCCGGCGCCCATGGGCGCCCAGCACACCAGCAGTGGCAACAGCGCCCATCCGCACCAGCGCCAGATGCGAGCGCTCAGTGATCGGTGCATCGTCCAGCCGTCCTTGGTCGCGCCCATCCCTAGATCTCCCCAGCTTATGGTTGGTGCTCGAGTTTTGATGAATGCTCAAGCAATTAGAGTGCCATGCAGGAAACTGCGCCAGCCGTGCTTTTGAGCGCGGAAAACACAGGTCCACCAATCGCCCTGCCCGCGATTGGTGCGGCGCCGGCACGGCCGCGGCCAATGTAGTGCTGTGAGCCCCAGAGCGCTCTGCGCTGCACCGCCGTCCGTCATCTGCCCGAATCCGTCATCTGCCCGCGCCCGCTGACTAGTAGTCTTCGGGCGGTGCGGAACCGGATGCCGCAAGTTCCTTCAGCACTTCACCTCGCGTAGTACGCAGCGAGACCATAGGCATGCGGCGCGTCGCCGCGACCTCCTGCACGCTGAACGGCGGCGCGGATTCGGGCAGCTGATCGCGACCGAAGTTGCCGGCGATCCAATTCAGCACTGCGGCCAACTGCGCATCGCTGAGCATTGAGTTGGAGGCTCCGGGAACGCGCAGCACGTAGCTGCGACCGGCCGGGCTGCGCATGAACTGCACCAGCGTGTGGGCCAGCGGCGGCACCTTGCCCGGCACACCGTCGGCGGTGGCGCCATGACAGCCCATGCAATTGAGTACGTAGTCCTGGGTCGGACTGGCTAAGGTGCTGGCGCTGACCAGCAGCAGCGCGGTGACNNTCTTTTTCGGCCAGGCCGAGAATGACCGACACCGTGCAGTGATAGTTCGAATCGGCGTTGGCGACACACCAGTTGTTGTCATTGTTGCGCAGCAGCCGGTACAGCGGCCGTTCGCGCTCATTGCGATTGCAGCCGCAGTTGCCGCAACTGGTCTTACCGCAGCAGTCGTTATAGGTGACGATGTAGTCGCGGCCGTCGCCGGGATTGTGGCAGGTGCCGATCCAGGCGACCGCCGACATCGACGTTCCGGGCGGACAGGAGTGCGAACTGCCGCCGCAACACGAGCACAGAAAGCCGTCGATCGCGCAATATCTCCAGTAGTCGCAGCTCTGCGGATCGTCGGATGCAGCCTGGCGCGCGGCCGTGGCTGGAGACCGGTGCGCTGGCGGTGGTGGCGCGGCATCGGGTTCCAGGCCGGCGGCCGCGGCGCGATTGACCCGGTCGATCGGCAGCAGCGGCAGCAGCAGTGAGCCGGTCAGGACCTGGCCCAGCACGGCGACAAAACTGCGGCGCGAGGTGCGCTGTGCCAGTGAGCGGGAAGACTGTTCGAATATGCGGTCGAGCCGGCGCATGGCGTTGCCTTACGGATTCAGAAACATCCAGGGTGTCTGACCCAGATTCTTGTCGAGGTGTCGCAACTGGCCGGTGAGCGCGTCGAGCACCCCGACCGCGCCGTCTTCGCTGCCGGCGAACAGCACCGGCGCCGCGTCCTGCGATACCTGCACCGCCGTCACCGGCCCGATCTGCGACGCCGCCAACGGCCAGCGTGCCAGGCGCCGATGGGTATTCAGATCGAACACCCAGATCTCGCTGCCGCCTTGCTTGTGCGAGCCTTCGCCGCCGCGGTGCATCGGCACATACAGCCGGCCGAGCTGGCGATGAATCGCCGCCACCTGCGTGCCACCGGGACGCCAGTGGCCGCGCTCGGCAGCGCTCACCAGTGACCACGGCGCCCGAATCGAGGGTTGGGCGCCGGAGAAGTCGACCTCGTGCACCTGTCCCAGGAACGACACAAACGCGTAGCCGTTCGTGGTCGGTACGCCCTGCACGAAGATCGGGTCGCTGTCCGGATCGAACAGCACGTCCGATAGCGCGCGCGAGGCCTCGTGGCCTTTAGGATCCAGTGTCACGGTCAGCAGCCGACCGCTGTCGCAGAACGATGAGACGCGATTGGGGCCGGATGGGATCACCAGCACGCAGCCCGCGGTGTCGATTTCGTCCAGCACCGACTTGTCCTGCGGATCGAGTACGCCGAACGAGCCGGCCGGAGTGATGTAGGAAACGTAGAGAAATCGGGCATCGGCGCTATAGGCGAGATTGAACAGGGTGGGGGGTATCTGTGCGCGTTTTGGCGGCAGCACGATTTCACCGGCGATCGCCAGCGTGGAATTGTCGGTGAATTCCACCACGTCGGTGCGAGCGCCGTGGCCGCCGCGCGCAAAATAGGTCGTGGTGACGGCCGTGGTCCTGCCGTCGGGCGATTCGATCACACCGGGTGAAAAGCCGGCATCAATCTGGCCCAGATGGCGATAGCTGTCACCGTCGAACAGACGCACCCGGGCGTCGATCTCGTTGTAGAACGCCTCGTCGACCACGTACACCCAGTGCGGACCGGGCGACGGCAACGGTTCTACAGTGAGCTTCTCGGCCGCGAGCGGCGGGGCCGCGAATGCGCCGCCATTGACCAGCATGGCCAGCAGCGCGGCGCGAAACCGCATGGTGCGCATCGTCGACTCCCTACAGCGCGCGATTGGCGACGATCATAGGCGAAGCCGCAGGCGCCCGCCAAAGCTTCGGCGCCGCACCGCATGTCCTGGGAAACGATCCGATCGAACATCGACTAATATCCCGGGGTTGCGCAGTGGCCAAACGGAGTAGCGCATGCAGTCGCTCTGGGGCGCAACGGCGACGCCGGCGCCGACCTTGCCGGAACTGCGGACTTCGGTCCGGGCCCAGGTAGTCATCATCGGCGCCGGCTACACCGGGCTCTCGGCGGCGCTGCACCTGTGCGAGTCCGGAGTCGACGCGGTGGTGCTCGAGGCCGCGGAGCTGGGCGCGGGTGGCTCGGGGCTCAACGGCGGCCAGGTCATCCCCGGTGTCAAGCACGATCCGGATACGCTCGAGCGGATGTTCGGTCCGGTGCTGGGCGCGCAGCTGGTGCAGACCGTAGCCGGAGGTCCCGACCTGGTGTTCGAACTCATCCAGAAATATCAGATCGATTGCCACGCGACTCGCAGCGGCTGGATTCAGCCGGCGACCTCTGATGCTTCGCTGCTGTCCATCGTCGCGCGTATGGAGCAGTGGCGCCGGCGTGGTGCGCCGGTGGAACTGCTGGACCGCGGCCAGGTGACCCGCCTGATCGGCTCGGAGCGCTATGGCGGCGGATGGCTGGACCGTCGCGGCGGCACCGTGCAGCCACGCTCGTATCTGTTCGGTCTGGCGCATGCAGTGCAACGCCTGGGCGGGCGCATCTTTTCCCGCAGCGCGGCCACCAGGCTCGAATCCGGTGGCGGACAATGGCGCGTTCATACAACTGGCGGACAGGTGAGCGCGGCGGTGGCGGTGCTGGCCACCAACGCTTATACCGACGCTCTGGTCGATGCACTGCGCACCAGCGTGGTCGCGGTGCCTTCGTTTCAGGTCGCCACCGAACCGTTGCCGCAGGCGCTGCGAGACGGCATCCTGCCGCAGCAACAGGCCGCTTCCGATACCTGGCGCCTGTTACGCTACTATCGTCTCAGTCCGGACGGCCGACTGGTCATGGGCTCGCGCGGTTTTTTTGGCCACGCGCCGGTGGCAACGGTCGCGCGCCATCATTACCGCGCGGTGCAGGAGATCTTTCCTCAGCTGCGCGGCCTGCGTTACGAATACCATTGGGGCGGCATGGTAGCCATGACTCGCGACCACTTGCCGCATCTGCATGAACTGGCCCCCGGTCTGCTGGCGGGACTCGGCTACAATGGCCGCGGCGTCGCCATGGCGACCGTCATGGGCCGCCTGCTGGCGCGACGCATCCAGGGCGTGCCGGCGGAGGAGCTCGGCTTTCCGGTCACTGCGCCGCAGCCGATTCGCCTGCATCGTTTCAGCCAGATCGGCGTGCGCCTGGCGATCGGCTATCTGCAGCTGCGCGACTGGTGGGCGCGGACCGTGGCATGAGTCTGCCCAAGCTCGCCCTGCTGACGGCTCTGCTGATCGTCAACGTCGCCTTCGTCGCGGCCTGGATTCGTCGCGCCCGCGAGCATCCCACGCGCGAGCGCCCGACCGTGGGCGACGTGCTCATCGGTTTCGGCACCGATTTCCTCGACGCGCTGGGCATTGGATCATTCGCGCCCACCACCGCCATCTACAAACTGCGCGGCAGTCCTGCCGACGAGCTGATTCCGGGCACGCTCAATGTCGGGCACAACGCCGCGGCGTTTACCGAGACGCTGATCTTCACCACCGTCGTGGCGGTGGAACCGGTGCTGCTGGCCACCATGGTTGCCAGTGCCACCATGGGCGCCTGGCTCGGAGCAGGCGTCGTGGGCCGGCTGCCGCGGCGCGCGATCCAGATCTGCATGGGAGTTGCATTGCTCACCGCCGCGGTGTTTTTCGTGATGGCAAACCTGGGCGCTTTTCCTCCCGCGGGCAGCGCCATGGCGCTCGGCGGCTGGCGGTTCGCGGTCGCCCTTGCCATCAACTTCGCGCTCGGGGCGTTGCTGACCATCGGCATCGGCAATTATGCGCCGAGCGTCGTGCTGCTGTCGTTGCTCGGCCTGCATCCCCTGGCCGCGTTCCCGATCATGATGGGCACCTGCGGCATCGTGCAGCCGGCGGCTGGGCTGCGCTTCATCAAGTCCGGCCGCTTCGCCTGGGGCCCGTCACTGGGACTGGTGCTCGGCGGCGTGTTCGGCGTGATGCTGGCGGTGTACGTGGTCAAGCAGTTGCCGCTGCGGGTGCTGCGGTGGGTCGTCATCGTCGTGGTAACGTACGCCGCGGTAGCGATGCTGCGCTCGGCGAGCGCACGCCAGGCGGTTGCGATAGAGCACTGATCGATGAACCCTGCTGTCATGCTCGACCCGGCGATCGGCGACCTGATCGTTGGCTGTTTCGCGCTGCTATTCGTCAGCGCTGCCGGGCATAAATTGCGCGACCTGCCGCAGTTCGCACAAGTGTTCGCCGCCTACGGGATCGCGCCGGTAATTAGCCGCTGGCAGCTCAGCTGGCTGGTGCCGGTGGTTGAAATCGCGGTGGCGCTGGGAATGCTGCTGCCGCCAGCGCGCAGCGTCGCGGTGGCCGCAGGCGCAACGCTGCTGCTCGGCTACGCGATCGCCATCGGCGTCAATCTGCGCGCCGGACGCACCGCCATCGCCTGCGGTTGCGGCGGGGCAGATCAGCGCCGACCGATTGCCGGCTGGATGGTGTGGCGCAATCTGCTGCTGGCGGTCGTGCTCGTCCTGGCATTACTGCCGTGGAGCGCCAGAGCGCTCGAGTGGACCGATGGGGCGACCATCGGCTTCGGCCTGGCGAGCATCGCGCTGCTGTACTGGTGCGCAGAGCGATTGCTGGGCGAGCAGCGACGCGCGCGCAGCGCGGGCATTGGCCGCACAGCATGACGGCGCTGGCAATTTCCAACATCGTTCTGTGGCTGGTGGTGATCTGCCTGGTGCTGGTGCTGCTGGCACTTACGCGCCAGCTTGGTGTGCTGCACGAGCGCATTGCGCCAGCCGGTGCACTGATGATCAATCGCGGACCGGCGATCGGCGAGGCCATGGCGGTGCTCGACGTAGTGGACCTGCATGGGCGCGAGCTACGCATCGGGGCCGCGCGCGCCGACGGCCGGAGCACCCTGGTCCTGTTCGTATCGCCGACCTGTCCGGTCTGCAAGGTGCTGTTGCCGGCGGTCATATCCAGCCGCGATCAGGAGCGCGATTGGCTGGATGTGGTGCTGGCGAGCGATGGCGAGCCGGCGGAACACCGGCAGTTCGTACAGCAACACGGGCTGCAGGACTGTGTGTACGTCCTGTCGCCCGCACTCGGCCTGAGCTACCAGGTGAACCGCCTGCCGTTTGCTGCACTGATCGACGCGGCCGGGGTACTGCGGGCGCGCGGTCTGGTCAATTCGCGCGAGCACCTGGAGAGCCTGTTCGAGGCGCAGCGGCTCGGGGTGGCCTCATTGCAGGAATACTTCGCAAGCAAGGCGTAGCCGGCTCACAGATGTTCCAGAAAGCGGTACAGCGCCGGTGCATCGCAGTGTGCGACATTAAATCGCCACTGCGCGGTGGCACGACCATCGGGCCGGAACAGTTCCCCGGGCGCGAGCAGCACGCCCTCGCTCAGCGCCCGGCGCCACAATTTGCCGACTGAATCCTTCGATGGCAGCCGGGCCCAGAGAAACAGGCCGGATTGCGGCCGGAATGCCAGTTGCACGCCGTTGGCGTTAAAGCTCTGGGCAACACGCGCATGGGTGGCGGCCAGGCGCTCGTGCAGGCGCCTCAGGTGACGTCGATAACGGCCGTGTGTCAGGATCTGCAGCACCAACTGTTCCAGCAGCTCACTGGAACCGAGCGCTGTCATGACCTTGGCGCGTACAAGTTTCGGCGCCCAGCCGGCCGGCGCTACCAGGTAGCCGGCGCGCAACGCCGGAGACAGCGTCTTGGAGAAACTCGACACGTAGATCACCCGCTGCAGATCATCCAGACTGGCCAGGGTCGGCTGCGCGCGCGGCGCCAGGTCGGCGAAGATATCGTCCTCGATGATGGTCAGGTCATAGCGGTCGGCGAGCTCCAGGATGCGGTGTGCGCTGGCCGAGCTGGTGGTGGTGCCGGTGGGATTGTGGAACGTGGTATTGGTGAACAGGCAGCGTACCCGGCGGCGCTTCAGTAACCTCCCCAGCGCATCCACATCCGGGCCGTTGTCGGTACGCGCGACGGCCAGCATCTGCACCCCGCGATACCTGAGCAGCTCGAACAGCGGCGGGTAGCCCGGATCCTCCACCACGGCGGCATCGCCCGGCTTTAAGCACTCGCGCACCACCAGATCGAGCGCCTGGCTCGCGCCCTGCGTCAGCACGATCCGATCCTCGCGGGCGCTGATGCCGCGCAGTTCCAGCAGCCGTGCGATGTGGCTGCGCAGCTCGCCCAGGCCGAGCGGATTGCCGTAACCCTGCAGGCGCAGGTCCGACCGGCGCGCCACCGCGCGCATCGCGGCCCGGACGCCGTCCTCGTGCAGCCAGCCATCGGGTAGCCAGCCGCAACCGGCGTCAACCGCAATCGGACGGGCGCTGGCCTCGCGCCGCCGTTCCCAGACCGAATCGCTGGGAAACTCAGGTCCCGGGACAGTTTCAGTGCTGCTGCGAACATGACGCGGGACGAAATAGCCCGAGCCCGCCCGCGCTTCCACGACCGCGGCCGCGACCAGCGCGTTGTAGATCTCGGCGGCGCTGAACGGACTGATCCTGCGCTCGCGTGCCAGCTGGCGCACCGAGGGCAGGCGTGCGCCGGCGGGCAGGCCGCCGGACTGAATCTGGGTCTTGAGCTCATCAGCGATGCGCGCCACCAGGCTGCGCAACGATGCCGGACGACGTGATCCCATTGACCGTACTGCTGTTACATTCAGTACAGTATAGCCCGTTTGGGCCGGTCCCGTGTCTGGCCCGAAGCGCCGCCAGGTGCCACGCTTGCGCCATGAACCCTAAACTCGCACTCGCCGGCGCCGGCGAAGTCTCAGGCGCGATCGATCCGCTGCAATCCTGGTGGATGCCGTTCACCCACAACCGCCGTTTCAAGGCGCAGCCACGCCTGATCGAAAGCGCGGCCGGCGCGTACTACACGTTGGCCGGCAACCAGCGCGTGTTCGATTGCCTGTCGGGAATGTGGTGCACCCCGCTGGGTCACGCGCATCCGGGGATCGTACGTGCGGTCAGCGATCAGGTGCAGCGCCTCGACTACAGCCCGGGCTTTCAGCTGGGCCATCAGCCGGCGTTCGAGCTCGCGGCTCGGATCGCCGCACTGGCGGGAAGGCCGGCTGATCGCGTGTTCTTCGTCAATTCCGGCTCCGAGGCGGTCGATACTGCGCTCAAGATCGCGATCGGCTATCACCGCGTGCGTGGCGAGGCGACCCGCACCCGGGTGATCGGCCGTGAGCGCGGCTATCACGGCGTGGGACTGGGAGGCCTCTCGGTCGGCGGCATCGGTGTCAACCGCAAAATGTTCGCCCCGATGATGATGCCCGGGGTCGATCACCTGCCTCATACCTATTCGCCCCAGCACATGCGCTTCAGTCGCGGCCAACCGCTGTGGGGCGCGCATCTGGCCGAGGATCTGGAGCGGCTGGTGGCACTGCATGATGCCTCCACCATCGCCGCGGTCATCGTCGAGCCGGTACAGGGGTCCACCGGCGTGATCGTTCCGCCGCGCGGCTATCTCGAGCGGCTGCGCGAGATCTGCAGCAAACACGGCATCCTGCTGATCTTCGACGAAGTGATCACCGGCTTCGGCCGCCTGGGTAAGCCGTTTGCCGCGCAATACTTCGGGGTGCAGCCGGATCTGACCACGTTCGCCAAAGCGGTCACCAATGGTGTGGTGCCGATGGGTGGCGTGGTGGCGCGCGGGGAGATCTACGATGCGTTCATGAACGGGCCGGAGCACGTGATTGAATTCTTTCACGGCTACACATATTCCGGCCACCCGCTGGCGGTGGCCGCCGCACACGCCTCACTGGATGCAATGATCGACCAGCGCCTGATCGAGCGCGCGGCAGAACTGGCGGGCGTGCTGGAGGATGCGGTGCATACGTTGCGCGATGAGCCGCACGTGGCCGATATACGCAATCTCGGGCTGGCCGCCGCAGTCGAACTTGAGCCTCTGGCTGGCCAGCCGGGCGCGCGCGGTCAGCGCGTGTTCGCGCGCGGGCTGGATGAAGGCATACTGCTGCGCGTGTCGGGCGATATTATCGCGCTGGCGCCGCCGTTCATCTCCACCGAGGATGAGGTGCGCGCCATGATCGAGAGCCTGCGGCGTACGCTGCGTGCGATCGCGGCCGACTGACAGCGGGGAATGACATGAACGCGTCTGTGGAACACGAGCCGAGCACAGCGTCGGGCACGATTTGCCATTGGATCGACGGCAAGGCGGTGGCGGGCAGCGGCCGCACCGCGCCGGTCTACAACCCGTCGCTCGGACGCGTGGTGCGGCAGGTGAGCCTCGCCACTCCGGCTGAGGTGGATCGCGCAGTAGCCAGTGCCGCCCGGGCATTTGTCGGCTGGTCGCACCAGACGGCGCTGCGCCGGGCGCGTGTGCTGTTCCGTTTCAAGGAGCTGCTGGATCGTGATGCCAGGCGCATCGCCCGCATCATTTCCGAAGAACATGGCAAGACGCTGGATGATGCGCTGGGTGAAGTCACGCGCGGCGTCGAAGTGGTGGAATTCGCCTGCGGCGCGCCGCAGCTGCTGAAAGGCGAGTTCAGCGACAATGTCGGCCGCGGCGTGGACAGCTACAGCCTGCGACAGCCGCTGGGCGTGGTCGCGGGCGTGACGCCATTCAATTTTCCGGCGATGGTGCCGCTGTGGATGTTGCCGATTGCGCTGGCGTGCGGCAACAGTTTCGTGCTCAAGCCCTCGGAGCGCGATCCGTCGGCCTCATTGCGGCTGGCCGAACTGCTGGCGGAGGCCGGACTGCCGGACGGGGTGCTGAACGTCATTCAGGGTGACAAGGAAGCCGTGGATGCGCTGCTGGATCATCCGCAGGTCGCCGCGCTGAGTTTCGTCGGATCGACGCCGGTTGCGCGTCACATCCAGGCGCGCGGCGTCGCCAACCACAAGCGCGTGCAGGCGTTGGGGGGCGCCAAGAATCACATGGTGGTGATGCCGGATGCGGACCTTAGCGCGGCCACCGAGGCGCTGATCGGCGCCGCCTATGGTTCGGCCGGTGAGCGCTGCATGGCGATCTCGGTCGCGGTCGCCGTGGGCGATGGACTCGCCGATGCGCTGATCGAGAAACTCCGACAGCGGCTGGTGCACCTGCGCATCGGTGCTGCCGACGCTGCCGGCGTGGAAATGGGTCCGCTGGTCACGCCGGCGCACCTGGCTCGAGTGCGCGACTACATCGAACTCGGGGTGCGCGAGGGCGCCAAGCTGGTAATGGATGGACGCGCCCACAGCGCGGCCTCGCTGAACGACGGTTTCTTCCTCGGCCCATCGCTGTTCGATGCGGTGCGCCCCGAGATGCGCATCTACCGCGAGGAGATCTTCGGTCCGGTGCTCGGCATCGTGCGCGTTGCGGACTATCGGGCCGCAGTGCAGCTGATCAACGGCCACGAGTTCGCCAACGGCACGGCGGTCTTTACCCAGAGCGGCGCGATCGCGCGCGCCTTCGCGTCCGAGGTCGAGGTGGGAATGGTCGGCGTCAACGTGCCGATTCCGGTACCGATGGCGTTCCATAGCTTCGGCGGCTGGCGTAATTCGATGTTCGGCGATCACCACGCCTACGGCAGCGAGGGCTTCCGCTTCTACACGCGCCTGAAGACCGTCACGCAGCGCTGGCCCGATGCCGACACGGTGCGCGCGGAATTCATCATGCCGACCATGAAGTGACGGCCGCGCGCGACCGGAAGCTTCAATCGGTCCAGTAGGCCTCGATCAGCTGGTGCATCCGGCGCCATAGCGGCCCGGGCTTGCCGTTGCCTACGGCCCTGCCGTCAAGAGTGGTCACCGCAATGACGCCGCGGGTGGCCGCCGTCAGCCAGATCTCGTCGGCGGCGCGCAGCTGGGCTTCGGACACCGCGCCGACGCGGCGCGCGATGCCGTGACGATCGGCGAGCTCCTCCACCAGGCTGCGTGTGGTGCCGGGCAGCAGCCGCGCTGAGTTCGCCGGCGTGCGGATCTCACCATCGATGATGACTTCGACGCTGGAAGCACTGGCCTCGGTCAGGTTGCCATCGCGCAGCAGGATGATCTCGCCGGCGCCGGCTTCGACCGCCTGCTGTCGCAGCAGCACGTTGGCCAGCAGCGCTACCGACTTGATGTCGCAGCGCGCCCAACGCGTGTCGACGCCGGTAATGCACGCCACGCCACGCTCCAGCACCTCGGCGCTCGGCAGCGGTAGCGGTGCACAGAAGCCGAACACCGTGGGCTCGATGTCAGGCAGCGGCGCGTGGTTGCGCCCGTACTCGGCGCCGCGCGATACCTGCAGATAGACATAGACGTCGCCGCCGCCGTTGGCGCGGATCAGTTGCTCGACGATGCCGCTCCATTGCGCGTCGCTGAGCGGGTTACGGATGCGCAGTTCACGCAGGCTGTGCGACAGGCGCGCCAGATTCGCCGCCAGTCGCCGCGCCTGGCCGCGCCGCGCCGCGATGACCTCGTAGACGCCGTCACCGAATAGAAAGCTACGATCCAGCGGTGAGATGCGCGCCTCGCGCAGCGGCATCAGGCTGCCGCTCAGATAGCAGGTGGGCAGTGGTTCGGCCACGCGCGGCTATTTCTGGAACCAGAGCAGCACGGTGTCGCTCAGCCGGCTCCACAAACCGCCTTCCGGCACATTGGCCAGCGGGTAGAGCGGTACCGAGGTCACCGGCTTGCCGTTGACGACCACCTGCAGCTCACCGACCTGGGTGCTGGTGCTGAGCGGCGCGATCAGTCGCCGCTGTACCGTCGCCGTGGTGGTGATGCTGCCGGCCTGGCCGCGCGGAACCACGATATTGATGTCGGTCGCCGGCCCGACGCTGTAGAACTCCTCGGCCGCCTTGTAGACGCGCGGCTTGAGCACGGCGGCTCCACGCTGCTTGACGTTGACCGTCTCATAGAAGGTAAAGCCGTAATTAACCAGCGCAGCGCTCGCGTCTTCCCGGGCCTTGATGCTGCTGGAGCCAAGCACCACCGCCACTACGCGCATGTTGTCGCGCTTGGCCGAGGTCACCAGGCAGAAGCCGGCACTGTCGGTGTGGCCGGTCTTCATGCCGTCGACCGATGCATCGCGCTCCAGCAGGCCGTTGCGGTTCTGCTGCTTGATGTTGTTCCAGACGAATTCGCGGATCGAGAACCACGGATAGTAGTCGGGAAAATCGCGTACCAGCGCACTCGCGAGCAGGGCCATGTCGTGCGCGGTGGTGTAGTGCGTGGGCGAGGGCAGGCCACTGCTGTCATCGAAGTGCGTGTTGGCCATGCCCAGCCGCCTGGCGGTATCGTTCATCAGCTGGACGAAGGCAGCTTCGGTGCCGCCCACGCGCTCGGCGAGCGCGATCGTGGCGTCATTGCCGGACTGCACGATCATGCCTTTGATGAGCACATCGGCCGGCACCTGGCTGCCGACCTGCACGAAGGTGCGCGACCCCTCGGCCTTCCAGGCGTGCTCGCTGATGGTGACCTGGTCAGTGAGCTTGAGTGTGCCGGCCTTGAGCGCATGGAACACCACGTAGCAGGTCATCAGCTTGGTGAGACTTGCCGGTTCCATGCGGGCATCGGCATTCTGCTGAGCCAGCACCTGGCCGCTGGCGTAGTCGGTCAGGATGTAGGCGCGCGCATCGACTTGCGGGGGATTCGGGATTCCTCCGGGCCCCAGCGGCTGAGCGGCGGGCGCGGCGGCCGGCGTGGTGTCGGCTGCGGGGGCTGGCGCATGGTGCTTGTGAGCTGCGGCCAGCGTCGCCGGCGGCAACAACAGTGCGGAAAGGCAAATCGTGGCGAACGGGGCGGAGAATTTCATGCGCTGGCAGTCCCTTGAGCAAACCAAACCGTAAGTGTAGCGGCTGATATCAATCCTGTGCGAGCCGCGCATTCGGAAATCCGAGCGCATTCAACCGTTCGATGGTGGCGTCGAACTGCTGCACGGTCGCGATCGGACCTACGCGCACCCGCTGTAGCGGCTGACGCGCATCGGGCGCCAGCGTGAGGACGTTCGCCATCCCCGCAGCGCGTAGCTTTCGCACCGCGGCACTGGCATTTTCCGGCCTGGAATAGGCGCCGACCTGAATATAGAAGGTGCCGGCCGGCGCCGGCGTGACTGTCGGGCCGGCAGGCGGATGAGCGGCCGCAGAGGTCTCGGCCGTGACGGCGATCACCGGCGCTGCGCCGGCCGATGGCGTGCTGCCGGGTGGCGCGCTCATCGGTGCCACACTCACAGATGGCACACTGCTGACGCCAATGCTGGCTGCTTGCGCGGCCGGCGAGCTGACCGGCATCGACGCGTTTAGCGTGGGCGCCGCGGGGGTGAGCACTTCGACCTGGACGAACGCGGTGCCGTTGCGAATCATGTCGAGCCGGGCCGCTGCGGAATACGACACATCGATGATGCGATTGGAGACAAACGGTCCGCGGTCGTTGATGCGCACCACGACGCTGCGGCCATTCGACAGGTTGGTCACGCGTGCATAGCAGGGCAGTGGCAGCGTCTTGTGCGCAGCCGTCATGGCAAACATGTCATACGGTTCGCCGGTGGATGTGCGCAGTCCGTGGAATTCGGTGCCATACCATGACGCGACGCCGCGCTCGACGTAGCCGGTGGCGCTCGGCAGCACCACATAGCGGTGTCCGGCCACGTAATAGAACGGCGGATTGCCGAAAGCGCTGCGCGGCTCATCTCGCGGCACCGCGTCCGGGACCTGATAGACGTCCGGCGCATTGCGCGGCAACACCGTGGTCGGGGCGGCCGGGGCTGGCGCGGGTGCCGGGCTGGGACGCGGTGGCGCATGCGCGCAGCCGGCCAGCAGCAGCAACATCACAGGTGGCGCGCCACGCCAGGCGCGGCGCGTGGTGCGCTCGGCGGCGCTCAAAGTGCGGACTCCTGCGCGATCTGCTGCACGATCGCCTGCGCCAGGTCGTACACCGCCATCGCGTACAGCGGGCTGTTGTTGTAGCGCGTGATGACGTAGAAATTCTTGAATCCGACGCGATAGCCGTAGGCATCCTGCTGCGGGGCGGCCAGCAGCAGCGCCGGTGTGTCATCGGGCAGGTCGCTCGCCACTGTCATGCCGTGTGCCCGCAGAGCGCCCAGCGTGTCGTTGAGCGCCATGTGCTCGGGCGCCACTAAGCCCTGCTCCGCGGGCAGCTGCGCCTCGGCCAGCACCGGCGCGCCGTACTGCCAGCCGAATTGATGCAGGTAATTGGCGGTGCTGGCGAATATGTCGCCCCAATCGCCCCACAGGTCGCGGTGCGGTGCGTGCTGCTCGCTAACCGCGAATTTGCGATAGCTGGAGGGCATGAACTGCAACGCTCCCATGGCGCCGGCATAGGAGCCGCGGATGCTCAATGGATCGAATTTTTCCTCGCGCGCCAGCAGCAGGAACTCGGTCAGCTCCTTGCGGAAATAGTTGGCGCGCGGCGGGTAGTCGAACGCCAGGGTCGCAAGCGCGTCGATGACACGGTAGCGGCCGGTGACGCGCCCGTAGCGCGTCTCGACGCCGAGCACGGCGATCAGGTACTCCGGCGCTACCTGGTATTCAATCGCGATCTGGTCGAGCAGCTCCTTGTGCTCGCGCCACAGCTGCACGCCGGCATCGATGCGTTCCTGTGTGAGCACGCGGGCGCGATATTCCCACCACTGCAGCGTCTTTTCGGCTGACCGGCTGATGGCATCGATGATCCTCGGCTGCGGCTCCGCGGCAGCGAACAGCGCCGTGAGGCGATCGCGAGCGAAGCCTTGCGCCACCAGCTGATCGATGTAGCTGTGGATCTCGGGTCGTGACACATCGAAATGCGAGAAGTCGAAGTTCGCGGCATCCGCCGCGGATGGCGCGGCGGGTGGTGCCGCGGAGGGCACCGGTGCCGGTAGCGTTGAGGGTGCCGCTGCTGCTGCAGGGGCCGGCGTCGCTGCCGGAACCGGTGTTTCCGTTGCGGCGGGCGTTGCCGCCGGGGTGGCGGCGGCCGGGGTGGTGGCGGCCGGGGTGGTGGCGGCAGGGGTGGTGCCGGCAGTGGTGGCTGCTGCCGGGGTCTCGCCCGGGGCATCCGCCGCGACGCCGAGCCCGGCGCCGGCGCCGGCGCCGAGCCCAACAATAAGAATCCAGGTGTACCTCATCGGTCGCGGCCTGGCATCAGGAGCCGACCAGCTTTCGATGCGAATAAAGTCCCATCAGGATCCCAAACCCCGCCAGCAGCGTGACCACCGAGGTGCCGCCGTAGCTGACCAGCGGCAGCGGCACCCCCACCACCGGCAGTAGTCCGCTCACCATGCCGGCGTTGATAAATACATACACGAAAAAAGTCAGAGCGATGCACAGGCCCAGCAGCCTTGAGTAGGTGTCATTGGTCTGCATCGCAAGCCACAGCGCGCGCGCAACGATGAACAGGTACAGCGCCAGCAGCAGGATGAGGCCGATCAGTCCGAACTCCTCGCCCACCACGGCGAAGATAAAGTCGGTGGAGCGTTCGGGCAGGAACTGCAGCTGTGCCTGGCTGCCGTGCATCCAGCCCTTGCCGAAAAGGCCGCCGGAACCGAGTGCGATCTGACTCTGGATGATGTGATAGCCCGCGCCCAGCGGGTCGGTCTGTGGATTGAGGAAGGTCAGCACACGCTCGCGCTGGTAGTCGTGCAGGAAATGCCAGCCGGCAAAGGCGCCGCCGACCGCCAGCAGCACCAGCACGATGACGATGCGCAGCGACAGCCCGGCCATCAGCGCCAGCAATGCGCCGCTGGCGGCGATCAGCGCCGCGGTACCCAGATCCGGCTGCATTGCGACTAAGCCCGCGGGCAGGAAGATGATCACGGCCAGCATCAGCATGGCGCGCCAGTCCGGCGGCAACGGACGGTCATGCAGATACCAGGCGGCCAGCATCGGCACCGCCAGTTTCATCACTTCGGACGGTTGGAAGCGCACGATGCCCAGATTGAGCCAGCGCTGGGCCCCTTTGCCGATGACCCCGGTGAGCTCCACCACCAGCAGCAGCGCGATGCCGATCACGTAAATCCAGGGCGAGAGCCGGCGCAGCAGGTTTGGACTGGCATGGGTCAGAGCCAGCATGGCGGCGGTCCCCAAGGCTATGCGTACCAGCGTGCGCAGCACGGTATCGAGGCTCTGGCCCGAGGCGCTGTAGAGAATCGCCAGCCCGTAGAGCGCGAGCAATCCCAGACCGACCAGCAGCGGGCCGTCGAGATTGAGCACCGACAGCAGTTTCGCGGTCGACGACAGCGTGCGGCGCGTGCGCGCGTAGCCGAAGTCGTCAATCACTCGCCTGGCTCTCGGGTACGGCGACATTGGCCGCCGGTGCCGTGGATTGGTGCAGCAGATACGCGTCCATGACGCGGCGCGCGATCGGTGCCGCCGCACTCGCCCCGAAGCCGCCGTTCTCCACCAGTACCGCGATCGCGATGCGCGGCGCGTCGGCGGGTGCAAAGGCGATGAACCAGGCGTGGTCGCGCAGCCGCTCGGCGACATTTTTCTCGACGTATTTTTCGTTCTGACCGACCGAGAACACCTGTGCGGTACCGGTCTTGCCGGCGATCAGGTAGCTGGCGCCCTTGCTGATTGCCGCGGCGGTGCCGTAGGTGGTCGCCCCCATCATTCCACGCAGTACCAGATCCCAGGCGGCATCGCTGACGTTGTCGATGGCCGGCAGCTGCACCGGCGCAATCGCCTTCAAGTGGCCCTCGATATCGCGCACGCCGGTGACCAGCCGCGGCTGGAAGCTCTTGCCGCGCTCAGCCAGTACCGAGGCCACGTGCGCCAGCTGCAGCGGTGTGACCAGCAGATAGCCCTGGCCGACGCCGAAGTTCACGGTCTCGCCCGGAAACCAGATCTGGTCCTCCGGGCGCTTGAAGGCCTTGCGCTTCCACTCGGGCGAGGGCAAGAGGCCCGGTTTCTCGCCGCTGATGTCGATGCCGGTGAGCGCGCCATAGCCGAAGGGCGCCATAAAATCCGCGATATGTTCGGCGCCGATGGTCGCAGCCAGGCCGTAGAAGTAGACGTCACAGGACCTGGCGATCGCATGTTCCAGGTCAACCCAGCCGTGCTTGCCGCCCTTGCCTTCGCGAAACAGGCGGCTGCTGCCCGGCAGGTGGAACACGCCGGCGCAGAATTCCTGCCGGCTCGGATCCACCACATGATAGGTCAGTCCCGCCAACGCGATCACCGGCTTGATGGTCGAGCCGGAAGGGTAGGTACCGCGCAGCGCCCGGTTGAACAGCGGCTTGTCGATATCGTCGGACAGCGCCGCGTATTCGGAGCGCGACAGCCCGCGGGCGAATGCCGCCGGGTCGAAGCCGGGTTTGCTCACGAGGGCCAGTACGTCGCCGTTGGCAGGGTCGATCGCGACCACCGCGCCGCGGTGATCGCCGAGCGCGTCCTCCGCGGCCTGCTGGGTCGCAACGTCGATAGACAGTACCAGGTCATCGCCGGCGATCGGGGCCTGCGAATGCAGTTCGGCGGCAAAGGCGCCTTCGCGCTGTACCGAGCGACCCTGCGCATTGACCAGGATTTCGCGATAGCCGTTTTTGCCGTGCAGCGGCCGCTCGTAGGCGCTCTCGACTCCGAGCTTGCCGATCAGCGTGGTGCCGGCATAGGTCACGCGGTCGATGTGCTCCAGGTCCTGTACGCTGATGGCGCTGACGTAGCCCAGCGCATGCACCGCGAGCTGGCCGAGCGGATAGTGCCGCGTCTGGCGGGTGGCCAGATCCACGCCCGGGAACTGGTAGCGATGCACCGCGAAGGCGCCGATTTCCTCGTCCGTGAGCCGCAGTCGCACCGGCACGCTGTCGAAGGTGCGACGCGAGAGAATGATGCGGCGCGTGTCCTCGACCTCGTCGCGATCGATGAGCCCGAGCGCGGTCAGGCGATTGAGGGTGTCGTTGAGATCGGGGACCTGCTCGCGCACCAGCTCGAGCTGGTAGGCCGGCTCGTTGTCGGCCATCACCTTGCCGTTGCGATCGAAGATCAGCCCGCGGCTGGCCGGAATTGGATCCAGCCGCACCCGATTGCCCTGTGACAGTTCGGTGTAATAGTCGTGGCGCATCACCTGCAGGAACACCAGGCGGCCGATCAGCACCAGCACCAGGACGGCGACCACGACCAGCGCCCCGAGCGTGCGCTGCGAGAAGATGCGCTGCTCGTTCCAGTGGTCCTTGATTCGAACGCGTGAATCCACCATGTCTTCAGGTCGTCTCGAGCAGGCGCTGTCAGCGCGGGGCGCGGAAGCGGCCGAGAATGCCGACCACCAGCGGCCAGATCAGCGCACCGGTCGCGGTATGCACCCAGCGCGCCGGCGTGGACAGGGGATGGCCGCTCCAGCCATCGATTACCCACAACAGCGACTCATAAACCATCAGCGCCGCAAACACAAACAGCGACTGCTCAAACAGCGGCTTGGCTCGCATCAAAAGGTTCAGGCGGATGGCAAGATAGGTCACGAAGGCCAATGCCAGTGCATGCTCGCCCAGCAGCGAGCCCTGCAACACGTCCAGCGCCAGGCCGCTGGCATAGCCGAGCAGCAGCCCTCCGGCGCGCGGCAGCATGATCGACCAGTACAGCACGGTGAGCACCAGGAACGCCGGTCGCACGATCGCCAGCCAGGTGGGTAGCGGCGCCACCGTGAGCATCATGGCGATGATCGTCGTCGTGAGCACGACCAGGCGTGGATGACGGTCACTCATGGCGGGCAGCGTTGCGGTGCCGCAGTCATTGGTCCGGATCTGCGATTTTTGGCGCCGGCTTGGGCGCCGCCACCGCTTCGGGCGCAATCGGCGGCGTTGGTGCCGGTGCCGCCGGGTGTGAGGGCTCGAACTGCAGCAACACCACCTCGCGATCCTGTTCGACATGCGCCAGCGGCATCGCACGCACCTGCGCCAGCAGCTGGTTGGCTTCGCGCCGCACGCCGCTGATGCGCGCCACCGGCAGGCCGGACGGAAATACTCCGCCCAGGCCTGAGCTCACCAGCAGATCGCCACTCTTGACGTCGGAATTGACCGCCAGGTACGGCAGCAGCAGCTCGCCGGTGTTGCCGGAGCCCACTGCGATGGATCGCAGGCTGTTGCGGACCACCTCGACCGGGATCGCGTGTTCCGGATCGGTCACCAGTATCACCTCGGCACTCCATGGCCCCACGCGGGCCACCTGGCCGAGCACGCCGGTGCCGTCCACCACTGCTTGATTCACCAGCACGCCATCAGCCGCGCCTTTGTTGATCACGACGCGCTGGCGCAGCGGGTTGGTGTCGACGCTGATGATCTCGGCCAGCTGCCATTTCTTGATGAATGGCGGCAGTGCGGCGTGCAGGCCGCGCAGTTCGGCATTTTCCTGCTCGAGGGCGTCCTCGCGCACCACGCTCATCTCAAGTGCCAGCACCTGGTCGTGCAGGCGCTGGTTTTCGGCGCGCAGTGCATCGCGGGTCTCCAGGCCCTGCGTGACCCAGTTCCAGGCGGTACGCGGCGAGCTGACTGCGATCTGCACCGGATAGGCCGCCGCGTCGAGTGCGAAGTGCAGACGCTGCACCCAGTGGCCGTGCTGGTCGTAGTACATCAGCACGATCGACAGGATGGCGTAGACGGTGAAACGCAGGCCCGCCGACGGCCCACGACCATACAGGGGTCGATCGACGTCGGGGCCGAAGACCGCCATGGTGAGGGCCTAGCAGCCTGTGCGGCTACTGCGCATGAGCCGCAAGGCGCCCGGCTGACCGACCCGCGTACGGCGGCCGGCGCTGAGCGTCATGGGTGTTATTCCAAGCCGAAATGTCCGGGCCCCATCTGATCCATCAGCTCTAGTATGCGGCCGCCGCCGCGTGCGACACAGGTCAGCGGATCGTCGGCCACCATCACCGGCAGACCGGTCTCTTCCATCAGCAGCTTGTCGATGTCGCGCAGCAACGCACCGCCGCCGGTGAGGACGATGCCGCGCTCGGCCACATCTGCGCCCAGCTCCGGCGGGGTCTGTTCCAGCGCCTGCTTGACCGCGCTCACGATGCCCTGCAGCGGCTCCTGCAGTGCTTCCAGGATTTCATTGCTGTTGAGCGTGAAACTGCGCGGCACGCCTTCCGATAGATTGCGCCCCTTGACCGACAGTTCCCGCACCTGCTGGCCCGGATAGGCCGAGCCGATCTCGATCTTGATGCGCTCGGCCGTGGCCTCGCCGATCAGGATGCCGTAGTTGCGGCGCACGTAGTTCATGATCGCATCGTCGAAGCGATCGCCGCCGATGCGGGCCGAATTGGCGTAGACGATGCCGTTGAGCGACAGCACCGCGACTTCGCTGGTGCCGCCGCCGATATCGAGCACCATCGAGCCGCGCGCCTCCTGCACCGGCAGTCCGGCGCCCACTGCGGCCGCCATCGGTTCACTGACGATACCGACATTGCGGGCACCGGCGCCCTCGGCGGATTCGCGGATGGCGCGGCGCTCGACCTGGGTGGAACCGAACGGCACGCACACCAGTACCCGCGGCGAGGGCTTGAGGAATCGATTGCCGTGTACCTTGTTGATGAAGTACTGCAGCATCTTCTCGGTATAGGTGAAGTCGGCGATCACGCCGTCCTTCATCGGCCGCACCGCAGTGATGTGCCCCGGGGTGCGACCCAGCATGGCCTTGGCGTCCTGACCCACGGCCACGATGATCTTGCCGCCGCGCGAGGGTTCGTCCTGCACCGCAACCACCGAGGGCTCGTTGAGAACTATGCCCTTGTCACGGACGTAGATCAGCGTATTGGCGGTGCCCAGATCGATCGACAGATCGCTGGAGAAATAGCCGCGCAGGCGTTTGAACATGAAAGCGGCCGACCTTCTTGGAACTTGTACAGGCGTTTAAAAGCGGGCGCTAATCTAGCAACCGAGACGGCATTCCACAAGGCAAGGTGTATGATTTCGCGCTGTTTTTTCTGCGAAATGCTAACCTTTCCACATGAGCCTCAATCGCCGCGACATCGAGAACATTGCCCGCCTGGCGCGTCTTGCGCTGACGGAACAGGAGATTCCGCTGTACGTCGAGGGACTGTCGCGCATCATGGGGCTGGTGGCCGAACTCGACCGTGCCGACACCAGCCAGGTCGAGCCGATGGCACACCCGCTGCCGGGGCAGCGCCAGCGGCTGCGCGCGGACGCCGTCACCGAGACCGATCGGCACCAGCTCTACCAGCAGAACGCCCCGCAGGTCGAAGCCGGACTGTACCTGGTTCCCCGAGTGATCGAATGAGCGATCTGCATGACAAGACCGTGACCGAGCTGGCCGCGGCACTGCGGGCGCGCCAGGTCTCGAGTGTCGAGCTGACGCAGGCCCTGCTCGAGCGTGTGACGCGACACCAGGGCGCACTCAACGCGTTCATCACCATCAGCGCGGAGGGCGCGCTGCTCGAGGCGGCGCGGGCCGATGCGCGGCTGGGCGCTAACGACGCCGGGCCGTTGACCGGCGTGCCCATGGCCCACAAGGACCTGTTCTGCACTCGCGGTGAGAAGACCACCTGCGGCTCGCGCATGCTGGCGGATTTCGTATCGCCCTACGATGCCACGGTGGTCGAGCGCCTGCGGGCAGCCGGCGTAGTGATGCTCGGCAAGACCAACATGGATGAGTTCGCGATGGGCTCCTCCAATGAGACCAGTTTCTTCGGTCCGGTGAAGAATCCCTGGGATCCTGCGCGCGTGCCCGGCGGCTCCTCCGGAGGCTCGGCGGCGGCGGTCGCCGCCCGACTGGTGCCGGCCGCCACTGGCACCGACACCGGGGGTTCCATTCGCCAGCCCGCGGCGCTGTGTGGAGTGACCGGGCTCAAGCCCACCTATGGGCGCGTGTCGCGCTACGGAATGGTGGCCTTCGCCTCGAGTCTGGACCAGGCCGGCCTGATCACGCGCAGCGCCGCCGACGCGGCGCTGCTGCTGGGTGCGATAGCCGGCTTCGATGAGCGCGATTCCACCAGCGTCGAGTTGCCGGTACCCGACTACAGTGCCGCGCTCGAGCAGCCGCTCAAGGGACTGAAGATAGGTGTGCTGAAGGAATTCTTCGATACCGGGCTGGATCCGGCGATCGAGCAGCACATCCGCGCCGCGCTCGAGCTGCTGCGATCACAGGGCGCGCTGATCAAGGATGTCAGCCTGCCGAATCTGCCGTTATCGGTGCCGACCTATTACGTGGTGGCGCCGGCCGAGTGTTCGTCGAACCTGGCGCGCTTCGATGGCGTGCGCTATGGCTATCGCTGCAAAAAACCGACCGATCTGCTGGACCTGTACCTGCGCTCGCGCGGCGAGGGCTTCGGCGCCGAGGTCAAGCGTCGCATCATGACCGGTACCTACGTGCTCTCGGCCGGCTACTACGACGCCTTCTATCTCAAGGCACAGCGCGTGCGGCAGCTGATCAGCAACGATTTCGAGCGCGCCTTCCACGAAGTGGACGTGGTGATCGGTCCGACCACGCCGACCGCGGCGTTCGAACTCGGCGCCAAGACGGCCGATCCGGTCACGATGTACCTGAACGATATTTATACCATCGGCGCCAACCTTGCCGGCTTGCCGGCGATTTCACTGCCCTGCGGCCTGACACAGGGCCTGCCCGCGGCGTTGCAGATCATCGGTCCGCACTTTGGCGAGGAGCGGCTGCTGAACGTCGCGCACCGCTACCAGCTTGAGACCGATTGGCACCGTCGCGCACCGCCGGGATTTGCCTGATGCAATGGGAGACCGTCATCGGGCTGGAGATCCATGCCCAGCTGCTGACCAGCTCGAAGATCTTCTCCGGCTCGGCCACCGCCTACGGGGCGCCGCCGAACTCGCAGGCCAACCTGGTCGATCTGGCTTATCCCGGCGTGCTGCCCGTGCTCAATGCCGAGGCGGTACGCATGGCGGTGAAATTCGGGCTGGCAGTCAACGCCCGCGTGACGCGGCGCTCGATCTTCGCGCGCAAGAATTACTTCTACCCCGACCTGCCCAAGGGTTACCAGATCAGCCAGTACGAACTGCCGATCGTCAGCGGCGGGGCGGTCGACGTCCTGCTCGACGACGGCAGCGTCAAGCGCATCGATATCACGCGCGCGCACCTGGAGGAGGATGCCGGCAAGTCGCTGCACGAAGGACTTGCCGGGCAGACCGGTGTCGACCTGAACCGCGCCGGCACGCCGCTGATCGAGATCGTCTCCGAGCCGGCGATGCGCTCGGCCAAGCAGGCGGTCGCTTACCTTAAGAAGATCCATACCCTGGTGCGCTACCTGCAGATCTGCGACGGCAACATGCAGGAAGGGTCGTTTCGCTGCGACGCCAACGTCTCGGTGCGGCCGCGCGGCACAGAGAAACTGGGCACGCGTGCTGAGATCAAGAACCTCAACTCGTTCCGCTTCGTCGAGAAGGCGATCAACTACGAAGTCGCGCGCCAGATCGAACTGCTCGAGGGCGGCGGCCGCGTGGTGCAGGAGACACGACTGTACGATGCCGATCGCGGCGAGACGCGTTCGATGCGCTCCAAGGAAGAAGCCAACGACTATCGCTACTTCCCCGATCCGGATCTGCTGCCGGTGGAGATCGATCAGCTCTATATCGACACCGTGTGCGCCAGCCTGCCGGAGCTGCCCGACCAGAAGGCGCAGCGCCTGCGCAAGGACTATGACCTGTCGGCCTACGATGCCGGGGTACTTACCGCCAGTGCCGAGCTGGCCGACTACTTTGAAACCGTGATCGAGAAGGCGGCGGCGGGTTTCCCCGCTACCGCGCTGAGCCCGAAACTTGCGGCCAATACCGTCATTGGCGAACTGTCCGGCCTGCTCAACCGCGACGGCGTCGAAATCAACGACAGCCGCATCGCCCCGGCTGCGCTGGCCAAGCTGCTGGTTCGAGTTGCCGACAACACCATCTCCGGCAAGATTGCCAAGGAGGTGCTCGAGGCGATGTGGGACGAAGGCAAGGATGCCGATGCGATCATCGAGGCGCGCGGCTGGCGCCAGATTACCGATGAGTCGGCGATCGAAGCCGCGATCGACGCCGTGATCGCCGCCAATCCGTCGCAGCTGGCGCAGTATCGCTCCGGCAAGGACAAGCTGTTCGGATTCTTCGTCGGCCAGGTGATGAAGGCCACGCAGGGCAAGGCCAACCCGGCGCGACTCAACGAGCTGCTTAAAAAGAAGCTCGGTGGCTGAGGTGGCGGCCATCAGTGACGGCGAGCTGCGGCGCTTCATACTCGAACGTCAACCGGTGCGCGGCTTCTGGATCCGGCTCGACGGCGCCTGGCGCGAGCTGCGCAGCCACCAGCACTACCCGCCGCTGGTCGAGTCGCTGCTGGGGGAGGCGGTCACCGCTTCGCTGTTGCTGGCCGCCACCCTCAAGTTCCAGGGCACACTGACGCTGCAGCTGGCGGGCGACGGCCTGGTGAATCTGCTGGTGGCGCAGTGCACGCATGATTTCGTCATCCGTGCGGTGGCCCGCGCCGATGCCATCACCTTGGGCCAAGCGAGCTTCCGGCAACTGGTGGGTGACGGCCGGCTGACCGTCACCATCGAAGCCGAGGAACGCTCGGCGCGCTATCAGGGCATCGTGTCGCTGCAGGGCGCGAGTCTGGCCGAATGCCTGGAAAACTATTTCGCCACTTCCGAGCAGTTGCCGACGCGCATTGCGCTCGCCGCCGACGCCTTGAGCACCGGCGGCGTTCTGCTGCAGAAGATTCCGGGCGCCAGCGCGCAGGGTGAAGCGCAGGCGGCGGTGTCGCAGGCAGTGTGGGAGGATCTGCAGCCGCGCGTGGCGACGCTGGATCCGACGCTGTTGCTGCGCGGGTCGGCCGAGCAGGTGCTGGCGCAGGTGTGCGCCGAGCACGATTGCCGGCTGTTCCAGGGTTCGTCGGTGCGCTTCGCCTGCCGCTGCAGCGAGGGCCGGGTCGCCGGCCTGCTGCGCTCGCTCGGGCCGGCCGAAATGCACAGCATCCTGGCCGAGCAGGGCGCGGTGACCGTCACCTGCGAATTCTGCGGCCGCCCGTATCGCTTCGATTCGATCGACGTCGAGCGACTGTTTACCGAAGGCGCGAACCCGGAGGCGCCGCACTCGGTGAATTGAGCGTCAGGGGTATTTGTTGTCGACCACGGCGCGCACCGGCCGGGTATCGTAGACCAGCACGATCGACTCGATGCGACCGGTATTGGCGTCGAAGTTGAATACGTCGGCGCAATCGAACGATACATTCGATCCGTCCTTCAGCGACCAATCGTACAGGTAATAGGCCACCGCGCGCAGATGCCCCTCTGCGCTCACCAGGACGTCGTACACCGTCAGCTTGGAGCCGCTCGATGCGCGCGCCACCGTGTTCACGTACTCGCGCACCGGCAGCCGGCCGAGAAACGGCGACTGCACCCAGCCATCGGCGACGAACAGCGAGGCCGCCTTGTCGGCGTCGCCGGCCTCCAGGGCCATCAGGTATTTGCGTACGGCTTGTTGCATAACCCCCTCCCAAGTTCACGATCATAGTCGCCCAACTCAGGATTGGACAGCGCGCCATGGAGTGGCTCAGAACTGCATAGAGGTATCGGGGTATATGGAGANNTCTCCATATACCCCGATACCTCCGTCCGGTGCAGGGTCGCTCCCTGGCACTGTCCATCAGGCTTTGAGAGAGAACGGTGTGAAGTTGGTGTCGCGGTCGTAGTAGTCTTCATGCTCGGCACGCTTGAGGAATCCGACCACGCGGTAGGTCACCGGCGTCATGACGATCTCCCAGCCGCTCTTGAGCACGTATTGCGTGACCAGTGCGCCTTCCAGCGTCGCCGTATCCCACAGGCCGTAGAAGGCGATGGTATAGAACAGCGCCGTGTCCACCAGTTCCCCGCACAGCGTCGAGCCGACGGTACGGGTCCACAGCCAGCGGCCGCTGCTCCAGATTTTCATCTTCGCCATGACGAAGCTGTTGACGAATGAGCCGCACCAGAAAGCGGTGATGGATGCGGCGACGATGCGCGGCGTGTTGCCGAAGATGGCCTGCACCGCAGCCTGATGATCGCGCCATTGTGCCGCCGGCGGCAGCGCCACGACCACCGCGGCCATCAATGCGGCAAACGCCAGGGCCGCGAAACCGGCCCACACCACGCGACGATCCCTCGCGTAGCCGTAAACCTCGGTCAGCACGTCGCCGAAGATATACGACAGCGGGAAGAACAGCACTCCGGCCAGGAAGGTCACGTTGCCGTAGATCGGGATATGTACCGTCGACAGCTTCGCGGGGCCGATCAGGTTGGAGCACAGCAGGATGCACACGTAGGCCGCCATGAAAAAATCGTAGTAACGAAACTGGCCTTGATGCGATGAGGCGGCGGATCGGCTGGATTTGCTGTGCATGCGCTTGGGCCTTTATGGCGCAGTGGCCTTTATGGTGGTTCGATCTCTCTCAGATAGGCCGGCCCGCCCAGATCCGCCATCTGCTTCAGGGTCCAGTCGCGCTGTGCCAGAACGTAGCTTGACGGTGCATCGACCTTGAGGCGCAGCGGATTGGGCAATACGACCGCGAGCAACGCGCTCTGCTGGCGCGTGAGGCGCGCGGCAGACTCGTGGAAGAAGTGGCGCGCGGCCGCCTCGACGCCGTAAACGCCGCGGCCGAACTGCACGATGTTCAGATACACCTCGAGGATGCGCTCCTTCGGCCACATGGTCTCGATCATGATGGTGAGCATGGCCTCAAGGCCCTTGCGCACGAAGCTGCGGCCCGACCACAGGAACAGGTTCTTCGCCACCTGCTGGGTGATGGTGCTGGCGCCGCGCAGCTTGCCGCCGCGCTCGTGAGCGCGTACCGCTTCGCGGATCGATTTGAAATCGAAACCGGCGTGGAACGGGAACTGCTGATCCTCGGCTGCGATGACCGCGATGGCGGCCTGGGGTGAGATCTGCTCGAGCGATACCCATTGATATTCGGTCCGATAATCGTGCTGGCCGCTGAACAGGGCTTCCAGGCGCGCCGTGAGCATGAAGGCGCTGGTCGGCGGATCGATCCATCGCAGCGCCAATACGACGGCGGCCAGCGCCAGCAGCGCGCCCAGTAGCGCCAGACCCAGGGCGCGGCCGACGCGGTACCACACGTGCGCCTACGGCGGCTGTTTGGCCGGCGGCAGGCGCCGCGCCGAGGTAATCACAATGTCTTCCAGCGGCGCATCGGAATGACCCTTGCGGCGCCCGGTGCCGATCTTGGCGATGCGGTCGATCACGTCCATGCCCTCGGCGATGCGGCCAAATACCGCATAGCCGTACTGACCGGGTCGCTGGTCGAGGAAATCGTTGTCGGCAAGGTTGACGAAGAATTGCGAGGTGGCGCTGTGTATCTCGTCGGTGCGCGCCATCGACAGGGTGCCGCGTTCGTTGCGTACGCCATTGGCGGCTTCATTTTTGACCGGCGGGTGGGTCTTCTTGTGAACGTAGTCGGGTGTCAGGCCGCCGCCCTGGATGACGAAGCCCGGTACGATGCGATGGAAAATGGTGCCGTCGAAGAAGCCGTCATCGACGTAGCGCAGGAAATTCTCCACGGTCTGCGGCGCGTCCTCGTCATAAAGTTCGACGGTAAAACCGCCGTGTGAGGTCTCGAATCGAACCATGGCCGTTTCCCTCATTCCCTAAGTGCCGCCAAATCCGCCAACGCCGCGCGCCGCTCGTCAGGGCCGCTGCGCTTCGGTGACCCGGTCGCGGCCCGCAAGATCAGGGTGGCAGCGTACGCGAGTAAAGCCCGCACCCACAAGCAATCGCGTGACGTCGGCGGCCTGGCCAGCGCCGTGCTCGACCACCAGCCAGCCGCCGCCAAGCAGATGTGCCGGTGCGTGCGAGATGATCGTTGCCAGGGCTTCCAGTCCGGTGACACCAGGTGTCAGTGCCGCCGCCGGTTCATATTGCAGGGCCGCCAGCGCCGGGTCGTGCGCCGCCACATAGGGCGGATTGCTGACAATCAGCTCGAACTGGCGCCCGGGCAATGCCCCGAACCAGTCACCCTCGAAGAATTCCACGTTCCGGGCACCAAGTTGCTCGGCGTTGGTGCGCGCGAGCTGCAGCGAATTGGCTGCGCAATCGGTTGCGGCGATGCGCCACTGCGCCCGTTCCACCGCCAGCGCCAGCGCAATCGCGCCCGAGCCGGTACCCAGATCGGCGACTGCTGCCGGGGAGGCGTCGTGCAGCGCCAGGCAGCGCTCGACCGCAAGCTCGGTCTCCGGGCGGGGAATCAGCACCTCGGGGGTCACCGCGAGCGGCAGCGACCAGAATTCGCGCACTCCGGTCAGATACGCCAGCGGCACGCCCGCTGCACGTCGTGCCAGCAGCGATCGGAAATGGGCGGTGGTGGCCGCGTCGATCCGGCTGGCGTCATGCGATAGCAGGTAGCTGCGCGGCCGACGCAGTGCGTATGCCAGCAGCACCTCGGCGTCCAGGCGTGCCGACACACTGCTCGTGGCGAGTTCACCCCAGCCGCGCTCGACCAATGCCCGCAGCGTGCTGTCGCCGGGGTCTGTTACATTGCCAGATACCGCCATGGTGGAGACATTATGACCGCATCGAAGGCGCCTCGGCCCGACGCCAGCGTCAGCATGTTGCTGAATGCGGCAAGCAAGCTGTTTCGGGCGACGCTGCTCAAATGCCTGCCGTTCGCGATGCTGGCCGTACTGAGTCTGGAGATTCCGAATCTGTATTGGGTCGCGAGCGGCCATACACTGAGCTTCGGTATGCCGGCGGACACCGCCTATTGGGTGCTGGCGTACCTCGCCTCAGCGGTGACGGTGTTCATCGTCAGCGCCATGATGCTGCGACAGCGTGCGCTTGCCAGTGGCGCCACGGTGGATTCCACAGCCGCGCTGATGGCCGCGGTGCACCGGTTGCCGGTTGTGCTTGCCGGCTGGATCCTGGCGCAACTGAGCCTGTTCGTCGGCTTCACGCTGCTGGTGTTGCCCGGAATATTCCTGCTGGTGTGCTACCTGGTACTGCTGCCGGTGCTGCTGTTCGAGAACTTCAATCCGTACACCGCGCTGGTGCGCAGTGTGCAGCTGATGCAACCGCACTGGTGGAAGGCGCTCGCCACCATCGTGATCGCGGTGCTGATCCTGTTGATCTGCACGCTGGCTGCGGCCGCGGTCCTGAGCATCGTCGCGGCGCTGCTGGGCGGCGAGGGCTCAGCGGTGCAGGCGATCGTGGCGGCGGTGACGATCGGCATCTGGGCGATCGGCTGCGTTTTCCTCAGCGCGCTGGCGCTGACGCTTCATTCGGCGGCCAGCAGTTCCGCCTGATATTCCTGCTGCAGGGCCTGCAGCAGCTCCTCGATCTGTCCCTGCATGATGTCGGCCAGCCGGTACAGCGTCAGGTTGATGCGGTGGTCGGTGACGCGGCCCTGCGGAAAATTGTAGGTGCGGATGCGCTCGGAGCGATCGCCGCTGCCGACCTGCAGTTTGCGCGATTGCGTTTGCGCGGCCAGCTGCTTGGTCTGCTCGGCGGCCAGGAGCCGCGACGCCAGCAGCGACATCGCGCGCGAACGGTTCTTGTGCTGCGAGCGCTCATCCTGGCACTCCACGACGATGCCGCTCGGCAGGTGCGTGATGCGGATCGCCGAGTCGGTCTTGTTGACGTGCTGACCGCCGGCGCCGGAGGCGCGGAAGGTGTCGACGCGCAGATCGGCGGGATTTAACTCGACCTTCTCGATCTCGTCGAGCTCCGGCAGGATCGCGACCGTGACCGCGGAGGTGTGGATGCGTCCCTGGGCCTCGGTCGCCGGCACACGCTGCACGCGGTGCGTGCCGGATTCGAATTTGAGCTTGGAGAACGTGCCGCGCCCGACGATGCGGCTGATCACCTCGCGATAGCCGCCATGCTCCCCGGGGCTCTCGCTCAGCGTCTCGACCTGCCAGCCCTGCGATTCGGCGTAACGGCTATACATGCGCAGCAGGTCGCCGGCGAAGATGGCGGCCTCATCGCCGCCGGTACCGGCGCGAATCTCGAGGAATATGTTGCCCTGGTCGCGGGCATCGCGCGGCAGCAACAAGCGTTGCAGCTCGGCCGCCTGATGCTCCAGGCGCTGCCTGACGGCGCTGAGCTCCTCCTCGCCCATGGCCCGCATGTCGGAATCCGCGTCGTTCAGCATGTCCTCGGCGCTGGCGAGCTCCCGCTCCAGGCGCCGATAGTCGGCGAATGCCGCGGCGGTAGGCTGCAGGCGTGCATATTCGACCGATAAATCACGGAACTGCTGGGGAATTCCGATGGTCTGAGGGTCAGCAAGCAGATGCGCCAGCTCCTCAAAGCGCTGTTCGGCTTTTTCGAGTTTTTGGCGGATTGATGCTTTCATCTTCAGCTATAGTCTAGCGGTCATGCAGTCCCGTCACCTCACACTTGCTGCCCTGCAGCTATTGGCCGGCGCAGCGCTGGCCACTGCTGCGCCACATGCCGCCCTGGCATCTTCGCCCAGTCTGCGCGACACCGAAGATTCCAACGCGCTGATCATGACGGCGGAGATCGCGCTGCAGCGCGACGACTGTGGCCGTGCAGCGGCTAACTACACTATTGCAGCGCAGCGTCTGACTGATGCGAAGCTCGCGGAACGAGCCGCCGGGGTGGCGCTCGACTGCGGGCAGTACCAGGCTGCGGAACGGGCGGCAGCACGCTGGCGGCAGCTGATGCCGTCTGATCCTGCGGCGCTGCGTGCCGCGATGCGGGCCGACCTGGGTCTGTTCAAGATCGACGACGCGCGCACCGCGTTCGAGGCCTGGATCAAGAACGGCGGCGGTTACGCGGCGCCGAAGAGCGCCCGTCGCGGCGCTGGTGACGCGGCCGGCGGAGCGGCCGGCTCGGCGGCTGGTGACGACGACATAGCCGATCAGCTCGGACAGGTGGCGCAGGAGGCCGGCGTGCCGGCGACACTGGCGATGGTGCGTGGCGCACAGGTGCCGCGCCTGCAGACCGGCCGGGGGCAGCTGGCGCTGGCCAGCCTCGCGTTCGATGGCTGGAATTACCGCGAGGCGCTGGAGTTCGGCCAGCGCGCGCTGAGTGCCGGCGCGGATCGGGCGCCCACGCAGCTGCTGCTGGCGCGCGCGCACGCGGGCCTGGGCGAAGCCGATCAGGCCGTGGCCGCAGCCGGGGCGGCGCGTCTGGCGGCGCCGAAGGAGGAGAGTTTCGCCGCCGTCGACGTGCTGATACTGCTGGGCCGCGAGCGCGATGCGCGATTGGCGCTGGAAGGGCTGCGCGATACCGCGGGGTTACGTACCCAGGCCGAGCGCCGGCTCGGTCTGCTGGCTTTCGATCGCGGCGATTACGACGAGGCGCAGAGCGTGTTCACTGCGCTGCTGAAGGACCCGGAATCCTCGGGCGTGGCGGTGTATTACCTGGCGGCGATCGCCGAGCGGCGCGGCGAGACGGCGACCGCCCTGCGCGGTTATCAGATGCTCAGCGGCACCGGGTTGGAAGGCGCCGCCCGCAGTCGCGCCGCCAACATCCTTTATAAAGAAGGCCAGCGCGAAGACGCACTGGAGCTGCTGCAGGCCAAGGACGATGCGCCGCTGCCGACCCGGCTCGAGGGCGAGATCGCACAGGCGCAGCTGCTGTCCAATGGCGGCGAGGCCGATCAGGCGCTGGCGCGCATCGACGATGCGCTGGCGCGTTTTCCGGATCATCCGGATGTGCTCTACCAGAAGGCGATTCTGCTGGAGAAGGCCGGTCGGACCGACGCGGCGATTGCGCAGCTGGAGACGCTGTATCGCGCGCGCCCGCAGGACAGCGCGATCAGCAATGCCCTGGGATTTATCCTCGCCGATCACAATCGGGACCTGTCGCGCGCGGACCGGCTGATCAACTCCGCGCTCAAATCCGAGCCCGACAATCCGGCCATTCTCGACAGCCTCGGCTGGCTGCAGTACCGGCGCGGCTCGCTGCAGGTGGCGCTGCCGCTGCTGGAGCGGGCGTACCGGCTCGATCAGGACGGCGACATCGGCGCTCATTGGGGTGAAGTGCTGTGGGCGTTGGGCGACAAGACGAAAGCCCGCGACGTCTGGAACCGCGCGCTGATGGTCGATCCCGACAATGCGCTGATAAAGGCGGCGCAAAAGCGCGTCGGCGTTCCGTCGCTGACGATTCAAGGCACGGGCACCTCGATCTGAGCGCAATGCAGGGCCGGGGCTGGCGTGGCGACGCTGCGGCACTGGCCCCCGCGCTGTGCACTTTCCTACTGTCGGCCTGCGCGACGCTGCCGCGCCCAGCTCCGGCACCGCTTGCCTGGGCGCAGCGACTCGCGACATTGCAGGCCATCGGCCAATTTGAGTTACAGGGGCGGCTGGCGGCCGCCACCGGCACCGAAGGCTTCAGCGCCGGGCTGCGCTGGCACCAACAGGACGATCACGCCAGCATCGATCTGTCGGCGCCGCTGGGATTCGGTGCGGCACACATCGAGCAGAGCGCCACGAACCTTCAGCTGACCACCAGCAAGGGCAAGGTGCTGGACAGCACCGCCGCCAGCGATGAATTACGCGCGACTCTCGGGTTTGATCCACCGCTCACGAGCCTCAGGTTCTGGATCCTTGGCGCCAGCGACCCCAAGAGTTTCGCGCAGGAGTCGGTCGATACCGAACAGCGGCTGGCGCACCTGGAGCAGGATGGGTGGCAGGTTGATTACGCCGACTATGTCCTGGTGCAGCAGCAGTGGCTGCCGCAGCGCCTCAGCGTGACTCGCGGCGCGCTGCGACTGCGAGTCGTCATCGATCACTGGCAGCTGTGAGCGAGCTGACCTGGTGGCCGGCGCCGGCCAAGCTCAACCTGTTTCTGCACGTCACTGGAAGGCGAGCGGATGGCTATCACGATCTTCAGACGGTGTTCCAGCTGATCGATCGCTGCGATCAGATCGGGCTGGCGGTGCGGGAGGACGGCCGCATCACGCGCAGTGCCGGGATGGCCGCCGTCGAGGCGGATCAGGACCTGGCGGTGCGTGCCGCCCGGGCGCTGCAGCGGCACACCGGCGTGACCCTGGGCGCCGATATCCAGGTCATTAAACATATTCCGGCCGGCGGCGGCCTGGGCGGGGGCAGTTCGGATGCGGCCAGCGTGCTGCTGGCGCTCAACGCGCTGTGGCGCTGCGACCTGGGGCTGCCGCAGCTGGCGCAGCTGGGGCTTAACCTGGGCGCGGACGTACCGGTGTTTGTTCATGGCAGTTCGGCCTGGGGTGAGGGTCGCGGGGAACGGCTCACCGCGATGCAACTGGCGCCGCGCTGGTTTCTGGTGATCCACCCGGGGGTCGGCGTGAGCACGGCGGAGCTGTTCCAGGCCCCTGAATTGACACGAAATTCTCCCGTCATCACAATACGCGCCTTTTCCGAAAGCGACACCGTCAACGTGTTTGAACCAGTAGTATGCGCACGCCGGCCGGAAGTGGCCGAGGCGCTGGCATGGCTTGCCGCGCAGATCGATGCGCACGGGGCGCCGATCGCGGCGCGGCTGACCGGCACCGGCGCGTGTATCTTCGCCGGCTTCGCGCGCGCCGAGGATGCGGAGCGCGTCGCCGCGCGGGTTCCGGACCGATGGAGCAGCTTTGTCGCGCGCGGACTGAATCATTCGCCGCTGCATGCGATGCTGCGGATGCGCGGTTGACCGGCAGGGTGTGAGTGACGGACTGCTGGGGTGTCGCCAAGTGGTAAGGCAGCGGGTTTTGATCCCGCCATTCGGAGGTTCGAATCCTTCCACCCCAGCCAACTCTTCGGTCGCAGATTTTCCTCCGTTATCCCTGTTAAAGCAGACACTTGACACCCGAGTGGCCCCGCTACCTGTCGCCGCGACTGGCGCCGTCAACCCATCAATTTGCTCCGCTGGTGGCCAAATGGTGGCCGTTTTTGGGGACTCTAGGGGTCCGCGGGCTCCGAACTCATCGCCAACACCGTCGGTCGACGGCCGGCTCGCCATGGCCCTCTTAATGCGCTCGATGTCCGCAGGCTTTGCGCCCTTAATCCAAGCTGCATAGGTTCGCAGCATCGTCTCAACGCTGTGACCATCCTCCTGGGCCACGAGCAGGGGATTGTCTCCCTTCATGAGCCTCCAACTGATGTACGTGTGACGAGCGTTGTACGGCTTGCGATAGCGGATGGCGAGTGTCTCCATTACCTCACGCCAGCGGTTGTAGGGCAGGAAGACGGTTTGAAACGGCTCGCCGCCTCCCGTAAAGAAGACGCAGTTGTGACTGATTTTGCCGGCCGCGGCCATCCGCTCACGCAGGGCCAACTGAGCCCGCAGCACTTCCAGCGCACGCGGGCAGAGATAGATCTCGCGATCCTGGTTGGTCTTGGTCCGATTCTTTTCTCGCGACAGGACCAAAGCTTTCGTGATGTTGATCGCGCCGTTAATCAGGTCGCAATCACCGATCTCCAGCGCAAACTGCTCAGACTGTCGCAAGCCGGTGAAGAACCGGAACTCTTCGTAGTTCCCATACCATTCGCCGTGAATGCAATGCGAAGCGGAAATGATCGCTTCAGCATCCGGCACGGTGAACGGGTCTACTGCCGGGCGATCTTTCTTGGTGATTCGAAACGTCGAGAGCGCGAGGGTCGGATTAAACTGTCCCGGAAGATCCTTGTACCCGAACTTGAATGCTGTCCGTATCGCGCTGACAACGTTGTTGTAAGTCTTCTTCTTGCGCGTGTGGGCCGCAGCTATCGTGGCCAGCTCCGAATACACCACTTTCTCAAATGCAGTCTCTCCGATTTTCGGCGACCACAGTGCACACAAAATTTTGCGATAGCCCTCAAGCGTGGAATAGGCTAGATCGTCCATTGCCACGCGCATCTCGCAGTGAGACAGGAAGCCTTTGAAAACGTCATTGCACGTCTTGGTTTCTTGACCCCGCTGCTTGGGAGCGTCGCCCTTGTATCGATAATCGGGAAACTCCTCGGCAAAGCTGAACGTACCGCTTTTGATTCGAGCCTTGATCTCTCGGAGCTGTTGGTAGGCACGTCGGAGATTGGCTTCACTGGGAGTTCGGTAGATCGTGGGTCGATAGCGCACGCCAGAAATCCGAAAATCGAATTGGATTCGATCCGGTCCTTTCGGCTCGACCCCACTCAGGTTCGCTTTTTTGCCCATGGCTGATACCAGATGAATTGGTCAAAATCGCAATGCCACATTGCGTATATCGAATATCGTTATACGATATGAGCTGTCATCGATCAAGTGCGGCTGGTCGCGTTTCACCGAGGCAAAGGAGTGTATTTACCGATGAGCAAAGACACGGCGCCGCTGTTGCATCCCGGAGAGGTTCTGCGCAAAGACTTCATGGAACCCGCTGGGCTCAGTGCGACCGCCCTCGCGAAAATCCTGGGGGTTACACCGCCGCGAATAAACGACATCCTCCTCAAGAGGCGCGGTGTCACTGGCGATACCGCTCTGCGGCTTGCGCGATACTTCGGTGGCGAGGCGCTTGACTGGATCCTTTTGCAGGCAAGATATGACCTGCATGTCGCCGAAGTCGCTACTGGCAAAGCTATTGAGCGCGAAATTTCCCCCCGCGCGGTGTCGAGCAAAAAGGGACACAACCACTCTGACCGGTAATGTCCGTGCCACGGCGCCAAACAGCGCGCATGTGGCATGAGTACGACTGTCACGTACGCTCTACCCATCTTTCATAGCCGAGAAGGTCGATCAAGATGCGCCCGTCGGGCGCGCGCCGCCACACCTTGCCTTCCTGCCAATCTCCCCGCTCGATTTTGCGCTGCATGGCCTTGACGGTATATCCGGTTAGGAGATTCGCCAAGGGCAGCAAGACGTAGCGGGCCGTCGCCGGGACAGGTTCACGGTCCATGGCGTCGGCGCCTGAGCGGGCGACCGGTTGACACGATACAGCGCGTCAAATGATGCCCGGTTCGTCGATACGAGCGGCAACCGAACAGGCAGAGTTGACCGGCCGCGAGTGCGGCTCGTCCGCGGATACGCGCGGACCACCGGCCGGCCGCCCGCGGCGCAACGATGGAACGTGAGAGCCAACGCTGGATGTCGTGCCGGTGCCACCCGACAGCGCGGCCGCGGAACCGGCGGGGTTTGGGAAGTTGTCCAACTAGAACGAGCGCGCTAAGTGCCCAGCGCGGACGCCGGGAAAGCCTCGCGACATCGTGCGCGCTTAATAGGTGTTCCCACGGTGGGAACCGCTCATTTACCCAAGGGGAGAGAACAACGCTGCGGGGACGAGCCGCCACAGACGGCTGCGGTGTAGCCGAAAACTGATCCGAATTCATAAACGACCTTCATGTGTGGTTCCGGTCGTTTAGGGTCAAACTGTCACGCATGGCGCCATCATGCGCCAAGCTGGCAAGTCAATTCCAGCCCTGTTTAGCTCAAAATTAAGCGAATCCCTCAGCGAGAATTCCGCTCGCGCAGTACCTGCCGAAATAGCTCTGTGGCGTCTTCGCCCAGTGCTTCAGCAATTGCGATGAATTCCGGGACGTTGACCTGCCGCTGGTGGCTCTCGATCATGCCGACTAATGAATGTGGTCTTTTTATTCGCGCTGCCAGCTCCCGCTGGGACAGCCGTTTTTGTTCTCTCGCCCGTGCGAGCACGTCGGCAACCGCCCGCGATGTAGAGCTTCGAAGGGCCTTCACTTTCTATGCGCTCCGATTTAATGAGCGCGCTAGAAATAAGGCATAATCTCCGTGCTTCGATTTTCGGAGCAGTTGGATTATAATTTGCTATATGCGCCGCGATACCGAATCTCGTCGCGAGATCGTCCGATGGCTGTGGCACGTCGTGCGTCTGCCAATCGTTACGTTGCTCGTGATCCTAGAGCCTGTGGTGGCGCTCGTGTGCGGAGCCCTCGCGCTGCTCGGTGTCCTCACTACAATTTTCTTCAAGTTGATCGCGGCCCCGCACTTCCCGACGTGGACCATGGTGACCATTTCGATCGGCTTCGGGCTTGCCCTTGTCCTGTATGAGGGGGCGATCGTGGTGCTGTCGGATTAGCTGGATTGAGGAATTGCAGTGCCAGCAGTCGCAATCACCGTCGAAGCGGTCAATGAGGATGAGGCACTTGCAGCTCCGGCATTTCCCCAGTCGGATGAAGTCACCATCGGCGAGGCTGCTGCGAAGTGCTATCAGTTCCTCAAGCTGCACCTCGGTCCTCGGGTAGCAGGCACAATAGGCTTCGTACGTTTCGCACAGTCGTTCTCCAAAGGCGAGGGAGACGCTCTTGGGAATTGAGGGTAGGTTTAGCTCAATGGGGATTTCCAGGAGCGAGCAGAGTGAGGCTAACGCCGCCCCTTCCGCGCGCGCCTGCGAACTGGCCAAGAACACGCCGAGCGGACTTCTTGTGTGCCCGCGAAGGCGTGCTTTACCAGAGACCATGAGACGCCGCCGCACGGTTGCTTGGCGGTTACGCGTCAATCCAGTCAGTTTGCTGATGATCTCCGTTCGAACCCCATGCAATATGAGTCGGCGTGCCAACGCTGATCGCCGGTTCTCGCGCAGGATCGGGTCTTCCGTGATATCCGGACACATAGAGTCACCTCGCTCAGATCGCTGCGATTTCGCGGAAAAAGGCGCGAAATGCAGTTACCAGTTTCTCGCCCGCCGATGCACAATCCCGATTCGTTTCAGCCGAAATAGATTCGGTCATGCACGAAATGAATGGTTTCCGCCGAGCAGCGATGAGCCCGAATCGGTGGGCCGGTGTGAGGATGTTGGAGACGGCGCACCGTCTGAACGAACGGTGCATCTCTTTGCTTGCGGAAACGGTCCGCATCGGAGGCGCCAGCGTCGAGCTGAACGCGATGTACGGTCTGCGGGAGCTTTGGGCGCAGGTAGACGCGCGTGCCTGTGAGCGTGCCGGGCGCTGCCCGGTATTGCTGCTGGACCTGAACTTTCAGCGCAAGGAATGGTGGATGCAGGTAGGCCACGGCGATGCGAGAGCGCCGAGTGTCAACGGACCGTCCGCACTCTTCACGGAAGAGCACGCGACGCCGCTCTTGCGCGAGATATTGATGGAGTCTTGGAGCATCGGTCGCTCTATGCCGCATGTGGCTCGTCTCATTTTCGGCATGGAGCCGCGTGTGAGCTCAGCTATCGCAGATCTCTCCGTTCCCGAGCTCGATCGAGCGGCGGTCCTATATGCCCGATATCTGCGGCCCCGCTGGGAAGAGAGCCGCGTGTTTTGGCAACGGCTGTTACTGGGGGCGATCGGCGCGGACGACGAAGCGCTTGCCCATGCCCACCTTCATTGTCTACAACTCGTTGGAAGTTAATCGACCCAGGGCCGTCCGTAGGAATCATCGCCTCACGTTTCAATGGTGAGATCTGTGTCACCAGCGATCCGAGGCTCGGCTCGTTAAATGCGACTCGAGTTGGAAGAAGAGGTGAGTGTACGAGTGGCCTCGGGGACGAGCGCTGCATCACCCAGGCTGGCGACTGCTCGGTCAGTAGGCATTCCGCGCAGAGTCGGCTCGCCAGCCTCCTCAAACGCTTGCACGTGACGCCCATTGCCGCGCGGTAATCGCGCTCCTGGGTCAGGCGCGTCAGCAGATTGACCGCCAGCGTTTCGAGCTCGATGGTCATCCCCGGCGTGACCGCAATCGGCACCGGGAGATAGAGCCAAAGCCGCTGGCGAAAGTTGAAGTGCTGACGTCCCTGCGGACCCACGTAAAAGCAAACATCCCCGGGAGCGTTGCGTGGGCCGACCGATACTCGAGGCGCCCCGGAAAGCGAACTGCGCGCACTCTTTCGCGATCGCGGCGCCTCGTCCATCCGCACGCTGCATGTCAACCGGTCCCCCGGTGGCCGGGCTCCGATCCGTTCCACAAGAAACGAATGATGGGTCATTGCGGATCATCCCGGCAGCGTCGGCCTGCTGCTATATTTATGGCAGGCAGATATGCCACATTTGTAGCAGGTCCGCAAGCTGCATTTGTGGCAGAATGCGGGCGCTGATCCTGGCGCGCCCAAAGACGATGTATTCGATGTCGCGCTTTAGCGGAGGGTGAAGGGTGAGCGAGGTCGGTAAGGCTGCTCTGGCGCGCTCGGCAATGGCCGCCGTGGAACCGCTGGTCGAGTTGTTTCTCGAGCTCGGTATCACCAGTCCCGAGGCTGAGAGCCTGCTGCGCAGCCTTTTCATTCATAAAGCGCGCCAATGGTTGGCGGCCTCCAGCGCAGATGGGGAGCAGCCGTCGGATGTGCGCGTATCCCTGGTCACCGGCGTGCATCGCAATTTCGTCCGAAGAATCCTGGCCGAGCCGCCCAGGATCGCCGCCGCGCGCGAACGCAAGAAACACCGAACCGCAAGGCTCCTCGAGGCCTGGCACACGGATCCCGCTTACCTCGACAGCAGTGGCAAACCGCGCGACTTGTCCAGGAAAGAGCCGGAGCCCAGTTTCTCTACACTTGCGAGTACTTACGTGCCGGGCGCCGCGCCCGGCGTGGTGCTGCAGGAGCTGCACCGCGCGGGGGTCGTGCAGTTCCTATCCGATGAGCGCGTGCGGGTACGCAGTCGCACCTTTCGCGTACACGGGGTCAATGCAGCCGGTATGAGCGAGTTGGGCAGCCGCGGCAGGGAACTGCTGGAGACGCTGATCCACAACCTGCGAGCGCCGGACTTAAGAATCCTCTGCGACTCGATGTCCGCGATCGAGGTCGATGCCGGACGGGTCCCCGCCATCCGCGACCTCATCGCCCGCCGCGTGGGCAACTTTTTGGCCGCGATCGAGCAGGAGCTGGCCATCGAGGCCGGTCTGTCGAAGCGCAAAAAATCCAAGAAGCGCGTTCGGATTGGGCTCACGGCCTTCGAATCGGAACACTGGCCGGCGGGATCGACGCGAGACAACCGATGACAAAGACAAAGCTGAAAGCGAGCCACAAGAGACCCCGAGCGCCCAGCGGACAGGGCTCCGCCCGATCTTGGCCGACAGATGCGCAGGACGAGCGCTTGCGCGACGCCTTGGCGCGAGAGTTAATCGGTGTGTGCGTCGAGGGGCTAAAGAGCTTCGGGCTGGATGGGAGAAAACTGGTAAAGCTAGCGGCCCAGGCTCCGGCGACAACTTCAGAACGAACAAGCAGCGCGCGGCAGGTCCTGACCGATGCCGACCAACTCGGCCATGCGATAAGCAAGTGGGCCGAAGAGCCGTCCTATCGGGATACCACGGGGCGGCCGGCCGTGTTGTCCGTTCGCGCTGCTGGACGCGGCAGTTTTGCGAAACTCGCCCGTGAATTCTTCCCCGGGTGCTCTGTCGCCGACGTCGTTACGCTCGGCTGCAAGGCCAACGTGTTCGAGAGAGTCGGCGCGGATAAGGTCGCCCTGCTCAACAATTCCGTTCTCTTTCCGGGTAATTCTCCTCTGATATTAGCGTTTGCCATACGCACGGTACGCCGGGTCCTTCACGCAGCTGAGTTTAATCGGCGCGTGAGCTCAGCGATAGAAGGCTGGCCCGATCGCGCGGTGTGGGTGGAGGTGTCGGAGGATGATTTCCGCGACTTTGTCAGGTTTATCCGACCGCAGATCAGTGGATTACTCGAATTGAGCCATCGGTGGCTGACGCGACGTTCCGATCTTCCGAAAAATCGACATAAGAAAAAACGGCTCTCTGGAATACAGATATTTGTCTTTCGAGAATAGGGCACGCACGCCTCAAAGTGTCCCCGAACCAGACTCCTATGATCCCGAGGCGAGGACGCGCAAAACGGTCGGCACTCGGACTAGGAGTCCTTCCCTTTCGCGGCTGAATTGTCGCTTTTCGCAGGTGCATCCCCGGTAAGATCGAAACCACAGTGCTTGCACTTGACGGTAACCGCGAGGATTTCCTTGCCGCAGAACGGACAGCGTTTCGTCGCTTCCATGCGCTCTCCCAGAGATCGCAGGATCGCCGATCGGGGTGCTCGAGCCGCCCCCGCGCTGGCCCTTCGTGGAAATCTATGCAAGGAGCGGCCGCGGAGAATTGCGCCGACCGAAAGCGAGTATTCAATCATTCGGCAGTCTCATAGGGAGGGGCAGGCCGATTTAGCATCACGAATACAATCGCCTCAGGCTCCTGCAGCTTGAACTTACCGTCCAACACAACCTCGTCGGAATAGATTGTGCCGATGAATGAACGGGTTTGCTGTCTGAGTCTCTTTGCCTCTTCCAGTGTCATCAATTCCTCTCCTAATCTTCTAGTAGTGCTCAAGCCCGGAGTCTCCTTGGCGCGCCGGTCCGCTTACCGCTCGAAGCTCGCGGCTTATGATGCGCTCTAATCTGCGAGTCCGGGCGTGATGGATGAAGCACCTTCGGTACCAGGGCGTAGGCTGGAGATTGCTTTTTCTGATTGACCTCAAATTCGTCAATCATCCTGGCCATAACCTGCCGCACGAGTCCCTGAGGAATGCTCGCTGAGGCACCCGCCGACACAGTTTTCCTTCCAATTCCAGGCATAGAGATTCTAATCTCGGGCCCACGAACCGTGCACTTTCCCTTGAACTGCCTGCCTTGGCGGTTCGACGTCTCGGTACCCGTCAAGTCTGACACGGATCTCTCCGCAGGTTTTCAGGTCGGAGCATCGTCTCGCGTCCCGCGTTTTACGCAAGCGAGTGGCCTTGCAAATATTCTTTGCCAGCGAAGCGGGTTGGACAGCCGGCCGCTGAATCGGCGGCGAGTGCCGCTGACCTTTATTGCGAATCTGCCCTAGTGAATCGACGTGCGTTCGAAGGTGTCAATCCAGAAGTTTCAGTGCAGCACGCCGTACAAGGGGAACGCGTCGAGTCGGAAGCGTTGGCTAACATCGAGGAGGGAAGGGGTTACGCACATCGCTCCCAGTTATTGGCGGGTGTCTGCACGCAGGTCAACGCTTCGTCCAGCGCGCCTTCTTCGTTGTAGACGCGCAATTGCAACACCGGACGCCCGCGCTCTCGCGACAGTTCCAGGGAGGTCGTACCTCTCACAAACCACATAGCGCCAGCGTCGGTCCAAGCGAGCCAGACGGAGGACTCTCCCAGCGCATCCTTGCGTGCCAGCCGACGCAGCGGTATCGACAGCTCTGACAGTGAAGTCATCCGAACCGCACCGTGCGGGACCATCGTTCTACCGCGCACGCAAGCGTCGACTAACTGCTCGCATTGATTGGGCTTCTGGATCGAGCGTAGACGGACCGTTTGCATATAGATTTCCCGGGAAGCATGGCTCCGCAAGTATCGGGCGTCCAAAATTGACGCGAAGGGCAACCGGCAAACTACTCCACCCGTCTACGTCTGTCGGTGCGCTGCCCTACTTCCAGGACTAATAGACTAGCCAGCAGCGTCGCGATGTGGAACCTGTCATAAGCACTCGCGACGCCAAGCGAAAACGACGCAGCGAGCGGTGCTGTGCCGCCTCCAGCGCCAAGAGCCGTGGCACCTTACCTCCCCTACGTTGTTCACGAATATCGCGCCCAGCGCCCTGCGGCTCAACAAGGGGTGTTTACGCAAGCGCCCCTAAATCCTACCGCCGCTTTTGGCAGGCAAATCAAGGGAAGGCATGGCATGGCGTCGCCGATCCTCAGGCGTGTTCGGGCTCCTTCAGCGCGAAGCCGGGCATCTTCATGGTGGCAGCTTGCGCCAGCATGGCGGCCAAGGTGGCGAGCACGTTAGTGCGCGAGTGAGAGTCGCTGCTTCGCTGCGCGCTCCAGCAATTTCGTGCACAGGCGCGGCAGCTCATCAGATCTGCAGCGTTTTTACTTGCGCGCGCCCCGCGTTCTTTGCCAGGTAGAGCGAGCGATCCGCGCCGACAATCAGATCCGCATGGTTGCCGCGTGTGGTCGGTATCGCTACCGCGACGCCCAGACTGATGGTGACGATGCCGCCCGGTACTTCGGATTTTTCGTGTGGGATGCCCAAGGCGCGGATTGCGGTTTCGAGCGATTGCGCCTTCGCGTCGGCACCCGCGAGCGGCGTGTCCGGGAGTACGCAGACAAATTCCTCACCACCGTATCTTGCCACCAGGTCGGGCGAGCGGGTAAATCCGCCCTGCAGACACTTGGCAACCTGCTGCAGGCATGCATCTCCCGCGGGATGGCCGTAGCAGTCGTTGAAGTTCTTGAAGTAGTCAATGTCGATGAGTATCAGCGCCAAGGGGCTGCCTGATCTGATTCCGCGGCGCCATTCTGCATCCAGCTTCGTATCGAAATGGCGGCGATTGGCCAGGCCCGTCAGGCCATCGAGTTGCGCCAGTGATCGCAATAAATCCGTCTGGCGCTTCAGCGTGATCAGGGTATTTACCCTGGCGCGCATGACATTTGCGCTGGCGGACTTGGCGATGAAATCGACCGCTCCCGCGGCGAGTCCAACTTCCTCCTCGGTGCTGTCGACTTGCGATGTCACGAACACCACCGGAATCTCGCAGGTTCTGGGATCCAGCTTCAGCCGGCGGCACACCGCGTACCCATCGAGACCTGGCATCACTACATCCAGGAGGATCAAATCAGGCAATTGCGCGCCACAGAACGCCAGTGCGTCTTCCCCACTGGTGGCCACGAATACTTGGTGATCAGCCTGGAAGACCTGGTGCAGCAGGCGAATGTTCAACGGCTGATCATCCACGACCAGTAACCGCGCGCGCGCATGCTGCGCTCCGAACATCGGATCGTCTACCCTAGTCATGCTCGCAACGATTCCCGCAGCGTTTGCGTCCGCTGCAGCGACAATGGAAAGTCCAGGTCGTTCATCGCATGGTCCAGGTCCATCAGTTTGTCGCCCAAAGCAAGTCCAAAGGTGGTCTTCAGATCCTCGAATATATTGACCGCCTGCATGTCCTTGTCGCGCATCAGCGCATCCAGCTCATCGAGCATCGCGCCGATTGCTGGCGCATCGGCTGCAGCGGAGAGCGCGCGTACTTTTGCCTCGGTTTCGCCTTTCAGCGTGTCGGCATAAGCCTGCAATGCGTTGCAACTCTCGTGCAGGAAGGCGTCAAACTCTTCTACCGAAAGCGTCAGGGACCCGGTGCTGTCGGCCAGTCGCAGCTGCTGCTCGAGCTGCAGCGCGTAGATCGCCAACTGCTTCGCCCCCACCGTGCCCGCCGTCCCCTGCAGCGTATGTAACAGGCGCGTGGCGTCGGATTTCTGCTCGGCCGACAGATAACGCTGCAACTCGGCGGGCAGCGTCGCGGCACTCTGGATGAACATGGCCGCCATGTTCAGGAACAGCGACTTGTTGCCGCCGAGCTGACGCACCGCGGTGTCGAAGTCCTGATTGATTCCTGCGGAGGCGCCATGCGGCTGCGGCCGAGGCGGCGGACTGCACAGTGCTTCGGACAAGGTACGCAGCGCTTTCGTATCCCGGTGGGCGTCAACGCGAGGACAATGGCGCAGGATCGTCATCACGAGCATTTCCAGATCGATGGGCTTGCCGATGTGGTCGTTCATCCCTGCCGCAAGGCACTGCGCTCTATCCTCGCTCATGACATTGGCCGTCGTGGCGATAATCGGCAGGGCTCGCATCGAGTCATGGCGGCGGATTTCGGCGGTCGCAGCGTAGCCGTCTATGTCGGGCATTTGGATATCCATCAGCACCGCATCGAAGGCGGGCCTGGCCGACAGCGCCGCCCCCACGCCCAGTCGTCCGTTGTTCGCAAGGGTGACCTGCGCGCCTTCGTTGGTCAGCAGTTCGAACGCTATCTGCTGATTCATCACGTTGTCTTCCACCACCAGCAATCGCAGGCCCGCGAGGCGGGCGGACGCGGGGCGTTGCAGTGCAATGGTGTCCCCACTGGCGTCGCCGGCCCTGGCGTCCGCGACCATGTCGAACAGCATCGCGGTGGTCACCGGCTTGATCAGAAATCCATCGAGTAAGGTCGGCTGCTCGCGCAGGCGTTCGACCAGCGACTGACGACCGAAGGCCGAGATCATAATGATGATCGGGGCCATGTTGGCCGTGTAGGTCTCGCGAATGCGCTGTGTCGTCTGCCAGCCGTCCATGCCGGGCATCTTCCAGTCCATGAATACGACATCGTAGCGACACTCGAGCTCCGTGCTTCGCTGCAGGGTTGCCAGAGCTTCGGCACCGCTCCCCAGGGCATCACACTGCCAGCCGAGGGCCTCGATCATCCCCTTGAGGACTTCGCGCGCGGAATCGTGGTCGTCGACCACAAGCACACGCAGCGGATCATTCTGGGTGACGCCGGGCACCGCCAGCGCAGCATATTTTTCCAGCAGTACGGTCTCTTTTTTGGCGCAGTCGAACGACGCACGGAAGAAAAACCGGCTGCCGCAGCCGAACTCGCTTTCCACTTTCAGGTCACCGCCCATCATACTGACCAGGCGCTGACTGATGGCGAGGCCGAGGCCGGTACCGCCAAAACGTCGTGCCGTCGACGACTCGGCCTGCGAGAAGCTCTTGAACAGGTGCTCCATCTGCTCTGGCGCAATGCCGATGCCGCTGTCGCGCACGGAAAACTCGATGTCCACGCTCGCCTCGCCGCTGCCGATCATCTTCAGCGCCACGACGATTTCGCCCTGTTCGGTGAATTTCACCGCATTGCCGATCAGATTGATCAACACCTGCTGCAGACGCAGCGAATCGCCCTTGATTTCCAGCGGCAGATGCGGATCGACGTCCAGGATGGTCTCGATATCCTTGTTGCCGATTGTGGTCGACAGCAGTACCGCCAGATAGCGCATCACCTCGTCGAGCGAGAACGAGCGAATATCCAACTCCATCTTGCCGGCATCGATCTTGGAGAAATCTAAAATGTCGTTGAGGATGCTCAGGAGCGACTTGGCCGCCGTCTGCGCCTTGTCGACATAGTCGTGCTGTCGCCGGGCAAGCTCGGTCTGCCCCAGAAGCTGCAGCATTCCGAGGACGGCGTTCATGGGCGTGCGGATCTCGTGACTCATGTTGGCCAGAAACTGGCCTTTGGCCTTGTTCGCCGCTTCCGCGCGGTCCCGGGCGGACACCAGCTCTTCGTTCAGGAATTTCATCGATTCATCGGCAATCTTGCGCTCGGTGATGTCCTGCAGCGATCCTTCCAATTTTATGACGGCTCCGCTTTCCACCACAGCCTGGCCTATGGTTCGCACCCAGATAGGGCGCCCTTTGGCGGTGATGAACGGCAACTCCAGATCCCAGGAGCCGCCATCTTTGCAGCCGACGTCTACCTGCGCCGCCATGACGGCACGGGCTTCGGGCGTATAGAAATCCAGTGCCCGATCGAGGTCCGGGGTGTCGGTGGGTTCGATCTCATGAATCCGATACAGCTCGCGCGAGAAATTGAGCTTCTTGGTGGCCACGTCCACCTCCCAGCCGCCCATTTTTGCAATCTCGCCGACGCGCCCCAGGAGATTGAAGTTGCGTGCAAGTTCCGCCTGCAGTCGACTCTTCTCGGCCTCCGTGACAAGGATGGCGGCCTGGGCGGCGGCAGCGATTCTTTTACCAAGCGAAGCGACAACGAAGAGGGCCAGACCGAGAAACGCTGCGGCCAGGGCGCCCAGTGCTACCGCACGCTCTGACTGCCGCGTCGCTGCAGCGACATCAGCGTTGCGTCGCCGAATGGTGTCCCGTTCCCGCGCGCTCATGATGCTCACCACCGCGCGAATCTGGTCGTGGATGCTTCTTCCAAGGCCGAACATGCCCGATGCTAGAGCAACGTCGAGACCGCCATCCCGCCGTAGCTGAATGATGTCGCGCAATGCCTGCTTGCGGGCATCCAGCAATGACCGCAACAGCGTCAACTGCGGCTGCTGAGCCGGCTCGTTTACGGTCAACGTAGCCAGCGTGGCGTACAGGCCCTCGATCGTGGACGTGAACAGGACATAAGGCTCCAGATACACATCGTTTCCGGTAATCAGAAATCCGCGCTCTCCGGTCTCCCCGTCGGTGGTCCGGCTCATCAGCGAATCGAGCGCGTCGGTAATGGCATAGGAGCGCGTGACCTCTTGATAGTCTCTGGTCAGCTCCCGGTTCACCTGCCAGGAATAGGCGGCGACCCCTATCGCGAATGCCAGGGGCACCAACAGCAGGATCGAACTCCACCGCCGAACTGTCGAAACGAAGGTCTTCATTCAATCACCTATGCCACCCGGACAAACCGACCGACCACGCTCGCGCAAGTCTGCTGTGGGGTCTCTATCCCATCGCACATAAGGACACACGTGGCCGGCTCGGCCGCCGGACGGTATGACGCTGACCGCAGCGCGGCTGCCATGTCCTGGGGACCGATTGAAAGAATTTCCGATTCGAGTGTGAACAGCACGGCTCCCCCTGCCAGCCAGTTACGCCATAGCCTCGAGCGTAAACGGACCGTTTGCATGTAAATTTCCTAGCCAGCACGATTCCGCCAGTATCGGAGGTCGAGCCTTGACGTTAAGGACAACTAACCTACTTCATCGACGCCCGTTCGTCGGTGCGCTAACTCAACGTCTAGGATTAAAAGGTCAGCCCGCAGCCGTGCGATCTGGACCCTGTCACTCTTGACGCCTAGCGAACTCACGCAGCCAGGGGTCTGTGCGGCCTCCAGCGCCGCGATCCGTCGCACCTTACCAACCCCTACGTTGTTGACGACTATCCCGCCCAGCGCGCTGCGGCTCAATACCCGCTCTTGCGAAGCGGCCTTCGCGAACCGCTCAAACTTCTCCATGCCCGTCATCTTGGTGCGGCGCTGTAACCAATACCTGACACTTCGATCGCGCAGCTACATTGGCAACCATAAGTTGAGCACCATTGACGTACCCCAACCGCTCAAGAGCCCTGCGACTACAGCGCATAAACCCAGCGAGTTTTTTGCAGCCGAAGTACGTGTCGCACGTCACAAATCGGCGTGGCGGCATCCAATAGTCGCGCGCTAAGTTTGCCCCCGCACAGAGCGACCTGTTGCCGGGGAGTAAAGGTGCCTAGTTAGATCACATCGCCTAGGGCTAGGCGGATCCAATATTTCCCAAGAAAGCCAGGTGTTCAATGATTGAGATGTGCGGCCATACCGATAGCGGTGGAGCACATCAGGTAAAATCTGGATTCTCGCCGCAGCTAAGTCCCGCGGGTGAGCCAAGCAATCGTACCGCACGCTGGTCGCGACTACGCTGTCGCTTGCGGCAGCTTTTACGCCAGCGGGGCCGGCCGGCGAACAAGTTGCCCCTGCTGTGGGAATCATCGCCAATTCGGGCGCCATGACTACCTGGGCGGTCAAGCCCTTTAAGCCCACGCCGATGCTCGGCGCGGTACAAAAAGTGCCTCTGCCGCGAATCAAGAAATTGACCGAAAAGGAGTCGTAATGACAGCCACCCAACATTGCAACGGCGCGCCGCTCGTGGTGTACATCGAAGGCGAGATGACAATCTATCGCGCAGCCGAGCTCAAGCAGACGCTGCTCACGCCCATCGCTGAAGGGGCGGTGCTCGAGTTCGATCTTTCCAGGGTGACTGAACTCGACAGCGCCGGCGTGCAATTGCTGATGCTCGCCAAGCGCACAGCACAAGCTAAACAAAGCGAACTGCGCCTGGTAGCGCATAGCCCCGCGGTACTCGATGTCATAGGGCTACTCAACTTGGGATCGTACTTCGGGGATGCGCCGGTCAGCAGGCCACGGGCGGCGTAACTGGCGGCCGACGTGAAGTTCAAGACGAAACGATAGCGAGAATCAAGAATGGATATCGAACGGGCTCTGCAGACCTTCATCGTGGAAAGCCGCGAGCTCCTTGCGGCCATGGACGACGCCTTGCTTGGAATTGAGCACACGCAAGACCTGGCAGAATCGGTCAACGCGATCTTTCGCGCCGCTCACACCATCAAGGGCTCGGCCAGCTTGTTCAGCCTCGATTATATCGTCGCCTTCACGCACGTGCTGGAGAGCGTGCTGGATGCAGCGCGCGAAGGCAGTGTCAAGATCTCCGGCGAGTTGGTCCCTCTACTGCTGTCCTGCGGCGATCACATCGGCGCGCTGATCGATGCGGTGGAAGCCGGTCAACTCGAAGCGGATGAAGCCATGCTGCAACTGGGCGCACCGCTGCTCGAACGATTGCGTGCTTATCTTCATGCGACGCCACTCCCGGTCACGCTACCGGCCACCGTCCGGAGCGTCGATTCGCTGGCGGTCGATAATGACTGCTGGCACATATCGCTGCGCTTCGGGCGCGATGTGCTCAAAAACCGCATGGACCCGCTGTCCTTTATCCGCCACCTCGGCAAACTCGGTACCATCACCGGGATTGTCACATTGCCCGATGCCATTCCACCCGCCGAGGAGATGGACCCAGAATCCTGCTACCTCGGCTTCGAGATCGCCTTCAACAGTGAGATTGACAAGGCGGCGATCGAAAACGCTTTCGAGTTCGTGCGCGACGATTGCGCACTGCAAATCTTGCCGCCGAAGAGCCGCATTTCTGAGTACATCCGGCTAATCGAAGAGCTACCAGAAGAGCCCGCGCAGCTGGGCGAGATTCTGGTGAAGTGCGGTACTTTGACCGCGCAGGAGCTGGACGCCGGACTGGAGCAGCAGTCACGCGTGGCGAGCGGAAATCTCATCGGCGCAATCCTGCTCGAACAAGGGGCGGTGCCGCCCGCGGTTCTCGAAGCGGCGCTCGCCAAGCAGCACCAAGTGAGAGCCCTTTCGGTACAAGATGCGCGCTCGCTTCGGGTGGACGCCGACAAGCTTGACCGGCTGATCAACCTGGTGGGCGAGCTGATTATCGCCGCCGCGAGCGTGGATCTGATCGCGCGGCGCACGCGCAATGTTGAGCTGCAGGAACGCAACTCGACGCTGTCGGACCTCGTCGAACAAGTACGTGACAACGCGCTGCAACTGCGCATGGTCAAGATCGGCGCCACCTTTAGCCGCCTCAAGCGCGTGGTGTACGACGTGGCCCGAGAACTCGGCAAGGACATCGAGCTGCAGATCAGCGGCGAAGACACCGAACTCGACAAGACCGTGGTAGAAAAAATCGGCGACCCGCTCATGCACCTGGTGCGCAACGCGATCGACCACGGTATTGGCGCGCACGACGTGCGTGCCGGGCGCGGGAAGCCGGCGCGCGGCACCGTCGCGCTCAACGCGTATCACGACTCGGGCAGCATTGTTATCCAGGTCAGCGACGACGGGGCGGGCTTGAACCGGGACAAGATCCTGGCCAAGGCCGTCGAGCGCGGCCTGGTCGAACCCGGGAGGAACCTCAGCGACGCGGAAATCTGCGACTTGGTCTTTGAGCCGGGCTTCTCCACCGCCGAGCAGGTCACCAACTTGTCGGGCCGCGGCGTCGGCATGGATGTTGTCAAGCGCAACATCACGGCGCTGCGCGGCAGCGTGGGCATTGCCAGCCAGGCAGGACAGGGCACCACCGTCACGGTGAGGCTGCCGCTCACGCTCGCAATCATCAACGGCTTCCAGGTCGGCGTCGGCAATACGGTGTTTGTGGTGCCGATGGACATGATCGAGGAATGCATAGCATTGTCCTTGGAGGACGGCCAAGAATTCACCAACTTGCGCGGCCAGGTGCTTCCGCTCATACGGCTGCACGCGCTGTTCGATGTGGAAGGTGGCGTCGGGTCACGTCAAGGCATTGTCGTCATCAAACACGCCGGAAGGCGGACCGGGCTCGTGGTCGATGCGCTCCTTGGGGAGTTCCAGACCGTCATCAAGCCATTGAGCAAGATTTTCAGCTCCGTCAAGTGCATCAGCGGATCGACCATTCTCGGCAGTGGCGAAGTTGCCCTGATACTGGACGCGCCTGCCCTGGTGCGGCAGGCCGTGATGCGCGACACGGAGAGATCCGGGCCCGCAGCGCGGGGATCCGACCTGGCAGGACTGGTGCCGGTTGCGGCATGAAAGAGCATCGCCATGTTGAATTTGTCGGAACGTGTTGGTGTTGCCGAGCGAAGCCTTGCGTTTGTTATTCGAAATCGGCAGCACTCGAAGATGGGTAAGGAGCAAAGATCATGTTCGCGAACTTGAAGATCTGGACGCGTCTCAGCCTTGGTTTTTCCGTTGTTGTCCTACTATTGATTGCAGTGGTAGGCCTCGTGATCCACAGCATCACCGGCTTGAGAGCCAATACAGAGGCCATCGGACGCGATCGGTACCCCAAGATCGAGATTGCGCAAAGATGGATCGTCTCGATTCTTCAGATCGCGCGCCACTCGGACAACATCCTAATCCTGCCGAAAGAACAGGTCGCCGCGGAGATCGCCGACATCCGGGCAGAGCGGCAGGCGAACAAGGAATACCTGGAAAAACTGGAGTCAATCCTGAACACGGAGAAGGGCAAGGCGCTGTTTAGCGACATTGTCAATGCCCGCAGCCCCTACGTCGATCCGGAGAATGACTTTCTGAACTTCGCCGATGCGGGGCAACTGGAACCGGCTAAGCAGGCGTTGCTGACAAGGGTCGGTCCAATGCAAATTGCGTACATCAATGCCATCTCCAAGTTCATCGACTTTGAAGACGCTTTGCTAGTGAGTCAGATCGACACCGCTGAAAAAGATGCCGCACAATCCACTTCGTGGATCATCATCGTGGGCGGCGTCGCGACACTCTTCGCCGCCCTCGTCGGCTTCTGGCTGACGCGCAGCATCACGCGTCCGCTGAACCGCGCGGTGCAGGTGGCCAACCGATTGGCCGAGGGTGATCTGACCGCCATGATCGCCGCGAACTCGGGCGATGAAACGGGCCAGCTGCTGCAGGCGATGAACAATATGGTCACCAGGCTCTCCAGCGTGGTGAACGAGGTGAACGGTGCGGCCGAGGCGCTGGTCGGTGCGTCGGTACAGGTGAGTGCCACCGCGCAGGCGCTATCGCAGGCGGCGAGCGAGCAGGCGGCCGGTGTTGAAGAGACCAGCACATCCATTGAGCAGATGACGGCCTCGATCGCGCAAAACACAGAGAACGCGAAGCTCACGGACGGCATCGCGACCAAGGCGGCGAATGAAGCCAGCGAGGGTAGCGATGCGGTGAGGGCCACCGCCGGGGCGATGAAGATCATCGCCAACAAGATTGGCATCATTGACGATATCGCGTACCAGACGAACCTCTTGGCGCTCAATGCCGCGATCGAAGCCGCGCGTGCCGGCGAGCACGGCAAAGGCTTTGCGGTGGTGGCGGCCGAAGTGCGCAAGCTGGCCGAACGAAGCCAGATCGCCGCCCAGGAGATCGGCACGGTTGCCATCTCCAGCGTGGAGTTGGCCGAACGCGCTGGCAAGCTGCTCGATTCGATGGTGCCGAACATCAGGAAGACCTCCGATCTGGTGCAAGAGATCAGCGCGGCCAGTGGAGAGCAGAGCTCCGGCGTTGAACAGATCAACTCGGCGGTGAACCATTTGAACCAAACGACTCAGCAGAACGCTTCGAGCTCGGAGGAACTGGCGGCAACTGCGGAGGAGATGAGCGGCAACGCCGAGAAACTGCAGCAGTTAATGGCGTTTTTCAAGGTCAGATCGGAGCAGAAGGCACGGGTGCTGGGCTTTTCGCCGCGCAAGCCCGTCCCTGTTGGCAAGGTAAAGATTAGGAAGCACCCGAGCGCAAGCGTGGCGGGTAATCTGGCACTGGCCCCAACGATCGAGCCCGACGAAACCGAATTCACCAAGTTCTGATGGACACCAGCATGAACGCCGGGGCTCAAGCACAACAGCGCATGGTGGTTGCACCGAAGGCGCGCTGGGTTGAACCGAGGCAATCGCAATACCTGACCTTTATGCTCTCTGCGGAGATGTTCGCCATCGGCATCCTGCGGATTAAGGAAATCATCGAGTACGACACGCTGACCGTTGTGCCAATGATGCCGGAGTGCATTCGCGGCGTGATCAATGTGCGCGGGTCGGTGGTGCCGGTGATCGATCTGTCCGCACGCTTCGGGCGCAGCTTAGCACCAGTGAGCAAGCGCACGTGCATCGTGATCGTGGAGGTGGGGGCCGCCAGCGAGCGCCAGGATGTGGGGATCATCGTGGACGCGGTCAACCAAGTGCTGGATATTCCGGCCACCGATATCGAGCCGGCGCCGCCGTTCGGTGCAAAGATTCGCACCGATTTCATCGAGGGCATGGCCAAGATAGGCGGCAGATTCGTCGTCATCCTGGACATCAACCATGTTCTGTCGATCGAGCAGACCGAGGCGATCGCCGCGGTCGAGCCAGGCGCACCGGCAGCGCCGGCGTCGTCCGCTGATCGAATGGCATGAGTACTGAGTCCATCCCCGGCGAACTCGAGTCGCTGCTGATCGTCGATGATAGCTCAGTGCAGCGTCAGCACGCGGCAGCGCTATGCCGCGGGCTGGGTATCAAGCTGATCTACGAGGCAAGCAACGGCGGCGAGGCGCTGCAGTTATTGTCGATGCTGGTGTTGCTTCCCAGTGTGATGATCGTCGATCTGGAGATGCCTGGCATGGACGGCATCGAGCTGATTCAGCAGTTGCAGCAGCGCGGGCTCGTCATATCGCTAATCGTCGCTTCTAGCCGGGAGAGCGATCTAATCGAGTCAGTGCAAACCATGAGCCGAATGCTCGGATTCAACGTGCTCGACGGCTTGCAGAAGCCGCTGATGCTTCCGGCGCTCCGCAGCGCACTAGCGCGCTACCGCGTGCCTGGCACGGCGGTGGCGCCGCAACTATCTTCCATGATGGTTCCAATCGACAGGGCGGAGTTGGCGCTCTCGATCGACCATGGTGAAATCCTGCCTTACTACCAGCCCAAGGTGGATATGCGCACCGGCATCCTGAAGGGCGCGGAGGCGCTGGCACGCTGGCGACATCCGAAGATTGGCCCGATTCCGACCGACCGCTTCATCGCTCAAGCTGAGCAACAGGGCCTGATCCACGCACTGACACTCTCTATGATGGATCAGGTACTGCAGCAGGCCGCGCTTTGGAATGCGGGTGGACTGGAGCTGTCGATCGCGGTCAACGTCTCGGCACAACTGCTCGATTCGTCCGATATCGTCCAGGACATATCGGCGCTTCTCGAACGGCATGCAGTGCCGCCAGCTCAGATCATTCTGGAGATCACCGAGGGGACCGTGGTGACCCACCTCGACGCGGCGCTGGGCGTGCTCGCTCGGATGCGGCTCAAGGGATTTGGATTGTCGATCGATGATTATGGCACCGGCTTTTCATCGATGCAGCAGCTCGCCCGTATACCGTTCACGGAGCTGAAGATTGACCGCTCATTTGTACATGGGGCGCACCAGCGCAAGAACCTGCGCGTCATATTGCAATCCGCGCTCGATTTGGCGAGACGCCTAGAACTGGTCAGTGTCGCCGAGGGCATCGAGACGATGGAGGACTGGCGACTATTGCAGGAATTCGGCTGCATGATGGGTCAGGGGTATCTGATCGCAAAGCCGATGCCCGCGGCCGCGCTGCCAAAATGGCTGAAAAGCCACAACTCCCGATTGAACGATCTGCGCGTCTGAGTAGCCGGCATTCGCCCGTTACAACCATGAGCACGATCGTCATCACGGATAAAGAATTCGCGCATTTTCAGCGCTTCATCTACGCAGCGGCTGGCATCACTTTCCCGGCAGCGAAGAAGGCGCTGGTCAGTGGCCGCCTCGCCAAGCGCTTGCAGCAATGCCGGCTCGCCAGCTACGGCCAGTATTTCCAGTTGCTTATGAGCGGGAAAGCGGCCCAAGAAGTGCAGACGGCGGTCGATCTGTTAACCACCAATGAGACCTTCTTCTTCCGCGAGGCAAAGCACTTCGAGTTACTGCGCGAAGTGGCCATAAGCGCACGCAGCCAAACGCAGGGGCTTCGGGTCTGGTGCGCGGCGTGCTCCACGGGCGAAGAGCCTTATAGCGTCGCCATGGTGCTGGCTGACTGCCTCGAAAATAGGCCCTGGGAAGTCGTCGGCTCGGACATCAGCCAGCGCGTACTCGAGCGCGCACGTGTGGGCCACTACATCGCGGCGCGCACAAGGAACGTCTCGCGCTCGTATTTGCGCCGCTTCTGTCTGAAAGGTGTCGGCAAGCAGTCCGGCACGGTGCTGGTGAACCGAGCCCTGCGCGGCCGGGTGCGGTTCATCCAGGTCAATCTCAACGCGCCGCTGCCACAGCTCGGTGCCTTCGATCTGATCTTCCTGCGCAACGTGATGATTTATTTCAACAACGACACGAAGCGAGAGGTCATCGCACGGGCGCTCTCGCTGCTGAAGCCTGGCGGCTATTTCCTGATCGGTCACTCGGAAACGCTCGGTGACCTGACCACGGCCGTGAAGCTGGTAGCACCCTCCATCTACCGTAAGCCGTAAACTGATGCGCCGCTCGAAACAACCGATCGACAGGGTTCTGCAGCCTGGCGAATATTTCGTCGCGCAAGGGAGTTGCAGGATCCGAACGCTGCTCGGCTCGTGCGTTGCGATCACGCTGTGGCACCCTAGCAAGCTTGTCGGTGCGATGTCACATTTCTTGCTCGCTACGCGAGGCCGACGTCCGGTGATCGAACTCGATGGCCGCTACGGCGAAGAGGCGATGTCGCTGATGCTGCGCGAACTGGCGCGCGTGGGCGTGAATCCGATGCAATGCCAGGCAAAACTCTTCGGTGGCGGGGACATGTTCCCGCGGCAGCGGGCCGCGCACTCCACCACGGTCGGCGAGAAGAACGGAGAGTGCGCGCGCCGCCTGTTGCGCGGCCGCGGCTACGAGGTCGTGACCACCCGGGAGCCGGGGGCGACGCCGCTCGGCTCGGTGCTGCGCAACCTCGTGCTGCACGCCGAGGAGCACAAGCTCGGGGCCAGGGCGGA
>PKWJ01000053.1 GCA_003132025.1 Gammaproteobacteria bacterium
CCAGCTGCGCCACCAGCCGCGTGTGCACCTCGGGCGTTCGCGCCACGATCAACAGCCCGCTGGTCTCCTTATCCAGCCGATGTACCAGCCCCGCGCGCGGTACACGCGCCAGCGCCGGATCGTGCGCCAGCAGTGCATTCTGCAGCGTATGCGAGCGATTGCCGGCGCCCGGGTGCACCACCAGGCCGGCCGGTTTGTTGAGCACCAGCAGCTGGTCATCCTGGTAGACGATGTCCAGCGGCAGCGCCTCGGCGCCCACGGCGGTGTCGGCATCGAACCGGGCCTCGACCACGATCTGCTCGCCGCCCTGTACGCGATCGCGGGCGCGCGCCGGCTGACCTTTAATCCGCACCACGCCGTCCCGGATCCAGTGCTGCAGACGCGCCCGCGAGTACTGCGGCAGCGCGGCAGCCAACGCCTGATCCAGGCGCAGGCCCGCCGCCGAGGCCGGCAGCTCGAACCGATGGGTCTGGAACTCGGGTGGCATGGGGCAGGTCAGCTATAATGGGTCGATCAACGATTCGTTCTCTTAGGGTCCTTACTTGAGCTCACAATCTAGCGCGGCCGCAGGTCGCTGGCGGCTTCTGGGCGCGGTGTTTTTCACCTCGCTCGTGTTGCTTGCCGGTTGCCACACCCAGGCCAAAAAGCTCAAGACCGCCAGCGCCGAGACCCTGTACACCAACGGGCGAAAAGCGTTGGTGAACAACGACTTCGAGTATGCCATCAAGCAATACGAGGCGCTGACCTCGCGCTTCCCGTTCACCAGCCAGGCGCGCCAGGCGCGCCTCGACCTGATCTACGCCTATTACCGCAAAGGTGAGAAGGAAACCGCCATCGATGCGGCGGACCAGTTCCTGCGCGAAAATCCGACCCACCCGCGCGTGGACTACGCCTGGTACATGAAGGGGCTGATCTACTTCGAACGTACCCCGTTTTCGGTCGAGCGTTTCTTCGGTGTCGACATGGCCAAACGCCCGCCGACCGACCTGCTGAAGTCGATCACCGCCTTCAGCACCGTGGTGACGCAATATCCGAACAGCGAATACGCGCACGATGCGCTAAAGCGCATGACCTACCTGCGTAACCGCCTGGCCGAGTACGAAGTCAACGTCGCGCGCTATTACGTCCGGCGCGGTGCCTACATCGCGGCCGCGCGCCGCGCGGAAGGCGTGATCGAACAGTACGACGGCGCGCCGGCGGAGCAGCAGGCGCTCGCCATCATCCTCGACTGCTATCGGCGCTTGGGCTACACCGAACTGGCCGCGAACATCGAACGCGTCTACCAGTTCAACTATCCGGCCACCAACGAAGTCGTCAGTGCCAAAGGCAAGCACTGGTGGCAGGTGTGGAAGAGAACCTGAAAGCGCACCTAGCGGCGGTAACCGTTGGTGATCGGGTAACGCCAGTCGCGGCCGAACGCGCGCCGGCTCACGCGTACGCCGGGCGGCGCCTGGCGCCGTTTGTATTCGGCACGCTTGACCATGTCGAGCACGCGCGACACCACGCCACGCTCGTAGCCGCGCTCGCAGATCTCATCCACCGACAGGTCATCCTCGATGAACGCCTCGAGGATCGGATCGAGCACCTCGTACGGCGGCAGTGAGTCGGTGTCCTTCTGGTCGTGCCGCAGCTCCGCCGTCGGCTCCCGTTCGATGACGCGTTCGGGAATCGCCGGCGACAGCGTATTGCGGTAGCGCGCCAGGCGATATACCAGCATCTTGCTGCAGTCCTTGATCGGCGCGAAGCCGCCGGCCATGTCGCCATACAAGGTGGCGTAGCCCACCGCCATCTCGCTCTTGTTGCCGGTGGTCAGCAGCATGCGGCCGGTTTTGTTGGAGATCGCCATCAGCAGCACGCCGCGGCAGCGCGCCTGGATGTTCTCCTCGGTGGCATCGGGCTTGCGGCCGGCGAACTCGCCGGCCAGCGCCTCGAGCGTCGCCGCAAACATGTTCTCGATCGAGATCGAACTGAAACTAGCGCCCAGCGTGCGCGCCTGCGCTGTTGCGTCCTCCAGGCTCATGCCCGAGGTATAGCGCGACGGCATCATGACCGCATGCACCCGCTCCGGCCCCAGCGCGTCGACCGCGATCGCCAGCGTCAGCGCCGAATCCACGCCGCCCGACAGGCCCATGACGACGCCGGGAAAACCGTGCTTGGTGACATAGTCGCGTACCCCCAGCACCAGCGCCCGGTACACGCTCTCCTCGTCCGACAGCTCGGGCGCGATCGTGCCCGCATGCGGCACCAGCGCGTTGCCGCGGCGCTCGAGTTCCACGCTGTACAACCCGTCCTTGAACGCGTCCGCGCGCATCACCACCTTGGCCTGCGCGTCCATCACGAACGAGTTGCCGTCGAACACCAGCTCGTCCTGGCCGCCCAGCAGATTCAGGTACACCGCCGGTAGATGCACCTCGCGGATGCGATCGCCGAGCACCTGCTCGCGTTCGCGCTGCTTGTGGATCTCGTACGGCGAGGCATTGATGATCAGCAGCGCCTCGGCGCCCAGCGCCTTTGCCCACTGCGCCGGCGGCGGCTCCCAGATGTCCTCGCAGATCAAAAGACCGAGCCGCCAGCCGTCGAATTCCACTACCGTGCCGGCGGAACCGGGCGTGAAGTAGCGCTTCTCGTCGAACACCTTGTAATTGGGCAGCACCGCCTTGCGGTGATGCGCCAGCTCGCGGCCGCCGCGCAGCAGCAGCGCCGAGTTATAGATCTGGCCGTCGGCGTACTCCGGGTAGCCGACCATGACACCGATCTCGGGCACCGCCTGCTTGAGCTCAGCCAGCGCGCGCTCGATCTGCAGCCGCAGGCCGCGATGGAACAGCAGATCCTCGGGCGGGTAGCCCGACAGCGTCAGCTCCGGAAACAGCACCAGATCCGCGCGCAACGCATCGCGCGCGCGGCGCGCCTCGGCAATCACTCGCTCGAGGTTGCCGCGCACGTCGCCGACCAGCAGATCCTGCTGCGCCAGCGCGATCTTTAGTCTGTCTTTACGCGCCACCGGCACTCCGGTGAGTCGGCCATCCCCAGCGCGCCGCTCAACGCCGCGCTCGCGTGGCGCGCTTGCCGCGCTTGGCAGGCCGCGCCGCCGCCGGCTTCCTGGCTCCGCTTTGGGCCGATTTGTGGCGCGCGGTGCGGGCGCGCGACTTGCCGGCCGAATGTTTCGGCGAGCGCTTGGCCGCGGCGGCCGGCCTCGGGGCCGCCCGCCCGGCAGCGCTCTTCGCCGCCTGCCCCCGGTGCTTGCCGAGTAACTCCGCCATCGCGCGCCCGAGCTCCGCCGGCGACTTCACGGTACGTACCCGCGCCGCCTCGAGCGCCCGATATTTGTCCGCCGCGGTGCCCTTGCCGCCGGCAATGACTGCGCCGGCGTGGCCCATGCGCTTGCCCGGTGGCGCGGTGACGCCGGCGATGTACGCCACCACCGGCTTGGTCACATAGCGGCGGATATGCTCGGCCGCCGCCTCCTCGTCCGAGCCGCCGATCTCGCCGACCATGATGATGCCTTCGGTCTGCGGATCGCGCTCGAACAGCTCGATGACATCGATGAAATTCATGCCGCGCACCGGGTCGCCGCCGATGCCAACGCAGGTGCTCTGGCCCAGATCATTGTTGCTGGTCTGAAATACCGTCTCATAGGTGAGCGTGCCCGAGCGCGAGACGATGCCGACACAGCCTTTCTTGTGAATAAAACCCGGCATGATTCCGATCTTGCATTCCCCGGGCGTGATGATGCCGGGGCAGTTCGGGCCGATGAGCCGCGTCGCCGAACCGGTCAGCGCCGCCTTGACCTTGACCATGTCGTTGACCGGCACACCCTCGGTGATGCACACCACCAGCTCGATGCCGGCGTCGGCGGCCTCCAGGATGGCGTCGGCCGCAAAAGGCGCCGGCACGTAGATCATGCTCGCGGTGGCAGTAGTTTCGCGCACCGCATCGTGCACCGTGTCGAATACCGGTAACTCCAGGTGCCGTTCGCCGCCGCGCCCGGGCGTCACGCCGCCGACCAGCTTGGTGCCATAGGCGATGCATTGCTGCGAATGAAACGTCCCCTGCTTGCCGGTGAAGCCCTGGCAAATCACTTTGGTGCGCTTGTTGACGAGGATGCTCATGCGGCTTTCCTGGTGGCGGCGATCACCTTTTTGGCAGCGTCCGTCAAATCGGCGGCAGCAATGATCGCCAGTCCGCTCGCCGCCAGCCGCTCGCGCGCAACCTGGGCATTCGTGCCCTCCAGCCGCACCACCACCGGCACCGCAACCCCGACGTTCTTCACCGCATTGATGATGCCGTCGGCGATCAGGTCACAGCGCACGATGCCGCCGAAGATGTTCACCAGGATGGCGCGCACCTGCGGATTGGACAGGATTAGCTGAAACGCGGCGGTCACGCGATCGCTGGTAGCACCGCCGCCGACGTCGAGAAAGTTCGCCGGCTTGCCGCCATGCAGCTTGATCAGATCCATGGTGGCCATCGCAAGTCCTGCGCCATTGACCATGCAGGCGATATTGCCGTCGAGCGACACATAACTCAGATCGTGCTCGCTGGCGCGCAGCTCCATCGGATCCTCCTGATCCGGATCGCGCAGCGCCGCCATCTCTTTCTGCCGGAACAGCGCGTTGGCCTCGATGTCCAGCTTGGCATCGAGCGCCGTAAGGCCCCCGCCCTTGGAGACGATCAGCGGATTGATTTCGATCAGGCTGGCATCGCGCTCGATATACAGCCGGTACAAAGCGGTCACGATCGACTGGAATTGATCCACCTGTTTTGGCCCCAGGCCCAAGCCAAACGCCAGCTGGCGGGCTTGAAATGGTTCCAGGCCGGTCGCCGGATGCACCGTCACCGACAGGATCTGTTCCGGCGTTTTATGTGCGACTTCCTCGATATCCATGCCGCCGGCCGCCGAAGCCACCACGGCGATGCGCCCGCGCTCGCGGTTGAGCGTCAGGCTCACATACAGCTCACGCTCGATCTCGGATCCGCATTCGACATAAACCTTCTCCACCGGCAAGCCGGCGGGCCCGGTCTGCTTGGTGACCAGCCGCTTGCCGAGCATGCCCGCCGCGGCGGCGCGCACCTGATCGGCATCGTGCGCCAGCTTGACCCCACCCGCCTTGCCGCGGCCACCCGCATGCACCTGCGCCTTGACCACCCACACCTTGCCGCCCAGCGCCTGCGCTGCGGCGACCGCCTCATCGGCGCTGGCGGCGACGCGGCCGTCGGGCACTGGGATGCCATAGCTGGCGAGAATCTTTTTGGCTTGATATTCGTGCAGGTTCATCCGCGACCATCCGTGCGCTGAAAAGCGGGCGATTGTCGCGGAAACCGGCGCCCGAGGCTAGCGCGCGCTCATGAACCTGCGGCGACACGGGCGCGCGAGCAATTCAATACCTGTCGGAGGGCATTAATCCATTCGGAGGATNNATCCTCCGAATGGATTAATGCCTTCCCAAATTGTTGATCTGCCCGCGCGCGCTTGCGTCGCCGCAGGTTATTTCACGCTGTAGCCACGCGCCTCCAGGCACGCGGTCATTGCGCGTTGATACTGGTCGCGGCGCGAAGAGGTATCGCCGGGCGCCACGCCGCCGCCCTGCTGCGTCGGATCGAAACCGGTCTGGGTCTTCGACCAGTTGTGGCACTCGTACTGATCCGCGGCCTGCTGTTCCTGCGACTGCCCGTTCTTCGGGTAGATGTAGAAGTCATCGGACGGCGGCGCCGGCGCGCCCGGCTGATCGGCACCTGGGGGCGCATCGACCACCGCGTAACCGTTGGCACTGGGCTGCCACTGGTAATAGACATTGTCGGCGTAGTAATACGGCACGCCGCCAAACCAGACCGTGGTGTAGAACGGCGGCAGCACGTTGATGAACAGCCCCACGGGCGGCCGCGCCACAATGAAGCCGCCCGGTCCGGGCGCGTACCAGATGCCGCCCGAAAAATAGAACGGGCTGCCGTGGTAGTAGTACGGCCGATAGCCGCCAGGCAGCGCGCGCACCACGGTGCCGGCGCGCGGGTAGTAGTAACCGTGGTTATAACGATTATCGAGCACCTGGCCGCGCGAGGCGCCGCCACCACGGAAGGCCTGTTGACGCTCACCCTCGCCGCGCTCCTGGGCGTAGCTGGGTGTAGTGGCAGTCAGCGCGATTACCATGAGCGCCGAGAGTGCCGCCAATGCGGGCCACTTTTTCAATGATTTCCTCGTGACCATATTGCCCTCAAGCAGTCTTGTAGCCGCGCGCGTCCAGGCAGGCGCTGATCGCACGGCGGTAATTGGATGCCGCAGCCTCCCCGCGCGCATAGTTCTGGTTGGCCTGCGCCTGTGCCGCATTGGCCTGCGCCTGGGCATTGGCGTCGCTGGCGGATCCGATGGCAGCGCCGGTGACGCCGCCGAATACGGCGCCGAAACCCGCATCGCGCGGCCCTGCCAGTGCGGCGCCCAGGATCGCGCCGGCAATCGCGCCGACCGCGGTCCCGGAGCCCGGCGGGTTGGCCGGCTGCACCACCACACGCTCGCCCGGCGGCAGCCCCGGCCGGCTCGGATCAAAGCCGGTCTGCTGCACCGCCCAGACGTGGCACTCGTAGCGGTCACGCTCGAGCTGGTCCGGGGTCTGGCCCTGGGCGGGGTAAACCACAATGGGGGCGGGGACCGGCTCGGCCGCAATCACGGTGCGCCGCGGGGGCGGCGCCTCGCACGCCACAAGCAACGCCGCAAGGCCCAGAACCGACCAGGTTCGCAGTTTAAGTCGCTGATTAGTCATATGCTGCATGATAACGACCTGACTTGGTAAAGGTTGACACGTACGTCGTGAACGTGGCCTGAATGCTTAGAGTGTGGCTCCTTAAGACAGTTTCAATGCTACAGGCCGCCCCCGCATTGTGAAGCCGGAAGTCAGCACCCCCTATCCCGGGGCTTCCCGCCCGTCGTCCCTGCAGCCACCGCCGCACGCGGTTGCGGCCCCACCCGGCAGCGACCTGGCCTGGCGCGTGGTCGGCCTGGCCAACTTATATCGTTTGCTGCTGCCGCCGGTCCTCTACGGCCTGCTGCTGCTGACGCGCCCGACGCCCACCGTGGGCGCCAGTGACCCGCAGCTGTTCACCTTCGTCTGCATGGTCTACTGGATGCTCGGCGGCCTCATGGCCTTCGGCGGCAGGGGCCGCTGGCGCAGCCGGCACGCGCTGGTGTTCGTCCACACGCTGCTGGATACCTGCGGGATCTGCGCCCTGCTGTTTTGCAGCGGTGGGGTGTCCAGCGGCCTGGGCATCCTGCTGGTGATCCCGGTCGGCGCCATGTCGCTGCTGGCCGAAGGGCGCGCCAGCCTGGGGGTGGCCGCGCTCGCCGCGCTCGGCTTGCTGACACAGCAGATTCTGGCGGTGCTCGCCGGCAACGCCCAGACCTACGACTTCTCGCTCGCGGGGATGCTCGGCGCGGTGGTATTCCTGGTGGCACTCATGGCCTGGCCAGTGTCCAGCCGGCTGCGCGAGAGCGAAGCGCTGGTGCGGCGCCAGGAGCTCGATCTGGCGAATCTGGCGCAGCTGTCGCAATACATCGTGCAACGCCTGCGCGAGAGCATCCTGGTGGTGGACCCGTCGGATCGCATTCGACTCATCAACGAGTCGGCTGCCCGCATGCTCGGCGACAACTTCGCGGTACCCGGGGCGCTGCTGGGCGAGGTCGCACCGCGGCTGCTGTTCCTGCTGGCGACCTGGCGGTACGATGACAGCGTGATATTGCGCGGCGGTGCCGGGACTTTCGTGGCGGCCGACGGCGCTCGCGTCATCCAGCCGCATTTCGCTCCGCTCGGCAGCAGCGAACCATCGCCGATCATCGTGTTCCTGGAGGACACCGGCGACCTGGCGTCCAAGGTGCAGCAGACCAAGCTGGCCGCGCTCGGCCGCCTGTCCGCCAGCATCGCGCACGAAATCCGCAATCCGGTCGGCGCCATGAGCCACGCCGCGCAGCTGCTGGCCGAATCCCCGGCGCTCGGCAGCGCCGACCGCCGCCTCACCGAGATCATGCAGGACAACTCCCGCCGCGTCAGTGGCATCATCGACAACATCCTGCAGCTGTCGCGGCGCGAATCCCCGCGGCCGGAAAAACTGCTGCTCGCCGGCTGGACGCGGCGCTTTCGCGAGGAATTCTGCAGCACCTTGCAGCTGCCCTGGCAGCGGCTCATCATCGATCCGTCCTCGGAGGACGTCGAACTGCGCATCGATGGCAGCCAGCTGCACCAGATCTTCTGGAATCTATGCCAGAACAGCGTCACTCACGCCCTGCCGTCCGCCGGCGACGCGCCGATCGAATTGCGCTATGGCCGACTGGGCCGGGTTGGCCGGCCATACCTGCAGGTTGCCGATCGCGGTCCGGGCATCGCCCAGGCCGATGCGGAGCGCATTTTCGAACCGTTCTTCACGCGCGCCGCGCACGGCACCGGACTCGGCCTGTTTCTGGCGCGCGAGCTCGGACAGGCCAACGGCGCCACCTTACTGTACGAGACACGCGAGGGCGGCGGCAGCATCTTCCGCGTGGTATTTGCCGACCTGAGCCGCTGGGGCGAGAACCAAGCTTGAGATAACGGCGTGGACACTGCGAACAAACCCTTGGTACTGGTGGTCGATGACGAGCCCGATCTGATCGAGCTGGTGTCGCTGACCTTGAGCCGCATGAATCTCGCGACCGACTCGGCGGCCAATCTGGCGGAGGCGCGTGCCAAGCTCAATGAACGGCACTTCGATCTGTGCCTGACGGACATGCGCCTGCCCGATGGCGACGGCCTCGACCTGGTGGCCTGGATCCAGGAGGTGCACGCCCACGTGCCGGTGGCGGTCATCACCGCCCATGGCAACGTCGAATCGGCGGTGCGCGCGCTCAAGCTCGGCGCCTTTGATTTCGTCTCCAAGCCGCTGGACCTTGGCGTACTGCGCAAGCTGGTCGCCAAAGCGATCAAACTCGGCGATCGGCGCGGCGCCAAGACACCACTGCCGCTGCACGGTCCGCGGCTGATCGGACATTCGCCCGCCATGGCATCGCTGCGCGAGCTGGTGGCGCGCGTGGCCCGCAGCCAGGCCCCGGTGCATATCACCGGGGAGTCCGGCACCGGCAAAGAGCTGGTTGCCCGTCTCATTCACGACAGCGGCGCGCGCGCCGACGCGCCTTTTGTGCCGGTCAACTGCGGCGCCATTCCGTCGGAGCTGATGGAGAGTGAACTGTTCGGTCACAAGCGCGGCAGCTTCACCGGCGCGATTGCCGACAAACGCGGCCTGGTGCAAAGCGCCGAGGGCGGCACGCTGTTCCTGGACGAAGTGGCCGACCTGCCCCTGCACATGCAGGTGAAACTGTTGCGCCTGATTCAGGAGAAGACCGTGCGCCCGATTGGCGAGCAGCGCGAAGTGCCGGTGGACGTGCGCGTGCTGTCGGCGACGCACAAGAACCTGTCCGAACTCGTGGCCCACGGCCGCTTTCGCGAAGATCTGTACTATCGCATCGATGTGATCGAGATCCGGGTACCGGCGCTGCGCGAGCACGCGCAGGATATCCCGGAGCTCGCCGATGCGATGCTGCGGCGCCTATCGGGGCGCATCGGCGCGCAATTGCCCACCACCACCCTCGCGGCGCGCGCGGCGCTGCAGCGCTACACGTTTCCCGGCAACGTGCGCGAGCTGGAAAACATCCTGGAACGCGCCATCGCCCTGACGGCTTCCGGTGCGATCGATGTCGATGACCTGCAGTTGCGCCTGCCGCTCGCGGCGCCGGCGGCCGGCGCTGCCGCTGGCGCCGCCGACGCGCCGGATCGAACGGCGGCAGCGGCTGCCGCAACCCCCGCGACCGCACTGGGGGATCAGCTGGAAAACATGGAGCGCGCCGCGATCGTCAAGGCTCTGGAGCAGACACGCTATAACAAGACCGCAGCCGCCAAGCTCCTCGGCATGAGCTTTCGGGCGCTGCGCTACCGGGTCAAGAAGCTCGGCATTGAGTGACCACACCCGCGGCTGACGCGGTACGTCAGATGCTGACAATGCCCGACAGCCCCTGTCGTCATTTGCGGCCGGTGGTTACGTTAAATTGACGAGCGACAAGAATTTAATCGTAATAAAAACAACGTCTTATGAGTGACGTGGGCGCTGGCACATTCGTTGCATCTCTACCGCTCAGCGGCTGCTTGGCCGCAGCCCATTCACCTAACGGAGTTCTGCTGAAATGAAGACGATGCAAAAGGGTTTCACACTGATCGAGTTGATGATCGTGATCGCGATCATCGGCATTCTGGCGGCCATCGCCATCCCGGCCTATCAGAACTATCTGATCCGCTCGCAGGTCACGGAAGGTCTGTCGCTGGCTGACGGCTACAAGACCGCTGTGTCCGAGTTCTACGCGCAGTACGGAGCGTTCCCGAGCGCCGTGACGGCGACCGGTGCAGCCCCGGCTGCCGGCACGACGACCTGCGGGGGCAGTATTGCCGCCCCGGCAGTCAGCAGCGCCGGCAAGTATTCGACCGTCACGGTCGTGGCTTGCGGCGTGATCCAGATCACCTACGGCCTGGCGTCGAATTCCAAGATCAANNGGCGACAAACTCGACATCTCGCCCGGTGGCGACACCAACGGCGACATCATATGGGTGTGCGGCAAATCAGCAGTGCCCGCGTCGGCAACCGCCCCGGCACCTGTGGCCGACGCCAGCACAGTGGCGGCCCAGTACCTGCCGTCCGCCTGTCACGCCTGAGGTTCGACCGATACGCCTTTGCGGCGGGAAAGCCCCTCTCCGGAGGGGCTTCTTCTTTTGCGAGGCCAATCACGCAGGCCCTGCAGCCGATATGCAAACATCGCCCTCACATTTGACATTGCTCGAGCGGCTCAACTGAGTAGACTAGGGCGTTCTCTCTAAAGCGTCCGCAACGTATAAGCCCATGAACGAGAACGATTCTTTAGCCATCAGTCCGCTGAGATCCAGCCTGGGCGGTCTACCCCAGCGGCTGGTTCAGGATGGCGTTGTTGACGAATCGGGGATGCATGCTGCACTGCAAGCAGCCCACGAGAAGAAAACCAGCTTCGTGACGCAGCTGATCGCCGGCGGCGCGGTCAAGGCGCGCGACATCGCCATTACGGCGGCGGCCGAGTACGGCGTACCGTTGTTCGACCTCGACGCGCTGAGCATCGATCTGGAAGCGGTGCGCACGGTCTCGGACAAGCTGCTCGCCAAGCACCGGGTGCTGCCGCTGTTCAAGCGCGGCAAGCGTCTGTTCCTGGGCGTCGCCGACCCCACCAATCTGCATGCCATCGACGAGATCAAGTTCCAGACCAGCCTCGCCGTGGAAGCGATCGTGGTCGAGGACGACAAGCTGCAGCGCAAGCTCGACAAGGCGATCGAGCAGTTCGACAACCAGATGCCGAGCCTGGGCGACGACGAGGCCATCGACCTCGACTCGCTTGAGGTCAGCGGCGGCGACGGCGAGGAAATCGGCGACAGCGTCACGCGCGACGATGTCGAGGACGCGCCGATCGTGCGTTTCGTCAATAAGGTGCTGCTGGATGCGATCCGTCGCGGCGCCTCGGACGTGCACTTCGAGCCCTATGAAAAAATGTTCCGCGTGCGCCTGCGTATGGACGGCGTACTGAAGGAGGTCGCGCAGCCGCCGGTGCAGCTCACCGGCAAGATCGCAGCGCGCCTGAAAGTCATGGCGCGGCTGGACATCGCCGAGCGGCGGGTGCCGCAGGACGGGCGCATCAAGATGCGCCTGTCGAAGACGCGGGCCATCGACTTTCGCGTCAGCAGCTGCCCCACGCTGTACGGCGAGAAGATCGTGCTGCGTATCCTGGATCCCTCGCAGGCCATGCTCGGCATCGAGGCCCTCGGCTACGAGCCGTTTCAGAAGGACCTGTACCTCAAGCACCTGGCCAAGCCGCAAGGCATGATCCTGGTCACCGGCCCGACCGGCAGCGGCAAGACCGTGTCGCTGTACACCGGGCTGAACATCCTCAATCGTGAGGATCTGAACATATCGACTGCCGAGGACCCGGCGGAAATCAACCTGCCGGGCGTGAACCAGGTCAACGTGAACAACAAGGTCGGCCTCACCTTTGCCTCGGCACTGCGCGCCTTTCTGCGTCAGGACCCGGACATTGTCATGGTCGGCGAGGTGCGCGACCTGGAGACCGCCGAGATCGCCATCAAGGCCGCGCAGACCGGGCATCTGGTGCTCTCGACGCTGCATACCAACGATGCGCCGCAGACGCTGACGCGCCTGGTGGACATGGGCGTGAAGCCGTACGCGATCGCCACCTCGGTGAGCCTGATCATCGCGCAGCGCCTGGCGCGGCGCCTGTGCTCGCAGTGCAAGCAGCCGCTCGACGTGCCGGCCGAGGCGCTGCGCAAGGAAGGTTTCCAGGAAACCGACATCGCCAACGGCATCAGGATCTACGGCCCGAAGGGCTGCAGCAGCTGCACCGACGGCTACAAAGGTCGCGTCGGCCTCTATCAGGTGATGGAAGTGAGCGAAGAGATCGGGCGCATTATCATGACCGGTGGCAACGCGCTGGATATCACCAAGCAGTCAGCGAAAGAAGGCGTGTGGGACCTGCGCCGCTCGGGCCTGGAGAAGGTCAGGTCGGGCTTGACCAGCCTGGAAGAGATCAACAGCGTCACCATCGAGTGAGTTCGCTAGCAAACGGATATACAAGCCATGGCTCAGTCAACCACCGCAATTCGCACCATCAGGAAGGACGTCTCCTTCAATTGGGAGGGCATGGACCGCAAGGGCCAGCGGATCAAGGGCCGCGCCGTCGCGCAGAACGAGCAGTCGCTCAAGGCGGACCTGCGTCGCCAGGGCGTGGTAGCGACGCGCATCAGGAAGCAGTCCAAGGGATTCCGCACCGGGGGCAAAGTCAGGGCTGAAGACATTGCGATCTTCAGCCGCCAGCTGGCCACGATGCTGGGAGCTGGCATTCCGCTGGTGCAGGCGTTCGAGATCATCGGCACCGGGCACGACAAACCGGCGATGCAAAAGCTGGTGCTCGAGATCAAGGCGGAGGTGGAAGGCGGTACGTCGCTGCACGAGGCGCTCGCCAAGCATCCGCTGTATTTCGACGACCTGTTCGTCAACCTGGTGGAGGCAGGTGAGCAGGCCGGCGCGCTGGAAGGGCTGCTCGACAAGATCGCCACCTACAAGGAAAAGAGCGAGGCGGTGAAGAAGAAGGTCAAGAAGGCGCTGTTCTATCCGGCCGCCGTGCTGGTAGTGGCCGGGATCGTGACCGTGATCCTGCTGATTTTCGTCATTCCGCAGTTCGAGGAGCTGTTCAAGGGGTTCGGCGCCGATCTGCCGGCGTTTACCCAGATGGTCATCAACCTGTCGAAATTCGTGCAGCACAACGGCGTCTACCTTGCGGTCGTCATCGCCGGCGCGATCTTCGCGTTCGGTTACTTCTACAAGCGCTCGCGCAAGATGCGCCAGATGATCGATCGCCTGTCGCTGAAAATGCCGATCATCGGACCGATCCTCAACAAGGCCGCCATCGCGCGCTACGCCCGTACGCTGTCCACCATGTTCGCCGCCGGCGTGCCGCTGGTGGAGGCGCTGGAATCGGTCTCCGGAGCCTGCGGCAACATCGTGTACGAAGACGCCGTCATGCGTATGCGCGACGAAGTCGCCACCGGCCAGCGTCTGCAGCGTGCCATGGAGAACACCGGCCTGTTCCCCAACATGGTGGTGCAGATGATCGCGGTCGGCGAGGAGTCCGGTGCACTCGATACCATGTCCGGCAAAGTCGCTACCTTCTACGAAGAAGACGTCGATGCCGCGGTCGACAGCATGTCGAGCCTGCTGGAACCGTTGATCATGGTGATCCTTGGCGTGCTGGTCGGCGGCCTGGTCATCGCCATGTACCTGCCGATCTTCAAGCTCGGTGCCGTCGTCGGCTAAACTCGTGCTCGACCTGCTGGCGCAATCGCCGGTCGCATTCATCGCGGCAGCGTCAGCTGTTGGCCTGGTGGTCGGCAGCTTTCTGAACGTGGTGGTCTACCGGCTGCCGATCATGCTCGAACGACAGTGGCAGGCGCAGTGCACGCCGCCGCCGCAACCGACTGCCGCTGCGCCTGCGGCCGCAGCTGCGCCACAGCCGCCGTTCAATCTCGTGGTGCCGCGCTCCTGCTGTCCGGCCTGCCGGGCTCCGATCAGCGCCATCCACAACATACCGCTGCTGAGCTACCTGGCGCTGCGCGGCCGCTGCGCCGGCTGTCAGGCGAAGATCAGCCTGCGCTATCCGGCGGTCGAACTGCTGAGCGCACTGAGCACGGCCGTGGTGGCCTGGAGATTTGGTTTCGGGTGGCCCGCCGGCTGCGCCATCGTGGTGGGCTGGTTCCTGATCGCCCTGACCTTCATCGACCTGGACCATCAGCTGCTGCCCGACGCGCTCACGCTGCCGCTGTTGTGGCTGGGCCTGATCGCCAGCCTGGCCGGTTGGAACTCGAGCGCGCATGCGCTGCCGAGCGATCCGGCCAGTGCCATCGGCGGCGCGGCCATCGGTTACCTGTCACTGTGGGCAGTGTTTCACCTGTTTCGCCTGCTGACCGGCAAGGAGGGCATGGGCTATGGCGACTTCAAGCTGCTGGCGGCACTCGGCGCCTGGCTCGGCTGGCAGATGCTGCTGCCGATCGTGCTGCTGTCGGCCGTGGTGGGCGCGATCCTAGGTGCCACGCTGATCGTGCTGCGGCGTCAGCAGCGCGGCAATCCGATACCATTCGGACCCTTTCTGGCCGCTGCAGGCTGGGTGGCGATGCTGTGGGGTCCGCAGATGGTTGGGCGTTATCTGGGGCTATTCGCCCCGCATGGCTGATGAACGCGCGCCCTGCAGCGCCGGCCGGAGGCAGGCCCCTGCGTGTCGGGTTGACCGGCGGTGTCGCCAGCGGCAAGACCACTGTCTCGCTGCTGTTCGGGGCGCTGGGCGTTCCCGTCATCGATGCCGATCAGGTGGCGCGCGACGTGGTGGCGCCGGGCACGCGGCTACTGGCACAGGTGTTCGAAAACTTCGGCACCCAGCTGCGCCGTCCAGACGGTAGCCTTGATCGCTCGGCGTTGCGCCGGCTGGTATTCACCGACTTGCGTACCCGACGCCAGCTCGAGGATTTGCTGCACCCGGCGATTCGCGTGCGCACGGAATTGCTGGCTGCCAAGGCCGGCGGCCAGTACCAGATACATGTGATTCCGCTGCTGGTAGAGACTCATGCCGGCTCGCAATACGACCGCGTATTGCTGGTGGACTGCCCGGAGAACCTGCAGGTGGCGCGGCTGCTGGCACGCGACGGCTGCGATGAGCAGCAGGCGCAGGCCATGCTGGCGTCCCAGGCAAGCCGCGAAGCGCGCCTCGCCGCCGCCGATGACGTGGTTGTCAACGATAGCGCGGCGGTGGATCTGACGCCGAAAGTAGCAGCGCTGCATCAGCACTATCTGGCGCTCGCGGCGGCAACCGGCGCCTTGAGATCCCCTGGCGACGCCCATCCGACGGAAGACTGAGCTAACGCTGACGATGAGCACTACCGATTGTGACCGCATCCATGACCGCCAGGGCGTTTACGTGCGCCGAGCCGGTCAAGCACAATAGCTGCATGCGCGATCCCGCGACCATGCCAGAGGCGGCGTCCGAGCCCTCGATCTTTGAGCAGCCACTGAACGAGCGGATGCGCACCTTCCTGCGGCTGGATTTTCTGTACAGCCAGGCGGTCTACCACAACGAAAAAGCCAGCCCCTGGGGCAGTCGCGCGGCGGTCGGCAGCCTGCTCGATATGCTCGCCATCCTGACGCGGGGCGATATCCGCAGCGACGTGGTCAAGGAGCTCGAGCGCCACCTGGCGCTGCTCAACGAATTCCAAAATCGCCAGGGCATCGACACCACGCGGCTGCGCGCCCTGCTTGCCAACCTGACACGTCTGCGGGCGGAACTGAGCGCGGTCGGCGGCGCGTGGCTGCAGCCGCTACGCGACTCCGAGTTCCTGGCTTCGATCAAGCACCGCAGCGCCATCCCCGGCGGTACCTGCGAGTTCGACCTGCCGGATTATTTCTTCTGGCTCAATCAGCCGGCCGAGACTCGCATCGACGCCTTCGCGCGCTGGCTGACGATGCTACGGCCGCTGTGTGATGCGATCGCCGAGCTGCTGTGGCTCACGCGACAAAACGGCCGCGCGCGCCAGGAATTGGCCGCCGCCGGCGTCTTCAACGTAACCTTCGACCGCGATGCGCCGTTCCAGCTGCTGCGTATCTGCCTGCCCCCCGGCAGCCCGCTGTATCCCGAGATCAGCGGCAGTCACTATCGCTGCAGCATGCGATTCCTGCAGTGGAACGGCATTGAGCAGCGCGCCACCCAGACCGAGACCGACGTCACGTTCACACTGGTGTGCTGCACCTGACTGCGAGCGACCCGTGGCGCAACGCCTGTTATGTCCCACCTGCCGGCGGCCGATCGAGTGGTCGGAGCAGTTTCCGCAGCGGCCTTTTTGCAGTGAACGCTGCCGACTGATCGATCTCGGCGCCTGGCTCTCCGAAAAACATTCCATCGCCGGTGATCCCGCCGAAGGCTCCGGCGATCCGGCGCCGGGGCCGACTGAGTCGGGCGAACAGTGAGCGAATCGGTCGCTTAGCGGCGACGTCGCTCGGCGGCGACATTTGCGCCAGCGTTTGCAATTCCGTATTTAGATAGCTGGCGTTCCAAAAACATTACTGCAAGGCCCACATGTCCCTGCCCTGTTTCCCCCAGCTGCTGGTCGCAGCCGCAGCCGCGGCTTGTCTGAGCTTGACTGCCTGTGGCGGTGGCTCGACCGACAGCTACGCCAGCAGCTCGCCTTCGAGCAATGCCTCCTCGACCGTCAGCGTCGTGGGCGGCAGCAGCACCAGTAGCAGCAGCGGCGCCAGCAGCAGCAGCAGCGCCGGCAGCAGCAGCTCCTCGAGCAGCTCATCGGGTAGCTCTTCGAGCTCTTCCGGCTCGAGCACCTCACGCGGTACCTCGGCAGCCGCCAAGCTGGCGGCCAAGCTCGGCATGCCGAATCGACTGCTCATTGGTCTGGGCGGGCAGGGTCCGGCCGGCGTGCTGAGCGCGGTGCAGTCGCAGGGCCTGAAGCTCGATCTCTACGAACGCTATCTGAGCGGACTGGGCGGCGGGGACTGGACTACGTGGAACAGTCCGGCCGGGGCCTATGTGACCCTTGTTGCCGGCGAAGCGGAATCGATCGGCGCGGTGCCGATGTTCACGCTCTACCAGATGGCGCAGAACGGCAGCGGCAATCTCTCGGGCCTGAGCAGCAGCAGCTACATGGGCAACTACTGGGCCAATGTGAAACTGATGTTCCAGTTGATCGGCGACTATGGCAAGCCCACCCTGGTCAACCTCGAGCCGGACTTCTGGGGCTTCGCGCAGATGCAGGCCCCCGGCGGCGACCCCACCCTGCTGAGCGCGCTCGTCAACAGCAATCCCGATTGCGCGACGCTACCCAACAATGTGGTCGGTGTCGCGGGCTGCCTGATGACGATGGGGCATAAGTACGCGCCCAATGCCTATCTCGGCTTCCCGCCTTCGGGCTGGGGCGCGCCGACGACCGCTTTGGTGGTCGCGTTCATGAACCTCGTCGGCGCGCAGAACGCCGATTTCATCGTCGGCCAGACCCTGGATCGCGATCCCGGCTGCTTCGAGACGATGAACTCGGCCTACGGCTGCGTGCGTAATAACACTGATACTGGCTGGTATTTGAGCGAGACCACCGCCACGACGCCGAATTTCACTGAGGCCTTTGCCGACATTCTTGCCCTGCACACCGGTATCGGCGGCCTGCCAGTGGTCTGGTGGCAGACGCCCCTGGGCGTGCCCTCGACCACGCCGGGCGGTAGTGCCTATCACTACCGCGCGGACTTCGAGAATTATTTTCTCACGCACGCCAGCCAGCTCACCGCGGTCGGCGGCCTTGGCGTGGTGTTCGGCGTCGGCGAGGACCATCAGACCAACGTCACCACCGACGGTGGCCAGTTCCAGTCGCTCAGCCGCGCGTATCTGGCGGCGCCGGCGCCTCTGCCCTGAAATTTGATCTTGCCTAGAGCTTGATCTTGCCGCCGCCCGGTAGCGGGCCAGGCCCTGGCAGACCGCCCGCCACATCCGGCACCACGATGCGCGAGGAGGCCTCGCGCCGGTACTCGCGCGCCTCTTCGATCGCCTGGTCGAGGGCTTCCTTGACCGCGGCGGGGAACTTGCTCACCGCGTCCTCGAGCGAATCGGCCTCGATTTCAAAACCCAGCGGCAACACGCCGGTGGGCGTCAGCAGCTGCGTCTGACCCGAATACAGCACGCTGCGCGTGGGATCGGTGTGACCGTCGACCGTGACCGGGACCAGCCGGCGGATGGTGCCGGCCTTGCGATCGGTAAACATGTCCTCGCGATACAGCCCGGCGCCATCGAGCTGAATATCCGGCAGTCCGGTGTCCTGGGCCATATGCGATCACCTCATCAATGCGAATTTTCAATGCGAATTCAGAGCCTCAATGATCGGCCGGTCGGCCGGCAACAGCGCCTGGCCGCCGAGCTCGTCGGCCGCGACCCACTTGAGCGCCTGGGCCTCAAGAGCGGCCGGCTGGCCTCCATACTCGTCGACCGCGAACACCTCGAGTTCGACCACGCGATCGGTGTAATCATGCCGTAACTGCAGCAGTGGATGACAGCGGTGCAGCGATACGCCGAGCTCTTCCGCCAGCTCGCGCCGCAGCGCCTGCTCGCTGCTCTCACCAGCGGCGATTTTACCGCCCGGAAACTCCCAGTACCCTGCCATGTGCTTGCCAGCCGGCCGCTGCGCGATCAGTACCCGGCCGCGTTCATCGCGCAGCACCGCCGCCACCACGCGCACGGCCGCCGTCACTGAGTGCCGGCCAGCGCGCCGTGGCAATGCTTGAATTTCTTCCCCGAGCCGCACGGACAGGGCTCGTTGCGGCCGACCTTGCGGTCGGCACGTACGAACGGCGCCACCGCCGGCTGCGGCTCCGCCGGCGGCCGCAGCCTATCGCCCGGCGCGCCACCGGGTGCGCCGGCCGCCGCAGCGGCCATCTCCAGTTCGCCGCCGCCGAGCAGCGGCGTGACTTCCGCGTGTTGGGCCTGCAGGGCCTTCATCAGCCGCTCGCGCCGCTCGGCCTCTTCGCGGTCGATCTGCTCCTGGGTGCGTATCTCGATCTTGGTCAGTGTGGACACGCTGTCGAACTTCACCCGATCGAGCATCGCCGAGAACAGTTCGAACGCCTCGCGCTTGAATTCGAAGCGGTAGTCCTTCTGCGCGTAGCCGCGCAGATGAATGCCCTGCTTTAAATACTCCATCGCCGCCAGGTGCTCGCGCCAGTGCTGATCGAGCGTACGCAGCACCACGTCGCGCTCGATGTGGCGCATGATCGGCGCGCCATAGCGGTCGACTTTAAGCTGGTAGGTGTCGCGCACGATCTGCTGGATGCGGGCGCGCAGCGGCGCTTCCTCGAGCTCCGGCTCGGCCGTCAGCCACGCTCTGGGCTCGATGCCGAGATTCAGGTCGCGCCGCAGCGCTTCCTGCAGGCCGTCGAGATTCCAGTCCTCCGGCACGCTGTTGGGCACCACGAACTGATCGATCAGGCTCGCGGTCGCCTCCTCGAACATCTCGCCAACCGCGGAACTCATGTCCGCGGTGCCGAGGATTTCGGTGCGCTGCTGATAGATGACCTTGCGCTGGTCATTGGCGACGTCGTCGAACAGCAGCAGCTGCTTGCGGATATCGAAGTTATGCGACTCGACCTTGCGCTGCGCTTTCTCGATCTGACGCGTGAGCATGCCGCTCTCGATGACCTCGCCTTCCTTCATGCCGGCGAACTGCAGCAGGCGCTTGGTGCGGGTCGGATCCCCGAAGATGCGCATCAGGTTGTCTTCCATCGACAGGTAGAAGCGGCTGGAGCCCGGATCACCCTGGCGGCCGGAACGGCCGCGCAGCTGGTTGTCGATGCGCCGCGATTCGTGGCGTTCGGTGCCGATGATGTGCAGGCCGCCGGCCCCGATCACCTGATCGTGCCGCTGCTGCCAGGCAACGCGCGCCGCGTCGTAGGCCGCATCGCGCGCGGTTGCATCGAGCTGCTGCGGCATGCCGGCCAGCTCCGCCTCCAGATTGCCGCCCAGAACGATGTCGGTACCGCGGCCGGCCATGTTGGTGGCGATGGTTACGGTGGCTGGGCGGCCGGCCTGCGCGACGATATGCGCTTCGCGCTCGTGCTGCTTGGCGTTGAGCACCTGGTGCCCGATGGCCTCCTTCTGCAGCAGATTCGATAGAAACTCCGAGGTCTCGATCGACGTGGTGCCAACCAGCACCGGCTGCGTACGCTGCACGCAGTCCTTGATGTCGGCGATGATCGCCTCGAACTTGTCCTTCTGCGTCAGGTATACGAAATCGGACTGGTCCTTGCGAATCATCGGCCGGTGCGTCGGAATCACGACCACCTCGAGTCCGTAGATCTGCAGGAACTCGGG
>PKWJ01000002.1 GCA_003132025.1 Gammaproteobacteria bacterium
TCTGGCAGGCCGGCCAGGAGGTTGAAGAAGATAAAGCGAAGGGGCGACGCCTGCTCGTTCATCGGCGCGGCGCCACGAGCCGCGAGATCGCCGATCGCCGTATTGACGTGGGTGTCGGCACGTTGTTTTCCAACCTGGTCATGTTCTTCATCATTCTGACGACGGCCGTAACCTTGCATCAGCACGGCATTCTGACGATCACAACGACCAAGGAAACCGCGCAAGCCTTGCGTCCACTCGCCGGAGATTATGCGTATTTCCTGTATACGATCGGCATCGTCGGCACTGGGTTATTAGCCATTCCGACGCTGGCCGGTTCGGCGGCGTACGCGTTCGCGGAGACATTCGACTGGGCATATGGCTTGAACGAAAAGTTGAATAGCGCAGTGTCGTTCTATTCTGTGTTTATTCTCGCAGCGCTCGGCGGCGTGGCGCTCGACTTTCTGAACATCGATCCGATCAAGGCACTCTACTGGACAGCCATTCTCAATGGTCTGCTGGCGCCCTTCCTTCTGGTGGCGTTGCTGCTGGTGTCCAACGATGAAAACATCATGCAGGGACAATGCAGCTCGAGTATTACCCGTCGCGTCGTGATGCTGACCACGGTTGTCATGTTCGCCGCGGGCATCGCAATGTTCTTGGTGTAGCCGCCAGAATGGACTGGTGGCAAGACGCTAGACCAGCGCCTGCGCCAGAAACGGCAGACTGATGTCCATTCGGTAGTCGACCGTCGAATGATTGTCAGGAAATTCTTCGTAGCGATGTTGAATTCCCAGCTCAGTCAGGCGCCGCGCAAAGCGCCGCGCGCCGTACAGAAGCCTGAATTGATCGGTGGTGCCGCAGTCGATATACAGGGCCTTGAGGCGCCGCAGGCTGTCCGCTCTTTCCTCGAGCATGTTCAGCGGGTCGTGCCGCAGCCAGTTTCTCCAACGCTCTTGAATTATTTCGCAGGTATCGAGTGTGACAGGCAATCGGATACCGAGAAACTGCGACGGATCGGGATCGTAGCTGGCGGCCATCGCGAGGATATTGATCACCTCGACTGCCTTTTCGGGATGCTTCGGCGCCGCTTCGAGTTCCGTCCACCAGCGCTCAATCGAACTGCCTGTCTTGGCGAGCTCCTGCAACGCAATGGGCATGTCGGGCAGGTAGCACCATTCAAACCCCATGTCGCCGGAATGGCACGCCGCCGCCGCCCATATATCCGGATGCTTCAGGGCATGGGCTATGGCACCATAGCCGCCGGAGCTCTTGCCGAAAACGCCGCGGCGACCATTGCCTCCGCACCCAAACTGTCGCTCGATCGCTGGCACCATTTCATTGATGAGGTAGTCCTCCCAGGCACCCATGGCCGCTGAGTTGATGTACTGGTTGCCCCCCAGACGCGTGAAGCAATCCGGAAATGCTACGACGACCGGCGGCATCTTCCCCTCGCCTATGAGCCGGTCGAGTCTTTCCGGCACGTTTTCCCGGAAGCCGACCCAATTGGTGTGCGACAGACCGCTGCCGGTAAATCCGACCAGATCCACGAGCAGCGGCAGATTGCTGCCCGCAGTCGCCGCGGGGATGCAGACGTCGACCACCCGGGTCGATGGGTCGTTCAGCAGATTTCCGCGCAGAGCGGCGCTGCTCACGGAGATTCGATGGATGACTCCGGCCGGTCCATAATACTTTCGCATGCAAACCACCTACGCGTCCGCGGAACGGAATCTTACCGCTCGCCCAGGTTTTACGCAGGATCGCATCGGCAGGTGGATGCAAAGCTCATACAAGTCAGCGCTGCCGTTCGGGCTGACCTTGCTTTGCGGCCTGTCGCTGGTATGGCCATGCGGCACTGGCGTGCCGCGTCTTGAGACTCAAGGCTCCGCCGTTCCCCTGCTGGTGCACGATGCGCCCATGCTTATCCTGGCTGGCGAGCTTGGAAATTCCAGTGCCTCCAGCGCCCGCTACATGGCCCCGCATTGGCCGCTTTCGACGGGTTCGCTTATATCAATACCACTGACCACTGCCGCACCTGATACGGTGTGACGCAGCTCTCTGGCCCGCCGTCTTCACGTTGTCACCCTATCGGGCTGCTCTGCGTTTTATACGGCAGAGACAATCACCTCAAGGAGACGGGAAATGAAGCGGCTGATTATGTTATTGGCTCCACTAGGCATCCTCGCCCTGACGGGCTGCGTGGTGGCCCCTGCTCGCGGCTATTACTACCATCCGGCCGCGGTCGTTGTAGCACCGGCGCCGGTTGTCTACGTTCGCCCGTAAGATTCGAAACGCCCAATGGCGCTGGCCTTTCGCGTCCTGTGTCGCTTCGCCGGTATCGCGCGCACCTGCCGTCAGTGCGTCCCGGATTAGGGTTAGGGGAGACTGTCAATTCCGGCAGTTGCCCGGTCTCCCGGCCTATGACAGGATTTTCCCGGTCGACAGCTCTACTATGTCGATGGCGGGGACAAGAGCCATGACGAAAGTTTTCACCGCACCAGCGATACTGGTCGCGATGCTCCTTGCCTGCTCGACTAGGGCGTGTTAACAC
>PKWJ01000019.1 GCA_003132025.1 Gammaproteobacteria bacterium
CGGCACCGACGTCGGCCCGCTGATCGACGAGCAGGCGCGCGCCGGCATCGACGCCCACCTGCGCGCCATGCGCGCGCAGCTGCGTTGCCAGAGCCCGCTGACTGCCGAGTGTGAGCGTGGGGTATTCGTGCCGCCGACGCTGATCGAAATCAAATCGGTGAGCGAACTGACGGGCGAGGTGTTCGGCCCGGTGCTACACGTACTGCGTTTCGATCGCCGCCGCCTGGGTGCGCTGCTCGACGCGATCAACGCCACCGGCTACGGTCTGACGCTCGGCGTCGCTTCGCGTATCGATGCCACGATTGACGAGGTGATCGAGCGCGCGCAGGTCGGAAACGTCTACGTCAATCGCAACATGATCNNGGCGTGCAGCCGTTCGGCGGCCAGGGTTTGTCGGGCACCGGACCCAAAGCCGGCGGTCCGCTGTATCTGCAGCGGCTGCTGCGCCAGGCGCCCGCCTTGCGCTGGCACCCCGAACAGCAGCTGATCCCGTGGCAGCTGCGCGCCCCGTGGCAGCTGCGGCACTTCATCGCCTGGCTACGCGAGGTACCGGACGACACCCTGGGGCTGACGGCGCAGCGGCGCTCGGACCTGGTGGCGCAGGCCGAGCGCTATGCGGATACGACCATACTCGGGGCACGTATCCCGCTGACCGGCTACGTCGGCGAGAGCAACGAGCTGCGCCTGCGCCCGCGCGGCGTGCTGCGCGCCACGGCGCGCTCGGCGGCGGCGCTGCTGGCCCAGCTCGCGGCGGCACTGGCGACCGGCAATACATTGTCGGCGGATCAGTCCGAGCTCGCCGCCGCGCTGCGCGCGGCATTGCCGGCAGTGCTGCGCGCAGCGCTGCCGGAGCAGCCGCTGCGCCATGAGGTGGTGCTGGTGGACGCCTCCGAGGCGCGGCTGCATCCACAGTGGCTGCGGCAGTTGTGCCAGCAGCTGGCCGCGGCCGACGGCGCCATCGTGCAGGTGGTCGTGGCCAACGAGGACTACGCGCTCGAGCGACTTATGGTGGAGCAGTCGGTCAGCACCAACACCGCCGCGGTCGGCGGCGACACGCGGCTGCTGGCGCTGGATGGCACCTGACGGCGTGCCGGTGGGCGCGGCTACTTGAGCCTGGGGCGGATCCGGTTCAGGCCCGCGAGCGCACAGGTCTCGTCCTGCTGGCCCAGCACGGCGCCGCCGGCGCCGCTGGCCCCGATCGCACCGATGAGTTCATTGCCCGCCATGATCGGCAGCGCGCCGCCGGCGATGAACATGGCCGGCGTCACGTGCGCCAGCAGCGCCTGGTCGCCGGCAATGCGCGCGCTGAGCGCGGAACTTGGCATGTTGAATGCGAGTGCGGCCAGCGCCTTGCGCATGGCCACGAACACATGACTGCCGTCCGCGCCGTCCGCACTCAGCATCGCCCGCGCCTCACCGGCAGCATCGATGACCGTGACACCGATGCGATAGCCGGTCGCAGCGCAGCTCGCCAGCGCGGCGCGAGCGGCCTCGATGGCCAGATCCAGCGTCGGGCCGCGCGCGCTCGACTCGGGGGCTGAACCCGGACCGCGCCGCAGGGCGGCGGCCGGCATCGGCGGCGCGGGCACCAGGCGGCCGGCGTCATCGAGCATCTCAAATGGGGGCAGATTGTCGCCTGGCAGACTGCGCACCGACGCCGGCTGGTCGTGAAACGGGCTCGCGGCCGCGGCCAGTACCACGCCACAGGCGACGCCCACGATGCCGCAACCCGCAATGCTTGCGATGTGTTTCATGTCGATCATGCCTCAAGGTGCACCCAGCCACTCCACCAGCGCCGCGGTCACGCGCTGCGGCTGCTCGAGCGTCGACAGATGGCCGCTGCCTGGCACCACCGTCAATTGCGCGCCGGCAATGCCGGCGGCGATCTCCTGCGCCAGTGCCGGCGGCGTGAGCTGGTCGGCATCGCCCACCAGTACCAGCGTCGGGCAGGCAATGGCAGGCAGATGCGGTCGCGAGTCGCATCGATGGATGATCGCGGTTTGCTGGCGGATGTAGCCTTCCGCGCCGGTATCCAGCGCCATGCTTCGCACCAGTTCGCGCAGCGGCTGATCGTCCAGGCGATCGGGATGCACCAGCAGCGGGTAGGACAGATCGGCGATCTCGCCGAAGTGGCCGGTGCGCGCCAGCTCGATCATTTCCCGGCGGCGCGCGCTCTGGATCGGGGCGTCCGGCCGCGCCGAGGTATCGAGCAGCGCCAGGCGCGCCACGCGTGCCGGCGCCTGGCGCAGCAGCTCAAATGCAATGTAGCCGCCCATCGACAGCCCGACGAGCGAGAAACGCGCCGGCGCCTGCTCGAGTATCCGGCGCGCAATGGCGGCGATGCTGTCGTCGCGCCGCTGATCGACCACCATCACCGGACCGAACTGCCATAGCGCCGGGATCTGCGGCTCATACAGGCGCGGCGTGGACGTAAGTCCCGGCACCAGCAGTGTCGGCAGCGGCGTGTTCATGCGCCGTCAGGCGAGTGAATGAAACACGCGCTGCACGTCGTCTTCCTGCTCGAGCTTGTCGATCAGCTCCAGCGCCTCGGTGGCCTGCGCTTCCGGCAGCTCGATCGGCGTGGTGCACACGTAGTCGTGCTCGGCCGAGAGCGGCGCGATGCGCCGAGCTTCCAGCGCTTCCTGCAGCCTGCCGAAATGCTCGAAGGAGCAGCGCAGCACCAGCTGCGGCTCGCCTTTCTCGCCCGTGCTCTCGCCCATCTCCTCCAGGCCGTGATCGATCATCTCCAGTTCCAGTTCATCCTGATCGATGCCTGAAGGGTCGAGGCGGAACACTCCCATCTTCTGAAACTGGAAACTCACACTGCCGGTGGTGCCCAGGTTGCCGCCATTCTTGCTCATGATGTTGCGTACATGCGCAACCGTGCGGGTCGGGTTGTCGGTGGCGGTCTCGACCAGCAGCGCCACCCCGTGCGGCGCATAACCCTCGTACAGCACCTGGTGGTAGTTGGTGGCGTCGTGGCCGCTGGCGCGCTTGATCGCCGCTTCGACCTTGTCCTTGGGCATGTTGATGGCGCGCGCGTTCTGCATGATGCGCCGGAGCGTGGGATTGGAGGCCGGATCCGCGCCGCCGGCTTTCACCGCCATGTTGATGTCTTTGGCGATGCGCGCGAAGCCCTTGGCCATGCGGTTCCAGCGCGCGAACATGGCGTGCTTGCGAACCTCGAAAATGCGGCCCATGGCTACTCCGGCGTGTGCGGCAACTCCAGCGGGATCAGGATCATGCCATTGTCGACGCGCGCGGGCACCGGTATCAGGGACGCTCCGATGCACACCCCGGCGATACACGCGCCGCTGTCGATGGAAAAATGCGCGCCATGGGCGTAACACACGATCTCGCGTCCATCGGCCGACAGGAATTGATCCTGTGCATAGTCCAGCGGTCGCCAGTTGTGCGGACAAGAGTTGACGTAGGCCCGGATGCGATCGCCCCGGCGGACCACGAACACCCGATCGTCGCGGTTCACCGGCAGGAAACCGCGCGCGCGGCCGTCCGGGATGTCCTCCAGGCGGCACAGCGGGCGCTCATCGCTCGACCGCATCGGCTGCCCGGTCAGTGCTTCTGGTCGCCGGGCGCCCACTTTTCGGCAAACTGGAACAGGTAGGTCTGCGAGGTCTGCGCACTGGCCGGGATGTAGCGCGGTTTCCAGCTGTCGTCGTGCAGGTCCATGTCGCAATCGAATTCCATCAGGCCGCCGAACGGACTGTTGAAATACCAGAAGTTGTTCGAGCCGAGGATGTGGCGTCCCGGCCCCCAGAACGACTTGTAGCCTTTCTTCACGAAGTTCCAGCCGGCCCTGAGCATGTCGTTCAGGTCGGCCACGTGGAAGGTGAAATGCTGCAGCCCGGGCTTGGGCGCCTTGATCAGGAACAACGTATGGTGCTCGAGCGTGCCGGCCGGGCGCATGAACGGACCCAGATTGGTGAACACGTCGGCGGTGCGAAAGCCCAGCCGCTGGGCGTAGAACTTTTCCGCGCGCTCGATATCGGGCGCGAACAGCACCACGTGCGACAGCGAATAGATGGGTGTCGGACCATTATCCACCGCGGCGATCACGTTGACCGGCCGGTGAAGCTCCATGCCCGGCACATTGATGTACCTGGGTGCGTCGATCTTGCGCCGCTGCGTCACCTGGAAGCCGATCGCATAGCCGGTGTCGTCGACCGAGCGCAGCACGCCGTCGCCGCCGGCCTTGACGTCGCGGTCCTTGCTCAGTTCAGCACCGATGGCATCCAGGGTCGGCTGGTCGGCGACCCCGTAGATCTGGTCGCGGATATTTGGCGCCGCGGAAATCGGTGGCGGCAGGCCGGGATCGGATGCGCGGCGAACCACCGCGGCGGTGCCGTCCAGGGCCTCGAAGCGGGCGCCGCTCGGCGCGCTGTCCACCTTCTTCAGACCGTAGTCGGTCAGGTATCGGTAGCAGGCGTCAAGATCATCGACGCCGAATACCAGGGCGTCGGGACCAAGGATTTTCACAACCAGCCTCCAGCTGAAGATTTAATTCTCGAACAAGGGATTATACATGCCGGACGCGCGGCGGCGGCCGGCGGCGTATCGGCGAGAGGCGTATCAGGGAGAAGTAGCGACGCGGCGCCGTGGCACGATGCGCAGCCGGACGTAGGCCGCCGGCTCGGGCATCATCGGCAGCGGCGCACGCTGCGGCATGGCTTCGGGCGCGATATCGACCGGCGGCGACAGCCCGCGCGCGCGCGCCGCGGCAGCGGTGGCCAGCTCGTACGGCTCCTGGGTTTCCTCCGGGGTCAGCAGCCAGCCGCGGCGTCGCAGCGCCAGGCCCAGCTCCGAGCGGCTGGTCAGCACGGTCAGCGGTACCGACAGCAGCATGCCGACGATGACCGGCGACATCCACCAGATGTAATTCGGCGCCAGCGCCAGGATCGCGCCGCCCCAGACCAGGCCGATAGTAAGGTGCCATTTGTGCCGCCGCAGCGCTTCGCGCCACGGCACGCCGCGATCGCCTCGTGGCTGCGCATCCCAGGCGACGCTGCGGCCCAGCAGTGCACGCAGCACGAACTCGGAGTGGAACAGCATCATGGTCGGCGCCAGCAGAATGCTCATCAACTGCTCGAGCAGAAAACCACCCAGGATCTTGGGTGCGCCGCCAAAAGCGGCGCGCAGCGAGCGATCCCGGAGCACCAGCACGGCGCCGAGCATCTTCGGCAGCAGCAGTACGATGACGGTCATGGTCAGCAGCGCGGCGATCTCGCTGTCGCGATACTGCGGCCAGGTCGGAAACAGCGAGAACGCGCCGGGCTGGAAGTAATGATGGCCGCTGACGGCCTGCATGCAGGTGACGATCGAGCTGATGATCAGCACCAGCAGCCACAGCGGCGAGCTGACGTAGGACAAGACACCGGTCAGCAGATGCAGGCGGCTGAGCCAGTGCAGGCCGCGCATCGGAATGACGCCCACGTGCTGCAGATTGCCCTGCGCCCAGCGGCGGTCGCGCGCCGCGTAGTCGATGATGTTGGAGGGTATCTCCTCCCAGCTGCCGGTGATTTCGGGCACCAGCCATACCTTGTAGCCGGCGCGGCGCATGAACCCCGCCTCGACGATGTCGTGGCTGAGGATTTCGCCGCCGAAGGGCGGGGCGCCCGGCAAGCGCGGCAGTGCGCAGTACTGCGCGAACGGGCGCAACCTGATGATCGCGTTGTGTCCCCAGTAATTGCTCTCGCCGAGCTGCCAGAAGGCGAGGCCGCTGGCCAGCATCGCACCGTTGAGCCGAACCGCAAACTGCAGCATGCGTGCGAACAGCGTGTCGCGCCCGGCCAGCAGCGGCAGGGTCTGGATGATGCCGACCTCCGGGTGCTCGTCCATCATCTCCGCCAGCGACACCAGCGCCAGGCCGGACATGATGCTGTCGGCATCGAGCACGATCATGTAGTCGTAGGCGCCGCCCCAGTTGCGCACGAACTCGGCCAGGTTGCCGGATTTTCGGCCGACGTTGTCGCTGCGGCGGCGGTAGAACAACCGCCCGTCAGCGCCATGTCGTGCCACCAGCGCGCGCCAGGCGGCCTCTTCGGCAATGGCGATCTGCGGATCGCGGGTATCCGACAGGATGAACAGGTCGAAGCTGCTCTGCGCCGCCTGCTGCTGCAGTGACGACCAGACCGCATCCGCGCCGGCGAACACGCGCGCCGTGTCCTCGTCGTAGATCGGGGTGACGATCGCGGTGCGGCCGCGCAAAGGCTGTGACGGTGCGTGCTGCGGTTGCAGCACGGCCGGATCATGCCCCTTCAGGCGCACCACAAAGCCGATGATGCCGGCCCAGAAGGCTCCGGCAATCCAGCTGAACAGCACCACGAACAGCGGCAGCGCCAGACAGTTGAGCAGTGTCTGGCCGTTGACCTTGAGGATGTCGAACATCAGGAATCCGGCTGCCAGCGCGGTCACGAATATCAAGCCGAAGAACAGCCATCGGCGCCACAGCGCCTGGCGGCGCAACGAGCGCTCGTCGAGCCGGTTCATGTCCGGCGGCGCCATGGCGCTCATGGCGTCCATAGATAGGTCCAGGTTTCGGTCAGCGCCTCGCCGTAGAGCGTCAGGTAGCAGCGCAGGTCCACCGACTGGTTGTTCTTCGGCAACACCCGGAACGACACCCGCCAGACACCGTTCTCCACCAGGCGCTGGATCGAGACGTTATCGATATCGCCGTTGTGGGCGCTGAGTGCGGCCTTGACCGGCTGCGATCCCACCAGCGTGGGAAGATCGCCACCGGCGAAGTCGATCAGGATACGCCGCGGCGATTCGCCGCCGCCGTGGCCACGCAGCTGCGCGGTGCGCGTGGCGATGACGCGCCCGCCCGGTGACCACTGCGGGGCCTCCAGGTAGGCCGACAGCAGATAGGAGAAAGTGAATGGCTTGTGCGGCTGTAGCTGCATCGACGGGATCCAGTACGACACTATATTGTCGTGAATATCCTCATCGTTGGGTATTTCAACCAGCTCCACGCTGCCCTTGCCCCAGTCCCCGAGCGGCGCCACCCAATAGCTCGGACGGCGCTGATAGTGGGCATCCTCGTCCTCGTAGTGGGAGAAGTCGCGGTCGCGCTGCGTCACTCCAAATCCGCGCGGGTGCTCGTCCGAAAAGCTCGATACCCGCAGTGCTCGAGGATTGAGCAGCGGCCGCCACAACCATTCACCGCCCCCGGTCTGCAGCAGCAGCCCGTCACTGTCGTGTACCTCGGGCCGGTAATCGTCGAATGGGCGCGGCCGGTCCTCGCCGTACAGGTACATCGAGTTCATCGGTGCCAGGCCCAGTTTGTCCACGCCCTGGCGGGCATATAGCGTCGCCGTAACCTCGACCTGGCTGATCATTCCGGGCCGGACCTCGAATCGATAGGCACCGACGATGCTGGGGCTGTCCAGCAGGGCGTAGATGGTCATGGTGCGCTGCTCGGGTGCCGGGCGAACCAGCCAGAAATCGGTGAAGTAGGTGAACTCCTCCCCGCCGGTACCGGCGACATTGATCGCCAGGCCGCGCGCCGAGGCGCCGTAGCTCTGATCGCGNNCGCCTTTGCCGAATTCGAACTGCGATGGATCGTAGTTGATGGCACGCAGCACGCCGTCATCGCCGATTTCGGTGACGTTGACCCGCCGGTCGTAGGCAAAGCCGCGATGGAAAAACTGCACTTCGAACAATGCCTGCCCGCGCCACAGTGCCTGCTCGCCCCGGAACTGGATGTTGTGATAGTCGTCGAAGCTGATCTTGCTGAGACTCTCGGGCAGCTTGCCGCTGCGGTCGCGATAGGGCTCGCCGGCGCGCTGCTGCGCGAGGTGCTGCACGCTCTCGAAGCCGAAGCGCGCCAGCGGTTGCGGCTGCGGCGGCCGCTCGCGCGGCGACAGGGCACTGGAATGCTGCAACAGGACCGCGATCGCCGTCACTGTCAGCAGCAACCATCGTCGCGGGTCCACGGATTACTCCTGCAGTCGGTGATACTAAGCCTCCACGGGCCCCCATCGGGCCCCGGCGACGCTGATGCAGGGCGCCAGGCGGCTCGGATTGCAGCCATTGTGACCAAGGCGCCCGCGACGGTCGAGTGGCAAATCTTCCGATATCCCTGTCGGACGCCCATCGACAGTTTTTATGCCCAGATTCAGGCACCTTGAGGGCTGGTTTCCGGGCGGCGCGGGGCCATCGGGCCCTCGAGCATGCGGCTTCATGAGGGGCTGGCGGGCTCGTATCGCAGGCAGCGGGTTGCCGGTACCGATATTCTTTTGCGGCCATGTGAGCCAGGCGGCAGAAAAATGAACCAAGATTCATTATTTAGCCTCGCTGGAGTACAGTTGGCGCGCGGGCAGATGCATGAACAGCGTTATCCAGTCCAATATCCGGCGCGGCGAGGCCCAGTTCGAGGCCAATGCCGCGGCGATGCGCGTGCTGGTGGCGCAGCTGCGAGAACGCAGCGCGGCAGCGGGGCGGGGCGGCACCGACACGGCGCGCGAACGCCATCGCGCCCGCGGCAAGCTGCTGGCGCGCGAGCGCATCGACCTGCTGCTCGATCCGGGCAGCGCCTGGCTCGAACTCAGTGCGCTTGCCGCCTACGACATGTATGGCGGGGAGGTGCCGGGCGCCGGCATCGTCACCGGCATCGGCCGCGTCAGCGGCTGCGAGTGCGTGATCGTGGCCAACGACGCGACCGTCAAAGGCGGCACGTATTACCCGATCACGGTCAAGAAGCACCTGCGCGCGCAGGAGATTGCCGGCGAGAATCATCTGCCCTGCATCTACCTGGTGGATTCGGGCGGCGCCTACCTGCCGCTGCAGGATGATGTGTTCCCGGACAAGGAGCACTTCGGCCGCATCTTCTTCAACCAGGCGCGGCTGTCCGAGCGCGGCATTCCGCAGCTCGCCTGCGTCATGGGCTCGTGTACCGCCGGTGGCGCCTATGTGCCGGCGATGTCGGACGAGAGCATCATCGTCAAGGATACCGGCACGATATTTCTTGGCGGCCCGCCGCTGGTCAAGGCCGCGACCGGCGAGGTGGTCAGCGCCGAGGAGCTCGGCGGCGCCGACGTGCATACGCGCATCTCCGGCCTCGCCGATCACTTCGCGCACAGCGATGCCGATGCGCTGGCCATCCTGCGTCGCATAGTCGGCAATCTGAACCGGCGCCCGCCAGCCGCGGCGGCCGCACTGGCGATGCAGAGCGCCGAGGAGCCACGCTACGATCCGGAGGAGCTGTACGGCATCATCCCGGCCGACACACGCAAACCCTACGACGTGCGCGAGGTGATCGCGCGCATCGTCGACGGCTCGCGCCTGGACGAATTCCGGCAACGCTATGGCGCCACCCTGGTCACCGGCTTCGCCCACATCCATGGCTATCCGGTCGCGGTGCTGGCCAACAATGGCATCCTGTTCTCCGAGTCGGCGCTCAAGGGCGCGCATTTCATCGAGCTGGCATCGCAGCGCGGCGTGCCGTTGCTGTTCCTGCAGAATATCTCCGGCTTCATTGTCGGCAAGAGGTACGAGAACGCCGGTATCGCCAAGGACGGGGCCAAGCTGGTGACGGCGGTGGCGACCAGCGCCTTGCCGAAGTTCACGGTGCTGATCGGCGGCTCGTTCGGCGCCGGCAACTACGGCATGTGCGGCCGCGCCTTCGGTCCGCGGTTCCTGTGGAGCTGGCCGAATTCGCGCATCAGCGTCATGGGCGGGGAGCAGGCGGCCAGCGTGCTCGCCACGGTGCGGCGCGATGCGCTGGAGGCGGCGGGCAAGAGCTGGAGCGCGCAGGAGGAGCAGGAGTTCCGCCAGCCGACACGCGAGCAGTTCGAGCAGCAGGGCAATCCCTACTACGCCACCGCCCGCCTGTGGGACGACGGCATCGCAGACCCGGCGCAAACGCGCCGGCTGCTCGGGCTGGGCCTTGCAGCGGCGCTCAACGCGCCGATCGGCGCCACGCGCTTCGGCGTGTTTCGGATGTAGCGCTATGTCCGACTATAAGTTCCTGCAGCTCGAGCATCGTGCCGGCTGCGCCACCGTATGGCTGAACCGCCCCGAACGCCACAACGCGTTTCACGAGGGACTGGTGGCCGAGCTGACAAACTGCCTGGTGCGGTTGTCGCAGGATGCGGCGGTGCGCGCCATCGTACTGGCCGGCCGCGGGCGCAACTTCTGTGCCGGCGCCGATCTGGCGTGGATGCAGCAGCAGGCCGTGGCCGACTACGACGCCAATCTCGAGGACGCGCGCCGCCTGGCGTGGATGCTGCGCACACTGGCGCAATCGCCCAAGCCGACCATCGCGCGCGTGCACGGAGTGGCGCTCGGCGGCGGCATGGGGCTGGTCGCCGCCTGCGATATCGCGCTCGCTGCGCGCGACGCGAGCTTCGGTACCACCGAGGTCCGCCTGGGCCTGACACCCTCGACCATCGCCCCGTACGTGCTCGGCGCGATCGGCGAGCGGGCGGCGCGCCGCTATTTCCTGAGCGGCGAGCGCTTCGATGCGGAAGAAGCGCTGCGCATCGGATTGATTCACGAGGCCGTCGATGGCGGGGAGCTCGACGCGCGCCTGCAGGGGCTGCTGGATGATCTGCGCAGCGCCGGACCGCAAGCGCAGGCGCATTGCAAGCGACTGCTGGCCGCGCTGCGCGGCCGCGACCCGTTCGACCCGCAGGTGGCGGAGCAGAGCGCGCGCAGCATCGCCGAGGTGCGCGCCGGGGCGGAGGCGCGCGAGGGTATGGCGGCGTTCTTTGCCAAGCGCAAGCCGGGCTGGATCTGAAAGGCATGTTCGACAAAATCCTCATTGCCAACCGCGGCGAGATCGCCTGCCGCGTGATCGCCACCTGCCGCCGCTTAGGGCTAGCCACGGTCGCGGTCTATTCCGAGCCCGATGCGGCGGCGCTGCATGTGCGGCTGGCCGATCAGGCGGTGTGTGTAGGGCCGGCCGCGGCGCGTGACAGTTACCTGCGCATCGACGCCATTATCGAGGCGGCGCAGCGCAGCGGTGCCCAGGCGATCCATCCGGGCTACGGATTTCTGTCGGAAAATCCGCTGTTCGCGGAACGCTGCGCTGCCGCGGGCCTGGTATTCATCGGTCCTTCGGTGGCTGCGATGCGCGCCATGAGCTCCAAGGCGAGCGCGAAGCAGATCATGCAGCGCTGCGGCGTGCCGCTGCTGCCGGGCTATCACGGCGAGGAGCAGGACGCGGCGCGGCTGAAGAGCGAAGCCGAGCGCATCGGCTACCCGGTGCTGATCAAGGCCACCGCCGGCGGCGGCGGCAAGGGCATGCGCGTGGTCGAGCGCGCGGCCGAGTTCGACGAGCGGCTGGCTTCCTGCCAGCGTGAGGCGGCGGCGAGCTTCAATGACGCGCGCGTGCTGCTGGAAAAGTACCTGCTCAATCCGCGCCACATCGAAGTGCAGATCTTTGGCGACAGCCTCGGCCAGGTGCTGCACCTGTTCGAGCGCGACTGCTCGGCGCAGCGGCGCCACCAGAAAGTGCTGGAGGAAGCCCCGGCGCCGCACCTGGGCGAGCTGCAGCGCGAGCGCATGACGCGCGCCGCCTGCGACGCCGCGCGCGCGGTCGGTTACAGCGGCGCCGGCACGGTGGAATTTCTGCTCGAGCCGGCGGGCGGCTTCTATTTCATGGAGATGAATACCCGCATCCAGGTCGAGCATCCGGTGACCGAGATGATCACCGGCATCGACCTGGTGGAATGGCAACTGCGGGTGGCGGCCGGGGAGGCCTTGCCGCGGCGCCAGGGCGAGATTGCGCTTTCCGGGCATGCGATCGAGATACGCATCTACGCCGAAATCCCCGAGGCCGGTTTCCTGCCCTCGAGCGGCCTGCTGCGCCGTTTCGAGCTGCCGCCCGCCTCGGGCGCGCTGCGGCTCGAGACTGGCAGTGAGGCCGGGGACAGGGTCGGGATTGATTACGATCCGATGCTGGCGAAGCTGATCGTGCACGCAGACACGCGAGCGGAAGCGGTGGCGGGGCTGCGCGCCGCGCTGGCGCAGGTGCGCATCGCCGGAGTGGGCAACAACGTCATGTTTCTGCGGCGGCTCGCCGCCACCGACACCTTCGCCAGTGGACTGCTGGATATCGGCTTCATCGAACGCGAACACGAGCTGGTGGCAGGCAGCCAGCATCCGCCCGATGCACCGGTGCTCGCGGCGGCCGCGTTGTGGATCATCGGGCAGGAGCGTCCCGCGGCGGCGTCGGTCTGGAACAGCGGCGATGGCTGGCGGCTCAACGGCCATCTGCGTCGTACGCTGGAGTTCGAATCCGGCCTGCCAGGCGCCGGTCCCGCGGCCGGTGCATTGGCCGTGCTCGTGGAGTACCGGCCCGCAGGCCTGTGGCTTGGCATCGGCGAACACAGTGGCAGTGCATCGCTCGTGGCCGAGGGCGAGGACATATTTCATCTGCAGTACGGTGCGGACGGCGTGCGGCTGCAGATCGAGGAGGATGCGGGCCAGCTGCGCATCGTCATCGGGGACGATGAATTCCGGCTGCGCCGGCGCGATCCGCTGCGCTTAAGCGGCGATGCGTACGTGGCCGAGGCGAGCCTTATGGCGCCGATGCCCGGGCGTGTCATCGCGCAGCTGGTCGAGCCGGGCAGCACGGTCGTGAAGGGCGCGCCGCTCCTGATCCTGGAAGCGATGAAGATGGAGCATACGATCTGTGCGCCGGCCAATGGCACCTTGCGCGGCTTTCGGGCCGCGGTCGGCGAGCAGGTCAGGGAAGGCGTCGAGCTGATCGATTTCGAAGTCACGACACTGGAGTCGCCGCGCCTGGAGTCGCCGCCCCCATGATGCCCACGCGCGTCAGGCTGGTGGAAGTCGGGCCGCGCGACGGGCTGCAGAACGAGAGCGCGATCGTGGCCACCGAGGTGAAGCTGGAGCTGATCCGGCAGCTGGCCGATGCGGGTCTGCGTCATATCGAAGCCACCGCGTTCGTCTCGCCCAGGCGGGTGCCGCAGATGGCGGACCACGATGCGGTCATGCGTGGCGTGCCGCGCCGGGCCGGACTGACGTACTCGGCGCTGACGCCCAACCTCCAGGGCTTCGAGGCGGCGCTGGCCGCCGGGGCGGACGAAGTGGCGGTGTTCGGTGCGGCATCGGAGACCTTCTCGCAGAAGAACATCCACTGTTCGATTGCCGAGAGCCTGCAGCGATTCGAGCAGGTGATGGGCGCCGCGCGCGAGCACGCGATACCGGTGCGCGGCTACGTGTCGTGCGTACTGGGCTGTCCGTACGAGGGCGCCATCGCGCCCGCGGCGGTGGCAGCCGTCGCCGACGCACTGCATGCGATGGGCTGCCATGAGATCTCACTCGGGGATACCATTGGAGTCGGCACACCGGGGCACACCGCAGCCATGATCGACGCGGTGGCGCGGCGGGTACCGATCGAGCATCTGGCCGGTCATTTCCATGACACCTATGGCCAGGCGCTGGCCAACGTGTACGCCGCAATGCAGCTGGGCGTGGCGGTATTCGATGCATCGGTCGCCGGGCTCGGCGGCTGCCCCTACGCGCCGGGTGCGTCGGGTAATGTGGCGACTGAGGACCTGTTGTACATGCTCGACGGACTCGGCATCGATACCGGAGTGCGACTCGACGCGCTGCTCGCGGCCGATCGCTATATCTGCGAGGCACTGCAGCGGCCGACGCGCTCACGGGTCGCGCAGGCGCGATGAATCCACCCGCCCTGTCCTGGGTGCGGCCACTGCTGCTGGCGGTGCTGCTGGTGGCGCTGGCGCTGCTGTGCCTGCTGATCCTGGAGCCGTTCATCACGCCGATCGTGTGGGCGGCGATCCTGGCCTATGCGAGCTGGCCGCTGTACCGGCGGCTGCGCCGGCTGCTGCACGGCTATCGCACCATCGCGGCGCTGCTGATGACGCTGGTCCTGGGCTGCGCCGTGGTGCTGCCGCTGCTGTGGATCCTGGTGCTGGTGCAGGGCGAACTGATCTCGGCCTACCAGACCATCACCAAATATCTGGCGCAGGGGTCGCAGGCGCTGCCGAATTTCCTCGGCCATATCCCCTGGGTGGGCCAGAAGCTCCAGGACACGATGGACAACTACGCGACTGACCCGTCCGAGCTGACGCGGCAAGTGAGTGCATGGGTGCTGAGCTGGGCCAGTGATCTGGGGCACATCCTCGGCAGCGTCGGTCGCAACATCGTGAAACTGTCGCTGACGCTGCTGACCCTGTTCTTCTTCTTTCGCGACGGCGAGACCATCGCGACCCAGGCGGATCATGTGATCGAGGGATTTTTCGCCGACCGGCTCAATGCCTACGTGATCACGGCAGGCAAGATGACACGTGCGGTGGTGTATGGGTTGTTGATCACGGCGATCACGCAGGGGGTGCTGGCGGGCATCGGCTATTGGGTGGTAGGCCTTGGAGCCCCGGTGCTGCTGGGCGCACTCACCGGCATACTCTCGATCGTGCCGCTGGTGGGCACGGCCATCGTCTGGGTGCCGGTCGGCATCTATCTGATGTCGACGGGTGCGGTGTGGAAGGGCATCGTGATGCTGATCTGGGGTGCGGTGCTGGTGCATCCGGCCGACCAGGTACTGCGGCCGATATTGATCGGCCACGCCACGCACGTGCCGTTCCTGATCGTGCTGTTCGGCGCGCTGGGCGGACTGTCGGCGTTCGGGCTGATCGGCCTGTTCACCGGTCCGGTGGTACTGGCGATCGCCATGGCGATCTGGCGCGAGTGGACGCTGCGCGTCAAGGACTGACCGCGGAGAGACAGAAGCGGCTGATGGCCGCGGTCAGACGCGTGCGTGCGCGCGGCGTGACCGCCTTGCTGCCCGGCGCGATCGGCCCCACCAACGCTTCGGTGAAGGCGCCGAAGATGCAGGCGGCAGCGACCTCCGCGTCCTGGGGCGGGAATTCGCCGCTGCGGATGCCGCCGGTAAGCAGGCGCTGAAACACCTGGCAGAATTCGCGCCGCGAACGCATGCGCGCCACATCCACCTGCGCGCCGATCGGTTCGGCGATGAACGCGTAGGCGAGATTGCGGCCTTCCAGCGCCCGGCGGGCAAAGCTTTCCACCGCGTTCTTCAGCCGCTGCGGCGCCGCCGCGGGTGCGCCGGCGATGCGCTCGAGCAGTTCGATCTCGTGGCTCACGGCGGCTGTCAGCACCTCGATGAACAGCTGCGCCTGGGAGGGGAAATAACGGTAGATCGAGCCGGTCGACAATCCGGCGGCGGCGGCCACCGCCGTGATGCGCGCGGCGCGAAAGCCGCCGCGGGCGATCAGCTGACGCGTCGCGCGCATGATGCGTGCGCGATTGTCGGCCAGTCGATCCTGCATCAGCGCCGAGTGTCGGTAGGGCATGGGAGGGCGTTACGGCAGCGTGCGGCCGTCAATCACCAAGGGTGCGGCGCCGAGCAGCACGAACGCCAGGCGCGCCGGCTGGCTGCCGCGATTGATCCAGGCATGGATAGTGCCGCGCTGGATCACGACATCGCCGGCCGCAAGGCTTACGATGCGGCCATGGTCGAGTTCCAGGTCGACCCCGCCCTGAAGCACGATGCCGTAGTCGAGCGACTGGGTACGATGCATCGGTGAGCGATGTCCCGGAGCCATGTCGACGATGCGCAGTACGCTGCCGTTGGCCGCCGTAAGGCCCGATCCCAGCCGGGCGCCGTCGCTGGCATCCAGGTTATCGGCCGGCCATGAGGTGGTGGTCCACAGACGCGTGAACCAGGCGCCGTCGTCGCCCGCCGGCTGCGCGGCCAGGCTCTGGTCGCTCGTGACCACGGCGCGGCCCGCAGCGTCGTGCCCGGTCACTATGCGTCGTGTCGTAAAGCCCATGGCTGATATCTCCCGCTGACTGTCGCAGTTCCATTAAGCGTGCCAGCTAGTGTAGGGTTCGGCGGATGGAAACCGCATCTGCCAACGCATTATCTGCCGGCGCGCGATTTCGCGCCGCGCTCCGGGACGAGCGCCCGCTGCAGCTGGTCGGCACGGTCAATGCCTACGTGGCGCGCATGGCGGCCGCCACCGGCTTTCGTGCCATCTATATTTCCGGAGGCGGCCTGGCGGCCAATTCGCTCGGCGTGCCGGATCTGGCCATCAGCACCATGGACGACGTGCTGGTGGACATCCGCCGCATCACCGATGCCTGCGCACTGCCGCTGCTGGTGGATGCCGATACCGGCTGGGGCGGGGCGTTCAACATCGCACGCACGGTGCGCAGTTTTGCCAAGGCCGGCGCCGCGGGGCTGCACATCGAGGATCAGGTGCAGGCCAAGCGCTGCGGCCACCGTCCCGGCAAGGAGATCGTGCCGCTCGGGGAGATGGTCGATCGGGTGAAGGCGGCGGTCGATGCGCGTATCGATCGCGATTTCGTCATCATGGCGCGCACCGATGCACTGGCGAGCGAGGGGCTGGAGCGCGCCATCGAGCGTGCGCTGGCGTGCGTCGAGGCGGGGGCGGACATGATTTTCCCCGAGGCAATCACGGAGCTTGCGCAGTATCAGCGCTTCAGGCAGGCGGTCGGAGTGCCGATACTCGCCAACATCACCGAGTTCGGCAAGACGCCGCTGTTCGGCCGCGATGAGCTCGCGGCAGCGGGGGTCGACATCGTGCTGTATTGCTGTGCCGCCTACCGCGCCATGAATGCCGCCGCGCTCGCGACCCTGGAGGCGATCCGGCGCGACGGCACACAGCGCCATATGATCGAGCGCATGCAGACTCGCGCGGATCTGTACAAGTACCTGGACTACGACGCCTTCGAGCAGCATCTGGACCGGCTGTTCGCCGCCGGCAAGGGGCGCTGAATGGCGAAGAAATCGGTAGCGCTGTCGGGCGTGGTCGCCGGCAACACCGCGCTGTCCACCGTGGGTCTGGCCGGCAACGATCTGCATTACCGCGGCTACGACATCCTCGACATCGCCGAGCGCTGCGAGTACGAGGAGATCGCCTACCTGCTGATCCACGAGAAATTGCCCAATGTGCGCGAGCTCGCCGCCTACAAGGCCACGCTTGCGGCGTGGCGCGATCTGCCGCCGGCGCTGCGCAGCGCACTCGAGCTGCTGCCGCGCGAAAGTCACCCGATGGATGTGCTGCGTAGCGGCGTGTCGGTGCTCGGCTGTCTTGAGCCGGAGCATCCGGAACACGCGCCCGCGGCGGCGCGCGAGCTGTCGGATCGGCTGCTGGCGTGCCTGCCGTCGATGCTGTGCTACTGGTACCACTATAGTCACAGCGGCCGGCGCATCGACGTGAACACCGACGATGATTCGATCGCGGCGCATTTTCTGCATCTGTTACACGGCAAGCCGGCCAGCGCGCTATGGGTCCGGGCGATGCATACCTCGCTGATCCTGTACGCCGAGCATGAGTTCAACGCCTCCACGTTCGCCGCGCGCGTGATCGCCGGTACCGGATCGGATCTGTATTCCTGCATTACCGGGGCGATCGGTGCGCTGCGCGGGCCAAAGCACGGCGGGGCGAACGAGGTGGCGTTCGAGATCCAGCAGCGTTACGACTCGCCCGATACCGCCGAGGCCGACATCCGCGCGCGCGTGGCCGAGCGCGAGGTGATCATCGGTTTCGGCCATCCGGTCTACACCAGCGCCGATCCGCGCAATGAAGTCATCAAGCGCGTGGCGCAGGGCCTGGCCGCGGCCGCGGGCGAGCTGCCGCTGTTCAACGTGGCAGAGCGCATCGAGACCGTGATGCGGGCGGTGAAGAACATGTTCCCGAATCTTGACTGGTATTCGGCTGTCTCATACCACCTGATGGGCGTGCCGACCGAGATGTTCACGCCGCTGTTCGTGATTGCACGTACCGCGGGCTGGGCGGCGCACGTGATCGAGCAGCGCATCGACGGCAAGATCATCCGTCCAAGCGCAAATTACACCGGTCCGGAAAACCTGCCGTTCGTCGCGCTCCCGGACCGACCGTAGAAGGCGCGGCCGCGCCAGGAGCAGCGACATGTCCCACGACTACAAGTCGGCCGAGCGCGCAGCCCCCGATGCGGTGCTGAGCGGCATTGCCGACTACGCGCTCGGCTACGCGACGCCGAGCGAGCTGGCGCGCGAGACGGCCTACTACTGCCTGATGGATACGCTGGGATGCGGCTTTCAGGCGCTGCGCTTTCCTGCCTGTACCAAGCTGCTGGGTCCGGTAGTGCCCGGTGCCGTCATGCGCGGCGGCGCCCGGGTGCCCGGTACCGCGCACGAGCTCGATCCGGTGCAGGCGGCATTCAACATCGGCACCATGATCCGCTGGCTGGACTTCAACGATACCTGGCTGGCGGCCGAGTGGGGGCATCCGTCGGACAACCTGGGAGGGCTGCTGGCGGCGGCGGATTACCGCTCGCGCGCCGCGGCGCCAGCCGGCCGCGAGCCGCTGAGCGTGCGTGCGCTGCTGCAGGCGATGATCCAGGCGCACGAGATCCAGGGGGTGCTGGCGCTGGAGAACAGCTTCAATCGCGTCGGACTTGATCACGTGCTGCTGGTGCGCGTGGCATCCACCGCCGTGGTCACCGCCATGCTCGGCGGCACGCGCGAGCAGGTCATCAACGCGGTCTCCAACGCCTGGATCGACGGCGGCGCGCTGCGTACCTACCGCCATGCGCCCAACACCGGTTCGCGCAAAAGCTGGGCCGCCGGCGATGCCACCAGCCGCGCGGTGTGGCATGCACTGCTGGCGCTGCGCGGGGAGATGGGCTATCCGTCGGCGCTGTCGGCCAAGACCTGGGGCTTCTACGACGTGCTGTACAAGGGCCGGAGCTTTGCCCTGCCGCAGCCGTTCGGCTGCTACGTGATGGAAAACGTGCTGTTCAAGATTTCATTTCCGGCCGAGTTTCACGCCCAGACCGCAGTCGAGGCGGCCATGACGCTGCATACCGAGGCGGCATCGCGCCTGGACGAGATCGAGCGCATCGTGATCGAGACCCAGGAGCCGGGCGCACGCATCATCGACAAGACCGGGGCGCTGAACAACCCGGCCGACCGCGATCACTGCATCCAGTACATGGTGGCGGTGCCGCTGATCTTCGGGCGCCTGAACGCCTCGGACTACGATGACGCGGTGGCGCGCGATCCGCGCATCGATGCGCTGCGGGCCCGGATGCAGGTGATCGAGAACCGCGATTTCACGCGCGACTACTACGATCCGGGCAAGCGCTTTATCGGAAACGCCATCCAGTTGTTCTATCGCGACGGCAGCTGCTCGCGCCGCGTTGCGGTGGATTATCCGATCGGGCATCGCCTGCGGCGCGCGGAAGGATTACCGCTGCTGCGGCGTAAATTCGAAGCCAGCGTGCGCGACCATTTCCCCGCGATGCAGGCCGAGCATATCCTGCACCGTTTTTCCGACCGTGCGGCGCTTGAGGCCACCTCGGTTAACGATATGATGTCGGCGCTGATTCTCTAGTGGGGGTGCGTAACGCATGAGTCCGATTCTCGTAGGCATCAAGCGTGTCATCGATTACAGCGTGCGCGTGCGGGTAAAACCGGACGGTTCCGGCGTCGTGACCGATGGGGTCAAGATGAGCATCAACCCGTTCGACGAGATCGCACTGGAGGAGGCGCTGCGCATCAAGGAGCGCAATCTTGCCAGCGAGGTGATCGCGATCAGCATCGGGCCGGCCGAAGCGCAGCAACAGCTGCGCACCGCGCTCGCCATGGGGGCCGACCGCGCGCTGCTGGTGCAGGTCGACGCACCCGTCGANNTCATCATGGGCAAGCAGGCGATCGATGACGACAACGGGCAGACGGGGCAGATGCTGGCGGCGCTGTGGGAGCGGCCGCAGGCTACCTATGCCTCGAAGCTGGTGCTGGAAGGCGGTCGCGCGCGCGTGACGCGCGAGGTCGATGCCGGGCTGGAGACGATCGAAATCGATCTGCCCGGAGTAGTAACTACGGACCTGCGCCTGAACGAGCCGCGCTACATCAAGCTGCCGGACATCATGAAAGCGAAAAAGAAACCGCTCGACGTCACCACGCTGGCGGAGCTGGGTGTTGCGCCGGCCGCGCAGGGCATACGGGCGCTCAAGTTCGAGCCGCCGGCCGTGCGCTCGCGCGGCGTCATGGTGAAGGATGCGGCAGAACTGGTCGCGGCGCTCAAACAGCGCGGAGTTCTGTAGATGAACCGGGCATTGGTCATCGCCGAGCATTTCCAGGGCAAGCTCAATCCCAGCACCGCCAAGTGCCTGAGCTGCGTGCAGGCGATCGGACAGGTCGAGATCGATGTCGCGGTACTGGCCGCCGATGGCGGCGCGGTGGCGGCCGAGGCGGCGGCGCTTGCCGGTGTAAAGCGGGTGCTGCTGGTCGAGCGCGCGGAGAACGCCGAGGCACTGGCGGCGCTGCAGGCGCCGCAGCTCGCCGCGCTGGCGCGCGGCTACACGCACCTGTTCGGGCCGTCGACCACCTTCGGCAAGGATCTGATGCCGCGCGTCGCCGCGCTGCTCGGCGTTGGCCAGATCAGCGATGTCATGGCGGTGGATTCGGCCTACCGTTTTCGCCGTCCGGTCTACGCCAGCAACGCCATCGTCACGGTGGAAGCCCCGGCCGGCAGCATGGTCGTGGCGACGGTGCGTACCGCATCGTTTCAACCGGTCGCCGCCGGCGCCGCGGCAGCGATCGAGCGGGTGCAGGTCGAGGCGACGCTGCCGACGCACACGCGCTTCGTGTCGCGCTCGGCGGCCAACGCCGACCGGCCGGATCTGCAGAGCGCAGCCCGGGTGGTCTCGGGCGGCCGGGCGCTCGCCAGCGCCGAGAATTTCAAAATGCTGTACCAGCTGGCCGATGCGCTGGGTGCGGCCGTCGGGGCTTCGCGGGCGGCGGTCGACGCCGGCTACGCGGCCAACGAGCTGCAGGTCGGGCAGACCGGCAAGATCATCGCGCCGGAGCTGTACATGGCACTGGGCATCTCGGGTGCCATCCAGCATCTGACCGGCATCAAGGACGCGCGCACCATCGTCGCCGTCAACAAGGACAGTGAAGCGCCGATCTTCGAGGTGGCCGATATCGGCCTGGTGGGCGATCTGTTCCAGATCGTACCGGAGCTGGAGCGGCTGATCCGCGCTGCCGGCTAGCGCCTGACGGCGCGCGCGCTCACTTTCTCGGCAGCTCGCGTCGTCCGAGAATCTCGGCCCGGATGTCGGTGATTTCGCGCGCCTTGGACGGCAGCGCCGACTCGCATCGATCCGGGCGCGGGCAGCGGCTGCTGCGCGGACAGATGATGCGCGCCGGATGCAGCAGCGCCTCTTCGATCCAGGCGATGTTCAGCACCCGAGCGGCAGCGCGCAGCGCCTGCGCGGGTCCGGCGGGAATGGCGGTATCGCCGCGTCGGCGCAGGCAGTCGTCGGTGATCGCGGCGATGATCGCGCTGGAATCGCTGCCGTTGGCATCCAGCGCCGGCGCCAGATCGATGCCCACCGACAGCACGTGGACATTGCCGGCCATATCGCGCGTGCGCATCGAGTGGCAGCAGTACAGCAGCGAGCGCTCGTGGTCGCGCAGCACCGAGATCTGCGAGCCGGATTCCCTGGATTCACCGCCGATCATGCGAAACACCGCCCATTGCGGGCACGGATCGCTGACCTGCGCCATGTTGCCCCAGGGCAGGGGAATGCCGTTGCCGCGGTATACCGCACGCAGGTAGCCGGGCGGGTAGGCGTCGAAGAAGTGCCAGTAGGGGTACGGCGACACCTTGGTCATGCGGCGCATCACCACTGCCGGGGTCAACTCCAGCCGCGTCGCCGGCTCGATGCGGTACTGATTGCGCGCCAGGAAGCGCCGGAAGGCAATCTTCGGGCACAGCAGCGCCCCGGCGAAGAAACTGCATTCGAAGTCACGCCACGCATGCAGCACGTCCTGGGCGCGCAAACCCACGGTCTCCGATCCGCTCTCCGGGCTGCCACCCATTTCACCGCCGGTGGCGTGCGGCGACTTCATGCCATCACCGCCGTGCAGCACCTTGTGGCCGATGTGCGTGGCGAGATCGAATTTCAGCCGCGCCGGATCGGCGCGCAGCGCCTGGTTCAGATACACGGTGTGCGGCGGCTCGAAGAACGAGCGCACCGTGCTGCGTACCTCCTGGTTGTTGTCGCGCACCAGCACCGAGCGGCGTTCGAACCAGCGCAGATCGAGCCCGTGGTGGCGCGCGAGGCGCGTCAGATCCTCCACCGTCAGCGGCAGCCGGCGCTCACCGATGCTCTCGGCGGTGCGTTCCAGGTCGGGAAAATCGTTGCGCGACATCTCCTGGTGCGATCGGATCAGCAGGTGCGCAAACTGACGGCCGCTGGTCCCGGTCTGCGCCAGCAGCTCCGGAATCGCCGACTGCAGCAGCTCCTTGGAAAACAGAAACGCCGGTTCCAGCGGCACCCGGGTCGCCCCGCCGACCTTGGGCGCGCCGCTGGCGCCGGCGACGTCAACCTGCTCGTCCAGGAACCAGGCCACCTGGCGCTGGAACACGCCGGCCAGCAGCCCCAGCACGTCTTCGGAGGGCATGCGCTTGCCGCTCTCGATCATGCTCAGGTACGACACCGATGGCGCCAGTTCCGCGTCCATCTGGATGCAGCGCGACGAGAGTTCCTCCAGCGTCAGGCCGTTGCGCTTGCGGATGCCGCGCAGTTTGGCGCCCAAAAAGTGACTCTTGCGTTGCAGGTTGGCCATGTATTTGTGAAATTAACACTGTGAAGTTTTGTTAGTCAAATATTGCTGGTGCAGGCGCTATGCTGCCGCGCATGAACCTGCAGCCGCACGGCGCTCCCCAGCGCTCCGCGCCCTATACCCCGGACATCTGGCCCGCGATCGACATCAGCCGCCGGCCGGTCGATCGCGGCGACGAGGTACTCACGCCGGCGGCGCTGGAGCTGCTGGCGAATCTTCACCGGCAGTTCAATCCGCGCCGTCTGCAGCTGTTGGCGCTACGCCAGCGCCGCCAGGCGGACATCGATCGCGGTGTACTGCCGGACTTCCTGCCGGAGACGGCCCAGATCCGCGCCGACGACTGGCGCATCGCCGCCGTGCCGGCTGATCTGGTCGACCGGCGCGTGGAGATCACCGGTCCGGTGGATCGCAAGATGGTCGTCAACGCGCTGAATGCGCAGGTTTCCACCTTCATGGCGGACTTCGAGGATTCGTGCTCCCCGACCTGGGAGAACCTGATCCACGGCCAGGTCAATCTGGGCGATGCGATACGCCGGCGTATCGACCACGTCGATCCGGTCTCAGGCAAGAGCTACCGGCTCAACGAGCGCATCGCCACGCTGATCGTGCGTCCGCGCGGCTGGCATCTGCCGGAGAAGCACGTGCAGGTCGATGGCCAGGCGGTGTCAGGTGCGCTGTTCGATTTCGCGCTCTACCTCGCCAACAATCACCAGGCGCTGGCTGCCAACGGCACCGGACCGTACTTTTATCTGCCCAAGCTCGAAAGCCACCTGGAAGCGCGCCTGTGGAACGACGTCTTCAACGCCGCGCAGGATCAGCTCGGAATCGCGCGCGGCACCATCAAGGCGACGGTGCTGATCGAGACCATACTGGCAGCCTTCGAAATGGACGAGATCCTGTTCGAGCTGCGCGAGCATTCGGCCGGCCTGAACTGCGGGCGCTGGGACTACATCTTCAGCTTCATCAAGAAATTTAGAAACCATCGCGATGCGGTGCTGCCCGATCGCGGCGCGCTGACGATGGAGACGCCGTTCCTGAAGGCCTACGTCGACCTGCTGATCCAGACCTGCCATCGTCGCGGGGCGCATGCCATCGGCGGCATGGCGGCGCAGATCCCGGTGCGCGGCAATCCGCAGGCGAATGAAGCCGCGATGCAAAAGGTACGGGCGGACAAGCTGCGCGAGGCGCGTGCCGGCCACGATGGCACCTGGATCGCGCATCCGGGGCTGGCGCCGATCGCGAATGAAGTGTTCGACGCGATCATGCCCGGTCCCAACCAGCTGCACGTGATGCGCGACGAGGTGCGCATCAGCGCGGCAGATCTGCTGCGGGTGCCGGAGGGCGCGATCACCGACGCCGGGCTGCGGCACAACATTCGTGTCGGCCTGCAGTACATCGAGGCCTGGCTGGGCGGCAACGGCTGCGTGCCGATCTACCACCTGATGGAGGACGCGGCCACGGCGGAGATCTGCCGCGCGCAGCTGTGGCAATGGCTGCAACACGAGGCGCGCACCGTGGATGGCGCGCTCATCTGCCAGGAGCGCTTCGATCGGGTGCTGACCGAAGAGATCGAGCGCATCCACGGTGAGGTGGGCGCGCGCCGCATGCTGGCCGGCCTGTTCCCGAGCGCTGCGCGGCTGTTTTCCGCCATGGTCAAGAGCGACACGTTCGACGAATTTCTGACCCTGCCGGCCTACGAACTGCTGGGCTGATGGGTCGTAAGTGCGAGAAGGAGCATGAGAGCATGATGTTGCAACGAACTTTGCCCAGTGCCGAGGAGCTCAAGCGCTACTGGCAGGACAGCCCGCGCTGGCGCGGGATCACGCGCGCCTATAAGGCCGAGGATGTGGTGCGCCTGCGGGGCACGGTACCGATCGAGCATTCGATTGCGCGCATCACGGCGGAAAAGCTGTGGCGCTACCTGAACGAAAAACCGTTCGTCAACGCGCTCGGCGCCCTGACCGGAAATCAGGCGATGCAACAGGTCAAGGCCGGGCTGGATGCGATCTACCTGTCCGGCTGGCAGGTGGCCGGCGACGCCAATCTGTCGGGCCAGATGTACCCGGACCAGTCGCTCTATCCGGCCGACTCGGTTCCGGCGGTGGTGCGCCACATCAACAATAGCTTGCGCCGCGCCGACGAGCTGCATCACGCCGAGGGCGACGACAGCATCGATTGGCTCAAGCCGATCGTCGCGGATGCCGAAGCCGGATTTGGCGGCGTATTGAACGCGTTCGAACTGATGAAGGCGATGATCGAGGCCGGCGCCGCCGGCGTGCATTTCGAGGATCAGCTGTCGTCCGCCAAGAAGTGCGGACACATGGGCGGCAAGGTGCTGGTGCCGACGCAGGAGGGCGTCAACAAGCTGGTCGCCGCGCGCCTGGCGGCCGATGTGTGCAATGTACCGACGGTGCTGATCGCGCGTACCGATGCGGAGTCGGCCACGCTGCTGACCGCCGATGTCGATGAGCGCGACCGGCGCTTCATCGATGCGTCCAAAGGCCGCACCTCGGAAGGTTTCTTTCACGTGCGCGCGGGCTTCGATCAGGCCATCGCCCGGGGCGTGGCGTATGCGCCGTACGTAGACATGCTGTGGTGTGAGACCGGGCATCCGGACCTGGCGGAAGCCAAGTACTTCGCCGAGGGCATCCATCGGCAGTTCCCGGGCAAGATGCTGGCCTACAACTGTTCGCCGTCGTTCAACTGGAAGCGCAAGCTGGATGACGCGACGATTGCGAAGTTCCAGCGCGAACTCGGCGCCATGGGCTACAAATTCCTGTTCATCACGCTGGCCGGGTTCCATGCGCTCAATTACTCGATGTTCGAACTGGCCCAGGGCTACAAGGCGCATCAGATGACCGCCTACATCAAGCTGCAGCAGGCCGAGTTCGCCGCCGAAAAACACGGCTATACCGCCACCAAACACCAGCGTGAAGTCGGCGCCGGCTATTTCGACGATGTCACGCAGACCATCGCGGCCGGGACTTCGTCGATCACCGCACTGGCCGGCAGCACCGAGGAGCAGCAGTTCCGCTCGGCCTGACTTGACGCCGGGCGGCCACGACCACAGGTATGCGTGTCGACTATCCTGAATCCGCCGTCGGCTCGACCGTGATGGGGCCGTCGCGCCCGACGCCGTCGCCCGGCGACGGTGAGATCGCCCACGCCTTCGAATCCGCGCTGTATGGCATGCGCTGCGCGCAGCTGGTGGTCGAAGCGTTCCTGAGCTACAACGCCAGCTTTCGCGAGATCACCCGGCGCGCGGTCGAGCGCTTCGTGGATCGCGACTGGCATGGCAGTCAGCGCGATGCGGTCGAGCGCATCGAGCTGTATGAACGCTGGATGCAGGGCACCGTGGTCGAACTCGAGGGCGCGCTGGGCGAGAACGCGCGCTCGCATACGCTGTGGGCCCAGGTCAAGCGGCACTTCACCAATCTGACCGAAGGATTGCCGGACAACGAGTTCTGCAAGACGTTCTTCAGCTCCGTCACACGGCAATTGTTCGGCACCGTCGGCGTGTCGCCGGACATCGAGTTCGTGGCCACCGACTTAAATCCACTGGCGGCGGCCAAATCAACCCATCGGGTGACCCGGCTGTACACGATGTCCGGCGATCTGACGCTGCTGGTCAAGAAGCTGCTCGAGTCGCAGCCGCTGCGCGCGCCCTGGGCCGACCTGGATGCCAGCGCGTGGGTGGTAGCATCGGCGCTGGAGCGCATGCTGTGGCAGCGCGGCGAGCTGCGCCACATCGATTCGCTGGAAGTCATCGACGCGGTGTTCTATCAGTCCAGCCGCGCCTATCTGGTCGGCCGCATGGTCGGGCGCAGGATGAGCACTCCGATCGCCATCGCGCTGCGCAATACCGAGGCCGGCGTGGTGGTCGATGCCACGATGCTGTCGGAGGATGAGGTGAGCATCCTGTTCGGCTTCGCGCGCTCGTACTTTCACGTCGACCTGGAGCACGTCGCCGCTACGGTGTCGTTCCTGCGCGAGCTGCTGCCGAAAAAGCCGGCCGGGGAGCTGTTCACCGTGCTGGGGCGGGCAAAGCAGGGCAAGACCGAACGCTACCGCAGCCTGTTCCGTCACCTGTCCACCAGCGACGATCGGTTCGTGCCGGCGCCCGGGCAGCGGGGCCTGGTGATGATCTGCTTTACGCTGCCGTCGTTCGAGGTGGTGTTCAAGGTGATCCGTGATCACATCGCGGAGGTGAAGAGTGTTTCCAAAAAAGACGTCATGGCCAAGTACAGCTTCGTGTTCCGTCACGACCGCGCCGGCAGACTCATCGATGCGCAGGAGTTTCGCCGCCTGCGCTTCCCGGTGGCTCGATTCGCAGAAGAGCTACTGGATGAACTACGCGCTGAGGCGGCAGACAGTGTCCACCTGGTGGGCGACGATCTCATCTTCGATCACCTCTACATCGAAAGGCGCGTGACGCCGCTGGACATTTTCCTGCGCGACGCACCGGAGGCGGCCGCACGGCGCGCGGTGGTCGATTACGGGCGCGCGATCCGCGACCTGGCTTATACCGACGTCTTTCCCGGCGACCTGCTGCTGAAGAATTTCGGCGTCACGCGCCATGGCCGCGTGGTGTTCTACGACTACGACGAACTATGCCGCGTGTCGGACTGCCAGTTCCGCGATCTGCCCCAGGCCCGGTGCGATGAGGACGAGATGCGCGCGGAACCGTGGTTCTTCGTCGGCGAGCACGACGTTTTTCCCGAGACGCTGCTGAATTTCCTCGGCATGCCGGGGCCGCTGCGCGAGGAGTATCTGCGCGCACACGCGGATCTGTATCAACCCGGATTCTGGCGGCGCACGCAGCAGCGCATCGCGGCCGGCGAGATGCTGGAGGTACTGCCTTACGTGCCGCCCGAGGCCGGCGAAGACAGCGCCCGTGCGCCCGTGATTGCAGCCACCCCGGCCGCAGCCACGCCGGCCGCAGCCACCCCGGCTGCAGCGCAGGTCTAGCCGACGCCGGACTTCACGGCGCCTTCCGGTGGCCGATGGCCCAGACGTAGGCCGCGACCGCGGTCAGGTACGCAAACGCGCAGCCGTGTAGCCGCGCAGCCGGGACCCAATGTCAGGGCGACGACTTGCCGCGCGGCGCGGATCCGCCCTCGCGCGGTGGCAGGCGGTCGGGTTCAGTGGATGCCTTGGCGGCAAACGCGCGCAGGCACTCGGGCGAGCACACGTAGGCGGCCGGGTGCTGGTCCGCCATCGCGCCCGGGTTGGGCAGGCGGGTGATCTCGTAATGCGCGCGCGGCCGGCGTTCGTCCTCATAGCCGATGTCGCGTTCGCAGACATCGCAGGTCATGACCAGGATTTCCTGACGCGGGTGGAATAGTCCGCTCTTGCGCCAGCCCATGATTGCCACTCTTGGCCGCGAAATGAAAGGTCTACGCTTCCTGCGCAGCCAAGCCGGGAGTGCGGCGCCGGGCCAGCGTCTGCAGGCTGATAGTGGACTGGTGACGCCGGCACAGTACGATCAGCTCGGTGTTGCGCCCCAGCCGTGCCCGTAATGTGGTCGGCTCACCGCACATCGCACAGGCGCGCTCGCCGCGTCGGGCCAGCCACAGGTCGACTTCCCGATCCAGCTGGTATTGCAGAAAGTGTTCGTTGGCTTCCGCCTCGGTGCTGTGCCCGCTGCAACTGCCGGCGCAGTAGCCGGTGCGGCGCGGAGGGGTCTTGCCCTCGACCAGCATCATGTACCACTTGCCCTCATCGAGGGCGTCTGTACTCATTTTCGGGATGAACATTGCTGCACCTGCTACGCGTAAGAGGGACACTGAGCCGGGGACATGTACGCAGGAAGACCCCGCCTCCTGGTTCGCCGATGCTTCTGAGGTGGCAGACTTTGGGCACATATTCGCGCGCCGGAACGGCGCCGCAGGCCCAAGGCAGACAAGCCGAAAGATCACGAGCCGCCACTACCGTACATCAATGCACGCATGCGCGCTTGTGTTTCGCCGCCGCAGGGGCGCGAGCGCGCGGCCTGCTCCCAGCTCGCAGGGCCGCGTTGGTGCGCTAGCGCACCGACCCGGACCGCGATTTCACGACAAACTGCTACATCTGGCAGGCTAGATCCTGCGCAATGACAAGTCTGAGCAGTCTCATGAGATACCGCTCATCGTCCAGCCTGTCCTACCGCAACGTGTTGATCGCCGCCGGCCTGGCGGTGGGACTGGGGGTGGGCGCCGCTAGTGCCGGATCCGGCGCCGCGAGCACCACGCGCCCGCGTTCTGACGGTCAGTCTTCGAACGGCCAGACCTCGAATGAGGCGGTGGATCGCTCGGCTGTCCTGCCGCCGCTTGCCGATGGTATGGTACGGGGATTCCGGCGCTAGCCGCATCGCAAGCACCGTACGGCTTCCGGTTCGCACTCCGCTACTCACTTAGCGGCGTTGCCCGTAGCGGCCGATTCGACGGCTCGTGCCAGCTGCTGTATCGACGCCTGCAGACGCGTGCGGATCTGCGCTTCGGAGGCCAGGTCGTTCACATGTTTCGGGGCCAGCAGGTTCTGACTGAGGCGCTCGATTTCCCCTGCGCAGGCGCTTACGGCCGGAAAATTGAACGTGGCGCCGCTGCCGTGGATTTTGTGTGCGATCTCGTGCATCGAGGCAAGACAGCTCGAATCTCCGGCCTGCAGACTGTCGCTGAGCTGACGCAACGTCATCGCCTGAACTCCAGTACGCTCGAGGAATGTGCCGGCCCGCTGCGCGACTTGTTCGCGCAGCCGCGCCTGCTCGCCGTCGCCAGTCATGCGATGAAGCGGCGGGGCGATGCTCTGCCACAGCGACAGCACCTGCGCCGACAGTTGCATCGGATCGAATGGCTTCGCTATCACAGCCGATGCCCCCAGGGCGCGAAGTCGAGCGGCGTTCTCCGGCGTAGCCTTGGCGGTCACGAAAATAACCGGAATACGGGCGATGGCCGGGTCGGCGCGCAGCCGCTTCAGCGTGTCCGGGCCGTCCAGTCCCGGCATCATGACGTCGAGCAGCATCAGGTCCGGACGCAACTCCCGGGCCAGTTCCAGCACCTGCTCGCCGGAGTCCGCAGTGTGCACGGTCAGGCCCGGCGCCAGGTTGAGTGCGGTCTGCGCGATGAGGCGGATATCGGGTTCGTCATCCGCATACAGGAGCGTTCGCAGCGGCTGGCGACCGGCTTGCGCTGACGGCGGCACGACCCTCGAGGGCGCGGGCAGGGTGACTCGATTGCGGCCGTTCAGCTTGCTCACGTACATATTCGAATCCAGCTCGTGCATCAGCGATTCCACCGATATCAACTCGTGACTTGCCCCTGGCTGGAACTCCACCACTCCAATGCTGGCCGTGCCGGCGATCGGACCCACCGGCGTCGGTAGCGGAACACCCCCAATCGTCTCGCGAATCCGCTCGGCCACCTGCGCGGCACCGGCCAGCGGCGTATTCCCGAGCACAATGACGAACTCCTCGCCGCCCACGCGTGCACACCAGTCGGTCTCGCGCGGCAGGCACATGGCAATGCGCCGCACGACCTCCTGCAGCACCGCATCTCCTGCCGGATGACCGAAGCGATCGTTAATGCGCTTGAAGTGATCGATATCGAGCATCAGCAGCGAAAGCGGTCCGCCGCCGCGCTGCGCGCCCTTGAAGTCGCGTTGCAGGTGTTGATCGAAATACCGCCGGTTGTGCGCTCCAGTCAACGGATCGGTCAATGACTGGCGCCGCTTGTCCTCGACTTCGCTCTTCAGCGCCTGCTCGAGACCGAGGATGCGCTGTGCGGTATGCAGGCGGGCCACGAGCTGCGCTGCAGAGCTGCGCTTGCTCAGATAGTCATCGGCCCCGGCCTCAAGACCCGCCAGAATGTCCGACTCGCCATCGTGGACCGTGAGTAGCAGGACATACACATAGCCCGGCCATGGCTGCTGCCGAATGGCACGGCACAGCGCCAGCCCGTCCATGGCCGGCATGTTCAGATCGGTGATGACGATGGGGGTAAAGTGCTGCTCGAGGAAGGCGAGAGCGGCTGAACCGTCCGCGGCGCTATGCACTTCGAAGCCCGCCGCCCGCACCAGTTCCGTCAGATGCGCGCGCACCAGCTCATCGTCGTCTACCAGCAATACCGCGCGCGCAACGGTGAAGTTGGGACGGTAACTCGGCGTGGCGGCTTCGACGTCCTGATTCATGCAGCGACTGCCCGGTTGCCGGCGACCGCCTCCGAGGTTCAATGACCCGTGGCATCGCCAGCGCGCGACGCCTCGAACAGGAACCAGGTACGGCGCTCGGTCTCGTCGATCCACATTTCAATCAGGCTGGCACTGGCGATATCCCGATGTTCATCGCACAGGTCATGGGCCACGCGCAGTTCCGCCACCAGCGTTTTATTGTCCTCGCGCAGCTCCGCCAGCATGTCCAGCGGCTCGACGTACTCGGCGTCGTTATCCTGCAGGCGCTGCGTGCGGGCAATGTGTCCGATGGAGCGCAGCGTGGAGCCGCCCAGTTTGCGCACCCGCTCGGCGATCGGATCGGTCATGGCATAGATCTGGTCGGCGTGTTCATCCAACAGCAGGTGGTAGTCGCGGAAATGCGGGCCACTCATATGCCAGTGAAAGTTCTTGGTCTTCAGATACAGCGCGAACACGTCCGCCAGGATCGCGTTCATGGCGCCGGTAATGTCGCGGGTTGCCGCCGCCTTCAGATCGGTCGGGGTCGCCAGCGGCGCACCGCGCCGTCGCACCAGCTCCTGTCGGCTCGTCGTGGTGGCTTTTTTCATAGCTCGGGTCCTTGTAGTGACTGTGCAGCGCAGCGCAAGCAGCGCGCACTCAATGCTCAGGCGGCATGCTAGCAAGCCTGAGATCGATGGTGTGCGAGCGTTTTACGCTGCAGCTTATTGTAAAAAGTTCTCATTGCGATTGGTAGTCAGAAGTGGGACCACGGCAGGTGCAGCCGCGGTCGCGTCTCTGTACGCTATCGAACCTGGGGCAGTGCCGCTGTCTCGAGCATGGGACCGACCAGGGAGATGTTGATGGAAGTGGTAGCCGCCGATCCGAAGCTCAACCTGCTGCTGGCAGCCCTGCCGCAGGCCGAGAGCTCGCGCTGGGCGTCGCAGCTGGAACCGGTGGACATGCCGCTCGGTCAGGTGCTGTACGAGTCGGGAACGCGGCTGAGCCATGTTTATTTTCCGACCACCTCGATTATCTCGCTGCTGTACGTGATGGAAAACGGAGCCTCGGCCGAGATCGCGGTCGTCGGGCAGGAAGGCATCGTCGGCGTCGCGCTGTTCATGGGGGGCGAATCCACGCCCAGCCGCGCGGTGGTGCAAAGCGCCGGTCAGGGCCTGCGACTCAGGGCGAGCCTGATGATGCAGGAGTTCAACCGCGGCGGTCCGGTGATGCACCTGCTGCTACGCTACACGCAGGCACTCATCACGCAGATGGCGCAGACCGCGGTATGCAATCGTCACCATTCGCTCGATCAGCAATTGTGTCGCTGGCTGCTGCTGAGCCTGGATCGCCTGCAGTCCAACCAGCTGGTGATGACGCAGGAGCTGATCGCCAATATGCTAGGGGTGCGGCGCGAGGGCGTCACCGAGGCAGCAGGTCAGTTGCACAAGGCCGGACTGATTCGCTACCAACGTGGCCACATCACGATATTGGACCGCGCCGGGCTCGAGCGGCGCACCTGCGAGTGCTATGCGGTGGTCAAGAAGGAATACGATCGACTGCTGCCCCATTCCTTGGCGACCTGAACCGCGCTCATCGATAGCTCGATACCGGGGCCGGGCGCTCCTCCGGGCCGCCGCCGCGCGTCGCGGCCGCATCGCGTCGCGCTGAGCTGATCGTGGACCGCGCACGGAGATCAGCATGAGTGCCCCGGCCGATGTCGTCATCCTGTTCGATGTGGACGACACGCTGCTGGACAACGATGCGGTACAGGAAGATCTGAGCGCGCATCTGGAGCGCACTCTCGGCGCGGCCAGCCGCGATCGCTACTGGTCGATATTCGAGGCACTGCGCACCGAGCTGGGTTATGCCGACTACCTCGGTACGCTGCAGCGCTACCGGCTGGAAGCGCAGGACGATTCGCGCCTGCTGACTGTGGCCTCATTTCTGCTGGATTATCCCTTTGCCAGCCGCCTGTACCGCGGCGCACTGGCCGCCATCGCGCATATGCAGCGGCTGGGAACCACGGTGATCCTGTCGGATGGCGACGTGGTGCTGCAACCGCGCAAGATCCAGCGCTCGGGGCTGTGGGAGGCGGTGCAGGGGCGGGTGCTCATCTATATACACAAGGAGCAGATGCTGGAGGTGGTCGCACGGCTCTATCCGGCGCGGCATTACGTGATGGTGGACGACAAGCTGCGTATCCTCGCAGCCGTGAAGCAGCACTGGGGATCCCGGGTCACCAGCATCTTCCCGCGCCAGGGGCGCTACGCACACGATGCCGGCGCCACCGCCGCTTACCCTGCCGCCGATCTGTCGATCGACGCAATCGGTGATCTGCCCGGCTATGATATCGGCACGATGCTTCAATCGTAAGTTCAGGTGCCCCAAGCGTGAGTAACGAGCGAATCAATGCCCTGGCGGGCAAACCGGCGCCGCGCGAGATGCTGGTCAACATTTCCAGGCTGATCACCGCGTATTACAGCAATCAGCCCGATCCGCGCATCGCGGAACAGCGCGTCGCGTTCGGCACTTCCGGACATCGCGGCAGTCCGTTTCTCAATAGTTTTAACGAGTGGCATGTGCTGGCAATCAGCCAGGCCATCTGCGAGTACCGTAAACAGCGCGGCACCGACGGTCCGCTGTTTCTTGGTATGGACACCCACGCGTTGTCCGAGCCGGCCATCGCCAGCGCGCTCGAGGTGCTGGCGGCGAGCGGGGTCGATGTCATGCTGGCGCAGAACGATGAGTACACCCCGACCCCTGCCGTGTCGCACGCCATTCTTTGCTACAACCGCGGGCGCCAGTCGCGACTCGCCGACGGAATTGTAATAACTCCGTCGCATAATCCGCCCGATGCCGGCGGATTCAAATACAACCCACCCAACGGCGGTCCGGCGGACACCGATGTCACCGGCTGGATCCAGGCCCGCGCCAACGATCTGCTCGCCGCCAGTCTGCGCGGCGTCGGGCGGATTTCGCTGGCGCAGGCGCTGCGCGGCCCGACGACCCATCGCCACGATTTCCTCGGCAGCTACGTCGCCGACCTCGGCAACGTGATCGACATGAACATCATCCGCGCTTCCGGCATCCGCATGGGGGTGGACCCGTTGGGTGGCGCCGGGGTGCACTATTGGGGGCCGATCGCGCAGCGCTACCAGCTCGACCTGACCGTGGTCAGCGATGAAGTCGATCCGACCTTCCGCTTCATGAGCGTGGACTGGGACGGCAAGATCCGAATGGACCCATCCTCGCCCTATGCGATGCAGCGCTTGATCGACCTGAAGGATCGCTTCGACATCGCCTTCGGCTGCGACACCGATCATGACCGCCATGGCATCGTCACGCGCAGCAGCGGACTGATGCCGCCGAATCACTATCTGTCGGTGGCCATCTACTATCTATTCCAGAATCGGCCGCAATGGCGGCCCGATGCGGCAGTCGGCAAGACGGTGGTGAGCACCCAGATGATCGACCGGGTGGCGGCCAAGCTTGGGCGCCGGCTGTACGAGGTACCGGTGGGCTTCAAGTGGTTCGTCGAAGGGTTACTCGACGGCTCCCTGGGTTTCGGCGGCGAAGAGAGCGCCGGGGCGACCTTCCTTCGCAAGGATGGCACCGCGTGGGCGACCGACAAGGACGGTATTGTTCCGGCATTGCTGGCGGCGGAAATCACCGCACGCCTGGGTCGCGATCCGGGCCAGATCTATCGTGAGCTCACCAGCGAATTCGGTGACTGCGTCAACGATCGTATCGATGCGCCGGCGACTCCCGAGCAGAAGACTCGGCTGGCGAAACTCTCACCGCAGGGCGTGAAGTCGCAGCAATTGGCCGGCGAGCCGATCCAGACCATTCTCACCCAGGCGCCGGGCAACGGCGCATCGATCGGCGGCTTGAAGGTCATTGCTGCTCATGGGTGGTTCGCGGCACGCCCATCGGGAACCGAGGACATCTACAAGGTCTATGCCGAGAGTTTTCGCGGAGCGGATCATTTGCAACGCATTCTGGCCGAAGCGCAGGCCATCGTCAGCGAGGCGCTGGCCGTCCCGCAATGAAACGTCAGCACATTGGCCATGACCACTAGCGTTCGGACGCTGCCCACGGACGTCGACGGTTTCGACTCGCTGGCGGAGCTGGCGCTGGATGTGCGCTGGTCGTGGAATCACGCCACCGATGGCTTGTGGCAGCAGCTCGATCCTGCGCTCTGGGAACTCACGCACAACCCCTGGGTCGTGCTGCAGACGGTGTCGCGTCAACGGCTGCAGCGCATGTGCGCCGACGCGCAGTTTCGCGACCAGCTCGACACGCTGGTGCGCACGCGTCGGCAGGTGCTCGACGCCCCCGGGTGGTTCCAGCTCAGCCATCCGCAATCGCCGTTGGCCTGCGTGGCCTATTTCAGCATGGAATTCATGCTGAGCGAGGCGCTGCCGATCTACTCCGGCGGACTGGGTAACGTGGCCGGCGACCAGCTCAAAGCCGCCAGCGACCTGGGAGTGCCGGTCGTGGGCATAGGACTGCTGTACCAGCAGGGCTACTTCCGTCAGGTGCTCGACAAGGACGGTGCGCAGCAGGCGCTGTTCCCTTACAACGACCCGGGGCAGTTGCCGATCACGCCGTTACGCGGGCCGGATGGCGAATGGCTGCGCATTGAGATCGCTCTGCCGGGCTATTCGCTGTGGCTGCGCGCCTGGCGGGTGCAGATCGGCCGCGTCGAACTGTACCTGCTCGACAGTAACGATGCCGCGAACTTCCCGGCCTGGCGCGGCATTACCAGCGAGCTGTACGGCGGCGGCCCGGAACTTCGGCTGCAGCAGGAGTTGCTGCTGGGAATCGGGGGCTGGCGCCTGCTGGCCGCACTCGGCAGGCAGCCGGACGTGTGCCACCTGAACGAGGGGCATGCGGCTTTCGCGGTGCTGGAACGCGCCGCAAGCCAGATGCAACAGACCGGGCAATCATTCGAAATCGCTCTGGCGGCCACGCGCGTCGGCAATGTGTTCACCACCCACACCGCCGTCGCCGCCGGCTTTGACCGCTTTGATCCGGCGCTGATCGCGCAATACCTGGGCCGGTACGCGCAGCGCAGGCTCGGCATCACGGTCGATGACTTACTCGCGCTCGGCCGGCACGATCCGCAGGATCGGTCGGAGAGTTTCAACATGGCGTACCTGGCGATCCGCGGCAGCGGCGCCGTCAACGGTGTGAGCCGTCTGCACGGCGCTGTCAGTCGCGAAATCTTCAGCCCCCTGTTTCCCAGCTGGCCGGAGGCGGAAGTGCCGGTCCGCTCTATCACCAACGGGGTGCATACACCATCCTGGGATTCGGCGGCCTCCGATCGGCTCTGGACCGGCGCCTGCGGCAAGGACCGCTGGCGCGCCCCGGATGTAGCCGACCCCGACCTCATTCGCCGCCTCAGCGATGGCCAGCTGTGGAACTACCGCAATAGCAGCCGCCTGCTGTTGGTCAACTATGCCCGCAACCGGTTGTCACGCCAGCGGGCCGCTGGCGGCGAAGCGCCCGACGTCATCGAGCGGGCGCGGCACATACTCGATCCGAAGGTATTGACGCTGGGATTCGCGCGCCGCTTCGCAACCTATAAGCGACCCAATCTGCTGCTGCACGACCCGGCGCGTCTGCTGCGTCTGTTGAACGATGGGCAGCGCCCGGTGCAGTTGATTCTGGCCGGCAAGGCGCATCCCGCCGATCTGGGTGGCCAGGATCTGATCCGCCAGTGGACGCAGTTCATCCGCCGCCCCGAGGTGCGTGAGCGTGTCATCTTCCTCAGTGACTATGATCTGCTGCTCACGGAACAACTGGTGCAAGGGGTTGACGTCTGGCTCAACACGCCGCGCCGCCCATGGGAAGCCTGCGGAACCAGCGGCATGAAGGTGCTGGTAAACGGCGGAGTGAATCTGTCGACGCTCGACGGCTGGTGGGCGGAAGCCTATGCGCCTGAAGTCGGCTGGGCTATCGGCGACGGACAGGAGCACGGCGATGATCCGGCGTGGGACCACGCCGACGCGGTGGCGCTCTACGATGTGCTGGAGCGCGAGGTGATCCCCGGCTTCTATGCACGCGACGCCGCCGGCATTCCGACCGCCTGGGTGGCCCGCATGCGCGAGAGCATGGCGCGCCTGACGCCGATGTTCTCCAGCCTGCGCGCGGTGCGCGAATACACCGAACAATGCTATCTGCCGGCCTGCACCCTGTACCGCCAGCGGCTTGCGGACCAGGGCGCCAAAGCCCGGCAGATCGTCGACTGGCGGCGAGCGCTGGAGCAGCACTGGAATTCGCTGCGTTTTGGTGAGCTCAAGATCGAATCGACCGGGCAGGGGCATGTGTTCAGGATCGAGCTTGCCCTGGCGGGACTTGCCCCGGATAGCGTGGTCGTTGAACTGTATGCCGATGCGGCAGGCGAAGAATCTGCCTTCCGACAACCGATGATCCGGGCACCGGCGGCGACCAGCAGTGGCGCGTACGTCTATGGCTGCAGCGTAACGGGCCAGCGCCCGGCGACCGACTATACGCCGCGAGTGATTCCACACTTCGACGGCGTTGCAGTGCCGCTGGAAGCCGGCCGCATTCTGTGGCAGAGATGAAGGAGCAGCGCGATGGCCGATGAAGCTTCGCCGCCGGCACCACAGCCGTTGTCGAACGAACTGCTGTCGCGGATGAATGCCTATTGGCGCGCGGCCAACTACCTGTCGGTCGGTCAGATCTACCTGTATGACAATCCGCTGCTGAAGCGGCCGCTGACACTCGCCGACGTCAAGCACATGCTGCTGGGCCACTGGGGCACCACTCCGGGACAGAATTTCATCTATGTGCATCTGAACCGGATCATCGGCAAATATGACCTGAACATGATCTACGTGTCCGGCCCGGGGCACGGTGGCCCGGCGCTCGTGGCCAACACATATCTTGAGGGCACGTACAGCGAGATCTATCCCAATATCAGCCAGGACGAGGCCGGGCTGCGCAAGCTGTTCGTTCAGTTTTCATTTCCCGGCGGTATTCCCAGTCACGTATCGCCCGAGTGCCCGGGCTCGATCCATGAAGGCGGGGAGCTCGGCTATTCGCTCAGCCACTCGTTCGGGGCGGTACTGGACAATCCCGATCTGATCGTCGGCTGCGTGGTCGGCGACGGCGAGGCCGAGACCGGACCGCTGGCCACGGCGTGGCATTCCAACAAGTTCCTGGATCCGGTCACGGACGGAGCGGTACTGCCGATTCTGCACCTGAACGGATACAAGATCGCCAATCCGACCGTGTTCGCGCGCGTGGAGCGTGAAGAGCTGGAACAGTGCATGCGCGGCTGCGGTTGGGTGCCGTATTTCGTCGAGGGTCATGAATCCGAGCTGATGCACCAGGCGATGGCCGCCAGCCTCGATCGCGCGATCGAGGATATCCGGCGCATCCAGAGCGATGCGCGTGCGCATAACGATCCTGCGCGGCCGCGCTGGCCGATGATCGTGCTCCGATCGCCCAAGGGTTGGACCGGGCCCAAGACGGTCGACGGACTGCAGATCGAAGGCACCTTCCGTGCGCACCAGGTGCCGCTGCTGGTGGATGCGGCGCATCCGGCGCACCTGGCTCAGCTTGAAAGCTGGATGAGGAGCTACCGACCGGAGGAACTATTCGATGAGCGCGGCCGGCTGCGGCAGGAACTGGCGGCACTGGCGCCCAAGGGCGTGCGGCGCATGGGCGCCAATCCGCATGCTAACGGCGGCATCCTGCTGCGCGATCTGCGCATGCCGGACTTTCGCGACTATGCGGCCGCCGTGCCCGAACCCGGCGCGGGCGGTATCGGCGATACGCATGTTCTGGGCCCTTTTCTGCGCGACGTTATAAAACTGAACCTGGAACAACGTAACTTCCGCCTGTTTGGTCCGGACGAGACGCTGTCCAACGGACTGGAGGCGGTCTTCCAAGCCACCAGCCGCCAGTGGGACGCCGCCACCGTGGCGAACGACGAATTCCTGGCACCCACCGGGCGCGTCATGGAGATGCTCAGCGAGCACCAGTGTGAAGGCTGGCTGGAGGGGTATCTGCTCACCGGGCGCCATGGCCTGTTCAACTGCTACGAGGNNCGATGTTCAACCAGCACGCCAAATGGCTGAAGGTCACCGCGGGCTTACCGTGGCGGCGCAAGATCGCGTCTTTGAATTACCTGCTGTCATCGCACGTCTGGCGGCAGGATCACAATGGGTTCACACATCAGGATCCGGGCTTCATCGACCATGTGGTCAACAAGAAGGCGCAGATCGTACGTGTCTACCTGCCGCCGGATGCCAACTGCCTGCTGTCGGTGATGGACCACTGCCTGCGAAGCCGCCACTACGTCAACGTGGTGATCGCAGGCAAGCATCCGTCACCGCAGTGGCTGTCGATGGATGCCGCGGCCCGGCATTGTGCCGAGGGCGTCGGTATCTGGCAGTGGGCCAGCAACGATCAGGGCGGGGGTACCGACGTCGTGATGGCCTGTTGTGGTGACGTTCCCACGCTCGAGGCGCTGGCCGCGGTGTCCATCATGCGTGAGCACCTGCCGCACCTGAAAATCCGTATGGTCAACGTCGTCGATCTGATGAAGCTGCAACCCAAGAGTGAACATCCGCACGGCTTGAGCGATACCGATTTCGATGAGCTGTTTACCTCCGACAAACCGGTCATCTTCGCCTTCCATGGCTACCCGACATTGATTCACCGCCTGACCTACCGGCGCACCAACCATGACAACATTCATGTCCGCGGCTACAAGGAAGAAGGCACCATCACGACCGCCTTCGACATGACGGTGCTGAATGATCTGGATCGCTTTCACCTGGTGATGGACACCATCGACCGCCTGCCGCAGACCGGTAGCGCCGGCGTTTACCTGAAGCAGCAGCTGCAGGACAAGCTGATCGAGCACAAGCAGTACATCGACCGTTACGGCCAGGACATGCCGGAGATTCGCAATTGGCGCTGGCGGACGGTAGACACTCCAGCCTAGCAATGTAGGCGCATTTACCGCTTGAATTAGCCATCGGGCGCACCGCCCGGAGCGGTGGCCCGGCGTAGACTTCCCTGCGCGGGCGGCAAGACGCCCACCGGAGAAACTACGATGGCAAGCCGATACCGATGCAGCCTCGGTGCGCTGTGCATGCTGCTAATCATGGCCACCGCCGTGATCGCCGCACCGACGTTTGTCCTGCCGCCGCTGGTGCGGCCCGCGAGCACCGAACATCATCCGGGCAAGGTGATCTGGACGGACCTGGTGACGCCCGATATCGCCGGCGCCAAGCACTTTTACGGCGAGCTGTTCGGTTGGAAGTTCAACGACGTTCACATCGGGGCCAGCGATTATTCGGTGGCGCTGCTGAACGGCAACCCGGTTGGCGGACTGTATCAACGCGCCGTTCGCCCAGGCGAGCAGCGCCAGCCGGCGTGGCTCACCTTCATCGCGGTGCGGGATGCCGCCGCGGCTGGGCGCAACATACTCGCCCACGGCGGCAAAATGCTCACACCGACACATAGCTATCCCGATCGCGGTCAGCAGGCCGTGTTTGCCGATCCGCAGGGCGCGGTATTCGCGGTGCTGCAATCATCCAGCGGTGACCCGGAGGATGTGCTGGCGGCTCCCGGCGAATGGATCTGGAGCTCAGTGCTCACGCACGACCCGGACACGGACGCGGCGTTCTATCAGGACGTATTCGGCTATGAAGTGTTCGAGGTCCCCAGCAACGACGGCTCGACCCACATCCTGCTGTCCACCGATGACTACGCGCGCGCCAGCCTGAATGCGTTGCCTGCAGATGCCGCCAAACGCCACCCGCACTGGCTCAACTTCGTGCGCGTCGATAGCGCCACCGATACTGCCGCCAGGGCCGAAGCGCTCGGGGGGCGGGTGCTGGTGAAGCCGTTTACCGATCGGCACGGCGGTCTGGTTGCCGTGATCGCCGATCCGGCGGGTGCGCCATTCGGGTTACTGGAGTGGACCGACACCGACAGCAAGCAGGGTGCGAAATGAAAACCCTAGTGCACGGCCGCTCAATGCGCGGACTGATGATAATCGTGTTTGCGGCAGCCGCCGGTTGCGTGGCAGGCGGCGGCTACGATGGCGGAGCTGAAGTGGGGTATGACGTAGGCTTCTATGAGCCATTTGGGTATGACTATGGGGGTTGGGGACCAGGCTATGGCGTCGGTCCTCCGGGCCGTGGCTTCGACCGCGGCCGGGGCGGTGGCCACGGCGCACCACATCCCGCCTATCGACCAGCAGCGCCTTCGCGTTCCATGCCGTCGCTTCCGACGCGGTCGCGCAACCGATAATCCGGAACAGCTGAGGCGCGGGATCATCAGCGGCTCCCGCTACAGCGGATTGCGGCCGCGGATGATGCGTACCAGCACCACGACCACTGCGACCACCAGCAGGATATGGATGAAGCCGCCGAAGGTGTGTGAAGACACCATGCCCAGCAGCCACAGAATCACCAGCAGAATCGCAATGGTCTCCAGCATCTCTGTCTCCTTGCCGGTGTTACACGGCAGGTGTCCAGTGGTCGGGAACTCGCGGGTTTACACGCGCCCAGGTACTTAAGATATGGTCGAATGTTGCGCAGTCGGATCATAGGCATAGGGACCTGAGTAGTCTGTACGTTGGCGCACCATTCGGTGCGTGCAGGCTCGAAGGCAGGCAACGATGCAGGCAATGGTGCTGAAACAGGCGGGCGGCCCGCTGGAGTGGTCGCAGCTTGCGGATCGTTTGCCGGGACCCGGTGAGATCCGCGTTCGAGTGGCCGCCTGCGGCGTATGCCGGACTGATCTGCACGTTCTGGATGGCGAATTGCCGGATCCCAGGTGGCCGATCATTCCCGGTCATGAAATCGTCGGCCGGATCGATGCCATCGGGCGCGATGTAGTCGGATTACAGCTCGACCAGCGCGTCGGAATTCCGTGGCTGGGACATACCTGCGGCGTATGCCAATACTGCACCGGCGGTCGGGAAAATCTGTGCGATCGGCCGCAGTTTACCGGCTATACGCGCGATGGCGGCTTCGCCACGGCGGCCATTGCCGATGCGCGTTATGCGTTTCCGCTGGGGGAGAGCGGCGAAGATGTGGCGCTGGCGCCGCTACTGTGCGCCGGCCTGATCGGCTGGCGCTCACTCGCGATTGCCGGTCCAGGGAACAGGCTGGGCCTTTACGGGTTTGGTGCTGCGGCGCATATCGTGGCGCAGGCCGCGCGCTGGCAGGGACGATCGGTATTCGCCTTCACGCGCCCGGGCGATCTGGCCTCGCAGGCGTTCGCGCGCCGCCTCGGTGCCACATGGGCCGGCGGCTCCGATGAGGCGCCGCCGGAGCCGCTCGACGCGGCAATAATCTATGCAACGCTCGGTGATCTGGTTCCGCTGGCGCTGGCGGCGGTGCGCAAGGGCGGTCGCGTGGTGTGCGCCGGCATCCACATGAGTGACATTCCAGCCTTCCCGTACCGGCTACTGTGGGAAGAGCGGCAGCTGGTGTCGGTGGCCAATCTCACCCGCCAGGACGGGCTCGACTTCCTGCGCCTGGCGCCGGACATCGGCATCGTCACCCAGACGACACGCTATCCGCTGCAGCAGGCCAATCAGGCACTGGCCGACCTGCGCGCCGGGAAATTCGAGGGCGCCGCAGTGCTGGTGCCTTGAGCCGGGGACAGCCACAGTCAAGGATATCCAAACTTCACCGGGCCGTGCCCGAAGGATCATCATGAAAATCAATTCAAAGGATTTTCGCGTGCGCGAAGGCGACCAGATCAAGCTCCACAAGTGGCCGACGAAAGTGGCGCCGGTGTACAAGTCCGAACAGCACTACCAGAAACTGCTCGGCGAGCATGTCGCCCAGTTAAGCGCGCTGCAGCAGCTGCTGTACGCGTGCAACAGCCATGCAATCCTGCTGATCTTCCAGGCGATGGATGCTGCCGGCAAGGATGGCGCCATCAGTCACGTGATGTCGGGGGTCAACCCGCAAGGCTGCCAGGTATTCAGCTTCAAGCACCCGAGCTCGGAAGAGTTGCAGCACGATTTTCTCTGGCGTACCACCCGAGCGTTGCCCGAGCGCGGCAAGATCGGGATCTTCAATCGTTCGTACTACGAGGAAGTGCTGATCGTACGCGTGCATCCGCAGATTCTGCGCAGCGAGGGGTTGCCGGACGCACCGACGAGCGAAAAATCAGTGTGGAACAGTCGCTATCGTTCCATCGTACATCTGGAACGGCATCTGCACGACAACGGCACCCGGGTGGTGAAGTTCTATCTTCATCTGTCCAAGGACGAGCAGCGCCGGCGCTTCCTCGAGCGGATTGACGACCCGCAAAAGAACTGGAAATTCAGCCAGGACGACGTTGCCGAGCGCGCCTTCTGGAAACAATACATGAAGGCGTATGAGGGCTGCCTGAGTGCCACCAGCAGCGATTACGCGCCGTGGTATGTCGTGCCCGCCGACGACAAAAAAACCTGCCGGCTGATCGTCTCGCGGATTACCGTGGAAACGCTCGAGGCGCTCAATATGGTTTATCCAAAGACCGGGGCGCAGCGTCGGCGCGAACTGTTGTCGATCCGCAAGCGCCTGACGAAGTGAAGCCCGGGCCGAACGCCAGGCGCGGTGTGGCGCGGTCCAAACGATCAAGTTTTTGAAATTCTTTGATTTAATTAATCATAACGCTAAAGCGTCGCGCACCGGCCGCTGCCGGGAGCCTAAAGCCCCGGCCTTGCCTGCCGATAGCCTCGTGGATCACAACCGCAGATGAGTGTCGCGTGGCCGAAGCCGTCGACTGGAGAAAAAGGCATCTCGACGCGCTGCGCGAGATGGAGAGCGAGGAACGCCGCTGGCGCGGGGTCGAGCAGATCCTGCGCCGTCTGGTGAGCCGCGTGTGCGCCGTGGCGATGGGCCGCGACCCGCGTCTGGATGCGCAGCTGAACACTCTGTCCGCCGCGGCGCGTCGCAACGCCGACGAAGCCGAGCTCAAGGCGCTGTTTGATTCACTCACCGGCGTCGTCATGGCGGTGGAGAAGTCGGCCGCAATAACGTCGCCAATAACACCACCGGCGCCGACAACGCCGCCGCAACCTTCTGTTGCTCAGTCACCGTCGCCGGTAGCAGCGCCTGTTGCCGCCAGCGCGCCAGCCGTGGGTCGATGGCAGTCCAGCTGCGAGGCGGTCGCGCTGCTGATCGAGCGGCTCGGGCAGGCCGATCCGTCCGGCAGCGAACTGGGCCCGCTGCGCTCCGATCTCGCCGCTGTCGCCGACGATGCCGCACTGGCAATGGTACTGCTGCGGGTGAGCGACCTGGTGTCCAGGCACGTCGCCGTGGTCACGCGCGAACGTGCCGAGGCGGTTGCGACCCTGGCGCAGGTGACCGACCGCCTCAGTGAGATGGCGCAGTACCTGTCCGGTGCCAGTGCCGAGCGCGAGCGCGACCACGAGGACCGACAGACTCTCAACATCGATCTGTTGGCGCAGATGACGCGCCTGTCGGACGAGGTGAAGTCGCACGACGACCTGTCGATGCTGCGGGTGCTGGTGACCGATCGCCTCGACGCGGTGGCCAACAACGTGCGCGATTTTCGCGAGCGCGAGCAGCACCGTTTTGCCGAGAATGCGGCGCGCTCGGAGCGCATGCTGTCGCGGCTGGCCGCACTCGAGAATGAGTCGCGCGAGCTGCACCGCGACCTCGACCTGGAGAAGCAGCGCTCGCGCATCGACACATTGACGCGGGTCGCCAATCGGGTGTCGTTCGATGAGCGCTTTGCCGAGGAACTCGCGCGCTGGAATCGCTTCCGCCACCCGGTCGCAATCCTGGTTTGGGACATTGACCGCTTCAAGTCGATCAACGACGCCTGCGGCCATCGCGGCGGCGATGCCGTACTGCGCGAAGTGGCGGTAGCCTTAAGTCGCGGCCGACGCGGGGTCGACTTCTTCGCACGCTTCGGCGGCGAGGAATTCGTCAGCCTGCTGGTCGGTACCGAGCTTGAGGATGCACTGCGTGCAGCGGAGGAAATGCGCTGTGCCGTCGAGGGATTGAGGTTCCATTTTCACGGATCTCCGGTGCGGGTCACGGTGTCGTGCGGGCTCACCGCATTGCGCGAAGGCGACACCGCGGATACCGTCTTTGACCGGGCCGACGCCGCGCTCTACAAAGCCAAGAACAGCGGCCGCAACGTCTGTATTGCGGTCTGAAGCGGCCCGGCTCCGAAGGGGCGACGCTTGCAACCCTGTATCTAATACATAGATACGGCCGCGCAGCAGGCGCACAATCGCCGACAATCACGGAACCTGCATGAATCGACGGTCGACATCCACCGGACTGCTGGGCGACACCACGGCACGGGACTATTCGCGCAAGCTTGGGCTGTTCAATGCCTGCGCCGGACCGGAGCTTCGCCAGGCCATCGCGAGCCTCGCGCTGACTCCCGGGATGCGCGTTCTCGACGCCGGCTGCGGCACCGGTGAGGCGCTCGGATGGCTGCGTGACGCTGTGGGTGACGAGGGCAGCGTAGTCGGGCTGGAACTCGCAGCGGCGCACGCTCTTGCGGCGCGCCACAGCGTATCGGCGCACACGCTGATCGTACAAGCCGATGTTCTCAAGCCGCCGCTGGCCGATGCAGCTTTTGATCTGATCTGGTGTGTCAACACCATCAACCATCTGCGCGACCCGGTGATCGGCATCGAACGCCTGGGATCGCTGTTGCGCCCCGGTGGCCGGCTGGCGTTGGGTCAGAGTTCGTTGCTGCCGGATATGTACTTTGCCTGGGACTCCCGCCTTGAACGTGTGGTCACCGAGGCGGTACGAGCGTACTACCGCGACCGTTACCGGCTTGAAGAACGCGACCTGACGGCAATCCGATCCATGGTCGGGGTGCTGCGCAAGGCAAATATGAGCCAAGTGACCGCACGCACCTTCGTCGTCGAACGCGTCTCGCCGCTGAGCGCGAGTGACCAAGCCTATCTGCTCGAGGCGATATTCCAGGACACCTGGGGTGAGCGTCTGCGGCCGTATCTGTCGGTCGATGACTATCAGGAGTTGAGCTGCCTGTGCGATCCGCTCAGTCCAGCCTTTGCGCTACGCCGACCCGATTTTCATTTTCTGCAGACCTTCTCCGTTGCGGTCGCTGAGGCCTGAAGCGGCACGGCTCGACGACAGGTGAGAGATGTCGCTGCAGGACCAGAAAAATCCGAGGGGACAATTGCAGGATAACGTGTAACGTTTGTCGGCTCGTTGACCTACAGCTTACGCCGGCGAATCGTGTTAAAGCCGCGCTCCTGAACGCTGTTCGTCTGTGATTGAGTGGCTAGAGGGGTCAAGGACTGCGGTACACTGGGCGCGGGCGAGACGCCACTTCTCCCGCTCCGTCCTGTTTCGCGGCTAGCTGCTTCCCGCCGTGCAACGGCCCGTTCGTCGGCCTGCTCACGGAGGTTCACATGACTCCACCCAGTCGCTTTGCGTTCATTGGCAACTCCCTCCCGCGCCGCTGCGGAATCGCTACCTTCACGACCGATCTGCAGCAGGCGATTGCAAAATCACACGTGGGCGTGGAGACCGCCATCGTGGCGATGACCGATCATGGCCACAGTTACGACTATCCGCCGCTCGTGCGCCTGCACGTTAACGATGGCAGGCTGGACGAGTACGTGCGTGCAGCGGAATTTCTCAACGACGCGCATTTCGAAATCGCATGCCTGCAGCATGAGTTCGGTATCTTCGGTGGCGAGTCCGGCAATCACATCATGGCGCTGCTGTCGCGACTGAGCATGCCGATAATCACCACGCTGCACACGGTCCTCGCCGAACCCAGACCGGTGCAACGCAGTGTCTTGAACAAGGTCGTTGGAGTCTCGTCGAAGGTCATAGTCATGGCCGAGAAGGCCAGGGAACTGTTGCGTAGCGTATACGACGTGGCGGCGGATAAGATCGAGGTTATCGCGCACGGCATACCGGATTCCGCGTTCGTCTCTCCCGACGCGGCGAAGGTCAAGCTCGGTTTCGGCCGCAAACCCGTCATATTGACCTTCGGTCTGCTGTCTCCCAATAAGGGCATCCAAGTCATGATCGACGCCATGCCGTCGATCCTGAAAAGCCGTGACAATGCGGTATACGTCGTGCTCGGTGCGACCCATCCCAACCTCATGCGGCAAGAGGGCGAGGCCTACCGCGATAGTTTGATGGCGCGTGCCAGAACACTCGGCGTCGAACGGCACGTCGTGTTCTTAAACCAGTTTGTCGATCAAGCTACATTGCTCGACTTCATCTCCATGTGCGACGTGTATGTCACGCCATATCTGAACGAAGCGCAGATGACATCCGGCACACTCGCCTACAGCTTTGGGCTGGGCAAAGCGGTCGTGTCCACACCCTACTGGCACGCGCGGGAATTGCTGGCAGACGGGCGCGGTATTTTGGTGCCATTTGGCGATGCCAAGGCGATCGGTACCGAAATCGCAGGACTGCTGACCAATGATGTCCGGCGACAGGCGATGCGAGAGCAGGCCTATGCGAGCAGCCGCTCGATGACCTGGGAGCGAACCGCCGACCGCTACCTTGACGTATTTGAGGGAGCCCGACGCGTACCGCCGCTCAAGGTGATTACGCGCCAGGATGACAACGTACCAGTGCGCGATGTCCCGGCGCCGCCGCAGATGCGGCTGGGTCATTTTCTGTCCATGTGCGACGACACCGGGCTTTTCCAGCACGCCGTGTGTTCGGTGCCCGATCGCGCGCACGGCTATTGCATCGACGACAACGCCCGGGCGCTGCTCGTGGCCTGTGCGCTCAATGCGGCGGGCGAGGAGGCCTTACCCGACGTGCTGACCACGCGCCTCGCCGCCTTCGTCGAGCACGCGTGGAATCCCGATAACCAGCGATTTCGCAATTTCATGAGCTTCGATCGCCGCTGGCTCGAAGACAGCGGCTCGGAGGACAGTCACGGACGGACATTGTGGGCGCTGGGCGAGTGCGCGCGTAGCGATGCCAGCCAGCTGCGTCGCACGTGGGCCGCCGCGCTGTTCGCCGAGGCTTTGCCCCCTGCTGAGGGTTTTCACTCACCGCGCGCTTGGGCCTTCGTGCTCCTCGGATTGGATGCCTATTGCATGGCGGTTGCCGAGGACGGCCGCGCCCGCGAGCTGCGGCATCTGCTGGCCGACCGGCTCATGTCGATCCTGTCGTCGGTCGAGACCAGCGATTGGGTCTGGTTCGAGGATGGGCTGGCCTACGACAACGCGCGTCTGCCGCAGGCCCTCATCGTCACTGGTCTGTCCATCAGCGCTCCCGCATACGTAGCAGCCGGACTGCGATCCCTGCGCTGGCTGATGAAACTGCAGACGTCGCCCGCTGGCGTGTTCCGTCCGGTCGGTTCTCAAAGTTTCGGCGAAAAGCGCGAGCAGCCACGGGCCTTCGATCAGCAACCCCTGGAAGCCACGGCTACCGTCTCGGCCTGCCTGGCCGCATGGCGCGCGGACGGGGACGTCACTTGGAAAACTCACGCCGCGCGGGCCTTTGCCTGGTTTCTCGGCAGCAACGATTTGCTTTCGCCGCTGGTGGATCTGGAAACGGGCAGCTGTCGCGATGGTCTGCATCCCGACCGTGCCAACGAAAACCGGGGCGGCGAGTCGGTCGTATCCTACCTGCTCAGCCTGGCCGAGATTCGCCAGCTTGCGCGCGTGGCCGCCAATCGCCCAAAACCCGCGCTACTGCGCGCTCTGCGCGCGTGAAGTCCGCTGGATTCCCGTGAGCGTCGTCGAGGGCGTTTTGTCACCCGCCAAATTTCTCAACCGGCAGGCGCTGTATCTGCGACCGGATCCCGCGCGCGTGGTGGTGAGGCCATTCAAACCGGCGACCGAACCGCGAGACCTCAACGCCACCGACAAGACACGGGCCAACCACATCGTCGACCGGGTGCTGGCGCTCGACCCGGAGACGGCGGCCAGCCAACTGGCCGATGTGCTCGAGAACTTCCAGGGGCGCCACCGCAATCTGCTCGCGGTATTCGAGGCGCGCGCCGACGAAATGGAGGATGCCTTTGCCGCCCATGCGACTTTCACCAGGGAGCAGCGCCGACTGGTTGGCGCCTATTTCCTGCTCGAGTATTCGTTCGAAGCCGCGGCGCTGTTCAATCCGAGCATCGTGCCTCATCTGGATCAGTCTGGCGCGCCGCCGGGCGGGCGCCGTTTCATTCTCAGCCTGCGCGCGGTCGGGGAAGGACACGTCTCCTCGCTGACATTTCGCTCCGGGTCAATTGCGGCTGATGGCAACGTGATCGTTGATTCTTCAGCACGTCTTGCATCCATTCCTAAGTTAAAAAATCGGGCATCGGGTTCTCACGGCGATCACGTCGAACTGGTCTTTTCACCAGACGGGGACATCAGCGAACGGGTCATCTTTCCTGTCACCGCTGCCCAATCGAACGGAATTGAGGATGCCCGCTTCGTGAAGTTTGACGCCGGCGATGAGCACATCTTCTATGCGACCTACACTGCCTATAACGGCAGGGCGATCAGGTCGGAGCTGATCGAGACTCGCGACTTTTTATCGTTCCGGATGTCGCTGCTCGCTGGAACCGCTGCCAAGAACAAAGGCATGGCGCTGTTTCCGCGCCGCATCGGGGGCCACTACGCCATGATCGCGCGCCAGGACAATGAGAACCTATATCTCATCTACTCGGACGACCTGTATACTTGGAATGGCGGCGTCGCCATTTTGAAGCCGAAATTCCCCTGGGAGTTCGTCCAGATCGGCAATTGTGGCTCGCCGATCGAACTCGACGAGGGCTGGCTGATGTTTACCCACGGCGTCGGGCCGGTGCGAAAATATTCCATTGGAGCGGTGCTGCTGGACAAGACCGATCCATCGAAGGTTCTGGCGCGCGCACGTGAGCCGGTGGTCCGGCCTGAAGCCTTCGAGCGCGAAGGTTATGTACCGAATGTGGTCTACACCTGCGGAGCCATGCGGCACAACGACCAGATCATCCTGCCGTATGCGGTGTCCGATACGTTTTCCAACTTCGCGACCCTCAAGATCGCCGCGTTGCTTAACATGTTGGATGGCTGACAACAGCTGCGCGATGCCAGCGACCTCAGGCCGCAGTCCCGTTATAATGTTCACATGGGCGTTGTCCAACATCAGCCACCGAAGCAGGCGACTGCCGGGAACATCACTGTTACCCGTGTTACCCCGGCCCTGGGTGGCATCGTCGAGGGCATCAGGCTGGCCGATGAACTGGCGCCGCCAGCTATCGAACGCCTGAATGAACTACTGGTGGAACACCAGATTCTATTCTTCCGCCGCCAGCCGCTGACTCCGCAGCAACAGTGCCGATTTGCGAAATACTTCGGAGCGCTGCATATCCACCCGATCTATCCGGTGCTGCCGGAGCTGCCTGAGATCATGGTGATCGATACCCACGAGGGTTTTCTTCCCGACAACGATAACTGGCATACCGACGTCACCTTCAGCTCGACGCCGCCCCTGGCCGGCATCCTGGCGGCCAAGCAGCTGCCGAGCGTGGGCGGCGACACGCTCTGGTCGAGCAACCTGGCTGCCTATGAGGCGCTGTCGGAGCCGCTCAAGCGGCAGCTGGATGGCCTGACGGCCGAGCATTCGGTGGTGAAATCCTTTCCGGCCGGCCGCTGGGGCGCGGATCCCGCACACAAGGAGCGCTACGAACGCGCGGTGGCGAAGCATCCCCCGGTGACGCATCCGGTGGTGCGCACGCATCCGGTCTCGGGGCGCAAAGCCCTGTTCGTCAATGATGGATTTACCACCCGTATCCACGAGCTTGGCGCGCGCGAGAGCGAAGCGCTGCTGGCGTTTCTGTTTACGCATGCCGCGCGGCCCGAGTTCACGCTGCGCTGGCGATGGAACGTTGACGATGTGGCGTTCTGGGATAATCGCATCACCCAGCACTACGCGGTCGCCGACTATCTGCCGCAACGGCGCATTATGCACCGCGCTACCGTCATCGGCGATCGCCCGTTCTAGCGGCGCGGCGGCAGCTATAGCTGGTCGTACTGACGCGGTTCCATCGCCAATGTCGCGATATCCGGCTTGCCGCCCAGCCGCAGGCGCACGCCGAACGCCAGCAGCAGTATCGCCAGACTGGCGACGCCGAAGATGAGCGGCGTTCGCTGCTCCGGGATCAAGGCCATTGCCAGAACGATGCCGAGCATGCCGGCGATCGCGACGTACGTTAGGTACGGATAGGCCCACATGCGTAGCCGCAGGCGTGCCGGATCCTCCTTCTCCAGGCGCGCCCGCAGGCGCAGTTGCGAGAAAGCGATCAGCACGTAGACGAATATCGCCACCGTCCCGTACGAGTTGACCAAAAAAGGGAATACCGTATCCGGCGACACGTACGACATGACCACCGCCCCGTAGCCGAACAGCGTTCCCAGCAGAATGGCGCGCCACGGCACACCATTGCGGTTGAGTCTGGCAAGCCCCACAGGCGCATCGCCGCGCCTGGTCAGCGCAAACAGCATGCGCGACGACGCGTACAGCCCCGAGTTCAGCGCCGACAACACCGCGGTAAGGATGACAGCATTCATTATCTGCGCCGCGGCGGGAACGCGCATTGCGTTCAGGGCGCTGACGTAAGGCGTCGCAATGGCTGCCGAATCCCACGGCACCAGGCACACCACCAGCAGGATCGAGCCGACATAGAACAGCAGGGTGCGTGAAATAACCGAGTTGGTCGCCGCAGCCACCGCTTTTGCGGGCTCGTCCGCCTCCGCCGCCGCTATCGAGACCAACTCGGCTCCGAAGTAGAAGCCGGTCACGGCTACTGCACCGGTCAAGACCGGCAGCACGCCGTTGGGCGCGAAGCCGCCGTGCGCCGTGAGATTGGCGACGCTGGCAGCGACCCCCGGCCACAGGCCCAGCACGTACGCGCCCGCCATCAACAGGAATATCACTATGGCCGCAACCTTGATCGACGCGAACCAGAACTCGAACTCGCCAAATGACTTGACCGAGACCAGATTCGTCACGGTCAGTAATAGCAACAACACCAGGCTGATGAGCCAGGCGGGCTCGTTGGGGAGCCAGAAACGCACCAGGCCGGCACCGGCGACCGCCTCGAGCGCCACCACGATGACCCAGAAATACCAGTACATCCAGCCGGTCAGAAAGCCGGCCAGCTCACCGAGCCGCGGACGGTCGCTGAATGCCAGGCGCGCATATTCGTATAACGAGCCCACCGCGGGCACCGCGACCGCCATTTCGCCCAGCATGCGCATCACCAGCACCACCAGCAGCCCGGTGATGACGAATGAAACCAGTGCCGCCGGTCCGGCCTCCCTGATGACCACGCCGCTGCCGACAAACAGGCCGGCGCCGATGACCCCGCCGAGACCGATCATCGTCATGTGACGCTGCTTCAGGCTACGGCGAAGGCCGCTTGACGTAAGAGTCGTGCTTGGCACTGGAAATCCGCCTCGGTGGGGTGTCGCGCAGTTCGGCAGCTACATTAGCGGCAGCGCCGGGCTGCCGGCAATGGACTGCTGCATCAATTGTGATGGCTTGTGGATCGTTACTGGACGATGTAGGCGCGATATGAATGCGCGGGCAGCACGATGTGGAAACTCGTGCGCGCCGCTTCATCGCGGTCCGCCTGTGGCGTGGCGGCAGGGCCCGGCTCCGCGCTCACGCGCTCGTCGGACAGCAGATCGCGCAGCTGCGCGTGCGTGCCCGTGACGAAGATGTCGACCGCGGCAGATTCGGGGCGGAAGGATTGCACGATGAAGCTGCCGTTATCGTAGGCGAACAGGCTCACCTGGGCCGGAGCGTTCATGCGCACCGGGAAACCCGCCTGCAGATAGCCGCGGATCGCATTCGTCACCGACTGCGGCAGCTGGTATAAATCGCCGGGGTTGTCGGGGATGTTCAGCACATAGAGCACGCCGCGCGAATACCGGTTCATCAGCAGGATGGGCACTCCATGCGCGTTGGTGACGCCGCGGATGAGCGGCCAGGAATCATTGGTGTAGAAGCGGATCTCTGGAAACAGGATGGCGCGCCCGGTATTGCCGGGCTCGTTGCCGCTGGTCCCGGCGCCCGCGCCGTAGCCTTCGACGAACTTGCGCACTGCAATCTTGCGGCCGGTGTACTCGAGTTCGACGATGTCCCTGAGGCCCCGATCCTGCAATGCGCGCAGCAGGCCGGAGGTGATTGCGACGTTCTTGCCCGATACCAGCTGGTGTTTGATCCTGGCGATGATGTTGGGGTCCTGCCGCGCCGATTCGGTGAGCAGCACCAGATTGGCCTGCGTGGGGAACTCCGGCGTCAACTCGATCGGAATCCCGATATTGCCCAGGTACGCCTGCAGATAATCCTCGCCGCTGGACTGATACGGCTTGTAGCTCGCGATGCCGATCGGCTGGCCCAGCCGGCCGAGCAGCCGGTCCGCCTGCTCGAGCGACCAGCCAGCGGCGCGCGCCCAGCCGGGTGCCTCGCCGGGCGCCGACCCGTCGGCGGTCGAATGCAGCATCGCATCCCAGTCGAAGCTGGTGTGCTGTCCGCTCCAGGCCTGTCGCTCTCCCGGGGCCAGCGTCGCCGGCGATGCCAGATCGGACCAATCGAACAACGTGATCTCCGGCGCCCTGGCGAACAGCGTATCCCACAGCTGCTCGGCGTAGCGATCGACGTAGCGCGTGTCGTAAGTGTCGACCCAGCCGCCGCGGTTGCCGCCATGCGGGCGCACATTGTCGAAGTAGCGAAACACCAGGTAGCTCTCGTACTGCTGCAGCAGCTGATCGGTGATTTCCGGATCGCGCGTCTCGGTACCGGTATAGATGAAATCGAATTTCTTCGCCTCGACGTCCAGATCGTAGCCCAGGCCCTGGAAGTGCTCGTACCAGTTCGGGTACTTGATGGTGACTCGTACCCGCGGGTTGGCGGCTCGGGCCGGTTTGAGGACCAGGTCTTGTGCTACCTCGCGCATCTTCTCGAGCCGGTACTGCGTCCAGCTGCGGCCGGCCCTGGCGGCGATGTCGGCGTCGCTCTTGCTGTTATAGAAGAAGAAGTCATCCAGAATCACCTCGTCGAAGTGCCGCGCAGCCAGCTCGACTGCGCGCCGGCAGGCGGCCCGGTCATCCGGATTCTCGTAATCAAGGGTGGCGAATTGTCGGCCGTGCCCGCGCGCGTCGAGTGCAATTCCGCCGGCGACGGCGACGCCCTTGTCGGCGAAAAATTTCTTGAGCTGCTCCAATGACGCATCGTCGGCGAATTGGCCGCCGCGGTAGGATTCCAGGTACACCTTGTCGAAACGCACCTGCTGCGCGATGCGCTGGTACTGTTGCTCCCGCAGCTTCGGATCCTGCAACTGGCGAACCGAATTCACCCCCACGTAGATCGCGGCCTTGAAGTTCTGATAGGCACCATCGGCTATGGCCGGCGAGCCCGCGGCGCTTAATAACACACAGATGGCAAACGTCGGTACCGTACGCATAGACACGCTCACGTGGGCAGCAATGTGATGGCCAACTTAGCCGCCATGCTCGCTCCGGGCGCGACCATGAAGACGCCGGGCTTGGCACTGAAATTTCCCGAATATCCCTGCGGATCGGCGACGCCGTGCCAGGGCTCGATGCATATGAAGTTCGCCCGCGGCTTGCTCCATATTCCAAGATACGGCGCGTCGGGGAAGCTGAGCCGGATCCGGGGGCCATCGGTCGCGCCGTACGTGACCGAGCGGCTGCGCAGATCGTCGAAGATGATGGCATCGTTCTGGAATAGCGCGTCCTGGAGTGCCAGGCGCCGCTGGACCACAGGTGTCGGAAACCGCTCGGGCATCAGGAGCCCAGCCTGGTCGAGGCGCCTCACCGGCGACAGTTCGTCGCCGGCAAACTCGATGACATGCTCCGCACGCTCGCGCCCGTACGGCAGTGGCCACCGAAGCGCCGGGTGATAGCCGAAGCTCGCCGGCATCTTCCTGTTGCCCAGGTTCTTGATCAGTGCCGTCATCGATAACGTTGCGCCATCGAGCACAAAGTGGACCTCCAGCTGAAATGAGAATGGATATAGTTGAAAGGTGACGTCGTCGGCTTCCAGTCTGAATACGGCGGAGGTGGCGCTCGATTCCGCAACCTGAAATGCGCTGTGGCGCGCGAAGCCATGCCTGGGCAGATGGTAGGTTTTCGAATCGACGCGGTAGGCCCCGCCGGCGAGCGCTCCGACGATCGGAAACAACAGTGGGGCGCGGCCGGACCAGACCGACGGATCGCCGTTCCACAATAAATCGCGCCCGGCGCTATCCCTGAGAACCGATAGTTGCGCGCCTAGAGGGTCGACTTGCGCAGTGAGTGCAGCGGAACTAAGCGACACCCACGGGCTGTTCTGGTCTGGCACGTTCGGACGGCTCCGGAAAGTTCGTCAGGCATAATAGCCCGATGACGCTACACGGAAAAACCGCGCTGGTGACCGGATCGACCAGTGGCATTGGGCTCGCGATCGCCAAGGCCCTGGCCGCCGCCGGCTGCGATGTGGCGCTCACCGGGCTGGGCGATGCGGCGCAGATCAGTGCCATGGCGCAGGATCTTTCGAACGAGCACAAGATCCGGGCGAGCTTTATCCCGGCAAATCTCGTCCATCCCGCCGAGATCCGAAGCATGGTGGCCGCCGCGGAACATCAGCTGGGCGCGCTGCAGATCCTGGTCAATAACGCCGGCATCCAGTATGTCGCGCCGCTGCGGCAGTTTCCCGACGACCAATGGGACCAGATCGTAGCGGTCAATCTATCGGCCGCGTTTCACGCGACCAAGGCGTGTCTGCCGGCGATGCAGCGCGCCGGATGGGGCAGGGTGATCAACATCTCCTCCGCGCACGGATTGGTAGGGAGTCCCGGGAAATCCGCATACGTCGCTGCCAAGCACGGACTGATCGGGCTGACGAAGGTGACAGCGCTGGACAACGCCTCGTTCGGTATTACCGCCAACGCCATCTGTCCGGGATGGGTTCGCACGCCCCTGGTCGAGGCGCAAATGCAGGCCCGTGCAGCGGCAAACAGTATCTCGTTGCGGGAAGCGGAACAGCAGATCATCGGCGAGAAGCAGGCGATCATGGCATTTACGGCGCCGGAGCAGATCGCGGCGCTGGCGCTTTTCCTGTGCTCCGACAGCGCATCCACCGTCACCGGAGCCGCCATGTCCATGGATGGCGGCTGGGTGGCTCAATAACGCCGCCCCCGCGTTCCATGCGTACGCTTTGCTCCAATTTACCCGATGTGCGCGACGGCCTGACTCGCGAGGAGCGAGTGGTCCTGTACGTGCTGTCGGAAACACAGAAGGAACGTGGTGATCGAAACGTGCCGACGGCGATGTTGTGGGGCCGCGTGTGCGAGTATTTCTACATCAGCCCCGAGGATCTGTCGGCGATGCTGGCGCGATTGGGGGCGCGCAAGTCAACGCGGGAATGATCCGCCACCCGTGCCGGGCTTCAGGTCTGCACCAGCGCATAGCTGATGACGTGGTGCGCCAACAGGCGCCCGCCGCTGTCCCGGCATTCCGCGCTACCGTAGGCCGTTCGCCTTCCCAACTTCAGAATCCGCGCGACGCAGCAGATGTCGGTCTCACGCGCACTGCTCAGAAAGGCCGTTTTCATGTCGGTAGTCACCCAGCGCTCGGTGATGCCGCGCTCCGTCATGATTGCCAGCCACATTGCAACGTCCGCAGCGCCCATAATCGCCATGCCGCTCACCATGCCGCCAGGCCGCTCCAGCGAAGACGCGTAAGGCACGACAATGGTGCACTCTCCGGGCGCACAGGACCGAACCACGAAGCCGTAGGGCTTCAGAAACGCAGTGTCCACCAGGACCTGCGTCAATTGGTCGAGTGTGCATGCGAGTTGCGTGCTCACCGGGGCCGCCTAAGACGATTGCGCCACGGTGACGATCCCCTTGGCATCCAGCACGGCCCGGATTTCGTCGAGCACGGCGGCATCGTCGATTGTCGCCGGGGTCGTCCAGGGCTCGCCATCGGCGATTTTCTTGATGGTTCCGCGCAGAATTTTCCCGGACCGGGTCTTGGGCAGGCGAGTCACGGTGATCGCCAGCCGGAAGGAGGCGACCGGGCCGATGCGCTCGCGCACNNTTGAGGACGATGAAGCCGCAGGGCTGCTCGCCCTTGATCTCATCCCTGATGCCCAGGACCGCACATTCCGCAACGTCGGGATGGGATGCGAGCACCTCCTCGATGCCGCCGGTAGACAGCCGATGGCCGGCGACGTTGATGATGTCATCGGTGCGCCCGAGGACTGTCAGGTAGCCGTCTGCATCCCTGAAACCCGCGTCCGAGGTTTTGTAGAAACCGGGGAATTCGGTCAGGTAGGACTCGACCATGCGCCGGTCGTCGCCATATAACGTCGGCAGCGCGCCCGGCGGCAGCGGCAGCCGGATCACAATTGAGCCCATCGTGCCGCTGGGCAGCGGCTTGGCCGCGCCGTCGACGATCTCGACGTCGTAGCCTGGCATCGGCACCGAGGGTGAACCGCGCTTGACCGGCAACAGGCCGAGGCCGACCGGATTGGCAGCGATCGGCCAGCCGGTTTCCGTCTGCCACCAGTTATCGATGACCGGCACACCGAGCACCCGTTCGGCCCAGGCCACGGTGTCCGGATCGGCGCGCTCGCCGGCCAGGAACAGCGCGCGCAACGAACGCGTGGAGTATTTTCTCAGCAGCAGGCCGTCGGGGTCTTCGCGCCGCACGGCGCGAAAGGCGGTCGGCGCGGTGAAGAAGGTGACCACCTTGTAGTCCTCGATGACGCGCCAGAAGGCGCCGGCGTCCGGCGTGCCGATTGGTTTGCCTTCATACAGCACGCTGGTGCAGCCCTGCAGCAGCGGTGCGTAAACAATATACGAATGCCCGACTACCCAACCGATGTCCGATGCGGTCCAGAAGGTCTCGCCCGGCTGCACCGCGTAGATATTGGCCATCGACCATTGCAGCGCGACCATGTGACCGCCATTGTCGCGCACCACGCCCTTGGGGATGCCGGTGGTGCCGGAGGTATAGAGGATATAGAGCGGATCAGTGGCGGCGAGCTCCACGCAGGCGGCGCGCTTGCCCGCTGTCCTGGCCGCAGCGAGCGTCGTGGCCCAGTCGTGATCGCGGCCGGGCTTGAGCGCCGCTTCGAGCTGCGGACGCTGCAGCACCAGGCACGATGACGGCTTGTGCGCCGCGAGCTCGATCGCCCGATCGAGCAGCGGCTGATAGGGGACGATGCGCCCGGGTTCCAGGCCGCAGGAAGCGGTCAGAACCAGCACCGGGCGCGCATCGTCGATGCGGGTCGCCAGCTCCTTGGCAGCAAAGCCGCCGAACACTACGGAATGAACGGCGCCGATGCGCGCGCAGGCCAGCATCGCGGCAACGGCTTGCGGGATCATTGGCATGTAGAGGACGACGCGATCGCCCTTGCCGACGCCAAACTCCCCCAGCACCGCGGCCAGCGTGGCGACCTCATCCAGCAGCTCGGCATAGGTCAGGCGCTGCCTGGCACCGGCGACCGGGCTGTCGTAGAGCAGCGCAGCCTGCGAGCCGCGGCCGGCAGCGACGTGGCGATCGAGCGCGTTGTAGCAGGTGTTGCAGGTCGCATCCGGAAACCAGCGGCCGTAGACCCCCTGCCCGGGATCGAAGATGCGTTCCGGTTTCCGGTACCAGTCGATGGCCAGGGCAGCCTTGCCCCACCAGGCCTGCGGGTCAGCCTTCCATAGCGCATAGGTTTCAGCATAGCGGCTGCTCATCGATGCATCCCCCGTGGCGGCATGGGCCAGTTTACGCTGCCAGCAGCGAAACAGGAGTCAGATCAATGCTTAGCAGGATGCGTAAGGCTGGCGCAGAGCCGGCTTGCAGATCGCAGCCTCGTAATTGGATCACCGATGTGCGGCCACGCACCGACGCAGCGCAGCCTGCTCTGCTATAAGAGCCAGCCGGCCGTATAACGTGTCGAATGCGGCGTTGCAATATGTCGTTTCATCCCTCGAGCAGACACAGGGTCATGGTCGTGTGACCCAAGGTAATCGAGTGATTTCCTCCAGCAGGGCCTATGTGGCTTGAACTCATCGCGGCGCTATTGCTGCTCGGGGGCGGCGTTGCCGGCGTCGGCTGGTTCACGACCGCAAGGCGCCTCGGCGTCACCACGCGCGAACGCGAAGACCTGGTCAAGTCCGCCCGGGTCATCGAAGTCGAACGCCAGATGCTGGAACTGGTCGCCAAGGGCGCATCGCTGAGCGAGGTGCTCGACACCCTGACCCGCGCGATCGAACAGCTCTCGCCCGAATCCCATTGCACCATCATGCTGCTGGACGAGAAGCATCGGCGCTACCTATCGCTCGCGTCTGGCCCCAGTCTTCCTCCGGCCTATCTTCAGGCGCTGGAGCGTCTCGAGATCGGTCCCGATGTCGGCGCCTGCGGTTCGGCGGCGTTTCGCAATGAAACCATCGTCATCGACAACATCGCGACCGACTACCGATTCGCGGACGCGCGCGATTTCATCCTCAGTTACGGCCTGCGCTCCTGCTGGAGCCAGCCGATTCGCGATTCAAGAAACACGGTGCTGGGAACGTTCGCGATCTATCGACGCAAGGTGGCGAGTCCGCGCGCGGAAGAGTTACGAATGACGCGCGTCGCCGCCCAGCTTGCGGGCAATGCCATCGAACGCATTCGGGCGGAAATGCACCTGCGCGAGACGGTTGAGCGGCTGAATCTGGCCGAGACGGTGGCGCGATTCGGAATTTGGGAATGCGACTTCCAGAAAGACATCATGACTCTTTCGGCGGGACTGGCCCTGATGATGGAGCGGTCGATGTCCCAGTTTCAGCTCACCCGGACGGAATTTTACGCGATGGTCCATCCGGACGATCGCCAGAGTTTACGGGACGCAATCAATCCGGCCGATGCGCGCGCCGGGACCATCCAGGACGAGTTCCGACTGGTGTTGCCGAGCGGCACCGTACACTGGATGCGTAGCCGATGGTGTTTTGAGCCGGGCGCGTCTCCGCCCACGCGGGCCAGCGGCGCAATGATCGACATCACGAAGGAACGGGAAGAGGTGGCGCAAGCGGAACAGGAACTGGCGCGGGCCGAGGCCGCCACTCGCGTTGCCCACAAAGCCGAAAAGCTCGAACAGGACCGCAACGAGATCCTGGAGCTGGTCGCGAACGATCAGCCCTTGGTAGGAATCATCGCCGCGATGGCTGATGCCGTTGCGGACCATCTTCCTGGATCATTGTGCTCGATCAGGATCGAAGCTTCGGACAATTCGTACATTTCGATCTATCCCAATTTCCCCGACAATCTCGCAGCCGCACTCGAGCAGATCGGCGTCACGTCCCTCAACGCGACCCTGGCCTCGGCCCCCATCGCCAGGCTCTCGGATGATGCCCGCTGGCTCCGATTCATCCAGTCCGCCGGGCAGCTACCGTACCGGCACTACCGCGCAGTTCCGGTCATGCGCAGCTCGCGATTGACGGGCATGATCGTTTCCATATTCGCCGAGGATCGTCCGGATGCTCAGGGCGAGCAGACCTTGCTGGAATCGTGGGGACGCTTTGCCAGCCTGGCAGTCGAGCGACGCGGCTTATACGAACAGCTGTCATTCCGGGCTCAATACGACTCGCTGACGGCGTTGCTGAATCGCGCTGCGCTGTATGATCGCGTCGATTCCTGGACTCGAGCCAACGCTGCCAACCCGATCCCGATGGCGCTCGTATACCTGGATCTGGATGGATTCAAGCAGATCAACGACACCTATGGACACGCAGCCGGAGACAAAGTACTGCAGCATGTTTCGGCCCACATTCTCGAAAGCGTGCGCAAGACCGACATGGTTGCTCGCTTGGGGGGAGACGAGTTCATCATCGTGCTTCCCGGCGTTGGAGAACCCGCGGAGGCCCGCCGGATCGCCGATCTGGTGGCGGCAGCCATAGCCCGGCCGCTTGCCTACGCCGGCGGTGAACTGCGAATTGGTGTCAGCTTTGGGATCAGCGTGTATCCTGCCGATGGCGACAGTACCGACGCACTGCTGAAGATTGCCGACGAAGAAATGTACCGCGAGAAGGTGAAGCACCGAAGACTCCTGGCGCCGGCCGCCTAAGGGCGGCGCGGAAAGTCTCAGGAGCGCCTCATTCTTTCTTGGCTGCGCTAAGCACACACGCCTCAAGATGACGACCCGAACTGCCAGTTGCTCTTGCGGCCGGCTCACGGTTAACACGTCGGCCGACCCTGTTCGCGTCTCCGTCTGTCACTGTCTGGCCTGCCAACGCAGAACGGGCAGCGTGTTCGCTGCGCAGGCGCGATTTCCCGAAGGCTCGGCGATCATTACCGGAGCTTCGAATACGTTCGTTCGGGTCGGTGATGCCGGAGGCAGGAGCACGTTCCACTTCTGCCCCACATGCGGTGCCACGGTGTACTACACCAGCGAGGGTCGCGAAGACAGCATCGTCATTCCCGTCGGTGCGTTCGCAGACTCAGCCTTTCCCGCACCCACTTTCTCGGTGTACGAAGAACGCATGCACACCTGGGTTGAAATGCCCGCAGACATGGAGCACATGGCTTAGCCCGCGTGCAGTCGCACACCACGCTGGTTGCCAAGCTCAGTCGTGTAGACGACCATAGCCGATGAATTAAAAGACGGAGACGGGGATGGCGGAAGGTCTGCTCGGCGGGATTCTGGGGGAAGAGGACGAGAAGTCGGACATTGAGGCGTCAGCCGCGCTCGCGGGTGCGGAAGCGTTCGCGTCGGCTGTGGCCGCTAAGCTTGCCGGCAACGATCCCGAAGTCGCGCGCAAGACGGTCGAGTTCTTGAGCAAGCAGTCGCAGCTTCTTGATACCCAGAACGAGCACCTCAAGGACGAACATGCCGCGCGCCTGCACTTTCTGCAAGGCCAGGCCCGCGAGGTCGACATTCGCCGGTTTGGCTTGCGACTGCGAGTCGGATTCCAATTGTTCCTGGTGCTCGTCGCGACGGGGATTGGCGCTGCTGCCATTCTGATGGTCCGCGACGCCGTTACCTCTCGCCAGGTGGTGGTGGAGCCGTTCCGGATACCGTCTACCCTTGCTGCGCATGGCACCGACGGGGCAATCGCCGCCAGTGGCCTGCTCGACGAACTCGGCCGCCTGCAGGACGCCACCCGCAGTACTTCTGCTGCCCGCGGCCTTACCGGCGCTTGGAGCGGCGACATCAAGCTCGACGTGCCAGAAACGGGCATATCGCTCGGGGAGATCTCGCGCCTGCTCCGGGAGCGGTTCGGGCATGACGTGCGCATCGACGGCGATCTGGTTGGGACGCCGGCCGGCGGGCTCGCACTTACAGTGCGTGGCAATGGCGTCCCGCCAAAGACATTCGAGGGGTCAGCAGCAGATCTGCGCAAGCTGACGGTCGCGGCTGCCGAGTACGTCTACTCGAAGTCCCAGCCCGCACGGTGGGCCAGCTACCTGAATACTCACGGACGGTATGAGGAGTCTATCGCGTTCTGCAAGAGCGCGATCGGAAGCGCGGAGCCCGCGGACCGTGCCACGCTTCTGACCCGATGGGCGGTCGCGCTCGAGAACTCCGGCGGCTCCGTCCGCGAGGCACTGGGACTCGAGCGCGCAGCCGTTAAGCTACAGCCGGACAATTGGATCGCACACAACAACGTGCAGAACGACCTGATGTTCCTGGCCGACGAGGAGGGGGCGTGGAAAGCGGGCAACGAGATGCGCCAGGTCGCCGGCGGCCGCCCGGGACGGGCCCCCGAACCCTATTACCAGAACTGGGACTACCTCACCTGGAACCTGACGCCGTGGCTTGAGTCGACCGTGGCCGACGCCGAGGCCAATGCCGGGGCTGGCTCAGGCGTCATCTCGGCCGGCCCGAACATCGCCGACATCGAGCTGCGGCTACACGATCCGGAGGCTGCCGACCTTGCGCTCAGGACAGCCACGCAAGACCCGGACGATCTGCCCGGCAACGCCCTGACCCACCACGTCCGCGGCAGAATGGCGATGGAGTCCGGCGACTTTGCTACTGCCGTCGTCGAGCTGGATGCTTATGGCCTGGCCTTTGCGAACCCCGCCGTGTCTACCCAAAACCCCGGCTATCAATGCTGGATTGCACCGGCCGAGGAAGCGGCCGGGCATCCGGACAAGGCCGATGCGCTGTTGAAGTCCACCGGCACCTTCGTCGAATGCTACCGTTTCCGCGCCGATATCCTCGACGGTCGCGGCAACTGGCCTGGTGCTCAGAAAGCGTATGCCGAGGCAGTGGCGATCGCACCCGACCTACCCGCAGCGTACTACTCCTGGGGCGTCGCACTCGCGAGGCATGGCGACCTGGTGGGTGCCGAGGCGAAGCTGAACGACGCGAACAAGCGCGGACCACACTGGGCAGATCCGTTGAAAGCGTGGGGCGACGTACTCCTGAAACAAGGCAACAGGAAGGAAGCGCTCGCGAAATACGACGAGGCACTGAAGTACGCGCCCAACTGGAAGCAACTCAAGGAAGCACGAGAAGCGACGGCGAAGCAGAAGCTCTGACCACGCTGCTCCAAGGCAGCGGGTCGTGACCGTCCGTCCGATTCAATGCATCGGCTCCGGCTGCCAGGTGGCGCCGTCCTTGTCTTTCACGATCTTGCCGATGCCCGGGAAGGGAAAATGCTCCGCATATAGGCGCTGGCCACTGGCGACGGAGCTTTTGACGAGCGCGACCCGTGTACTCGCTCCAAGCTGCTGGTCGCCGTCAAAGGCGACGTGCCACGAGGGCTTGCGAACAGACAGCACGTAGCTGTGCATAGCATCGCCGAAGACAAGCACACTATCGGCACCCGAGCCGATGAGGTAGCCCGAATGACCGGGCGTGTGACCCTTGAGCTCAACTGCCTTGACGACACCGGGCAGCAGATCCGCCCCCGGCTCGAAGGCGACCACCTTTGGCCGCATTGCGCTCACCAGGGCAGAAACCTGTTGGATGCCGTAATTCTTCGCCTCATCCGCGCTGAGTCCGCTCAGCCACTTCCATTCCGGCGCGGGAATGTGAATGGTTGCATTGGGGAACGCAAGCGCGCCCGTAGACGTGACCAATCCGCCGATGTGATCGCCGTGGGCATGCGAGATAAAAATATCAGTCACGCTGGCCGGCTTCTCTCCTGCCGCCTTCATGGACTCAGGCAGCTTGCCGGCGATGTCGCCGAAAAAAGTCCCAGCCCCGGTGTCAAACAGCAGCACACGATCATCGGCGTGTACCAGCAGCGGCTGAATGCTGATTTCAATATGGTCGGCGGGTGCGCCACCCGCCTTGAGCACCGCACGGACTGCTTCGTTCGGCTGGCCGACGATGAAGCTCTTGCCATCGACCGGCTCTTCGAGGTTGCCGTCCTTGAGCGCCACTGCGCTGTAGTTATCAATTTTGAACGGCTGAAATTGCGCCGCAGGCGCCGGCGGAGCGGCGTGGGTCGTCATCCCAACCAGTAAAATCACGAGTGCTGACAGGACAGCAGGCATTGCTCGAAATCGGCGATCTGTCATACGGGCTACTCTTTAGAACATGGTGGCTGGATTTTATCAGTAACCCGGTTTGCCCGGTCTGATGAAGGCATTCGACAGCAGTAGGCCTACAGCTGTCACAATAACGCGGCATGAATACTGTCAGGTGCCCCCGCATGGTTCACCCTCTCCGGCGCGTCTATGGTTTGCGTGTGGCAATTGGTCTAATCGCAGGCCTCATAGGCGGATGCGTAGAGCTTCCGGGCATCTATTACAATGTGTTGATTGATGAAAGGCCGTCCGAGAGCGATTGCGTCAACCTGACAGACGCGCTGACGGCAAAGCTAAATCTACAGTTGCAGCCAAGTCCGTATCAATGTTCCGTGGTGCTCGATAGCGACGGGACCGACCCGCCACGAACTGTGGCTATTAACACTTACTTTCGTCAGCGGCGCATCGAAGTGGAGATTAACGAATTGCGCTTCGGGAGCTCGACAGTGCCGTCACCGAGCACCCAACAGTTCGCGCAACAGGTCATGCAGATCGTTCACGAGCAGTTCCCTGCGGCTGAACTTGTGCGATTCAGGGCAAAGCGCGGACCAATCGCCCCATAGTGACCTATCGCAGCACGGTGGACATTTGGATAGAGGTGGCCAGATTCTCCAGATCGGCGTTGAATAAGCGATATCCAGGAACTGACACCCAAGGGTAACCGGGCAGCCGCGCGTGTCGAAGGACAACACATCGAAGGGCATCCCCTTGCTTGCGCGTAGCGTATTCGGTGGCGGTGAAACCGCGGCGCAAAGGGGCATCACCGCGGGAGTGGCTCGTCACTTACTTCGGGCGCCGATCGTTCTGGGATGGTTGCTCGGTTTAGCACAACCTGCTCCCGGTTATGCGGACGAGAGCGCCTGCGCGCAGATCCGCTCGGCGTGCATCAGTGCCGGCTTTACGCCAGGCGCGGCGCAATCTGGCAACGGGTTGCAGCTGGACTGCATGCAACCGATTCTGCGAGGGACGGCACAACCTTCCGGCAGCAACAGGGCGCTGCCCGATGTTGCCCCGCTGCTAGTACAGGCATGTAGGGACGTTCATTCGGCAGCACCGCCGACTGCCGCTGCCGCGCTTGCGGGGCAAGCAGCGACCAATCTGCCCCTGCTCAGCTACGTGGACGGATCGACCAGGAAGATCGGCCAGCTGATCGGAGATGTCGACAAGCAGACACACCAGCCAACTTTGAGCCGCACCGTTTCGCGATATCAGCTCCAGGGTACGGACCTTGGTTACTCGTTTGAGCATCAGGGCAAGATCTACTTTCTATTTGGCGATACGGTGGGCGCCCAGGGCCACGCCCTCGATTCGATCGCCCAGGTCGATAGTGCCGCGGGCGCCGTGGATCCCGAGCATGGGGTGCGGCTCGACTTTCTGACTGAGCGCGCCGGGCTGTATCTGACCGTCCAGCCACCCGGGATTTCGATGGGCGCGTTCGAAGTGCCGACGGCAGGTATCAGCGTCAACAACCAGATGTATGTGATCGTCGATACGAACCATTCAGAGGACTGGCAGACGGACCGCGCCGTGTTGACCCGGGTCAGCCTGCCGGTCACCGCCACGGGATTTAAACCACTGCGGACGATCTCGCAGCGGCCTGACGGACGCTTCCTCAAGATGGCACTTCACATGATGCCCGAGCCGATTCGAGGGTTGCCGGATGCCAACCAGTACGTGCTGATGTGGGGCACGGGCCATTACCGGCACAGTGATGTGTACCTTGCGATTACGCCGGCCGCGACATTCGAAACAGGCGCGGGCATTCGCTATTTCGCCGGCCTGGACGCCGCCGGAGCTCCGCGCTGGGATTTCAATGAGTCGGCGGCGGCGCCGGTGATAATTAATGGGACAGTGGGCGATATCTCCGTCATCTGGAATTCCCAGCTGCACCTGTGGCTGATGACCTACGACAGCCGTCCGCCGGCCGCGGCGGGCATCCTGTTCTCGTACTCGCCAACCCCATGGGGTCCGTGGAGCACTCCGCAGCTTCTATTCAATGCACAGCGCGACGGCGCGCTGGGAAAGTTCATCCACGATCCATCCATTTCACCGGATGACGGGTTGGCCGGGCCGACCATCGGAAAGGCGCAGCTCCAGCCCGAAACGGTTCACGGCGGAAACTACGCACCATATCTGGTTGAACGCTGGAGTCGGGTGCTCTTGGCGCCGGCAGGGAACGGCCAGCTCGATCTCTACTACCTGCTCTCGACCTGGAATCCCTATGTCGTGGTGCTGATGAATTCGCGGCTGCGCATCACGATCTCGCAGTCCGCAGGCTCCCCACATTAAACGAGATGTCGACCGGCATATCTGAAACCTCCGCCGTCGGCCGGTCACTCGCAGCTTAAGGTGCGCTAGGGCGTGTTAACACTAC
>PKWJ01000034.1 GCA_003132025.1 Gammaproteobacteria bacterium
ACTGCTGCGGCATTGAGCCACGCATAGGCCTCTCGACGTACCTTCAACCGAAGAGTGCGCGTGAACGAGAGCGGCATGAGAGTAATTATCCCTCCTCATGGGCTTTGCTACGCGGGTGTTTCTGCTCACTTCGTTGAGAAACTCGCTGGCGGGTCGTGACCTCCTTGTCGCTTACGTCGGCGGCAGCCAGGCGCGCTGCTGGCTCGCCGCAGGCGGCATGCACCCGGACGGCCCGGGCGCATGCCGCGTTTCGATCATGCCAATCGATCAACGACCATGTTCGACGTCAAAAATCGTGCGCTCCGTCTGATGAATGGCGGCATCGATATGACCGACCGCGCGATCGCGCAGACCGCGGGTCGCCGGATCGTCTTCCTCGCGCGCGACATCGGAATGCACCTTGCGCAGCAATTCGAGCGCCTTGTGCAGTCGCCCCGGCCGATCGGGTGCCATATCCATCGGCGGATGGTCGTGGATATCCTTACCATCATCGATCGCCGCGTGCTTGATCTCGCCGATTGCCTTATCGATCTCCATGATCGCCATATCTTCGTGTTCACTGACCGCGGGGTCGCCGGGACGATGCTCCAGCATCCATCGCGCAGTGCGCAGATCGCCCAACGCGTGCAGGTACGCCGGGTGCTTTCCTGGCAGGTCGGCATTGGCCGCAAACGGCAGCGCCAGAAACACCAGTAAACCCGACACCCCCAACCATGTCCGGTACTTGAAGTTCATCTGTCTCGCTCCTTACAGAAAGAATAAAGCGCCACTCGCTATAACGAGTATCGCGATGCGAAGCTGACAGGAAACTGAATGGTCGCGTCGATGCGCTGGGTCACACTACATAACTTGGCTAGCCGATTACTTGCGGCCGGTGCCCAGGATCTCAGGCTTCGTCAGCGCTTCTTGGCCGGGCGCCGCTTCACTCGCCTGACTGCCGCACGTTTCTTCTTCTTGCTCTTGCGCGCTACCGGCGGCTTGACCACTTTGTGTATCTCCAGGACGCTCAGCTGGCCAGGATCGACGCCCAGTTCCTGGAGAATAGGCATCAGCGTCTTGCCAAATTTGTCGAACGCTGCCTGCGACGACCAGACATCGAATACCGCGAGCTTGTCCGATGGCCCAAAGGCCGCGTGATAGGAGCGTCCCGGAGGGTGCGCCGCCCCGGCCTGCTTCAACCGCTTGGTGCATTCGTTGTATTTGTCGGTACTCATCCCGGAAAGGGCAACATAGACTCCGATAGCCATTGTCCGATCTCCTCGTTATTCGACTTTGTTCGATCAGGATCCCGTAGGAGACTATCACGACGGCGCTGGCGCCGTTGCCGTCCGTGCCGCCGGGGTCAATATATGCCGAGTGCGAGGCCGGCAGCGATCGTGGCTCCAAGTTCCTCACAGCGCGCCAGGTCGATTGCACTGATCTGCTTCGACTTTAGGATTTCCTCCGGGGTCTGCGCGTGCGTGCAGACGATAAGCGGTGCCGCTATCGGCCGCAGCCGCCATCCGGTGACGATGCGCTCGATCTGTCGGGCCGCATTACTGCCATCACTACCCGCGCAGATGAGAGTTGCGTACGGGCGTCCTTGAAGCCGGTCCAGCACCGGGTAGTAGCTGCGGTCGAAGAAATCCTTCATCAGCCCCGACATCGCGCCAAGATTCTCCGGGCAGGCGAACAGGTACCCGTCCGCGTCGAACAGCTCGTCCGGTCCGGCCGCGGTGGCTGTCTCCAGGTGCAAGGCAACTTCCGGGTGACGGACGCCTCCGGCCGCGGCGGCCCGTGCCATCTGGCCGGTACCGCCGGTGAGCGTGTGGTAGACGATCAGCAGGCTCTTCATTTTCGCTTCACGCCGACCTACTGTCCCGGCGTAATCCTCTCGTCGAGGAATTGCTGCACCGCCTGGAACAACTGCATCCGGTTCTTCTCCATCATGATCGAGTGCGTACCTTCTCCGATCTGCACGTAGCGCTTGTACGGCGCGTTGGTCAGCCTGGCGAAGTACTCGTACACCATGTAGCTCGGCAGGTCGGCGTCCCACTCGGCGTGCGCCAGCAGCGTGGGAACACGGATCCCGGCAGGGTCGTACAGAATCTTTCCTGCACTCCAGAACTCGCGTCCGTCCTGCACCGCGCCATTGGGTGCACGCAGCACCGGCGGAGTTTGCCTCGCACTCACCGGATCGGTGGCAAATGTGGCATCCGCCCAGGCGTCGAACCAGCCGGCGGGAATCAGCTCGGCCTTCCTGTCCTCAGGTACGTCCCTGAGCCAACGAATCCTGGCGGCTTCGCGTGTGACAGTCCGGTAGGCACCCAGCGTGACGTTCGGGCTGACGAGCGGCGCACTGGTAGAGATCCACATCGGCGCGTACAGCACCAGGCGATTGACCTTGTCGTTGTGCTGCGTGGTGTACCAACCCATGATGCTGGTGCCCCATGACCAGCCCATCAGGTTGAGCTTCGAGGCGCCGCGACGCTTGAGGATGAAGTCGACCGTCGCACCGACGTCCTTGACCGCGGTATCCGTGCGGACAATTGGCGCATTGTCCTCGGGCGGCTGGTCCATCTCCGGCGGCCGCGTGGATCTACCGAAGCCGCGAACATCGACCAGATACACGTCGTAGCCGTGTTGCGCAATGTAGTCCATCCAGGACAGACCGTTCAGCTTCAGATCAAACGTCGTCTCGGAAGGGTAAGTCGCACCGTGCACGAACAGCAGAATTTTATCCGCCGTGAATCTTTTCACGCCCTGTGGATGTTTGTTACGTACGTAGAGTTCAATGCCTGGATCGACCGCGGGAACCGTGAACTCCTCCATGTCTATTGCCGGCTCCTTGGCCATGTCCGCGGGTGCGCGGAGCAACATCAAGGCGAACGCGCCGAGTAGATGCCATGCCCGCTTAGGCTTTAGTTTGCCAGCCCGGTCCATTTCCCAGTCCTCTCCGCCTTCCTGCTGGCACCGAAAATCGATAAATGCTATACGCAAAGCCTCGCCGCGAGTATCAATTATTAAAGGGAGAACTCACGATGCGCTTGCACGACATTCCAGGCGCCTGGTTCTACCAGGATAAGGACACCGGTAAGTGGGCGATACGGCCGCGGTTCTGATGACTCGATAGCATGGCGGCGGCGCCGGGCATGCGAGTCTTGCAAACGGCGCGGCTCACCGTGCGCCACTTCGAGCGTGCCGACGCACCCTTCATTCTCGAATTGTTGAACGAACCGTCCTGGGTGCAGTACATCGGCGACAAAAACATCAAGACCTTGGATGACGCCGAACGCTACATTCAGGATGTTCTATTAGCCATGTATGCCCGACTCGGCTTCGGCCTATACCTGGTCGAAGTGACAGCGAGCGGCGAAGTCCTGGGTATGTGCGGTCTCGTCAAACGCGATAGCCTGCAGGATATCGACCTCGGGTTTGCTTTCCTGTCACGCTTCTGGGGCCATGGTTACGCTTACGAATCCGCGGCGGCAGTCATGTCGCATGCGAAAACGCGTCTTGGTCTCGATCGGCTTGTGGCCATCACCTTGCCGACGAACGAGGCGGCCAGCAAGCTACTGCGGAAACTGGGATTCACATTTGAGCGCATGATTACCGCGAAAACCGAGGATCTGATGCTGTATTCGATCGCGTTACCAGGGAGCGAGGTCGCCTCGTAGTGCATCAGGGCCAACTTTGCTGGCCACAGCTACTGTACGCGCCGGGCCGACAGGATCTTCACCGGCGTGGCGAGCATCTGGCCCTGCATCACCCCCTTGCCCGCCGTCGGTGAGCGCGGCTGCCCGAAGATAAGGTGCACCACATCCATGCCATCGACCACGTGGCCGAAAACTGCATAGCCGGGATCACCCCCATTCGGATGTGCGTCCAGCGAGACCAGGTCGCCGATCACGATGAAGAAATCCGCCGTTGCGGTGCCGGGGTCGGCGCGCGCCATTGAAATCGCTCCGTTGACATGGCTCAAACCGGTGACGGCGGTCGACTCGTGGGCGATCGGCTTGAAGACGCGCTTGGGGTTGCCGCGTACCCCGCCCTGGACCAGACCAAATTGGCCATCCTCACCCACGGCCATCGAGCGATAGAATTCGCTGCCGTCCAGGCGCTTCTGATCGACGTATCGCAGGAAATTGGCAGCCGTGACGGGTGCCCGCTGCGTCTCCACCGCGATCACGATGTCGCCCAGCGCCGTCTTGAGAATCACCTTGACGGTCGCGGGAGCCGGCGCAGTTCCTGCATCCGGCTGCGACGCGGAGTCCTGGGCCACGGCCACCCCGACCCAAAGGCTGGCACAAGCCACCAGCCATCCCGGGCCTGCAAACACCCGACTGCGTTTCATTCCGTACCTCCGCTGACCACGGAGGACTATACCAACTAGAACACGAATCGCAGGCCGATGGTCGGATTCACGTTGGTGGTAAACAGGTAACCGTTGGCCAGCCCGTCTGACACGCCGCTGTACATGATGCCGGCGTAGGCATCGAGGCGCCTGGTAAATCGGAAGTCGAAGTCCAGTGAATACGCCTCGAAGCTGCCACTGCAAGCTGAGTGCGCATTGGTCGAGCAGCCTGCCTGGGTGCCGATGCCATAGGCATTCTGACGGTAGCCATAATACGCCGCCGTGATATCCAGCTTCGGAATGACGCTGTAGCGCATGCCGGCCCAATAGACATCGAGTTTCTTGTCATCCGGATAGGCGTCGTTATTGACGTAGGCCAGTATGTAGCCCCCGAGACCGGGGGTGCCGGCGGTCACATCGTGCACCGGATTCGCATATTGAATATGCTCATAACCGGCGTAGAGCTTCACCGGAACCGGAGCGAATTTGTACGAGGCCATGACCGCATAGGTGGTGTTGTCGGAGATGGTCGCCGCCACGGAATTGCTCGACGAGAAGCCCAGCGCTGGCAATCCGGTGACCTGCGCGGCGGTGAGTACGGCCGCCGAGGCCGCATCATTGATCCTGGAATAGTAGCCATCGATCGCAAGGCCGGCGTATTGGGCGCCGATATTCCCCTGGTAGGCCATGCCGCCGGCGCTGCCGTTGGATTGATTGAATTTATACAGAAGCCCGAGATGAATCGTATCGGCAAAGCCTATGCGGTACTTCAAAGTCGAATCCATACGCTTGTCTTCGGTAGAGCCGGCGCCCGCATACGCTCCGGATGCCCCGAGCAGCGAAAACGCCGGCGCGGCCTGATTCGGGTCGAGGGCATTGACGCCGTCGGCCACCAGGTTCTGCTGGCGGCCAAACGTCAGCGTACCGAAGGTCTTTGAACTGAGGCCCACATAGGCGATCTGAAATATCTGGCCGGCGCTGGCGCCGTCGTTATTGGTCGCTTGCTTGGCCGCGGGGAGGCCATTGTTCAACGTCAGCGATTTCACCGAATCGGCGAGAACGCCGGACTGCGGATTGAACCAGGTTTCAAGCGCGAACACCCCGGACCAATCTCCCGCAATCGGCTCCAGGCCCCGCAAGCCAACCTTGGTCTGGCTCAGGTTACTGCCGGTGGCGCCGATGACGGATTCATGGCCAGTCTTCTGAATAATATTAGTGCTGGCCGGCGTGTAGTAATCGCTGAACGTGGCGCCATGGGACTCGTATTGAAGCCCAACATCGATCGTTCCGTATAGCGTGATGCCGTGCCACGTCAGAGCATCATCGGCCGGCGCAGGCGTGCCGGCAGTTTGCGCGTGTGCGACTCCGACGGCGCTCATCGCGGCCAGCAGTAGTACCGATCGAAGCGGACGCGGTCGCTCGTGCCCGACCGAACGACGGGGGATTGGCATGCACAAAGCTCCTCAAGAGTGTGTGGGATCGACTTTTTTGAGCGTCGATTTGTGCACTATCGTGGCCGACCGCGGTAACAATGTCAGTCGCAGGCCAATAACATTCCGGTCACTTTGCCCGTGATCGGGCTAATGGCTGGTGGCGCCACTGTCATTTGTGACTATGAGGCTCGAGACATTCACTGGCTCGAAATCCGCCAAAGTCAGGCTGGTAAGGCACGAAAGATCATCGTCGTTCCAGCGCGCGTCCGGCGTGCCGATCAGGCCGCCGCTTTGCCCGTTGTCGGCCAGGATGATTCCATAATCCCGAAATGCGGTGATGATAATCGCGGCCTGTGGACTGACTGACGCACAGGCGGGAGTCGCGACCGAGGCCTTCAGTCGGTATATCTCGCCGGCCGGTCCGCTCATGGTGCAGCTGGCCGGCGGAGAGGACTGCGAAATCTCACTCTCGGTGCCAATTGTGGCACCCCCGGTGGCGGTACAGCTCCCCACGCCGGCGGTCTGTGTAGCGGGCCAGACCCAGTAGTTCACCATGTGGTTGAGTGTGAATCTTGTGGGATGAAGAACCGTGCCGTTCGGTGAACTGGCTGTGCCGGTGCCGATCACTTCGTCGGCATTGACGAGCAGCGGCGCGACCGGAAGTCCGGCAGCATCCGACGTGCCGTCACCCTGAGGCGTCAAGGCATTCGACGATGCGTTGGGCCAAAGTGCGTTTGAAGAATCTGTCCAGGAGCCCCCTTGGTAGATTCCCTGCCACATCTCGTAAAGCGCGGCGTTGTTCCCGCCGCCGGGTTCGAGATACACCAGAACGTGCCGATCTCCGGTCGAGTTGCTGGTGCCTTCCACCGGAGCGTTGGCCGGAATCGGTCCAGAGGTGAAGTACGATTGGTACAGGGTGGTCGCGACCGGGACCTCTGCCTGGTTGTACGGGACTTCGATCGCCGGAATGCCGTTTGGAAAGGGGGCGTTCGACGTGTTGCCGAAAAATGGCTTGATCGTCTCCGACAGATAGCCACTGTAGATGGGCGCCGCGGGTGAGGTGTCGACGGGCAGACTGGTCGACGCCGCATCCACTCGATGATGAAAGATCGAGGTCGACGGAAATATGCTGGCCAGAAACGCGTTGTTGCCGCCTATTGCGATGCTGATCTGCTGACCGGCCTGGGCGCCGGTACTGTCGGTGACCACGAACAGCGGGCCGTACGTCCCCTGACCGCCAATCTGCGGACTGCCAAGCGCTCCCGTAGCCGCGACCAGCAACATCCCTTCGGGGAGCGGCGGATAGTTCGGATTGGTGCTGATCATAAAGGTGTACGGCGGAGAGCCGCCGCTGGCAGATATCGTGCAGCCGCTGTAAGCCATCCCCTGGGTTCCGCCGGGACACGATGTGGTTGTTATCCTCAACGAACCGCCACCGGAGCCGCTGCTGGAGGAAGAGCTGCTGCGACCGCCACTGGAAGATGTAGATCCGCTACTGCCAGATGAGGACGAGCTGCTGCTGCTCGTAGCACCGGATGATGACGAGCTGCCTCCGCTAGAACTCGAGCTGGAACTCGAGCCGGCGCCCGAACTGGAGCTGGTAGTGACGTCGCTATTGTTACTGCTGCCTCCGTTGCAAGCGGCCACAGTCAGACACGAGATTGCGGTCAGCAAGTTGAGCAGCAGTGTCGAGCGACGCATGGAGTCCGTCCTGATTTAGAAAGGCACGCGCAGGAGGACGGTTATAGCCGCAATAAACTTTTCGGAAAGATGTCGCTTTGGCACGACGGGAGTTTCGGGACTCCAGTCACACTTTCCGCTTGATACGAGGGAGTTGATGGGGTGATTCTACCGGCGGCAAAATGAGACTACGGCAAGTGGTATTACAAAGCGGCCCGATGCTGCACCTGTCGAGTCGGAGAACAAATGATGCGCAGCCGAATTATCCACGTCATCGCATTAAACCTTTGCGGGCTCATCGCCTGCGGCTCTTCGAGCGCTCAGCGCATCGGAAACAACGCTCCCAGCTCCAGGACTGAAGCTTCTCTTCGTCGTTACATCGATGCTTTGGAGAACGGACAACCGAACTACAACGAAATGTCACCAGGACTAGCAGCGGCTGTACGCCAGCAACTACCGGCAATCCTCGAGATTATTAAAAAAGTAGGTGCGTTCCAATCATTGACGTTCATAGGCGTTGGAAGCGATGGCTGGGATGTCTACGACGCAAAATTTGCGAACGACGTACTCGAATGGCGCGTGAAACCCCTCGCCGCCGACGGCAAGGTCGAGGGTCGGCGTTTTAATGTCTTGTCCGAATCGCCCGTGTCGTGACGTTCATTTAAAGTGCAGTCCGCAATGCGGCCGTTCGCGCGATCCAGTTGCGGAGGGCAGCAGGCAAGCGCTACGCTCAGACGTCACAAGATACTGGTGGAAACGCCGTCATGAAGCGCAGAAGTGTCGTCGCGATCGGATTCTCCTTATCGATGCTCACTGTCCTGTCTACGATCGCGCTTGCCGAAAGCCCGCGGTACCGAGGACGATCAGACGTTCTATGTCGTGGAGCATTGGGCGTCACCGGCGGCCCTAGCCGAGCATGAGCGCACTGAGGCCTTTATCCACTTCGGGCAGGGCGTGTTGGTGAAATACGCGACGCTTCACGATACAGTCACGTCGCGCGCGTTTGACGTGGGCTAAAGCCGGCTGTGGCGACTGCTGCGTGCAACAACGGGTAATCGGGCCCGAAGAGCCGTCGGTAACGCTCGAAGACTTCCCCCGATGGAAGACGTGATTATCATCGGAGGCGGTCCGGTCGGCATGATCTGCGCGCTCGGGCTCGCGCAAGCCGGCGTTCGCGTAAGCGTTATTGAAGCTGACCCGCAGATCACCGACTCCCCGCGCGCAGCGGTGTACTTCTGGTCGGTTCTGGAGGGTCTCGAGCGATTGGGAATACTGCAAGAGGCCGAGGCCGCCGGCGTGCGCAAGCAGGACTATACCTACCTGGTACGCCGCAGTGGCGAGCGCATCGTCTATTCGATGGAATTACTGACCGGGCACACGCCGCACCCCTATAACCTGCATCTTGGCCAGCATCGGCTCACCGATATTGCGATGCGCCGACTGAAGGCTTTCTCAAACGCGACGGTCCGATTTGGCACTCGACTTCAGAAGCTTCACCAGAATGCCGACGCCGTAACGCTCTCCGTGGTGACGGAGCACACGACGGAAGAGCTGCGCGCCAGGTGGGTCATTGGCGCGGACGGCGCCGGGAGCACAGTGCGCCGGCTGCTCGGCCTGTCTTTCGACGGAATCACCTGGCCGGAGCGGTTTGTGGCCACCAACGTCTACTACGATTTCGAGCGCCATGGCTACGCGCGCGCGACGTTCGTAATCGATGATGGTTTTGGCGCGGTCATCGCCATTTTGAACAATGAGGACCTCTGGCGCTGCACCTATATGGAAGACGCAGCGCTTCCAGAGGAGGCCTTTCTCGAGCGGCTACCTCAGATGTATAAGGCGATACTGCCGGGTGAGGGCCCCTACCAGCTCGAACGAGCATCCCCTTATCGGATGCACCAGCGCTCGGCGCCACGCTATCGTGTCGGACGCGTCCTTCTTGCGGGCGATGCGGCGCATGTTACCAACCCAACTGGCGGTCTTGGACTGACGTCCGGCCTGTTTGACAGTTATGCGCTCTACCCTGCGCTGGCCGCGCTCATTCTGGAGGGCGCCGATGATGAAGTGCTGGATCGTTACTCGGCGACGCGTCTCGACATCTTCCTCAACCGGGTCTCTCCACAAGCGACTGCAAACAAACAGCTGATCTATCACGCGAATGGCGGCGGGCGAAAGCTCGAGGAGGCCCTGGCGAGCCTACGCCGGCTAGCCACGGATCCGGAGTTCCTGTGGCAGCGTCTGATGTTTACCAAGTCACTGGAGACGCCGCTGCTTGGCCATGTTTCACTGTGAGCAGAGGCCGATCCGACAGTGGCGTCCATCCTACAGACTGCGCGGCGCGCTTTGCGCATCATGCGCAGAGCGCTGAAACATCAATCCGCATGAACGATTAACGAGAGAGGACATTTCAATGAAGACCATCGCCGTTGTGGCGTTAGCTGTTATGGGGGCCATTGGAGCGCCGGTGCTGTACGCCGCAGATTCGGACGCGTCCTATCCGGGCATGTATATCAAGGACTCGGCTATTACGACCAAGGTAAAGACCAAGCTTTTGGCTAAGGGGCCGACGACGCTGACTAACGTAACGGTCAATACCGATCGTGATGGCGTCGTTTGGCTCAGCGGCACGACGCCCACAAAGGAAGCCAGCGACCGTGCCGAAACGATCGCAAAGGAAACCGATGGAGTTAGAGGGGTGCACAACAATATCGTGGTCGCACCGTAAGGCGGCCTAAACCAGAGGGTCTGCCATACCCGGCCGAATGGTGGCTTTCGCCCTCGACGCGGCCAGGTGCCGCGTGGCGTTTCTTTTCAAGCCGCCTGGGTTTCCGTGGCAAGATACGGTTCGACATTGCGCATAGCACGCGCGACGTATTCTTCTTTTTCTCCCACCGGCGCGACGTAATGAAGGGCGGCCTCTGCCGCCTTGACTCCTGCAAGCCTGGCAATCTTACAGTCCGCCATGGAAGCGTCCGAATGCACGAGCAAGCATCAGCGACATGAGCAGGACGCCGGCTCCGAGAGTGAGCACGTGCGTGGTTTTGCGCAGCTGGAAGCTGCCGACGCGACAGATAAGCAGATATGCCACGGCAAGGTTGAACAGGCCCCAGAGGACGTTGATCGTTGAGGAGGACAAGCCCTCGCCGGGCGGTGATGCAAAGGGACTTTGAAAGGCGTTGCCCGAGATTCCATTGACAAAATGGGGCGCAGTGTTGGCCAGGAATGCGCCCCCGAAGAAGTAGGCCACGTAGTGATACCAGCGCATGGGAAGCTCCCCTGCCGTTTGACGGCATCGCTCCACACTATTGGCAGCGCCGTGAAGGGTCAAGATCCGTCTATGGACGGCAGCGATGGTCGCTGCCAGAATTTAAGCCAGACTCGGCGGGGAAATCTAATGAGAGCAAGGCTTCTAGCCGTAGCGTCCACATTGGCACTGGCGTCTTGCATTGTCATCAACTCAAACAACCCTGCCGCCACGACAGCACGACAAGCCACGGAGAAGCCGATGATCCGTGGCGCACTCAGCGGCCAAAGGCAGATTATTGCCAGTTTCTATGCAACAGCATCTGATTGCACGAGCTTGGGATACCCGACCTTAAAAGTCGCGAAAGCGCCCAAGCATGGAGAGGTCTCGGTCGAACAGGGGACCGCACTCGCGGACTTTGGAAAGGACGATGCCCGCAACATCTGCAACGGGAGAAGTGTACCGGCGACGGTCATTTACTACACGTCAGAACCGGGTTTCATTGGCACCGATTCGGCGGAGTTCGAGCGAATTGGCGTTCGTGGTGCCTACGGTTACCACATCTTTAGCATCAATGTTCGATAGGGCGCTATCGCAGATTGTTATCGAACCATTTATTACCGTAGTACAGGCCGACACCACTCGCGACGCCCCCAAGCACCACGGCCGCGCCGAGATTCCACAGTCCGCCGAGCCACCAACCCAACGCTCCCAATAGCGATGCGCACCCCAAACCGATGATCATTCTCAATGACGCGGCTCCTACTAGAGCGGATCCATGTGCGCTCCACCGGGCTCTCGAGGAACTCCACCGCCACCCGCGTCCGCATGATCCATGATGAATCCCGGCAGCAGAAAAACCAGCGGCAACGCGATCAAAGAGACCAGACCATTCGCGATTGCCATCGTACTGAATTGAAGGTGATAGCTTTCCATCGCTTTGGCGCCGAGCCAGTCGGCTCCAAACAGGGAGAGATTGCGGACACTGACCATCAGCGAGAAGCCGAGCGCTTCGCTTCCGGCTGGTGTCGCGCGCAGGTAGAGATCGGTTAAGGCCATGTCCGCAGACGCCCAGCCCAATCCCCAGAGACTTTCGATGATGTAAGCCTGTGTCATCGAGTTGTAGAAGGCGTAGGACAGCTGCGCGACAGCCCCGGCGAGGATGCACCAAAAGAGAAGCCTTCGCAGGGTCCAGCGCTTTGCCGCATAGGTGCCATAAATTACTGCGGTCGCCGTCGCAAAGATGCCGTTTAGAAAGAACATCAGTCCTTGTTGGTTGGTGCTCATGTGCAGCACGTCCTGCTGCCGATAGAACAGTGCGGTCTGAATGCCCGGCGCGAAATAAAACAGGAAGCTGAAGCCAGCTGCGGCCCACATTGTCTTGGCCTTGGCGATCTTCGTGAGCTGCTTTCGGGCATCGCCTAGAAGCTTTTTCGAATCGACGTGGGTTCGTCTTTCCTTGAGGAAGAAATACGTCGCCGGTATGGGCAGGAACATGATCGCGGCGCTGACCGCCCCGGTCCATCCGAATGCCATGCCGGCCAGGATTCCTCCGAGCGGCCCTCCGAGGACGCCTGATGTCTGGTACGCGATCTGGAAGATGGACGCGAAGCCGCCGGACGCTTTCAGCTCTTGCGCCTTCTCTGTCATATAACCGCCGACGGCGGTGCTGCAGACGACCATGAAAACGTTGATCCCGATGCACACAAAAAATAAGGGCGCGTATCGGTGCGGCGTGTAGATGAGCGCGATGAAACTCAGGACGGAGAGACTCGCCCCCGTCAGGATGTAGCTCTTTCGGTGGGTACCGAAAAACGGAAACGCGTCCGTGAAGATTCCGAAGAACGGCTTGACGTACCAGGCCAGCCCAGTCCAGAAGAAAAACGCCGCGGTAACGGCCGTGCCTTCGTGCAGTTCGTTTTTGAGAAGATTTTTAAGCGGGATCAGCGCGATGGCGGTCTGCTGGCTGAGAGTAACCGCCGTGATCCCAAAAAATACGACCAGGGCCGCGAAGAGAAGCTCGCGCTTACGCTTCGTCGCGTGCGCGTCGACGGCGGGCCCGGCTTTCGGTTGCTTGACTGCTTTGGCCAATTCTTTCTTCTCGCACCGTCACATCGGCTGAAAGCAACCTGCAGCATAGCAGACTTACGACGATGTGAATCTGAACGACCAAGGCGCCTGATCCGCGCGTAGCGAAGTCGATCACACCTCGCGACGAGGCAGCGCGAACCGGGCAATGAGCGCCAGCGCCAGGAACGCGGCGAGTGCGAGTACGCTGGCCTCCGGACCGGCGTCGCCGCCGGTGAGCCAAACGGGCCCGTGCAGCGTCGTATGCAACATGGCGTTTGCAGGGACCACGCCGCTGTCGGGCACGCCGAAAACAAAATCCTCCACAAAGTCGTAAGTAGTGTGGAACCCAATTGCAAACCACAGGGCGCCCGAGCGCCAGAAAGAGTAGGCGAGGACCAGGCCGGCCAAACTTGCCACGAGCAACCCTAGCGGAGCTTCGTTGATGTTCCCTGCATGGGCCAATCCGAACAGGAGGGCGGTAACGATCGCAGCCGGCCAGAAGCTGATCGCCCGCGAAAGCTGTACGAGGATGAAGGATCGGAAAAGGGTCTCCTCGAAGACTGCGACCGCGAAATCCAGAAGGACGTAGTAGGTTGCGAAACGCAGGATCCGGTCAGGCGCAAGCTCGACGCCTCCGAATTCGCAGGCACCCATGGCCGACATGATGCCGAGAGGGGCCGCCACCAGCACCAGGCCTGCGGCGAGTCCAGTAGCGACGTCTCTCCATGCGCCCTTCCCTGCAAAGCCCATTCGAGAGATCGACTCACGGGTCAACCTGGCTAGCGCCAGTAGCGCGAGCACGACGCCGGCTGCGTAGGCCGACTCACGCATAAACTCCTGGGCCAGCGAAAGACTGCTGATATGGGCGGCGGGCGCGAGGCCGGTCTTCGCTAACCCGAAGATGAATGCCGCTATCAACAGAGTGGCGGCGGCCAGATAAAGAACGGCCAATCCTAAGGCCTTGGCCCGCCCGCGCAGGTTCGGCCGGATCTCAAATGATGCGCCGGTCGGCGACGTTGCGGTCATACCCGAAGAAATGGAGCGGGTGATGGGAATCGAACCCACGTTAGCAGCTTGGGAAGCTGCAGTTCTACCATTGAACTACACCCGCTTTGGATAGCAGATTCTATCACTCGTTGGCCACGGTCTCGACGCCGGGATCGCTCAGGTAGCAGGACTCGGGAAAGGTGTGGATGCCGGGTATCTCGCCGGCACGCAATTCCTGCTGCAGGCGCTCCCAGTATTCGACCGTCATCAGCTCGCCATGCGCCGCCCGGAATGCCCGGCGCAGCGCCCGATTGCCGACGCGCAAGCCGGCCTCGATTTCTTCTGGCAGGAATACCACGCCGTCCTCGAAGAACCAGCCGGGAACTTCCTCTTCGCCCTCGAGCCGGTCGCGATTGGTGCGCACTTTCACGTCGGTCAGCGTCTCCACCGCATCGTAGTCGTAAAGAAACACTTTCAGATAGCGACTGACGCCGTAGTTGCGGGCGTCGAAATCCTTGTTGAAGACGTTTGCCGCCGCGTTGTTCCTGATGCAATAGCCCAGATTCACGATAGCGCGCGTGGCTCTGTCCTCCGGCGCGGTCGCCAGGAATACATTCAGCGGCGTGAGCTTTCGCTGCACCACCAGGTATTTGAATACCAGCGCATCGTCCTGCAGTTGCACCGCGTTGGTCGCAGCGGTGCGCAGTTCCTGCAGCAGCTCGGGCTTGAACCAGGAGCAGTCCAGCTTCAGATTGTAGTAGAGGATGTTGTCGAGCATGCTGCCGGTACGGTTGATCTCGTGAACACGCTTGTATTTCTCCAGCACCACATCGGCGCCTTCGAAGCTGTCCCATTTGTAGCCCGTCGTGGGGCGGTCGCGAATAACCTTGAGGATGTAGTCCGAGTGCGGTGAGGTAAATGCGATGGCGACCGTTCCCGGAAACCCCGGCGCGGTGTCGAGCAGTTCGCCATCGGTACCCAGGTGGCGCCTGACCTCGTTCATCACCGCGACCTTGCTGACGTGATGAAACCCGAAGGTGGAGTAATGCAGTCCGAGCGGGCGCCGCGGCATGATGCTGTGCAGGAAGGCGCTGAGCTCGTGATAGTGCAGGTTCGTTACCTGGCAAGGCGCTTCGGTGGTGTTGAACAGGTTGTGCACGTGCGATACCACGTGCAGTACCGCCGCGGCCGCGACGCCCTCCGGCTCGTTCACCAGGGCGATCACGAACGGCTTGTATTCCTCCCCGGTCAGTACCAGGCGACCGACCAGATACGCCCCGCGATTGCGGAAAAACCCGCCGCGGATCATTTCAATCGCGATGAGTTTCGCGCCGCCCGAAGTCCCGGCCAGTACGTCGTTGAGCCTCCTGGCGATGCGCATCGCATCCGACGCCGGGGCGCGGAACGGCACCGACAGCTCGGCCACCTCCAGGATCCTCTGTATCACCCGGTGATCTACCGGCCACGTACAGGTAAACCTTTCGAACACCGCGTTGCCGGAACTCGTTGGGGGGCGTTGCTCGCCGAAGCCGTACTCGACCGGTCTCCATTCCCCGTGATACACCCGGCGGCGCACGGAATGGATATAGGCCAGAGCCAGATCCGCTTCGTAGCGTCCGGCAACCGCCGGCAGATAGGCGGCTTCCACCTGGGTCCACAATGATTCGCGCTGTGCGAGCGCCGCGAACGCCGCGCGCAGGTCCCAGGCCAGTGCATACACCGTGGCGTTGTACAGTCCCAGGCGCTTCTTTGCGCAAGCAACCGACTCCGGGTAATCGCGATTTTCGAAAGCGGTCTTTGCGCTCCAGGTGAGCTTCAGGAATTCCTCATAGAACTGATCGAACACCCGGCGGATCCATGCGGCAGCGAGTTCGACCCGCGCGCGTTCGGATTTAGTGGCGGCGATCAGTTGCGGATAGTCGGAAGCCTGGACGACGCTGTTCATGACAATCTCGCCGCCCCTGTCGGCACAGGCGGCATGGCCGGTTACGACGACTTTGGCCCCTGGGTGCGCCGGATGAAATCAGCCACCTTGCTGTGCAACTCCTTGAGCGACGCATCGTGGGCGTAGACCATGTGTCCCGACTGGTATTGCGCATACTCGATGTTCTTCTGCAGCATCGCAGGGATCGGCAGATGCTGCATCTCGTAGATGCCTTCGTAGAATGGGGTCGCCGCGTCGAAATAACCCCCATTGAGCAGCACGTGCAGGCCGGGGTTGTATTTCATCGCGCTCGCCAGATCGGGCATCACATTGATGTTTCGCGACAGCACCTCGGTTTCGCCAGGCGGCCGATGCGAGGTAATCCAGATCCTTTCGGCATCCGTGAGCGCCTTGAACTCCTTATCCTGACCGTACTTGAGCTCCTTGCGTACGTAGTCGTTGTAGGCGGAGACGTAGGCCGAGCCTATCGCAGCGTTTTGCGGGTCGTAGTCGGCCTCCTGGCTGAGCGGATCCAAGGTCGGGCCGGCGAAGCGCGTATCGTAGCGCCCGGTGGTCAGGCCGGCGTCTTCCAGCAGGGTCTTCTCGAATTCCCCGCCGTTGATGCGCAGATCCGCCTTCAGAATATAGGCCACCGGCAGGCCGGTGTATTCGTGCAGCTTCGCGGCAACCGCATCGCGTTGTGCCGCGGGCAAAGTCGAGCCGGCCGCGAGCGCCGCCGCGTAGTCGTTCATCGCGAAATGCTCGACTTCGATCAGCAGCGCCGCAAGATCCGGTGGCGCAGTCGGCAGCTTGTGGTGATACCACGCCGTGGCCGCGTAGGTTGGCAACGCCACCTCATACGGCAGGTCGATGCCGGGATTGTCCTGCGGCCCGTCCGGACTGGCATCGAAATTGAGTACCTGCGAGAGCATGATGACGCCGTTGAAGTCGACCATGCGCTCGGTCTCGAGCCTGCCGATCAGCACCGCGGCGCGCGTGGTGCCGTAGCTCTCGCCGAACAGGTATTTGGCCGAATTCCAGCGGCCGTACTTCGACAGAAACTGCACGATGAAATCGGCAAACGCCTGTGCGTCCTGATCCACGCCGAAGAACGCCTTCTCGCGCTCGGTGCCGGCGATGCGCGAGAAGCCGGTTCCCGGCGCGTCGATGAACACCAGGTCGCTAGCATCGAGCAGGCTGTAGTCGTTGTTGATTATCGGGTACGGGGCCGCGGGCGTGTGCGAATCATCCACGGTAACCACCCGGCGTGGGCCTAAGGCACCCATGTGCAGCCAGACGGTGGACGAGCCGGGGCCGCCGTTGAACACGAAGGTCACTGGCCGCGTCGCCGCGCCCTTGTCGGTGCCACCTTTGTCGGCACCACCCTTATCGGCGGTTTTGAAATAGGCGACGTAGAACATGCTCGCCTCGGGCCGCGGATTCTTGTCCTCGTCCTTCGGCGCATTTTGCGGTACGTCGTCCCAATCCTTGGGATGCACGACGATCGTTCCGGCATAGGCGTCGTAGTCGATGTGACGGCCTTCGACCGTCACCGAACCCTTGCTGCTTTGCTGCTCCGGCACGAAATGCGTCGGGGCCTTGGTGTCCGCAGCTTTGCCTGCGTCCATGGCATCGGTTGCGTGCACCGCGACCGACAGCAGCAGCCAGGGCAACGTCCACCACAGGGCATTGCGGGGTATGCGGGTTCGATACAAGACTTGCTCCTTAGCGGGCGGCCATTTTAGTCGATACCCGGCCGCAGTCACCCGGCGGCCGCCTCGGCTAGGTCAGTGACAGCACGTCCTGCCCCATCGACAGCGCCTGTCGCTGGCGGATGCGCCCGGCATCCGTCAGCATCCGTCCGGCCCAGCGGTAGACGTTATTCTCCTTGATTGTTCGGCGCATCAGCTGCATACGCAGCAGCCGCTGCTCGCGCGGCATCTCCAGGGCGCGCCGGATCGCAGCGGCGGTCTCTGCCACATCGAATGGATTGACCAGGAGCGCTTCCACTAGTTCGCGCGCCGCGCCGGCGAAGGTACTGAGGATGAGTACACCGTCTTCGTCGTCGCGCGCGGCGACGAACTCCTTGGCCACGAGGTTCATGCCATCGTGCAGGCTGTTGACGATGCAGAAATCGGCGGCGCGGTACAGTTCGAACACCTGTTCCGGTGGCTGGTGCTTGCCGATCAGCACGATCGGTTTCCACTCGGCGGTCGCAAAGCGCGCGTTGATGCGTTCCACCTCCGCCAGCGTTGCGCGCTGCAGCGCCTGGTAGGCCGGCAGTTTGCTGCGCGACGGCGCCGCGATCTGCAGCAATGTGACCTGGCCGCGCAGACGCGGGTTCTGCTCCAGCAGCAGCTCCAGCGCCAGGCAGCGCTCGATCACGCCTTTGGTGAAGTCCCAGCGCTCCACGCCCAGACCGAGCGTGACATGTTCGGCGATACCAAATCGCTCGCGTACCGCGCGCCGCGACTGCTGTATGTCGGGCAGCGCCTTCAGCCAGCGTGGCGGCCACTCGATCGAAATCGGATACGCCGCCACGTGGCAGATGTGGCCCTGCAGAGCGACCGTCATGCGCTCGTGATCGACCTGGCACTCGATGAAGCGGTCGAGCGCCGCCAGGAAATTCTGGCAGTGATAGAGCGTGTGAAAGCCCAGGATATCGGCCATCAGCAGGTGCGACAGCATCTCGCGCTTCCATGGGCAGACGCCGAAGGTCTCGGCGTTGGGCCAGGGAATGTGCCAGAACAGCATGATGGTCGCCTTCGGTCGCCGCGCGCGCAGGTAGCCCGGCAGCATCGCGAAGTGAAAATCCTGGATCAGGATCACCGGGTTATCGGACTGCGCCTCCTGCGCGACTATGTCGGCGAATTTGCGGTTCACCGACTGGTACACCACCCAGTCCTCGGCGCGGAAGGTCGGACGCACATACGCCAGGTGGCACAGCGGCCACAAGCCTTCATTCGACAGGCCGTAATAGAACCCCTGCTCCTCCGACTCCGACAACCACACGCGCCGCAGCGTGTAGGAAGGATCATCGGGTGGCACGCGCACGTGGTCCGACCGATCCACCGTTTCGCGATCCGCGGTACCGCTGCCATGCGCCACCCAGGTGCCCGAGCAGGCCCGCATCACCGGCTCCAGCGCGGTCACCATGCCGCTGGCCGGCACCCGCACTTCGATCGCACCATGGTCGTCGAACTCGTGCGCATACGGCTCGCGGTTCGACACCACGATCATCTGCGGCGAATGCAGCTGATCACGCACCACCAACTGCAGCGCCTGCGGCGTCCAGTTCTCGCGGTAGTCGATCTCCAGCCGCTGGGTCTCCTCCATCTCGCTCAAGACCTTGCGTACCTGGCGCAGGATCGGCAGCGACAGCGGCCCGGACTCGGCGTTGTCGAAAAAACGACGGCCCCTGATGTCGCCGATCAGGATCTTGGCCCAGCGCCGCACCACCAGCCATGCCGCCAGCACCAGGAACAGCGCCAGGATGACCAGCGATATGCCCCCGAACGCGAGCATGTAATCGCGCGCGGTGCTCTGGCGGCTGTCGACGAAACTCAGGTCGTACAGGATCGCCACCCGATACGGCGGCTGGTCCGAAGGCTTCTGGTCGAACACCGACACCAGCACCGACCCCATGGGCGCGCGGCGTGCCACGCTCTCGCCATCGGTGAGATCCGCAGTGCTTTCGCAGCTCACCGCCGTGGGCACCAGTTCGGTCTTGAACACGGTACCGCCATGCGGCAGGCAGATCAGGATACCCAGCACACGTTGGTCGGCGATGATCTTTGCGGTGTACCTGCGCAGTCCCTGCTGATCGCCCTTGGCGATCAGCGTCGGCAGCGATTCGTCCATCGAGCTCATCAACAGCCGCGCGCGCAGCTGGACATCGGAACGAAACCACTCGGTCAGCAGCCGGTCGATGTACGGCAGCCCGAAGTACGCGACTACGCCCGCCGCCAGCAGCAGCGGCAACACGGTACGTGTAACCAGGGAACGGAACATGTTTCGACGCTAGCCGTGCCGGTGCGCGCTCGTCAATACGCCGGGCGCCCAACCATTCTGAATATTTTTCAATGAGAAAACCGCTAGGCGCCGCCGGCCTCGCCCGCCTTGCCCGCCAGTCGGTCGCGGATCGCGGCCGTCAGTGTCAGCGAGTGGCGGCGCGCGACCTGATCATAGACGTGCACATTGACCATCAGCTCCTCGACCGGCACCTGATGCAGGAACGCCCGCAGCCCCTGCTCAACAGCCGCGCCGGAGCCGACGAAGGAATAGCGCATGGCCTGCCCGAGCTGCGCCTTCTCGCCGCTGGACCAGAAACTGTCGATATCGTCGATCGGCGGCGGCAGCTGGCCAGGCCGGCCGCGGCGCAGATGGGTGAACGCCTGCTGATGTGAGGTAAACAGCCGGCGTGCCCCGACATCGGTGTCGGCGACGATCACATTGACGCACACCATCGCGTACGCGCGCTCGAGCTCGCGCGACGCCTGGAATCGCTGGCGATACACCGCAAGCGCCGGCAGCAGCAGCTCGGGCGCAAAATGCGCCGCGAACGCGAACGGCAATCCGAGCGCCGCGGCCAGCTGCGCGCTGAACAGACTCGAGCCCAACAGCCAGATCGGCACCGCCAGTCCCGCCCCGGGTATCGCGCGCGTCGACTGGCCCGCCGGCGCCTCGAAATAGCTTTGCAATTCCTGCACGTCCTGCGGAAACTGATCGGCGCTGCCGGCCAGGTCGCGCCGCAGGGCGCGCGCCGTGACCGGATCGGTGCCCGGTGCTCGGCCCAGGCCCAGGTCGATGCGGCCGGGAAACAGCGACGCCAGCGTGCCGAACTGCTCCGCGATCACCAGCGGTGCGTGATTGGGCAGCATCACGCCGCCCGAGCCGACGCGTATGCTGCGCGTGCCCGCCGCCACGTGACCGATCACCACCGCGGTCGCAGCCGAGGCGATACCGGGCATATTGTGATGTTCCGCCAGCCAGAATCGCCGATAGTCCAGGGCTTCGGCGTGCCGCGCCAGCTCCAGCGAGTTGCGCAGCGCGTCGGCCGCACTCGCGCCTTCCACGATCGGCGACAGATCAAGTACGGAAAACGGCGTCATGCCGCGGATGATGGCCGCTCGCGCCGGTGGTTGCCAGCGGTGGCGCTGCCCTTGGATGCGATAATGCCCCGATGCACCGGGCCATCCGCTCCTATGTCGTCCGAACCGGCCGTATCACCCCGGCGCAGGAGCGCGCCCTCGGCGAGCATTGGCCGCGTTTCGGGGTTGAATTCGAGCCGCAGGTGCTCGATCTGGCGCGGCTGTTCGGCCGCGTCGCCGCCCGCACGCTGGAGATCGGCTTTGGTAACGGCGAGCATCTGCTGGAGCGGGCGCTGGCGCAGCCCGGGCAGGACTTCATCGGCGTGGAGGTCCACCGTCCCGGCATCGGGCATCTGCTGCTGGCGGCGGCCAGGGCCGACGTCGCCAACCTGCGCGTCATCGCTCACGACGCGGTCGAGGTGCTGGAGCAACAGATTGCGCCGGCCAGTCTCAACGAGGTGCAGCTGCTGTTTCCCGACCCGTGGCCGAAGAAACGCCATCATAAGCGCCGCATCGTGCAGCCCGAATTCGTGGCGCTGCTCGCCTCGCGCCTCACCGCCGGTGGTCGGCTGCATCTGGCCACCGACTGGGAGCCTTATGCCGAGGAGATGCTGCTGGTGCTGAACGGCTGCGGTCTGCTGGCCAATTGCGCCGACGCCGGCGGCTTCATCGACGTCGATGCCGTCCTGGCTCGCAGCGCGACGCGCTTTCAGCGCCGCGGCGAACGCCTGGGGCATCGGGTACGCGAGCTGCTGTTCCGGCGCCAGTGACGCGTTAGCCGCCGAAACTGCCGCGCAGGCCGTCTACGATGAACTGCACCGCGAGCGCACCCAGCAGCACGCCGGACATGCGATTGATGACGTGGGTACCGGTCACTCCCAGCACCCGCATCGCCGGAGTCGCAAGGTACAGCACCCCCAGCGTGATCAGCAGCACGCCGTACACGCACAGCAGCAAACCTAAAAACAACAGCGGCTTACCGGCAGTCGGACTGAACGCCAGCAGGATGGTTGCCATCGCCCCGGGGCCGGCAATGAACGGGAACGCCAGCGGAAATACCGAGATGTCCCCGCGCTGACGGCTCTCGAGTTCCTCCTGGGAGGAGGTGCGAGTGCCCGAGGTGCGCGCGAACACCATCTCGAGCGAGATCAGGAATAGCAGCAGGCCGCCGAAAATGCGGAACGAGTCGAGACTGATGCTCATCAGGCGCAGGAACGGGCCGCCGCCGACCGCGAACAGCGTCAGGATAATCGCCGAAATGACCACCGCGCGCCGCGCCATGTGCCGCCCCTGCGCCGCGGTCCCGTCCTTGGTCAAGGACACGAATACCGGAATCAGCGAGATCGGTTCCACCACTACCAAAAAGACTACAAAAAACTTGAGCAACTGCTGACTCGTTCGGGCTTCACAAATTTAAAAAATGATCTTGATCTACGCCCTGCGGCAGGAGCAACATGATTGCGGATCGCGGGTATCGTCAACGGGTATCGTCAAGCGGCAGGGTAGAGCATTCCGCCGCGGCTGAATACGGGAGCATTTCAATGAGCGCGCAACCCGACATCGGCGAGTGGTATCGAGTACGCGGCGGCGAGCTGCTGGAAGTGGTGGCGATCGACGAGGACGACGGCACCATCGAGGTGCAGTATTTCGATGGCACCGTGGAGGAACTCGATCTCGCCGACTGGCAGGCCCAGCGCACCAAGGGCGAGATCGAAGACGCCGATGCTCCGGAGGATTGGAGCGGCTCGGCCGACGTCGAAGGCGATGAGGACACGCTCGCGCCCAGCGCATCTCTCGATGGCGATCCGCGGATGGCCGGCGGCCTGGACGGCCTCGATCTGTTCGAATCAACCGACCTGGAATCGCCCGACCCTGCCTGACCGATGGGCTACGGCGGAAACTTCATCCGCGCCTCGATCGCCTTGAATTGCGGCTCATTACGGATCGGGTCGAGTATCCATGCGACCCTGATAACCTGGAATGCCGAGTTGCGCTGCTGCTCGGCCCGTGTCAGCTCCCGCAGCGCCGCCGCGGTATCGCCCAATTGTGCGTACACCCCGGCAAGTTCCAGCGTCGCCCCCTCCTTGTGAAGAGCCTGGTATTGCGCCACCTGCTCTTGCGCCTCCTGCTCTCGCTTAAGTCCGTGGTAGGCGAGCGCCAGCATCAGATGGCGGCCGGGGCTCTGTGCTGGCATTGCTGCCGAGTCACACAGCGCTCGCGCCTGCTCGAATTGGCCCGATGCAAGCAGGACATTGGCGATATTGAAGCTGATGAAGTTTGAGTGCGGGCGCAGCACTTTGGCGGCCTGCAAGGCGCTCAGCGCCTCCCTGTAGTGACGTCCCCAGCTTAGAACCTGTCCTAGAGTGACCTGTGCGTTGGCATTCTGCGGATCGAGATCGACTGCGCGACGAGCGGCCTTGATGGCAGCGTCGAAGTGGCCCAGTTGACCGGCGAAACCGGCGAATCCCATCTGCACGCGCGCACTGCCCGGCGACAGATCCAGCGCCCGGTCGAACTCCGGTGCCGCGTCGGCGAAATCGAGCAAGCCATTGGACAGTACGCCCGCCAGAGCCTGGTGCGCGTCACCGAGTTCCGGCGCCAGCGCGACGGCGCGTTCACCCGCCAGGCGTGCCTGCTCGCGCACCCGCGCCAACTCCTCAGGTTTGAGGTCAACAAATATCGAGATGTCGGCCAGGGCGCTAGCCCGCCTGGCGTGCGCCTGAGCGTAGTTCGGATCGAGCGCGATGGCCTGATCGAACGCCGCCAACGCGGCACGCAACTCCGCCTCCCCGGTGTCCGTATCCGACAGCAGCTCGGATCCGCGCAAGTAGGCCTCGTACGCCTGCGCATTGGTGGTACTGCCGAGCTCCAGCACCGCCGTTTCATTGCCTGCGAGTCTGACCTCCAGCTGCTGCGCGACCGAGGTCGCCACCTCAGTCTGGAGCTTCAGAATGTCGCTCAGTTGCCGGTCATAGGTCTGCGACCAGATATGAAAACCGCTCACGCCATTGACCAACTGCACGGTGATGCGCACCGTGTTGCCGGCGCGCCGCACGCTGCCTTCGAGGATGGCGCCAACATTCAGCTTGTGCGCAATGGTGGACACATCGACGTTCTGCCCCTTGAACGAAAACGAGGAAGTTCGAGCGACCACCTGCAGGTCATTCAGGCGCGACAGTGAGTTGAGCAGCTCCTCGCTAATCCCGTCGGAGAAATAGTCCTGCTTGGCATCGCCGCTCATGTTCACAAACGGCAGCACTGCAATCGAATGCGGCGGCGGAATAAAGTCTGGGGCGGCGGCGGCCGGAATGCGCGGCGCAGCACTGTGTTTCGAAAGCCAGAACCGGTCGACAACCACAAAGCTCAGCGCGATTGCGACCGCGACGCCCACCGCAACAGTCAGACGGTAGTGCTTGCGTTTGGGCGCTGGCCGACCGGCGGGCGTCGGAACAGAGCCGCCCGTGGGCTCCGAGCCCAGCCGGCTGCGCACCGCCTCGAGGAGTTTAGGGAACAGGCGATCGGCCGGTGCCGCACTGGCATCGATCCATTGCGACGTACTCAGGAAGTATTCCAGTCCCGGCGGCAGAGCGGCAGCGTCGATCCTGAAGGCGATGACCGGCCGGCGCTTGGCGCTGGCGCGCTCCACCTCGCGCAGCACGTGCGGTGAATCGATCGCGCTTTGGGACAGCAGCAGCACCAGCACCGCGCAGCCGTTGATCGCCTGCACGATCGAGTCGGCATAAAAATCCCCGGGCCGCACATTGCGCGGCGCCAGCCAGCAGGCCACTCCGCCCTGCTCCAGTGCCGAGCACAGTTCCTCGGCGATCGGCGCGTCTTGCGAGGCATAGCTGATGAATACGGCAGCGGAAGGCACGGCGCGCTGCGCGCCCCCGAGCTGGTCCGATCCATCGCCTTCAGCCACGCCGCACTCTCCCTGACCGAGCGTGAGTCATGTTACGCGTAGCGCGCCGCCAGTTCCTCGGGATCGGCATCATCGGCCAGCAGCACGTAGCCTTGTCGTATGCGCACCGGCAGGCCGATCAGCGAGCGGCCGCTGCACGGTCCGGCAACACAGTAGCCGCTCTGCTTTTCAAACAGCGCGCCGTGCACCCGGCACAGGATCAAGCTTCCGTCAGGGGTGAGGAACTCGTGCGGCCGGTAGTTGAGCGCGAACTGCTGGTGTGCGCAGCGGTTCACATACGCGCGCACGCCGTCGGCCACGCGCACCACGAAACCGCGCAGCGGCCAGTCGCCGCGCCCGAGCTTAAATTCCCGGCATCCATCCGCCGGCAGATCGCTCAAGGCGCACAGCACCCGAGCCCGATCGATTTCCGGCGGCGGCAGCGTCACAAGCGCTCAGGTCACCGTTGCTGTACGCAGCGGCTGAAAATCGGCGCGCCGCGACAGCCAGAACAGCAGCACCAGCGCCGGGATGCTCAGTGCCGCGGTATATAAGAAGAACGGCGGATAACCGATGTGGTCGACCACGATCCCGGAGGTTCCCATCAAAAGCTTGCCGGGCAGCGCGTACAGCGAGGACAGCACCGCGTACTGGGTCGCGGTGTACGACACGCTGGTCAGCGATGACATGAATGCGATCAGCGCCGTGCCGTGCACGCCCTGCGCAAAATTATCCAGGCTGATCACGCTCGCCAGACCGAGCAGGCTCGGCTCGCCGTGGGCCGCCAGAATGCCGTACGACACGTTCGAGATGATGACCAGCGCGCTGCCGAGTACCAGTGAGCGCATGCGGCCGAGCCGGGCCACAGCCAGGCCGCCGACCAGAATGCCGACCACGCTGAGCGCGGTGCCGTAGATCTTCGCCACCGCGGCGATCTGCTTCAGGGTAAATCCCAGATCGAGGTAGAACGGATTGGCCATCGAGCCCATGGTGTAGTCGGTCAGGCGATAGGTGCCGATGAAGGCGAAGATCAGCAGCCCGAGAGTCGCGCCGTAGCGGGCAAAGAAATCCAGCACCGGGCACAGCACCGCGCCCAGGAACCAGGCCCCGGCGTGACGCAGCGAGTCGGGCCAGTGCGTTCGCCGCGCCAGCCAGTCGACCACGCGCTGCTCGGTCAGCACCGAGGTCAGCGGCGCAATGCGCTGCGGCTCGCGTACCAGCAGCGTGGTGACCACACCGACACCGACCAGCGCTGCCATGGTGGAGTAGCTGCGCGCCCAGCCCAGATCGTCCGCGATCCATAGCGCGCCAGCCTGACCCACCAGGATCGCCAGCCGATAGCCCAGCTGATAGGCCGCGGCCATTGCGCCCTGCTCGCGCACCGGGGCCGACTCGATGCGCCAGGCATCGATCGCCACGTCCTGGGTGGCGGCTGCGAATGCCAGCAACAGCGCCAGCAACGCCATGTGGCCCACCTGGGTTCTGGGATCGCTGCCCGATAGCGCCAGCAACGCGCTGGCGATTCCGGCCTGCGCCAGCAGCATCCAGCTGCGGCGCTGGCCGAGCAGCCGGCCGATGACCGGCAGGCGCCACCGGTCGACCACCGGCGCCCACAGGAATTTCAGCGTATAGACCAGGCTCACCCATGACAGCATGCCGATGGTCGCGCGCTCGATCCCGCTCTGGCGCAGCCAGGCCGACAGGGTGCTGTAGATCAGCATGAACGGCAGCCCGCTGGAAAATCCCAGCGCCAGCATCGACAGCATGCGCGGCTGGCCGTAGACCAGCACCGCACCGAGCCAGCCGCGCGCCGGGCGCGGCGCGACCGGCGCCTCCGGGTCGCCGTTCAAAGCCGATAATCCATGATCAGTGGCGCATGATCGGAGAAACGCGGCTCCTTGTGGATGTGCGCGCGCTGCGGCGTGCCGGCAAGCCCAGGGCTCAATATCTGGTAATCAATCCGCCAGCCGACATTCTTCGCCCATGCCTGCCCGCGATTCGACCACCAGGTGTAGTGATCCGGCTCCGGCACCAGCGAGCGAAAGGCGTCGATGTACTTTTCCGGCCCCAGCAGCTGGTCCATCCAGGCCCGCTCCTCGGGCAGGAAGCCCGAGTTCTTCTGGTTCGATTTCCAGTTCTTCAGGTCGATCGGCTTGTGGGCGATATTCCAGTCGCCGCAGATGATGTATTCGCGGCGCGCGCGCCGCAGACGTCGCAGGTGTGGCATGAACGCCTCGAGAAAGCGGAATTTCGAGGCCTGTCGTTCCGGTCCCGCCGACCCCGAGGGCAGATACAGCGAGATGACAGACAACTTATCAAACTGCAGCTCCAGATACCTCCCCTCACGATCGAACTCATCCACCTTGAAGCCGCGCAGCACGCGCTTTGGCTCGTGCCGCGACAGCGCGGCGACGCCGGCATATCCCAGGCGTTCCGCCGCATAGAAGTGGTTCAGATAGCCCGGCAGGCTGCACTCGTGGCCCTCGAGCTGGTGCTCGAGCGCGCGTGTCTCCTGCAGGCAGATCACGTCGGCCTTCTGCGTCTCCAGGAACGGAAACAGGCCGCGGCGCGCGGCCGAACGGATGCCGTTGACGTTAAGAGTGATGATGCGCATGCAGCAATGATAACCTGCGAACATTATCTGCAGGATCCGTCAGGATCGATGCCGTGCGCGATTATCAACGCCAATTCCTCGATCTTGCGCTCGCGCGCCAGGCGCTGCGCTTCGGCGAATTCAGGCTCAAGTCCGGCCGCGTCAGCCCGTATTTCTTCAATGCCGGTCTGTTCAGCGACGGCGTTTCGATAGCAACCTTAGGGGCCTGCTATGCCGGCGCACTGGTGCAATCCGGGCTGCAGTTCGACATGCTGTTCGGTCCGGCCTATAAGGGCATCCCGCTGGTCACGGCGACCGCGATGGCCCTGGCCGAGCGCCACCAGCGCAATGTGCCCTGGGCGTTCAACCGCAAGGAGGCCAAGGATCACGGCGAATCAGGCCTCGTGGTCGGCAGCCCGGTCACCGGCCGCGTGGCGATCGTCGACGATGTCATCACCGCCGGCACCGCCATACGCGAGTCTATCGAGCTGATTCTGCAGGCTGGAGCGCAGCCAGTCGCGATAGTGCTGGCGCTGGACCGCGAGGAACGCGGCCAGGCCGAGCGCTCGGCGGTCCAGGAGCTTACGGCCGTGTACGGGCTGCGCTGCATTACGATCCTGACGCTCAGCGAACTGATTGCCGCGCTTGAGGCGGCCGGCGCCGGACCATCCGGGGCCCCGAGCGCCGAACAGCTCGCCGCGATGCGCAGCTACCGGCTCAAATACGGCGTCGCCGCAGTCTGAACTGCGCCCGCTTGCACTGCGGCGGCCCTGCCGTGGACAATGCCGTCACCGATGCTTCGCGGGCGGGACATTCTTCTGAACCTGATGGCACTGTGCGCCGCGACCGCGGCCGCGCCGGCCAATGGCGCGTCCTCCCTCACTCCCGGCCAGACCTACCGCTGGACCGACGACAAGGGCGTGGTGCATTACGGGGATAGCGTGCCGTCGGAGTACTCCGGCAAAGAGCGCTCGGTGCTCAACGGCGAGGGGGTGGAAGTCCAACACGTCGAGGGCCACAAGAGCGGTGCGGAACTGGTGCAGCAGACCAAGGCCGAGGAACTTGCCCGCCAGCGCGCCCAGCACGACCAGACCCTGCTGTCGACTTATGTGTCGGCCAAGGATATCGAGGCACTGCGCGATGAACGCATGGCGCAGCTCGACGGCCAGCTTAAAGCCTCGTCCACCTACATTGAATCCCTGGCCACCCGGCTCGGCGCTTTGCAGGAGCGCGCCATGCAATTCAAACCCTACAGCAGCGAGCCGAACGCGCGCCGCATGCCGGACGAATTGGCCGAGGAACTGGTGCGCACCTCGAACGAGGCCCGCAACCAGCGCAAGGCCCTCGAAGCCAAGCGCGCCGAGGAGGCGGACATGCGGGTGCAGTTCGAAGCCGACATTCAGCGCTTCCGGGAGCTGACGGCGAGAACGCACTCCTGACGCCGCACCGCGCCCGCGCGGGCTGCGCCTTCAGTGTTGGCCGGTGTGCCCAAATCCGTGCGTCCCGCGGGAGGTGGCTGCAAATTCGCTGACGATCGTAAGCTCCACCTGCACCACCGGCACCACCACCAGTTGCGCGATGCGCTCGCCGGGCTGGATCTGGTAGCGTTTGGCGCCGCGATTCCAGCACGACACCATCAGCGCGCCCTGATAGTCCGAGTCGATCAGTCCCACCAGGTTGCCGAGCACCAGGCCGTGCTTGTGGCCGAGGCCCGAGCGCGGCAGCATCACGGCCGCCAGGGCTGGATCGGCAATATGAATCGAAAGACCGGTAGCAATCAGCTCCACCTGACCAGGCTCGAGCGTCAGCGGTGCATCGATGCAGGCGCGCAAATCCAGGCCGGCGGAACCGGTGGTCGCATACTGCGGCAGCGGAAATTCGGCTCCTAGGCGCGCATCAAGAATCCGGACCTGTAGCGATCGGCGGGTGCAGGCATCCATGCACTAGGATGCCCGAGCGCCCTCGCGAGCCGCAAGCTCCTCGGAAGCCAGTTCCCTGGCGCTGTCGCGTTCGCGTGCCGCGTTCTGCTCCAGGTACTGCTCGACGATCAGCCCGGTCAGCGCCTGCGCCAGCTCGCGTTTGCTGGACACCGGCAGCTCAACCCGGCCGCCCCGCCACAGCACCAGCAGCGAATTGTCGTCACAGTCGAAGGCTTTGGTGTGACCGACCTCGTTGGCCGCAATCAGGTCCAGGTTCTTCGCCAGCAGTTTGGCGCGCGCATAGTGTTCGACCGAGTTGGTCTCGGCCGCGAATCCCACCATGAAGGGGCGCGGCGTGCTGGCGCTGACCTGCGACAGGATGTCCGTGGTGCGCGTGAGTTCGAGCGCCAGAGTCTCGCTGGTCTTCTTGATCTTCTGCTCGGCGCAGGCGAGCGGCCGATAGTCGGCCACGGCCGCGGTACCGACGAAAATCGCGGTGCCGGGCAGCTCGCGCTGTACCGCGGCGTACATCTGCTCGCAGCTCTCGACATCGATGCGCCGTACGCCCAGCGGCGTCGGCAGCGTCACCGGGCCGCTGATCAGCACCACATCGGCGCCAACGTCGCGCAGCGACTGTGCCAGCGCGAATCCCATCTTGCCGGAGCTGCGGTTGCTGACGAAGCGCACTGGATCGATGCATTCGCGCGTCGGGCCCGCGGTCACCAGGATGCGCCGACCGGCGAGCGGCCCGGCGGGCGACAGCAGCGGCGCGATCTGCGACGCGATGTCGGCCGGCTCGACGAGGCGCCCGGGCCCGTGCTCGCCGCAGGCCTGATCGCCCACGCCGGGCCCGATCATGCGAACGCCACGCGCCGTGAGCAGTTCGACATTGAAACGCGTGGCGGCATTGCGCCACATCAGTTGATTCATCGCCGGCGCCACCGCGATCGGCGCCGCGGTTGCCAGGCACAGCGTGCTCAGCAGATCGTCGGCCAGTCCGTGCGCCAGCCGCGCGAGGAAATCGGCGCTGGCGGGCGCCACCAGCACCAGCTCGGCCCAACGTGCCAGCTCGATGTGCCCCATGGCCGCTTCGGCGGCGGCGTCCCACAGGTCGGTGCGCACCGGGCGTCCCGACAGTGCCTGGAACGTGGTCGGCGTGACAAATTCCCGCGCGGCGCTGGTCATCACGACCTGCACCTGCGCGCCATGCTCGATCAGCCGGCGTACCAGCTCCGCGCTCTTGTAGGCCGCGATACCGCCGGTCACCCCGAGCAGAATGCGTTTGCCCTGCATCGGCTGATTATCGGCCTTTTGACCTATGCGCGCACGATATGTCGATCGCACGCCGCCGTCATATCCCTGCACCATAAAGCATGAGCATCCGGGATTGGCCAGTCAACGAGCGGCCGCGGGAAAAACTGCTTGCCAATGGCGCGCATTCGCTCTCGGACGCCGAGCTGCTGGCTGTGTTATTGGGCGGCTCGGGGCGCCCGGGCCTCGATGCCGTGGCCATGGCGCGCGAACTGCTGCGCCGCCACCAGTCGTTGCGCGGCCTGCTGTCGGCACCGCGCACTCCGGGCACCACCAGCCTGGGTCCGGCCTGTCCGGGGCTGGGGATCGCCGGCTACTGCCGGCTGCAGGCCGCCGTGGAACTGGCGCGACGCCACTACGCCGAGGCGATGCGGGCCGGACCGCCGCTCGACTCGCCCCAGGCGACACGCGATTTCCTGATCCGCCGGCTGCGCGACACACCGCACGAGCTGTTCTGCTGCCTGCACCTGGACAACCGCCATCGCCTGATCGCCTTCGATGAATTGTTCCGCGGCACCATCGACGGCGCCAGCGTGCATCCGCGCGAGGTGGTGAAGCAGGCGCTGGCCCGCAACGCCGCCGCTGTGATCCTTGCGCATAACCATCCGTCCGGCGTCGCCGAGCCGAGCCAGGCCGATGAGCTGGTCACGCGCCGGCTGCGCGAAGCACTGCAGCTGGTCGACATCCGCGTGCTCGATCACATGATCGTCGCCGACAATGGCTGTCTTTCGTTTGCCGAGCGCGGACTACTCTGAGTCTGCAGATCGGGCGTCATCTCCCGCAAGCATGCTTCGTAATAATTGACTCCGTCAACTAATATTGGCACGATCGATCGAGCGGCCCCGGAGAGAGATTTATGGACGCAAATACGAAAACGCAGGTGGCATCCGTCCGGCGATTTAGTCGGTTCTTCACGCAGCGCATGGGCGTCTTGGAAGAGGGCCTGTTGGCAAGCCCCTTTACGCTTGCCCAGGCACGCGTGCTTTATGAACTTGGGACCAGGCAGCATCTGACGGCTAAGGACTTGATCGATAGCCTCGGCTTGGATCGCGGGTATCTCAGCCGGATTCTCCAAGGCTTTGTGAAGTTGCGGCTACTTGCCACAAAACAATCAGCGATAGACGCCCGACGTGCCGATCTGTCGCTCACACCAAAGGGGCAGAAAGCATTCATGGAGCTTGATCGCGGGTCGCAAAGAAGCGTCGGTGGTCTGATCAGGCCTCTATCGGCGGCCCAGCGCCAGCGTTTGCTGCGCGCAATGCAAGACGTCCAGCAAACCCTGCAGCTACAGCGCACGCCGCGCAACCCAAAGATTCTTGTTCGTCCTTACGCAATAGGCGACGTGGGCTGGGCCATTGAGCGCCATGGACAACTGTATGCCGATGAATTTGGGTGGAACGAGGAATTCGAAGCTCTGGTCGCCGTGCTCTTTGCAAAGTTTGCCACTCAGCATCATGCGGGCTTTGAGCAATTCTGGGTCGCCGAGGTCGACAATCAACGGGCAGGCTGCGTGTTTGTAGTGCGCTCTGAAAAGGACCCGCACGCGGCCCAGCTACGCTGTCTCTTAGTGGACCCCATTGCACGGGGACTCGGGATTGGTCGACGGCTCGTGGACGAGTGTATTGCATTCTCAAAAGCGGCCGGCTATCGACGAATCATCTTGTGGACCAATGATGTGCTGGTGTCGGCACGACGAATATACGAGGCCGCCGGCTTCTCACTCATCGAGGAATCGTCTCACCATAGCTTCGGTCATGACCTGGTCGGACAGCTCTGGGGTCGGGATCTATAGCTTCAGCGCCTTTCACGCGGGAGTCGGAAAGCCCGCCGCCTGCTCCATGAGCCAATCGCGCAACGCGCAGATTTTCTTGACCTGCGCCATGCCGGGCAGGCAGACGAAGTAATAGCGGCGCGCCCACGGCGTGATCTTGTCGCTCGCGAGACTGAGTTGGCCCGCGCGCAGCTCTTCGCCGATGAGACTCCAGCGCGCCAACGCCAGCCCCGCGCCTTCAGCCGCCACCCGCACCACCGCCGCTGAGTCGTCCAGACCCAGACCGCTGTCGGGCCAGTAATTCGCCGGCAGTCCCGAGAGCCACGAACTCCACGGCTCCGTGGTGCTGTGGATCAGTGGATAGCGCTTGAGGTCTTCGGGGCAAGTGACTGGGCCCCATTTGCGCAGCAGATCCGGCCGGCACACCGGCACCAGCCATTCGTTGAGCAGCAGCTCATCATGCAGTCCGGGCCAGTTGCCGGTGCCGACACGCACCGCGGCGTGAATGCCACTGGTGCTGAAATCCGCCATCACGCTGCTGGCCTCGACGCGCAGATGCAGCCGCGGATAGCGCGTATGGAAATCCGGCAGACGCCGCGACAACCACTGCAGCCCAAACGACGGCAGCACGCTGATGTAGAGCGCGCCGCTACCGCGCGCGACGCGCGCCTGCTCGATCGCCTCCTGCAATCCTGACAGGCCGTCACGGATTCGAGGCAGCAGCGGTAGCGCGTCTTCACTCGGCTGGACACGCCGGCCATCGCGCGTGAATAGTTTCAGCCCGAGGTACTGCTCGAGCGAGCGAATCTGCATGCTCACGGCGCTCACCGACACGCCGAGCATATCGGCGGCCACGGTGAAGCTGCGGCAGTCGGCAACGGCGACGAACACACGCAGACTGCCCAGTGGCAATCTGCGTGTGAGCTCCGGCCGCATTGCCGCCGTGCGCCACCGACTCCGCCGTTTTGCCGCCATGCCTCCCCACTTTGCGCCGCACGATCAGAGCTCACCGGATGGGTGTCGAGGATGAGACCACGATGGCTGCCGCGCTCGGCCGGGTTTGAGACTCATGGTACAGCGTCAATCGCTCATCGTGCACCTGCCCCACCGCGCGCGCGAGACTCTCGTCCACACAGCGGTCGAAAACCTGGCGGCGCGCCAGCTCCATTGAGTCGTAGCGATCGCACACCAGCTTGGCCGCGGTAATGAGCCGCGAGTAGATGCGATCGATCCCTACAGGCGAGGAAAGATCGGTCTGGCTATAGTGCACCACCCGGCTGGGAATGTCGGAATCGGCCCGGGCCGGCGCGCCGGCCACAAACGTGCAGGCGCTCGCCAGCGTCAGAACCACGAGGATGCTTTTCATGATGAATCTCCCGTTGCAGCAGCGGTCGCGATTGACCGTGCATGCACGATGCAACGATCGAGACTCGATGGATTTCGAACTGCTGGGCGGAGCTTCAGTATTCCTTAACCTCGCCGCGCCACAATGGTCGCCGGCAATGGCTGCCGCTCGTTCTCCGAACGCGGTTTGATGTAATCTCGCCCGCTGCTGTAGCCATCCATCGATCCATGAGCAAGCACCCGCGACCTGCGCTGGCGCAGATCGTGCTGGCATTTGCCGGCATCTACATCATCTGGGGCACGACGTTTGTCGGCAACGCGCTGGTGATTCGCAGCATCCCGCCGTTTTACAGCGGCGCGACCCGCTTTCTGATCGCATCCGGCCTGATGTACCTCGTGCTGCGTGCGCGCGAACCGCGGCCGTTCTCCGGGCTGAACATCGGCGGCAGCATGCTGTGCGGCGTGCTGATGACCGGCATTGGCAACGGCTTCATCATCTGGTCGCAGCAGGGACTGCCCTCCGGGATCTGCGCCCTGTTCGTGGCCATACTGCCGGTGACGACGCTGATCCTGGATTGGCTGTTTTTCTCCAGGCGCCCGCCCAGCTACCAGTCGGCGCTGGGTGTCGCGGTGGGCCTGTCGGGCGTCGTGGTGCTGACGCTGCATACGCATTCGTTCTCGGGCGCGATCCGGCCGGTGCACGTGATCGCGGTACTCGTCGGCGAGCTGGCCTGGAGTGCCGGCACGCTGCTGCAGCCGCGCTATGTCGGCGCCGACCGGGTGCTCAATTTCGGCTGCCTGCAGATGCTCACCGGCGCGGTATTTCAGCTGTTGATGGGATTCCTCGATCGCGAGTGGATCGGCTTCACGCCGGCGCACATTTCATTGCAGTCGGCACTCGGGGTGCTGTACCTGGTGATATTCGGCAGCATGATCGCGGTCAATTGCTACGCGTTCCTGATAGCGCACGTGCCGGCACAGAAAGTGACCACCTACGCGCTGGTCAACCCGGTGATCGCGCTGGCCCTGGGCGCCATCGTGCTGCACGAGAAAATCGGCCCCATGGCTATACTGTCGGCGGTACTGGTGCTGGCGGGCGTGGCATTGATCCTGTTTCAGCGCCGGGCGCTCGCAGCGCCCGGTGCCGGCAACCTCCGGCGTGCGGCGGCGTAGCTTGCACAGGGCCCCTTGGGGCTGATATAAAGCGGCCCCTTCGCCCGCACGCAAGCTTGGGCGATGTGTTTGTAAGTAATTGATTTTCCAAGGTGAAGCTCATGTCCCGCGTCTGTCAGATCACCGGCAAGCGCCCCATCACGGGCAATACCGTCTCGCACGCCAACAACAAGCGGCGGCGCCGTTTCCTGCCGAATCTGCATGTGCAGCGCTTCTGGCTCGAGGGCGAGAAGCGCTGGGTGTCGCTGCGCGTGTCCACCAACGCCATGCGCACCATCGAGAAGAACGGGCTGGAAGCCGTGCTGGCCCAGTTGCGCGCCCGCGGCGAGAAGATCTAAAGGGCCACTGCCATGCGCGAAAAGGTCAAACTGTTGTCGTCGGCCGGAACCGGTCACTTCTACGTGGCGATGAAGAACAAGCGGCTGCATCCGGACAAGATGGAAGTGCGCAAATTCGATCCGAAAGTGCGCAAGCACGTCGCCTACAAAGAGACCAAGATCAAATAGGCTCGCGCGTGAGTGCGTGAAGAACGCATCCAAATTGCGTGATGAGTCCCGCGGCTCGCTCGAGTTTCTCGCGGGCGGCGGTGAGATGGGCGAGCGCATCCGCGCTTACCCCTGGTCAAAGACATCACTCGACGACCCGCGCACCTGGCCTCAGGGTTTGCGCACCGCGCTGCGGGTGCTGCTGACCACGCAACATCCGGTATTCATCTTCTGGGGCCCGGAGCACCTGTGCTTCTATAACGATGCCTACAGCCGCTCCATCGGACCGGAAAAGCACCCGGCCATGCTAGGCGCACCGGGACGCGAGTGGTGGGGTGAAATCTGGACCATCATCGGTCCGCAGATAGAACAGGTGCTGCGTGGCGGCGCCGCGACCTGGCACGAGAATCAGCTGGTCCCGATCATCCGTCACGGCCGGCTGCAGGACGTCTACTGGACCTACAGCTTCGGACCGATCGACGAACGCGATGCCCCGAACGGGGTCGGCGGTGTGCTGGTCATCTGCACCGAAACCACGCAGCAGGTGCTGACCGAGCGCCGGCTGGCCGCGGAACGTGAGAGCTTCGCGCAGCTGTTCGAGCAGGCGCCATCGTTCATGGCCGTGCTGCGTGGCCCTGAACACCGCTTTGAGCTCGCCAATCCCGGCTATATGCGTCTCATCGGCCACCGGGAAATCATCGGCAAGCCGTTACGCGAGGCACTCCCCGAAACTGTCGCGCAGGGCTACCTGCAGCTGCTGGATGAGGTGTATCGGAGCGGAAAAGCCTATACGGCCACCGGGGCGAAATACTCGCTGCAGCTCTCTGCCCAGGCATCGCTGGTCGAACGCTACGTGGATTTCGTCTATCAACCGATCATCGATGCTGACGGCAGCGTGTCGGGTGTATTTGTCGAAGGCTTCGATACCACGAGCCGCAACCTGGCCGATATCGCGCTGCAGAACGCCAACCGGCGCAAGGATGAATTCCTGGCGATGCTGGCGCACGAGCTGCGCAATCCGCTGGCGCCGATCCGCAATGCCGCCGAGATCCTGGCGCGAACCTTCCCCGAGCAGGCCGAGCCCTACGCGGTGGTGACCATGATCCGGCGCCAGGCCGACCAGCTCACCCGTCTGGTCGATGACCTGCTGGATGTGTCACGCATTTCGCAGGGTCGGATCGAGCTGAAGCAGGAAACGCTCAACGTCGCGCCGCTGGTCGAACAGGCATTCGAAACGGTGGCGCCGCTGTTTCAGGACAAACGACAGGACGTGTCCTTGGCGCCTAGCTATGAGCCGCTGTACGTGGTCGGCGACGTCACGCGCCTGGTGCAGTCTCTGGTCAACGTGCTCACCAACGCTGCCAAGTACACCGATCGTGGCGGCAAGATCCGCGTCCACACCCGCAGCTCCGCCGACGATGTGTTCATCGAAGTATCCGATAACGGCGTCGGCATCTCGGCCGAACTGATGCCGCAGATCTTCGAGCTGTTCGTGCAGGGCGATCGAACGCTGGATCGCTCCGAAGGCGGCCTCGGCATCGGGTTGGCGGTGGTGAAGAAACTGATCGAGATGCACGGTGGACAGATTTCCGCTCGCAGTGAGGGATTGGGTAAGGGCTCGACATTCGAGCTGCGCCTGCCGCGCGCGCCGGCGCCGGTGGCCGCGGACGCGCAGGCGGCCAGCGCCAACGCCAGCGTGCGTCGCGTCCTGGTGGTCGACGACAACATCGACGCGGCCGACTCGCTGGCGCTGCTGCTCGGTCTCGAAGGCCATCAGACCGAGTGCGCCTACACGGCAGCGGGCGCGCTGCAGCGCGTGAGCGCCTTTGCTCCGCAGGTGGTGCTGCTCGATATCGGCCTGCCGGACATGGATGGTTATGAAGTCGCGCGTCGATTGCGCGCCTTGCCAACCGGCGCGGCGATGACGCTGGTCGCACTCACCGGCTACGGCCAGGCCGAGGACCGCGAACGGGCGCTCGCCTCAGGATTTGATACTCACTTGGTGAAGCCGGTGGACCTGGTCGCGCTGGCGCGAATACTGGCCACGCCCCCGAGCGCATGAACAACGTTTAATTGGCGATCGCCGCTGTGCCGGGGTACATCTACCGCAACTAAAGAGTGCGGCATCCCCTGGCAAGCAAACCGTCGTCGCCGGTCACCTGGATAATCTTTTCGGCCACGGCGGCACTGCCAGCGACAGCAGGCGCGCAGAGCCTGGCCGTGCTCGCCGGGCTGACTGAGAGCGACAACCACCAGACCGACACCTACGCCTGGCAGATCGAGTTCCAGCAGCAGCTGACACCGCTGCTGTCCGGCTCGCTGTCCTGGCTCAATGAAGGCCACGTCCCGGACCATCATCGCGATGGCGCCGCAGCGCAGCTGTGGCTCAATTCGCCCAGATGGCGCGACCGGATCGTGCTGAGCGTGGGCGCCGGCCCGTACGTGTATTTCGACACCGAGTCGGCCTCGTCAGTTCGCGGTTTCAGCGATGTTCACAGTGTCGCCGCCCTGTTGTCTGTCGCGGCCACGCTGGATCTGGGCGCCGGCTGGTTTGTCAGGCTCAATTTGAATGATGTCTGGGCGCCGGCGGACCTTGGCACCTATGCGGTGCTGCTGGGCGGCGGTTATCGTTTCGGCAATTCCGATCGCAGCGCGCCGTCGTCGCCCGACCTGACCGGCGGTGGTTACCCGGCACAGGAGATTCAGCTGTTCGCCGGCCAGATGATCCTGAGCGATCCCTCGTCCAACAGCGGCCGCACCTATGGTGCCGACTACCGGCTGGAACTGGCGCGCTGGGCAGCCTGGTCCGCCACCTGGTACTACGATCCCGGCAGCCCGAGCGGTCGACGCGACCGGGCCGCCACCCAGCTGTGGCTGGTCGAACCGCTGGCCAACGATCGGCTGGCGCTGAGCGTTGGACTGGGCGTGTATTCGGAGGTGGGCTCAGAAACCCGGCCGACCACTACCAACCCCAATCCGGTCTCGGGTCTGTCCGGCCTGCGGGCGGAGTGGCTGTTCAGCCGCCGCAGCAGCCTGGTGCTGACCTGGCAGCGCACCTTCACCAACGACGATGACGATCGCGACATCATCGCGCTCGGTTACGCGTTTCGGTTCGGCGCCTGGTGACCCTTGGTGACTCCCGGTGACCGGCCGCTGGCAATGTGCCGGCCGTGAGCCCGATAATGGGTGATTCCAACTCTCCGCCACCGCCGTGCGACCGGACGCACGGCCAACGCCCGTTATGCCTGAATTACCCGAAGTCGAATCCACGCGGCGCGGCATCGAGCGCGAAGCCGACGGCAAGCGCATTCTCGAGCTGCGCATCTACGATCACCGGCTGCGCTGGCCGATCGAAGGCGAAATGCCGGCGCGGCTGGCCGGCCAGCGCATCGTGTCGGTCGGCCGACGTGCCAAGTATCTGCTGCTGCGGCTCGAGCGCGGGACCATGATCCTGCATCTGGGCATGTCGGGCAGCCTGCGCATCCTTCCCGGACACACCGAGCGTCTGAAGCACGATCAGTTCGACCTGCTGCTCGAATCGGGCCTGAGCCTGCGGCTCAACGACCCGCGCCGCTTCGGCAGCCTGCACTACACCACCGAGGATCCCGAGCACCACAAGCTGCTGCGCGCCTTGGCGCCCGAGCCGCTGGAACCCAAGTTCGATGCCGAATATCTGCATCGCATCACGCGCAAGCGTCGCGCCGCCATCAAGCAGGTGCTGATGAACGGGCGCCTGGTCACCGGCGTCGGCAACATCTACGCCAGCGAAGCGCTGTTTCGCGCCCGCATCAGCCCGCGACGCGCGGCGCGACGCCTGTCGCGTGCCGATTGCGCCCGGCTGGTACGCTCGGTGCGCGCAACGCTGAACACGGCCATTCGCGCCGGCGGCACCACGCTGCGCGATTACGTCGGCACCGACGGCAACCCCGGGTATTTCCGCCAGCGCCTGTATGTCTATGAACGCGATGGCCGGCGCTGCCGGGTGTGCGGCACCAGCGTGCGCCGCATAAAACAGGGCCAGCGCTCCACTTATTACTGTCCGAGCTGTCAGCTGTGACCGCGCGCGCCGCCTATCGGGCCCTGAGCGCCGATCCGGTCATGGCCGGGCTGATTGCCGCCGCCGGCCCTTATCGCCCCGAACCGATGCCCGATCAGCCGCCGTTTGAAGTGCTGGTGCGCGCCATCGCGCATCAACAGCTGCACGGCGTTGCTGCCCAGCGCATCCTGGCGCGCTTCGTCGATGCCTTCGGTAATGGCTGCTTTCCTTCGCCGCAGCAGGTCATCGATGCCGAGGATGCGCGCCTGCGCGCCTGCGGTTTGTCCTACGCCAAGATCGCGGCCGTAAAGGACCTGGCGGCCAAGACCATCGCCGGCATCGTGCCGGTGCGCTCCGAGCTTGACGCGCTGCCGGATCTGGAAATCATCCAGCGCCTGACCGAAGTGCGCGGCATCGGCCGCTGGACGGTGGAGATGATGCTGATGTTCCAGCTGCAGCGGCCCGATGTGTTGCCGGTGGACGATTTCGCGGTACGTAACGGCTTTCGTCTCGCCTATCGTCTGCGCGGCATGCCACGGGCGCGCGCACTGGCGCTGTTCGGCGAGCGCTGGAAGCCGCATCGCAGCCTGGCCGCCTGGTACCTGTGGCGCGCCAACGATCTGGCACGCCGCAAGCTGCTGCCGCACGGCGGCCGCCCGCCGCGCATCGCGCTGCAGCCCGCGCCGAAGCCGGCTGCGAAAAAATCTGCGTCCAGGAAAAAGACGACAACGGCTACGGCCACCCGGTCGCGCCGGCGGCGCGCACCTAAGAGCGCACATAAGTGATCGGCAGCAGCAGCGCACCGACAGTGTTATATGTTGCCAACATGCTCAGATCCGTACGCGTCCTTCTTGCCGCCACGGTAGCGCTGGCGCTGCTGCCGGCGGTGCCTGCCTGCCGCGGTGCGCCGCCGCCCGCACCTGCAGCGGCTGCCACGCCGGCCGCGCCCGCCGCGACCACTGTCGCCAGCGCATCGACGCGCCATGCCATCGTCGTCGCCGCGAATCCGCTCGCGGCGCAGGCCGGTATGCGGGTGCTGCAGGCGGGCGGTTCGGCCGCGGACGCGGCGGTCGCGATGCAGGCCGTGCTCGGGCTGGTGGAACCGCAAAGCTCGAGCCTTGCGGGCGGCGCGTTCATCACCTACTACGATGCCCGCAAGAAACTGGTGCTGGCCTATGACGGTCGCGAGACCGCGCCGGCCGGCGCGCGTGCCGATATGTTCCTGGGCAGCGACGGCCGGCCGCTGTCGTATGCGACCGCGGTGCTCAGCGGCCGCTCGACCGGCGTCCCCGGCGCGATCGCGGCGCTGGGGCTGCTGCACCATGAGCATGGCAAGCTCGCCTGGCGCAAGCTGTTCGACGATGCCGAGCACCTGGCCACCGACGGCTTCGTGGTCAGCCCGCGCCTGGCGGGCATGATCGCAAGCCGTGCGCCGCAGACCGCCGCGCCCGATGTGGTGCGCTATTTCAGCAAGATCGATGGATCGCGCTATAAGAGCGGCGACCTGCTGCGCAATCCGGACTACGCCGCCACGCTGCGGCTGCTGGCCGAGAAGGGCCCGGGTGCGCTGTATCGTGGCAAGCTGGCGCAGGACATCGCCGAGCGCGTGCATCAGGGTGAGCTGCCCGGTACGCTGTCGCTGCCCGATTTCGCCCACTACCGGCCGATCGAATCCCCGGCACTTTGCCGCGACTGGCAGCAGTATCGCGTCTGCACGCCGCCGCCGCCCTCCGGTGGTGTCGACGTGCTGCAAGGCCTGCTGCTGCTCGCGCACACCGACATCGGCGCGCGCGGACCCAACGATGCGCTGGCCTGGGTGGAGCTGGGCGAAGCCGAGCGGCTGATGTATGCCGACCGCGACCGCTACGTGGCGGATCCCGCGTTTGTCGACGTGCCGCTGGCAGGGCTGCTCGACCCCGGCTATCTGCAGGCGCGAGCGGCGCTGATCGGCCAGCGAATTACCGACCCGCCGCCGCAGGCCGGCGTGCCGCCGGGCGCCAAGCGCTACGGCCTGGATCAGACGCTCGAACCCGGCGGCACCTCGCACCTGGTGATCGTCGACGAGGACGGTAACGTGCTGTCGATGACCACCACGGTCGAGAGCATCTTCGGTTCGGGGCGCATGGTGGACGGTTTCTTTCTCAACAACCAGCTGACCGATTTCAGTTTCTCGCCGCAGGAGCCCGATGGCCGCCCGGCGGCCAATGCGGTCGCACCCGGCAAGCGGCCGCGCTCGGCCATGGCGCCCACCATCGTGTTCGATCGCGACGGGCATTTCCTCGCCGCCACCGGGTCCGCCGGCGGACCGGCGATCATCGCCTATGTGCTGAAAACACTGATCGGCGTGCTCGACTGGCACATGACGATGCAGGCCGCGATCAGCCTGCCTAACCTGGTGGCACACGGCGGCTCCTTCAGCGCCGAGACCGCAAAATTCCCGCCGGAACTGCTGACCGGGATGAATCAGCGCGGCCTGAATCCGCAGCCGGCCCAATATGAAGACTCGGGACTGCAGGGGGTGCTGGCGCACGCCGACGGCAGCTATGAGGGCGGCGTCGATCCGCGCCGCGAGGGTGTCGCCCTCAGTTACTAGGTGGCGCGCTGACAGACGTCACCTCGCTCATCACGATCACTTGAGTCACTCGAAGAACTCTAGCGCTTGCCCATTCAACCGCTGGAGTTGCACTACGGTACCCAGGCACGCGCCCTTCGCAAAATCGAAGGCGACGACCTCGTCCTGAGCGACGCAGTAGAGGTGCCCGTCAGGACCAAACCGAAGACCGCGCGGTTTCCGAAACTCGGCCAACTTGGTGGCAGAGAAGACTCGCACAATGCGTCCATCCGTAGTGTCGTATTCGCGCACGCTCGTCACGGCATCTGCCGCACCGAACGGATGTTCACTTGACACCACGACGTTACCGTTGGGCGCGATCAGGAGATCCAAAGGACTTAGGTCTGGGTCGCTCACGAGTCGAAAGGGCCGTGTACCCTCGCTGGGAGTGATCGCGACAATCGCGTTGTCGCCCTCGCCATTCGGCCCTATCCCAGATGCGAGAAATAGCCTTCCATCGTGACCAAAAGCAAAGCCGCGAGGAAATGGAACGATTCCCGGCGGCACGAAATGCTCCCCCGCCGCATCGAGTAAGACTGGAAACGCCATAACCGTGCGCGCGCTTCGAAGCCCAACGTAGTAGCGTCCATCTGGGCCGAAAGTGCCACCACCTGGGTTTAATCTTGCGATCGGGCCTGTGTCGCGAACGATAGTCCCGTTTGGACCGAGTGCCAGTACCCGATCGGCGCCGCTGTTGAGAAACAGCAACCCTTCTTTTTGATCCACGGCAAGTCCCCGGGGATCAACAATCCGGCTGTCATCGTTGAAGGGACCGATCAGCGTGCCATCGCGCTTGAACGCCAGAAGCGCGCCATATCCATTCCCATTGATGCCTGATGCACTCGTAACGAGGATAAGCATAGTAATCACGCTACTACGGCGTCATCTGCAAGGTCTCACCACCAGGGGCGCGAAGTGCAGCGCCGGCCAGATGCGGTTCTCTGGTCTGGGCACCAATAGACCGATCGGTGCGGCAGTCGCTTTAACTCTTGCGCTTCAGCTTGCGCTTGAACGCCGCCTCGACCAGCGGATGCACGAAGGGGCTGACGTCACCGCCCAGAGTCGCGACCTCGCGCACCAGCGTCGAGGAAATGAAGGTGAATTTTTCCTTCGGCACCATGAACACCGTTTCCACATCCGGCTGCAGGTGCCGGCCCATGCTCGCGAGCTGAAACTCGAACTCGAAATCCGACACCGCCCGCAGTCCGCGCACGATCACGGCCAGGTCGTGCTGGCGTGCGAAGTCCACCGTCAGTCCGGTATAACCGGTGACTTCGACGTTTTTCAGATCCGCCAGTACCGCGCGCGCCAGCTCGACGCGCTCGTCGACGTCGAACATCGGCGCCTTGTTGGTAGTGGCAGCGACCGCGACCACCACGCGGCCGAAAATACTCGCCGCGCGGCGCGCGATGTCTTCATGACCGCGAGTCAGAGGGTCAAAGGTCCCCGGATACACCGCCGTGGATCTCATGTTGATTGCGCCCCCGATGCGTGCTGCCGATTATTGTGCTGCGTACAGATGATACCTGACCTCGCCCGCCTTGCCGGTGCGCAGTTCGTGCCAGGCGGCCGGCAGCGCCGGCGGCAGCTCATCGTCGGCGTGCTCCACGTAGATGCGGGCCTCGGGCGAGAGCCCGCCGCGCGCCAGTGCCGCCGCCGCCGCGGGCAACTCGCCGGAATCATAGGGCGGATCGAGAAATACCAGGTCGAAGCCGCGGCCGCCATCGGGCTGCGGGCCGGGCGAGCGCGCCGCGGCCAGGTAGTGCAGGGCCTCATCGCGCACCACCGTGGCGCCGCTCGCCTGCCAGTCGCGCAGCAGCTCTCGCAGCGCGTTGACTGCGACGCGCTGATGCTCAACGAACACCACCGAGGCCGCGCCGCGCGACAAGGCCTCCAGGCCCAGCGCACCTGAGCCGGCATACAGGTCCAGGCAATGCGCGCCTTCGATCCGGTTCTGCAGCCAGTTGAACAGCGTTTCGCGCACGCGATCGGGAGTCGGCCGTATGTCGAGTTCCGGGAAACGAAATCTCTTGCCGCGCCACTGCCCGGCGATGATGCGCAGCTGACGCTGCTGCCGGCCCCGGCCCTGGTGTATGGCGCTCATGGGCGACAAGCCTACCGCAGCCTAAGCCGTGGCGTGCGCGCCGTGCGACAATGTCGGGCCATGCCAGACCCGGATGAACCGCAGGGCTTTTTCGCCCGCCTCAAGGCGCGCCTCAATCGCGGCGGCGCCTCGATGGCGCGTGAGCTGCGCGGCCTGCTGCGGGGGCGCAAGATCGACGCGGCGGTGCTCGAAGACCTGGAGACGCGTCTGCTGAGTGCCGACGTTGGCGTGGAGGCGACGGTCGACATCCTGGCCGACCTGAATCGCCGCGTCGCGCGCCACGAGCTCGATGACGTCGAGGCGCTGCTCAATGCGCTGCGCGATCGCCTGACTGAGATGCTGGCGCCGTGCGAGCAGCCGCTGCAGATCGAGCGCAGCACCAAACCATTCGTGGTCCTGATCGTCGGCGTCAACGGCTCGGGCAAGACCACCAGCATCGGCAAGCTGGCGCGCGAGCTGCGCCAGCAGGGCCGCTCGGTAATGCTCGCTGCCGGCGACACCTTCCGCGCCGCCGCGATCGAGCAGCTGCACGTCTGGGCCGAGCGCACCGGCTCACTGTTCAGCGCGCAGCAGACCGGCGCCGACCCGGGCGCCGTGGTATTCGATGCACTGAAGTCGGCGCAGGCGCGCGGCATCGACGTGCTGCTGGCCGATACCGCCGGCCGGCTGCACAGCCAGACGCACCTGATGGACGAGCTCAAGAAGGTCAAGCGCGTCATCGCGCGCGTGCTGCCCGAGGCGCCGCACGAAGTGCTGCTGGTGCTCGATGCCAACCAGGGCCAGAACGCGCTGGCGCAGGCGCAGCAGTTCCACGCCGCGCTGGGCGTCACCGGACTGGTGCTGACCAAGCTGGACGGCACCGCGCGCGGCGGCATCGTGGTGGCGATCGCGCGCAAGCTCCAACTGCCGATTCGTTTCATCGGTGTCGGCGAGAAAGCCGAGGATTTCGGCGCCTTCAATGCGCGCGCGTTTGCCAGTGCGCTGGTGGACGGCGCCGCCGACGCCGGCGGCGTGGCGCGCGAGGCCTCGGTCTCGTGATCAGCTTCGAGCACGTCAGCAAGCGCTATCCCAATGGGCGCGAAGCGCTGACCGATCTGAGCTTCGACATTCACGACGGCGAGATGGCGTTCCTCACCGGCCGTTCCGGCGCCGGCAAGAGCACCGTGCTCAAGCTGATCGCACTGCTCGAGCGCCCCACGCGCGGCCAGGTGCTGGTCAATGGCGACAACACCGCCAAACTGCCGTTGCGGCGCGTGCCGCTGTTTCGCCGCGGCCTGGGAGTGGTGTTCCAGGATCACCGGCTGCTGATGGATCGGCCGGTGTTCGACAACGTGGCGCTGCCGCTGATCGTCGCCGACACCTCATTCCGCGAAATCGAAAAACGCGTACGCGCCGCTCTCGACCAGGTGGGCCTGCTGGGCAAGGAGCGGGTCGCGCCGCTGGAGCTGTCGGTGGGCGAGCAGCAGCGCGTCGGCATCGCGCGCGCCATCGTCAGCAAGCCGCCGCTGCTGGTGGCCGATGAACCCACCGGCAATCTCGACGCCACGCTCGCCGCGGAGGTCATGGGCCTGTTCCGGCGCTTCAATGAAGTCGGTGTCACCGTGGTGGTGGCGACTCACGACCTGCACCTGGTGCGCGAATCCGGGTTGCGCGAAATCGTGCTCGACGACGGCCGCAGCCAGACGCCGCCGATGCCGCCGATGCAGGCGTTGCGATAATAGACGCGCCCACATGCCCGGCAGTCTCTCCAACTGGATCGCACGCCATGCACACGCGCTGGTGTCCACCACCGGCCATCTCGGGCGCCACGGATTCGCCACCGTACTTACCGTGGCGGTGATGGGGCTGGCGCTGGCATTGCCGCTGGCGCTCAACGTACTGGTGCGCAACGTTCGCGACGCCACCGGCGATTTCTCCGAGGCGGTGGGACTGTCGGTCTACCTCAAGCCCGAGGTGCCGGAACAGAAGGCGCGCCAGCTGGCGAAGAGCGCCGGTGAGCGCACCGGCGTCGCCAGCGCGACGCTGATCACCGCAAGCGAAGCGCTGGCGGAATTTCGAGCCCAGTCGGGCTTCGGTGCCGCGTTGGACGCATTGCCGGATAATCCGCTGCCTAATGTGCTGACCATTCGCCCGGCGCCCGATGCCGCCTCACCTTCCCAGCTCGAGGCGCTGCGCAGCTACCTGCTGTCCTGGCCCGAGGTCGATTCGGTGCAGCTCGATCGCGACTGGGTGCTGCGCTTCAGCGCCATCCTCGAACTGCTGCGCCGCGTGGTGCTGATCACCGCGGTACTGCTGGGCGCCGGCGTGATCGCCGTCGTCGGCAACACCATCCGGCTGGAGATATTGAACCGCCGCGCCGAGATCGAAGTCACCAAGCTGGTCGGCGGCACCAATGCCTTCGTGCGGCGGCCGTTTCTTTATGCCGGGGTGTTGTATGGGATCCTCGCGGGCTCCATCGCCTGGAGCATCGTGGCGCTGGCGCGTGCGAGCCTGGCGCCGGCGGCGATGCGGCTGGCAACGGCCTATGGCAGCGGGTTCACGCTCGAGGGCCCGAGCTTCTCCGAACTGGGCATCCTGCTGCTGTCCGGCATGGTCCTGGGCTGGCTCGGAGCCTGGATCGCCGCGGCGCGGCAGCTGGCTCGGATTGAGCCGCGAACGGCCTGAACCACTCCTGGAATCGGCGGTCCAATGCTGCAGAAGATCTCCTACCCCGCCCGCTCTAAGTCCTTGAATATACGTCCCTCTAAGTCATTGAATAGTAGAGATAGATTTTCTGTCTGGAGGCTTAGCACTCTGCCCATGAGAGTGCTAAACTATGTCCCTATCTACTAGGAGGATCGCGGAGTGACTAATTCACAGACTGCGCTGATCGCCCAACCCGCCGCCTTCGGACTGGCCGGTCCCATTGGCAGTTTTGATGCTTACCTGGATCGGGTGAGCCGGATTCCCGTGCTCAGCCGCGAGCAGGAGCAGGAGCTCGCGCTGCGTTTTCGGCGCGATGATGACCTGAGTGCGGCACGCGAGCTGGTGCTGTCGCACCTGCGCTTCGTGGTGCACATTGCGCGCGGCTATTCAGGCTATGGCCTGCCGATGAACGACCTGGTGCAGGAGGGCAATATCGGCCTGATGAAAGCCGTCAAGCGCTTCGACCCCAACGTCGGGGTGCGCCTGGTGTCGTTCGCGGTGCATTGGATCCGCGCCGAAATTCATGAGTACGTGCTGCGTAACTGGCGGCTGGTGAAGGTCGCCACCACCAAGGCGCAGCGCAAGCTGTTTTTCAATCTGCGCCGCATGAAGCCGAATCTCGCCTGGCTGAGCGCGGACGAAACGCGCGCGGTGGCCGAGGATCTCGGCGTGACCCCGGCCGAAGTCACCGAGATGGAGCGCCGGCTGTCGGCGCGTGATCTGTCATTCGACGTCGGCCCGGAAAACGACGAAGAGGAAAGCTTCGGGCCGGCGGCTTATCTGCCGGCGGCCGACGCCGATCCGGCCGAACAGGTCGAGGCTGAAGAGTGGACCAGCTCGTCGAACGAGCGGCTGTCGGACGCAATGAAGCGGCTCGACGATCGCAGCCGGACCATTCTGCAACGCCGCTGGATGAGCGACGACAAGGCTACGCTGCACGAACTGGCGGCCGAGTACGGCGTGTCGGCCGAGCGCATCCGCCAGATCGAGGCCGGCGCCATGACCAAGCTCAAGGCGCTGCTGCCGGCTCCGGCCTGAACTCGATCTCGATCCGGCGATTCTCCACCCGTCCCGGCGGCGTCTGATTGCTCGCCACCGCGTCGCTGGCGCCGGCACCACGCTGTTGCAGGCGTTTGGCGGCAATCCCGGCGGCGCTAAGTGCGTCGCTGATCGCCTGCGCGCGCTGGTCCGACAGGCTCTGATTCGCACTCGCGCCGCCGATGCTGTCGGTATAGACCACCACCTGCGCCCGCAGCCGGCGGCGTTTCTTCAGCAGCTGCACGCTGGCGGCCAGCGCCGCCGCCGCGGCCGGGTCGCGTTTCAGATCCGCGCTGTCGAACTCGAACACTAATCGCGCCGGGATACGCAGGATCACCCGCTCGGGCTCGCGCAGCACCAGCACCCCGCTGTCGTCCGGCAGGCGCGCCAGCGCTACCTGCAGCTGCGCCTGGTCGCGGTCGAGCTCGCGGCGCACCGCCGGCTTCGGCGGCGGCGGCGCAGCCTCGCCGGCCGCGGACGCGGAAA
>PKWJ01000009.1:0-413 GCA_003132025.1 Gammaproteobacteria bacterium
AAGCGCAAGTGGCTGACTGGCTTTGACCTGTGCAACCTGACGGCCGGTGCCAGCCCGTATTTTGACAAGATCGGCAGCGATACGATTCAGTCGATTTGTAACCACTACGCCCAGAAACGCCGCGCAGCGCATCGCGTAAAACTGCGGTGGCGCGTGAGCCGTGGAGTGCGGCGATCCTTGGGGTGGGTCCCCTTTAAGGCGGCGAGTCTTAAGCGAAAGGGCGTGTGCCTGCGCTTTGCCGGCAAGTACTTTCGGGTGTTTGAGAAGGAACGGCTGGAAGGGGTCAAATGGCAGGGCGGCTGCTTTGCCCAGGATGCGGTCGGAGATTGGTGGCTGTGCCTGCCGGTCCATGTGGAGGCTGAGCAGAGCATCGCGCCTCTGGAAGGGGTCGGCATCGATCTGGGACTAAAGGA
>PKWJ01000009.1:429-76829 GCA_003132025.1 Gammaproteobacteria bacterium
CACAAACGCCAGTCCAAGCGCATTCACCGCAAGGCGGCGCGCTGCCGCGCCGATGCCCTGCACAAGTTTTCGAGGAAAATAGTCGATCAGTATCAGCACATCGTCGTCGGCGACGTGAACAGCCTTAAGCTGGTCAAAACACGGATGGCAAAGTCCGTGCTCGATTCCGGCTGGGGCATGCTCAAGAACCTTCTGGAGTNNGAGGGGTCAACGGGTTGATTGTCAGATCATGGGTATGCTGCCACTGTGGTGACTGGCACGACCGGGACGTGAATGCGGCCCGGAATATTCTGATCGGGTCCAGGTGGCGGACCTCCGTGAGCGGGAACGAGCTTTCCTACTGGCTGATCCCGCCGAGCAACGCGCATCATGTTCGCGAGGCAGGGAAAGAAACAGCCATAGCGGCAGCGTGAGCATCGGCATAGCGCCCATGAGCCGGATATTGACATGAGCAGCCGTAGTCGAGCGACGCTGCACGCGATCGTTCTGGCCGCTGGCGCTTCGAGCCGTTTCGGGTCGCCGAAACAACTGGTCCGATTTGAAGGCCAACCGCTGATCCAGCGCGTGATCGCCGGCGCCACCGAGCTCGCAGGCAGCGCCGTGACGGTGGTGCTCGGCGCCTATGCGGCCGAGATCGCCTCCACGCTGCCGCCTGGCAGCGCCAGCATCATCCTCAACCGTGATTGGCAACAGGGTATCGCCAGTTCCATCCGCGCCGCGGTCACTCGCCTGCCCGGCGCCTGTGACGGCGTGCTGCTGCTGCTCGCCGACCAGCCGCTGGTTGGCAGCCACAGCCTCGGCCGACTCGCTGCGGCCTGGCGCCGCCAGCCGCGCAGTATCGTCGCCTCACGCTATGGCGCCGTTACCGGCGTGCCGGCGATCTTTCCGCGTTGGTGCTTCAGCGACCTCGGGGCGTTGCGCGGCGACCAGGGCGCGCGCGTGGTGCTGCGTCGCTACGCCGATCATGTGGTGCGCCTGGCCCACCCGGAGGCGGAGGTCGACATCGACTACCCGGAAGACCTGCTGGAGCTACGCACCGACGAGGCCCCGAACATCGACGTCGGCCAGTGAAGCCTGCCTCAGGATAAAGCGTCGCGCGCTATTTCTTTTCGCCGGGCCGCGTCTCCTGCTGCACTAACCATTTCACCAGCTCGATTGTTTCGTTGTAGCCGCCGGCGGACACCGGATTGAGTCGATACTTGCCGTTGACGATGATACTCGGCGTCTCGCTGACACCGTAGCTCCTGATGAGTTCATCCGCCTGCCTGACCTTAACGTCGACCGCGAACGAGCCCGCGGTTGCAAGAAAGGCCTCCGCCTTCACGCCGGCAGCCTTGGCATAGAACTCAGCGGCATCAGCTATGGTCGGCGCCGGCCGCTTGACGCGCTGCGTAGCCGGATCAAACACCGCCAGCTCACCGGTCTTCCAGACGGCATCGAACATCGCGTGATGGGTGCGTTGGTCGATGCCCAGCTCCCGGGCGGCCAGATAGGCGCGCTGAAACATCGGCCAGTCCTCGTCCGGGCGAAACGAGGCCGGCAGGTAGTCCATGATCGCATTGGGCGGCAGGCTGCTCTGCAGCTGCTCCGCCACCGGATAGAAGCGATTGCAGCCCGGGCAGGCGTAAGAAAACACCTCGGTGACTTCGATCTTGCCCGCAGGCAGTCCGGTGGGCTGCACCGGGTTGATCAGGAAATAATGCACGCCAGCAGTCCAGCGCGAATCGGCCTCAGCTCTCGGGGCGGCTGCGAGCAGCACCAGCACAATCGTCATCATCATCTGTACATGGAATGCGCGTTGTCGCATGGGTTTCTCCGCTGACGTTGATCGGCGGCGGCGTGCACCGACGGCGAGCGCGGCCAGCGCTGCGAGCGCCGCGAATGCCTGGTGGTCCAGCTGTGACTGGCGCTGCATCCGGTCGGCAGACAGCGGCGTCGGGCTAGCGACCGTGCGCAGCTTGAGGATGATGCGGTGTGTCGCAGCCGGCACAGGCGCTGGCGGTGCATTGGGCGGGTTGACAGGCGCCGCGCCGACGCCGAACGCCAGCCAGATCGCCGCCGACCAACCCAACAGCCCGGCCCGTACCCGCATCAGCTCTCCCCTGAGCAAACAATGGATCTTACGGGTTCAGCCGGCATGATGCTTGTGGCGCAAGTCCGGAGCCAGGCGCGGTTCGTGGTGGCTGGCGTCAGGCTGAGCCTTATGTCTGGCATCAGCACTGGGTCACTTCGGGAGCCGGGCGGGCAAAACCGCAGGTCGACGCTGGCCGACCGCCGACGACGCTTGCGGTCGGAGCGCATCGCGCATTACGCGCGGCGCGTACCCGATTGCAGGTAATTGGCAAGACCGGCGATGCAACCCTCCCAACCCTGCTCATGGCGCCGGCGAATGGGGACTGTGGGGATGCCCTCGTGCGTGACGATGACTTCCGTGGCCTCGCCCTGCGGCCTGAACTGCACTGTCACTCTCTCGGTCGGGCCCGACACCGGTTCCAGTGCCCAGGTGTAGACCAGCTTATAGGGAGCTTCGACGGTTTCGAATTCCCCGGCAATCCACAGTATCCTTCCGTCCGGCAAGCGATTGGCGATGCGATAGCGGCCGCCGACGCGCAAATCCACCGTGGCATCGATACACACCACCCCTTCCGGTCCCCACCAGTGCCGCAGCTGTGCTGCTTGCGTCCAGGCCTCGAACAGCCTTGCGGCACTGGCCCGGATGGTTCTGCGGACGATGAGAGTGGGGATCGGCGCGGCAGCCTCGCGTTCAGTGCGATCAGCGGCCATGCCTGCCCCGCGCTGCAGTCCGGCGGCCGGCGCCACCTTCGCTATCAACATAGCGCTCCAGCGCCTCAAGGTTGCCCTGCCAGAACCGCCGGTAGTAGACCAGCCAAGCGTCGGCCCTCTTCAGCGGAGCGGCGGCCAGGGAACACTCATGCACGCGGCCATCGACATTGCGCGCCACCAGCCCGGCGTCTTCCAGCACCCGGATGTGCCTGGATACGGCCGGCAACGACATGTCGAATGGTTTGGCAAGCTCGGTGATCATCGCCGGCCGAACGGCCAGCCGGGCCAGCAGCGTTCGTCGCGTCCGATCAGCTAGCGCGTGGAATACGGCGTCCAGCCGAGCATCGGCCGAGCCGCCTCTAGCGCCAGCACTTGACTGCATCGCACCTCTCCATTACAAAGACCAAAATTAAACATTAATGTTTAATATTATAAGGTCCGTTACGGCGACGCCAGCACCTGGAGATCATCTCATGTCTACCCACGGCTTTACGCGCAGAAATCTGGTGTTCAGTATCGCGACGATGCCGACCGCGCTCGGCCTGGCCGCACCTGCCGTCAAAGCTGAGGACAACGCGGACTCCGAGCAGGAGATCATTCACAGCGCCGAGGCGATCCATCAGCAGATGCTGTTCCTGGCCAGCCGCGATCGCGTCTACCGCGCATTGACCGACAGCGTCGCCTTCGACCGCGTGGTACGCCTCAGCGAGGCCGTGGCATCCGGCATGGTTCCCGCCACCGCCAAACCGAGTCGGATCAGCCGCAGCGTCGGGGGCGCCTTTTCCTTGTTTGGCGGCTACATTAGCGGACTACAGGTGGAACTGTTGCGCGATCAGCGGATCGTGCAGGCGTGGCGCGCGGCCAGCTGGAATCGCGGTGAATATTCGATTGCGAGCTTTGTGCTGGCCGATGAAGGCTCAGCGACTCGATTGATTTTCGACCACCGGGGTTTTCCGGCCGGCGCGGCGCAACACCTGGCGGCAGGCTGGCACGGCAACTATTGGCAGCCGCTGGCGAAGGTCCTGGCCCAGGCGGGACACTGACTACTACGCGACGTCCTCCGCTGCGGCGAGCGCCGGCAGATCCGATTAGCGCGTCGGGCCGTCGCAATCATCGCCGCAGGCCACGGTCTCGATCTGTACCGTGGCATGCACGATATCGAGCTGGGTACGCAGCGCTCCGTGGACCCCGGCGAGGCAGGCCATGGTATCCGTACCCTCGCGAACCACCACATGCAGCGTCAGCATCGGCCGCTCGTCGTTCAGCGACCAGGCGTGCACGTGATGCACCGCCGTCACCGTCGGCACTGCCGCTTTGATCTGCCGCTCTACCTCGGCGGCGTCGAACGCCGCCGGCGTGCCTTCCAGCAGGATGTGGGCCGATTCGCGCGTAATGCGATAGCCGCCGCGCACGATCAGTATCGCCGTGATCATCGACAGGATTGGATCGATCGGCGTCCAGTGGGTGAGCCAGATCAGCAATCCCGCCACCAGGGCGCCGATGTTGCCGAGGATGTCCGCGGCCACGTGCAGCAACGCACTGCGCACATTGAGGGTGCGCTCGCCGCGCGACAGCACCAGGTAGCTGAGCACGTTGGCGGCCACGCCGAGTGCCGCCACCGCCATCATGGTGCGCGCCTGGATCGCCGCCGGCGACACCAGTCGATGCGCCGCCTCCAACACGATCCACGCGGACAGCAGCAGCAGCGCCAGGCCGTTGACGAATGCTGCCAACACCTGCCAGCGATGATGACCGTAACTCATCACCTGGCTCACCGGCCGGCGCGCGGCGCGCACCGCCGCGTAACTCATGGCCAGCGCCCCGGCATCGGCCAGCATGTGCGCAGCATCGGCGATCAGTGCGAGCGATCCGGCGAGCCAGCCGCCGATCGCCTCGGCGATCATGAACCCGGCAGTGATCCACAGCGCCAACAGCAGCGCGGTCTCGCTGGCACCCTTGCCATGAGCATGACCGGCGTGCGCATGGTGGCCATGCGAGCGGTCACGACCATGCGCATGGTCATGATCATGGTGGTGCCCATGATCATGTGGGCGCACCGTGCTGCGTAACGACATTGTGCGGCTCCCGCGGCTGCAGATTGCCGATTAAGAACCCTGTAGCTACTATAGAGTCAAATCAAACCATCGGAGTCGCGGCATGAGTCACGGAATCACCATCGGCGTGCTCGCCAAGCGCACTCAGTGCCAGGCCGAGACCATCCGCTACTACGAGCGCGAAGGCCTGTTGCCAGCCCCGGCGCGATCACAGGGCAACTACCGCCAGTACGACACGACGCATGTCGAGCGACTGTCATTCATCCGCCATTGCCGCTCGCTGGATATGACGCTGGAGGAGATTCGTGCGCTGCTGGATTTTCGCGATGCGCCGACCCGCAATTGCGCCGAAGTCAGCGCGCTGCTGGATGAACACGTGCGCCACGTCGCCGATCGAATTGCCGAGTTGCGGCGACTGCAGCGGCAACTCGGGCACCTGCGCGGATTGTGCGCACAGCCCGGGCAGGCGGAGCGCTGCGGAATTCTCAATGCGATGTCGCGCGCCTCCAAGCGTGCAGGCACGGCTGGCGCGTCAGCACACGTGCACGGCACCCATCGCCGCCGCGGCTCTGGTGCCAGTCGGGGAACGGACAAGTAACACACCTTAAAACAATTAGTTATGCATACTTTCTAAAATTGACATCAGAACGTAGTGATGCTGCCTCGCCCACGACGAACTGGCGGCTCAGCACGTTCACGATCCGGTGCCCATGCCGCCGCTCTGCTTCTATCCGTGCCTCGCGAACGCAATAGGCGCCGCGATGACTCGTTCCGCGCACACGATCACTCTGCCGGCGTCGATATCAGAAACGCCCCCTGGCAGGATCAACCCGGCCGCGTGAACTCGGTCGCATACAGGCAATGGATTTCGGTTAACTATTCCCGGTGGCAACGTCCGTGCGGAGCTGATTCAGCGATGATCAAGACCTACAGCCTGTATGAAGCAGCCACTGGATTGTTTACGGGCAAGCGCCTGCATTGTGACGACGAAGGGCTGCTCGCCGTCAGATTGCCCGCCGGTACACTGGCGCTGGAAGGGGCCTACGACCACCGCAGCCAGCGAATGGATCTGAGCACCGGCGCGGTGGTGGGCTACCGACCGCCGGCGCCCTCGGGCGATCATGAATGGGACAACGTCGGCAAGCGCTGGCAGGTCAAGGCCGCCGTTCGCGGTGCCGAGAGCCGCACCGCGGTGATCTATGCGCGAATCCAGGCACTGGAGGCAACCCAGGGCCGCGCGGTCCGCGAGGCCACCCTGGGTGATGCCGCAGCGATGAAGCGTCTTAAGGAGATCGACGCCGAAATCAACGACCTCAGGAAGGAACTCGCCCGCGGCTGATCCGGCGAGTCGTAGCGCCGGCGAAAACGGGAATGGGCGCGCTAATGCAAGGCATTGCGCCGCAGCATGGACCTATTGCGATAACTGCGCGCACTATGCAATTGCGCTCCTGGCGTGAGCACGTCGTTGATCGGAGAGTTAAGGGTGGCGTCGTCCGCATCGTGGCGCCCCTGGCCATCATTTCCCGGCGTTTCGCGTCGGCAGTTCGTGGGCTGCGGTGTGTCCTCGCTGGCGCTCGCCCCGATGACCGGATGGCCACAGAGCGCACCCCAGGATCGCAGCGTCGGCCAAGCCCCCGGCACGCCCGCGCCGGAGCAAGCCGTCGATAGGATGGCCGCCGCCACCGATGCCGACCAGCATCTCACGGTCGAAGTACGGATCGATGGCGCTGGACCATTTCAATTCGTCGTCGATACCGGCGCCGATCGCACCGTGATTTCTGAGGAAGTCGCCGCGTCCCTGGGCCTGCAGCGCGGGCCGCAGGTCAAGCTCAACGGCATCGTGCGCTCGCTAGCCGCCGATACGGTGCTGATCGCCAATTTTTCGCTAGGGTCGGTGGTGCGCAATAACCTGAAGTTGCCGGTGTTGCCGCGCTCCCTGCTGCAAGCCGACGGCTATCTTGGCCTGGACACGCTCGATGGACTGCGGGTGACTTTCGATTTCAGGAATCATGCGCTGGAGATTGATAGGGCGCGTTCCAGATTCGCCTCTTCATCTTCACCTTCCGCCTATAAGGTTGGATCCAACGACGCGCGCGTGCTCGCCGAAGGCTCGTCCGGGCACCTGCGGACGGTCGACTGCCACGCCGGCGGTGTCCCGGCGGCGGCCTTCATCGACAGCGGCGCCGAAGTGTCGATCGGCAACACGGCGCTGCTCGACGCAATGTTGGCTCGTCATGCCACTCGTCTCGACCTCGCTACCGTGCAGGTGAGCGGCATCACCGGCGGACAGATTGCGGGGCGTTTGGCGTTGATCGACAAGATCCAACTGCAGCGGCTCAAATTCACCAACTGCCCGCTGGTGATCGTGGATCTGCGGGTGTTCGACATCTGGGGCCTGAGCAATAAACCGGCACTGCTGATCGGGATGAATTACCTGCGGGAATTCGCCAGCGTAGCGATCGACTACCGCCTCAAGGAAATCCGCTTCGATCTGGCCAGCCTGCTGGTCGCCGGGCCGGCCTGATATGCCGGCAGTTAACGCGGCCGCCCCGGAGGAAATCCATGCAGCGCTGCGGGGCGCGGCGCTCCTATTGCCTCGTGCAGCAAGCCAAAGAACTCCAGCAGGAATTTGTCCATGGCGCCCTCGTCCTGGGTCTTCAGGGTGCGCCGCAGCGTGACGTCGGCCTTGCGCACCGGCCCGCGGATATCGTCCGGGGACAGCCCCAGATGAAGTCCCAGGACGCCCACCAGCCCGCATTCGACCTGCCAGGGCGGACTCAGGGACAGCGACTGCTGTGCGAACGTCATGAGCGCCCGCAGGTTGTCATAGAAAACACGCTCAAACACTACCGAGGACAGGAATGGCAGTTTGATCCACGCCGGACGTTCGCCGCGTTCGTGCGCCACCAGGGCCGCACTCAGGCTCCACAGCTCACCGCTCGGGAACAGCTGGGTCGACGCGGCGAGTCTTCCACGCCCGCGTCCGGGTTGTGCGCCGACCTCGAAGCCTAAGGCTCCATAGCTGTTGCTGCCGCTCAGCGCGCCTCCCGGCTGGCGGCTGAGCAGTGGAGCCTTCCCGACCACTGCCATTAGAGTCGCCAGCGGCAACTCGCTCTGCAGTGTCGGAATTGGAATCAATCGCAGATAGCAAAACGTGTCGGCCGAATACGCGTACGAGGTGCCCGAACCGTGCGACTCTCCCGCCTGCGCCAGAACCTCACCAGCCTGGAAATACACTGCCTTGTTGAAGGTCGCGGGCGTGGCGGCCGACAGCTCCGGCCCCGGTACGGGTTCCTGGATGCATCGATCAATAGCGCTGACCAGCCTCGCACTCAGCTTCTTCCTCTCCGACTCGATTTCCGGTCGCCCGGCATTCGGCGCCAGAGTGAAGGTGATGGCATCTTCCCGGCTGCGGACATCGAACGGCAACTCGTTCTGCCATCCATAGTGGGCATTGAATAGAACGATCAGCTTCAGATCGCCCAGTGCGCGCAACGCGTAACCCAGTTCCATCGCCACGTTGGAGTTGATGAGCCTGTGACCGACGGTCTCCGCCTGCATGTCGGCTCCGCTTCCCACCTTACCGATGGCGGTCACGTCGGCAACGAACATGTCCGCGACATCGATGCTCTTCAGAATCGCGCGTAGCGGTCCGACTCCGCCCGAGATTCGTTCCGGATCGTGATCGATCATCGGCGCGTCGCGTTCCGGCTCATCGATTTCGGCTGTGATCTTGAGTTGATCGATCGCTTCCTTCAGGGCATCGCGAACAAGAACGCGCCCGATTCTTTGGGGTGTTTCCGATTGCCACGACCAGAAGACCTTTATCGCCACCGCGTCCTTCCCGGTCGCTGCTGCCGCATAGCTTCGGCCCCCGTATTCTCCGCCAATGGCGCAATCGGCGTTATGCCGATTTGCCGGGCAATACAGAGGCCAATAGTGCCGGGGACGCAGTGCCAGCGTCCAGGTATCCTTGGCACGGCGGACGCAGCAGTCGCATCAACCAGCGTTCGCATCCCGGCCGACGCGACACATCAAACGGCGCGAGCGCGCGTCATTAACGATTCCCTGCTCAGCGGCGGCATCGAAGTAGATGAGTTGTCGCGGCGCCCCAGGCGCCGCATGTGGTCGTCCGAGCATGGCAGCATCTAAGTCTGATCGGGATTGCCGAGTCGCTTCGCCGTAGCTGCAGACACAATCGGAGGCTAGACCAAAATCACGCGACGTATCGCGGCAGAAATCGCGAAGACTCATGGCGAATATTCTTGGAGCGCGGCTTACCGACTGCATCGAGTGATCTTCAATTCAAAAGATATAGTGCTGCGAGTCAGCTTTAACGTGCCGTCCGAGGCCTATCGTTGCGAACCGTCAGAATCGCCAGAGGGCTGTCGATCTCCACGCACGTAAACGATGTTCAACGAACGTTCCGCTGCTACATGCATCACTCTGCTCAGGTCTATAGTTCGGCCTAGGACACGCGATCGCGATGTAACTTTCGAGCACAAGAAAAAGGGCCGGATTTCGGCCCTTCGTAGCATTCGACAACAAGTTTCTTTTTTTGAATTCTTCGATTTCTGATGCGCGGCATCAACGCCTATACAGATGTTCCGGTCAATGAGCGTACGCTCGGTCGTGCAGCGTTACTGCCAGCGATGCCTTCGGTGTGCGTTGCTTCCCGTGACTCACATGGTTCCAGAGTTGCTACCCGTGATGCCCATGGTCCCGGCATTGCTGCCAGTGATTCCCATAGTCCCGGCATTGCTGCCGGTGATGCCCATGGTCCCGGCGTTGCTGCCGGTGATACCCATGGTCCCGGCATTGCTGCCAGTGATTCCCATAGTCCCGGCATTGCTGCCGGTGATGCCCATGGTCCCGGCGTTGCTGCCGGTGATGCCCATGGTCCCGGCGTTGCTACCCGTGATGCCCATGGTTCCGGCATTGCTTCCCGTGATTCCAGCGGACCGCACTCTACTGCCCGTCATGGCTGCGACCCCGGCCATACCGGCACCGGGAATTGCCATTGCGGCTCCTGCAGTTCCAGCACGTGTAGTAGATCCCAGAACGAGCCCACCAATTTCCGGCTGGATACCTGCTACGGCGACCATGTCGCCCTTATTGGGCACAGTCGCGCCCTGTTCGGACAGGGCTGCGGTGTAATCAATCTCACTGTCACCGATAGACAAACGGCCAGAGGTTTCATCGACGCTCGTAACAATGCCGGTCTCGAATACGCGATCGGAACCTGCAACATACGAGCCCAACGGTTCCGCCCACGCGTAGGCCACTGACCCGTCCGGCATCAGAGACCCATGTATGGCCACCTTGTCTCCCGACTCGAGCCCAGCGGTGTCGTCGATATGATAGGAACGACCAAGCACCGTGACGCCACTTGCCTCAACTAATTCCACAGGCCCTACTGCCACCACGTCGGCGGCGGCGTTCGATGAATCGGCGTTAGCCGCAGACACCAGGCCCATTGCTAATAGAGACGACACGCAAAGTCTAATTGTTGTTGAATAGTCAGCCATAGTCGTCCCCTTAAAGATTCGCCGCAGCGCGGGCGTCGGTCGCAATTGAAGGCTCGTTTGGCGCGTCATACATGAAAATGTCGACACCAACTCGTTGACCATCCAACGCCTCTAGTTCCGGTCTGCTGGAGGTCATCCATGCATCTAAAGTCTCAAGAAATCTGGCGCCGTCGATCGCGAGCCACTCTCTGATGGCTCTCCGACCGTCTTCAGATACTGGAAAATCCGTTTGAACGGCGCGCTCGAGGTAGCCAACGGACGACTCCTCGAGAAGGTTATGAGTCAACGTCCCGGCCAATGCTCCCAGCACAGTCCCGATACGTGAAATGCGCTCGACGCTTACTCCGGCGGGAATGTACGCACGGTTAGTACAGCGGACGAACTCCTGGTCGTGAACTTCGACACAGCCGGCAGCCAGCAACTGATCCAGTACAGCATCTGGATCGGATTCAGGTGCAGACGTGTTCACGAGCTCACTGAAAGTGCGATGCCGGCCACTCGGAGTCAGTGACAGATCAACCGCCACACCGTATGGAGTCGAGAAGCGCGTGTCGGTGTTCCAGGCTGTTAGGACTGCGGCCGGTGTCATCAGAGCGGACGTCTTCAGCTCGCGCCGTCTCGTTGAGGCACTTCGCTCGTTGAGATGCTTCTCGACCTCGCCGCGCGTTAGTCCCGTCATGAGAGCCAAACGTGAAGCAGTGGTGGGACGACCCTCATCCGTCAGAATTTCGGCGGTGTCATAGACGAATAGGCGTGCCAGCGTTTGCGATAGATCGTGGTGAGTGACGCCGTAATTGCGAAAAAGCGGCATCAGCGGCCGAAGCAATGCTTCGATCGCGTCGATCAACGCTGCTCCCTGTGCGTCCCTGTTGTCCAAGCTCTGCCCTGTTCCGGGTCGGTATTTCTTGCCCGTTAAGGTAAATTGCGATGACGCTTATGTCAATTAAAGATATGTTTCATCGTGCCTACGCAACCCTTTGATTGAGAGGGTCTCTTTGACATAAGGAGGCGATAGTCGGAGACGTAGGTCACATTTTAGATTTTACGTACGGCAAACGAAGTTGCGTGGAAGCAACAACCTGGCGAATTGCAGCTGTTCCGACTTGGGGCCGTCGCCAAGGCGTGTCGCCGCACTAAGCGACAGACCATCTAATCCGTAGCGTGTATTAGGAGGCAGACGCCGACAAAGCCTGGACAAGCCACGCTAAATCTACGTCGCTCAATCTTCCACGCGACCGTCAATCCAATAAATCTAGATTCAACTGATCCCTTGTCGACATCCCTATCTGCGCACGTGTCTTTAATGGTCCGACCACTCCTTTGTGCGCAGGGCAAGCTCGCAATTACGCTGCGACGGCTGGGTCCAAGGAACCCTCAATTGCTGTAGCTCACACGCACCACCCTGCATCGACGTTGCCTATACCGCGTTCATCAATCGATACACAGGGCGTTTGGCATCAGTTCTACTTCGAGCCGATGTGCCGCTAGTTCTGGCGGTTTTCGTCTGCGTTCCGCACGGGGAAAGTCTAAGCATCAAAGGGCGAGCAAAAGTCCCATCCGGGCGGCGTCCTTGAAATGCCCTCCGCTGCTCCGACCAGCCAGACCATGGCGGCAGCAACTTCACTGCCACGCGCCGTTGTCGCGCGGGCACCATCAAGTGGGCCCAGGCTATAAACGACGCCATCACAGTGGTGCCGACAGCTCAGGAAAAGTATTGGCGGCTTAGCGGCTTACGACGATAATGACGAATCCGCCCCAGGCGCCGAAGTCGCTCTGTGCGGCGTCGCGGCGGCGGCCGGGTGCCGGCCCGGATCGCTGGCGGTGAGCGCGAAACATAGCGAAGCGCTAGTCTTGCGCGCCGAATCACTGTTTGGAGCACGTGATGTCTGAAGACAGTGCGAACCTGGTCCACCTGCGGCCGGCAAATTCGCCTAACGCATTCGATCTGCGCCGGATTGGCGCGCATCCGGACTACTGGTATCCGCTCGCCTGGTCACATGAGCTGAAGGTTGGCCGTACCCTCGGGCGCCGCTTCGCCGGCCAGCCCATCGTGCTCTATCGCGGCAACAGCGGGCGGGTGTTCGCGCTCGAGGACCGCTGCGCGCATCGGCAGGTGCCACTGCACCTTGGCGTCGTGAACGCCGATCAGATCAAATGCCATTACCACGGCTGGACCTATGAGGGCGGCGGCAAGTGCGTGGACGTTCCGTATCTGGGCAAGGAGCGGCTGCCCAATGGTGTCAGAGGCTACCCGGCGTGCGAGGTGGACGGCCTGATCTTCGTATTCCCGGGCGATCCGGCACTGGCGGCAAGCCGCCTGCCAACCAGCCTCGGCTCCTCCCAACGTAAGGACTACAAGACCCGGCAGCTGAATCGCGAGGTGGCCTGCCACTACACCTTCATGCACGAGAATCTGTTCGACATGAACCACCAGTTCATGCACCGCAAGCAGATGGGATCGATCCGGGCCATGTGCCTCGGGCGCAAGCACGGCGAAGACTGGGCGCAGGTCGAATACAGCTTCAGCCGTTCCGCCGGCGCTCCTTCCATGGGCGAGAAGGTGATCGTGAACCTGGTGCGCAATCACGAAGGGCGGAAGAAGGACTTCTCCGACCACATGCGTATCCGCACCGACTACCCGAGCCAGAATCTGAAGGTATGGATCGGACGCGACATCAAGGAGAGCAATGATCCGGTGCTCGATGTGTGGCTGTGCTACACGCCGCTGGATGCCGAGCAGCGGACCAACCGCACCTATGGCTATCTGTCGGTGAAGAAACCGCCGGTGCCGGGCCTGATCCACGCGGTGTGGCCGTTCGTAGTCTGGTTCACCGAGAATATCTTTCGGGAGGACAAGGAGATCGTGGAGTTTGAGCAGCGCGCCTACGACCAACAGGGTGCGGACTGGAACAACGAGGTATTCCCGGCGCTACGTGACCTGCGGGCGGTACTGGCACGCTGCGGCAAACTCATCGGCAGTTAAGGCACAGCAATCGTCAGCCGCCGCCCGGACACTGCTCGACACCGGTTAAGGCGCCAGCGGCGGGATAGAGCGCCATGAGTTTTCTGAGCACGCCGTTGGTCCAGCCAAACCCGTCCTGCAGCGGGTATTCCCCGCCGGCACCGCCCTGCCCGGTGTGGATCACGTCGTATTTCTCGACCAGTTTGCCGCTGCGGCGGTAGCCATCATTGACGTTGACGATCCAGCGACACGCCACCGTTGCGGCCAGCGCCACCTGGTTGTAGCGGCGTAGTCCAGTGACGGCGATCCACTGCAACGGCGCCCAACCGTTGGGGGCGTCCCACTGCTGGCCGGTATCGAGCGTCGTCGTCGCGACGCCGCCCGGCTTGAGCAATTGCTGCGCGACGATCCTCGCCACCGACGCCGCCTGCGCGTCGGAAGCCAGTCCGACGAATAACGGATATAAAGTCGCCGCCGAGCTGCGCCCAACGCGCATCTGCTGCGTCCAGCGGTAGTCGAGAAATGCGCCCGCGGCCGCATCCCACAGGTAACGATCGATGGCGGCGTGGCGTGCCGCCGCACGGCGCGCAAATTCCCTCACACAGGCCCGATCGGCCGTCCGCTGACAGCCGCTGCGTATTGCATTCTCGAGCCCGAACAGCAGGCTGTTGAGATCGATCGGCACGATTTCGGTGGTGTCGATGCTGGCGCGGGTGTGCCCATCGGCAAACCAGCGCGAGCTGAAGTCCCAGCCGCTCTCCGCGGCGGCGCGAACGTCGCGGTACAGCTGCGGCGCCGCACGGCCGCTGCTACGGGCCAGTTCCGTGTCTTCCCGATAGGACTCGTCGCGCGGAGTGTCGCGATCGTCCCAGTAGCGATTGAGAATCGATCCGTCCGGCATCCCGATCACGCGCCGGCGAGCGCCGCCGCGGCGCAGCCCGGCCGCCCCGTCCATCCAGAACGCATACTCGCGCTTGAGCTGCGGCAGATACTGCGCATAGGCCTGCGCCGGATCCCCCGTCGAGAGCAGTCCGACCATCTCGAAGAAGAACGGCGGTTGCGATCGGCTCAGGTAGTAGGTGCGCGTGCCGTTGGGAACGTGCCCGTAGGTATCGATCAGGTAGGCGAAATCGCGCACCATGTCCTGAATTAGATCGTGCCGTCCGCTTTGATCCAAGCCGAGCATGGTGAAGTACGAATCCCAGTAGTAAATCTCGCGAAATCGCCCGCCCGGGACCACGTAGGGCAGCGGTAACGACAGTAGCGACCCATAGGCCGGTACGCGAGTCGTGCTGCGAGTCAACGAGTCCCACAAGCCGTCGATATGCGCGCTCACCGACCCCTGCTGCGGCGTTGCTGGCGCCGCGCTGCCCGACGTGGGCAGCGCGAAGTGCGCCTCGACAAAGTCTCGCAGCGCCAGCGGTGAATCGGGCTGGGATGCGCGGTATTGCGCCAGGATGACGTCAGGCGCAGCTTCAGGCACCGCGTCCGCAAAATCCTTGCTGTCGGCGTAGATCGCGGCGGATTGCACCGCGACGAACAGTTCCTTGAATAGCGCCTGCGGCGGCTCTGGATAGGCACTAAGCGGGGCTGGCGCGGGCTGCGTCGTGGCGATCGGCAGCGACAGTACCAGCAGCACTGCAAACCACGCGCGCGGCGCAGTATGGTTTCCCCCTGGTGCCCTGAGCCGACTCATTTGCATCGACCGAAGATTTCAGCTGCCGCTGCGCGCCGATGGCCGCCGCAGCGCCGGTTATCGTGTGCCGCCGATCTGCCGGTCGCTCAGCTGCGTTATCACCACGCCGGTAACCACGATCAGCAGTCCCACCGCTCGCATCGACGTTACAGGGCGCAGCGTTGCTCCCGCCAGCGCGAAATGATCGATCAGCGCGGAGGTCATCAACTGCGCCGCCACGGCGAACAAAATGGCATTGCCGGTGCCAAACCGCGGCGCCAGAAACGTAATACTCAGGACGTAGAACCCGACGATGAGGCCGCCCGCATACTGGTACGGGGCAACGCGAGCCAGGGCATGAAGATCGGGCAGGCGCACCATCGATATCAGCGCCAGCAGCAGCGACGCGGCTAATCCGATCGCAAACAGCACCACCGTCGCCTGTATCTGGCCGCCCACGGTGCGCGCGACGCCAGCGTTCAACAGGGCCATCAGCGGGATCAGGGCGCCGGCGGCGAAGGCCCAAATGGCATAGGAAACGCTGGACATCCGTCACTCCTTAATTTTTCGGCCGATGGAAAATCAGGCGGGCAGCACGCGGTTGTCCGCCGCTACCGTGGCATACCAGCGGCCGGAATCCTTGATGGTTCGTTGCTGACCGTGGGCGAAGTCGACGTACACCACACCGAAGCGCTGCGAGTAGCCCTCGGCCCACTCAAAGTTGTCCATCAGGCTCCAGCAATAGTAGGCGCGCACCGGCGCGCCATCGCGGATGGCGCGTGCCAGTTCGCGCAAGTGGCTCTGCAGATACGCGACTCTCGGTGCGTCATGGACAGCTCCCCGGGCATCGGGTCCGATGTTGCAGGCAGCGCCATTTTCGGTGATCTCGATCGGAAGGTTGCCGGTCTCGTAGGCCATGCGCAGCACGATGTCGTGAAATCCTGAAGGATAGATGTCCCAGCCGATGTCGGTCTTGGGTGTAACGCCTGGAGCCTTGGCCCACTGGCCGCGGGTGTTGAGTCCGGGTATGCCGTTGCCCTGCGGTGCATCGCTCACCAGCCACGGGGAGTAATAATTCAATCCGATGAAGTCCAGCGGTGCGCGCATGATCTTCTCATCGCCCGCGTGCCAGTCCAGCAGATCCGCCTGCCGATCGGCTGGTAGCACACCCTCGGGATAGTGCCCGCGCAGCGCCGGGTATACGAACCACAGGTTCTGGAATTTGTGCCAGCGCTCGGCCGCCGCGAGGTCAGCATAGGACGCGGTCGCGGCAAACATCGGCGCCACGTCGAAGGCGCTGCCGGCCTGCAGCTTCGGGTTGGCCGCTTTCAACACTCGAAACGCGCTGCCCTGGGCGAGGTTCACGGTGTGCGTCGCGCGCAGGAATGCCAGCGGCTCGGTGCGGCCCGGAGCATGTGTGCCTTGCCAGTAGCCCGCGCTGGTGAAGGTCTTGGGTTCGTTCAAGATGCACCAGTGCCCGATCCGATCGCCCAGCGCCCTGGCAACGATACCGGCATAGTCGGCAAAGCGCTCCGCGGTGTCGCGATTGGGCCAGCCGCCCGCATCCTCCAGCGGCTGCGGCAAGTCCCAGTGATAGAGAGTCGCCAGCGGCCGCATGCCCGCTTGCAGCACGGCGTCCGTGAGCCGCTGGTAGTAGTCCAGGCCCTTGGCGTTGGCCGGCCCGCGCCCAACCGGCTGGATGCGCGGCCAGGCGATCGAGTAGCGATACGACTTCAGGTTGAGCTGTCGCAGCAGTGCGATGTCATCGCCAAAGCGGTGATAGCTGTCGCAGGCGACGTCGCCGTTGTCGCCGTTCTTGATCTTGCCGGGCGTGTGTGCAAATCGGTCCCACACCGACTCGCCCCGTCCGTCCTGCCGCCAGGCGCCCTCCACCTGATAGGCCGCGGTGGCTGCGCCCCAGAGAAAACCCGGTGGAAACGGCTCGCCGGCCCCTGCCCCGTCGGCATCGCCCCCGATGGCCGTACGCGCCGCCACCAGGCTGGCCAGCGTGGACCGTATGACCTGCCTGCGATCCATGCTCATTCCTGTACCGCGGTGTAGCCCTGGCGTTGCAGCAGATCGATGACCCCGTCGTGTCCGATCAGATGCAGCGCGCCGACGATGACCAGGTAGTTATCGTCGGCGCTCAGCAGCTGTGTGATTTTGGGCAGCCACCTGCGATTGCGCTCGGTGGTGAGCAGGCGATACAGCTCGGGGGATTCATTGGTGCCTTCGCGCAGCAGCTGCTCGAGCTTGGCCGTATCGCCGTGTTGCCAGGCACGCACCACGGCGTCGGTCTCGCTCTGGACGCTGGCGGAATCCTCCAGCGTCGTACGCAGGAATTCGCGCTGCTGCTCGAGCGACAGGTGCGCAAAGAAGCCGAGCTGCTCGTCGATGGTCTCCAGGCCGATGATCGGCTTTTGATCTTCCTGCGCCAGCAGTGCGAACTGCTCGTCTACGCCGGCGGCGGAATCGAAGCCGGATTGCGCCAGCTCGAGCTGCTGCAGCATCAGCGCGGCGAACCAGGGCTGGAAATGGTCCATGACTTCCGGCCCGAGCCCGAGCGGCTGCGTGCGCGCCATAAGCTTGGCGTACAGCTGCGGACCGATGACACTGGCCAGGGTCTGTCCCTCCGGCAGCGATTCCAGCTCGCCGCTGGAGTCGAGCAGCGAATCGGCGCCGGCACCGTTCAGATCCAGTTCCATCACCAGGATCTTTGATGCCGCGTAGGCATGCATGGCTTCGGACGGCAGCGCGCTGTCGCCGGCCTTGAGCATGTGCACCGAGCCCAGCAGGTAGACGGTGTTGTGCTTGCCTTTGACCTCCCACAGGATGTGATGCGCCGGCTCGGCGCGCGCGCCCAGGCAGGCGCCGAACAGTAGCCAGCCCGCGGCAATGAGTCGGTAGGCCAGGCGGCGCGGCGTCACCACATCAGATCGTCTGGAACGCCGAAGGCCTGGTAGGCGTCGTCGCTGTGCCCGGTGTCCGCGGCGCTATCCTGCGCCACGATCGCGCGCTCGTCGCGTTCACGAATGCGCGCCGCCGTGGCGGCCGGCACCCATTCATATCCGGCGTCGTAGCGCGCGATGGCGATCTCCCCGCGATGCAGTCGCTCGCGCAGCGACGCGTCAACGGCGATGCGCCGGATCTTGTTGCCGTCGACGAAATTGTAGTATTCGCCGGTGTCGCCCTTCGGCAGTCGACTCTGCTCGATCAATTGCCGGATCTGTGCCAGGCGTGCTTTGCGCTCGGCCTTGTGCTGCTTGTTTCGGTTGAGCTCCTGGTCGCGGGCCAGCTTGGCCTGCTGCGCCTGCTGCACGGCGAGCTGCTGCTCGGAAGGCCGTGAGCGCTGCTGTTTTGGTAATTTCTGCCGCTCCTGCTGTTGCTGTTGCTGTTGTCGCTCCGCCTCCCTGGTTTGCTTCTCATTGACCAGCCCGGCCTGCAGCAGTTGATCGCGTAACGACATGCTCATGAACGCTGCCCACCGGAGAGGACCATAGTGACGGCATTTTAGCGCGCCCTCCCCGGCGCGACCGGTCTGATAGCGGCCCACTGGCCGTATGCCCCCTTAAACCATTGAATGTTCAGCCCGTCGGTCCCGCCAACCGCATGGCTCTACGGTGAAAATCAACAGAACTTCACTGTGCAGCCGCCCGCGAAGCTGATAGAAGAGTCGGCTGGCGCGCGCGAGGTCATTCATCACAGTCAAATGCCGGCTCTTCCTGACACTGACGACTCTGACTCCGACCTGCGTACTCGCCTCCAACGGCGGCGCTGGCTGTGGATCGGGGCGATCGCCCTGGTGCTGATTATCGGCGGCCTGTGGCTGTGGCACCGACACGAGGCCGCTGTGGCCGCCGCCGCCGCCGCGAAGCGCGCCGCCGTCGGGGTCACGATCACCACGGCGACCGCCAGGAAAGGCGACATCGGCATCTACCTGGAGGCTATCGGGACCGTCACGCCGGTCTATACCGCATCGATCGCCAGCCAGGTCAATGGTGTGGTGACCGGGGTGCTGTTCAAGGAGGGTCAGCAGGTACGCAAGGGCGATGCGCTGATCGACATCGATCCGCGCCCCTATCAGGCGACGCTGCTGCAGGCACAGGGCGCCCTGGAGCGCGACCAGAACGTACTTGCGCAGGCGCAGATGGATCTGGAGCGCTACCGCAATGCCCTGGCAAAGAATGCCGTTGCATCGCAGACCGTCGACGATCAGGAAAAGCTGGTGCTGCAGGACCAGGGCACCGTCAAGAACGATCAAGGCAGCGTTCAGTACGACCAGGTGCAGCTGGAATACTGCCATATCATCGCTCCAATCAGCGGCCAGGTCGGATTGCGGCTGGTCGATCCGGGCAATGTGGTGCAGTCCAGTGGCGCCGCCACGCTCGCGGTGATCACCCAGATGCAGCCGATCACCGTGATCTTCACGTTGTCGGAAGACTCCCTGGGCCCGGTCTTGGCCCGCCTGCGGCAACAGGCCCAGCTCAGTGTCGACGTGTTCGACCGCAGTGCGCAGAAGAAGATCGCCAGCGGGGAGCTGCTGGCGCTCGATAATCAGATCGACACCACCACCGGAACGGTAAAGGTGCGGGCGCAGTTCGACAACAAGGACAATGCGCTGTACCCGAATCAGTTCGTCAACACCCGCCTGCTGGTCAATACCCTGCAGGGCGTCACGCTGATTCCGGCGGCCGCCGTGCAGCAGAACGGCTCGGCATCGTTCGTCTACGTGATCCAGAACAATATCGCCGCGCTGCGCACCATCAAGACCGGCGTGACCGACGGCGGGGTGACGCAGGTCGACGGCATCCAGCCAGGCGATGTGGTCGCGACCAGCGGCTTCGACAAGTTGCAGGACAAGGCCAAGGTGGCGATCACCACGACCCCACCCGCACCTGCCACCACGAGCGGGACGCAGGCGCCATGAATCCGGCGCCGGGGTCAGGCTAGCGCTTCGCACGCCGTGAATCCGTCGCGCCAATTCATCCTGCGGCCGGTGGCCACCTCGCTGCTGATGGCGGCGATCTTTCTGGTTGGCGCGGTCGGCTACACGCAGCTGCCGGTGTCGGCACTGCCACAGGTGGACTACCCGACCATCCAGGTCGTGACGTTCTATCCCGGCGCCAGTCCCGATGTGGTGGCCACCACGGTGACCGCGCCACTGGAGCGTCAGTTCGGCCAGATCCAGGGCTTAAGCCAGATGACCTCCACCAGCTCCGGCGGCACCTCGGTGATCGTGCTGCAGTTTAACCTGACGCTGAACATCGACGTCGCCGAACAGGAGGTGCAGGCGGCGATCAACGCATCGCAGAGCCTGTTGCCGTCCAATCTGCCCACGCCCCCGGTCTACAGCAAGACCAATCCGGCCGATGCACCGGTGCTGACGCTGGCGGTCACCTCCAGCTCGGTCCCGCTGTCGCAGGTCGAGGACATGGTGGACACGCGCCTGGCGCCGAAGATCTCACAGCTCAGCGGCGTCGGCCTGGTCACCATCAGCGGCGGCCAGAAACCGGCGGTGCGCATCCAGGCCAATCCGTCGGCGCTGTCCTCCTACGGCATCAACCTGGAGGATCTGCGCACCGCGCTGACGCAGGCCAGCGTGAACGCCGCCAAGGGTAACTTCGACGGACCGCGCCAGGACTACCAGATCGATGCCAATGACCAGCTGGTCACCAGCAATGACTACCGCAGCGTCGTCGTGGCCTATCGCAACGGTGCACCGGTGATGCTGACCGACGTCGCCAGGGTCATCGATGGAATCGAGAACACCAGCCAGGCCGCCTGGATGAACCAGACCCCCGCGGTCATCGTGAATGTGCAGCGCCAGTCGGGCGCCAACACCATCAGCGTCGTCAGGAGCATCAAGCAGTTGTTGCCGCAGCTGCAGGTCAACCTGCCCAAGGGCGTGCAGGTCACCACGCTCACCGATCTGACTACCGGAATCAAATCCTCGATTTCCGACGTCGAGTTCGAACTGCTGTTGGCGATCGCCCTGGTGGTGCTGGTGATCTTCGTGTTCCTGCGCAGCGTCAGCGCCACGATCATTCCCAGCGTCGCCGTACCGCTGTCGCTGATCGGCACGCTGGCGGTGATGTACGCATTCGGCTACAGCCTCGACAACCTGTCGCTGATGGCGCTGACCATCGCCACCGGCTTCGTCGTCGACGATGCGATCGTGATGATCGAGAACATCTCGCGCTACATCGAGAACGGCGACAAGCCACTCGAGGCGGCGCTCAAGGGTGCGGAGCAGATCGGCTTTACCATCATGTCGCTCACGGTCGCTCTGATCGCGGTACTGATCCCGCTGCTGTTCATGGGCGATGTCGTCGGCCGCCTGTTCCGCGAGTTCGCGGTCACGCTCGCCGTCACCATCGGATTTTCGGCCATAGTCTCGTTGACACTCACGCCGATGATGGCGGCGCGCATCCTGCGCCACAGGGATGAGGCGCATCAGGGTCGGCTGTTTCGCGCCTCGGAACGCATGTTCAACAATGTGATTGCATTCTATGGCCGCACGCTCAAACGCGTACTCGAATTCCAGACCCTCACGCTGCTGGTGGCGGTGGCGACGCTTATGCTTACGATATTCCTCTACATCATCATCCCCAAGGGCTTCTTCCCGGTGCAGGACACCGGCGTCATCCAGGGCATCTCGCAGGCGCCGCCAACCATCAGTTCGAGCGCGATGGCGGCTAAGCAGCAGCAGCTGGCCCGCGTGGTACTGGCCGACCCCGCAGTCGCCAGTCTGTCGTCATTCATTGGCGCCGATGGCACCAACACCACCACCAACAGCGGCCGCATGTCGATCAATCTCAAGCCGCTGGGTCAGCGTGGCATCAGCGCCAGCGGCGTCATCCGCCGGTTGCAGCAGCAGTTGCAGCAGGTCCAGGGCATACAGCTGTTCATGGAGCCGGTACAGAACATCACGGTGGACGATCGGGTCAGCCGCTCGCAGTACCAGTACAGCCTCGAGGACCCCGATATCAATGAACTGAGCGACTGGACGCACCGCTTCGTCGCGCGGTTGCGCCAGTTGCCGCAGCTGGAGAACGTCGCCACCGATGAGCAGCCCGGCGGGCTGGCGGTATACCTGCGGGTTGATCGCGTCACCGCGTCGCGGCTCGGCATCGCCCCGGCAACCATCGACAACACGCTGTATGACGCCTTTGGCCAGCGCCAGATCAGCACCATGTACACCCAGATCAATCAATACCACGTGATTCTCGAGAGCGATCCGAGGTTCCAGCAGGATCCGGACATGCTCGATCATCTGTACATCCAGGCCAACGCTTCTTCCGGCACCAGCGGCGCTGCCGCCGCCGCATCGTTTTCAGCGATCGGTTCGTCCTCCGCCGGCTCCAATGCACTCACCGGCTCGGCGCTATATACCCCGTCGGCAAATGTGCTCAGCGCGCCGGCGAACGTGCTGGCGGCGCGCAGCGTCACGTCGATCTCCAACCAGGGCGCCGGCTCGGCCGGCGCCACCAGTTCCACCCCGAGCAGCGCGGTACCGCTGAGCGCGTTCGCCCATTTTCAGAAAACCACCGAGCCGCTCACGATCGCGCACCAGGGCCAGTTCCCGGCCATCACGGTGTCCTTCGACCTGTCGCCCAGCGGCTCGCTGGGCAGCGCCATCAAGGCGGTCAACCATGTCCAGCAGGACCTGCACATGCCGGCCAGCGTGCAAGCCGGCTTTCAGGGCACGGCACAATCATTCACCGCCTCACTGTCGAACGAGCCATTGCTGATTCTCGCCGCGCTGGTCGCGGTCTATATCGTGCTCGGCGTTTTGTACGAGAGTTTCATCCACCCGGTGACCATCCTGTCGACGCTACCGTCGGCGGGCGTGGGCGCGCTGCTGGCGCTGATCCTGTTCGGCCAGGGCCTCAATGTGGTGGGACTGATCGGCATCATCCTTCTGATCGGCATCGTGACCAAGAACGGCATCATGATGGTGGACTTCGCGCTCGAATCCGAGCGCAAGCGCGGCAAGAGTTCGACCGACGCCATCTACGAGGCCTGTCTGCTGCGCTTTCGCCCGATCCTGATGACCACGATGGCCGCGATGCTGGCCGGCCTGCCGCTGGCCCTGGGTACCGGCATCGGCTCGGAACTGCGCAAGCCGCTGGGCATTGCCATGGTCGGTGGACTGCTGCTCAGCCAGGCGCTCACGCTCTACACCACGCCAGTCATCTACATCTTCTTCGACCGGCTGTCACAGCGCTTCGCGCCAAAATCGGCTGCACCGACCGGCGATAGCGACCCGCCAGCTCCGGCACCTCAGGCACCTGCGGCACCAGCATGAACATCTCGGCGCCTTTCATCCATCGGCCGGTGGCCACGACGCTGATTACGGCGGCGGTCGCGCTCGCCGGTGCGCTCGCCTTCAGCGTGCTGCCGGTGTCGCCGCTGCCGCAGGTGGACTTTCCCACCATCGCGGTCGGCGCCAGCCTGCCCGGCGGCAGCGCCGACATCATGGCCTCCTCGGTGGCAACGCCCCTGGAGCGCCAGTTCGGCCATATCGCCGGGGTGACGGAGATGACCTCGGCGAGTTCGCTCGGCACCACGTCCATCACCATTCAGTTCGATCTGAGCCGCGACATCGATGGCGCGGCGCGCGATGTGGAAGCCGCGATCAATGCTGCGCGCGCCTACCTGCCGGCCAACCTGCCCTCCAATCCGACCTATCGCAAGGTCAATCCGGCCGACTCCCCGATCATGATCATCGGCCTGACATCGGACAAATACACTCCGGGCCAGCTGTATGATCAGGCCTCCACGGTCATGCAGCAGAAGTTGTCGCAGATCTCCGGCGTCGGGCAGGTCAACGTCGGCGGCGGCGCACTGCCCTCGGTACGGGTGGATGTGAACCCGACGCAACTGGCCAGCTACGGCCTGACGCTGGCCCAGGTGCAGGCGGCGCTGAGCCGGCAGAACAGCGATCTTGCCAAGGGCCAGCTGTCCGACGGCACCACCACCGCCGATATCCTCGCCAACGACCAGATCTCGCGGGCGGTGGATTACCAGCCGCTGGTGATCGGCTACAACAATGGCAGCGCGGTGCGCCTGTCCGACATCGCGCAGGTCACCGACTCGGTGCAAAACGTGCGCGCCGCCGGCTATCTGAACGGCAAGCGCGCCGTGATGCTGATCATCTTCCGCCAGCCGGGCGCCAACATCATCCAGACCGTGGACGCGATCCGGGCACAACTGCCCTACATCAAGGCGTCCATTCCGTTCGGCACCGATACCACCATCGTTCTGGATCGCACCACGACCATCCGCGCCTCGGTCAGCGACGTCGAGCGCACGCTCATGATCTCCATGTGCCTGGTGATCGCGGTGGTATTCATCTTCCTGCGCAACGGCCGGGTAACGTTGATTCCCGCGGTCGCGATGCCGGTGTCCCTGATCGGCACCTTCTCGGTGATGTACCTGTTCGGCTACAGCATCGACAACCTGTCGCTGATGGCGATTACCATCGCCACCGGATTCGTGGTCGATGACGCCATCGTGGTGATGGAAAACGTCTCGCGCCATCTGGAACAGGGCATGAAGCCGGTCGCGGCGGCGCTCAAGGGCGCCCAGGAGATCGGTTTTACGGTGCTGACCATCAGCATCTCGCTGGTGGCGGTCTTCATTCCGCTGCTGTTCATGGGCGGCATCGTCGGGCGGCTGTTTCGCGAGTTCGCCGTGACGCTGTCCACCGCCATCATGGTGTCGATGCTGGTGTCGCTGACCACAACGCCGATGATGTGCGCCCTACTGCTCAAAAATGAGCGTGAGCAGAAGCACGGCCGCATCTATCAGGCCAACGAGCGCGCCTTCGACTGGGTGCTGTCGAGATATCGGCGCAGCCTGCACTGGGTGCTGGATCACCCAGCGCTGACGCTCACGGTGCTGTTCCTGACCATCGCCTTGAACGTGCTGCTCATCATTATCATACCGAAGGGCTTCTTCCCGCAGCAGGACACCGGCGCCATCACCGGCGGCATGCAGGGACCGCAGGACGCCTCGTTTCCGGCCATGAACGATTCGATTCAGCAGATCGTCGGGGTGATCAGGAAAGATCCGGCGGTCGCCAATGTGATCGCGTTCACCGGCGGCGGCGGTGCCACCAACACCGGCTTTATCTACATCGCGCTCAAACCGCTGGCGCAACGCAAGGTCAACGCTGCCCAGGTGATCGGCCGCCTGCGCCCGCAGCTGAACCGCCTGCCGGCGGCGGCCGCGTTTTTGCAGGCGGCGCAGGATCTGCGCATCGGGGGCCGCTCCGGCAATGCGATGTATCAGTACACCCTGCAGGCCGACAACTCGCAGGACCTGTTCAAGTGGGGGCCGATCCTGCTGCGCGAGATGAAGCGCCTGCCGGGGCTGCAGGACGTGAGCTCGGATCAGCAGAACGGCGGCCTTGATCAGATGTTGACCTATGATCGGCTCAACGCCGCCAAACTCGGCCTGACGGTCCAGGCGCTGGATTCCAGCCTCTACAACGCTTTCGGCCAATCGGAGGTCTCGGTCATCTATACCCAGTTGAACTACTACTACGTGGTGCTGGAAGTCGCGCCACAGTACTGGCAGAGCCCTGAAGGGTTAAAGGATATCTACCTGCAATCGGCCGCCGGAAACAGCATTCCGCTGCTCGCCGTGGCGCAGCCGCATACCACCACAACGGCGCTCGCGGTCAACCACACCGGCCTGTTTCCCTCGGTGACCACATCGTTCAATCTGGCGCCGAATGTCTCCTTGAGCGACGCCACACTGCGCATCAATCAGATGCAACAGCGCATGGGCACACCCTCGACCATTCATGGATTCTTTGCCGGCACGCTGCTGGCATACCAGCAATCACTCAGCACCGAGCCGATACTGGTGCTGGCGGCGCTACTGTCGGTCTACATCGTTCTGGGAGTTTTGTACGAAAGCCTGGTGCATCCGCTGACCATCATCTCCAGCCTGCCGCCAGCCAGCGTGGGCGCGATGCTGGCGATGATGCTGTTCGGGCAGGACCTGAACGTCATTTCGATCATCGGTATCGTGCTGCTGATCGGCATCGTGAAGAAGAACGCCATCATGATGATCGACTTCGCGCTGCAGGGGGAGCGCCAGGAACACAAGAGCACCGTTGATGCGATCTTCGATGCCTGCATGCTGCGTTTTCGCCCGATCCTGATGACCACGATGGCGGCGCTGTTTGGTGCGGTGCCGCTGGCGTTCGGTACCGGAACCGGCTCGGAGTTGCGGCGGCCGCTGGGCATCGCGATCATCGGCGGACTGATTGTCAGCCAGATGCTGACGCTCTACACCACGCCGGTGGTGTACCTGTATATGGATCGCTTCAGCCTGTGGTGGGCGCGGCGGCACCGCGGCGGAAACGATGGCGCGGTGCGCGGCGCGGTCCCCGGTCCGCTGCAGCCGGTCGGCGATTGACACGGAGTACTGCCTATGCGCCCATCAATCCGCGAATCCACGGCCCGGCTGCTGCTGCTCACGCTGCTGACCGGCTGTACCGTGGGACCGAAGTATGATCGCCCGTCCGCGCCCACGGCTCCGAGCTACAAGGAGCTGACCGCGGCTGATGACACTGACGCGGCAGGCTGGAAACCGGCGCAGCCCAATGACGCCGCGATTCGCGGCGACTGGTGGCAGCTGTTCAATGACCCACAGTTGAGCGCGCTGGAACAGCAGGTCAACGTCTCGAACCAGAATATCGCGGCCTCGTTTGCCGCCTTCCTGGAGGCCCGGACACTGGTCAGGGAGGCGCGCGCGCAGTATTACCCGACCCTCACGACCACTCCGAGCGTCACCCGCGGCCGCCAACCGGTCGCAAAGGCGGCTCACGGCGCCACCGTCGTGACCGGCACTACTGGTACTACCGGTACTACCGGCACCTCGGCGATTTCACCCGACGGCCTGTATACCGACTTTTCGCTGCCGTTCGACGCTTCCTGGACGCCCGATCTGTGGGGTCGCGTGCGCAACACGGTCAAGGGGAACGTCGCGGCCGCCCAGGCCAGCGCCGCCGACCTGCAGAACACGCGCCTGACCGCGCAGGCGGAAGTCGCCGTCGACTACTATGAACTGCGCAGCCAGGATGCGCTGAAGCAATTGCTCGATGCGACCGTGGTGGCCTATCAGAAATCGCTCGAGCTGACGCAGGCGCTGTACGAGACCGGAATCGACGACGATGAAGCCGTGGCGCAAGCCGAGGTCCAGCTGCAAACCACTCAGGCCCAGGCCACAAACCTCGGTATCGCGCGCGCGCAGTACGAACATGCGATCGCGCTGCTGGTCGGCCAGCCGGCGTCAACTTTCTCGATTGCGGTCGCGCCCGAGCCCCCGCAGGTGGATCTGCCGGGCATTCCGGTCGGCGTGCCATCGCAGCTGCTCGAGCGACGGCCCGATGTTGCCGCCAGCGAACGGCTCATGGCCCAGGCCAACGCGCAGATCGGGGTCGCGACCAGCGCCTATTACCCGACCCTGACCTTGAGCGCCACGGCCGGATTTGAAAGCAATTCGCTCAGCAACTGGCTCACCTGGCCCAATCGTTTCTGGTCGGTCGGCCCGTCGCTGGCGGAGACCCTGTTCGACGCCGGGCTGCGCGGTGCGACCGTACAGCAATATCAGGCGGCCTACGATCAGACCGTGGCCAGCTACCGGGAGACCGTATTGACGGCGTTTCAACAGGTGGAAGACAACCTGGCCGCGCTGCGCATCCTGGCGCAGGAAATCAAGCAACAGGACACGGCGGTTGCATCGGCCGAGCGGCTGCTGGCGATCGCCACCGACCGTTACCAACTCGGGCTCGATCCTTACCTGGACGTGATCACCGCCCAGACCGCGCTGCTGAGCGCTCGCCAGACCGCGGTGACGCTGCGCATGCAGCAGTTGACGAGCGGGGTACAGCTGATCGAGGCGCTCGGCGGCGGCTGGGATGTCTCGCAGCTGCCGACGTCGAAGGACGTCGCATCGCGATCGACCCCCGCACCGTAGGGCTCGAACGCGCTGCTAGAAGCTCCAGCCCGGATTCGCCCAGGAGCCGCGCCAGTGGCTGCCGCCGGCATCGCGACGCTCAAGCTCCGAACCCATCGTCAACCGGTTCAGGGAGGTACTGTTGGCATCGGCTCCGAACAGCGAATAGGTACGCTGGCGCAAGGGCCCGATGATCGGACCGGACGTCACCGCCTGCCACGCATCCACATCGTAAAGATAGTAACCCGCCTGGCCGAAGACCTGGATCGGATCGCGCACTGTCACCCCATCGCTGGCGCCGTCGCCAGGGTCCGCCTGCAGCTTGTAGAGGTCGTAGGAGTCGGCGGCTTTGGAGCTGTCGGAGGGAAGGCGACCGAAGTCGCGATAGGCGGCGTTCCGGTTCGGTTGCGTTGCGGCATCAAATGCCATGAATGGCTGCCACGCGTCGTCGGCCCCGGATGCCAGCACTGAGGCCATCAACAGCGATACTGCGACCGCTGACCCAATCAGATGTCTCATCGGATACCACCTTGGAAGTCGGCACGCGGCTTAATGTGCAGCTGCCGGTCGAACACTATCGCACCATCGTTGTGCGCCTGTCTGTGCGTTACCGAACATTAGAAATTTAGCGCTCCTATCGCGCTAACCGAGGCTTTATCCGCTTGGATTGGGAGTATTCTTCAGAAATGCTGCACGACTTCCTGACTGCCCAGCGCGCTGAACTGATCGAACGCTGTCGATTGAAAGTCGCCGGGCGGCGTGCACCCCAGGCGACCGACGTCGAGCTGGAACATGGCATACCGCTGTTCATCGATCAGCTCATCAAGACGCTGAGGGTGGAGCAGACTTCGGACCCGATGCGCAGCCTTAGAGTGTCCGGACCGGCGGGCGGCGGGCAACCGGTCTTGTCCGAGATCGGCGGCACGGCAGCGCAGCACGGGCGCGAACTGCTGCAGCACGGTTTTACCGTCGACCAGGTGGTGCACGACTATGGTGACCTGTGTCAGGCAGTCACCGATCTGGCGCTCGAGTACGGTTCGCCGATTCAGGCGGACGAATTTCGCACCCTCAATCGCTGCCTGGACAATGCGATCGCCGATGCGGTCACCGAATATGCCTACCGCCACGACGTGATCCTGGCGGAAAAAGGCGTGCGGGCCCTGAACGAGCGGCTCGGCATGCTGGCGCACGAACTGCGTAACCTGATTCAAACCGCATCGCTCGCGCTGACAGCGATCAGGGCCGGCCAGGTGGGCATGAGCGGCGCCACCGGCGCGCTGCTACACCGCAGCCTGATCGGCCTGCGCACGCTGGTCGATCATTCGCTGGCCGACGTACGCGTGAGCGCCGGGATGCCGGCGCGACAGCGGGTGATCTCGGTTGCCGAACTGATCGGCGAGGTCAAGATCGCCGCCAGCCTCGAGGCGCAGGCGCGCCGCTGCCGCTTCACGGTGCCGGTGGTCGATCCGGGACTGGCGCTGGATGCCGATCGGGAAGCGCTGATCTCGGCCGTCGGCAACCTGCTCCAGAACGCGTTCAAGTTCACGCGCGAGCACACCGAAGTTACATTGAGCGCTTATGCGGCCGCCGATCGCATCCTGATCGAGGTCGAGGACAGCTGCGGCGGCCTTCCGCCCGGCGACTTTGAGAAAATGTTCATGCCGTTCACGCAGGGTGCGTCCGACCGCTCCGGACTGGGGCTTGGGTTGTCGATCTGCCGCCGCAGCGTCGAGGCCAATAACGGCGTGCTGCGCGTACGCGATATACCTGGCAGCGGCTGCATCTTCACCATCGACCTGCCGCGGCACTCACTGCCCGAGCATACCGAGGCGCCGGTCGCGGTAGAGGCTTAAAGCGGCGGCGGCCTGCCGGGACGCCACAGCGCCGCACCGCCGTCGATGCCGGCATCGTTGGACACCAGGGTCGCATTGGCAGGCAGGCGCACATTGACCCTGGAGGCGTTGCCGCCGCCGATGAACAGATGATCGTAATTGAGCAGCGCGCGCAGAACATCGATGGTGTGCGCGACGCGCTTGTTCCAGCGCTTCCTGCCGATGCGCTTGCGCGCCGCGTCCCCTAGATAGTCATTGTAGGTGTCGCCCTTGTGCAGCGGGTGATGCGCCAATTCAAGATGCGGCATGATCTGGCCATCGCGGAACAGGCCGGTACCCGCACCGGTGCCGAGCGTCAGCACCAGTTCCAGCCCCCGGCCCCGGATCACGGCCAGGCCCTGCATCTCGGCATCGTTGATGAGCCGCGCGGGTACATCGCCCAGCCGCTGCGACAGCGTGCTTGCGAGCGCAAAGTTGGCCCATTTGCTGTTGTCCCAATGGGGCGCCGTCAGCACCCTGCCGCCGCGCACCACGCCCGGAAAGCCGATGGCGAGGTGGTTGTAACCGGTCAGCGGCCGCACCAACTGCAGCAGCGCGCGCACCATGACCTTCGGCGGACACGGATCGGGCGTGTTCAGCTTGAGCCTGCCGGTCAGCATCCTTCCGGTGGCATCAACCACCGCCGCCTTCAGATAGGAGCCGCCGATGTCCATGCCGAGGACACGCAAGGCCGCTGCAGCCCGCCGCCGCTTGCGGCGGCCGGGCGCGCTGCTCATCGCGGATGAACCGTGGGCGCAGCGGCGCGTGACAGCCGCGCGCTCTTGGAGCCGAGGCACTCCAGCAGATCATTCCATGACTTGGTGAACGCCCGGGCGCCCTCACGCTGCAGTTGTGCCGCCAGCGCCGTCAGGTCCACGCCCGAGCGGGCGAATTCGGCCAGCAGTGCTTCGGCGTCGCCGCCGGCGGCCGGCAGCTCGCCGCTCATTTTTCCATGATCGGCGAAGGCCAGCAGCGTCGCCTCAGGCATGGTGTTGACCGTATCGGGCGCCGCCAGCGCTTCCACGTACAGCGTGTCCGAAGCCTTTGGATCCTTGGTGCCGGTGCTGGCCCAGAGTACCCGCTGCGGGTGCGCTCCGGCATCGGCCAGTTTGCGCCAGCGCGGCGATGCCAGCAGTTCGCGATAGGCGCGGTAGGTGCGCCTGGCGACGGCGATTCCGAGCCGGTTGCGCAGCGGCGCTGCGACCTTGTCCTGCACCGCGGTGTCCCAGCGGCTGACGAATATCGACGCCACGGACTGCACCTTCGGGTCGAGCCCGGCCGCGACGCGCCGTTCGATACCGCGGATAAAGGCTTCGGCGGCGGCCAGGTACTGCTCGCACGAGAACAGCAGCGTCACGTTCACCGGCACGCCGGCGAAAATCGTCTCCTCGATCGCGGGGATGCCGGCGGGGGTGCCCGGAATCTTGATGAAAAGATTGGGCCGCTGCGCGCGCCAGTGCAACCCGGCGGCGGCCTCGATGGTGCCGGCGGTGTCATCGGCCAGCAGCGGCGAGACCTCGAGCGATACAAAGCCGTCGACGCCGCCGGTGGCGTCGTGCACCGGCCGGAACAGGTCCGCCGCCTGCGTCAGGTCCTCCAGCGCCAGTTCGAAGAACAGCTCCTCGCCCGACTTGCCGGCGGCGGCTTTGTCGTGGATGGCATCGTCATAAAAATTGGATTCCTTGATCGCCTTGTCGAAAATGGTGGGGTTGGACGTCAGTCCAGTCACCGAATACTCGGCGATATAGCGCGCCAGCGTACCGCTGGTCAGCAATCCGCGCGTGATGTTGTCGAGCCACAGGCTCTGACCCAGATCGTGCAACTGCTTCGTGGCCTTCATGATCAACTCCTGGTCGGAAATGGCCAATGTCGCCCCGTCACGCCATCGGCATGATTGTACGGCTTCCGGCCCGCCGGCGGTTCAATGCAAATGCAGCGACCCGGTGCCAAACAGGCCCACAAGGCCAATCAGGATCAGATAGAAGGCGACGATATAGTTCAGCAGGCGCGGCACGATCAAAATGAGTATGCCCGCGATCAGCGCTATCACCGGACCAATGCTTAGACTGATATTCATTTTCGAGTTATCTCCAGCTGGTGACCCTAGGATGATGGTAAAAAGGCGCGCATGCGCGCCACCGCAGCATTTCAATATACTCGCTCGCATGCCGGATCGTGACAATTGCCATGATGGCGCATTGCTGCCATGAAACTTGCTGACACGCGCGCAGTCATCAGTGGCGGAGTGTCCGGCCTGGGCCTGGCGACGGCCGGCCGGATTGTGGCGGCCGGCGGCCAGGTAGTTCTGCTCGACGTCGATCAGGCCCACGCGGCGGCGGCACTGGCGGACTTAGGGCCGCGCGCCTCGTTCATCGCCGTCGACGTCACCCGCGAGGATCAGGTCGATGCGGCCGTCGGCCAGGCACGCGCCGCCATGGGAAGCATCAATGCCGCCGTCAATTGCGCCGGCATCGGCCCCGCGGCGCGCTTTGTCGGCAAGCAGGGCGCGATGGCGGGAGCATTTTTTCGCCGCCTGATCGAAGTGAACCTCATCGGCACCGCGCTGCTGTGCAAGAGCGCCGCGGTTGCCATGCAGGGAAATGCTCCTGGCATCGACGGCGAGCGCGGCGTCATCGTGATGACCGCGTCGGTCGCCGCGTTCGAGGGCCAGATCGGACAGGTGGCCTACGCGGCTTCGAAAGGCGGCATCGTCGCGATGACGCTGCCGATGGCGCGCGAGCTGGCCTCCTCCGGCATCCGTGTGGTCACGATCGCGCCCGGAGTTTTTCTCACCCCGATGGCGCAATCGCTGCCGCCTGAGGTGCAGCAGTCACTCGCCAAACAGGTGCCGTTCCCCGCGCGTCTCGGCCACCCCGAGGAGTATGCGTCGCTGGTGGCGCAGATCGTCGAGAACGTCATGCTCAACGGCGAGACCATTCGTCTGGACGGAGCGATTCGGATGCCGCTGCGCTGAGATCTGCGCGCCGATGTCGCAGTTCGGCGACAGCACCGTAGCGTAACGCCGGCGGCGCTAATGCGGCATCGTCTGACGGCGGCGCCATTGATCCCGTGTCATAAATGGCTTTACTGCCGTTGCACTCGTGGTGCGAGCTGTGCGGCAGGACGTACATTTGCGCTGGCACAACATAATGCATCCGGAGTTTGAGTACTCGCGTGAACCTGCAGATGGACGACGAGCCCACGGTCCAGTTATGGCCCGACCAACGGCAGCTTGCGGCACCAGGCCCAATGGATCTGGAACCGGCGCCGGGCTCGATTCTATGCTCCCGCTACGTACTCGAACGGGTCATCGGGCGTGGCGGCACCTCGATGATTTTTCGTGCCCGGGACCTGCGACGCGGGGCATCCCGGAACCCGGCGGCCAATAGCGTCGCCATCAAACTGCTGCATGCCGGACGGCGCGCTGACCCGGTCGCGCTTACGCGCCTGAGCCGTGAGTTTCACCAGATGCAATGCCTGTCGCACCGCGGCATCGTCCGGGTGTTCGACATGGATTGCGACGATGAACTCTGGTTCATCAGCATGGAACTGGTCGCGGGCCGGACGGTGAACAGCTGGATGCACTCGCGCGCTGCCGATACCGATGCGCTGCGAATTATTGATGAGTGCTGCGAAGCGCTCGAGCACGCGCACTCATTTGGCATCCTGCACGGCGACCTCAAACCCACCAACGTCATCGTGGCCAGCGATGGCGCGGCGAAACTGATCGATTTCGGGGCCACAGCCAGTCCCGGTCATGGTATCGCCAGAGCATTCGATGCCAGCGTTGGCATGACCCCTCTGTACGCAAGTCCACAAGTCCTTTCCGGCATGGCGGCCGAACGACGCGATGACGTTTTCAGTCTCGCCTGTCTGAGCTACGGCCTGCTAAGCAGGGGTCGGCACCCATTTGGAGGGCGGCCATCGTTCGAGGATGGGCGGGCGAAATCGGCGCCGACCTACGTGCGCACGATTCCAGCGCCCCTGTTCGAAGTCATCGAATGCGGCCTGTCTGCCGAGCGTGAGCGACGACCGGCGTCCGTCAGGGAGTTCCAGAGGCTATTGACCGCTGCCGACCAGCGTCGGTCGATGCACCGGACAGCCACCGCAGTGGTCGCTGCGGATACCCCGCCGCGTTCCACCTCGCCGCGGCTGTTCAGGCGCATCCGGCTGACGACACGCAGCCTGGTGCCAACCCCCGCGACTGGAATCGCGCTGGTGGGATTTGATGAATTCGAGGGCCGTGGCCCTAAGCGGCAGGCACCGTCGGTGGTGCGACTGATCGTTGCCGTACTGGCAATCGTGGGCGCTACCGAGTTTCTCCAGCTCAACACCGGCCGGCAGACGACTGCAGCCGCCGCATTCCTGCCGACAGCTGCCTCCACAGCTGCCGAACCGGCGTCGGCGCTGCACCCGCAAACCGACACCATTTTGCAGTCCGAGCCCCTGGTGCGTGATTCCGGGGTGATTTCATTCGAGACTCCGACCGTCCACGCCACCGCGGCGCAAACGATGGTCGCGATTTCCGTGAAGCGGCTGCAAGCCACCACCGGCAGCGCGGCATTCGTGTGGCGCGTGGAACGCGGCACCGCGCAGCCCGGTATCGACTATGAACGCGTACCGCCCCGGATGGCGCGATTTATTGAAGGTCAAGCAGTCCGGACGCTGTTTATTCCGCTGATCAACGCCCACGAGCCGTTGGAACCGCATGGCCCGCTGACGTTTACTGTGGCGCTGGAGCGGGTGGCAGGCGGACCGGCGTTGGGTCGCTTCGCCCGCGTGACCGTCGCTATCGATCCGCCGCTGAGCTTGAGCCGTATCGCAGCCTGCTGCCGGGGCAGCGAACAGGTTTCAATGAACGTTGCCCGATAATGGCGGGGCTTTGTCCGACAGGGCCGGTGCGCGGGCGTGCGGCCCCTGCTGCCTGAGAAACGCCATGGCCTCCACGCCATCGGCAGCCACACTCACGTGAACATTGTTGTTGGCGGCACGGAAGGCCTCGCGCGTCAGCCGTACGTCGCCGGGATTGTCTTCGACCAGCAGCACTTCTATCGATATGCGCGATTTCTACCGGCACGGCAGGCCCTGCTCTGTACGATGGCCAACGCAAGGCGCGCGTTTGCCTGCGGAATTCAGTAACTGGGATGCTGTTCATACCGGCAGCGATGCTCCCGGCTGTGCGGCTTTCAGGGGATCAGGGCCGCGTGCATTGGCATAAGGTGCAGCGCTGACAGCGGCCCGCGGCGACTGGCGCGTTAGCCGCTGCGGGAGCAGCACCTTTGCGCCGCTGCTCCCGCAGTTCTTCGGACACTTTAGCCCGCAGCGGACTTGAGCTGCGAGGTCTTGACGCTCTTCACGCCCTCGACTTTCTCCGCCAGGTCCTTGACGTGCGCGACCGCGTCATCATTCGGCAGCACGCCACTGAGCATGACCACGCCATTGACGGTCTTCACGCTGACCTTGAAGCCCTTGCTGACGCTGTCGACCATGATCTCCGACTTCACCTTGGTGGTGATCCAGCTATCTGAGCCGACACGCTCGGTAGTCGCCATGGCTTTGTGTGCCGAGCCCTGGCTCGCGGAGGTCACGAGCTCATCGTCGACGCTCTTGACGCCGTTCACTTCCTTGGCCAGCTCCTCGGCGGCGCTCTTGGAGTCTGCACCCAAGGCTGATCCAGTCAGCGTGACCACGCCGTTGGTAGTCGTGACCTTGATGTGCGAGCCCTTGAGGCGATCGTCACCAAGATATTTCGCCTTCACCTTGGTGGTGATTGCGGCGTCGCCGATCGCGGCACCGGCGCTGTCGCTGTGGGCCGTCGGCGTGGTGTCGTCCGCCGCAGCAGCACCCGCCGCCAGGCAAACACTCAGACTGGCGGCTACGCCGATCGCCGTCAGCGCACGACGAATTCGAGCGGAACCTGAGGCTGTATCCATACAATTTATCTCCTTCCGTTTGAAACTGTGATCTCTCCGCGCCTTCCCGCCGGCGGTGCTAGATCGTCGGTGGCGCGCGCCGTCCAAGCAGCAGCGACACCACGAACAGCACCAGGAACACGAAGAACAGGATCTTCGCAATCCCGACGGCCGCGCCGGCAACGCCGAAGAAACCGAGTGCCCCGGCGATGAGAGCGATGACCAGAAACACTACAGCGTAATAAAGCATGTCGATCTCCCGCGTACCGTCCAGGTACTGTTGTTGCACAATACGGCGGCAGTTATACCGGCTGTAGTTTCTGCACGCCCTCCCCCCATACCCGCATAGCCCTGTCGGCGCCGTCTGATATGCACAGACGCGCGCCATTTGTCGCATTGCACGAGGCGTTTGCGACACACCGGTCGGATAACTCTTACGAGCTAAGCTCAATCGGCGCGCATGGAATGCTGGGCATGCGTGGTCATACTTGCTGTGCCTGTTAACCAAGGAGATGACATGAACAAGGACCAAGTCAAAGGCCGCGTAGAGGAAGCGAAAGGCAAGATCAAGGAAACTGCCGGTCGCACGGTCGGCAATCCGGATCTGGAAGATCGCGGCACCGCGCAGAAAATCGGCGGTACGGTGCAGAAGAGCTACGGCGATCTGAAAGAAAACGTCAAGGACGAGCTGAAGAAGCAGCGCTAATCGTTCCGTAAGTACCGGTCGAGGCACGCGCTCCGTCGGCCCGTGCCTCGCGCCGGTTTCTTTTACGGCTGCAGCCGATACACGCTAGTTATCAGCGTGACATCGCCGTCCTGTGACGGCCCCGCGGTGTGAGGACGCGCCAACTGCAGGAATTGACCTTCGCGCGGCAAACCGTAACTCTCATCCATCAGTTGCACGGCGAAGGCTGAGGCCGAGGCATCGAAGTCCAGGTCCAGTCCTTGAGGCGGCACGCCGAACAAGCGCAGCCGCGACCAGCCATTGCCCAGGCGCCGCGGCGAGGCCGCCACGGGAGCGGCATCGGCCATCAGCTGCAGCCCCGAGACCCGCGCCTCGGGCGCGAACGCCAGCGTAACGATCGGTGCGGCGCGCGCCGAGGCGACATGAATCCGGTAGTGCAACCGCGCCCCGCTGCGCTTGCTGCCCAGGACAGTCAGTTGCGGCGCCGGCAGTGGCAGCAGCGGCGCGACGCTGACCCATGCCGGCACGCCTGCTGCCGCCGGCGATTGCACGCCTGGCATGAATGGCGCTGCATGCAGCAGCAAGGTGGGCAAGGATCCTGCCACCGGATCGGCGATCCATTGCGCTCGTTGGCTGTTGGCATCAAGCTCATATTGAAGATCCAGACGCTGCGGGGACTCGCTGCTGTAGCGCGGTAGCAGAGTCGCGATGATGACGCCGCTGGCCAGGCACAGCGCCGTGACTGCGATCAGCCGGAGCTGCAGCCCGTTGCCCGCGGCCGCCACCAATGCCGCCAGCCCGAAACTGCTGTAGATCAGCAGCAGCGTCAGCACTGGCAGCCCATCCGCGCCGAGCGCGCCGTACAGCGGCAGCACGAGCGGCAATGCCAGCACGAAGCTGACCACGCACGGCAGCAGCGCGGCAAACCCGGCGCCCGATTGGCGATCTGGTCGCATCGCTGGTATCAGCACCAACAGCGCCACCAGCGCCGCGAGCGTGGGCAGCAGCGCGAGATAACTGGCGCCCGGAAGCCACAGGGCCAGCGCCACAGCCAGCAGCGCGCACAGCAGGGTTCCAGCGCACCATAAACCCCAGAAGCCCGCACGGCGCTGCAGCCACGCGGCGATGACTGCCGTGACGAAAAACGCCAGCGATGCAAAGCCGCACTCCAGCGCCCACGGATGCGCCACCTCGGCGCTGGCACCGCCGGCGCCGACGGCTCCGATCGCGCGCAGCGCTGCCATCAGCGCCGCGGCGGCTGCAGCGCCAAGCAGCAGCGCACCCGCCAGACCCGCGCTACCCCACAGCACTGCCTGCCAGCGTAGCAGCCGCAGTCGCAGCAATTGCGCGCCCGCGATCAGCGCCAGCAGCAACTCCATCAGCGCCGCCGGCATGACCCAGGCCTGCGGGATCTGCACCAGCGTGCGGCCAAACAGATCGAAGTACACCGCCTCGCCGGCGGGCGCGGGCGGCGCGCTGGCATTGGCCAACGCCAGCAGCGTTGACAGCGCGTTATCGCCTTGCTGCTGCAGGCTGCCGCTATCGGCATGGGCGATGTCGTCGAGCGGCGTGTGGTAGTGCGCGACATCGCCGATGAACGCGAAATTGAAGCCCTGGAAGCCGGCGGCCTTGAACACGCTGAAATCGGTGTCGTTCGGCAGCAGCTTGTAGACCGCGTAATACACCGAGTTGGCCAGCGGCTGCGCGACGGCGCGCGCATACAGGCGCATGAGCCAGCGATTGGCACTGCCGGTCTCGAACATCAGGCTCGGCCCGGAGCTGCCGCGGGCGTCGAGGTTCACCGCCGCCGTCACCGTGGCGGCCCAGGGATGGTGCTCGACGAAGGCATGGGCGCCGAGCAGATCCACCTCCTCGCCATCGTCGAACAGCAGGATGATCGACTGCCGCGCTCGCGGCAGCTGTTGCAGGATCCTGGCGATCTCCAGCAGTGCTGCGACTCCGGAGCCATTGTCGGAGGCGCCGGGGCCCGCGCCCACCGAATCGTAGTGCGCGCACAGCAGCACCGCCCGATCGCCCGGCTCCGAGCCCTGGATGCGCGCGAGAATATTGATCGGCGCGCCGCAGACGCCGTAGGACGTGCAGACCGTGATGCCGCTCTGCAGTTCGGGCGCCAGTCCCAGCCCGGAGAGCGCGCCGACGATGCGCGCGCGCAGCTCGCCATTGGCGGGGCTGCCGAGTGGATGCGGCGCATTGTCGCCCACCAGCGCCTGCAGCAGCGCCCGGGCGCGCTCACCGGAAAACTCTGTCGGCGGCGCATCGAGCCGCCGCGGTGCCGGCGTGCGCTCGGCGGCGAGCGTGGCCAGCCACGCGGCGGCCAACAGCACCAGCGTGAGCGCCAAAGCGCGCGGCCAATCGCGACTCATGGGAAATGAAACAGCCGAGCGATCTGGACCCGATGCTGGCCGAACAGCTCCAGTCGCAGCAGCGCCACCGCCAGTCCCGCTCCGAGCAGCGGCCCAAGCAGGTAGATCCAGAAGTTGCTCCAGTCCCCGGTCAAGAGTGCCGGCCCCAGACTGCGCGCCGGATTGGTGCTCGCGCCCGACCACGGAGCCTCCCACCACACCAGCCACGCGAACAGCGGCGGCAACGTCCAGGGCGTGAAGCGGCGCGTACGCGCGTGCGCCGCGGTCATGAATATGGCCAGCACCAGCGCGGCGGTGGCCAGCACCTCGCCGGCGAGCGCAGTCCAGACCGAAATTCCCGGTCCGACGGTGGTGGCGGCAAACTGAACGCCGCGTCCCGTCGCTCCCCACAGCAGCAGCCCCGCCGCGCCGAGCGCCGCGCCCGACATCTGCGCCACGACATAGCCCACTGCATCGCGCCAGGCGAGCTTGTGTTCCAGCCAGAACGCAAAGCTGACCGCCGGATTGATGTGCGCACCGCTGATGCGGCCCAGTGGCGAGATCGTGATCAGCGCCCCTACGGTGCCGAAGCAGGCGCCGGCCAGCGCTCGGCGCAGCGCCGCCGATGGCAGCAGCGTCGCCAGCGCACCGCTCGGGGAAAAAAATGCGATCACCACCGACAACCCAAAGAACAACAGCAGCGCGGTGCCCGCGCCTTCCGCCAGGTACAAGCGCGGATGCAACCGGTTGTACGGCACCGGCCGGCCATGCAATGGATGATCGACGCCGTGCACGCTTCAGCCGTGCAGGCCAAGCGCCCGTTCCTGGTCCGCATGACCAAGACTGACCCGATTATCGGTACCCTCCCAGCCCTGCTGGTAGCGGCGGGTGAAATTGAGTTCAGCCGCACCGGCCAGCTCCGCGGCCGACAGGCGCACCGCCCACAGGCCGAACGGCTGGGCGCTGGCCGCGCGTTCCTCGACGCGTTGCCAGCCGTCGAAGCCAAAATGCAGCGTGAATGCGCTTCGATCCTCGATCAGCAGCGCGCGGCCGATTTCGTGCTGCAGCACCGGCACTTCAGTGCGCCAGTGCCAGGCGGCCGCCTGGCGCGCGTCGTACTGATCGCCGCTGACGCGGTAGCGCTGCTCGACTGCCTGCAGCAGCTCGATCGGCCGTCGATCCTCGCGCGCAATCAGCAGCTTCAGGAACTCCGCGTGCGACCACAGCAGCGGCATGGCGCTGCCCGACGGACGGCCGGGCTCGAGTCCGAGCGCCGCGATCGGTGCACTGTCCCACACCTGCTCCGGCAGCAGGCCGCCGATGCTCGAGCAGCGCCACATGGTTCGCAGATACGAAATCGGATCCTCGCCACTCTGCATCGCCAGGTGACCACGTTCGCCGACCAGCAGCGGCCAGCCGCGGCCGACGCCATTGCCGTCGAACGGTCGTCCGTCCGGGTACTCGCCGTAACCATCCTCGTTGTAGCGGTGATAGACCGCTCCCGAAGGCGTCATCACCTTGAGCACCTGGTCGACCACCTTGATGGTGTCCTGGACGCGCGGGTCGTGCGCGCTGCGCAATCCCAGGCGCACCAGGTAGGAAAAATCCATGCTCACCAGCGCCGAAGCCACGATCGACTCGCCTTCGCGATTGCGCAGCTGCACCTGGCCGGCGAGCGCGCCGCAGCGCTCGGCGCTGCCCAGGCGCACGTAGTAACCCTTGACGCCGATGCTGTGCGACAGCTGCGTGTCGCACACATAGCACCAGAACTCCAGCCGCTCGTTCCAGTCATCGGCCAGACTGAGCGCGTACTGGCGCTCGTCGTCCGCAAGCCACGGCACGGCCGCGACCAGCGCGCTGACCGCCGCCGCCAGCGTGAACGGGCTCACGCCCGGATTCTCCTCCCAGCGATCCTGCGGGCTCGAGGGGCCGGTACGCGCGATGAAGCCGACCGCCGCGCGCACCATGTTCCTGGTCCCCGGCAGCTCGGCCTCGCCTATCTCGCGCAGCTTCGCCGCCAGCAGCACCGGAAACGCGGCCTCATCGAGCTGCACCCCGACCCAGAACGGCTCGCCGCTGGGAAAATAGTTCTGTGGCCAGCGGCCATCGCGGCGCTGCGATGCCGTCAGATGCGCCAGCATATGACGCGCGTCGATCATCTGATGCGCGGCCAGCAAGGCAAATGCGGTGAGCGTCGCATCGCGCGGCCACACCAGGTGATAGCCGCCCAGATTGTCGGTGCTATTGCCCCACGGCACGCTCAGGCTGGCGACCACCGCTCCAGGATATGCGCGATCCTCGTGAATCTTCAGCACCGCGGCCGACAGCAGCCCCGCATCGCCGAGGATATCGTCCGGACGCGGCAGTTGCAGCTGCGCACCCCAGTCGTTCCAGTCCTGCAGAAATTCGGCGCGCAGCGCAGCGAACGACGCCGCCAGCGCAGTGCGCGCCCGGGTAAAGGCACCATAAGCGCTGCCGGCGAAACCAAGCGCGAGGATGCCGGCATCGTCCGCGAGCTCAGCGGTGAGCGCCACGCTGCCGTTCTCGGCGCTGGTGAAACCATAGGTGAGCTGGCCATGACGATCCAAGTCCTGCCAGCCGTCGGATGCCCCTACATAACCGCAGCTGAGCTTGCCGAGCGGTGCGTCCGCCGCGAGGCACATGCAGAAATCCCCGTGCCTGGCATATCCGTAGCCGCGCTCGAGCCAGGCGCTGTTGTGGCGGCCGGTGCTGCCCAGGTGCGGCGCGACGATCACCACCAGCCGATACGGCCCGATGATCTTGAAACGTACCAGCAGCACATCGCGTTGCGGTGCCGGCAGCACTTCCAGGGCGAGCTCATAGTCATCGCCGTGATGCGTGATCGTCAGTGCCGGCAGGTACGGCCCCGGCGTCGACAACGTGTACTCGCGTACGCGCTTGAGATCGATCCAGCGCCCGCCGCCGACCAGATAGAAGCCGAAGTCGCGGATCTGCGGCTGGCCGGTGGATGGCCAGTAGATCTCGTTGATGATGCCGTGTCCGACCGTGACCCACAGGCGCGAACCGCCGAGCGCGGTGCTGACGTAATCCTTGTCGCTCGAGGACCAGGTGGGTGCGATGCCCGGTGCGCCGAACGCCGCGCCGCCGGGATCCTCGGCATCCGCCGCCGGCGCGCCATCGCCCACGTTGTCGTCGTCCGAGCCGCCGCCAGACGTACCCTCGCTATCCGCCATGGCTGAACGCCGGATAATCGGTCATGCCGCCGTCGACCAGCACGCTGCTGCCGGTCACGTAGGCTGCCACATCGGATGCCAGCACCACCGCCATGCCGGCCACGTCTTCGGGCTCTCCAACCCGACCGATCGCGATCTTGCTGATCAAGTCCTGCTGCCCGGCCGCGTCCTGCCAGACCGTGGCGTTGATCGGCGTGCGGATCGCCCCCGGGGCGATACACAGCACGCGCACGCCATAGGGCCCGGCCTCCTGTGCCAGCGTCTTCGACATCATCGATACTCCGGCCTTGCTGGCCGCGTAGGCGCTGTAGCCGCTCCACGCGATCAGTTCGTGCACGCTGCTGGTGTTGATGATCACGCCCGAGCGTTGCGGCACCATGCGTTTGAGCGCTTCGCGCGCGCACAGGAATGCGCCGACCAGGTTGATCTGCAGCACCCGGTTCCATGCTGCCGTGTCAGCCTCCCAGGCCATGGCGCGCGTACCGTCGATGCCGGCATTGTTGACCAGCACGTCCAGACCGCCCCAGGCGCCGTCGATCTTCCGGAACATCGCCGCAACGTCATTCGCCTGGGTGACATCGGCGGCAAGCTCCAGCACTTCACCGCCGCCGGCACGCAACTGACCGGCCAGCTGCGCGGTCTGTTCCGGATGCACCACATAGTTGATCGCCACGCGCGCATGCTCGGCGGCAAAGGCGCGCACCATCGCCGCACCCAGTCCGGAATTTCCGCCGGTGACCAATACCCGCTTGCCGGTGAGTTTCAGATCCATGTTGGCCTCCGTTCGGGCCAGCATAGCGATCTTTAGTGCCGTGCAGAAGTCGGCGCGGCGATAATGCCGCTGCCATGTCGATGCGGAACTTTCTACATTACGTGCTGTTAATCGCGCACCCGACGGTCGTGTTCCTGGTCGCCGCGCTGACGCTGGGCTTTCTGCTCGCCATGTACGCTGGACTGGCCGGGATCGTGCTGGCACTACTGCTGCTGATGTGGCTGTTCAACTACGCCTACGTGCTGCTGGAACACATCGCCAACGGCGCGCGCGAGCCGCCGGTGCTGGCGATCGAGATGCTCAATCCGCTGAACGAGCAGCGGCCACCGCTGCAGCTGGCAATCGTGCTGCTGGTGTGCGCCGCGCTGTCGTGGCTCGCGCATTATCTGAGCACCGCACTCGCGATCGCGCTCGCGGTACTGGCGTTCATTGCGTTGCCGGCCTCGATCGCCGCGCTGGGCGTCGGCACCAGTTTCCTGCAGGCCATCAACCCGATGGCGCTGTGGCACATCGTGCGGTCGCTGCGCATGGTGTATGCCGCCATCGTGGTGCTGGTCCTCGGCTATGGCCTGGGACTGTCGCTGCTCGCCAGCCGCTCGCTGCTGCCGTTCCCGCTTCATGGATACCATTTATGGCGAGGCGCGCGGCGGCAACCTGTCCGGCGCCTGGCAGACCATCGAGCTCGAACTGGCGCGGCAGAATTACGCCTTCGAGTACTACGACTGGCTGTTGGAACGCCTGGGCGGGCTCGACAACCGGCGGCTGGCCTCGCGCCTGGCGCAGGATTACATCACGCGTGCGCTGGCTCGCGACAACGCGCGCGTCACGCGGCTGGTGCAGCGCTGCCTGGCCGCCGATCCACAGTTCCGGCCGCGCTCAGGCGCTGCTGGTCGACTTCGAGCAGCACTTTCCCGGCGACCTGGCGACTGCCCAGGCCGCGGCCATGGCCGAACAGCTCCGGCGCAGCTGACCTCATCTGCCGGCGTTGCCGGCTGCACCCGGCAGGTCGAACACCAGCACCTCGGCCGCTCGCGCGTCGCGCAGCACCAGCGTGTCGCTGCCGCTGAGCTTCAGCGCATCGCCACCGCCCAGTTGCACGTCGTCGGCCTTGATCTGTCCGCGGGCAACATGGACATAAATGCGCCGATGCGGCGCGATCTGCAGCCGCGCACTCTCAGCGCCATCGAACAGGCCGGCATAGACACGCGCGTCCTGGTGAATCAGCACCGATCCGTCTGCGCGATCCGGCGATGCGATCAGGCGCAGCCGGCCGCGCCGCTCCTGCTCACTTAAGTGCCGCTCCTCATAACCGGGTTCGATGCCGCGCTCACTGGGCATGATCCAGATCTGCAGAAAGTGCACCGGCTCAGTGTTCGAGGCATTGAACTCGCTGTGCTGCACCCCGCGACCGGCGCTCATGCGCTGCACGTCGCCCGGCCCAATGGTCGAGCCATTGCCCATGGAGTCCTTGTGCGCCAGGGCGCCCGATAGTACGTAGCTGATGATCTCCATGTCGCGGTGGGAGTGCGTACCGAAACCCGCCCCCGGCTGCACGCGATCCTCGTTGATCACCCGCAGCGCACCGAAATCGACGTGCTCGGGATCGAAGTAGTCGGCGAACGAGAAGGTGTGGAACGACTTCAACCAGCCGTGATCGGCAACCCCGCGCTCGTGGCTGCGTCTGATTTCCTGCATCGCGCTCTCCTTGAGGCAATCCCCGACAGATGGGGCCGGCGCCGCCGGAAAACAAGCGCCGGCGGCAGTGCCAAATTGCGCTAAAGTCAGCGCTGCCCTGGACCATCGTCACCCCAGGAATCAGAGCCGATGCTGATGACCACGGTACTCAACGGCTTGCTGCATTTCGGTTCGGTCGTGCTGCTGGCCGTGGGCGCACTGTTACCGATCGTGGATCCACTCGGCGGTGCGCCCATTTACCTTGCGATGACCGCGTCCCTCACCCACGAGGAGCGCGGCCGCATGGCGAAAGCAGTCGCGATCAACAGCTTCCTGCTGCTGATCGCCTCGGCCCTGATTGGCGCCTACGTGCTCGATTTTTTCGGGCTGTCGATTCCCGCGGTACAGGTCGCGGGCGGCATCGTGGTGTGCTCCATCGGCTGGTCACTGCTGAATAGTCCCAACTCGCCGCCGGCCCTGCAGCGCAACAGCCCATCGGCGACGCAGCCTGCGCCGGCAAACCCCGACGATCTGAATCAGCGCGCCTTCTATCCGATGACGATGCCGCTGACCGTGGGCCCGGGTTCGATCTCGGTGGCCCTGACGCTCGGCGCCAATCCGGCGCCTGGCTTTCGCTCATTGCTGGCGACGTCGCTGGCGCAGGCGATCGGAATCCTGATCGTCGCGATCGGCGTCTACCTGTGCTATCGCTACGCCGATCGCATCCTGCAGAAGCTCGGCCCTACCGGTACCGGTGTGGTGGTGCGCCTGTCGGCATTCATCCTGCTGTGCATCGGCGTTCAGATCTGCTGGAACGGCATCCACGGACTGGTCGCCGCCGGCTTTCACCTCACGCCCCCGACCTAGCCCCGCGCCCTGGCCCCTGTTTTAGCCGCTGTTGCGCAGCGCCGTCGCCACGGCGTTGATCGACAGCTGCAGGCCTTCGCGGATACGCGGATCCTTCTCGCCCGCCCGATGTCGCTTGAGCAGCTCGACCTGCAACCAGTTCAGCGGCTCGATGTACGGCAGGCGCAGCCGGATCGCGGCGTCGAGGGCCGGGTGTTTCTCCAGCAGCCGCGTCTGTCCGGTCAACGACAGCAGCGCATCATGCGTCGCCTGCCAGCCATCGCGGATGCGCCCGAAGATGACCTCCGCCAGCGCACGGTCCTGCACCAGGCCGGCATAGCGTGCGGCGATGCTCATATCGGATTTCGACAGCACCATCTCCAGATTATCCAGCGTAGCGCGCAGGAACGGCCAGCCCTCGACCATTTCGCGCAGCAGCGCGGTGTCGCCAAAAGAGCGCAGCGCATGACCGACGCCATACCAGCCCGGAAGCATGACGCGCGCCTGCGCCCAGCTGAACACCCACGGTATCGCCCGCAGGTCCTCGATGCGGTCGGAATTGGTGCGCGACGCGGGCCGCGAACCAATCTTGAGTTCCGCGATCTCGCGCAGCGGCGTCATCTGCTTGAACACGGTGGCGAAGCCCTCGGTCTCGTACACCAGCGAGCGATAGGCCTGGAACGCCGCCTGCGACAGCGCGTCCATCGCCGCGGCGAACCGCGGCCGATCGTGCGCCGAGACGCTGTCGCCCTCCAGCGATGCCATCAGCGTGGCCGAGGTGATGGCCTCGAGGTTGCTGCTGGCGCTCTCGGCGGTGGCATATTTCGCGGCGATGACTTCGCCCTGCTCGGTAATTCGAATGCGGCCGTTCACGGTGCCGTGCGGCTGCGCGCGAATCGCGGCCACCGATGAGCCACCGCCGCGGCCCACGGCACCGCCGCGGCCGTGGAACACCTGCATCCTCGTGCCGCGCTGCTCGAACACCTCGGCCAGGGTGCGCGTGCCTTCGTGCAGGCTCCACACCGAGGTGAGATAGCCGCCGTCCTTGTTGGAATCGGAGTAGCCGACCATGACTTCCTGGTACCCGTGCGATGAGGTGACGACCGCCACCTCCGGCAGCGACAGCCAGTCGCGCATGATCTGCGAGGAATTCTTAAGATCCGCGATGGTTTCAAACAGCGGCACCACCATGATCGAGGCGCGCCGGGCGCCGTGGCCGCGGTACAGGCCGGCCTCCTTGAGCAGAATGTTGACCTCGAGCAGGTCGGACACGCTGTCGCATTTGGACACGATGTAGGTGGTGATGCATGCCGGGCCATACATCTCGTGTCCGCGCGCCGCGGCGCGAACGATGGCGAGCTCCGACAGCGTTTCGGCGCCGTAGCTGGCGAACGGACTTGCCAGCAGGCGCTCGCTGGCCAGCTCGCGACGCAGCAGCTCGACCCGCGCGGCCTCGTCCAGCGCCTGGTAATTCGCCTCCACTCCGGCGACCTGCAGCAGCTCCATCACCACGCGCGCGTGCACGTCGGAGTTCTGCCGCAGATCCAGCGTCGCCAGATGAAAGCCGAAGGTCTCCACGGCGCGGATCAGCCGTGCCAGCGCCCCGCCGCGCCCGAGCCAGCCGCGGCGGCTGGTCTCGAGCGACTGTTCCAGCGCCAGCAGGTCCGAGCGCAGGCTCTCGGCATCCGGGTACGCCTCACCGCTCACCGATGCCGGACGCGGCGGCGCCCGGCCGGTCAGATTCTTGTAGGTCGCCGCCAGCCGTGCATAGCAGCCGGTGATGGCGCGCCGGTACGGTTCATCGCGCCGCGTCGGATTGTTGTCACCGCTTGCCTCGGCCAGCCGGTCCACCGCCTTGGTGACCGACGCCAGCTCGCTCGAGATCGAAAGCTCGGCGCCCATCGCATGCAGTCGCTCCAGGTAGTCGGCCAGCACCGTCTGCGACGCGCGCCCCAGCGCCTTGTGCAGCGAGTCTGCGGTCACGTTCGGATTGCCGTCACGGTCGCCGCCGATCCAGCTGCCCAGTCGCAGGAAGCTCTTCGGCCGATGCTTGAGCACCCGCTCCCAGCGCGCGTACAGCGACGGCAGCAGCGGCAGGAATATATCGCGCATGTACGCCAGTGCCGCTTCCACTTCGTCGGTCACGTACAGCCGCTCGCGCCGCAGCGCCCGCGTCTGCCACAGCAGCGCAATCTGGCGCGCGATCGCGTGCTCGATCAGCTCGCCTTCGGGTGTCTCGCTCGCACCGGCATCGCGCATGCGCATCATCACGGCGATGCGGTTGCGGTGGTCAAGCATGCTCTTGCGCATCACTTCGGTGGGATGCGCTGTCAGCACCGGCACGATCAGCGCGCGATTGAGCAGCGCCACCGCCTGCTGGACATCGATACCCAGCGAAGCCAGGCGCTGCAGAGCGCCAGCCAGATCCCCGCCTTCCTGCTCGGCCTGACTGCCGTGCAGATCCTCGGCCAGGTTCGCCAGCATCGAAAACAGCATGAAGCTGCGCACAAAGGCGACAGTCTCATCGAGTGTCAGCGTGTCCAGGCCCGGTCCGACGCCGCGTACGTCGCCCACACCACGATAGCGATCGACCGAGGTGGCGCGGATGAATTCGATGCGCTGGAACAGCGCCTCGCTGCCGTATTCGCGGATTACGTCGCCGAGCAGCTTGCCGAGGAAACGCACATCGGCGTTCTGGGTGATGACCAGGGTCGATTGGGACATGAGCATCCGGCACTTAGGTCGGGCTGCTACTGAAACACACCGGGTCGTTCGCTGTCGACGTGCGGTGGCGGGCGGCGCTGCCCTGAATGCGCGAGCTGCCGCTGCCGCCCTGCCCCGTTAGCGGGCGGCGCCGCGCTGCCGCCCGATGCAGGCGGCCCGGCCCACGGGTGGCGGCCCACAGCTGGCCGCCACGTGGGCCTGCGTTCAGCCCGTCAGAACAGGGCCGCTGCCTTCTGGATTGCGATGTAGACGCCGATCAGGAACGGAATGCCGATCGCCGCCCAGGCCAGCACGCCGGCGAAGCCAAAGCTGCCGCGGGCGGCGAGCTCGGCGCCGGCGGCGGTGCGATCCTCGCGCTGCAACGCTTTCTCGCGCGCCAGTTGCTCCGCGCTCATGTAGTGTTTTGGATTTACCGGGCGCACCAGCAGGTTGCACACCAGTCCCACCAGCAGCAGACCTGCCAATATATAAAGTGTGCGGTCGTACACCAGCGTGTGGGGGATGCCGGCATCGATCTGCGCCTGACGCACGGCGGCGATCAGGAACGGGCCGGCGATGCCGGCCACCGACCAGGCGGTAAGCAACCGGCCATGGATAGCGCCGACCATTTGCGTGCCGAACACGTCTGCCAGGTATGCCGGGATGGTCGCGAATCCGCCGCCATACATCGTCAGGATCAGGCATACCGCGGCCACGAACAGACCGGCCTGTCCCAGGTGTCCGAACGTGGGCAGGCTGATGTACAACGCCATGCCGAGCACAAAGAACACCATGTAAGTGACCTTGCGACCGATGTAGTCGGAGATCGACGCCCAGAATATTCGCCCCACACTGTTGAACAGGCTGATCAGGCCGACCAGACCGGCGGCGGAAGCCACCACTGCCGCTTTCTGCGCCGCGGTCAGCGCAGCGGCCGTATCCAGCCCGATCAGATGACCGCCGAACACGTCCTGTAGCATCGGGCTGGCCATCGAGATGACGCCGATGCCGGCCGTCACGTTCATGCACAGCACGCCCCACAGCAGCCAGAACTGCGGCGTCTTCCAGGCTACATTCAGGTGTACCTGCTGCGCGGTGATCATCGCCTTGCTGAGACCACTGGCCGGCGGGCTCCATCCCGTGGGCCTCCAGCCGCTGGGCGGGATGCGCATGCCAAAGGCACCGGCCGACATCACCAGGAAGTACAAAATACCCATTGCGATGAGCGTTGCAGCCACACCGTGGGCCGGAACGCCGGCGCCGAAGTGCTTCATCAGGGCGACGGCAATCGGCGCTCCGATCATCGCGCCGCCGCCATAGCCCATGATCGCGAAGCCGGTGGCCATGCCGCGTCGGTCGGGAAACCATTTAATCAGCGTCGATACCGGGCTGATGTAGCCGAGGCCCTGGCCGACCCCGCCCAGGATCCCGGCGCCCAGCCATAGCAGCCATAACTGGTGCATCGACACGCCGATGCCTCCGAGTATCAGACCGCCACCCCAGCACAGCGCAGCGATGAATCCGGCCTTGCGAGGCCCGGCGCGCTCGAGCCAGCCGCCCCACAGCGCCGCGGAAATGCCGAGCACGGCGATGAAGAATTCGAACGTGTGAGTGACCAGCGGAACACTCCAGTTGCAAGTCGTGCTCGTCAGCATGGCTGACAGGCCCAGGGCCTTGCAGGCCGCGTCGTCGGTGCCGCTGAGCAGCCTGCTCATCGGCAGCCAGAACACCGAAAATCCGTAGGCCATGCCGATGCACAGATGAATCGCCAGGGCCGCGGGCGGCACCAGCCAGCGGTTGAAATTCGGCCCGGCGACAGAGCGATCGCGGTCCAGCAGTCCCGCGGACGCTGCGGAAGTGGTTAGCGCTTCAGCCATGGTGTCCCCTCGCTAGCGGTTATGGTTTTATTCAATGTTCCCAGACCCTGGTACATGATAATTCATGTCGCGGCCGAGCCAGCGAAATTACCGGTCCCGCGGCAATTATGTCGTCGGCTGCGCCGCTTGTATGCACTGCACAATTGACCGCTCGTGGGGAAACAGCCGTCTTATTGCCGCAGCTTTTGCGCCTTCGCCATAGGTGCCGTCGCGCCTCCGGCCGGCCGCATCGGCTTTCGTTATCCGCAGATTCCTACAGTGCGAGCCGGCCGTCGGCCAATGACGCGCGGCGCTGCCTGCGAGATGCTGCAGGCCTCAAAGGCACGGAGCAGCTAATGACCAGTAATTTGCGGTCGACCAACACTGACGAAGGTATCCAATGCGCCGCCGACGGCCCGGGCGCGGCGCAACCGCCCGAGCGGCAGCGGCGCCCGGCGCCGGCGCCTAATCGCCCGGTGGCTGCTCGCGTTGCGTCCGGGTTGTCGACGCGACTCGAGCCTTCGACCAAGGCCCCCGCCAACTTTGACCCGTCCTCGTCACGTCAGGCCCTGATCGCAACCGCAGCCTACTACCGCGCCGAAACGCGGGGCTTTCAGCCGGGGCACGAATTGCAGGATTGGCTGGCGGCTGAACGCGAAATCGATGGCGTCGGCAGCGATCCGCTCTGATCTTCAGCCCTGCGCCGGCGGCGTTTCAAACTGCGACGCAGGGCGCCCGAGCCTGGCCACCGCCGCGCACAGCGCTTCGGTATTGACCGGCTTGGCCAGGTGCATCTGGAAACCGGCACCGATGGCATCGAGCCGATCCGCAGTGCGTGTAAACGCGGTCAGCGCGATGGCCGGAAGCCGCTCGGCCGGATAACCGCCGGCGCGCAATGCCCGCATCAATTGATAGCCGTCGCGCTTGGCCATGCCGATGTCGCTCACCAGCACATCCGGGACCGCCTGACCGAGCTGTGCCAGTGCTTCGTCGGCCCCTGACGCTTCGCTGACCCGCGCGCCGGAATCGTGCAGCAGACGCGCAATCAGCGCGCGGGCGTCCGGGTCGTCTTCGACCACCAGCACGTGAATGCCGGATAGCAGCGCGGCTTCTGCCACTGGGCGGGGCGACGCCTGCTCGCGCGTAATCGGCAGGCGTACGGTAAAGCTCGAGCCGAAACCTTCCCCAGGGCTGCTCGCCTCGATCGTCCCGCGATGCGCTTCCACCAGGTGCCTGACGATTGTCAGACCGATGCCCAATCCGGCGAAGCTCTTGCTGGCTCCGGAATCCTGCTGGCTGAAGCGATCGAAGATGCGCGGCAGGAAGTCAGCACTGATGCCCTGACCGGTATCTGTCACTTCGATCTCGAAGGACTCGTCGAGCGCACGCGCGGTGAGGTCGATGCGTCCGCCCTTGGCGGTGAACTTGATTGAATTGCTCAACAGGTTCCACACCACCTGCTGCAGGCGCGACTCATCGCTCAGTACCTTGACGCCGCGATCGCTGATGTGCGAATCGATCTTGACGCCCTTCGCCAGTGCTTGCGGCGCCACCACATCCAGCGCGGCATCAATGGCTGAGGATGGATCGATGACTTCCAGATCGAAGCGCATCTTGCCAAATTGAATCCCGGCGAAATCCAGCAGATCCGCGATCAGGTGTGACTGGACGCGCGAATTTCGCTCGATGGCTTCGATACCCTGCGCGATCAGCGGCGTGGTCCCGGGCAGGCGGCCCAGCACCTTGGCCCAACCCAGTATGGCATTGAGCGGGTTACGCAGCTCGTGCGACAGCATGGCCAGGAATTCGTCCTTCAGCCGGTTGCTGCGCTCGGCTTCGGCGCGCGCCGCGCGCTCACTCGCCAGCAGCCGCTCGCGCTCGGCTTCGGCGCGCCGACGCTCGGTGATGTCGGTGGCGATCGCTATTCGGGCGCCGCTCTCCGCTTCGCTGGCGATGCGCCATTCCACATCGGCGAAGCTGCCGTCTAACCGGACCACCGACAGCGTCCCTTCCCAGTGCCCGCACTGCTGCAGCTCGATCCGAAGACGATTGAGATCGGCGGCTTGCACCGCCGCTATCAGGCTCCCCATCGGACGATCGACAATGTCGCCGCGCTCCCGGCCAGCAAGGGTACAGAACGCCGGATTCACGTCCCGGTAGTTCAGCTCCGAGTCGAGCAGCGCGATGCCGCTGGAGGCCAGTTCGAATACGGTGCGGAAGCGGGCGTCGGCGGCACGCTTGATGATGTCTGCCCTGCGCGCGAACAGCAGCGCTTTCACGGTGGCGATCAGTACCGCCGGATCGGCCGGGTGGGTCAGATAGCTGTCTGCCCCCGCGGCCAGACCCTGCGCCATGTCGCTGCTTTCCATAAAGGTAGCCGACAGGTGAACGATCGGCAGATACGCGGTGCGGCTGCGCGCTCGCAGCTGCCGGCAGATCTCAAATCCGTCGATGTCCGGCAGGTTGATGTCGAGCACCAGCAGACTGATATCTTCCTCCGCCAGCGCCATGGCCCGACTGCCGTTGTCGGCCTCGATGACATCGAAGCCCGCCGAACGAAGAATGCGCGAGGTCGCATACAGCGACGCCGGGTTGTCGTCGACCACCAGTATCTTCTGCGCGCGCACCTGCTCGGGCATCTGCTGGCTCATCTGGCCTCCACGGCGGTGACCCCGGCCTCATAACGCAACGGTATGGCCACCCAGAAGCGCGAACCTTTTCCCAGCACGCTGGTGGCACCAACGCTGCCGCCCAGCAGGCCAGCGAATTTGCGCGCCAGCGACAGCCCCAGTCCCGTGCCGCGCGGGCGCCGCTGCAGCCGGGTATCGATCTGGACAAAATCGGAAAACAATGAAGGCAGATGTTCACTCGCAATGCCGATGCCGGTGTCGGTGACCGAGAACTCGACCTCGGCTTCGGCGATCATCTGCGCGACGATACGCACTTCGCCTTCGGTGGTAAATTTGAGCGCGTTGGAGATGTAATTGCGAAGTATCTGCGACAGTTTTTTGTCGTCGGTGTAGATACGCGGGATCGCCTCGGGTTCCTCGAAGATCAGCGACACCGAGCTCGAGGCGATAATCGGCTTGAACATGCCGCGCAGCGCTGAGAACAGATGCACCATTTCGAACCATTCGGGCGATATCGTGATCCGGCCCGCTTCCACCTTGGCCAGATCGAGCAGGTCGTTGACCATTTCGGTCAACTCGAGGGCGGCGCCGCGCACCAACTCGACCTGCCGGGCCTGTTCGCCGGTGAGCGGTCCATCCATGCGCGCCAGCACCAAGTTGGTCAGGCTGGTGATGGAAGTCAACGGAGTGCGAAACTCATGGCGCATGTACGACGGAAAACGGCTCTTGAGATTCGCGGCGCACGCCATTCCCGCGTTGCATAATTTACAAACCCGCAGTCGAGCACCCGCCGCGGGTTGGCGCCGCCAGTCAGGCACCGCTCGCCGCAGCGACCACCGCATACCCATTGCTGTAGATGACCGCGGGACGGGAGCGCCCAAACAGGGCGAGCATTTCCCGATTGAAGGCCGGCAGATCGTCGGGCTTGCGGCTGGTCACGAGATTGCCGTCCACCACCACCTCCGCGTCGGTCCAGTGCCCGCCCGCGTTCTCGATATCCGTCCTGAGCGATGGCCATGAGGTCATGAGCCGGCCGCGCGCCGCGCCGCTCTCGATCACGGTCCACGGGCCGTGACAGATGGCGGCCACCGGCTTGTCGGCATCGAAGAACGATTTGACGAAGGCCACGGCTTTGGGCTGCATGCGCAATGCGTCGGGGTTCATCACCCCACCCGGCAGCACCAACGCGTCGAAGTCATCCGGCTCGGTGTCGTCGAGTGTCAGATCGACTCGCACTTCATCCTCGGCCCAGTTCTTGTGCTGCCAGCCGCGCAAAGTCCCGCTCTTCGGCGATACTATCCAGATGTTTGCTCCCGCCCGGCTCAGCGCCTTGAGGGGCTCCATCAGCTCGGACTGCTCGAAGCCGTCGGTCGCCAGAATGGCTACATTCAGATCGGTAAGCGCTTGCTCTGCCATAAGGGTCTCCTGCGTTGCCGGGCCCGGCTATTGCTTCGGACCTGTACCCTCTTCCAAACGGGGGTCGAAGTGACATCGGAGCGTTGCAGCGTATTTCGATCAGACGGCGCTGACAGCGGGCTGCGCACCGCAGGCATGCTGCATGCTTTGGCCCGGACGCTGGTCTGTGGCACGCTGCTGGCCATCGCGGTTTCCAGCCGCGCGGACATCATCGACTCGGCGGCGGCCGCAGGTCCGGCCACGGGACTGGCCGACTCCGCGGCGCTGCGTGCGACGGTTTACGGCACCCCGCCGCAGGACATCGCCCCGATGCCCGAGCGCGTGCCGCTGGAGGAAATCAATATCGCCCTAGCCTGGGCGCAACCGGTGCCGGCGGTGTTCTGGTTCGATCGCCGGCTGCGCGTGTGGTTTTCCCCGCAGCCCAAACCCGCGCCGCTGGCGATCGTGATTTCCGGCGCCGGCAGCGACGGCAACACCTCGAAGCTGGCGCTGCTGCGTGGGGCGCTGTACGGGGCCGGCTACCACGTACTGACGATGCCATCGCCGACCTTCCCGGGCTTCATCGTCTCGGCCTCCAGCACCGGCGTCGCCGGCGATCTGCGCCAGGACAGCCGCGATCTGTACGCAGCGATGCAGCAGATCATCGCCCAGCTCGCGCACGGCGTTCAGATCACCGATATCGATGTGGTGGGGTACAGCCTTGGCGGCGCGAACGCCGGCATGGTCAAGTCAATCGATTCGGTCGAGGGCAAACTGAAAATCCACCGTGCGGTCATGATCAATCCGCCGGTCGGCCTGTTTACCTCACTCGCCCGCCTCGACCGGCTGTTCACCGTCAGCATCGGTTCCGGCGACACCGGCGTCGAGCGGCTGTATGCCAGGCTCTACGCCCGGATCGCAAATGTCTATCGGACCTCGGACCAGATCGCCGTCGGCGACAGCGACCTGCTGGTCGCCGCCACCACGGTGCTGAAGACCGACGCGGATTTCTCCGCCGCCATTGCACTCAGCTTTCGCATCTCACTGGTCAATGTGTTCTTTGCCGGAGATCTGTATGCGCGCACCGGAGTGGTAGTGGATCCAAATCATCCGCCGGGCGTCGGCGACTCGCTTGAGAACATCGCGCGGGAGCTGCGGGGCAAGCCATTTTCGGAATACTTCGAGAAAGTATTCGCGCCTTACTACCTGGCGCACCGGCCCGGCTCGACGCGCGAATCGCTGCTGGCCGAGAACCGCCTGCAGATCATCGGCAGCGAGCTGCACAATAACGCCGACTACTACGTGCAGACCAATAGCGATGATCCGATATTAATCCAGCCCGAACTGGCATGGCTGCGCTCGACGCTCGGCGACCGGATTGTGGTCTACGATCACGGCGGGCACCTGGGCAATCTCGGCGAGCGGCGTCAAATCGCCGACATGCTCGACATGCTGGCCGGGCACTGGGGACCCGCGCATGACCCGGTGTCGGTCAATGGGTCGAGGTGAATGTACATGCCACGCCGCGTGCTATGGCGTCGGCGCAGTCGACCGCCTCGTACGGATTGCTGTTTCCCTGCAGCGGAATGAACGCGACCATGGCAGCGGGCTGATCTGCGCAACGATATTCCACTACATAGCGCTTGCGGTTGTCCTCCTGTCCGATCATCCGGATCTGGTCGATCCGGCAGGACACGCCATGCTGCGCGAGCGCGTCCTGTCCCGAATACGAGTCGGTCGCGCGCTTCCGGCATTTCCTCGCGAGCAGTCCGACCCTGGCGGATTTACAATTCGTGCCTTATCGCACGCGCGCCGCTGGAGACCACGTCGAGTAAAGCGCGATTGACCTCCCGCTCTGGCGCTCGCAGCGCCCGCATCTCGGATGAGAGCGTGGTGCGGGAATAACTAAATTCGAGGTCAGTGTTCTCACGCAAGGCACGGGGGCTGTTTTTCCGACAGCGCTGGCTCGACGTGATGGTGGAGTGTCCGCAGGTCAACGAGAAGGCACCATCGTCACCTTGCGTCTAAAGTTTGAAAAGGCTGCGAACGAGCCCGCGCAATGAGGTGACAGTATTGCTTAAGCTAGTCGGAGAAGGGTTCCACAAGCTCCGTGCGACCCTGCAGGAACGCGTCGGCAACGAGCTGCAACGGCGCCAGATCGACATCGGTCGTGCGGTCACGGACAAGTTGCGCAAATTGGCGATAAAGCGCGGGATGTTCAGTGCCTGGCACAGCCTCGACCGTAAACCCTTCAACCTGCATCGTCGAGCCGCCGTGCCGTAATGTTGGTCTCTGGCAATTTTGCCGAGCCCGACGATGCCAATGTTGATTCGGTTCTCTATGTCTGACAAATGATATCAGAACCCGAGTCGATCAGAAGCACCTCCCGATCGCGGAAGACACGAAGTGCAATTGGACATATAATTCAAAGCGATGGTCTACAGCTTCACCTTTACAGATGTCGACTAGGACCGTACTCACGCGATCCAACGCAAAAACCCGTCGCAAGTCCTTGCGTATTCCGGCGAGGATTGCCCGCGATCTCGGGGTGCAGATCGTGTCGGGTCGTTTCAAACCGGGCGACATATTGATCGGCGAAATCGAGACCAGCGATCGGTTGCAGGTATCCCGAACCGCCTATCGCGAGGCGGCGCGAATCTTGGCGGCCAAGGGACTCGTCAAGGCGCTCCCCAAAGTCGGAACCCGGGTCAGTCCGCAGGTGCAGTGGCATTTGCTGGATCCCGATGTCCTAGGGTGGATATTCGAATTCGACCCGGACGAAAAGATGCTCGCGAATCTTTTTGAGTTGCGCCGGATAGTAGAACCCGAAGCGGCTGCTCTAGCCGCCGCGAGGCGCACGGACAAGGATCTTCGTGCAATGGGCGATGCCCTCAAAGGCATGTCCCGATACACCCTCGCTTCGAAAGCGGGCCGTGCCGCCGACCAGGAGTTTCATGCGGCCTTGCTGCGGTCGACCGGCAATGCCTTCGTCGAGTCCTTGATAGCCAGCGTGGGTGCGGCCGTTACTTGGACGACGATTTACAAGGGCCACCACAGTTCCCATCTGCGCGATTCTGTGCCCGACCACCAGCGCGTCTACAACGCCGTGGACGCCCAGGATGCCCCGGCGGCACGCTCGGCCATGGCCAACTTGATCGATCTAGCGCTCCGCGACACGACCAACGCGCGCAGAGCCAGCAAGAAGAAATCAAAGTAGGCGAGCAGCCTAGGTCATTTCATCCGCGGAAGCCAAACGAGCACAGCACGCCGCTCATGGCGGCAAGCTTGCTTTTCCTACTAGTTGTCAGACAAAATAGATCGTACTCTGCGGGGACCCGGTGAGAGGACCAATGCATAAGCCTTCATCTGCCGTTGCCTTCTGCTTGTCATTCGTGGGTCTATGCAACGTGACGATCGCAGCCGACTATGCCCGGTCGTCATTCGGGACGCTTGCGAACGGCCAGTCCGTCGAGGCCGTTACGCTGACCAACAATCATGGAGTCACGGTGCGAATCATCGCGCTCGGCGCAAGTGTGCAGACGCTGGAGGTCCCGGACCGCCACGGCAAGCCGGCCGACATCGTTCTCGGATACGCGAATCTCGAAGACTATTTGGCGAAGCCACAATATTTTGGTGCGACGGTTGGGCGATATGCAAACCGAATCGCGAACGGGCGCTTTACCCTCGACGGAAAGGCCTACCAACTGGCGACGAACAACGGACCGAACTCCCTGCACGGCGGCGTGCGGGGGTTCGACAAAGTTGTTTGGGGGGTCGATCGAGTGAGCCGCGGGCCGACCGCCGGCGTCACGCTCGGCTACGTAAGTCCGGACGGCGAGGAAGGGTATCCGGGAACGCTGACCGTGACGGTTGCTTATACGTTGAACGAAAACAATGAACTGTCCGTCGAATATCGCGCGACCGCCAATAAACCCACCATCGTCAACATAACCAACCACAGCTACTTCAATCTCGCGGGCGAAGGGTCTGCGGACGGAGTCATGAGCCACGTGCTAATGCTGCCGGCCGAGGAGTACACGCCGGTCGATCCGACGTTGATTCCGACCGGCGAGTTCCGCCGCGTCGCCGGTACCGCATTCGATTTTCGTGATCCAAAGCCGATCGGTCGCGACATACGCGATGGCCGCGACCCCGAGATCCTCAATGGGAAGGGTTACGACCACAACTGGGTGATAAGCCGGCTGCCGGAACAGAAGTCGCGGCTGGTGGCGCGCGTCGAGGATCCGAACTCCGGACGAGTCATGGAAATCCTATCCAATCAGCCCGGAGTGCAGTTTTATTCCGGAAACTTTCTGGATGGAACCGTCGTCGGGAAATCGGGTCACGTCTATCGACAGGGCGACGGCCTCGCCCTGGAGCCCCAGCTTTTCCCCGATACGCCCAATCGGCCGGCGTTCGGCTCCGCACGGTTACAGCCGGGCGAGACGTACGTGAATCAAATCATTTATCGATTTTCCGTTGCGGCTTCGTGATAAGTGCGCGACGTAGAGTGCTTTGCGACTGGGGCAGTAGCCGCTTGCGGGCATTTTTGGAGGTCGACGGAACCATCGTCGATCGCCGCGCCGTCGACCCCTGGCGCACATCCGGGGACTTCGATCCAGTCGTTGCGAGCGGAATGGTCGGGTCTCGCAACGGAGTGGTTGAAGTACCGTATATGGCAGCCCCGGTCGACTCGCAGGTATGGGCGGACGGCAGTGTAGTGCATCGAGCGGGCGAGTTTGCCCTGACCATCGCCGCAGGTGTGCGAGGCATCAATTACTTGGGTGCCCCGGATGTCATGCGGGGCGAAGAAAACTGGCGGGTGGTCGAATAATCGTCTTGCCTCACGTCGACGTCCGGGTCATCGCGCGCACGGTGGAACTGGGCCTCGAGTCGCTGCCCGGCTTCCTGTCGGCGACCGAAGCGTTTTGCGCCATCGGCGCAGGGGCATCGCGGCTGAAATTATTTCCCGCGAGCTCGCTTCAGAGATCTCACCTGCGAGCGATTCGCGAAGTTCTCCCCGGACGTGTCGAGATCTGGGCCGTCGGTGGAACCGGCACGCACGATTTGGCAGAGTGGATGGATTCAGGCGCGCGCGGTATCGGAGTCGGCGGATCGCTGCATCAGCCGAGTGACCCGCCACAAATCGTCGGCCAACGCGCAAGGGCGCTGATTGACACCTGGCTCGCGGCGACAGGTCGGCGGGCGCGCAAATGAGAGCCGCGGCGAATTGGGCGGGAATCTGCCTGGCGCTCGTCGCGCTGACGTCCAATGCCGCGCCGCGTGACCGATGGACGGTTCAAGAGGCCAATGAATGGTATGCGGGGCAGCCCTGGCCGCTCGGCAGCAACTACATTCCGTCCAATGCCATCAATCAGCTTGAGATGTGGCAGGCGGAGACGTTCGATCCTCAGCGGATCGACGTCGAACTCGGCTGGGCGCAGCAGCTCGGCATGAATACGATGCGCGTGTTTCTCCACGATTTGCTGTGGCAGCAGGATCCGCGCGGCTTCAAACAGCGCATCGGCGTGTTCCTGGATATCGCTGCCAAACACGGTATCAGGCCGGTTTTCGTCCTGTTCGATTCCTGCTGGGACCCCCAGCCCAGGCTCGGTCCCCAGCATCCGCCCATTCCCGGCGTCCATAACTCCGGTTGGGTGCAAAGCCCGGGTGCGTCGGAGCTCGCCGATCCGGCAAGCTATTCGAAACTTCGCGCCTACGTGGAGGGTGTCGTCGGTGCCTTTGCCGCAGATCCGCGCATCCTCGCCTGGGATGTCTGGAACGAGCCCGACAACCACGGGCCGCCCGACTACGAAGCGCACGAGGCGCACGATAAATTCATTTTAGTCGCCGCCTTGTTGCCTCAGGTGTTCTCATGGGCGCGCGCGCAGCACCCGATCCAGCCGTTGACGAGCGGCCTCTGGAAACACGACGACTGGACGCCGGCGGCATCGCTCAACGCCATCGAAGCCGTGCAGATTGCACAGTCCGACATAATCTCCTTCCACGACTATAACTGGCCCGAAAAATTCGAATCCCGGATCGCGCAACTCGTCCAGTACGGCCGCCCCATCATTTGCACGGAATACATGGCGCGCGGCGCCGGTTCTACGATCGACGGCTCGCTCCCCGTCGGCAAGCGGGCCAACGTGGGCATGATCAACTGGGGTTTTGTCGTCGGCAAGATACAGACCAATCTGCCATGGGACTCTTGGCAACGACCCTATACGCTGCAGCAGCCAGCCGTCTGGTTCCACGATCTGTTGCATGAGGACGGCATCCCCTACCGTACGCGCGAGGCCGAGACTCTACGCGCCATGAGCTCACTGCCCAAGGGCGTCGTTCCGCCCACACCCTGAAGAAACGTTGGCCAGAATCGCGCCGCCGCCGTGACGGCCCCGAAGCTCTTTTCGGCCCATAAACGTTCTATTTTCTTGTCGGACATAAATTACTTGTCCGACATGAGAAACACGTATATCATCTGATTTATAATATCGGCTCGACAGGGCTGGCAGACGAGCAACGGGGGTTAGCATCGCAACATTAGCAGCGCCTGCATCGGCGTCCCGTACCCGATTGTCTGGCGAAGACACGCCGCACAATCCGAAGCCCCGCCTTGCAGACCGGGCTTGCGGAATGACGTGGGCGGCGAAGAAGTTGTTTATGCGAAAGGTCTCCAATCCATCGAGTCGAGAAAGCGAGCTGCTGGGAGCCGGCTCGACGCCGGAATACCACAGAGGCATCACACATTCACGGAGGGTATTTGAATGAATCGCTATCGTTTTCAGCAATCCTTGCTTGCTGCGATGACCGCTGCGGCGTTGCTACCGGCCGCGTATGCGTCCGCGGCCGACTCCCCATCGCCGGCTGTCGAGAAATCGGCCGACAACGAGACCGAATTGACCGAGATTATCGTGACCGGCATCGTGGCCAGCTTACAAAGCGCGCAGACCATCAAACAGGATTCGCAGATGGTCGTCGATTCGATCGTCGCGGAAGATATCGGCAAGCTGCCCGATACCAGCGTGGCCGATGCACTGCAGCGCATACCCGGCGTCCAGGTCGCTCAGCAGAATCAAGGCGGTGAGACCGATACGGTAGTGATTCGCGGCCTGCCGAATGTGGTAACAACTTTGAATGGCAATGAGACATTCAGCGGTATCGGCCGAAGCTTCGCCTTCCAAAATATGCCCGCCACAGCAGTCAGAACGATCGAGGTATACAAAACCAGTGACGCCAGTCTTCCGCTCGGCGGTATCGCGGGCTACGTCGATATGGAATTGTTCAAGCCATTCGACTTCCCTGGGCTCAAGGTTGCGGGAACCGTTACGGGCACCTATTCCGACTATGCCAAGCACACCGATCCCTCCGGAAGCATCTTGTTGAGCGATCGCTGGGACACCGGAATTGGCGACGTCGGCGCACTGGTAAATTTCGGCGAAAATACTCAGCACTACAACGACAGCATCGTCTGGGATTACATTCCGCAAGTGATGAACGGCGCCTCGGGAACTCCAATTCGAACGGCGAGCGGAGATCTCATCGCCGCGCCGCAAAATATCGGCTCGAACTACAACATCGGGTATCGCACGCGCCCGGAGATGAACTGGGCGTTGCAATGGAGGCCAACTGACAATACGGAAGCTTATCTGACTGGCGTAACGGATTGGTACGAAGACAAGTTAAACGACTCGTTTTTTTTCTCTCAACCGGTGGCGCAGAACATTCCGCCGACAGCGTATACCGTTTCCAACCATTGTTATGCCGACCAGCTTCAAGGCCAATACTTTGGGCAAACAATCTGCAATCTCGCTAGCGCAACCTTTGTTGGCGACAATTTTGCCGATTCGAGCCCGCATGCCATAGAAGACTGGGGAAGCGACAGACAGTACAATGCTGGACTCAAATGGCACGAAGGTTCATTGAAGCTATCGACCGAATTTAGTCGTACCACGTCTTCGTCAATCTACGAAGAGTTAGGGATCGATACGCCTCTAAACGGGTCGGTGACGACCAACTGGAGCAGTAACGGTCAGCAGCTCACCTGGAATTTAGGCGGTGCGCCACAGTTGCAAGCCAACAGTTTCTACCTGAGCGGGCTATTCGAGCCATGGAATATGGCCCAAGCTTCGGAAAACGCATGGCGAGGCGATGGCGTGTGGAGTATGAATTTCGGTCCGCTGAAGGACCTGCAATTCGGCGTTCGCTACGCCGACCACACGGCCGACTATATCGCTGGCAATAACGGTTACACCCAACCCCCAATGTCGGTGCCCAACTACAACGCGGCATTTCCTAACTCGCAGTGTTTGATACCGGGCACATCGCTGGCGCCCAGCTATTTGTCGACCTGTCTTAACTATGTCTTGAACAACGCCGACGGACTTCGCTCGTTTTACGGACTCCCCTCCGGCCTGTATCCGTACAATCCGACCGCGGGCAGTTTGTTCAACATCGTGGAAAAACGTTTGGCGGGCTATCTACAAACCTCGTACAGCACGGCATTATTCGGCATACCGGTCAGCGGTCTGATTGGGGTTCGCGCCGAGCACCTCACGCGCGACTTGAGTGCATATGCGTACAATAATGCGACAGGGGTCAATTCACCGTTGAACCTGTCCACGAATGGCGATGTGTATCTGCCGAATTTCAGCGCTGTTTTCCTGCTGACCAAGACCCTTCAGGCGCGCGTGATTTGGGCAAAGACTGTAACGTACCCGGATTTCTCGCAGTTAAATCCGTCATTGAGCTTTACGCCTCCGCAAATCAACACGGAAGGCTTTGGCAACAGCGGTAACGCTAATTTGGCGCCGACGAAATCAAACAACACCGATGCGACACTGGAATGGTATTTCTCCCAGGTTGGCTCTCTCACGGCAGGCGTGTTTTATCGCAGCATCAATGGTTATATCGAGCAATTCAATACGCGAGAACCGATCGATGGCTACGAAATTACCGTTACCCACCCAGAGAGTGCGGGCAGTGGGCATCTGGAAGGCCTAGAAACTGCGTATCAGCAAAGCTATAGCTTTCTGCCGGGACTGTGGAGCGGATTGGGCACCGAACTGAACTATACCTACATCACCGGCTCGACGTTGGGACCGCAGTCGACCGGCGGTCCAATCGTCAGTGGTCCGTTGCAAAATGTATCCAGGAACAACTACAACGCCGTACTTTTCTATGAAAAGTATGGCATTGCCGCACGCCTGGCCTATGGCTATCGAGGACAGTACATCGCAGGTTTCGCAACGCCGAATGTTGCGGGTATCTATGAAATAGATAAGCCCGCCAATAAATTAGATTTATCCATCGGCTACGATCTCGAGAAGTATATGACGGTGGTTTTCCAGGCGACAAATCTAACCGGCGCAAACAACCTCTCGTATTGGGGTCGAACGGACATTCCTCAGAACGTGGAATTCGTCGACAAGACTTATAGCCTGGGTTTGCGATTCAAATTTTAGTGGGACGCGAAGCGAGGCTGATGGCTTCGCCTTCTTGAAGCCATCAGCTTCGTGTGCCGCATGAGGGATGGGGCAGGGCGCCCGCGGTCAGTGTGCAGATATAGGGATCTCAGTCTGCCCGAGGGTGCTTCCATGATGCCGATGGCTGCTACGATCAGGCGGACTTCAACGATGGCCTATTGTTGGGCTCAAACGCACGATGGCGCAAGGGGAAGCGCATGTTCTGCGCGCGCGCCTCGTCGGCGGTAGACTCACCAAGGCGCAGAAAGGGGGACCTACTCCATCCCCTTCCCGTCGGATATGCGTACGACGATGAGAACCGCGGCCTTCTGGAGCGCGCCGCTGAGATCTCCGGCGCCATCGCGCTGGCGTTCCACGTCTACTATCGGGCGAAGCGCGGCATGATCAAATCTCGCGGAGTCAATGGCGGTTCGCCGACCTGGGTCAGGCTCGGCGATGTCAAGATGCAAGAGCCGCGCGATCGCGTAAGTCGTTCGCGAAGATTGCAAAGGCGTTCCAATGGGTAAACCTTTACTGAGTGAGGGTGCGGTATGAAGGCATCATATTCGTACCGAGCATCGGTATGCGCGCATTAATAGTCCAAGCGATTGTTCTAGTTGGCAGTTTGTTCGGTTTGCAATCTGCCGATGCGATTTCCACATTCACCAATCCCATCTTCACCGGCCAGGATCCCTGGGTGACCTTGGTCCGCGGCACCTACTACTACTCCGAATCCCACTGCGGCGTGGCGGACGTTTGCGTTAAGGCATCGCCAACCTTGACGGGGCTCGCCTCCGCACGCTGGGTCGGGGTTTGGAATCACGGCCAGAATACCGATCCCAACGGCGGCGATATCTGGAAGCCGCAAATTCACTACATCAACGGCAATTGGTACATCTACTACTCTGCCGATAACGGAAACAACAACCATCATCGCCTCTTCGTTCTGCAGGCCAGCTCGAGCAACCCACTCGGCAGCTACGTCGAAGGCAGCACCGGCCTGCCGCATGGGCAGCTGAATGAGCGTAACGGCGTATGGGCGATTGACCCGAACGTTTTTACGGCGGCAGACGGCAATCTGTATATCACCTTCTCTTGTAGCAACCAGGCGAACTCCAATTTTCCGCAGAACATTTGCCTGGCGGAGATGAGCGATGCGCTCACCATCGCCGGAGCCACCGTCTATATCTCCACGCCGGATCGTTATTGGGAGACTCGCACCAAACCGATCGAAGAAGGCCCCGTCGGCTATACCCGCAATGGCAACACCTATATCACTTTTTCAGGCAGCGCTTCCTGGGTTGCCGCCGATTATGCCGTGGGCGTTTTGACGAACACGACCAAAACGAAGATCACGGATCCCACTAAGTGGACCAAGGGCGGCCCAATTTTCGACAGCCATGATCAGGTATACGGACCAGGCAACGTCGTTTTCGTGCCTTCCGTCGATGGTTCGGAATATTGGGTGCTGTACCATGGTATCGACAGCACCAGCGGCGCTTGCGCTGTGTCGGCATACAATTGCCGCGATATCCGCATGCAACAGATGTTTTTCAATTCCGCCGGCTATCCGGTGCTGGGTTATCCGGTCGATCCGCACATCGCCCTCACCGATCCCGCCGGCGAAAACAGCACTCCCTCTGGACAGATGATAGTTCCCGGTTTCGGGAGTGCGTGGGGCGATGCCGCGACAGGCGCGCCGGAGCCAGGCAGCGCCGTCGGCAATTGGACGTGGACGAGCGGCAACGCCGCGACGAGCTCCACCGGAGGCGCATGGGACCAGCTATTTACCCAGCGCAACCCCAACCTGCAAAACTTCGAGGTGCACGTCGACGTCCAGTGGCAGGCGACTGGCAACTCCCGGGGCCTTCCCAAGTACGGTGTTTATTGCTCCTACGACACCACGAACAATCATGCCGAATTCTTTCTCGACGTGATCAACATGGTACTGGCTACCCACGCCGTCGTGGGGGGGGGTCGATCAAGGCTGGCAAAACAGCAAGTTGCCGGCCGGTTTCGATAAAACACAGCCGCATTCCCTGGATTGCAGCAAGGATGGAAGCACTTACACCCTCACCTTGGACAAGGACTCCAGTAACCCGGTCAATGGCCAGCGGACTTTCAGCCTGACCAACGGTCAGGTGGGGCTGGTCGTTGTCGATACGATGGCCAGCTACAGCAATCTGACTGTCGAGCCGAAGACTTATATGAAAAAGTGAGTCTTCATGGATTCGTATGGCGTGCGCTGGGAGATCGGCACGGAGTTAGTGATGCAGGTCCACGGCGTTGTAGCCCTGAACAAAGTCGCGCCCACAGGGATCGATTATGAGTCTTGAACGCACGCAGCCGCCGCTCGTCCTGCGGGCCGCCAATAAACGCGCCATCGTAACCAGCGTGCCAACGGCATCGGCGCGTCAATCGCGCAGTTGTTTGCTGCGCACAGCGCGCACCGGGTGCGCGTGGCTGTGCAACCTGTCGATCTATCTCGGCGGGCACTTCAATTTCGCACAAGCTGTTCTGCCTCACATGCTGCAACAGGGTACAGCCTCGGTCGTCAATATCGCCTCGATGTACCGCCGCAGCTTCGGTGCGGGTCTGGGCAAGGATTTGTACAGGCCCTGCCAGATTCCCGACGCTACCCGTGAACGCGCGGAACCTTTCGTCACTGCCTGCAAGAATCATTCATCATGAAAATCACTCGACTCACGACTTTTAGCGTTGCGCCGCGCTGGATGTTTCTCAGAATGGAGACCGACGAAGGTTTGGTCGGCTGGGGCGAGCCGGTGGTGGAGGGTCGCGCGCGCAGCGTCGAAGCCGCGGTCGCCGAGATAGGCGAGCAACTGATCGGCAAGGATCCCGCACGCATCAACGATCATTGGCAAACCATGTATCGCAGCGCGTTCTACCGCGGCGGTGTGGTGTTCATGAGCGCCATCGCCGGCATCGATCAGGCGCTGTGGGATATCAAGGGCAAGGCGCTCGGCGTGCCGGTGTACCAGCTGCTCGGTGGGCTGGTGCGCGACAGGATAAAAACCTATTGCTGGGTCGGTGGGGACCGGCCGCGCGAAATCATCGAACAGATTCGTCGGCGCATCGCGGTCGGTTTCGACACGTTCAAGCTCAATGCCTGCGAGGAAATGGGTATGTTGGATTCGAGCCGCACGGTCGACGTCGCCGTGGCCAAGGTCGCGGAAATCCGCAGTGCGTTCGGCGACACGATCGAGTTCGGTCTGGATTTTCATGGCCGCGTCAGCGCGCCGATGGCGAAGATTATGATTCGCGAATTGGAACGGTATCGACCACTATTCATTGAAGAGCCGGTGCTGGCCGAACAGGCCGAATATTATCCGCGCTTGGCCGCGCAGACAGCGATTCCGCTTGCCGCAGGCGAACGCATGTTCTCGCGTTTCGAGTTCAAACATGTGTTCGAGCGCCGCGGTATAGCGATCGTTCAACCCGACCTGTCGCATGCCGGCGGTATCAGCGAATGCATGAAAATCGCGGCGATGGCCGAGGCCTACGATATCGCGCTAGCGCCGCATTGTCCGCTCGGGCCGATCGCGCTTGCGGCCTGCTTGCATGTCGATTTCGCCAGTTGGAACGCCGTGCTGCAGGAACAGAGTATGGGCATTCATTACAACGCCGACGGCGAGCTGCTGGACTACGTCCTCAACAAGGAGGCGTTCGATCTCAATCGAGGTTCGATGCTGCCCATGACGAAGCCCGGACTCGGCGTGGAGATCGACGAGGCAAAGATCGTCGAGCGCAGCCGCAACGCGCCGGACTGGCATAACCCCGTCTGGCGCCACGCCGACGGCAGCGTGGCGGAGTGGTGAGATGGACGCGGCGCAAGGTCTCGCCCATACGCCGAGTGCCGGCGATCTGCCCCATCATCTGTTCGCGACACGTAGGCTCGGCTTGTTCGGCGCGCTGCGGCCCAACCAGCTGCGCTCGATTCTCTCGGGCCTGCTGCTCGCCCACGAACTCAACGACATGCCGGCCGACGCGGGTGCCGTGCACGTCGTCGGTGCGCCGCCATTGCTCGCTGCATTGGAAACCGCGCCCGCTTTGCGGGGTACGCGCTGCGCGCGCACTCCGAACTCGGCGCGGCGCTCGGCCTGTACGCGCTCGCACAACGCAGGGGACTGGTCGCGCCGGCGTCCGCATGAGCGCTGGCCAGCACACCACTGAAAACGAGGAGAAGGCCGCGTGAAGCTGGCTGCGCCCAAGTCCGATCGGTTTCGACATCCTCTGCGGAATGGATCGAATACGGAGCACTACTATTGGCTCAAAGTTATATGATAATATATTGAAATTATCATATATGAGTGAATCCATGAGCGGTCGGCCGGACCCGCGGATCACAGACATCTAGCCGTCATGACCAAAGACAAAAAGCCGCTGCGAAGTAGCCAAAGCTACGGTCGCAAGGATCGGGATGGCTTCATTCACCGCAGCTGGATGAAGAGCGAGGGCTTGCCGCCGGACGTGTTCGATGGCCGGCCGGTGATCGGCATCTGCAATACCTGGTCGGAACTCACCCCNNTCAAACGCGGCGTGTGGGAAGCGGGCGGCCTGCCGCTGGAATTTCCCGCGATGTCCCTGGGTGAGACGCAAATGCGGCCCACCGCGATGCTGTTCCGCAACCTTCTGGCGATGGAGGTCGAGGAGTCCATTCGCGGCAATCCAATTGACGCCGTGGTGCTGCTGGGCGGCTGCGACAAGACCACGCCGGGCCAGGTGATGGGGGCAGCGAGTGTGGATCTGCCGACCATCGTGGTGTCGACCGGCCCGATGCTGAACGGAAAATTTCGTGGCTGCGACATCGGCTCGGGCACCGACGTATGGAAGTTCAGCGAGGCGGTGCGCGCCGGCAAGATGTCGCTCGATAGTTTCATGGCCGCCGAATCCGGCATGTCGCGCACCGCCGGCACCTGCATGACGATGGGCAGTGCCTCCACCATGGCCTGCCTGATGGAGGCCATGGGTGTCGCCCTGCCCTATAACGCCACCGCACCGGCGGTCGACGCGCGCCGTCGCCGCATCGCGCACGAAAGCGGGCGGCTGATCGTACAGATGGCGCGCGATGATCTGCGATTGTCGAAGATCCTCACCCGCGCGGCATTTGAGAATGCGATCCGCGTCATGGGAGCGATCGGCGGCTCCACCAACGCTGTGCTGCATCTGCTGGCGTTCGCCGGCCGACTCGGCGTGGCGCTGGAACTCGATGACTTCGATCGCCTCACGCGCGACATCCCGCTGCTGGTCAACCTGCAACCTTCAGGCAGGTTCCTGATGGAGGACCTGCACTACGCCGGCGGTCTGCCGGCGGTCATGCAGGAACTTGCGCCGCGCCTGCACCTGGATGCCGCTACGGTGTATGGCCAAACCCTGGGTGAGAGTATCCAGGCGGCGGAGTGCTTCAACCGCGAGGTGATCCACACACTGGCCGAACCGGTCAGTCCCGTGTCCGGAATCTGGGTCATGAGGGGCAATCTGTGTCCCAACGGCGCCGTCGTGAAGCCCAGTGCAGCCAGCCAGTCGCTGTTTCATCACCGCGGCCGCGCAGTGGTGTTCGAATCGATTGAGGACCTGCGCTCGCGCATCGACGATCCGGGGCTGGCGGTCGATGCGAATTCAGTGCTGGTGCTGAAGGGCTGCGGCCCGAAGGGCTATCCGGGCATGCCCGAAGTCGGAAACATGCCGCTGCCGCGCAAGCTCCTGGAGCAAGGCGTGCAGGATATGCTGCGTATCTCCGACGCGCGCATGAGCGGCACCGCCTTCGGTACCGTGGTGCTGCACGTCGCTCCCGAGGCCGAAGCCGGCGGGCCGCTGGCCATGGTGCGCGACGGTGATGAGATTTTGTTCGACGGCGCCAACCGGCGTCTGGAACTGCTGGTGAAGCCCGAGGAACTCGCTGCGCGCACCGCAGCCTGGAAGAACTCCCGCGCGTCACCGAAGTATTCGCGCGGCTACTATCAACTCTATATACAGCACGTGACGCAGGCCGACCGGGGCTGCGACCTGGATTTCCTGATCGGAGCGAGCGGCAGCTCGGTGGAGCGGGAATCGCATTGATGGCCGACGCGTGCTTTATTGCCGGCGACTGGGGCACGAGCCACCTGCGGCTGTTTCTGTGCGATGGCGACGGCGCGATCCTCGAGCGCGCCGATGGCGCGGGTGCCGCCGACGCAGCCGGCCGTTTTGCCGACCTGTTCGACAGCCTGGTCGCACCCTGGCAGCAGCGCCGCGGGCCGCTGCCGGCCGTGCTATGTGGCATGGTCGGCTCGAGCATCGGCTGGATTGAAGCGCCCTATGTGCCGTGCCCAGCGACCCCCGAACAGATCGCCGCGGCCTGCGTGGCGCTGCGTGATGGCGCCATTCGCGTGATACCCGGTATGTCGTGCCGGAATCGCCTGGATGCGCCTGACGTCATGCGCGGCGAGGAAACCCAGATCCTCGGCGCCCTGAACATCGACCCGGCGTTGCGCCGCGGCCGGCGCCTGTTGTGCCTGCCGGGCACGCACACCAAGTGGGTCGCCATGCAGGACGGCGTCATCGTGGATTTCCTGACTGCGCTAACCGGTGAACTGTTCGCACTGCTGTGCGATCACAGCGTGCTGCTGCCGCGGCAGGGTGAGATTGACGCCGCGGTCGACGCTGCCGCCTTCGGGCAGGCGGTGGCGCGCTTTAACGAGTTTCCGCAGGCGCAGTGCCTGCACCGGCTGTTTGAATGTCGCGCGCGCCGCCTCGCCGGTGAACTGACGCCGCAGGCGGCGACCGATTACCTGTCGGGTCTCCTGATCGCAAGCGACATCGGCGGTGCCCTGCAGCTCCTGCCGGCGTCCGGCGACGGGCGCAGCGTGCATCTGATCGGGGATCCGCTATTGACGCGCCGCTATGCCCAGGGTCTGGCGGCACAGCGCTACACCACCACCGCACTCGATGGCACTGCCGCCGCGCTCGCCGGGCTGGCACAAGTCCATCGACAGCTGACACAGCGCCGGGTGGCGAATGCAGTCGTCTGAACTGCCCGGCGCGGAGCACGCGCTGGTCGCGATCCTGCGCGGCGTGGATCCCGGGCGCGTCGTCGGCATAGCCGATGTGCTGTACCAGGCGGGATGGCGCATCATCGAGGTGCCGCTCAATTCGCCCGATCCGTACACCAGCATCGCCGCGCTGGCCGCCGGCCGCAGGCCCGGGTGCGCCATCGGTGCCGGCACGGTTCTGGACACGCTCCAGGTGCGTCGCGCGCACGAGGCCGGTGCCACGCTGGTGGTGGCTCCAAACTGCGAACCCGAGGTGATCGGCGCGGCCCTGCAGCTCGGCATGCAGGTGATGCCAGGCTTTGCCAGCGCCACCGAAGCCTTCAGCGCGCAGCGCGCCGGCGCCCGGCATCTGAAATTATTCCCGGCGGTCACCTACGGTCCGCGTCACCTGCAGGCACTGCGCGCGGTGCTGCCGGCGGAAATCAATATCTATCCTGTCGGTGGCATCGGCGCAGCGGACATCCCCGGCTGGCAGGCCGCGGGAGCCACCGGCTTCGGCTTCGGCTCGGAGCTGTTCCGGCCCGACTACAGCATGGCCGACATCGAACGGCGCGCGCGCGCGCTCGTGAGCGCCTTCCGGCAAGCGCGGGCGCATCCGACAGCCGGCACAACGGAAAAAATCACGTGACGCTCCAGCCGACCGATCTGGCCGTCATCGCCGTCTATGCGGTCTCGATCTTCGTGCTGGCGCAGTGGGTATCGCGCGAGAAAGGCGCGCATAAGAAAGACGCGCAGGATTATTTCCTGGCCAGCCGCGCGCTGCCGTGGTGGGCCATCGGCACCTCGCTGATCGCCGCCAACATCTCGGCCGAGCAGATCATCGGCATGTCCGGTTCCGGTTACGTCATCGGACTGGGGATCGCCTCGTACGAGTGGATGGCGGCGCTGACGCTGATCATCGTCGGCAAATACTTCCTGCCGATATTTCTCAAGAACGGCATCTACACCATGCCGGAATTCCTCGAGCGGCGCTTCAGCGGCAAGGTGCGCACGGTAATGGCGATCTTCTGGCTCGGGGTGTACGTGTTCGTGAATCTCACGGCCATTTTGTGGCTCGGCGCCACCGCGGTACACACCGTCACCGGCCTTGAGGTCCAGACCGCATTGATAGCGCTGGGTGTGTTTGCCGGGGCCTACGCGCTGTACGGCGGATTGAAGGCGGTGGCGCTGACCGACATCGTGCAGGTATCGCTGCTGGTGCTGGGCGGCCTGATCATCAGCTACATCGCACTCAACCGCATCTCCGGCGGCGCGGGCGTGATCGCCGGCTTTCACCAGCTGACGATGCGCTTCCCGGAGAAATTCCAGATGATCCTGCCCAAGAGCAATCCGAACTACAAGGACCTGCCGGGTCTGTCGGTGCTGCTGGGCGGCATGTGGGTGATGAACGTCTCCTATTGGGGCTTCAACCAGTACATCATTCAGCGCGCGCTCGGCGCCAAGGACATCCGCGAAGCACAGAAGGGCATCGTGCTGGCCGCGTTCCTGAAACTACTGATGCCGGTGATCATCGTATTGCCGGGAATCGCCGCCGCCGCGCTGGTACCGAACCTCGCCCGTGCGGATGAGGCCTACCCGAGCCTCATGGCGATGCTGCCGACCGGGATACTCGGGCTGGTATTTGCAGCGCTGATTGCCGCGATCGTCGCCTCGATGGGTTCCAAGATCAACTCGATCGCCACCATCTTCACCATGGACGTGTACCGGCCGCTGCGCCCGCAAGCCTCGCAGCAGCACCTGGTGCTGATCGGGCGCATCACCGCGGTGCTGGCACTGGTCATCGCGATCCTTGCGGCGAGACCCCTGCTCGGCAGCTTCGATCAGGCATTCCAGTACATCCAGGAGTTCACCGGGTTCTTCACCCCCGGAATCTGCGTCATCTTCCTGCTGGGGATGTTCTGGGAGCGCTGCACCGCGACCGCGGCGCTGTCGGCGGCGATCGGCTCGGCGGTGCTGTCGTTCGCACTGAAGCTGCTCTGGCCCGCGCTGCCGTTCATGGATCGGGTCGGCCTGGTGTTCCTGGCCTGCCTGGCATTGGCGATCGTGCTGTCGCTGCTGCAGACGCGGCGCGAGCCTGCGCTGCGCGTGGAATTGAAGCACATCGACTATTCCACCAGCGCCGGCTTCAACCTGGCAGCGCTGGTGGTCACCGCAATCCTGATCGCGCTGTACGCGACCTGGTGGTAGCCGATCACGGCACAGCGCGTCACCGCCATGAAACCCATCGACATCCTCGGTTCGCGCAATATCGTCGGCGAAGGCATCCTGTGGGATTCACGCCGCGAGTTGCTGTGGTGGACCGACATCCAGGGGCTGGAGCTGTACCGCTACGACTGGGCGCGCTCGTCCATGCAGGTGCTCGACACGCCCGAGCGGGTCGGATCGTTCGGCTTCGTCGCCGACAGCGAACGCTTGATCACCGCCTTCGCCAGCGGCATTGCGTTGTACGATGCCCATGAGGCGACAGTCGAGTGGCTCGCGCGCCCGGACGCCATCGTACCGGGCATCCGCTTCAATGACGGTCGTGTCGACCGCCGTGGACGATTCTGGAGCGGCACCATGGTGGAAGACCCGCGGTGCCAGAGCAGCGGCTGCCTGTATTCGGTGGATGCCGTCGGCGGCATGCGCTGCCACGTACGCGGCGTTCGCATTTCCAACGGACTGTGCATGAGTCCGGACGGATCGCGCCTGTATTTCGCCGACTCGCCAACGCGCACGATCTTCGTCTACGACCTGATCGAGCCGGCCGGGGATCTGGGGCCGCCACAGGTGTTCGCGCACACGCCGGCTGGTGCCCACCCGGACGGGGCTGCGGTCGATGCCGACGGCTGTATCTGGAGTGCGCATTGGGGCGCGGGCTGTGTGGTGCGCTACACACCCGACGGCCGCATCGATCGAACCATCCCGGTGCCGGCGTGCCAGCCGACCTGCGTCTGCTTTGGTGGCCCGGATCTGGATGTCCTCTGCGTGAGCAGCGCGCGCGAAGGACTGGACGACGCGACGCTGCAATCCGAGCCGGACGCCGGCGCCGTGTTCCTGTACCGTACTGGCGTGCAAGGCTTACCCGAACCGGAGTTTCTGCCATGAATACTCGCGTTCGAGGCCAGAATCTCACCTACAGCATTGCCAACCACATCGGCATCGCGATCGTGACCGGGGTCTACTCGGCCGGCAATCCGATCCCGATCGAGGCGGAGTTGTGCCGGGAATACGACGCCAGCCGTCCGGTACTGCGTGAGGCGGTCAAGATGCTGACCGCCAAGGGACTGCTGGGCGCGAGGCCCCGCCGGGGAACCTGGGTTCAACCCGAAGACAAGTGGAACCTGCTCGACCCGGACGTGCTCGGATGGTTGCTGGAGCGTAAATTCTCCCCGACACTGCTCATCGAGTTCACCGAAATGCGCCTCGCAGTGGAGCCCGGCGCGGCAACCCTCGCGGCAAGCGTGGCCGGACCGGAGGAGAAAGCCGCGATCAGTCACGCGATCGAACGCATGCAGGCCGCCGATCGCGGCGACGACGATCCGCTCGACTCGGACATCGCCTTTCACGTTGCCGTGCTACGGGCCAGCCGCAACCGGTTCTATGCGCAGCTCACCGGGTTCACCTCCACGGCGCTGCGCTTCAGCATCCGCATGACCAATCGCTACAAGGGCGTTCGCCTGGCGAGTGTCGCCGACCACAAGAAGGTCGCCGATGCGATCATCGCCGGCAAGGCCAGTGCTGCCGGCGAGGCGATGCGCCGTCTGATCCAGGAGGCGCTGGAACTCATCCGCAAGCGCGAAGCCCAATCCGCGACGCGCCGCGTGTCGGCGGTGTCGGGGCACCGCTAGCGCATGGCAGCGATGCCGCGCATCAGGATCGCGATCGTCGGCCTGGGCAAGATCGCGCGCGACCAGCACGTACCAGCGCTCGCCGCCAATGAGCAGTTCGAATTGATCGCGGTGGCGAGCCCGCACAGCCGGCTCGAAGGACTGCCCCACTATGCCGACCTTCCGGCGCTGCTGCGGGGCGTGCCCGATGTGTCGGCCGTGGCGCTGTGCACCACGCCCCAAGTGCGCTACGACACCGCCCGCTATGCGCTGCAACAAGGCCGGCACGTGCTGCTCGAGAAGCCCCCGGGCATGACCGTGACCGAGGTGCTGGAGCTGATGCGGCTCGCCACACAGAAACGGCTGGCGCTGTTTGCCACCTGGCATGCGCGTCACGCCCGTGGGGTGCAGCCCGCGCGCGACTGGCTGACGGGCCGCACGATTCGCAGCGTCAGGGTCGACTGGAAGGAAGATGTGCGTGTCTGGCATCCCGGTCAGACCTGGATCTGGAGAGCCGGCGGCCTGGGCGTGTTCGATCCGGGGATCAACGCGCTGTCGATCCTGACTCGCATCATCCCCGGCGGCCTGATTCTCAAGGACGCCGAGCTGTCCTTTCCCGGTAACTGCGAGACGCCGATTGCCGCATCGCTGCGGCTGGCCTGCGCCGACGGCGCACCGGTACGCATGCAGCTCGACTTCCTGCACCGGGGAACGCCATGCTGGGACATCGCGGTCGACACCGACGGCGGCCGACTGAGGCTGCAGATGGGCGGCAGTGTCATGCAGGTCGACGATCTGCCAGTAGCAACCGCGGCGGCAGAGGAATACCCGAGCCTGTATGAGCATTTCGCGCAGCTCGTGCGCGCGCGCGCGATCGACGTCGACGTGGCGCCGCTGCAACTGGTGGCCGACACCTTCCTGTGCGGCCGCCGCGTCGAGGTAGAACCGTTCGAGGAATAACCGAATGACCCAGGCGACCGCAGCGGCTCGGGATTGGCACAACGCGGGCGCCGGCGTGTTTCGCGACCAGATCGTTGCCGCGACCCAACCCGCGGTCCTCATAGGGCTGGTCAAACACTGGCCGGCCGTCCAGGCGGTCCTGGATGGGGCTCGGGCGCTGTGTGACTACATCAAGGAGCTCGATAGCGGCGGCAGTGTCGAGCTGCTGATCCGCGAGCCCTCGATCCAGGGACGATTCTTCTACCGCGAAGACCTGAAGAGCCTCAACTTCGAGCGCCGCCCTGGTCACTGCGCACTGCGACTTATCGGACAACATCGCCTGCGTAGTTGGCGGTCGGCGGCGCTTCACCTTCTTTCCGTCGGAACAGATTGCCAACCTCTATGTGGGTCCGGTCCACTTCACGCCAGCGGGCCAGCCGGTCAGCATGGTGGCGCTCGAGCAGCCGGAGCTGCGGCGCTATCCACGGTTCCAGCACGCGCTGGCCGCGGCTCAGAGTGCCGAACTTGAGCCCGACGATGCGGTCTACATAGCATATTTCTGGTGGCATCACGTGCAGTCGCTGGACCGATTCAATATCCTGGTCGACTACTGGTGGGACGATGGCGGCGTGCAGTTCGGCTCGTCCTATGATTGCCTGCTGCACGGCTTCCTGACACTGCGGCAGTTACCCGCCAGGCAGCGCGCCGCCTGGAGGGCCATCTTTGACCACTATGTGTTTCAATCCGGTGACGATCCAGTGGCGCATCTGCCGCCGGAGAACCGCGGCGCGTTGGGCGCCATGACCCCTGAACTTGCAGCGCACATCAGGGCGCCGCTGCTCAAGCGGCTGCAGCGCTCATGAGCAGCATGCGCGAAGTCGATCTGCGAGCCCCCACACTGTACCTCGCTTGCGCGTTGTGGCTCGTCGCTACGCCGTCGGTCGAGGCGCAGCGGAGCGGCTTTCACGATGCGCCCGCATCTTCCGCGTCGCTCGCGAATCCGTACCAGGGAGTGGCAGAGGCGGAGACCGGGCGCGAGGTATATAGCGCAAATTGCGCCTCATGCCACGGCGGCACCGCGCAAGGCAGTGGCAGCATCCCGCCGCTGGCGCACAGCGCGGTACAGACTGCAACCGATGGGGAGCTGTTCTGGTTCATCACCACCGGTTCGGTAAAAGACGGCATGCCATCGTGGTCGGCGCTGCCCGAACAGCAACGCTGGCAGATCGTGACCTATCT
>PKWJ01000009.1:76843-155712 GCA_003132025.1 Gammaproteobacteria bacterium
TTTGCGAGCCCTTCCGCAGCCAACGCGGCAACTATCGTGGCCCGACCGCAAAATGCGATGCCGCAGGCCCCCGCCGGCTTCAAGGTCGGCCTGTACGCTCAGGGGCTGGCGCAACCGCGCGTCATCCACACAGCGCCGAACGGTGATATTTTCGTCGCGGAAAGCGGCGGTGGGCGAATCCGGGTGTTTCGCGGCATGAATGCCCACGGCGAACCCGTACGCTCGGAAATATTCGCCGACCAACTGAAAAAACCCTATGGCATCGCCTTCTATCCGCAGGGAGCGCACCCGCACTGGGTCTACGTCGCCGACACCGAGGCGGTGCGACGCTTTCCCTACAGGAACGGTGATCTCCACGCCAGGGCGGCGCCCGAGCGCATCACTGAACTGCCGTACGCCGGCGGCCACTGGACCCGTGATCTGAGTTTTTCGCTGGATGGCAGGACGCTGTTCGTCGCCGTCGGTTCGCACTCCAACGTCGATGACCCCGACACGACGCCCGCGGAACAGGAGCGCGCCGACATCCTCGCCTTCGATCCGGACGGATCGCACCGGCGCATCTACGCTTCCGGCATCCGCAACCCCTCAGGGATCGCCGTCGATCCCGATAATGGGCAGCTGTGGTGCACCGTCAATGAGCGCGATGGCCTGGGCGACAACCTGGTACCCGACTACATCACCTCGGTGCGCGAGGGCGGCTTCTACGGCTGGCCCTGGTGGTACATCGGCGGGCATCAGGATCCGCGGCACGCCGGCAAGCATCCGGAACTGCAAAGCCGGGTCATCGTGCCGGACGTATTGCTGCAGCCGCACGACGCCTCGCTGCAGATCGCGTTCTATCGTGGCGGGAAATTTCCGCAGGAGTACGCCAGCGACATGTTCGCCACGCAGCACGGCTCCTGGAACAAGTCGGTGCGCGCCGGCTACGAGGTGATTCGAATCCCGCGCCATCACACTGGCCGCGCCAGCGGCGAATACCAGGACTTCCTCACCGGCTTCGTCATGCCCGACGGCCAGGTGTGGGGACGCCCGGTCGGCGTCACCATCGCACCCGACGGATCGCTGCTGGTCACCGACGACGGCTCAGATTCGATCTGGCGCGTCGACTATGTCGGTCAGTAGGCCAGCTGTTCCGCGACCGGCCTGCCCTTTCCGGACCCACTCATGTATATAGACCGCATCTCAAACCCACCCGAACTGGCATGGCTGCGATCGACGCGGGACGACACAATGGTGGTTCACAGCCACGGCGGACATTCCGGTAATGAGGGCGCTGCTCCTCGCCGGTATGGCCGGACTGGCCATGGGCGGCTGCGCTTCGCACAACCCGTCGATTCGCCGGCTGCCGGACGCGACGCCTGCCGCTGACAATGCCGCGGCGGTACAGCAGGCCGCCGAAATCGCCGCCGCCGCCGGCGCGATCCAGGCGCGTGCGCTCAGCCCCGACGCGTCGCAGGCTGTGACTCCGCTGACGCCGGCCGATGCGCCGTCGATGTACAGCTACGATCCGTTTGAACGCGTCAACCGCCGCATCTATAAATTCAACGCGCAGTTCGACGAGGCCATATTCCTGCCGGTGGCGGATACCTATCGCCGGCTGCCCTCGCCGATTCGCACCGGCGTGCACAACTTCTTCGATAACCTGTCGGAACCCAAGAGCGTGGTCAATTTTGTGCTGCAGCTGCGACCGGTGTTCGGCCTGCGCAGCCTGGGAAGATTCGTCATCAACAGCACCGTCGGCGTCGGCGGCCTGTTCGACGTCGCCGCGCACCTCAGGCTCAAGGGCTATCTGACTGGCTTCGGCGCCACCTTATCCATCTGGGGCATGCACCCGGGCCCGTACCTGGTGATTCCGATTCTCGGACCGGCAACGCTGCGTGACGGCGTAGGCATGGTGGCCGATTACGCGGTGGCCTACGTCATCAACGTCGCCGACCTGTATCGCGGCGACCAGGCCTGGGCCTTGGGAACCCTGGATGCGATCGACCTGCGTGCCAATACCAATTTTCGCTATTACGCCACGGCTTCGCCCTTCGAGTACGAAACCATTCGCTTCCTGTACGTGCACCGGGAATTGATCGAGGACGAGGCGTTGCATGCCAGGGCGCCGCCGCAGGCACACGACCCGGGCATTCCCGCCGGGCGCTGACTGCAATCTCGAAATGCTACGGCTGGTGACAGTCATCGTATGCCCGCTCGCCATCTGGGGCTGCTTCGCGCTCTGGTACCGGGCACCGGGTGCAAGAGCGCTCAGGATCCTGGCGGTGGTGCTGTGGGCCGCGTTCAGCCTCGCGATGTTGCTGGCGCTGTCATCGCCGCGCATGGCCGTAGGCGGCGCCATTTTTGCGGCGGCGTTCTGCGCGTTGCTGCTGTGGTGGCGGCGTCTGCTGCCGTCGAACGATCGTGTCTGGGCCGACGATGTCGCCCGGATGACCAGCGGCAGCGCCGAGGGCAATCGAGTGGTGCTGCGCAACGTGCGCAATTTCGACTGGCGCAGCGTCACCGACTACACCCAGCGCTGGGAAACGCGCGACTACGATCTCGACCGCCTGGCGTCGGTGGATCTGATCGTCTCCTACTGGACCATCCGGGCGATAGCGCACGTGCTGATCTCCTTTGGCTTCGCCGATGGCGATCAGGTGGTGTTTTCGGTTGAGATTCGGCGCGAGAAGGATGAGGAGTTTTCAGCCATCGGCGGCTTCTTCAAGGAGTTTGAGCTCAGCGTGCTCGCTGCCGACGAGCGCGACGTGATCCGCCTTCGAACCAACGTGCGCGGCGAAGATGATTATCTGTACCACCTGCGCATCCCGGTAGCCGCCATGCGCTCGCTGTTCCTGGCCTACGTCGAGCAGGCGAACCGTCTGGTGCGCACGCCGCGCTTCTACAACACCGTCACGGTCAACTGCACCACCCTCGTGCACCAGATGATGAATCACATCGTCGGCAACTTGCCGCTGGACTACCGCCTGGTGTTTTCCGGATTCCTTCCCGGGTACGTCTACCAGGTTGGCGGTCTGGACCCTCGATATACGCTCACGGAACTTCGTTCCATCGGCCGCATTACCGAGCGTGCCAGGACGAGCGATCGCAGTCCGAGCTTTTCCGCCGACATCAGGCAGGGTGTGCCCGAGCTGCGCTAGCCCGCGAGAATCCCCCACGCGGCCAGCTGCTCCTCCACTGCCGCGATGTCCGCCAGACACTCAACTCCGGGAAACAGCTCGCCGGTGCGCGTGATCGCGTGGCAGCGCCGCTCGCCGTCGCGCAACACCGACCACTCCAGCCAGGAAGGATCGCCCTGGAACAGATCCATCAGCTCGCCGAGCTGTTCCTCGTGACCGGGGATCTGCCGTTGCTTCTTCAGCGCCCGCAGCACCCGTTCCAGCACGTTGAACGCCAGCAGCAGCGGCAGGTTATAGACCACGCTGTACAGGGCGCCGTCGGCGATCGACCCCACCGGGCCTGCCATCAGGTTTCTCATGCGCTCACGTACCGTGACCGCGGCGGACCACTCGGATCGGATTGCCGACAGGGCGCCAACGTCGGTGATCAATGCCATAACTACTGCCTCGCTCAGGCGCCCAGCACCGCGCCGACCGTAAGATTCGCTTCGGCACAGAACTGCGCCGCCGGTATTTTCTTGCCATCATCGTACCTTACCCGGATCAGCTCGATCTGGCCGCCCTGCACACTGACCCAGGCACTTGCAGCTTCGATCGCGGTCACGGCACCGATTTTGCCCTTGACCTGCGAGAAGCTGTGCGCAACGTGCTTACGCGCGTCGAATACCTGCAGCTTCTTGCCGCCATAGGTGGTCCACGCGCCGGGAACCGGGTTGCAGCCGCGGATCAGGTTGTAGACCAGATCGACATGGTTGTGCCAGTTGATGCTGGCCTCGGCGGCACGGCACCACCCCAGATAGCTCGCCTGGGATTCGTCCTGCGCCACCGACGCCGCCTTTCCACCCACCACCAGGTCGGCTGCTTCCAGCAGCGCGTCGATCCCCATCGGAAACAGCCGATCGAAATACACGCTTCCAAGAGTATCGTCCGGGCCGATTTGGGTTTCCTTCTGCAGGATCACCGGTCCCTCGTCCAACCCGTCGGTGGGCCGGAAGATCGTCAGCCCGGTGCGCTGCTCGCCGCGGATGATCGGCCAGTTGATCGAGCTGGGTCCCCGATAGCGCGGCAGTAGCGACGGGTGGTATTGAATCATTCCGTGCACCGGCAGGCTCGCGAACTCCTGCGGCACGAACTGCAGCACGTAGGCCATCACGCCAAGCTCGACGTTAAGTGCGCGCAAGGTCTTGCTGGCGTCCTCGGACTTGAGGGAAGGCAGCTGGTATACCGGGATCTGCCGCTCCTGCGCCGCGGTACGCAAAGGATCCGGTTTCGCGCCCGGTAGCTCCGGGGCACAGAACACTCCGGCGACGCTATCTCCCCGTCCAAGCATGGCCTCGAGCACCGCTTTGCCGAAGTCCTGCTGTCCGATGATGGCTACGCGCACTCGATCCCTCCTCAAGGCATTCGCGAATCGAAGCGTCGAGGGTAAATGCTCGGGCGGCAGTTGTCGCGTCCACGGGATTTCGCGCGGGCAGAGATGCGCGTCTCGGTATTGACATTCCCCAAGCGAATCCAGCGCCTGTGTTGGTCACCGTACAGATAGCCACGAACCGTGGCGCTAGAAACGTGATCCAGATTGTTGGTCTTACGGGAACATTATGTTCAATCCGTTCATCGGGTTGCGAAGCATGCCTCAAGCATGCCTCAGAAGCGCACGCGATCCGGCCAGAACTGCCATCTGCGTTGCCGACCACGGAGAGGAGTGCGTGCGGGGCAGTATCGGAACCAGCGGCCGACCCATCGAGGTTCTCCTGGTGAAGTACAGCCCGGGTGATGTCCATCTGACCCAAGAGGCGTTCGAAGCGCTGGTGAAAAGCACCAATGATTTCTGGCTGACGGCGGTCCATTTGCCGCCAAAGGAGACGGCGGCATGACCATGAGCACAATCAGACGGCTGCTCCTGGTCGTAGACAATCCTGGGGATGCCCGACTGCTGCGCGAGATGGTCAACGAACGGGCTGCCTCATCGGTCACCGAGTTGACGCATGTCGAAACCCTGGCCGAAGCGGAGAAGCATCTTTCGGAGCGCGAGGTCGACGTCATCCTGCTCGACCTGGCGTTACCCGACGCGCAGGGAATGGGCGCGGTACGGCGCGCGAAGGCTGCCGCGCCTCGTGTTGCGCTGGTGGTGCTAACGGGTGTGGACGACGAATTGCTGGCCGCCCAGGCGTTGCAGGAAGGCGCGCAGGATTATCTCATCAAAAGCCAGATCGAAGCGCGAGGCCTGCTTCGAGCGCTGCGCTACGCCGTAGAGCGCAAGATCATGGAAGAGGCGCTGTTCGTAGAAAAGGAACGCGCCCAGGTGACGCTCGGCTGCATCGGCGAAGCCGTGGTTTGCACCGACATTTTCGGAAAGATCACCTTCCTCAATGTCGCGGCGGAACAATTGACCGGCTGGTCGCTGGCCGAATCCGCCGGCCGACCGATGGTCGAGATTTTCAGGACCAGGGACAGCAGCGGAGAAGACTCAGCCGAAACCACTGCCGCCGTGGCGATTCTGCGCATCGGAGCCATGCACCTGCCCTCCTGCTGCCTGCTGATCCGCCGCGACGGAGTCGAGATTCCGATCGAAGAGTCGATTGCCGCGATCCACAACCGGGAGGGAGAGGCGATTGGCGCGGTGATCGTATTCCGGGACGTGAGTGCAGCTCGCGCGACCGCGCTGCAGATCGTCCACTCCGCGCAGCACGACTTTCTCACTGGTTTGCCCAATCGCGTGCTGCTGAACGACCGTATCGATCAGGCCATTCTCATGGCCAAGCGCAACAGCGCACAGATTGCGCTTCTGTTCATGGACCTGGACGGCTTCAAGCATATCAACGATTCGCTGGGGCATCCGATCGGCGACGAGCTTCTGCAGTCCGTCGCTAAACGGGTGGTGAATTGCGTGCGTGGCGCGGATACCGTCAGCCGGCAGGGAGGCGATGAATTCATCGTGTTGCTGTCGGAGATACAAAATTCTGAAATGGCTGCCGTCATGGCCACTAGAATCCTCAAAGCTGTAGCCACCACGCATGCCGTCGACAAGCACGATCTTTACATCACCGCCAGCATCGGCGTGAGCTCCTATCCCGGCGACGGGCTGAATGCGGAGACGCTGATCAAAAATGCCGACACCGCGATGTACCAGGCGAAGGAAAACGGCAGGCAATGCTTTCGCTTCTTCAAGCCGGCGATGAATGCCCGCGCCGTCGAACGCCAATCCATCGAAGAGAGCCTGAGCCAGGCGCTGCAGCGCCATGAATTCAAGCTGCACTACCAGCCCAAGGTCTGCCTGCGGACGGGTGCGGTCGTCGGTGCCGAAGCGTTGCTACGCTGGACCCATCCCAAGCGCGGCATGCTGTCGCCGGCGCAGTTCATTCCCATCGCGGAAGACTGCGGGCTGATACTGCCGATCGGCAGATGGGTGCTGCGTGAAGCGTGCAAGCAGGCGCGCGCCTGGGTAGATGCGGGTCAAAGACCAATCACCATGGCCGTGAACGCTTCGGCGATGGAGTTCGGCGATGACGGCTTTCTGGGCAGCCTGTTCACGGTGCTGGAGGAAACCGGCCTGGAGTCGACCGCTCTGGAAGTCGAGTTGACCGAGAGCGTCCTCATGAAACGCGTTGAATCCTCGGCCAATATCCTGCGGACGCTCAGGCAGCGCGGGGTACGGGTGGCGGTCGATGATTTCGGTACCGGTTACTCCAGCCTGAGCTATCTGCGAAAGCTGCCGATCGATGCCCTCAAAGTGGATCAGTCATTCGTGCGGCAGATCAGCACCGGCGGTGACGACGTCGCCATTGTCACGGCGGTGATCAACATGGCCCGAAGTCTCAAGTTGCGGGTTATTGCCGAAGGCGTGGAAACGCGAACCGAGATGGAGTTCCTCAAGGCGCATCACTGCGATGAGGCCCAGGGCTACTATTTCAGCAAACCGGTACCCGCGCGCCAGTTTGCCGAACTGCTGGAGCGCGGCGTGGGAAGAATGACGGCACGCCGCGGCAGGTCATCGGCGAGCGCAATCAGACATGAAAGCGGCGCTCCCGATGTCGCGTGACGACTGTCATGCCTGCGCCTCGCGCTCCGGCCGCCGGGTCATCGCAGGAGCGGATGATCCTCCGGCAGCTGTTTGGAGTACCAGATCGCGATTTTGTGCCGCATGGTGAGTTCCGAGACCTGATCTTCCGGTAATGGCTGGATGACCCTGTCGTGGATCAGCAGCCGGTATACGTACAGCAACTTCTGGCTCGCCGAGTCAGTGGGTTCGAACTCGACCGCGCCGCGCCCTTCGGCATACTTCACGCCTGCGAGCAGCGCCGCCTTGAACAACTCCGCCTCGTGTTTGAGCTTTTTCATCCCGGTAGTCGAGCCAACTGACGCGAGACTGTCTTCGTGCGAAACTCGACCCGCATGGGAGCGCCTTCAGATTCGTCCGGCAGTGGGGAGGATTGTGCCGCCATCGCGGCGCGCGGACAACCCGATCACCGCCGGCGCTGTGCAGGGCGCGGGAAGCGCTGATGGCGATGCGGCTGGAGGGCGACTACGACTACGTCATCGTCGGGGCCGGGACGGCGGGATGCATCCTGGCCAACCGTTTGTCGGACCGACCCGATCGACGCGTGCTGCTGCTCGAAGCCGGCGGCGGCGATGATTGGATCTGGCTGCACATCCCGGTGGGCTACATTTTTGCGATCGGCGATCCACGGTGCGATTGGATGTTCCGCACCCAGGATGAGCCCGGCCTCAACTCGCGCTCGATAGCCTATCCGCGCGGCAAGGTGGTGGGAGGCTCCTCGACCATCAACGCCATGATCTGCATGCGCGGTCAGGCAGCCGACTACGACGGCTGGCGCGCGCTTGGCCTGCCGGGCTGGGGCTGGAGCGACGTCCTGCCGGCCTTCAGGCGCCTGGAAGACCACTTCCTCGGAAGCAGCGAACATCACGGGGCCGGCGGAGGCTGGCGCGTTGAAGCGCCGCGTATCGCCTGGCGGGTGCTGGACGCCGTGCGCCAGGCCGCGATCGAGCTCGGCCTGCCCGCGCTCGACGATTTCAACTGCGGCGACAACGAGGGCGTGTCCTACTTCCACGTGAATCAGAAGCGCGGCCGACGCTGGTCGTCGGCGCGGGGATTCCTCAAGCCCGCGCTTGCGCGCAGCAACCTGCGGCTCGAGCCCCAGGCGCAGGTCGAGTGCCTGATCATCGACAACGGCAGGGCATGCGGCGTGCAATTCCGGCGCGACGGCAGCCAGTTCGAGGCTCGCGCCCGGGGCGAGGTCATCCTGTGTGCCGGGGCGATCGGCTCGCCGCACATCCTCAGTCTGTCGGGAATCGGCCGCCATCAGTGGCTCGCGGCGCTGGGCATCGCGACCGTGCTCGACCTGCCCGGCGTAGGCTCGAACCTGCAGGATCATCTGCAGCTGCGCGCGATCTACCGCGTCAGCAACGTCAGGACCCTCAACACCAGCTACCATTCCCTGGCGGCTCGCACCTGGATGGGCATCGACTATGCGCTGCGCCGGCGTGGACCGCTGACCATGGCGCCCTCGCAGCTCGGTATTTTCATGCGCTCGGATCCGACCCAGGCCAGGGCCAATCTGCAGTTCCACGTGCAGCCGATGTCGCTCGATAAGTTCGGGGATCCGCTGCATACATTTCCCGCGATCACCGTGAGCGCCTGCAACCTGCGCCCGAGTTCACGCGGCACGGTGCGCCCTGCCAGCCCCGATCCGCTGGCAGCGCCACTGATTGCGCCCAATTACCTGTCCACGCTGCAGGATCGCGTCGTGGCGGCCGATGCCATTCGGGCGACACGGCGCCTCATGGGCCAACCCGCCGTCAGGGGCTTTGCCCCGGTAGAATATCGCCCCGGTCCGGACGTTGGCGACGATACGCCTTCGCTGGTACACGCTGCGGGAGATATCGGCACCACGATATTCCATCCCGTGGGAACGGCGAAGATGGGGCCGGCCGCGGACACGAACGCAGTCGTGGACGCCCGGCTGCGTGTACACGGCATCGAGCACCTGCGAGTCGTCGACGCGTCGGTGATGCCGACGATTACGTCCGGCAATACCAATACGCCGACGGCGATGATTGCCGAGAAGGGAGCAAAGATGGTGCTCGAGGACTTTTACTGATAACGACGGGGTAGCGGAACCATGGTGATCAACAGCATTGCGGACCTGCGTGCGCTGGCGCGCGCCCGCGTGCCGCGTGCTGTCTTCGAGTACGCCGACCGTGGCTCCTACGACGAGCTGACCATCGCCCGCAATCGCAGCGACCTGCAGGCGATCGAGTTCCGGCAACGCGTGATGCGCGATCTGTCGACGCTGTCGGTGTGCAGCACCATGCTGGGCCAGGCTGTGGCCATGCCGCTGGCGATCGCCCCCACCGGGCTCACCGGTCTGTTCTACGGCGATGGCGAGATCCACGGCGCCCGCGCCGCGCAGGGCTTCGGCATTCCTTTTTGCCTGAGCACGATGTCGATCTGCTCGATCGAGGATGTGCATCAAGCGGTGCAGCAGCCGTTCTGGTTCCAGGTCTACCTGATGCGCGATCGGGGCTTCAATGAGGAACTGATCGCGCGCGCTCGTGCCGCCCAGTGCTCGGCGCTGATGCTGACCGTCGACCTGCAGGTGCAGGGATTGCGCCGGCGCGATGCCAAGAACGGCCTGAGCATTCCGCCGCGCCTGACGCTGGCGAATGCGATCGACATCGCGACCAAACCCGCCTGGGCGCTGCGCGTGCTGCTCGGCAAGCGCCGCACCTTCGGCAATCTCGCGGGGCGGATGAGCGCCGGCGACAACCTGGGCACGCTGTCCGAGTGGATCGCCTCGCAGTTCGATCCGGCGGTGACCTGGCGCGAGCTGGATTGGATCAGGAGCCTGTGGCCCGGCAAGCTGATCATCAAGGGCATCCTGGAGGCCGACGATGCCCGCACCGCGGCCGGGATGGGCGTCGACGCCATGGTGGTATCGAACCATGGGGGCCGACAGCTCGATGGCGCTCCCTCCACGATTTCGGTGCTGCCGGAGATCGTCGATGCGGTCGCCGGTCGCTGCGAGGTCTGGTTCGACGGCGGCGTACAATCGGGACAGGATATGCTGCGAGCGCTGGCACTCGGTGCCAGAGGCTGCCTGATCGGCAAGAGTTTTCTCTACGCGCTAGCCGCGATGGGTGGCGCGGGCGTCACCCTGGCGCTGAACATCATGCGCAAGGAACTCGAGGTCACACTCGCCCTCACCGGCTGCACTGACATCGCCAAGGTTGATGCCAGCATCCTGCGCAGGCGAAATCCTGATCCCTCATAGAGCGCTGCCCATGCACCTGATCAGGCAGCAATAGTGATCGGCTGTCCCGAGCGCGCGCTCTCGAGGATGGCCTCGAGCGTCAGCGCGATATCCACGGATTCATCAGAAGATGCTCCGGTCCAGTGGCCGGGGCCGAGCCGGATCAGGCGTTCGAAGGACTCCGCTTCGGCGCGAAAGCCGTCGCAGGCCTGCACCGCGATGTCTTCGTAGGGCCCATCGAAAGCCAGGCCGCGTTTCAATTGCAGCACCGGCGCGCGATCGACCGGGGCGTGGTTCGGATAGGTAGTCTGGATCGCGCCCGCTGTTCCGACGACCAACGCCTGCCGATGTGCGGTAGTGGCAAAACTGCAGCTGATCTGTGCCAGCAATCCTCCCGCGTGCTCCATACTGGCCACCAGCGTCTGATCCACTCCGGAACGGTGCCAGCGCGCCAGCGCTTGCACCCGTGTCGGGCGCTCCCCGGCGACCAGGCGTGTCAGGCTGACCGGATAGGTGCCCAGATCCATCAGCGCCCCGCCTCCCAGGGTCGGATTAAGGCGGATGTTCGCCTCGTCCGTCAGCGTGAATCCGAAAGCGGCGTGCATGGTCTGCACCCGGCCGATCGCACCGCCTGTCACCAGTTCCTTGAGCTTCAACGCGTGCGGCTGCGCGCGATAGGGAAAACCTTCGACCAGGACCACGCCGTGCCGTCGCGCAGCGGCAAACATCGCGCGCGCCTCGCCGCCGGTGACTGCCAGCGGCTTTTCGCACAGCACGTGTTTACCGGCTTCACACGCCCGGATCGACCATTCGGCGTGCAGCACATTGGGCAGCGGATTGTAGATTGCATCGATGGCTGGATCGGCGAGCAGCTGCTCGTATGAGCCATAGGCGCCCTGAACACCGGTGGCGTTGGCAAACCGCCGCGCCTTGTCGATGTCACGGCTCGCGATCGCGCTGACGCGAACGGTCGCCGACGCAGCGACGCCTGAAATGAACGCGCGCGCAATATTGGCAGCGCCGAGTATGCCGATCCGCAGGCGCGTGTCCTGAGAGGTATTCAATGCGCTAATGTCCGTCTAGGTGTGTGGCTCGATTGGTATACCCTAACGGAATTCAGGCCCCGTCGCCCATACCACCAGCGCCTTGCGGGTGCCGGAGATAATCGGCGTCACGCGGTGCAGGAAAAACGACGGAAAGGCGATGATAGCTCCGCGCGCTCTGGGCGCAACTCCGATGCTGTTGCTGACCTGGAACTGCAGCTCGCAGCCTTCGTACTGCGACGGCTCGGTCAACTGGATGCTCATCGATATCTTGCGCGGCTTGAGATTGTGCGGCCCGTGGTCGATGTGCCAGTGATAGTGGCCGCCCTTCGAGCCGCTGTAGACCGTGTATTGAATTCTCTCCAGGCCGGTCACGTCGAAGTGATAAATCTCGCTGTTGAGTCTGCGGACCACCTGTAGCACACGTTCATACAGGTCTTCAGTTTCGCGGTTGTGCTCCAGCCACGCGATTTCGGTGATCCTGATAGCGTCATCGTTGTCGCCCTTGACGGCCAGGATTGCCTTTTCATGCACCATGCGGTCGCCATACGCCTCGTAGGCGTCCAGCTCGGTTGCGGCAAAGAAGTCATTCCAGACCATGAACGCATTCTTCATGAGGACAGCCCCCAATGCATGGTGCTGCTGAAGAATAATCAGCACGCCCGCCGCCGTCGAGCAACGCCGCGCACCGTCAGGGACTGTCGTTGATCCGATGCGCCTAGTTTAGGGGCACGCGCACGTTGATCCCATGGCTGCTGAACTTGATGATTTTCGACCAGATGCGCGAGCCCGCAATGCTGAAGGAGTTCGAGCGCCAACTCGTGCCGGTCTCGAGTGTGGCGACGACGGTACCCGCGAACTCCGCTGGGCTGGGGTTCTTGTCACTGACGAATGCAATATTCATCGCGGGCATTTCCGCCACATCGGTCGAGGCAGCGATCGAGTTTTGAGTCGACGGGGCCGTAGTCAACGGGGCGAACTCGAAAAATGCCGGGACAACCAGTGCGGCCGAGGTCGGACGCCGTGCTGCAGAGCCGCGCGATTGATGACTTCTGCCTCCGAATGCGTTGCCACTCCACGTGCACCAACTGCACCCCATATTGCGCTGCTGGAACTTGCCGGCGAAGAACGCCATGCGGGACAGAAAGTCCGGGTAGGCCGCCGTGTTGCCCACAGCCCTGCTGGTCGATGGGATCGGCGTGCCGCTTGCCGCAAGGCTTAAAGCGGTCGCGCCCGAGACGCCGGTGATGCCCATGGCAACCGTAACGATCAGAGCGGCCATTGAATAGCCCCGAGTTGGCCGGTTTCGTTCGGTATGCATGTCGAATCGCCTCGCAGTCGGGTGAAGGACTGCAAAGCGCTCCGGCAGTAGCTACCGATCGGACGCGAGTAGCGGGTATTGACGGTCATCAGCACGGTGCACTCGCACCGCTTGGTTTCCGGCAACCCCGCTGTCTCATGTCGCGATTGGACTCTAAGACCGGAGGCTTTGCGTCCCCGCCTTACGACGGGTTTGCCCTTACATCGGAAAGCCAGTTAATACCCAACGGAGCGCCCTGGCAAAGTGTCCGCCCACCCGTACGTCGCGTAGCAGCGACATGCCCGGCCTATACAAGCGCTCTACGGCGGCTACATTCGATAATCGGGTGTATTTGGCTCGCGGGAAGGTGCCGCTAGCGCAATACCTTGCCCCTTTCCGGGCATCACGGACATGTTCGAAGAGCTGTCGTCGCTACCGGTCAAGCGCAACAGCGCCCAAGCGAGTGCAACGACCGCAAGCACCCCGATCCCGGCGCCAGCAAGAACCAACCCCACCGCTTCCACGGCGGGATGCACCCTGAATGTTCGCTGCCGAGCAGCCGGACGTTGACGTTGCGCTGAGTATGCAGGCATCGAATTGACTATTTGCTGCGTAGAACTCAAGGCAACCCCCCAGTTAAGCACTGTTACCCAAGTCTATGAACACAGGTCCACGATGCGGCATCGGTCGCGGGGAAGTTGGAGCGTAGGTCCTGGCCTACCGCCAAGCGCTTCGCGTTCACCCCGCGGTCTCATATGGAGGAGCAGGCCGATTTCGCATCACGAACACGATCGCCTCAAGCTCCTGCGGGCTGAACTTACCGTCCAACACGACCTCGTTAGAATAGATTGTGCCGATGAATGAACGGGTTTTCTGTATGAGCCTGAGCGCCTCTTCCAACGTCATCAGCCGTCCTCCTCCTCGTCTTCCTCGTCTTCCAGAGACTGGGATTTGCTGGATTGCACGGTCGATTTTAGCCACAGGTGCTGTGGCCTGGTCTGTCAGTGCCAATCCCGACTGCGGCGGCGTTATGGATGACCAAGTCACCGATTCGAGTTATTCGTCGCGACTTGCCCGCAGCTATGACGTCACGCGGTCTCGTGGCTCGATCTAAAGAGGCGCGATGTGGAACAGCCGTTCCGCGTTGAGGTGATACAGTTTGGCGCGGTCGGGCTCGCTGAGCGGCGCTGTGTCCATGAAGTCCACCGCCGGCTTGGACGGCTGGTACGGGTAGTCGATCGCCCACAGCACATGATCGACTCCCAGCTTGCGAATCGCGTAGTCGAGCGCCAGGTGATCCTCCACGCCGCTGGTGGTAATGAAGAAGTTACGCTGGAAGTACTCCGCCATCGTCAGCTGGGTCCTGGGCGAGCGCCCCATCTTCTGTGAGCGGGTGTTCATATAATTCAGACGCCACAACCAGAACGGAATCGCCTCGCCCATATGTCCGATGCAGATCTTGAGCTTTGGGAAGCGGTCGAACAGGCCTGAGGTCATCATGCGCACGCAGTGCGTGCCGGTTTCGATGCCGAAGCCCCACATCGCGGTGTCCATGCCGTAATCCTGCAACGGTCCCTTGAGACCGTCAGACGCGGCGCGCGGGTGGATGTAGAGGCAGGCGTCGAGAGCTTCTGCGGCTTCCAGGATCGGCCAGTACTTCGGATCGTCCAGGTACTCACCGTTGGTATGCGAATTGAGGATGAAGCCATTGAGCTTCAGACTGCGAATCGCGCGTTGCATTTCCTTCGCCGCTCGCCTGGGCGACTGCGGCGCGAAGCTGGCCAGTCCCGCGAACCGCGTCGGATGGCGGCGGCAGATGTCCGCGAGGCGATCATTGGCGAGCGCGGCCAGATCGGTCGCAGTGTCGGCGTCGAACATCTGAACGCCGGGCGCCGTCAGCGACAGCAGGTGCATGTCGACGCCGAGCTCGTTCATCTCGCGCAGGCGGTGATCTTCCACATCGAGCAGCCGCTCGAGAAAATTCAACATGCCGTAGCCACTGGCGCCCGGCTTGCTGTCGTATATCTGGCTGACCAGAAGCCGGTCCAGGCTCGAGGTCGGACCCCGCACGACCTGCTTGAGGGCCTCGGCCACCTCGGGAATCGAGAAGGCTTCCTCGGTGGCGATTTTGCGTATTTTTTCCATGATGATTGCAGTAACAGCCTCGGTATCGTCTTTAGTAACCCAGCGACACGGACTTGATTTCGGTGAACCCGAGCGCTCCCTCGCGACCGCCCTCGCGGCCCAGGCCGGACTGCTTGAAGCCACCGAAAGGCAATCGGCCGTGCGCGCCGCCGCCATTGATCGTAATCAGTCCGGCCTGGAGCTTGCGCGCCAGCACGTGCGCCGACCGCAGATCGCGTGTCCAGATCTTCGCGGCCAGGCCATAGTCGGTATCGTTGGCCAGCGCGGCGATCTGGTCCAGGTCCGCATCCGGAAATGTGGCAGCGCCCAGGACTGGACCAAACACTTCATCGCGCATCAGGCTCATCTCTGCGCGTGTGGAGGTCAGCAAGGTCGGTTCGACGAAGTAACCCTCGCGATCGATGCGCCGGCCGCCGGTCACGAGTTCGGCACCCTGCGACGAGCCGGACGAAATGTATCCCAGCACCCGATCGAGCTGCTTCTCCGAGATGATCGGTCCCATCTGGGTTCCAGGCGCGGTGCCGGCGCCGATCTTGACGCCCTTCAGGCGCGCCGCGATGCGATCGACCACCTCATCGTGCGCCCGTCGGTGCACGAACAGGCGCGTGCCCGCCGCGCAGAACTGGCCGCTCTTGAAGCACAGCTCATCGCCGATGGCGTTCGCGGCGCGCTCCAGATCAGCGTCCGGCAGCACGATAATCGGTGATTTGCCGCCGAGCTCCAGTGTCACGCGCTTCAAATTGATGGCCGAAGCCGTCAGGATTGAACGGCCAACGCGGGTCGAGCCGGTGAAGGAGATCTTGTTGACGTCGGCGTGTTCGGCGAGGGACTGGCCGGCGGTCGACCCCAGGCCGGTCACGATGTTGACCACACCGTCGGGAAATCCCAGCTCGCAGATCAGTTCGCCGAGCCGCAGCGCGCTCAGCGGTGCCAGCTCGGCCGGCTTATGCACCACCGTGCAGCCCACGGCGAGCGCCGGCCCAATCTTGTTGACGGCCATGAGGAACGGCGCGTTCCACGGTGTGATTAGCCCGGCCACGCCGACCGGTTCGCGCACGTAGTAGCCCATGCCATCGCTCTGTAATGCGGCCAGCTGGGTTTCGCCAGTGATCTTGTCCGCCAGCGAAGCCGAGGTGCGCAACGAGTCGATCGCCATCGCAACGTCGACGTGGCGCACGCTGCCGACCGGATTGCCGCCATCCAGGCTCTCCAGCCAGGCGATCTCGTCGGCGTTGGCTTCGACTGCATCGGCCAGCCGATACAGCAGCCGGGCGCGTTCGGCGGCGCGCACCTTAGGCCAGGCTCCCGCTGAGAAAGCCTTGCGCGCGGCCTTCACCGCAGCGTCGATCTCGGGTGCGCCACCCGCGGCGATGCTCGCGAATGCACGGCCCGTGGCCGGATTGATGACCTCCAGCGTCGCGCCGTCGGTCGCGGGCACCCACTGTCCGCCAATCAGCAATTGATGCGGTCGTTGCAGAAACGCCGCGGTGGCACTTTCGATCCGTTCGGTCGCCAGGTTGGCATTCATGGCAGGGCCTCCGTGCTGATGATGACAGGATCGAAGCGCGTGGAAACTGTCATCAAGGAAACACGACTCAACTCAGGGGGTCTTGGCGGTTTCGCGTAGCAGCGCATCCAGGTCCCATGCGATGTCCAGGTAGCGACCCGACAGGGCGTCGTATCGGCCGGCCGCGAGCGCCGCCACGACTTCGCAACAGCGGGCCATGTCGGCGGCCGATTGTTCGGGTGTGCGTCCTTTGAGCATCGCGATGCCCTCCGGAATCCAGCGTTGCGCTTCTTCAGACCCCATCGTGGCCTGAGCCATGTCGGTGATGATGGTACCGGGCTGAAGCGCGAAAGCGCGGATACCGTTGCCGCGCTGCTCCATATCGACAGTCTCGGTGAGCCGGATCGCGGCGCATTTGCCGAGCGCGTAGCCCGACATGTGCGGCACCGGTTGCGTGCCGGCACTGGACACGATGTTGATGATCCGACCGCCCCCGGCACGCCGCATCGCCGGGATCACCGCGCTCATCGTCAGCAGTGGCGCGTACTGGTGCAGGTGTTGCGACGCCCACCACTCCTGCGGGTCGACGACGCCGATTGGGCCGAACGGTCCCGGCGTTCCGGCGTTATTGACCAGCACGCGGACCGGACCGAAGCGCTGGGCTGCACCGTTGATCGCGCCGGCGACCTCGAGCGGTCGGGTCACATCGCAGGCGAGCGCCAGCGCCGCGCCACCTCGCGCGCGGATGCTTGCCGCGACCGCATCGATGTCCGTTTGGGTGCGCGCCAGCAGCGTGACGGCGGCGCCTTCGGCCGCCAGTCGCTCGGCGATGGCGCGGCCGATGCCCCGGCCAGCGCCGGTGACGAGGGCAGAGGTATCGTTCAGTGCAGGCATGGTGGCAGCTCCGCCGGCGCCAGACGTCGGCCGCGAATCAGATCGGCGCCCTTTTCGGCAATCATAATCGTGGGTGCGTTGGTGTTGCCTCCCGGCACGTTCGGCATCACCGAGGCATCGATCACTCGCAAGCCCTCGGTGCCGCGTACCTGCAGATCGGCGTCGACTACCGCCTCGGGTTGCCGCTCCGTACCCATGCGACAGGTGCCGACCGGATGCTGGGTGATCGCGCCAACCTTGAGCACGAAGTCCTCGAGCTGCACATCGCTGTCCACGCCCGTTCCCGGAATCAGCTCCTCACCCACGAAGCGCTGCAGCGCGGCCTGCGCATAGATGCGGCGCGCGGCGCGGATACCCCGCACCATGCGCTCGAGGTCTGATCGCTGCTGAAACAAATTGAACAGGATGCGCGGCGGCTCGAGCGGGTCTGCCGAGCGCAGCGCCACGACACCGCGGCTGTCCTGGCGGATCATCGAAACGCCCACGCCGATCACGTGCTCGGGACGCTTTCCGAATACGGGAAACCAGACGTCACGCGCGCTCATGGCGGCCGCCACACAGGTCAGTTGCATGTCCGGCCGGTCCAGTCCGGGCTCGGTACGGATGAAAACGTGGCCGGCCGCGCCGTTGGTGGCGAATGGGCCGGTGCCGGCCAGAGCCCAGCGCAGCACCGACAGCGCAGCGCGATCGGCACGCAGTGCGCAGCGGAAGCTCTGCGTGCGTGCGCGCCACGCCAGCATCAGGAACGGATGCTCGATGAGATTGTGTCCGACGCCCGGCAGGTCGACCCGGGCCCGGATGCCCAGACGCTGAAGCTCGGCCGCGGGGCCGATGCCCGAGTGCATCAGCAGCACCGGCGATCCGTAAGTGCCGCCGGCGAGGATCACCTGGTGCGCCTGCGCCCTATGCAGCTGGCCGCGGTGCAGATACTCAATGCCGTGGGCGCGCTGACCCTCGAACAGCACGCGCGTGGCGTGCGCGTGAGTGCGAACGTTCAGGTGCGCACGTCGCATCGCCGGTTGCAGAAACGTCCGCGCGACGTTGCCGCGTCGTCCGCGACTCACGGTCATCTCCCCGCGCTGAGCGCCTTCGCAGTGCTCGCCGTGGTAGTCGTCGGTCACCGGGTAGCCGGCGGCCACGGTCGCCGCGCGCAACTCGGAGTACATCATGCCGTCGGGGATCGCGCACACCTGCATCGGGCCCGCTGCGCCGTGATAGACGCCTTCCCCCAGCCAGCTGTTCTCAGAGCGCTTGAAGTAGGGCAGCACGTCGGCGTAGCTCCAGCCCGTAAGCCCGGCGCTTGCCCAGTCGTCGTAGTCCAGCCGGTGCCCGCGCGCGTACACCATGCCATTGATCGCAGTGGAACCGCCGAGGGCTTTGCCGCGCGGTACCTCGACGCGTCGCCCGGCCAGCTGCGGCTCGGGCTCGCTGACGTAGTTCCAGTTCAGATCGCGCCGCAAAACGTAGTGCGGAAAGGCGATCGGCATGTCCTTGAACCACCCCGTGGCCGCGCCGCCGGCCTCCAGCAGCAGTACGCGCGTGCCTTTGTCCTCGGTCAAGCGGTTCGCCAGCACGCAGCCGGCCGCACCTGCGCCGACGATGACGTAGTCGAAGACCTCTGCCGCCATCAGCCAGCCGGGCCGGTATAGCAGACCTCGTCGGTCTGAAACGTTGGCATCACCTTGGTGAACAGCGGTACCTCGTCGATCAGCTCCTGGGCGCGCAGCGCCATGGCCTTCTGGTAGCCCTCCCAGTCGGCGATCCAGATGCTGATCACGGCGGTATACAGCGGCGCGGAGCCGTCGGGGTTGGGTGTGCCGCGGCGCACCTCGATGCGGTGCAGGCTCCGGCCGAGGATGTCCTCGATCAGTGGGGCGTGGCGCCGGAGATAGAACTCATGGTCGAACGCCTCGTTGTCTTTGGACGGATAGAACACGGTGATGCATTTCATGCTGGCAGGCTCCGCAGAATATTTGGTCGGAGCGCCGAGATTTGAACTCGGGACCCCTTGCACCCCATGCAAGTGCGCTACCAGACTGCGCCACGCTCCGACACGATTTGTTCTTTTTGTAACGACTACAGCGCCACTCCGGTGGCGCCCCGCCCCAAGATCATACGCGCTTTTTTAGCGCCGCAGGATCCGCATCACGTCTTCGAGTTCCGTGCGCAGCTGGCGCACGATCTGCTGGCTCTGGGTGATGTCGGTGCGCGCTTCATCGCCGGTGAGCTTGTTGCGTGCGCCCCCGATCGTGAAGCCTTGCTCGTATAACAGACTGCGTATCTGCCGGATGACGATCACGTCCTGGCGCTGGTAGTAGCGGCGATTGCCGCGCCGCTTGACCGGCTTGAGCTGCGGAAACTCCTGTTCCCAGTAACGCAGCACGTGCGGCTTGACGCCGCACAGTTCACTCACCTCGCCGATGGTGAAATAGCGCTTGCCGGGAATCGCCGGCAGCTCGTTGTTATTCCTTGCTTCCAGCATAGGCTTCGACGCGTGCTTTGAGTTTCTGACCCGGTCGGAACGTCACCACGCGCCGCGCGCTGATCGGGATCTCCTCGCCAGTTTTCGGATTGCGGCCGGGCCGCTGGTTTTTATCGCGCAGATCGAAATTGCCGAAACCGGACAATTTTACCTGCTCGCCCTGCGACAATGCACCGCGCACCTCTTCAAAGAAAAGGTCCACGAGCTCGCGTGCTTCACGTTTGTTGAGACCGAGTTGATTGAACAATGCCTCGGCCATCTCAGCTTTGGTCAGAGCCATCGACTTTATTCTCTTATTCGCGCATCCAGATTCGAACTTAAATCCCGCAGCACTGCCTGGACCACGCGGTCCGCGTCATCATCCGTAAGGGTGCGGCTTAAATCCTGTAAAATCAAGCCTAAGGCGATACTTTTTCGCCCCAATTCTACTCCCTTCCCCTGGTAGACGTCGAAGGCGCTTAGTTGTTTGAGCAGGCTTCCAGCAGCAACACTAACACGTTCGCTGAGCGCGGCGAAGGCGACATCGACGGGCACGGTGAAGGAAATATCGCGCCGGATCTGCGGGAAGCGCGAAACTTCCCGAAACTGCGCCAGATTGGCCCGAAACGCCGCCAAATAGTCGACTTCGAACAACAACGGGGCATATGTTAAGCCTAGCTCCCGCACCAGGCGCGGGTGCAGCTCGCCAAGGTAGCCAATCCCGACCCCGTCCCGCACGATGCTCGCCCCGCGACCAGGGTGCAGGTACCCGGGAGCGGCCGGCTCGAATAAAAACTCCTCGCCTGCCCCGCCCAGTGCCAGCAGGGCCGACACATCGCCCTTCAGGTCGTAGAAATCCGCCGGCGTCGCGGCAACGCCCCACTGTTCCGGCAGGCGCGATCCGACGGCCAGGCCGGCCAGCATCTTCTGCTCGCGCAACCCGCCGCCTTTGCCTTCGTCCAGGAACCGATTGGCGATCTCGAATACCCGCACCCGCTGCTGCTGGCGTCGCAGGTTCTCGCGCGCCACGGCGATCAGGCCGGGAAGCAGAGAACTGCGCATCACCGCAAGATCCGCCGCGATCGGATTGGCGAGTTCCAGGGCGCTGTGCTCGACCTGCGGTTGCTGACCGAACAGCTGTCGCTGCAGTGCCGGATCGACGAAGCCGAAGGTGATGACCTCCTGGTAACCGCGCGCCGCCAGCGTGCGCAGCACCACGCGCTCGTCGACTTCGCTGCTGGCCGGCGCCCGCGGCACGATCGCCATCACCGGGGGGCACTCCTCGATGCTGTCGAGACCGCCGATACGCACCACTTCTTCGATCAGGTCGGGCTCGATTTCGATGTCGAAGCGCCATGAGGGCGGCTGCACGCTCCAGCCTGTTTTTTCCGGCCGCACCCCCATGCCGAGCGCGCGCAGGCGCTGCTCGACGTCGGCCGCGGCGACGCTGGCCCCGAGCAGGCGTTGCAGCTGGCGGCTGCGCAGCTGCACCGGCCGGATCCGCGGCAGCTCGTCCGGCAGCTCGGCCGTGGCGACCGGTCCGGCCGTGCCGCCGGCAATCTCCTGCACCAGCTGCGTCGCCAGTGCCATCGCCCGCTCCTGGCCGCGCCAGTCGACCCCGCGCTCGAAGCGCTGGCTGGCCTCGGTCTGCAGGCCGTGCAGGCGTGCGCGCCCGGCGATGGCCGCCGGCCTGAACCAGGCGGCCTCGAACACAATGTCGGTCGAGGCGGCGGTGATCGCGGAACGCTCGCCGCCCATCACCCCGGCCAGCCCCACGGGCGCTTCATCGTCGGCAATCACCAGCGTGCCGGCGTCGAGCGTCAGCTCGCTGCCGTCGATCAACCGCAGCCGCTCGCCGGCACGCGTGCGGCGCGCACTTAAGGCTCCGTGCAGGCGCGCCCGGTCAAAGGCATGCATCGGCTGACCGAGCTCAAGCATCACGTAGTTGGTGACATCGACCACCGGACTGATCGGGCGCAGGCCCGAACGGCGCAAGCGCTCGCGCAGCCACCAGGGACTTACCGCCGTGTTATCCACCCCCTGCAGCACCCGCGCCAGAAAGCGCGCGGCACCAGCGCCCGGCTGCAGCGACACATCGATCGCAGCGCCCGACACGGTCCCGGCGGCGCGCCTGGCCGCGCCGTCAGTGGCTATCGCCGCCAGCCGCGCCGGTGTCTTGAGCGCCGCACCGGTCAGTGCCGCCACCTCGCGAGCGATCCCGAGCACCGACATGGCATCGCCGCGATTGGGCGTCACGTTGATTTCCAGAATCGTGTCGTCGAGCGCCAGATAGGCGCGCAGATCTGCCCCCAACGGCGCATCCGCGGGCAGCTCGATGATGCCGTCGCAACTCTCGGCCAGCCCCAGCTCGCGTTCCGAGCACAGCATGCCCTGTGACTCAACCCCGCGCAGCATTGCCGCGCCGATGTTCAGCCCGTTCGGCAACACCGCGCCGACACGCGCCAGTGCGCTCACCAGCCCGGGGCGCGCATTGGCCGCGCCGCACACGATCGTCAGCGCCGCGCTCGCGCCAGCGCCCGCCCCGTCGCTGTCGCCGCCGCCGCCGCTGGTCACGACCCGGCACATCTTGAGCTTATCGGCCTGCGGGTGGCGCTCGGCGCTCACGATGCGCCCGACGACGACGCCGGTGAAGGCATTCGCGGCAACGTCGATGGCTTCGATCTCGAAGCCGGCGTTGGTGAGCCGGCGCGCCAGTTCGCGCGCGTCGCCGCCGGCGGGCAGATCCACCCAGTCGGCAAGCCAGGACAGCGGCAGTTTCATGACCGCCCCCCCGCGAAGCTCGCCAGGAACCGCAGGTCGTTATCAAAAAACAACCGCAGGTCATTCACCCCATGGCGCAGCATCGCCAGCCGCTCGATGCCGGCGCCGAATGCCCAGCCGGTGTAGCGTTCGGTGTCGATGCCGCAGGCCTTGAATACGGCCGGATGCACCATGCCGCAGCCCGCGATCTCGAGCCAGCCGGTCTGCTTGCACACGCGGCAGCCGGCGCCGCGGCACAGCACGCAGCTGATATCGATTTCGGCCGAGGGCTCCGTGAACGGAAAGTACGACGGCCGCAGCCGCATCGACAGGTCCTGCTCGAAGAACGCTTCCATGAACTTGTGCAGCGTCGACTTCAGATTCGCGAAGCTGACGTTCTCGTCCACGTACAGCCCTTCGACCTGATGAAACATCGGCGAGTGGCTCACGTCCGAGTCGCGCCGATAGACGCGGCCGGGCGCGATCAGCGCCAGCGGCAACGAGCCGGTCTGCACCGCACGCTGCATGGCGCGGATCTGTACCGTCGAGGTCTGGGTGCGCAGCAGCCGGCCATCCTTGAGATAGAAGGTGTCGTGCATCGCGCGCGCCGGGTGGTTGGCCGGCATGTTCAGCGCCTCGAAATTGTAGAAATCGTCCTCGATCTCCGGACCTTCGGCCACCTCAAAGCCGGCGCGGCGGAAGATCTGCTCGATGCGCAGCCTGGCGGCCGTGATCGGATGCAGGCCGCCCTGGGCCTCGCCGCGGCCGGGCAGCGTGACGTCGATCGCGCCGGCCGACAGCTGCTGCTCGATAGCGGCGCTTTCGAGTTCGGCGCGCCGCTGTTCGATCGCGCTCTGCACGGCGCTCTTGGCGGCATTGATGCGCGCGCCGGCGGTCGGGCGCTCGGGCGCCGGCAGCGAACCGAGCGTCTTTAATTGCTCGGTCAGCGTGCCCTTCCTGCCGAGCCAGCGCACGCGGATGTCCTCGAGCGCGGGCACGGTGCCAGCATCGCGGATCTGCGCCAGGGCGCCTGCCGTCAGAGTGTCGAGCTCTCCCACCGCCCTCACCGCCTTGAAGGATCAGGCCGCAGCGATACCGGCTTTCGCCTGCTCCGCGATGGCGGCAAAGGCGTTGGCATCGTTCATCGCCAGATCCGCCAGCACCTTGCGGTCGATCGTCAGCCCCGCCTTGTGCAGGCCCTGGATCAGACGGCTATAGGACAGGCCGTGCACGCGTGCCGCGGCATTGATGCGCATGATCCACAGCGCCCGGAACTCGCGCTTCTTCACCCGCCGGTCGCGGTACGCATACTGGCCGGCCTTGATGACCGCCTGCTTGGCGGCACGATAGACCTTGCGCCGCGCGTTGTAATAACCCTTGGCCTTGCCAAGGACCTTCTTGTGCCGACGTCCAGCTGTGACGCCGCGTTTGACTCTTGCCATGTTGGAACTCCGCTAGGCGTTACTTGTGGTTGGGCAGCAGCTGCAGGAGACGATTGACATCGCTCTTGTCCACGAGACTGCTGCCTCCCGAGCGTGCATGGCGCTTGCGCTTGGAGTCCTTGTGGCCGAGATTATGGCGTCGACCGGACGCGTACCCTTTGAAGCCGTTCGCTGTCTTGCGGAAACGCTTCGCCGCGGCCCGGTTGGTTTTCAACTTGGGCATGATCACTCCTTACATTGTTGCCAGAGTTCGCAAGGCGCTGCCCGCCCGGTAGAGGCTTGCAGTACCCGCTTGCTCGCGGATCGCGCGTCAGCGGCTGTTCAGGCCGACTGTGCGCGCAATCACTTCTTTTTCGGTGCAAACAGCATCACCATCTGCCTGCCTTCCATCAGCGGGTTCTGTTCGACCACGCTGTGCGAAGCGAGGTCGCCCTGTACCCGATCCAGCAGCTTGCGGCCGATGTCCTGATGCACCATCTCACGGCCGCGGAACCTCAAGGTCACCTTGGCCTTATCACCCTCGGACAGGAAGCGGATCAGATTACGCAGTTTGACCTGGTAGTCCGCCTCTTCCGTGCCTGGACGAAACTTCACTTCCTTGACATGAATCTGCTTCTGCTTGCGCTTGGCAGAGTGCGCCTTCTTGTTCTGCTCGAACAGGAATTTGCCGTAATCCATGACCCGCACCACCGGCGGTTCAGCCGTGGGCGAGACTTCTACGAGATCCAGCTCTGCTGAGGCGGCCAACTGCATCGCTTCCGCGCGCGTCATGACACCCGCCTGTCCTCCATCTGCTCCGATCACCCGCACCGTGGGCGACGTAATGTCCTCATTACGCCGGACCCGCTTCGATGAAATGGCTATATATCAATCCTCCAAAGTTCGGCGCCCGTGGCTCTCGATCTCGGCGCGCAAACGTTCCGTGAACGTCTGCGGCGTCATCGCGCCCAGATCCTTGCCACTGCGGGAGCGCACTGAAATCAGATTCGCTGCAACCTCTTTGTCCCCGGCTACCAATAGGTAGGGTACCCGCTGCAGCGTGTGGTCGCGGATCTTAAAGCCCACCTTTTCATTGCGCAAGTCAATCTGGACCAGAACCCCCTGATTTTTCAGGAAATCCGCAGTCTCAAGCACATACGGGTGCTGGCGGTCGGTGATTCCCATGACTACCACCTGCACCGGGGCAAGCCAGGCCGGCAGCCGGCCGGCGTGGTGCTCCAAAAGGATGCCGTAAAACCTCTCGAGCGAACCGAATATCGCCCGATGCAGCATCACCGGGGTGCGCCTGGCGCTGTGGTCGTCGATGTAGTGCGCCCCCAGCCGGCCCGGCATGTTCAGGTCAACCTGCAGCGTGCCGCACTGCCAGTCCCGGCCGATCGCGTCTCTTAATACAAATTCGAGCTTGGGACCATAAAACGCGCCCTCACCACGATTCAGGCTGTACTCGATGCCGGCCGCGCCGGATGCATCCCGCAGCGCGCGCTCGGCCTTGTCCCAGACTTCATCAGCCCCCACGCGTTTGGTGGGACGATCCGAGAACTTGATGCCCACGTCCTCGAAGCCAAAGTCCTTATAGATATCGAGAATCAGCCGCGTGCTGGCGACCGCCTCGGAGGTGATCTGCTCCTCGGTCACGAAGATGTGCGCATCGTCCTGTGTAAAAGCGCGCACGCGCATCAGGCCGTGCAGCGCTCCGGAGGGTTCGTAGCGGTGCACCTTGCCGAATTCCGCATAGCGCACCGGCAGCTGGTGATAGCTCTTGATGCCCTGCTTGAAAATCTGCACGTGGCCCGGGCAGTTCATCGGCTTGATCGCATACACCCGGTCATCCGGCGTGCGCGTGGTGTACATGTTCTCGCCGAACGTGGCCCAGTGACCGGACGCTTCCCACAGGCTCCGGTCCATCAACTCGGGTCCATTGACCTCCTGAAAACCAGCCGCGGTCTGCTTGTCACGCATGTACTGGATCAGCGTCTGAAACACCTGCCAACCCTTGGGGTGCCAGAACACCGCTCCCGGAGCCTCCTCCTGCATGTGGAACAGGTCCAGTTCGCGGCCAATTTTGCGGTGATCGCGCTTCTCGGCCTCCTCCAGCCGATGCAGGTAGGCATCGAGCTGCTTCTGGTCCGGCCAGGCGGTGCCGTAGATCCGCTGCAGCATCTCGTTGCGCGAATCCCCGCGCCAGTAAGCCCCGGCGAGTTTCATCAGCTTGAAAGCCTTGAGTTTGCCGGTGGACGGCACGTGGGGCCCGCGGCACAGATCGACCCAATCGCCCTGGCCGTAGAGGCTGATCGGCTCGCCGGCGGGAATCGCCTGGATGATCTCGGCCTTGTAGTTCTCGCCCATGTCGCGAAACAGCCGGACCGCATCGTCGCGCGCCATCACGCGGCGGCTGACCTTCTCGTCGGCCTTCGCCAGCTCCTTCATGCGCACTTCAATGGCCGCAAGGTCCTCCGGCGTGAACGCGCGCTGATAGGCGAAGTCGTAATAAAAGCCGTCCTCGATCGTAGGTCCGATGGTGACCTGGGCCTCGGGGAACAGCTGCTTGACCGCCTGCGCCAGCAGGTGCGCGGTCGAATGACGGATGACTTCCAGGCCTTCCGGGTCGCGATCGGTGACTATGCTGACCGCCGCGTCGCGCTCGACGACGAACGAGGTGTCGACCAGTTTGCCGTCAACGCGCCCGGCGAGCGCTGCGCGTGCGAGACCTGAACCAATGGTGGCTGCGACTTCGGCGACGCTGACGGCGCGCTCGTAGCTGCGCTGGCTGCCGTCAGGCAAGGTAATAACAGGCACTGTGGGAAGATCGATGGGGCGTTATCGCAGGACCGCTGGGGTAGACGCAGATTCTCACACACGGGTGCAAGCCGCAGCAACTTAAGGCAAGATCCTCGCGCCATGCCGCATCGGTCCGTCGTCGCATTCATCGCCGTCATGATCCTGATCGCGGCGCCGCCAACCCGGGCGGCGCTGGCCCAGGCGGCGCCAGGCCGCGAAGCCCGGCCCGCGATCATCCTTCTGGTCGGCGCGAGCGGCATGATCGGATCCCGTATCCTTGCCGAGGCCGCGGGCCGCGGACATCCGGTCATCGCCGCCGCCAGACATCCGGAGCGCATTGCAGCCGGAACGAACATTCGGGCGGTGCAACTCGACGCCACCGATGTCCAGGCCTTCATCGTGCTTGCCAGGCATGCCGACGTCATCGTGATCGCGACCAGCCCGCGCGGCGGCGGCGATCCGTTCAAGGAGGCGAAGGCGGTAGGCGACGCGGCCATCGCTGCGGCGCGCGCCACCGGCAAGCGCCTCATTGTCGTCGGCGGCGCGGGCAGTCTCAGCCTGCCCGACGGCCGGCCAGTCGCCGACACGCTGCCGGCCGCCTACCGCGGCGAAGCGCTGGCGATGCGCGCTGTTCTGGATTCGTTGAAGGCCAGCGATGTCGACTGGACTTTCTTCAGTCCGGCATTCTCAATCGCACCGGGACAGCGTACCGGCCAATATCGACTCGGTACCACCACCTTGCTGTCGGACCAAAACGGCAACAGCCGCATCAGCGCGGAGGATTACGCCAAGGCTCTGGTCGACGAAGTGGAGTCGCCGGCTCATGAGCGCGCGCAGATGACGATTGCTTACTGACCATGCGATGAGCGCTGACGACCCGCAGCTGCGGCTGGAAGCGGCACTGGAGCAGGAGCGCCGACCTCATCGGCAAGACCGACTTCGACTTCTTCCCGCGGGAAATGGCCGCGGGTTTCTTCGCCGATGAGCAGCTGATCGTGCGTACCGGCCGACCGCTGATCGATCGCGACGAGCTGGCACTGGACCGATTCACCGGCACGGTGCGGCACATATCGACCTCGAAGATTCCGCTGCGCGACAAAGCCGGCAACGTAGTCGGCATCGTCGGCATCGGTCGTGACATCACCGAGCGCAAGCTGGCCGACGAGCGCATCCGCCACCTCGCGACCCACGACTCGCTTACCGAGCTGCCCAACCGCGCCTACTTCAGCGAGCGGCTGAATGCACTGATCGGCGGCTCGCAAGGCAAGGACGTTCGCTAAGCCGGCGACGCGCTGCTGAAGCAGGCCGCCGCCCGCCTGCGCGACAGCGTGCGGCTCGATGATGTCGTGGCCCGACTCGGGGGCGATGAATTCGTGGTGCTGTGCCAGGAAGCGTCGGACCTCAAGCAGATCGACGCCGTGGCGGCAAGGATGGTGCGGTCGCTGACCGCACCATTGCAGCTGCTGGACCACGAGTGCCGCGTCAGCGCCAGCGTCGGCATCGCCATCTTTCCCATCGACGGCGATTCCGAGCGTGCGCTGATGAAAAGCGCCGATACCGCGATGTACACCGCCAAGCAGGAGGGCAAGAACAACTACCGCTTCTTCTCCAGCCGCCTGAAAACCGAGTCGCTGGAACGGGTGCTGCTGGAGAATGAATTGCGCCATGCGATCGCGCGCAACGAATTCCTGATCCACTACCTCGCCAAATTCGACCTCAAGACGCGCTCCATCTCCGGTGCCGAAGCGCTGCTGCGCTGGCATCATCCGGATCTGGGCATCATCGCACCGGCCCGGTTCATACCGTTGGCCGAGGAGACCGGCCTGATCGTCCCGATCGGCGCCTGGATGCTCAAGGCCGTATGCGCTCAGCACATGGCCTGGCAACGCGAGGGCTTCCCTTCGTTGTGCATGTCGGTCAATCTGGCGCCGCGGCAATTTCACGACGAGCACCTGGTAGCGACCGTACTATCGGCGCTGGCCGAATCCGGCATGGCGGCCAACATGCTGGAACTCGAGATCTCCGAGGCGACGCTGATGCAGGACAGCCAGCACACCGCCGCAACGTTGGCGAGCCTCAGGCGCAGCGGCGTGCGGGTGGCGATCGACAACTTCGGCGCCAGCTACGTATCGCTCGCCAACATCCAGCGCTATCCGATCAACACCCTGAAGATCGATCGCTCGCTGATGCGCGACATGGACCAGAATGCGGAAAACCGGCTCATCACCGAAGCCATCATCGCGCTGGGCAAGTCATTGAGCGTGACGGTGATCGCCGCGGGCGTGGAAACGCGACGCCAGGCGGCGTTCCTGCGCGAGCAGGCCTGCGATGCCATGCAGGGGTTCTACGTGAATGAGCCGTCGGTTGCGGCCGATTTCACCAGGCTGCTGCACCACCAGGCGCAGATGTGCGTCCGCAAGCCCGAATAAAAATCCGCTAGATCGCAGCCGTGCCGGCGACCAGCCGGCTGGCGATACGCGCGACGTGCTCGCCCTGGAAGCGGCACATGTCCAGTTCCAGCGCCGTGGGCATGCGCAGCTCCGACCCGGCGCCGGTCACGCAGCTGGCGCCATACGGGGTGCCGCCGGTGATCTCGCGCATCGTGGTCAGATCCTTGAACGTGTACGGCAGGCCGACAATGATCATTCCATGATGCAGCAGCGTGGAATGGAACGAGGTGATGGTGGTCTCCTGGCCGCCGTGCTGACTGGCGGTGCTGGTGAACACGCTGCCCACCTTTCCAACCAGTGCGCCGCGTCCCCACAGCGCGCCGGTCTGGTCGAGGAAATTCCTCATCTGCGCCGCCATGTTCCCGAACCGGGTCGGGGTGCCGAAGATGATGGCATCGTATTGCTCGAGCTCGTCGGGCACGGCGTAGTCCGCCCGCTGGTTGACTACGAAGCCCGCGGCCTTGCAGATCTCAGGCGACACCAGTTCGGGCACCTGCTTGACCACTACATGCGTCTTCGGCACGCGCGCCGCCCCTTCGGCCTGGGCGTGTGCCATGACCTCGATGTGTCCGTAGCTGCTGTAGTAGAGAACCAGAACGTTTGTCATACCTTCAGATCCGTGCCAGGTGCCGATCCAGAAACGCGCGTACCAGGTTGTTGTAGGCGACCGGGTTGTCGAGGTTGGGAAGATGGCCGGCATCCGCCACCACGGCGCGCTCGGCGCAGGCAAAGCGCTGTGCCAGCAGGTCCGCCGACTTCACCCGGCGCTCAAGATCGTGTGCCCCGCTGATCACCAGCACCGGGATCGTGATGCTCTCGGGGTGCAGCGGCACGGCAGTGGGCCCGGCACTCGCGGCGATCGGCGCGGCGGCTTGCAACAGATCGCTGCCGGGATAGCGACTGAGGATCGCGCGCAGCAGCTGGTGCGCGTTCCTGTCGCCGGTGCGCAGTTGTATCAGGGGATGCGTGCTCCACTGGCGCCGAAAAGCCTCCATGCCCTGGGCACGCGCCAGGGCGCGATAGCGCGCCAGCGGCACCTCATCGTCGCCGGCGTTTTCATCGCGCACCACATCCGGCGGGCCATCCAGCACCAGGCAGGAGATTTTCCTGGCGCTCGAGGCCGCAAGTCCCAGCGCCACGCGCGCACCCTGCGACATGCCGAGCAGTGCCGCCCGTTCCAGTGCCAGATGGCCCCACAGTGCGTCCAGGTCCGCGATGTCGCGCTCCAGCGAGGGCTGGCCGGATGACAAGCCAAAGCCCCGACGGTCGAGCCGGATGACGCGGAACCGCGCGCGCAGCGCGGCGCTGAGCGCATTCCACATCGTAAGGTCGAGCGTCCAGCCGTGCACCAGCAGCAGCGCCGGGCCGCTGCCCTCGTCGCGATAGCGCAGCCGCGCACCAGCGACGGTGAAATGGCAATCGGTGGTGGCCTGTGGATGCACGGCGGGAGGCAGCGGATTCGCGATCGCGGTGGGCAAGGGAATACTTCGGAAAGCGAAAAAGTTTTCGCTTTCAGGCTACAACCCGACCTCGCAGGCGTCAAGCCGAGCGGCACTGCGGTCGATCGCCACGCACTGTTAGACCTGGGCGCTGAGCGACAGCCAGGGGGCGGTGGCCAGGTCGGTGGAGATCTGCTGACTGACCTGTTGCAGCATCTTCAGCCGCTCGCGTACCAGTTTTGCCTTGCTGATCCGACGCGAGTGACTGGAACTGTTGAGCGCCGCCACCACTCTTCCCTGCTGGTCGAACACCGGCACCGCGAGCGCGATGACGCCATACGCCAGTTCGTCCACCACCGCTGAGTAACCGCTGCGGCGGGCGCCGTCGATCAGCTGCACCAGACGCGCCGGATCGGTCACCGTGCGCTCGGTCAGCGCTGCCAGGCGGGCGGTGTGCAAGTAGCGCTGCAGGCGCTCCGCGCTCACGCCGGCCAGCAGCACCCGCCCGGTGGAAGTCGCGTGCGCCGGGAAGCGGCTGCCGACGTGCGCCTCCAGCCGCACCAGCGTGCGCACCGATGCGCGCGCGACGTACACGATCTCGACGCCGTCCAGCACGCACAGTGCGGCCGAATCCGATGTCCTGCCCGCCAGCTCCTCGAGGTGCGTCCTGGTGACGTGCTCGATGTTCATCGACTCCAGATAGGCGGCGCCGAGTTCCAAGACCTTCGGCCGCAGCAGAAAGCTGCGCGCGTTGCGCGTCACGTAGCCCAGCTGTTCCAGCGTCAGAAGGCAGCGCCGCGCGGTCGCCGCCGGGATGCCGGCACTGCGCGCCACGTCGCTCAGCGTCAGCGCCGCATGTTCGCTGGAAAACGCGCGGATCACCGCCAAGCCTTTCGACAGGCCGCCCATGGTTTCGCGATGCGGCGTCGGGGTTTTCTTCACTCGTGCCATGCGCTCAGTCTATTTCGATATCCGAAAAGCCGGTAGTGGCTTGCCGCTGTCCTTGACGGCGCCGCGCCGGCAGGTCCAATATGTTTCGCATATCGACGTGATATTCGCTATGCGAAATATCGCTTGGGGGGCAGGATGAAGATCGGTCGCCAGGAGCTGCGCAATTCCGCCATTTCCACCTCGAACCAGGACACCATCCTGGTGCGCGGGCGCGATCTGGCCGGCACACTGATCGGCAGCATCGGCTTCACCGAACACTTCTGGCTGCTGCTCACCGGCGCCCTGCCGTCGGCCATGCAGCGGCGAGTACTGGACGCGACGCTAGTCGCGATCGCCGAGCACGGGCTGGTGCCGAGTGTGCAGGCGGCGCGCATGACGCTGGCAGCTGCGCCCGAGGCACTGCAGGGCGCCGTTGCCGCCGGCATCCTCGGCTGCGGATCGGTGATACTGGGCTCGTCCGAAGCCGCCGGACAGCTGTTCATACAGATCGCAGCCGAGATCGCCGGCGGTGCCGACATCGACGCTGCCGTTACCCGCGTCGTCGGTGAATACCGCGCCGCCCGGCGCGCCATTCCGGGCTATGGCCACCCGCTGCACAAGCAGGCCGATCCGCGCGCGCTGCGGCTGTTTCAGGTCGCGAGCGAGGCCGGATCTTCCGGCACCCATGCCGCCATCGCCCACGCGGTCGAGCGCCTGCTGCCGCAGCTGATCGGCCGGCCGCTGGCGCTGAACGTGTCGGGGGCCATCCCCGCGGTGCTGCTCGATGTGGGCTATCCGCCGGCGGCGCTCAAGGGCGTGCCGATCCTGGCCCGTACCGCAAGCCTGATTGCCCATCTGCTGGAGGAATGCAGCCGGCCGATCGGCTTCGTGCTGTCGCACGCCGCAGCCCAGGCGATCACCTATGACGGGGAGCTGCCCGCGGGCTTCAAGGCCAGCGACGATGAATAGCACCCTCGCCGGCATACGCGTGGTCGAGCAGGGGACGTTCATCACCGGGCCATGCGCCGGCATGATGCTGGCGGACCTGGGCGCCGACGTCATCAAAATCGAAAGCCCGGAAGGCGACCCGTATCGAAGCTATCAGGGCGGCCAATACTCGCCGCATTTTCAGGCGTACAACCGCAACAAGCGCAGCCTGGTGCTGGATCTCAAGAGCGCGGCGGACCGCGAGCTGTTCGACCAGATGATTCACCAGGCCGATGTGTTCATCCAGAATTTTCGTCCCGGCACCGTCGAGCGCCTGGGCGCCGGCGCCGCACGCCTGCAGCAGATCAATCCGCGCCTGGTGTACTGCTCGATCAGCGGCTTTGGCTCGAGCGGCCCGTACACCGAGCGCCCGAGCTACGACTCGGTGGCACAGGCGCTGAGCGGCTTCCTGAGCGTGGTGGTCGACTACCAGCGGCCGCAGTTCCTGGGTCCCGCACTGGCCGATGCGATCACCGGCCTGTACGCGAGCTACGGCATCCTCGCCGCCCTGGTACAGCGCGGCCGCACGGCACGCGGCGCGCTGGTCGAGGTTTCGATGCTCGAAGCCATGGCGCACTTTGCGGTGGAACCGTTCGCTGCATTTTTCACCCTCGGCCAGACGCCAACGTCGGCCGATCGGCCACGGCTGGCGCAGGCCTACATTTTGCGCACCGCCGATCATCGTCTGATCGCCATTCACCTGTCGTCGCTGGAGAAGTTCTGGCAGGGACTGGTCGCGGCGCTCGAGGCGCCCGAGCTTGCAGCCGACCCTCGCTTCAACACCCGCCTGGGCCGCATCGCCGAGTACGAAACGCTGCGGGTGGAACTCGACGATCGCTTCGCGCGCCAGCCGCTGGCCCACTGGGTCGAGCGGCTACAGGCCAACGATGTGCCGTACGCGCCGATCAACCGCATCGACGACGTCGTGAACGACCCGCAGGTCGAACACCTCGGGCTGATCGTTCCGGTCGACGGGCCGCACGGCGCCAAGCGTGCAGTGCGCCCGGCGGTGCAGTTCAGTGGTGCGCGCGCGCACTCGGTGCGAGCGGCACCGCTGCTGAATGAGCACGGTGCGGCCATTCGTGCCGAGCTTGCCAGCGGCGCCGCCTGGCCCAGCCTCACCGGCGCGGTGTCGGCCGACGTCGGTTGAGGCGAGCATGCTGTTTCCCACGACATTGGTAGGAAGTTATCCGCAGCCGGAGTGGCTGATCGACCGCAAGAAACTGGCGGGACGATTTCCGCCGCGGGTACGCGCGCGTGAGTTGTGGCGCGTGCCAGAGCCGTTCCTGGCCGAAGCGCAGGAAGATGCAACCATCATGGCGATCAAGGCGCAGGAGAGCGCTGGACTCGACATCATCACCGACGGCGAGATTCGCCGCGAGAGCTACTCCAACCGCTTCGCCACGGCGCTGGACGGCGTGGACCTGGATAACCCCGGCAGCGCCCTCGATCGCAGCGGTCATCCCAATCCGGTACCGCGCGTGGTGGGTCCGATCCGGCGCCGCCACCCGGTCGAGGTCGGCGACCTGGAGTTCCTGCGCCGGCACACCCAGCGCCGGGTCAAGGTCACGGTACCCGGGCCATTCACCATGGCGCAGCAGGCGCAGATCGACTTCTACGGCGGCAGCCGGCAGCTCGCGGCAATGGACTACGCGGTGGCCGTCAATGCCGAGATCCAGGATCTGTTCGACGCCGGCGCCGACGTCGTGCAGATCGACGAGCCCTACATGCAGGCGCGTCCCGACGACGCGCGCGCGTACGGTCTAGCCGCGCTCAACCGCGCGCTCGAAGGCATCAGCGGAACCACCGCGGTGCACATCTGTTTCGGCTACGCGGCGATCATTCATTCGCGCCCCTCCGGCTATTCGTTCCTATCGGAACTGTCCGGCTGCAGCTGCCGCCAGGTGTCCATCGAGACCGCGCAATCGAGTCTGGACTGCGCCGTGCTCACGAGGCTGGCAGGCAAGAAAATCATTCTCGGCGTCATCGACCTGTCGACCAACGAGGTGGAATCCCCGGACACGGTCGCCGCGCGCATCCGGCGCGCACTGCCCTACGTCGATGCCACCGATGTCGTCGTCGCACCCGACTGCGGCATGAAGTACCTGCCGCGCGACGTCGCGTTCGGCAAGTTGCAGGCCATGGTCGCTGGTGCGCGGACGGTCCGATCACAACTCGAACGCGGGCCGGCCAAAGGCGCCGAACCCGCGACATCTCAGTAATCCGTACAGGGGGGCTCTCGAATGAATACTCCAATGCGTCGTCTCACCCCGGTGATCGTGGCCGTCCTGGCCGCCGTGATTGCCGCCGAACCGATAGTTGCAGCAGCGGCGGACTCCGACGAGCTGCAGGAGATCGTGGTCACGGCGCGCAAGCGCGAGGAAACGCTGCAGAACGTGCCGGTGACGGAAGACGCCTTCACCCAGCAGGCCATCCAGTCGGCCGGCATCGAATCTCCGCGCGACTTCGTTGCCATGGTCCCGAACATGACCCTGGTCGAGACGCAAAACGTCGGCAACTCGTTCATCACCATCCGCGGCATCTCGCAAGCGCGCAACAGCGAGCCCTCGACCGCGGTGCTGGTGGATGGCGTGCTGGAGCCCAATCCCTACGAATTCGATCAGGAGCTGTTCGACATCACGCAGATCGAGGTGCTCAAGGGCCCGCAGGGCGCGCTCTACGGACGCGATGCCATCGGCGGCGCCATCATCATTCAGACCGCAGAACTGGCCGATCACTTCGAAGGCGACGGGAAGATCGGCGTCGGCAACGGGGTGTCCGAGAAGGCGCAGGTCGCCGCCAGCGGACCGATCGACGATGCAGGAACGCTGCGTTATCGCGCCTCGCTCAATTTCTACAATACCGATGGCTACCTGGAGAACAGCAATCTTGGCGAAAAGGCCGACCCGTACCGCGACTACTCGGGCCGGCTGCGGCTGGTGTGGAAGCCCAATGACCAATGGACGGCGGACCTGCGTGCCTATCGCGATCGCGTCGACACCACCGCCTACTACTACGTCATTCCGCGCTCCGATGAAGCCAATCCATTCAGCAGTTTCACCACGCCGCCGAACGCGAACGACATCAGCAGCCCGATCCAGGACCAAAATCTCGGCTCGGACTACCGCGACATCACGGATATCGCACTCAAGCTCGATTATCACATCGAACCCGGCACATTCACCTCGGTCTCGGACTACAACTTCACTAAGGAGATCGACACCGGCGACGCCTACGACTTCCGGCCGATCAAGGACTCCATCGCCTACAATTATTTCTTTGCGGGCATCCCGGCTGCCGATGGTGGGCCCGCCGGCGAGAGCCAGAGCCAGTTCATCGCCGAGAAGACCGAAAGCGAGGAGCTGCGCTTCACGTCCAACAAGATTGGCGGCTTCTCGTGGATCGCGGGCGCCTATTTCATTCACACCCAGCGCTTCATTTCCACCGGCAATCTGTTTGACCGCGGTGACGGCGTCCCGGCCGTCTATGAGACGCCGTTGGTCGATCCCGCCAATCCGTACGCCACCAACACCAACGCCACGTTCCTGGCGGACTCGCAGAACAACAACGCCTGGGCGGTGTTCGGCGATGCCACCTACGAGTTCAGCAAGCAGTGGGAGCTCGACGCGGCGATCCGCTACGACCAGGATCATCGCGAGAACACCACCGATACACCGGAACAGTTCCTGCCCGATCCCACCGCCCACACCGGTGAGGTGCGCGATGCCACGTTCGACGCCGCGCAGCCCAAGGGCACGCTGCGCTACAAGCCTACCGACGATCTGACGTTCTATGGCGGCTGGAGCCGCGGGTTCCGCAGCGGCGGCTTCAACCAGACCGGAGTGGGCTATATCGTGTCACACGAAACTCCGCCTCAGCTGGGCGTACACGATATATTCCAGGCCGAGATCGCCGACACCTGGGAAGTCGGCGCCAAGAGCGAGTGGCTTGACCATCGGTTGAGCGCGAACATGGCGCTGTACTACACCAAGGACACTAACGGTTACTTCTTCTTCTACGATTCGACCACCTCGACACAGAACCTCGGCAACCTCAATGCGTTGTACAAAGGCGGCGAGCTCGAGCTCAACGCCCGGCCAACCAACTGGCTCGATCTGTATGCCAACTATGGCTACAACTACGGCAGCATCACTGGAATGGAGGATCCCAGGGTCATCGGCAACAAGCCGCCGCTGCTGACCCAGGACACCGTGAACGCAGGCATCCAGGTCCATGAGCCGATCGGCGACGGGCTCAGGGGCATCGCGCGCCTGGACTATCAGATGCTCGGCCGCACCTGGTGGGATCCGTATGACGTGACCTCGCGCAATCCGGTCAATCTGATCGACCTGCGCGCCGGGGTCGAGGCCGATCGCTGGTCGCTGACCGCCTGGTCGAAGAACCTGACCAACAAACTATACAACGCCGAGTTCTCCCCGGGCGGGTTCCTGTGGCGGGCCCCGCCGCGCCGCTACGGACTGGATTTCGGCTTCAAATTCTGATTGCTCGAGGGACACGCATCATGGCCGAGTCACAACACGCTCCGATCCGGTTGCATCACAACGCCTACGTGACGCGCGATCAGGAGAAGACGCGTCAGTTCTACGAGGAGGTGATCGGCATGCCGTTGGTGGCGACCTGGTGCGAGTCGGACGAGTTGTTCGGCAAGGTGCGTACCTACTGCCACACTTTCTACAGCATGGCCGACGGCGGTGCCCTCGCGTTCTTCCAGTTCGAGAACCCCGAGGACCAGAAGGAATTCGGGCCGAAGATGCCGGCATCGCCGTTTCATCACATCGCGCTCGCGGTGGACGCGCCGACGCAGTCTGCCATCGAGAATCGCATTGCCGCCGCTGGCATCAAGCCGCCGGACACCTTCGTGCTGGAGCACGGTTATTGCCGCTCGGTCTATGTCACCGATCCCAACGGCCTGATTCTGGAATTCACGCTCGATCATCCGGAGGCGGACAAGATTGCACGTGATCGGCGGGCGGATGCGCACCGGGAACTGAAGCGCTGGCTCGCGGGCAATCACACATCGAACAATACCTACCGCTGACCATGCGCGAGTTCGATGAGAAGAGCATCACCCGTGCGGTGATCGGGCGCCTGTCTGAATGCCACGATCCGCGCTTCAAGCGCGTGATGACCTCGCTGATCACCCACCTGCACGATTTCGTGCGGGACGTGAAACTGACTGAGGATGAATGGCTCACGGCCATTCAATTTCTAACCGACGTGGGCGCCACCTGCACTGACAAGCGCCAGGAGTTCATCCTGCTGTCGGACACGCTGGGTGTGTCGGTGCTGGTTATCACGCTCAACCATCCGGCCTATCGGGGCAGCGCCGAATCCACGGTCATGGGTCCGTTCTACTGGGAGGGCGCTCCCGATCTGCCGCGCGGCAGCAATCTTGCCGTAGGAGTCAGGGGCGAACCGGCGTTCTATTCCGGGCGCGTGCTAAGCGCCGACGGACGCCCGATTGAAAATGCGTTGCTCGACATCTGGTCGGGCGACGGCGACGGCAACTACGACATGCAGCTGCCGCAGGAAACCGGGATGAAGGCGCGCGGGAGAATTCGCACCGACGCCGAAGGACGTTACTGGTTTCGCTCGATCAGGCCCACGTTCTATCCGGTACCGACCGATGGGCCGGTGGGACGCATGCTACGCCACATGGGACGCCATCCGTATCGCCCCGGTCACATCCATATGATCGTCTCAGCCCCGGGCCACCTGCCCGTGACCACTCACCTGTTCGTCGCCGGCAGCCAATACCTGGATTCCGATGCGGTGTTCGGAGTGAAGGAGTCGCTGGTGGCGCAATTCGACCGACACGCGGCGGGCGTCGGCCCCGACGGCGAGCGCATCGATACATCGTTCTACACGGTGAACTACGACTTTCGTTTGCGGGCCGCCCAGAGCTGAAGCGCTAGAGCGATTCATGCAGCACAGCATCGATCGGATCCTGACTACGCATGTCGGCAGCCTGCCCCGCAGCCAGGGTGTGACCGACGTGCTGTTCGCGCGCGAACGCGGTACCACCGTGGATGCGGCCGCCGATGCCAGGGTCATCACCGACGCCGTGGCCGAGGTCGTGCGACGGCAGGTGGCGATCGGCATCGACGTGGTCAGCGACGGAGAGATGAGCAAGATCAGCTACGCAACCTACATAGCCAAGCGCTTCTCGGGCTTCGGCGGCGACACGCCGCGCGAGCCCGGCCAGGACTTGGTCGAGTTTCCCGGCCTGCTCACCAAGCTGGCGGAGCGCGGCTCGACCGCCAAGTACCGCCGGCCGCGCTGCGTCGGCGCCGTCACCGTGGAACACACCGAGCCCATGCTGACGGATCTGCACAATATGCAGGCGGCGATCAAGGCGGCGCGCCCGGTGGAGGCGTTCCTGAATGCGGCATCCCCGGGCGTCATCGCTTTGTTTCAACCAAATGACTACTACCGCACGCAGGACGAGTATCTGACTGTCCTGGCCGAGGCGCTACGCAGCGAGTACGAGGCGATCGCCGCGGCCGGCATCGTGCTGCAGATCGACGCCCCGGATCTGGCGATGGGACGCCACACCATGTATCGCAACCGATCGTTAGAGCAATTCGAGAATCTCGCAGCGCAGCACATAGAAGTGCTGAACCATGCGCTCAGGAACGTGCCGGCGGATCGCGCCCGGATGCACGTGTGTTGGGGAAACTATGAAGGCCCGCACCATCACGACGTTCCAATGCAGCGCTTGCTGCCGATCGTGCTGAAAGCGAAGCCACAGGCACTGCTGTTCGAGGCCGCGAATCCGCGTCATGCCCACGAGTGGAGCGTGTTTCAAAACACCAGGATCCCCGACGACAAGATCCTGATTCCCGGTGTGCTCGCCACCACGACCAACTACATCGAGCACCCGCTGCTGGTGGCCGAGCGCATCGAACGCTTTGCCGGCATTGTCGGACGCGAGCGCGTCATTGCCGGGACGGATTGCGGTTTCGGGACCTTCGCGGGTTTCGGACCAGTCGAGCCGGACATCGCCTACCTGAAGCTCGCCGCGATGGTCGAGGGAGCCCGGCTCGCGTCACACAGGTTGTGGGGCTGACCCACACCAGCGTTTACATATACCAAAGTCTTATACCAAGGTCGTATACCTGGGCCGATATACCAAAGTCGCGGTTGCAGCGGCCCGGCAGGGCTCCGGTATACTTCCCGGCAACGACCGCGTCGGGGCGCCGTGCGCTACCGCTACCAGGCTCCAAGATCGGGTCGCGCGACAAACCGCTAGTTCAGGAATAACGATCAGCGACGGGGGAACACCACATGGCGACGACAATGAGCGAGTCTCTGCCCCAGGCCCACAAGATGACGGCCGAGGAAAGAAAAGTGATTCTGGCCTCGTCGGTCGGAACGGTTTTCGAGTGGTACGACTTCTATATCTACGGCACGCTCGCCACCATCCTGGCGAAGCAGTTCTTTTCCGGCGTGGAACCGGGCGCGGCCTTCATCTTCACGCTGCTGGCGTTCGCCGCCGGCTTCGCAGTGCGTCCGTTCGGCGCCCTTGTATTCGGGCACGTCGGTGATCTCGTCGGGCGAAAGTACACCTTCATCGTCACCATCACCTGCATGGGCTTGGGCACGTTCCTGATCGGCGTACTGCCCTCGTTCGCATCGGCCGGCATCATCGCACCAGTCCTGCTGATTGCTCTGCGGCTGCTGCAAGGACTGGCCCTCGGCGGCGAGTACGGTGGCGCCGCGATCTATGTCGCCGAGAACGCGCCGAATGGAAAGCGCGGACTCTACACGTCCTGGATCCAGACCACGGCAACGCTGGGTCTGTTCGTGGCGCTGCTGCTGGTGCTGGGCGTGCGCACCTACGTCGGCGAGGACGCCTTTGCCGTCTGGGGCTGGCGCATACCGTTCCTGGTGTCCATCGTGCTGCTGGGGGTGTCGCTGTGGATCCGCCTGCAACTCAACGAGTCGCCGATGTTCCTGAAGATGAAGGAAGAGGGTACGCGATCAAAGGCGCCGCTACGCGAAGCCTTCGGCACCTGGCGCCACGCGCGCATCGCGATCCTGGCGCTACTGGGTGCGACCGCCGGCGAAGCAGTGGTCTGGTACGGCGGACAGTTCTATGCCCTGTTCTTCCTGACCACGACATTGAGCGTCAAAGCCACCACAGCCCAGATCATGATCGCGGTCGCGCTGGCACTCGGTACGCCGTTCTTCATACTTTTCGGCTGGCTGTCCGACAAGATCGGCCGCAAACCCATCATATTGGCCGGGTTCGCGCTGGCGGCGCTGACCTACTTTCCGATCTTCCATGCCATCACGCACTACGCCAACCCTGCTCTTGAGACGGCTCTCGCCAATTCGCCGGTCACCTTGACGGCAGATCCGTCGGAATGCGCCTTCCAGTTCAACCCGGTCGGCACGGCGAAATTCAAGAGCTCGTGCGACACAGTGAAGTCCGGCCTCGCCCGGCTGTCGGTCAACTATAAGAACGTGGCGGCGCCGCCGGGCACCACGGCCTCGGTCCAGATCGGCGACGAGATCATTGCCGCCAATACACCGGATTTCGCCAAGGTGCTGAAAGCGACCGTCGTCAAGCATGGTTACCCGGCCAGCGCGGATCCCGCCAGGATCGACACCGTCATGACGGTACTGCTGCTCTGGCTACTCGTGGTGTATGTGACGCTGGTGTACGCACCGATCGCGGCCTGGCTGGTGGAACTGTTCCCGACCAGGATCCGCTACAGCGGGTTGTCACTGCCCTATCACATCGGCAATGGTTGGTTCGGCGGCTTCCTGCCGGCGACCGTATTCGCGATCGTGGCATCGACCGGCAACATCTACTCCGGTCTGTGGTACCCGATCGTCGTGGCGGCGGCCAGTCTCGTGATCGGTCTGCTGTTCCTGCCGGAAACGTACAAGGTTGACATCACCAAGGGCTGACGGCCACATCGCAACGCCCGACGGCGCCGCAGAGATGAAATGACATCCCCCGCCTCCGTCGTGGCCGTTGCTGCAGTCATTGCACTCACAGGCTGCGCGTGGTGTCGCGTCAAGCCACCGGAAGTGCCGGCCGCGTTGCGACCGCCGGCCGAACAGAGCGCATTTCTGCGGGTACGCGCTACGGGCGTGCAGATCTACGAATGCACTTCCAAACCCGACGCGCCCGGCACCTTCACCTGGACATTCCGGGCGCCCGAGGCGACGCTGGCCGATCGCTCGGGTCGCATCGTCGGGCGGCACTATGCGGGGCCGACCTGGGAGCTACGGGACGGCAGCAGCGTTGTCGGAGAGGTCACCGCCCGCGATCCCGGCCCCGACCCCGCGGCGATTCCGTGGCTGCTGCTGCGGGCGAAGTCGACGTCGGGAACCGGCGCCTTAAGCCGGACTCAGAGCATTCTGCGGGCACATACCGTCGGCGGCGTTGCACCAGGCACACCCTGCACCGAAGCTCAGGCGCATAGCGTCGCGCGCGTGCCGTATAGCGGCGACTACTATTTCTATGCGGGGCGACGCTGAGGAGGCCGCTCGCCGCGAGCGGGATAAATATTCACGGCAGTAGCACAATCTTGCCGCGGATATGTCCCTGCTCGAGCAGCGAGAAAGCCGCTCGAACCTGATCCAGCGGGAATGTCGCGGCGATCGGCACTTCCAGATCACCTGAGGCGATCAGCGCAGCCAGCTCCGCGAGCACTGAAGCGTTTCTCGCCGCGTTGCTGCCCTCCGCCTTGACTCCGTACTCGCGCACCGCGGCAAAGTCGATGATCGTCTGAATCCGCTCCCGTGGAACGCCGAGCTCGACCGCGAGCTTCACGTAGCCGCCTCCATGCGTGTCGATGAACGCATCGATTTTCGTTTTGCGCAGCCGGTCGGCCAGGTCCGCGCCATAAGACTCCGGCTTGACCCGGTGCGCGGCGAGCCACTGGTGGTTGGCGGGGCTGGCGATGCCGATCACTTGCGCGCGCGTGCGCGTGGCAAGCTGCACGGTAATCGACCCCACCCCGCCCGCGGCGCCTGACACCGCCACGGTGTCACCATTCTTCAGGGCAACTGCACGCACTGACGCATAAGCCGTGCTGCCGGCGACCGCCAGCGAGCCGGCAGCCTCCCAGGACACCTTCGCCGGCTTGCTCGTCAGATTCTGCGCCTCCACGAGCACGTATTCGGCGTGGCTGGCGCGCCGATCGGTAAAGCCGATAACTTCAGCGCCGACCGCGAAGCTGTCGACCCCAGGGCCGGGTTTCGTCACGATGCCGGCCAGGTCGCTGCCCTCGCCCGAGGGGAACGTCGCCGGCCACATAGCGTGCATCAACCCCTCGCGGATCTTCGCCTCGCCGGGATTGATTGACGCGGCCTTGACCTTCACCAGTGCTTCGCCGCGCGACGGTTCAGGCATCGGCACATCTGCAACCTGCAGAACCTCGATTCCACCGTAGCTGTCGAATCGCACTGCTTTCACGAAGTGCCTCCTTGGCTGGTAGGCGCGACTGGGATCGAACCAGCGACCACTTCCATGTCAAGGAAGTGCTCTACCACTGAGCTACGCGCCTGACGTCCACCGCTTGAGGGCGTTGAAAGATACCGGAGCCGTCCAGCTGTCGCAACCATCCGGCGGCGGCTCAAGATGAGGATTTAATAAGCCTTTCCGCAGCCTTGGCCCGCCTCGTGGTGCCTGCTCCACCCGGCAGGTCGTACGAAGCCACGACGCCGGTGGTCACTTCGAGTTCAAGTTTACGCAGCTGGTCGAGCTGATCGCGCAGCAGTGCGGCCTGTTCGAACTCCAGGTTGCGCGCGCGCCGGTACATCTCCGCTTCCACGCGCTTGAGCTCGCGCGCGATGTCGCTCGCGGTGCGCAGCTTGCCGATGTCGAGCGCGGCCAGCTTGCCTTCCCTGCCCTTGCGCTCACCGCCACGACCTGAGGCCGCGCCCGCCACGCGCGCGCCTTCCATGATGTCGGCCACCGGCTTGACGATGCTCTGCGGCGTGACCCCATGCGCAACGTTATATTCGACCTGCTTCTGCCGGCGCCGATCGGTCTCGGCGATCGCGCGCTGCATCGAGCCGGTCATTTTGTCCGCGTAGAGAATTGCGCGGCCGTGGACGTTGCGCGCCGCGCGACCGATGGTCTGGATCAGCGAGCCTTCCGAGCGCAGAAAGCCTTCCTTGTCCGCATCCAGGATCGCCACCAGGGCGACCTCGGGCATATCCAGTCCCTCGCGCAGCAGGTTGATGCCCACCAGTACGTCGAAGCGGCCCAGGCGCAGGTCACGGATGATCTCGACCCGCTCCACAGTCTCGATGTCGGCGTGCAGGTAACGTACCCGCACACCATGCTCGTGCAGATATTCGGTCAGGTCCTCGGCCATGCGCTTGGTCAGCGTCGTCACCAGCACGCGCTGCTGCAGCTCGACACACTTATGGATCTCGGACAGCAGATCGTCGACCTGGGTGCGCACCGGCCGCACCTCGACTTCGGGGTCCACCAGGCCCGTGGGTCGCACCACCTGTTCGACCACCTGCGACGACTTCTTGGCCTCATAGGGTCCAGGCGTTGCCGATACGAAGATCATCTGCGGCGCCAGCCGCTCCCACTCCTCGAACTTCAGCGGCCGGTTATCGAGCGCCGACGGCATGCGAAAACCGTACTGCACCAGCGTTTCCTTGCGCGAGCGATCGCCGCGATACATGGCACCCAGCTGCGGGATGGTCTGGTGGCTCTCATCGACGATCAGCAGTGCGTTCGGCGGCAGATAGTCGTACAGGCACGGCGGCGGCTCGCCTTGTTCACGCCCCGACAGATAGCGCGAATAATTCTCGATGCCCGAGCAGTAGCCGACCTCCTTGATCATCTCCAGGTCGAATAGCGTGCGCTGCTCCAGCCGCTGCGCCTCCACCAGCTTGCCGTCGGCGTGCAGCACCGCGAGCCGCTCGCGCAACTCCTCGCGGATCTGATCCATCGCCTGCATCAACCGATCGCGCGGCGTCACGTAATGCGACCCCGGGTAGACCGTGAAGCGTGGAATGCGACCGATGAGGCTGCCGGTCAGCGGATCGATCAGTGACAGGTTCTCCAGCTGATCGTCGAACAGTTCCACGCGCACCGCGTCACGGCCCGATTCCGCCGGGAAGATGTCGATGATGTCGCCGCGCACGCGATAGGTGCCAGGCTGCAGATCCATGTCGTTGCGCGTGTACTGCATCTCGGCCAGTCGCCGCAGCAGCTTGCGCTGATCGATGCGCTCGCCACGCACCAGGTGCAGCACCATCGACAGGTAGGCCTGCGGGTCGCCCAGGCCGTAGATCGACGAGACGGTAGCGACGATGATGGTGTCGGGCCGCTCCAGCAGTGCCTTGGTGGCCGACAGGCGCATCTGCTCAATGTGCTCGTTGACCGAGGAGTCCTTCTCTATATAGGTGTCGCTCGAGGGCACGTAAGCCTCGGGCTGGTAATAGTCGTAATAGGAAACGAAGTACTCGACCGCGTTGTGCGGGAAGTAGCCGCGGAACTCCCCATATAACTGCGCCGCCAGGGTTTTGTTATGGGCCAGGACCAGTGCCGGGCGCTGCACGCGTTCAATTATCTTCCCTACGGCAAATGTCTTGCCGCTTCCTGTCACACCGAGCAAAGTCTGGTGCGACAGCCCCGACTGGAGCCCTTCAGTCAGCTGCTCGATGGCCTCCGGCTGGTCGCCAGCCGGCTCATAATCTGCATGCAATTCAAAGCGATTTGCGGGTTTGTCCATTCCTGTCCAGGGATTGCGTTGGTCGCCGTCGGGCGAATCCCGTAATATAACCTCCACGCAGATGTAACGACGACTCTCGATGTCTACAAGGGGATAGGTGTGCCTTTTACCGTTTCGCGACGCGCCCAGCGCGTCAAGCCCTCGCCCACTCTCGCAGTGACCGCGCTGGCCATCCGGCTCAAGGCCGAAGGCAAGGACATCATTGGCCTGGGAGCCGGGGAACCGGATTTCGACACGCCGGTGCACATTGCCGATGCCGGCGTGGAGGCGATCCGCAAGGGCTTCACGCGCTACACCAACGTCGAGGGCATCAACGAGCTCAAGGACGCGATCATCGCCAAGTTCAAGCGCGACAATGGCATCACCTATGAGCGCCCCCAGATCCTGGTGTCCTCCGGTGCCAAGCAGACCATCTTCAACCTCTGCATGGCGGTACTCGACAGCGGGGATGAAGTGGTCATTCCGGGGCCCTACTGGGTGTCCTACCCCGACATGGTGCTGCTCGCCGACGGCATTCCGGTAACGCCCACCGCCGGTCCCGAACAGCGCTACAAGATCACCCCACGGCAGCTCGCCGATGCGATCAGCGCCAAAACGCGGCTGGTGCTGATCAACAGCCCGAGCAATCCTACCGGCGCCGCCTACACCGCGGCCGAACTGCGTGCGCTGGCCGACGTGCTGGTCGAACATCCGAAAGTGCTGATCGGCACCGATGACATGTACGAGAAGATTTACTGGGCGCCGGAGCCGTTCGCCAGCCTGCTGACAATCGCCCCGGAGCTCTACGATCGCACCATCACGATCAACGGCTGCTCCAAGAGTTACGCGATGACCGGCTGGCGCATCGGTTATTGCGGCGGACCGAAGGAGATCGTCACCGCGATGGGCACGATCCAGGGCCAGTCGACATCCAATGCCTGTAGCATTTCGCAGAAGGCGGCTGTGGTCGCGCTCAACGCGAGCCAGCAGTGTGTCACCGACATGAACCGCGCCTATAAGGAGCGACACGACTATGTAGTCGCCGCGCTCAACACGCTGCCGGGTGTCTCATGCCTGCCCGGCGCCGGAACCTTCTACGCATTTGCTGATTTCCGCGGAGCAATCGCGAATCTCGGCCTGCGCGACGACAACGCCCTCGCCGAATTTCTGATCAACAAAGCCGGCGTTGCCATCGTCCCCGGCGCGGGCTTTGGCGCCCCGGGCCATATGCGCCTGTCGTTTGCCTGCAGCAAGCAGACGCTCGAAAAGGCTATCGAGCGCATTCGCGCGGTGCTGCCGCAACGGGCTCAAGCGCAGGCCAAGACTGCCTGACCTGAGTCCTTGACGTGGCGGCACCGGACCCTGAGAATTCGCGCCGCCGCTACAGAGCCCATCCAAGCGTTCCATTGATGAACGCCTCGTCTACTCCCCGGTAGCTCAGTTGGTAGAGCGTCGGACTGTTAATCCGTTGGTCGTTGGTTCGAGTCCAACCCGGGGAGCCAATAAATCAATGAGTTATGCCATAAAGACAGATGATGTCGACTACCGGGTCCTCTCTCGTATTAGTGCCGTATTAGTAGTGCAAAAGCGCCTCATGGCACTGTGTCACGGAGATTCAGACTCAGAAAAGTGGCTGCCGGTCCTGCGAAGTGCAACGGTGACATGCGTCAATCCTCATCATCCGCGCCGTTGGCGGAGCCGCCCTCAAAGACCGATCTCTTGCCGTAGTACCCGGCCCTCGGCTTCGGCGTGTAGTCCTCGCTGATCTTCCAGGCATCCGGCCAGTCGCCACCCAAGAGGCGACCAAACGCCTTCTTCATCCGGTCCAGATCGTTCTGGAATTGATAGCTCGAACCCTCCTCGAACTCCCCCGTGCGGTCGGACCTGTTCAGGGGATCTAACTGATCGATATACCGCTCCGCCCAATCGAGATAGTTGATCGTCTTGCCTCGAAAGGTCGCCGTCAGTGCTCGTGTGCCAAGCACCTGGCGTGCGGCACGAACGTACGTACGTACGAAGGTATAGCGCCCGATGCCATGCCCCTGCATCGCGCTCAAGTTGCGCAATGAGTCCCTGGTTGGCCTCCCGATTGGCTTCCCGTTCCTTGCGCCGGCGCTCTTGTTCCTCGCGCTCACGCGTCTCCCGTTCATCCTTCTCCCGTCGCTCTCTGATTGAGAGCGCGAGTTCGTAGAACCCTAATAGAACTTCAGGAATCTGATCCTCAACTCGCCTGCCCTTACGGTCGTACCAGCTGCGCCGGTCGGGCCCACCCCAGGCTCGATACGTATCGAGCCGCACTACGCGCAGTGCGCCGGTCGGCACCGACACCTTACGCGGTGCGTGATAGCCGTACTCGCGCTTCTCGCGCACGAGCTGTGCAGCTGTTGGCTCGACCACTTCGTCCCGAAGTCGCTCTTCGATGCGCAGCGCTACCTGTTCACTCTCGACCAGAAGTCTCCCCTTATACGGCTCCGGAGCTTCCTTTGAATCTTCTGGCGATGCGGGCACCTCCGCGTCGGCCATGGGTTTGCCTTGCTTCTTACGGAGTTCCAGAGGGTCATCGAACACCCAGCCTAAGGCGGCGGCTGCCCGTAATAGCTTATCGGCCAGGAGCAGTGCTCGCTCGAGAACTTCCTGCGACACGTCGAGATCAATGATCGCACCGGAACGCTCGCCCCGCTCGAAGACGAGCTCGGATCGCTGCGAGTATTTGGCGCGCACCGCCGTGCGCTTCACAGCCGGAAGTGCGTCGATGACCGCGGCTGTTGCCGTGACGGTCAATGTCGCGATGCGTGCCGGAACAGATTCGGCAGCCGCAGACTTGAGCGTCTCCTGCGCCTCTTCGGAGGACAGGATCGTTGCGCTGTAAGCTCCAACGGATGGCGCAACGGTCAGGGCGTCGTCGTCATGCCACTGCGGCTCGCGCTTTGGCAACTTGGGGCGATACGGCGTTTGTCCTGCGTCTATCCGGGCCCAGTAGCCGCGGCCTGGAAGCGGAATACCCAGACGCCTGCATCGCTTGGCTAGCGCCACATCCGAGATTCCGAAATCTTTGGCGAGCTGAGCGAGGGGCTTCGACCAGGCGAGCTCGTAGAGATCCTCACGTGAAAGTTTCAGAGGCTTCTCATCGTCATCTGTCATCTGGGTACGAAGTCTTCTCAAGGTTTGGGGTACTTGATCCGCGCACCGATATCCGCCGCAGGGGAAATTGGATATCGCCGCTGTGGGTATCTTTTTTTGGCGCATGCGTGCCGGGAAGCGCTGTTTGGGTGGAAATACAACCGTTACCTAAAAGTCTTCGCGCTGTGATTGTGGTAGGCGTAGGACACCCCTGCTTGCCCGAGCGCGCCACGATACGAGCCGGCGTCAATGGTCGGCCGTGTAGCCTCCGCGCTCTCGCCATAAACAGGCTGAATTGTCGCCGGCGCGCGGGTGGACGAAAATTCTTGTAGCCGAGTGATCTCTTGACCGCGCCGCGCAACGTCGCGAGCAGTGCCACGCCAGGACTATTAGGCTTCGACAGGGCTGGGGCGTCGCGGAAGTACTCGTCGTCGATGCTGAATTTGCGATTGCAGACCCGGCGATGAATCGGTGATTGGGAGAGGGGTAGAATTTCCCCGCCATTTTTTTTTGCTCTCGCTCAGATTACGTGACTGTCCACTATCCAGGCACGCAAACGCCAAACCAGTGCAAAGACTAGCGTGCGAAGTCCGGCTTTTGAGACTATCGTTGCGCGCATGATCGGTTGGTTCAGGCGGATATGGCATGACCCGGTATGGTCGAAGGTGATCTCCGGGGTAATCCTGTACGCACTTTCTTTGATCCTGGCGCCGGTCCGGCATTTCACGACACGGCTGGCAGTAGCCGTGTGGACATGGCTCACGGAGCCGACCCACGTGCAGACCACGCCGCTTCAACTCACGGGGCTGCTGCTCGCCGCTGCTGCAGTCATTGGGGCTGCTTACCTGGTTCGGCGAGCACTTAGACAATTTCGCAAACGTCGGCGTATGCAGATTGACGACCAAATCGCTTCGCTTGCCGCCGCACGCTCTGGGCTGCCACGTAATGCACCGATTTCCGCCCCCGCCTTATTGGACGTAGCGCCTCAAATGGAGACGCCCCCGACGTTACCATTCGCGCTCACCCATGCGCATCGGAACTTGCTGAGCCTAGCGCGGGCGCGCCACCCATTCACAGCCGTAAAACTGCCCGAATTGGCGGCAGCTACAGGCGGACACGATCTTCCGCTTTTGCGCACCGCGGCTTACGACTTGCAGTCAGTCGGCTTTGCCAAGTACGCAAATGACGAAGTCAAACTCACGAATGCTGGCTACGTTTTCACCACGGAGCGCGGCCTGTGAGAGCAGTTCTCCCGGCGAGTGCCGGTCACTCATTCGTCGTCGCCTATTGAGCGCGTCCTGCGTCGCTCGGTTAGCAGCAAACACCATTGCAAGCTCTTCCTGCTATGCAGGCGTTAGCGGGCTCATACGCTTTCGGGCACAAGCCTACGTCCCAAGAAACTTATCGAGTTCTCGCATCGCCTCATTTGCCAACAATAGGCGCTGTCGGGCGTCGTGGAGTGGCTCAGTGGGGTCAAATACCGCCCAATCCAGTCCACTTCATGCGTAAGCTTAGACACAGCGGCGAAACGACAAAGAATCTCAAAGTTCTCCCGGGTGTTCAGGTTCAAATTGACGTACCAACCGTTTGTAAGCCGATGATAGTTGCTCGAGTTGTCAGCTAGGGTCGGCGTTCGGCGGAATAGCTTAGCTGGAGTCCGAGCAAAATAGTTGCGGGCAGCGCCTGCCGCGCCTTTCCTTCGCCCAACCCCCACGTATCCAGTGGTTTCCCAACGAATATCGGTGAAGAGCTTTGGGTTGACTGTCGCGAAGCGCTCCACCAGCCAAATGTAAGCGGCACGGGCCGTTTCAAATTTCTGTTCCTCTCCTTGAAAGCGCGCGATCGTTCTACGACTTCCACTGCGATGGGTCTTTGGTTCGTCCCAACCTGGATACCGTGTATCAAGCTCTCGCTTCAAGATCAGCGCGTGCTCTGCGTACTTGGCACTGGCCTGAGAGTTCTTTAGACGCTGTCGCAGCTGCGGCTCCGAGTCTGCTCGGATGCTTACGCGGAATTGTTCAAGCGAGTTCGGCATTCTTTGTTTCTGCCAAGCACTTGTGTGTTGCGAATGTCGCCGGCTCAACGCTGGTTCTGCTGGACGAGCCAGCGATAGCCGGAAGGAGTTAGGCGGATTGCAGCGGCAGCAGCTATTCGCCCGTTGTCCGTCAGCACGCGGCCGACGATTAGTCCGGCCTGGTGGCAGCGAGCGATTGCGGCTTCGATATCTTCTTTTCGGTAGCCGATCAGCTCATGCGGGTGAACCGGGCGGCCGGGCGTAGCGTGTAGACGCGTCAGGATTTCAATCTGCAGCGGATCGGGCTTCGGCGGCGGCGCGTAAGGCACCGCTTCGCCCGGTCGGGAAGTCGGTCGTATCGTGAGCTCATTCCCCTTCAGGGAGATTTGAATTTTGAGAGTTAGGAAGCCATAGCGCGCTTCGCCGCGCGATCGGTCGGGATTCGACGTGAATTCATAAATATGATCGAAGCCGAGTATCGTGAAATGCCCAGTTCGCGGGTTGCTTATGCGCGCGCCTTGGTCGGTCACGGACTCGAGAAGCCAATCATCGTCGATTGGTTCGAGCAGCCGCCCGTTCTGGTCAATCCGATGAGCGACGGGCACAAGCTGCACACGGCCGCCAATAAATTTCTTGAGACGATCTCGGTTCATTAGCAGCTTTCCATCTGGTCATTCTCTTTGGCCTGCACCATCGTCAAAAGACTAGCCGGCCTATTTCTTCGGTCTCTTTGGCCGAGGCTTTCCAACTGTGGTCACAGCTAATGCAGTAAAACTCGACCGCTTTTTTTTGTATCAGCTCCCTAAGCTTTCCCGGGGCGAAGGCCTGTTGTGGAATTGCCGCGCAGTTGGGGCATTTCAAGAAAAACCGCACCTCTGTGCCGCTGGCCGCAGCGCACTCCTTGCGGTTCTTGTGGAAAAAAACGGCATACCGATTCGGCGCGATCAGCGTCGGTTTGCCGACTATGAATTCATCACTGATGGGCTCTCGGCAATGCGCGCATTGGAACATCTTGCCGATTACTTCAGAGACGCCGGTGCCGTCTCGCGCCGCACGGATTTTGACGGCCTGCGCAATTGGGGCGTCTAGGAACATCGAGACCTTCACTTTTTCGTCGAACATCGCTCAGGCAATTCCTTACTGGCACTACTGACACTAGTGACAATAGTAACATCACTGACATCCGACTCAAGCGGAGATGACCGATCCTATTGATAACCTATTTTATCAATAGCATAATTCGGGAATCAGACATCGACGCGTGGAATACCGGCAGCCCCGATGAGAAGGCGTTTGGCATCGAATAGCGACCTCATCTTCTTCGTTGCTCTGGTCGCAGGCGGCCTGTATGTGATCCGTTGGCCGGTCCGGGGCTTTGACGTCGGGGCCTCTGCGGCGCTGGCGGGTGCTCTATTCGGTGGGGCTGCGCTCCTGTTGGGAAACTGGATCAACCGATACAACGAGTCCAACGCGGCGCAAACTGAGCTCGAGCAGCGCAGAAACAAACTGAAGACCCTTCTCGCCGCGGAACTAGTTGACGTCGCCGTAGGCCTCATTGCCGCCAAACGGTATGTCGATGCCGCACTCGTGTCGTTAGCTGCGGGAGCTACCATCTCCGGACAGGAGGATATGACCTGGTTGATGCCACCTAGGCCATTTGGTGATCATCTCGACTCAACGCTGCTGAATCTTGAGCGACCGGCGATAGATGCGCTCGTGACGCTGCGCTCGAACTTAACCCGGACCGCAACAGCCATGGCTGATATCACGCGCAGCGGGGCCAGCTTGGGATGGGTTCGCGCCACGGGCCTTTCTAACGGCCTGGGGCACAACATGAACGTTCTGGCTGCCGCATTTCAGCATATCGCCCCGAACCGCGAGTTTGCGTTGGAAGACAAGCCGCCGGAGCTCGCGATTTCGATCTTGAAGCGTTTGGCTAAGCCACCTGAACAGTAACGAACGGCATGAACGATTTACCCCTTATCCGCGGCGATAGAGTGCTGACCACCGCGGCTTTCCATGGCCTGGCGGCTGTTCCGCCAGAAATCGAGTGGTTCGCTAATCTGGGCAACCACGCGACGCGTCGGGCGTACCAGAATGCCCTGCAGGACTTCATGCGCTTTACCGGGATTGCCAAGCCGGAAGAGTTTCGCATCGTCACGCGCGCGCAGATCATCGCCTGGCGTGACGACCTGGTGCGCCGCTTATTGAGCGCGACCACGGTTCGGCATCGTCTCTCGGCGCTGGCGTCGCTATTCGAATACCTCTGCGAAAAGAACGCCGTCACGCATAACCCCGTGAAGGGCGTAAAGCGCCCGGTGCCAGAGAGTTATGAAGGCAAGACCGCCGCCCTCGGCGATCACCAGGCGCGGCGGCTGCTCGATGCTCCCGCCGGTGAAACGCTGAAAGGCAAGCGCGATCGGGCCATACTGGCCACCCTGCTGTACCACGCGCTGCGGCGCGAAGAGCTGTGTCGGTTGAAGGTGAAGGACTTCCGGCACGAGCGGCGCGGGTTCCCTCACCTGAAGGTGTCCGGCAAGGGGGGCAAGACCCGTTACCTGCCCCTGCACCCCGCCGTAAACGGGCTGATTACCGATTACCTGGAAGCGGCCGGGCACGGTGCGGACGACGCCGGCGCCCTCTTCCGACCAGTTCACCGGAATCGCGGCAACGCTGGCGACAAGGCAGTTACGCCGGATGCAATCTATAAGATGGTGCGCACTTACTCAGCCGCACTCGGCTTTGAGATCGGCGCGCACGCGCTGCGTGCCACGGCCGCGAGGAATGCGCTCGATCACCAGGCCGATATTGCCAAGGTCCAGGAGTGGCTGGGGCATGCGAATATCTCGACCACTAGAATTTATGACCACCGCAAGACTAGGCCGGAGGATAGCCCGACATTTAAGGTTGTCTATTAGCGGGCATGGTGACGGCTTGTATGAAGCACAGTCGTTTCAAATATTTTTCCAGGCACGAGTACGCCGAAGCATTCCTCAATGGCAACATGTTCTGCCAAACGGCCGCATTTTTCAGGGATTATGAGGATGCGAAAGCACAGCAAATAATCGGTGACGAATATGAAGGCACACGCCTTTATCGACCGGCAACCGGATTGGAGATAAATAACCTCACGCGCAACACGACCCATATTCTCGATGCAGGTATGGAATGCTCAACCCGGGCGCATGAAATATATATTTTTTGTATGAGTTGTTCGTTGACCGAGGTTCTAAGGAGGGACTTTAACGCCGTCTCATGTGTCGAACTTATGGATCCACGCACCTTCATGGGTCGTTGGCGCGATGCCCTTCCCGATGCGGCCAAAGAAGATGGCAAGCATGTTGCGCGCAAGGTTGCGTATTACAGGCCGGAGGATGTTCCGGGCAACGTGTGGGCGCTGCCTGATCTTATTGTCACGACAAAGCTAAGGCCATTTCAGTATCAGGATGAATATCGGCTGGCATATACGACAACGAATGCGTTTGCCTTCGAGAACTGCACCTACCAAATAGTCGATCGCAAAGCACGACCATTGCCAACGCGGGATGAACATCTCCATGAAACACTGGTGTTAGGTGACCTCCGTGACATCTGCCGTATCCATACGTTCTAAGAGGTAATGCTCTGCGCGTGCAGGGCCCGGGAAATGATCGCTTCGACCCGGCATGGGGGTCTGTCCCACTTTGTCGTCATTGAGACGAGCTCGTCACCGACCGCCACCTCCGTAGGTTGCGACAAGAGCATCGTGCAAGGCGCACATATTTTTGTATTCGGGACGCGCCACAAATGTGCCGAGTTCGAAGCGGAGGCAGATGTCAATATCACTCTGAGATAGGTAGTTCTTGTGAATCAGCACCTCGCGAATCTGATCGGCGGCGTCGGGGTATTCGCGCTCCTCGGGGTCGTGGTTCTGGAGCAGGAATTCGCGATAAGCGTGTTCGATGACTGGCATTGCCTGGGTTTGGATTTCGCCCACCACGCGCAGAATCTCGGTGATCTTCGCATCGAGCGCGGCCTGAGTGCTGAAAAAGATGTTGCCGTTGGAATGCGCGGTGTCGTTGCGGTCGTCCACGAGCTTGATGTAGGTGCCAATCTTGGCATTGTCGCAGGCGATCAACTTGAGGAACCGCAGGATCGTGCGCTCATTCACGATGCTGAAGGCAAAGGGCGAGGTCGCGGCCAATAGGGCCTTCTCGTCTTTGGCGAAGCCAATTAGGCTGTTCTGGAAATCCTCCGGCCTGCCCTGCTTGATCCGCCAGATGCTGAAGTAGACGANNGCGAGGAAAGCGAACTGGTATTTGCCGTGAGTGTAGTTAGTCTGGAAGGCGTCCCACAGGAACTCTATGTATTCCTGCTCCGTCGGCGTCTTGAAGGAGAACGGCAGGTAGTTGGCGAGTTCGGCGGCTTCTTCCATGGGCTCATGTCACCGAAGCGGCGAGCTCCTCTTCGCCCCAGACGCGGGCAAGCGTCGCCTGTATCTTCTTCTCGAAGCGGCCCACCAGTTCGCGGTTGGCGGCTACCAGCGCTTGCTCAGATTCGATCTCTACGACGATGGCTTGCTGCGTCGCGAGGGGCGGGAGAGGCACTTTGAGGTCGTTGAGAATACCTTGCGAGAGATTTCGAATGTTCGCGCCTTGACCAACCGTCTTTATCATCTCCGCGAAGTCGCGCGATTTAAAGAAATGAGCATAGAAGATCGGCATCACTCGCTCATCTTCGAATCGGCCCCGAATCGTGAAGCCAGAGAATGTAGTCGGTTCGGTAGGTGGAAGGACAAACAAAGAACGTCCAACGAGGTCCGGATTGCCATTGGAGCGAACGAAGAGAATGTCCCCGCCTTTTACGAGGTATTCATCGCTTAGCGGTACATCCAGATGGACTTCATCAAGGTCCTCGACCGGCGCGTAGAGGTTGGCATGAAAGTCACCCACGCCAATGATTTTGACGGTGTGCCCCGAAGATCCCTTGGTGAAATTCAGGCCATTCTTGAAAGAGCAGATTTCCCTTAGCTCGATGATCGGCCAGTCGGGGTTAATCGGGACGTGGGAGCGGTAGTTGTCAAGGACTTCGCGAGCGCCGTCGATGACTTTCTGATAGCCCTCGATTTCCGCCACGATGGCAGCCTGCAAATCGAGGGGCGGCAGAGGAATTTGAAGTTCACAGAATTTCGCCTTGGAGATCTCCGCAAAGGTCCCACCGGTCGCCCATGCTTGCATCGTCGGCACGAGCTTGGCGAGCGCCAGGGCGACGTATTCTGGGACTGCCCGCGCTGGGTCTTCGATGATGACATTCTTGAATCCTTGATTAGTCGCGATCGGAATACGGTTTATTGCAATGCGCCCGATCGTCGCGCGCGTCGACACGATGATTGAGTTAGCTGGGACCATCTTTGCAGAGGATTCGCGAAGCCCCGTTTCGGTAATCGTCCGCTTGGTTGATGTAATCTGGGTGATGAAATCCGCTGCCGGAAGATCGACTAGCGTCGCCCAGGCAATCCGGCCGCCCCAATACTCCTCCACCCCGGACTTCGGCGTGCCACCGCTCTCTACTCGAAACAGGCTTACGTCGCCGAGCGAGACCAGCGGATAGGTGTGATTGGTTGTCGCGCCCTCCCGATACCGCTCGCCGCTGAGGTTGTAGACGCCATTCGCGGCGATCTTTTCTCTTGAAACGATGATGCCGGAGGTCGTCCGTAGATCGGCGGTGGGCTGTCGGCTGCGAACGGCTTGGAGGTATGCGTCAAGTTCGACTTTGACCAGAGGGAGGTCGTTCTTGTCGAAGGCGCGGCGCTGGGCACCTAGGCCGAAGCCGTCGTTCTCTATCCTGAAGAAGGCGATGTTCGGCGCTTGCCGAGCGAGGGATCGGTCGAGGATGAGGATGGAGGTCTTGACGCCAGAGTAGGGATTGAAGACGCCGGCGGGAAGGGAGATTACCGCAACTAGGTACTGCTCAACTAGCGTCTTGCGCAGTTGGGTGTAGGCAGCCTGGCTCTGGAAGATGATGCCCTCGGGCACGATGATGCCAGCGCGGCCGGTCGGCGTAAGGTGCTCGGCCATGTAGTCCACGAAGAGGACTTCACTGCGCTTGGCCTGAATGGAGAAACGCTTATGCGGCTTGATGCCGCCTTTCGGCGACATAAAGGGGGGGTTGGCGAGGATAACGTCGGCGAATTCGTTCCACCGTTCCTCGGATGTGAGGGTGTCGTATTCGTAGATGTGCGGATCGGTGAACCCGTGCAGATACATGTTCACCAGCGATAGACGCACCATGTCAGGAGAGATGTCGTAGCCCTTGAAGTTCTGTGCAAGGCGGCCCTTCTCGTCGGGGGTGAGCGTGCTGCTGCCATTGGCATCGACGTTGGCTTTGAGAATGTGCTTGTAGGACGAGATTAGGAAGCCGGCGGTGCCACACGCCGGATCGAGCACGGTCTCGGTCTTTTTCGGGTCGATGACCTCGACTATGAAATCAATTATGTGGCGTGGCGTGCGGAACTGCCCGGCATCGCCCTGCGAACCAAGGACAGAGAGGAGATACTCGAAGGCATCGCCAAGGCGCTCGCTGTGGTCGTAACTGAACTCGTCGATGATCTTGAGGAAGGCCTTGAGCGTCTCGGGGTCACGATACGGCAAGTAGGCGTTTTTGAAGATATCGCGGAAAAGCGGCGGGATACCGGGATTCTCTGGCATCTTGGTAATGCCTTCGCCGTAGAGGCCGAGCATTTCATGGCCGCCTAACCCTGGGCTCATGAGCTTGGCCCAGCCGTAGCGGGCGAATTCTCCGGTGAAGAACTTGCGCTTTCCGCCCAGCTCTTCGGCTTCCGCGTCCATGTCGTCCATGAACTTATAGATCAACGCAATAGTGATCTGCTCGACTTGCGATTTTGGGTCAGGAACCTTGCCGACCAGAATATCGCGGGCGGTGTCGATCCGACGTTTGGTATCAGTGTCGAGCAAGTGGTCTCCTTCAGGCGACGAATTGGTTCAAGGGGACGTAGTCCTTGACGTATTCGGGAATGAGCACGCGATACTTCTCCGGCACGGCTCTGAAGTCGCGGGTGGAGAACACCGGATTGGTCGCCAAATCAGTGAACTGCCTGCTCTCAATGATGTCGCGGACTCGGCCGCTGGTAACGTAGGCCTTGAAGTAGGTCTTAATGGCCGGGATGGCGGCAGCCTCTTCCGGCTTGTAGTCGGCGACGAACTTGGCGAACTCCTCTTCCAGCAGCTCATCCTTGGACTTGAAACGAGGGATGAGCCCGAAAACTTTCTCGAGGATCTCGCGCAGCGTCAGGCGACGGTCCGCGGCGGCAGCTTTGCGCAACTTGTCGAGGGTGTAGTACTCCTCGGGCTTGTCGAAGACCTCACGGTTTACGTAGTCGATCACGCGGTCCCAGTGTCCGGCCTCGACAGCTCTCGCGATAGTCTCATTCGCGCGAATCGCGTCCTCGAATTTCTCGAAGAACATGCGGTCTATCTTCATCCCCTCGAAGCCNNCCAACACGGGGCCCGTGCCGCCGATGCTTTCGCTGCCCTCTCCTTTGGGCGGAGGGAGCCTCAGCACTTCGTCGTAGTTGAACTCCTCCTCGAAATATTCGCAGTTGGCAAAAAAGTCAAAAAGTTTGAAGGCTGTTTTCGTCGGGTACCGCACGCCCGTCCTGAGACTTTCGTCGAAGAGCTGGTCCAGGAAGTTGTGCGTGCGAGTGCCGCGGCCCTTGATCTGGATAAAGTCTGTGGGTGAAAAGATCGGACGGAAGAGACCGAGGTTGAGGATGTCGGTGCAGTCGTAGCCTGTGGACATCATTCCGACCGTCACACACACCCGAGCCTTGCTGGTTTTGTAGGTGGGCAGAAAATTGCCCGAGCCGAGCAGATTATTATTGCTGAAATTGATGGTGAACTGCTGGGCGTCTGGTATCTGTGAGGTCACCTGCACGGCGAAGTCAGACTGGTACTTGCCGGGAAACATGCGATCGGTCATCTGATTGAGAACGTGCGCCAGCTTGGCAGCATGGTTCTGGCTGACGGCAAAGATTATCGACTTGCCGATTTCGCCGCTGACCGGATCACGCACGGCGTTCTCGAGGAACGTCTTGCAAAAGAGCTGGTTGGTGGCGTCAGCAAAGAAGCGCTTCTCGAATTCACGTTGCTTGAAGGTCTGCTGCTGATCCTCGCCCGTGTCGTCCGTGAATGAGACTACGAATCCCTCTTTGGAAAGCAGCTCGGTGGTGATCTCGGTGCGCGCATCCACCACCGTCGGACTGATGAGATAGCCCTCCTTTACGCCGTCCAGCAAGGAGTACCGGAAGGTCGGCTGGCCGTTCTCACAGCCGAAGGTGCGGTAGGTATCCAGGAGCAAGCGACGTTCAGCCTCACGCGGGTCGCGGGTGCCCGGATTGGAACTGTCGAATCTGCGGAGGTAGTCGCGCGGCGTGGCAGTCAGCCCCAGCTTATAGCCGATGAAATAGTCGAACACGGCGCGCGCGTTGCCACCGATGGAGCGGTGCGCTTCGTCTGAGATGACGAGATCGAAGTCGGTCGGCGAGAAGAGCTTCTGGTACTTGTTATTGAAGAGCAGAGACTGCACGGTGGTAACAACGATCTCCGCGCGCCGCCAGTCGTCGCGGTTCTCCTTGTAAATGACCGTCTGAAAGTCGGCGGACAGCAGAGCGGCGAAGGCCTTCTTGGCCTGGTCCTCCAGCTCGAGGCGATCCACCAGGAACAGGACGCGCCGCACGTTGCCGGAACGAAGGAAGAGCTTGATGACGGCTGCGGCGGTCAGGGTCTTTCCGGTGCCCGTCGCCATCTCAAACAGGAAGCGGTCCTTGCCCTCGCCGACAGCGGCCTGAAGGCTGTGAATGGCCTTGAGTTGATAGGGGCGGAGAAAGCGAAGCTTGTTGGCCTGGATGTAACCGGGACGTTCCGCTTCATTCCGCCACGAGGCCTCGGATCGGTAGTTCGGGCGCTGGGTGAGAACGATGTAGTCCTCTCCGACTTGGTCTGCGATGAGGCGCTCCGGATTGGGGGTGATCTTCTGGTAGCCAATGACCGATTCAGGTGTCGGAAACGAGGTGATGACGTAGGGGTTGCCGCGTTCGAGGTCCCAGAAATAGTGCAGGTTCCCGTTGGAGAGGATGACGAAGCGGCAGTTTTGGGAACGCGAATACTTGCGGGCCTGCTCCTTGGCCACGAGCGGATTCTTGTCCTCAGCCTTGGCCTCGAGAACGATGAGTGGGAAGCCTTTCGCATCGAGTAGTAGAAAGTCGACGAACCCTTTGGTGGTCTTCTCGAAATTGTCGCCGAGCGCGTCGAGGTCGGTTGACCTGATCGTGACACTGGGTTCGAGACGAATGTTGGCCGCGCCACTGTCATCGGCAAAGAAGCGCCAGCCTGCCGCATCGAGCAGCTTGTTGATCTTGATACGGGCTGTGGCTTCCTTCTCCGGCATTCCGAAGGATTGTCCACCAAAAAGACACCGGGGCTCATAGATATCGCCCTGGCCTGCCGCGTTGGGGATTACTGTCGCCGGTGTCTACGCTTTGCTATAGATCTCACCGCGGAGAGAGCAGGACTTTATCAAGCAGCGGCGGCGTCGAGCGACGGATGCGTAATCTGGTGGTAACGGATCACGAGCTGGCAGACCATGCCGTTACGAACTTCTAAGTTATTGATTTAGTGGTAGCGGGGGCATGATTCTGAATTCTAGGCATATGAATTTCCATGAGATTTTCTTCGACTGAGTTCCCAGGCTGCCCGCCGCGGAGGCTATCGGCGCCGCACGGGTTGGGCTGGAACCGCGTCCCCTGCTTCGTCCGCATTCGTTGGCTGGCCACGCTTCCACGCCGTGCGCAGGAATTGTGCGCTCAGGCCGGTCCGACTCGCGAACCGAGGCGCTAACGGTCGAGCGAGCGGATCAATGCGGATGCCTGACGTGTCAGATGGAATACTCGGTGCCGGCGTCCGTCATGACCTAATTGAGGCAGCCCCGTCTCGACGAGCTGCCGGATGCCGTCCTCGAAAAGCCGGGGGGTCGCCGTATTGAATCTCCTCGCGCGTCTCCTCGCGCGGCCCACCGAAGTTGGGCGGGAGAAAGGGATTCGAACCGGATTTAGACCCTAAGTCGGATCAGCAAGTTATGGATTCAGAAAACAATTCGGTCCCCGATGATCCCCAGGAAACCCCATAGCTGTCACTGGAGCTGTCTACAGCAATCCCTCTCATTGGCTGCCGATCCTGGCGACTTAAAGGCCCGGACTTCATGCTGAGCAGCGGTTGCAGCGCTTCGATCCGCTGCTGCCGCAGGTACAACGCTCGAGCGCCATCCGAGGCTCCCACACAGCGTCAATTACGCCTACGCCCCGAAGGCTCGCCCGGCTGGAACCGCCGAAGCGTTCTGTCTGGCCGACAAACTTAATCACATCGTCCAAACTGTGAATGGCGCTGATGACGTCCTTTGAGATGTTCCCATGAACGTCACTCAGCAGTTAGCAATAGCTGCCCGAGGTGGTCTGAAACAGAAGGTGTTGACGCTTCCTTCGTGACGCACTCCGGGGGCGCAAGAAGCTCTTCCGCAGCCAATGGATGTTGCAGGAAGTGAGCATGGAGCACGTGCCTCAGTGTGGGATCCTTCAGTTCATCTGCGAGACGGCCGATCTCCAGACCATTTCTGACTTGAATGGTGTACTTGTTGGTTGACAGCCTTGCTTGGTGCTCGGCAATCATCCGGCTTGCCTCATCCGACAGATTGCCGGATACCCATAGCTCAAAATGCATGTCCAGATTCTTCCAATCCGGGTGCTCCAGCACCTTCCTGCGGATAGTGGGTATGCGCGAAGTCAGCCACTGCTTAACTTCCTCATCACCAAGTAATTGGTACGGCGAGTTACCCTTGCATTCGATGAAATAGATCATACGGCCCGGGAGTAGCGCCAGAACGTCTACCTCGGCAATGTCTTTCCCGGCTTCGCGGAATTTGTAGTTCATCCTGACTTCCGCGCCCCATAGCTTCCGGACGAGGTCTGCGACTACGAACTCGAACAGCGCTCCGCGCAGCGAGTTGGCGGCGCCCTCGATTTTCCCCAGCTGACTGAACAGGTACTCGAACTTTCCAGGATCGACGGCCGCAGTTGCGGCCTTCTTCAGGACCATGACGAGTTCTGTGAACGCACGGGCAAGTTCAGCGCCGAATAAGGACTCCGTGGTCGCAGGAACGATTCCCGCCGATCGCGCAGCCCTAAAGGCCTCATCGGAATAGCCTTCAGCGACGAAAAAGAAGAAGGTCCGCCCAACCCGGCTTAAGCTCCGGAGCGTGGCGCATTTACGCAGAAACGCCGCAAGGCCGGAGGCGGTCTGAGTTCGCCCGAGCAGCAGGTCGCAGACAATGAAGCCGGGCTTGGGTTTTCCCGACGGCATAACGCCCGATAGCAAGGGTGACAGGTATGAGGGTGCCGCCAGGTCCCAGCCGAAAGTACCGACCTGAGGCATATCACCCGTGTCGCGCATCTCGAACTTATCCCAGCTTCCCAGTGCCAGCGTGCGCGCCCACTGCTTGACTGCGCTCAACATGATCTTTTCGGCGATGAGCCGGGCCCTCATGTCCGCGATCGGCACCTCGAGGTAGGCGTCATCGCGCTTGGCGTAACAAACGCACTCGCCTGTACCCTCAACCTCGCGCCGCTCAAGGAGCGTTGCTGCCACCAGGCTTTGGAGAATCGACTCCGGTGACGGATGGCGGGTCAGATTCATCGGCGCGCCGCACGCGATATAGAAGTGCCGCAGCGGCATGATTCCACCGCGTATCGACAGGGCTCCAAGCGCCGCCGAGTAGGATGGACTCGAATCTTCAAGCGCCTTTACCAGGTTCGCCCAGAACCGCGGGGCTCCATAGTCGTTCTGGTGATAAATAAATTTGGCGTTCTTAGGGAACGGCAGACGAGTGAGGACCTTGATCGTGGAGGGCCGACGGGTGATTCGTTGGCGCGCGGTGGCCGGCGACATACCATGCTCGGCGACCAGGACACGGATTACGTCGCTCGTTAGGCATGGCCCCAGTCGCTCGAGTATTGATTCCACCGACGCAGTCATGAGCAGGTCCCCGGCCGTCACACTGCGCTATTTATAATGAAAACTCTTGAGGGGCGCCAGGCCTTTTTTGCGGTTAATGCCCGGAACAATATCTAACAATATCAATAAATTATAATTTGACAGAATTGACCCGCATGGGCCAAAAACCGTCACACTGTCCGGACACCTCCACATTCGCGATCTTCATTATGACTTGAACCACCAATACCTCGCTTCCGGCCGGGCTTTTTGACCTCTCCGTCCCCTTCCCGATGGAATGGGCACCGGCCCCCTCATTTGGGGATCGACAAGTGCGCCGCTGTAACGCACTAACAGGATATTCGTTTTCAGCACACATAAAGGGGCGCGCACCCGAGCCGCGCGAGACTATGAATAGCTCTCGAAGACATTGGCCATTAGCGTTTCTATATGCGCCACGACGCGACTCTCTACGATCTTAAGAGAGCTCGGATGCCCGCATGCGTTGCGGTACTTCAGGCGCGCCTCGAGTTCTTCCCGAACGTTCTTGCCCATTACCGAGATCGACTGGAGAATCGGTGCCGCAAAGCCGCCATTCGCAACCGCACTAGCCAACACGGACACTCGTCAACAGGCCGCGTTTCCGGAATACAACTGCCGTGTGCCCATCCCTAGTTCCCGGCGCGGCACTGCGTAAACTGCACGCATCGGTAGCGGTGTAGCTCAGTTGGAAAGAGCGTCTCACCGACAAGGGCTTCCGCGGCAGCGCGGGAACATGCCCGCTGAGAAGGCCGCGGGTTCGAGTCCCGTCACCGCTCCCAAGTTGAGGTAATCGCATGAAATCTGAAACGCCGGGCAAGTTAATCAAGCGGGTTGAACAGCTGCCGGGATGGTTCCCACTACCGGTCTACAGCGATTCACTGACTGCTCCGCAATGGCATCATGAACTTGCGATGCGACTCGCCGTCCAAACTGCACATCGGAACACTGGCGACACACAGAAAGCCATTTCCACGTTCCACAACCTCATCGTCAAATCCAAGTACCGAGATAAGAACGGTTCTAACGGACTTCTATCTGGCAAGAGGGACCGAAGACGGGCTTGGCCCGTGCAGGAACTATCGGCATTCGATGCTGCGTACGTGAGCGCATTGATGTCGCGGCGCAAGACTGGCCAAAATGTTTTGCTCGGCGCCCGACGATTCAATCGCCTAAAACGCACACATGAACTCGCTATCAAGGCTCCGCCAACAATGGCCGCTGCTCGGCGCCGATCATTCGGCGACTACATTAATGATCGGACCGAGCGTATTCACCTCAGCGAGGTGCTGCATGGTGTGCCGCTCACCATTGACATTACGCAGGACGACGAAACGCTGAAGCTCGCGTTCCAAGTGTGGCTGGCTGGTGCACGGGCGATACTTGGGCAGGTGAAGCGCCCCATCGGCGACAAGGAGTTTGCTGAGTGGAGGGAATACGGAATCCTGCAGGTGTTTGACCTGGAATTCTGGGGACGACTTAACGGTTTTCGGTACAGCGACGCACTGCTCGCAAAAGTTCTTTGGCCACACGCCGAAGTTGATGCAGAGGAACGTCTAAGGAAAGTGTCCCGCAAGAAGGCGAATGAAGTATTTCGGGATTGGACTTTTGTGACGCGATTCTGGCGGCAACTCGAACTCAGCACATTCTTGGAAGGAACTAAAATTCGGACCACCAAAACTTCGACAGCTCACAAATCGCCGTCGCGGCTGAGGCGTCGAAACAGCATTACTTTAACATTTGGATGATCAATACTGACGATGCACGCGATCCGCGCGATGACCCCTGATTGGACACGAGTGAATGTGTTTGCCTACTTCAGGGAACGAGACTTCAGGCGCAGAGCACTCGTGATAGTGTGCTCAATGATGGCCCGAGGCGGAGTTCCGTCAAAGAGCATCTGAACCAGCGCCGGATCAGTAACCGACACGCGAACATCCTCTACGCGAATCTGCGCGACGCGGCCGCGAACCAGGGCGGCGCGTAGCTCTGGAGGCTCGGCCCGCATTCGCCGAGCGTCTTTCTCCGTGGACCAGGTAAATTGCGTACCGCAGCGCGCGCACAATTCCGCAAAACGAGGCCAGTCGACGTAAAGAAACACCTTATGCAAAAGGCGACCGCCAACTAGCGCTCCGACAATCTCTGGTTTGAGCGTTCTGATGAAAAGGGGTTTCGCTAAAGGCTGGAAGTTTCCCCATTGCAAATCAACGATACAGTCTCGATCATGAGCGGCATTAACAGAACTCAGGGGCAAGGAGACACCATTTTCTTCAAGCAAGTATCTGAACCGCAAGTGCGCAGTGACACGATCGGCCTTTGGATCGCCGCCCACATAAATCCAGATGCAGTCCTCCACGAGTTCGCAGACTTCGCTGCCACGTTCGGCCGCCCCTTCCAGTAAGGCACCGAGCGTCTCGTCATAAGGGACGTGATCAGCACCGACGTCGACAATCTCTATCTCACGACCCGTCACCGGATCACGTCCCCGAAGGTTTGAGAGCAGCTCGCCCATCTGTTGTCCGGTTTGCCTCTGTCGGACTACCCGCTCAAACTGTTTGACTCCTTTCTTTCCTCGCGTCTGTGCAAAGGACCGAAAGCGCCCCGCAAACTCCTCGCCATGAAGATCGAGAAGCTCGATTATTTCTGCATTAACCTTGCCCTCCTTCAGTTCAATGAACGAGGGCTCCGGGCGGAGGCCGTCCTCGACATAGACGATATCGCCCATGTCGACGACTGAGGTCGCGTCGCTCCATAGGGCCAAGCTCATGGGGTTTGCATTCAAAGACGCGAGGACCTTGAGAACGGAGGACGCGTTGCTCTCGGTGAGATACGTGCGCGGCCGATAGAGACACAGCCGCTTGACAACCCAGCGATTGGCACCAAAGAGAGACCAGACGATCGAATCATTCACCTTGCGCCAGACCGCACAGATGCGGTTGCCAAACTCATCGCCACCGGGTACTGGCGCGGCCTTGTTGAGACGGAGAAACTGATCGAACGTCAGAATCTGCTCTATCGCCCGCCCGTGCCACACACGCCATGTCTCGTGGCATGCAAGCACGAAGGCCTTGCGATGTTCTGCGATAGCCTCAAGCGATTCGAACTCGGGCCTGCGCCCGGCCGGCCGGGCCATAGCCTCGGCTGCTTCGGAAAAAGTCTGCTCCAATGAGACCGTTCGGTACATCGTTCAAGGATAAGCCGTATCACGATAGCCGCGGAACAACGCTAGAACCCTTTCGCATGCACTACCTCAATCAGGCCGTCGAAAGAGTAGCTTACGAGTACCTGTTCGCTCAGTCAGAAAGCTCGCTCGGAGCTATTGCCTCTCACTTTCATACACACACAGAAGAATGATCTGCCGCTAGAACGACTAATATGACAGCTTATTCATCGTTGACTAGGATGGCACTCGTGAACCCTTGCGACGACGCACCGGCGCCCCTGGTTGGGCACAGGGGGACACAAATGGAATGAAGGGGGGACTGACGTGAATCTGAAAGACTATGAGAAAGAGTACCGCGGTACCTATGAGGCATTTGCTAATGTCGTTCGGTTTATACTCGAGCAGGCCATCGCAGCCAATCAGGCGATACCGCGACCCCAGTCCGTGCAATCCCGCGCGAAGAAGCTCGATAGCCTACGTCGCCGCCTTGAAGAGGCCGATAGCCTCGAGACGCAGACTCTCGAAACGGACCGACGCGACCTTGCCGGCGCGCGGCTTGTGTTCTACACCAACAACGACGTGGACCGCTTCCTGGGCTCCCGTCTGATTCGGGAAAACTTCGAGATCGAAGAAGATTCGACCAAGGTTCATCATCCAACTCCAGAAAATGAAGGTGCTCGCTACCGCGCCATTCATTACACAGTCCGGCTCAAGGAAAATCGCGTACAACTGCCTGAGTATTCGCGGTTCGCTGAGCTGCGTTGCGAAATTCAGGTGCAAACCATCCTCAATCATGCCTGGTCTGAAACTTCCCACGACATTATCTACAAAGACAGGCTTGGACCCGGATTCGGGCAGCGCGCGATGCAGGGCATCACGCGTCGATTCGAGCGCATTATGGATCGCTACCTGATTCCAGCAGGATACGAGTTCCAGAAAGCACAGCAGGACTACGAGCGCGTCCTTCAGGGCAAAGCGCTGTTCGATCAAGATATCGTTCAACTCCTTGATCGCGCGCAGAATAACAATGAGCGGTATGAAATTCTCTCAGGCCTGAAAGACTACGCCATTCCACATTACGACGACCTCCCTGCGGCCTATGGCCAGCTATGCCCCGCCTTGCTTAGGACGGTCCAGGCCGCTCGCCGCACCGCGACGGTACCCATTGAGACTACCTTCGGTGAAATGAAGGGAATCAAGCCCGATGTGGTCACCCGATTGGTCGTAGAGATCATTTCGAGCGTGCGCTATGCAGACGTAGTAGGGACCCTCCGACTCTTGATCGACCTATATCGAGACGAGGCAGACGAGCGCATACGCCATCAGATAGTCAATGTAGCTAAGCATCTCGCGGAATACGACATCGGCGTATACGAGAAGGTGGGCCCAAACCTCCAATTGGCGCTCCTCGAATACCTCGGCGGGCTGGATGCCCCTGATATTGACGCAGCCTGGGAAGTCGCTCTTGCAATTTGGTCCGAATGTCTGCGCTCGGATATCAGCGCATCCACATGGACCGCCGATTCGGTGATCCTGCGGAATGGCGCTGTACCCGCTTCCGCATTACTCCGGGAGGTTCGCGACAAGGCCATCGCATCGCTCTTTACAGCTTTCGATCGATCGCTCGATGACGCTCGGCGCACAGCGGTGTTTGGAGCCCTCGATGCTGCGACGGCAACGCCGTTTCAAGGCAACTATTCGAACGAGTTGTTGCGTGTTACCGTTAAGGATTCGACGTGCATCGTTAACTTTTTTATCGATCGCGCGAGCGGCATGAGCTACCAATTTCTTCAACACTTGGAACATCGATTCCACCACGACTATCAACGCGCTCAGCAACTCATTGAAGATCCAGAGAATCGTTTCGAATCCAGGGCCGAAGCGCAATGTTTGGCCGCTGCCATTTTGACATTCCGTGACAGGATCAACACAGACGAGAACTTCGTTCGCTACAAAGTATTGGTCGGCTTTGAATCAGTCTATCCGCCGCATTGGGAGAATGGCCGAGAGTTCGACTTTCAGGGAGCCGAGGAGTATCGCCGCGCGCAGGTGGCCCAATATCTCCAAGCAATTAACGACTCGAATGAGGCGGAGTGGTTTGCCTTAATTGCGCGGTGTGCGGAAACGCGATCTCAAGATTTGATGACCTTTCCGATTTTTGTCGAGTTCCTCAGCCACCTCGCCGAGCATCGGCCTGATGTCGCGGAACGTTTACTAAATGCGGCTCCCGATCCAGTACATCAATTCCTAGCAGCGTCTCTTCAAGGGTTTGAGCGCAGCAATCGGCGCGATATTTATGAACGTATGCTAGAACGGGAGCTGGACGATGGAAGCAATCTCACCGGCATCGCGCGACACCTTCGCTACTCGACAACGCTCCATCCCGGCGCAGCGTCCCGTGTCCTCGCAAGATCGATCGAGACAGCCGCCGCGGACGCGGTCATTGAGTGCCTCATAATCGCCGTGGAGCGATTTGGCACTGATCTAATCAGTAATTCCGACTGCTATATACAAAAGGCGCTACGATTTCTAAATGATCGCAAAGACGTCCGCTGGGTCCAAGCGGCCTGGTTTCTTAAGACGACCGACCCGTACTACGACGGCTTGAGCACCGAAGCGACAGACCTCCTGCTGGAGAGTTTGGTTTCCCTCCGTCGCATTGAATTCCACGCGGAGGCGATTTTGGGTCACGTCGCTGCCCGACACCTAGAGAAGATTTGGGATTACTTTGGCATGCGTCTCGAGCGAGACGCGAAGGATGACTCCGAATCGGAGCCGGGCTACGAGGCTATTCCGTACCGGTTTTTTGGTTTAGAGAAGCAGCTTTCCAAGGATCCTCAACTTGCCCTTTCAAAAGGTTTGTCCTGGTTTGGCAAAAGTGCTGCGCTCTTTCAGTTTCGTGGGGGGCGGCTGTTGAGTAGCGCATTTCCAGATTGCACGCCGGCATTCGCCGAGGCACTTATTCAGATGATTAAAACCGGCGGGGACACCGAAGCCAATTTCGCTTTGGCGATCCTTCAAAACTACCAAGGAGCTATTGCCACACACACGGTCCTAAAGGAGATTGTCGCCCGCTTCTCGGACGATGAGCGCAAAATGAAGATCGTTGGCGCAAGCATCATTAGCACGGGCGTTGTGTCTGGTGAATATGGCTTTGCAAACGCTTGGCGAAGCCGCAGGCAAGCTCTGACTGTGTGGCTTTCCGACGAGCGTCCTGGCGTTCTGGACTTTGCAAAATGCCAGATCGCAAAGCTGGACCTCATGATTGCGGACGAGCAGCGGCGAGCCGAATCCAACAGAGCAATGTACGAAAGAGAGTTCGAGGAGCCGGGCGAGGATGCGATTGCAGCCGATGACGAGACGACGGAAGACCGTGAACCGAATCAGGGATGAGCGCTCCGCGGTAAGGCAACTGGTCGACATCGTGTTTGCCGAGGTCGTTTAGTGCGTCCCTATCTGAGCCATGATAGTGATCTTAGGAGCTTCGCACGATGATCCGCCCCTGCGGCTCTTCGCTGGGTGCTAGGGGATTAATACGCGCAGTGGACTGTGCCGAGAGGCATCAGTGATGCGCGATAGCCAATCAGTTTGAATGTGACAACGCTACTCGGAAGGTAGAATGCGCGCGTTTCTAAGCGATTGAATTCGAACGTTATCCCAGAGGACAACGCGATCACCGGTTGTTGTGATAGCTCGGACATCGCCGTCTTGCGAAACTACAAAGCCAATGCTGCTCGGATGAGTAGCACAATATCGAAACATGGATCGATGCCTCGTTCCATACTGGTTGAGCGAGAGGTTCTTCGTTATTGTAGCCTTTGAGTTCTGGGCAATGACAACTTTGGCGGGGTCCTCTCGAACAGTGATTTCCACCCCGAATGCTTTTAGCCGCAAATGGGAGTCTAGCCAGATCAGGCCATCGACGCGAGACAAGGAGGCCAGAAAACGCACACAGCCTGTCAGTTCGTCGTTTGTGTCATTTAGGTCGGTGCCGGCAACAGACTCATCCAAATAGAGACCCGTTGGAATCTCATCGGCTTCCTTGTCCAAGTATTCTTCAAAGATGCGATCAGAGTAGGCAGTGTGCTTTACGGAGAGCACGCTGGTTCGAAAGAGAGCATCTGCCAGGCGGTCATAGTTAAGTGAATACTTCGGATTGAGACCGGTATTCTGGTCCGAAATTAGGACTGCCCCGCCGTGCTGATATTTATGGATACCAATGAGAATTCGGCAGAGAGCTGAAATCCAGTTGTCTTCAATGCTGGCGTTCCAGTGTTCCCTCTCGTAATACAGCTTGTCTCCCACCTCCTTTCGTACCCGTCGCTGGAAGTCCTTGATAGATGTGAGCAATTTCGAATGCACCGGCCCCGACTGGAATACAATCTGCTGCCCCTTGACGAGAGAATCCTGCTTCAGGCTACCCAGTAAAATGTAAGACTTGTAAACGGAAATTTCGCCGGGTCCTTGAATCAACACCTGGAACATTCCTGGCATTTCTGGACCGCTGGCGGCCTCTTTCACGACGAAGGTACTGTAATGAACACTCTGATCAATCAGTCCCCAGATTCGCAGCTTGCCAGTGGTGTCCGCATCTACCGCCAGCGTAGATGCCCAGGGGTCGACCGCTGTAGAGAGCTTCACCAAATTGCGTACGGTTAACGGAAGATCATCGGAGAGAGGAAAGAATCGCCATCGATCGGAGACGATTCGCTTGGGTGGCTTAGGGTCTGGCCGCTTGCGGTCGATGAAGGCTACGCGACAGGAAATCGGCTGGGTCTCTTCGCGTTTGAGGCTGGCAAAGTAGAGCATCTCGAACAGTTTCGTCAGAAGCTTTACCGACGGCGGACTCTCGCGGCGGCTGACCAGCTGGCGGTGCACGTGGTCAGCGAGATCTTCCGGGAAGCTTGCAGGCATCGCTTGATCCGCCCTTCCTAATTTCGCATCGCTCTACGTTTTTAGCGACCAGCTCGGAGCATAGCCAGGGTCCTGGTACTCGAACAGCTGAATTTGCCCGACGGAAGTCAGCTGCTGCCCGAGGAACACCGCAAGGGCAAATGGACCGTAAAAGAAGATACGGGACCTGCGCAGCTCGTGGGTCTTCAGCAGCTGTCCGAGGGTCTCGCGAACCGCTTGGCCAAACGCGACGGCGTCGCCCGCTCCTTTTATAGATTGCGCGCCCTGAGACGGCGGTGACATGAATGCGAATATCCTGGGTGGAGTTCCGGTACTGTCCACGTACCTTATGATGTCCTGCCGGCCGTCCCCCTTGATATTTAAGCCAAGAACGATGTCCGATCCTAGCGGATTGGGTTCCGATACCTCCACTCGCAGCTCGTAGGGTATTGTTGGCGGTGTGTCGGATCTCCAGTCATCCCGCGATGGAGGCTGGGGTATCTCGAATACCCAACCACCAACTGTAGGGAAAAGCGCTCCCAGCGCAACTCCCGTGGACAGAGCACACTTGCCACGGAACCGGATGAGTCGCTCTCTACTCTCCGCCAGTATTTTTTTCTTGAGCGTTTCGAGTTGAGGAATAAGCTCCTTGTTCCACATCTCGGGCGACGGTACTTTCCGCGTGGACCGATCGAAGTGAGATGACCAATCGAGCGAGTAATCAGCCGGCGGGTCGAACGATTCGCTCGTCCAGTTCTGCAGCCAAAGAGTGATTTTATTTTCGCCGGCGATGCCCGCCGCAACCGCAGCCCGCAGGAGCACTTCTATCTCGGCTCGCTCAAGAACGATGCCTTTCTTTGCTCCGATGACTCGCATTACTTCGGCAAAGGCAGGTTGCACCATTGCGCGGAGCTTGTCCGCGTATTCCGGATGGCTTAGCAAGTGGCTGATGAAGTGGTTTATGGCGCGTTCATCGTGATGCATATCGCCGTGACCCAGCTCGAAATCTACCTTTGCGTGGATCAGATCGATGTAATCGCCTAGATCTGCCTTGCGGATTCGTTTGTCCAGCTCCTGCTTGGTGGGGGCCAGCGTTTCTGGCCTGTCGTTGTAAAATGCTGTCGCTCCGCGAAGCCTCGCAAGTCCGTTCTCGATTGGCCTGAGCGTGGAGGTCAACGAAGGGCACACAAGCGTGAAGCATTTGTACGTGCCGGGGAATTCGGCATCTATCTCGGCAAAGTGCTGGAGAACCGACTTAAGCTCCCTCGGCGTGACTTCATGGTCCTTGACCTGGACATGAATGCGTGTTGTCTTTCCCGCCTCTGAATAGCGAATGTCGATGTCCCCGGTGCCCTCGTAGAAAAGCTGATGGAATGCCTCTTTCAACAGCCACACTGGCACTTGGCACGCTGCATACCTGGTCTGAAAGTCAAATCCCTTGCCCGCAAAGATCCCACCCATCGCCTCTGGCGCGAGGAGAGAGCCGCTTCGGGTGCGTTTCCTCGCTGTTTTCTTTTTTTCCTTCGGCATAGTTGCTGTGACCGTTTTGAGTTATTTCAGACCGGAAAAACGCTTTATCGATGCCACTACTTCTCGCCGCGGCAAACGCACCGTGGGATCGGCAGAGAATGCCCGAAGCGCCGCCAACAGGGGCTTCGCTTTTTCTATCTGATGGCGATGAAGTTCGTCGATCACCCACAGCACACCGTGCACTTCCATTTTGTGCCGAACTGCGAGACTGCGCAGCTCCCCGTCGCCTGTGAGGAGGATGCAGCCGGGATTTCCCTCCGCGAGCGCGAAGGCAAAGCCGTCATGGACCGAGAGCCGCGGGGCCTGCCGGATTACGGCCTGGGCTCTTAAGACTCGCTCTCCAGGCAGATCGATGACCTTCAGTCCCCCGCGAGTCAAGGCCTTCCTCTGCGCGGCCGTGAACTTCAGTAGCTCATCCTCAAAGAGCGTGTCGGGAATCAGGAATTCGCACGGGAGTCTGAGCAAAGCGTCGAGCAACGACACTTTGCGTAGATCTATCAGGCAACTGCTGTCACTGACTACGATCCTCATGCATGTGCTGTCGGCGGACCTTTCAAACCAGCCTCAACCTCCGCCACGGGAAGCCGTAACAGTTCGGTCGCCTTGTTGAGTGAAATCAGACCTTCTGCGAGAGCCCGATAGCTCAGGCGCTCAAATCTTCGGGCCCGCTCCCGCTGCCCACGTTTTGCAGGCTTTTCAAGTTCTTCCGGTTCCTGCGTGCGCCATCCGCGCGCGATGGTCTTGAATGCGTAGATCAGAGTGGACTCACTGATAACGTCGAGTTGCCGCAGTCGCATCAGGAGTGCCATTCCACTCACGCGATACACGTGCTTGAGATCAACTATCTCGCTATAACCGAGAGCATTTCTGTGTTTGCCAACCTCATTCAGAAGGTGCTCGCGCGGCATGAGAAAAGCGCCCGCGAAAAGGTTGGCGGCCTTCTCTTCGTCCTTCGCGCTCAGACAGTCGGTGTCGATGAGGCGGTGCGCAAGCTCATGGGCCAAAGTGAGGCGCCGCCTCTCGAGGGAAAACTGGTCGTTGACGACGATCACGGGCAAGTCCGGCTGCCCCTCCCCTCGGCCAACGAGACAGGTAAATCCTGATACGCGATCAGGCAGAGGAACAGTTAAGACTTTGAGGCCTTTCTCCTCCAGAAGCTCGGTCATATTCGGAATGGGATCGAGCCCGAGTTTCCAGGCTTCGCGCACATCCCTGGCAAGCTTTTCGGCTTCCCCTATGTCATTGAGCTTCACAGGGCACGGGACGGGACACTGCCACTTGGAACTGTCCAGATCTAGCACCAGTTCGATCTGCAGATAGCGCTCTATCCATTCCAAAACTTCGGTTTCGACGTGCGCACGGTCTTTTGCAGTGGTATTCGCCTTGGTCCGGAATTCGACGCCCGACAGTTCGATTCCCTGNNCGCCAGGGCGTTCAAGACTTTGGAACTGGGAATGTCCTCGCCGCGTTCGTACTTGCCGATAGCCTGGGCGGTCACTAGGTCGTCCATCTCGGCCGCGAGCTCGCGCAGAGAGAAGCCGGCTTTGTTTCGAGCAAGTCGAATGCGATCCGCAATCATGGCACCCCTTCGGTTTACAATTGACCACTTTCCATACGTATTGTAAACTGATTCGCGTAGTCGTTCAACCCGCGGTCTTCCCGGGTCCCCATTTTGGTCCGAGAGCCATAACTATGAGCAATTCCGACGGCGTCGCCCGCCGCCTACGCATACCGAGCGATGAGCTGGCGATCGCCTGGTCATCGATCAAGCTGCCCGACGGCGTGCGCGAGCGTTTGCTGGCGCAGTCGCTGCTCTCCTTCACGGTGCGCCAGAAGCTGCCTTTCGAAGTAGCCCCGCTCCACGGTCTCATTTTGCTCAGCGGCGCACCGGGAACCGGCAAAACGACAATTGCACGCGGACTTGCCAATCAGGTCGCCCACCAGCTCCCGCAGACCAAGTGCACATTCGTGGAAATCGATCCGCATGCCCTGGCGAGTTCGGCGTTGGGTCGCAGCCAGCAGGCAATGACCAAGCTGTTCGAGCAGACCATCCCGGAGATGGCGATGGACGGAGCCGCGATTGTGCTGCTTGACGAAGTTGAGACGCTCGCCGTTTCGCGCCACAAGCTCAGTTTCGACGCGAATCCCGCGGATGTCCATCGCGCGACCGATGCCGTGCTGTCCGGCATGGACCGGCTCACGCGAGATCACCGCAACGTCCTCCTGATCGCTACCACCAATTTCGCTAAGGCCCTGGATGCCGCTTTCCTATCTCGTGCCGATCACATTGAGGAATTCGGGTTACCCAACGAAGAGGCGCGCCGAGAGATTATTTCAGAGACGCTCAATGCCATCGGCGGCGTGTGGAAGCACGTAAAGACGCTTGCGGCCGATGCCGAGCGGCTCGCCAAGGTAGCGGATGGCCTCGATGGTCGCCGCATCCGCAAGGACATATTCGTGGCTATCGGGTCCGACACGGAAACGGCGAAGGACCCAAACAAACTGACGCGAGCCAAAATTGAGGCTGCTTTCCGGCAATCCCTGAAAACGCAGAAGGAGATGGCGCAATGAGAGTGCGACGCGACATCAGCTCCATTCCGCTCCGTTCGGCAACCGACACATGGCAAGGCATCATTGAGTTGGTGACGGGCCCTGGTTCCAAGGACGTGGAACAACTTAGGTGCGCCGCCGGGGTGATGGGATCGATCATAACGGATGAGCATCCGACGAGCCGCGCCATCATGTTTGAAGGCGCAGGCCCACAGCTGCGCATTTACTTGCGCTACGGCATGAAAGCGCTCGAAGAGGGCACAAAGGTAGATGCTCTGACCTGGAATCCCACTGACGGTGACTGGACGATGCATGTCCCGTGCGATGCGGAAAACATCGACTGGGTTAAGAAGTCGCTGGCCGCTTGCACTCGCATAAAGATATTCGATGTCGCTGAGACGGATCGGGCTGAAAACGAAGAAAAGCGCGCTGCCGCCAAGGGTGACGGCAGCATCGTCGTGGACTGGAATCTCAGAGGATAAAAAATGACGAGCACTCAAGTCCATTCACAAGTCTTTACCCGAGCGCACAGCATCGTCTTCATGAGTGACAACGTGCGCAATACGCTGCGCGAGGTCATTCGCGAGAATGGGATCAGCCCGGACAAGCTGATGCAGGACTGGAACACCATCGAGCTCGGCATTCAGACATGGCTGCGATCAGGACACCTGAATAGCATCGTGGTTGAGTTCTTCAAGCCCGGCGCGTCGGAGGCTTCGGCGCGTTGGGAATTTCCTATCGGATATACGGGCTCGGGTTTGGATGATGACATGTGGCTCGATAAGAACTACCTGCGCCAGCTGATCGCGAAAGCAAAGCGTCCAACCAGCGATTGCACATACCGGATTGTTCTGCGCAAGGATATCGGTGCAGAGACCGTGGCCGGCTTTACGGACTGCTCCTTCCTTTCGACAGGCCAAATGTCTGCGCGCCCGGCCGGAACCGTGATCGCCACCGGCCACATGACAGCCGGTGCGACGTACTGGAGGTAATGATGCCATGCTGAGCACCGCAGAAGCTTTTGACAAATTTCGGAAAAAGCTGGAACTGAGCGACACAGAGAGCAAAGACGCCGCGAAGCGGCAGAAGGACGTACGTGAGTGCATTCGAGGCGGCTTTGACATCAGGACGGATTTCCTTTCAGGCTCTTACAGGCGGCACACGAAAACCAAGCCGTTGAAGGATGTTGATGTGATGTTTGTGCTCGGAGAGAAGGAGAAATGGCGACGGGAAAAGCCGCCCATCGAAATGCTGCAGGCCTTTGAAACGTGTCTCAAGAACTCCTTCACCGAACGGGATCAAACGGAGATCGGCCGTCGTGCCGTCACCGTGATCTTCGAGAAGAACTACTATCCTGATGACCACGAGGGCAAAGTGCTCAGCATCGATGCTGTTCCTGCCCTTGAAGCAGGAAAGGATGTCTACGAGATCCCGGACAAAGTAATGGGCAAGTGGATCAAAACGAATCCGATGAAGCACATGGAGCAGGCGACCGCAAAGAACGATGAGCTCGATGGGAAGTGGGTGCCGCTAGTCAAAATGGCCAAAGGCTGGAACCGCGCGAACGGCAGGCCGATCAAGCCTTCTTTCCTCGTTGAAGTCATGGCGGAGGGGCTTGTAGAAGCTCCGTTTTCGACCTATGCGAACGAAGTGCGCAACTTATTCGCCGCAATGGAGGCAAATGTGGGCGCGTCCTGGCCCGATCCGGCCGGCCTCGGTCCGCCAGTCTCAGACCAAATGACTCCCGAACTGGTAACTGCCGCGCGCAAGGCGCTGCAAGAGGCGCAGCGGAAGGCAGCGCTGGCGATGCGAGCCGAAGAAACGGGGCGGCAGGGAGAAGCTCTGGGCATCTGGCGCCAGGTGCTGGGCGATTATTTTCCTTTGTCGTAGCGGAAACAGGACTATTCAAGAAAAGTCGCCGGGCAATGGAAAGCTGCACATGAGCAGTCGCGATGAATTTACTGAGAGGACAAAGGAGGCCGATGCGGCACGCGCGCGCTGGCACTGCCTTTACCGGATGTGCGAAGCCAACGGGCGGGCCGAGCGAGGAATCCTCAGAGGCGGTGACCAAAACGTACTGCGGCGGGCCATCGCGGCGTGGAAACGGCTGTTCGCCGAAATCGGCATTCCTGTCTAAGTGGAGGTAGGCAGCATGAATTGTATCGTTTGTGACGAGGCAATAACAGAGTTGAATGACTCTGACGAACATGTGATTGCCAACGCGATAGGTGGTCGCCTGAAGGTCAGCGGTGTCGTCTGTCGGATTTGCAACCCGACGACGGGTCGTCATTGGGATTCTGTACTCGCGGAGCAGCTCCACCCGCTCAGTATGATGTTCGCCATAAAGCGTGAACGTGGCGCGGTACCGAACTTGAAAGCCACCACAGTTCAGGGCGACGAAATCTACATACGAAGAGACGGTTCGCTGCAGCCGGTGCCTACGGCCCCAATTACGTATGAAGAGAGCGGTCAGAAACTGATACGCCTGACAGTGACAACGATGGAGGAAGCCAGAGAGGTGCTGGAAAAGCTGAAGGAACGGCGCTATCCAAAGCTGGATGTGGAGAAGGAGCTGGCTGCGGCGCAGGAGCAGTGGACCTTTAACAGCGTATTCAAATTCCAGCTGGGACTCGGTGGCTTGAAGTCCGGCCGCGCGATAGTCAAATCGGCGCTTACCTGGGCGGCTGCAAACAAGGTCGAGGCGCGTTCCTGCGAAAGCGCGCTGCGTTACTTGAGGGACAGCGAAGCGAGTCCTCCCTACGGCTTTTACTTTGAGCGTGACTTGATCGCTGGCAGACCGGAACGGACCCCGTTGCATTGCGTTGCAGTCAGCAGCCGAGAGAACGAGGGCCAACTTCTAGCCTATGTTGAGTATTTTGGAGTGCACCGGGTAGTAGTTTGCCTTTCAGACCGGTACGAAGGGCCGGACATACACTGCGCCTACGCCATAGACCCTAATGCTGGCAGGCAACTTGATTTGGAGTTCGAAATACGGCTGTCGCGACACGACATGCAGCGCTGCTTCGATTATCAATGCCTCCCGAAGGGGGCGCAAGAAGCAGCGTTTCACAACGTGATGCCTTTGGCGATGCAGATCAACCAAAAGCACGCAATGCATGATCTTGCGGGCAGAGCGGCGAGATACGCGTTTGCCAATTGCGGCGCGAAGCCGGGGACACTCCTCACAGATGAGCAAATGCGGAAGTTGGGGCCGCTTGTCGCGCAGTATGTACTACGCCTTGTGAAGACTCGCGCCGTTCCGGTGCCAGATGTTCTGGGGCCGACCTAGCTGTTTTTGCCGCGGTTTGTTCGGATGTAGGCTCTGCCTATGCCGCTGAAATCCCCCGAGTGTTCATTGGCCCACCTGGCGGCTGTTTCGACACCCCATCCGACGACTGGTCACAATAAAGCCGGCAAACGCGCGCGCTGTTGAAGTCTCACGGTGGCTTTGCGTCCGCTGGACCTCTCCACGGTACCATGATCATGTGACGCTGGCCGTAAGTTCACAAGCCCCCCTGCTCGAACTCAAACACGAGTTCTTGCGCATTTGAGGGAGCATCGCGCCGTAGACCTCGCGCAACTGAAGAATGGAATCAAAGTGCTAGTCGCCGGCATCGTCACCCATCGACAAAGACCGGAGACGGCCTCCGGCATTGTCTTTATCTCCCTGGAGGATGAGACTGGTATCGTCAATCTCATCGTCTGGCCCAGGGTACAGGCGACTCAAAGGCAGCCGATCTTTTCCAGCCGACTCATGATCGTGGAAGGAGAACTACAAAGCGCCTCCGGCGTCATCCACGTCGTGGCACATCGCGCACGTGACTACTCGCATTGGCTGGGCGCTCTCGAGACCTCATCCCGAGACTTTCACCGATCAAGTGCACCGGAGCCGGTCACATCGAAAATTACAACGCTCAACGGGTGATCGGCCGATCCTGTGCGCGCGATGTCGGCACGTGCTGCCGAAGTTCGTGTGCAGTCCACTGCCGCTCGGTCCGGGGTGGCGACATCTGATCGACGAACCGCTTAACGTCGTAGGCGAGGTCGAGTTGCCCCTCCTTCGCAAGCTGACTGGCGACCCCGTGCCAGCCCCGTATGACCTCATCGCGGGTTTCGGTCAGCATCTGCGTGCCAGGTTCAATCCGAAGGTCGCCCTTTAGTAGTTCCGAGGCCACCGCCTCGGCCTGGGCGCGAACGTATGTGGACTCCCCGCGCAGGCTCGCGCGGTAGATACCGTCCTTCTTGGCTTTCCGACTCTCGCCGCGGACGGCGCGCTA
>PKWJ01000009.1:155723-162904 GCA_003132025.1 Gammaproteobacteria bacterium
CCTTGCTCGCTGATAGCTTTCAGCACGAGATGAACGTGGGGATGGGGTTCATCCGTGTGCAGAACCAGGGCGTATCGATGCTGGAGGGCGAATTCCTGCCGTGCGAAGTTGCGCACGGCGCCCAGCACCTTGGCGGGCGGNNCCGCCGGCATCGAGAACATGAGCTTATGGATGAGCTTCGGTGGCTTGCGGCCCCTGGTCGCAGCCAAGTCGGCTTGGCGCCGCACATCATCAATATCCAGATCCCACTCCTCCAAAAGCGCGTTGCCGACCCTCCCCTGCAGCTGCTCCCCGTCGTCGGTCTCAAGATCTAGTTCCCCATACCGTCCGATGTAATCCAGGTGCTTTCCGGCTGCCTTGAGATTATTGCTGTCCCGGGGCAGCACCTTCACGACCACCTCCGGCGCCCGCCTCACGGTGCGACGAATCTGCTCGACCTGAGCCGGCGCCAACCACCCGCCGGCTCCGTGAGGGCCGCCGCGTCCATGGCTCACGAGGTCCAGCAAGGGCTCACCTGGAACCCTAAAGATCCGCTTCGACATGTCCAGTTTTCCAACTATTGATGTTCGCCTGGAGGAGCGTCTTGGTGTTGTCCCGCAGCGCTACGCAGATTTTGAGCATCGCCCGAAACTCCTCGCGCACGGAGGCGGGTATCTGGCCGCCCTGGTTCGCAGCCTTGGCGATCTGGTTGATGTTCCGGCCTATGGATGCGAGCTCGCCGATGCTGCGCTTGAGCGCGAGAAACTCCTCCTTGGGCAGTGGTGCCAGAGATCGTAAATGCGATCGCGTCAAGACTGAAACGTAGGTTGCCGGTCGCATACCCCGAGCCGCCGCACGCGCTTCCAGCAACAGTCGGTCCTCGTGGTGAAACCGAACGAACACCGGCCGCTGGCGGGCGGTCGATGCAGGCGCCGACCGTCGATGACGGCAATGGACGCCGACGGGTTGATCGCTTTCGGCAGAGGTCTTGGCGGTGGCTTCGACCGAACGAATCTCCCGAATGACCAGCCGCTTGAGCCAGGCAGCTTCCGTCAGAAAGCTTCGATCAGCGATTGCTTTCGCCTGGAGTTTGATCTCCGGCGAGACTCGTGCCTTTAGGATTTCCGTGCAATTCACAGGTCCAAATGTGACCCAAAAGCAAGCGGCACGCTATCCTGCATTGAACGGAAATCACTCCAAAACCTAACAATTGCCGATGCTCGTTTTCGGCCATCAGATCGGCATCTCGACGCAAATGATCGCACGGCTCTGATCTCCTGGTGCACAGCGCTTCTGTGCAAGCGGGAACAAAAAATGGGAGAAGGCGCCGGCCCTAGCGCCCTCTCCCTGGAAGCATCAGCGCGATCAAATCAAGCTGCGAGAACCTCCATAGCCAAGTCCCAGAGTTGGCCATTGACCCTGACATCCTCCCTGATGGAAGTGAGCCTCCGGGTCCGTGTCAGCCGCCCTTTGGCTGACAACCGACGCAAACCGCCGCCGCACAGATTCTCCTGGACCTTATTTAAGCAGCTCCACAGGTCGCCTCCCAAGTCCTCGGTTCGCCGGCAGCTCAGAAGCTGCGCCGGCTGCATACCGTGCTGATCGGGGTCCGCGAACCTCAACTCCAAGGCCCGCCGGGCGAACTGGATCTGCTCATCCTTGAACATCGTGCGTCGCTCCATGCGTTCCACCTGGTCCGCCAGGCTGCCAAAGCGCTCGGAGGTCTCCAATGCTCCGGCGATCACGTCGTCAACCACGTTGCCCCGATGAGAGACGCAGTACGTCGGAAAGGCGCCCCGAGAGACGATCAGCCCGTTGGTGCAAACCACTCGGAAGATGCCCAGGCGGAGCTGGTAGGCACTGGTGCCATCGTGGCTGTTCAGGAACACCACTTCAGGCACCGAGTCCCTGAGCTGCACCGTTTCAAAGCGCCGCCGCAGCCGAACGACGTGCCGAGCATGTATTGGACTTGCCCGCCTCGCCATGGTCTGGCGGGCATCTACCGGAACGAAGCCGGCCCGGATGAGCCCGGACAATACCCGCTCGGTGGGTATGAAGGTGTACTTTGAGCTCATGCGCTCGTGCGCCGACGGAGCGAATACCGCCGGTGCTCGCTGGCGGACGGCCTCGAGTGTCAGCGCGCCGGCGAATGCATTGGCGTGAGAGGCGAAAGAGATATGAGAGGAAGTGTCCATTGCGGACTCCTGGGATCTGAAGGGGCGGGATTGCCCGCGCCCTGGCCACACGTCTCGCACAGCGGTCAAGGATCGAAGACGGCCGCCAGGTCGCGAGCGCGCTTCGCGCGAAGTCCTTGACGGCGAGCAAGACGTGTTAGCCTGTTAGATCCAAGCAAGCCCGCCCTTCCCTTCTTCAATTTCCGCTCTGGGATCGCCTGCTTTGCGGTGTGACCTCGCTTGCGGGGCGGCATTGAAGACAATGCCAAGAAATGGAGCGCCGGCAATCAACGGCGCGCGACCCATCAGAGCCGCGCGCCGTCGCTCCACATTTCAGATAAGTCCACGTTCCGCAAAGGAGCTCACTTCCCCGCCCGCGACGATCACGTGATCGAGTACCCTGATGTCCACCAGTGACAGGGCACTGATCAGTCTCTTCGTGATCAGCTCATCGGCATGGGATGGTTCTGCCACGCCAGACGGGTGTGGATGGGCTAGCACCAAAGCAGCGGCATTTTTTGCCAGCGCCAGTTTAACGACCTCGCGAGGATGGACGCTCGCGCCATCGATGGTTCCCCGAAAGAGCTCGACGTATTCAATAAGCCGATGACGAGAATCCAGCAACAAAACGCAAAATGATTCGTGCTCGAGCGCTCCAAGCTTAATACTCAAGAAGTCTCGCACCGCCTGGGGCGACGTCAGTGACGTCCCGCGGTGGACTTTCCGGTTCATGACCCGGCGCGCCTCCGAGACGATCTCCTCACCTGTTGCAGGTTTGATCTCGCCACACTCGTCACGGACCCACAGTTCTATAGCATTTCTGTGCGACATCGTCGCGCTCCTTGATCTCGGGCGGGATTGCCCGCGCCCTGAGCACACGTCTCGCGCAGCGGTCAAGGATCGAAGACGGCCGCCAGGCCGCGAGCGCGCTTCGCGCGAAGTCCTTGACGGCGAGCAAGACGTGTTAACCTGTTACAGATCAAGCAAGCCCGCACTTCCTTTCTCACGCTTTGGTACCGGCATCGCTCCAGTCGAGCTACTCGAGCGGATAGCCGTCACGGTAGACGGCGAATCAGGGGGCGTCGACTCCGGATTTCTGCCCCAACCATCAAGATATGCGAAGCTCTGCACTTCAACCGCTCGCTGTTTCAGCGCGTGTGGGTGTTTGATTTCTGGCTCGGGCAACAACTCAAATACAGATTTACGCCCTAGCCTACGACTTTGGACGTCGTCTTAGCGCTCGCGTCCTTGGTCACGCTTCGCGGCGCGTGGCGCCGCGGTCGACTGCCGTTGATCTAGTGGCCGATCACGCATGCGGACCGTGGGAAGAGGTTGACCGTTCTTCACGGAACTTGCCATCGCCTCTCGCACGAGCGCGAGAAACCGTTCCCGGTCCTTCGGATCGGCGATGCGCCGCTCGGCAATCTCCTCGGCGCCTCGCAGGCTCAGGTAGGTTGAGGCGAGCTCAGGGCGGCTTCGGACGGTGCGCCGAGCGTCTTCCTGGACATCGCGCACACGCCTGGCGAGCTGCGCGCGCTCGGCAAAGAATTTAATCTTCTCGACCACCCACCGATTCCGATGCATGTGAAGTTCGTTCCGGCTCGGGGTGCCTTGTTGAGCACTGTGCCGAGGGGCGGTGACGGTCACAGGCTCCCAGCCAATGCGACGAGCGCCAATGAGATCGCCGGTCCTAGGGCCAGTGACAGAGTGCAGGATCGCGCGTTCGAGATCTCTCCCCCACAGGGTTCGCTCGCCGCCATCGGTCAGGAGTTTGAGATAGTAGGACAGGTCATCACTGGCGCCGAAGGGGTAGCGTGCGCGACCATGCTCCTGGAGCCGCCCGACAATCAGTTTTCCGTCGCGGCGCATCTACCGCGCGGGGCTCGGGTCCCGGTCAGGTGTTAGCGGCGAGGTCGACTTGGTCGGCTCGGCACGCGGCTTTCGAAGCCGTACAGGCTGCAGCGGTTCGCCCCGCTCCACGGAATCCGCGATAGTGCTGCGCACGAGGGAGACAAATTTGCGCTGATCCTCCGGATCGCGAATACGTCGCGCAGCGACCTCCTCCGCGCCTCGCAAATGCAGGTAGGCACTGGCCAGCTCCGGGTGCTGACGCACGGCCTCGCGCGGATCGATGGTCGGATTGCGCACGATCTCAGCGGCGGCCGCACGCGCCTCGAAGAAGGCGTGCTTTTCGATGATCCAGCGGTTGCGGTGCGTATCGAGGTCCTGATCACCGACCACCTGGCCGTCCGCATCGCGCCGACGTGCTTTGACGGTCACGGGATCCTGTCGAACCGCGCGCAGTCCCACTTCCTCACCGATCTGAGGTTTGGTCAGCGATTCTTTGAATGCGCGCTCGAGGTCCACACCCCAGATGGTCCGCTCGCCGCGTTCGGTCTCGAGCTTGACAAAGTAGGACATGGGCTCGCGCGCCTGATGTCGATAGGTCGCAGCCCCGTGGTCGATCAGCCGCCCGACGATCAGACTGCCGCGAGCTAGCTTTTCGGCAGACTCAGTACCTTGTGAGGATGGCTCGTTGTCCCCGGGGACGCTGCGGTCTCGAGCTGCTCGCTCTTTCGGGGAAGTGGCCGTCTCCGGCGAGTCTGACTGCTGCTCGCGACGGCCCAGCGCGCGCACCAGGCGCTCGTGCTCCACATCGCCGGGCTTATAGCCGCGTACCTCGAGCCCCGCGAGCCGGGCCTCAAACCAAGCCTCCTTGCGAAACCGCTCCGTGCCCGTCACCGTGATCTCGTTCCAGCCGCGCGCATGCGCAATCGTGACGAGGCTGCGGATGACTTCCGTATTTTCACTCGGCGTGGTGAGCCGCTGGCCACGATCGGTAAAGGCCCGCGCGCCATCCGGGAAGAAGTACTTGCGGCCGACCTGAACGAACCGTCGTCGCACCTCATCGGGTACCGGGGGGGGGTCCGCGGCGCGCTTTTTGCGCGCAGCGGCGCTGTCGGCAGGGTCATCGCGCGATGGCGTCGATTTTGCCCGTGAGGGTCGCCCGGATGGACGAATGGCATTCTCAAGGGTCGGCACGGGTGTCGCCATCATCGTCTCCTAAGGCTCGCGCAAGCTCGCCAGAAAGCTCTCGACCGCGACCCCAAGGTCCTGCTCGGTCAGGCGGCCACTCGCGGGCAGCTTCACCCGGCTGAAATCCGCGTCGAAGTCCTCGAGGGTCAAGGATTCCAGACGATCGATGTCCTCAACGCCGCCCTCTCGAGTCGGAGGCACCACGGACTCATCCGCCCCTGCAGTACTCGCAGGGGCGGCGCTTCGCGCGGGGGAAGCGACGCTCGGCAATTCCACAGGCGGCGGCCGCTCGGGCGGCGGAAAAAGGCGCGCCTTGAAGCGCGGGTCCTCAAAGTAGCGAATCTTGCGGCAGCGAATGGGCCGCATGCCCTCATAGAAGATGATCTCGTGATTCGTGCCGAGCTCCTTGACTTCCTGTGGCAGAAGCAACGCCCGGCGCTGTTCACTGACGCTTTGACTTCGGGAGCGTCGCCCTTTGCTCTCGAAGTCGAATATCGGCTTCGACAGGGTCTTAACCTTAATTGTCGTGAAACCGAGTTCATCGGATATCTCCCGTGCATCGGAGTAGTCCTTCGGTGCGAAAACGATCCGGGCCGCCAGGCTCTTGAGCATCGTTTCTGAGGCGTGGGCACCGTAGATCTCGCGCAGCTGCGCCGGCGTTTGGATCACGAGCACCACGCGGACGTTGTACCCAGGCAAATATGAAATGGCCTCGGCGATGATCGGAATGCGCCCGAGGGCCGTGAATTCGTCCAGCAGCATCATGACCTGGTATTTGAGCGCGGGGTTCCTCTCGGGAAGCTCGCGCGTCTGCAGTCCGATCGCCTGCTGGAAAAGGAGATTGAGCACCGGACGCAAGCGATGCAGGTCATCGGGATTGACGGCCACATAGATCGAGAGAGGTTTGGAGCGCAGCTCGCGCAGGTCGAAATCGTTCCCCGACGTGGCGGCATCCAGGATCGGGTTCAACCACAGATCCAGTCGCGATGTAAACGTCTTGCGAATGGAGCTCGCCGTGACCGGGGCCAAATCGATGACATCGTAGAGCGAGCGCACGCATTGCGGCGAGAGCGGGTATCGTCCGCTCTGGCGCCCCTCAATAACGCGCTTCCAGTGCTGCCCGAACCCTTCATCATCGCTCGCCATCCCCTGCCGCAGGACTTCACCAATCGTCGCGGGTAGAGACGGCGTCTCGAACAGGTACAGCGCAATACCCAGAAAGAGCGAGCGGGCCGATGCGGTCCAGAACGGATCGACGTTCGGCGGATCCGGATAAAGCATGGAGGCAATGCGCTGCAGATCATTGACCCGCCGCAGGGGATCGGCCGCCACGTAATAGAAGGGATTCCAGCGCGCGCTGCGGCCATCCTCCGCAAACGGATCAAAGAGATAGCAGGCCTGGCCGGAACGCTCACGAAAGCCCGCTGTCAGCGTCCAGTTCTCGCGCTTAATATCGATGCAGACCAAGGATCCTGGCCAATTGAGCGCATTGGGGACCACGACCCCGGTGCCCTTCCCCGCCCGCGGCGGGGCGGCGAGCGCGACCCCCTGTTGGCCAGCCAACATCACGCAGCGCTTGCCGATGCGCCCCAGGATTATCCCGTGCTCTCCCAATAGCCCAGCGGCGGCAATCTCGCGGCGAGAAGCAAAGCCCGCATCCCCGTGAAGCGAGCGACGCCGCGGCAGGAAAATCACCAAAGCGCTTGCCAACACCAACGCCACTCCGGCAGCGGAACTGACGATCAGGCGTGAACGAATAGCTGCCCGGCTGCCGTAGTAGTAGCCGTAGCGGGCTATCGTGAGTGGATTGGCATCCCTCGGATTCACCCGGACGGACCAGAGGAAGAACCATCCGGCCAGGTACTGCGCAGTTAGGAGCGCCGCAATACCAATCGCGACCGCCTTCAGGAGCCTCCGGCCTGCCCTCGGCTTAGCGGGCAGATGCCAAGCTGCGGCGCTTGCGTTCTGGTTGTGGAGTAGGCCGAGCCACTT
>PKWJ01000014.1:0-55169 GCA_003132025.1 Gammaproteobacteria bacterium
TTACCTGCCAAATTTTTAAAGAGCCGCCACGGCGCGAAGGCCGCAGCGAAGCGCGGCCGCAAAGGGCCGCAGAAAGGGCCGGGAAGTATAGCCCTGCGGCCATTCCCGTCAACATAAGCAGTCAGCGCGGGTCCGTTAAGGTCCCGTTGGTGCGGGACCTTAGGTGGGCTTGAAGCTGAGGGCGCGCATTATAGGGGTAGATGGGGACGTGTCAACGAAATGCCACAAATATATTGGCGCGTTCGCAACTATCCGAAAGCTTTAGCCTTTTTGCACCTTGACGCGGGCGAAGCGGCGCGGTCCGAGCTGCACGATGTGGGTTTCGCCCTCATTCAGACGCATCGCAGCATCCAGCACCTTTTCGCCGTCGATCCGCACCGCCCCCTCGGCGATTTTTCGCCTCGCTTCCGAACCGCTGGCGGCCAGTCCCGCGGCGGTCAGGACCGCGGTCAGGGTCAAGGGGCCATCCGGTGCCGCGATCGTGGTCAACGGCAGGTCGGTGGGCAGCGTCTTTTGCGCAAAGCGCGCCTGAAAGTTGGCTAAGGCCGTCTTGGCCGCCGCTAAGTCGTGGAATCTGGACACAATTTCGCTCGCCAGCTCGAATTTCACGTCGCGCGGGTTGCGGCCCTCGTCGATGGCGCGCTTGAGCGCGGCGATGTCCCCCAGCGGCCGGAAGCTGAGCAGCTCGAAGTAGCGCCACATCAGCGTGTCCGAGATCGACATCAGCTTGCCGAACATGTCGTCGGCACCGTCGTTGATGGCGACGTAATTGCCTAGCGATTTGGACATTTTATTCACACCGTCCAGGCCCTCCAGCAGCGGCACGGTCAGCACCACCTGCGGCTCCTGGCCGTAGTGCTGCTGCAGCTGCCGGCCCACCAGCAGGTTGAACTTCTGGTCGGTGCCGCCGAGCTCCACATCCGCTTTCAGTGCCACCGAGTCATAGCCCTGCACCAGCGGATACAGGAACTCGTGGATCGCGATCGGCTGATTACCCTTGTAGCGCGTGGAGAAATCATCGCGCTCGAGCATGCGGGCGACCGTATGCCTGGCCGCGATCTCGATCAACTCTGCGGCACTCATGGGACTAAACCAGCGCGAGTTGAAATCGACGCGGGTCTTGGCCTTGTCCAGTATGCGAAATATCTGCTGCTCGTAGGTGCGGGCGTTGGCGCGTACGTCCTCGGGCGTGAGCCGCGGGCGCGTGGCGTTGCGTCCGGTCGGATCGCCGATCAGGCCGGTGAAGTCGCCGATCAGGAAGATCACCTCGTGGCCGAACTGCTGGAACTGGCGCATCTTGTTGACCAGCACCGTGTGTCCCAGGTGCAGATCGGGCGCGGTGGGATCGAATCCGGCCTTGATCTTGAGCGGCGTGCCGCGCTTGAGCTTGGTTTCAAGCTCGGCGGGCAGCAGCAGATCCTGCGCGCCGCGTGCAAGCTCCGCCATCTGTTCCTGGATGTGTTGGTCGCTGGTATCCATGTCGGTCGGGTAACTCGAGCTCGGTGTAACTCTAGCAGGATGCGTGGCCGGCGCCGCGGGCTGCGAACGCAGCGGCATCGAGCCGCGGCTTCGCGTATAAAGTAGCGCGCATGGCTCTCTACCTCGGCCTGATGTCCGGCACCAGCATGGACGGCATCGACGCCGCGCTGCTGGAAATCGACGATGCCGGCATGCGCCTGCTGTCCGCCGTGTGCCGTGAATGGCCGCCGACACTGCAGCGCCGGCTGCGCTGCCTGGCCGAAGACTACGACCACATCGGCCTGGTGGAACTCGGCCAGCTCGACACCAGTGCGGCGCGCGAATTTGCCCAGGCCGCCGAGCAGCTGCTGCGCGCCAACGAGCTGGCGCCGGCCGCAGTGCGCGCGGTCGGCAGCCACGGCCAGACGGTGCTGCATCAGCCGCGCGGCGAGGCGCCATTCACGCTGCAGATCGGTGACCCCAACATCATTGCCGAGCGATTGGGTATCGATGTGGTAGCCGATTTCCGCCGCCGCGACGTTGCTGCCGGCGGCGAGGGCGCGCCGCTGATGCCGGCGTTTCACGCCGCGGCGTTCGGCGTGCCCGGCGAGCGACGCGCCGTGGTCAATATCGGCGGCCTGGCCAACGTGACCCAGCTGTCGGCCGACGGCAGCGTCACCGGCTTCGACACCGGACCGGGCAATTGCCTGCTCGATGCCTGGGCGCGCCGGCATCTTCAGCATGCCTATGATACCAACGGCGCCTGGGCCGCCACCGGCAGCGTGCAGACGGCATTGCTGTCGCGTTTTCTGAGCGAGCCGTATTTCTCGCGGCCACCGCCCAAGAGCACCGGCCGCGATACCTTCAGTGACGACTGGCTGGACCGGGCACTGACCGGACTGTCGCTGGCTCCGGCCGACGTGCAGGCAACGCTCAGCGAACTCACCGCGCTGAGCATCGCCGACTGCCTGCAGGCCGGCTCCGGCACCGATCCCACATGCGTGCTGATCTGTGGCGGCGGGGCCTTCAACGCCAACCTGATGGCGCGCCTGGCGCGCGCTCTGCCGCGCTCCAGGGTGGATACCACAGCCGCCTTCGGCATCGCGCCGGAGCACGTGGAAGCGGCCGGATTTGCCTGGCTGGCACACCGCTATGTATCGGGACTGCCGGGGAATTTACCGGCCGTGACCGGTGCCAAGCACCCGGTACCCTTGGGCGCGCTGTATCGCGGTTCGCTGCTGTAATACCTGGTTAACGTAAGATTTGCCCGCGTGGCGGCTAGAATGGCTGTTCCATGGCTACAAAACGCGCCGCGCGCGCCCACAAGATCGCCCAACCGGCCTTCGTCGATGAACCCGTCGCCGCACCGCAGACGTTCATCAACCGCGAGCTGTCCTCGCTCGAGTTCAACCAGCGCGTGCTGGCCCAGAGCCTGGACCCGCGTGTGCCGCTGCTCGAGCGGCTGAAATTCCTGTGCATCTCATCCAGCAACCTGGACGAGTTCTTCGAGATCCGGGTCGCGGGTCTCAAGCAGCTGCTGGAACTCGGCTCGACGCAGACCGGCCCTGACGGGCTGGCGATCGCAGATCAGCTGGCGGCGATCCATCAACGCGCCACCAGCCTGGTGCACGATCAGTACGCCTGCCTCAACGACGTGCTGCTGCCGGCACTGGCCGCCGCCGGCATCGAGGTCGTGGACCAGAAGGACTGGGACGCGGATACCCGGGCCTGGATCGAGCGTCATTTCCTGGCGGAAGTCGAACCGGTGTTGAGTCCGCTCGGGCTGGATCCGGCGCGGCCGTTCCCACGCATCCAGAACAAGAGCCTGAACTTCATCGTGCGCCTGTCGGGCAAGGACGCGTATGGCCGCGACAGCGAGCTTGCGATCGTGCAGGCGCCGCGCTCGCTGCCGCGCATCGTAGCGTTGCCGGACGGGGGCGGCCGGCGGCGATTCGTCGCGCTCTCGAGCATCGTCGAGAGCTTCGTGGTGCACCTGTTCGAAGGCGTGCAGGTGCTGGGCTGCTATCAGTTCCGACTCACGCGCAATAGCGACCTGTTCGTCGACGACGAAGAAGTCGACGACCTGCGGCGCGCGCTGGAAGGCGAACTCGCGCAGCGCCGCTACGGAGCGGAAGTGCGGCTCGAGACCGCTGCCAATTGTCCGGCCGACATGGTCGACTTCCTGCTGCAGCAGTTCGCACTGACACCGCTCGACTGCTACCTGGTGCCGGGTCCGGTGAACCTGAATCGCTTTTCCGCAATCTACGATCTGGCGCAGCGTTCCGACCTGAAATATCCGCCGTTCACGCCCGGGCTGCCGGCGCGGCTGGTCGGCGCCACCGACCTGTTCGCCGCCATCCGCCAGCGCGACGTGCTGCTGCATCATCCCTATCGCAGCTTTGGCCCGGTCATGGATCTGCTGCGCCAGGCGGCCACCGATCCGGCCGTGCTGGCGATCAAGCAGACACTGTATCGCACTGGCGATAACTCGCCGATCGTCGATTCGCTGGTGGCCGCGGCCATGGCGGACAAGGACGTCACGGTCATCATCGAGTTGCGCGCGCGCTTCGACGAGGAAGCCAACATAGAGCTGTCCACCAGGCTGCAGGAAGCAGGTGCGCACGTGATGTACGGCGTCGTCGGCTACAAGACTCACGCCAAGATGACGCTGGTGGTGCGTCGTGAGGCCGACGGTATCCGCCGCTACTGTCACCTGGGCACCGGCAACTATCATCCGCGCACCGCCCGCGGTTACACCGACTACGGCCTGTTCACCTGCGACGAGGACATCGGCTCGGATGTACACGAGATCTTCCTGCAGCTGACCAGCCTGACGCGCACCTCGAAGCTGCGGCGGCTGCTGCAATCGCCGTTTAATCTGCACGAGTCGGTACAGGCGCTGATCGAGCGCGAGACCGCGCACGCGCTGGCGGGCAAGAAAGCCCGCATCATCGTCAAGCTCAATGCGCTGGTGGACCCGCGCACCATCGAGACGCTGTATCGCGCATCGCGCGCCGGCGTGCGTATCGATCTGATCATTCGCGGCGTGTGCGCCGTGCGTCCCGGCATACCCGGCGTGTCCGACAATATCCGCGTGCTGTCGATCGTGGGCCGCTTTCTCGAGCATTCGCGCGCCTACTGGTTCGAGAATGACGGTTCGCCTGAGCTGTTCCTGTCGAGTGCCGACTGGATGGAGCGCAACTTTTTCCGGCGTGTCGAGATCGCATTTCCGGTGCTGCATAAGGACCACCGCAAGCGCATCCTGAAGGACCTGGAGACTTTACTGGCCGACAACTGCAATGCCTGGGAGCTGCAGGCGGACGGGACCTATGTACGCCTGACTCCAGACCAGGCACCTCCGGTCGACTCCCAGGCGCTGCTGCTGGACCACTACGCCGGCGTGCCGGTGCCGCCGGCGCCATAACCTTACCCACTGAATTCGATCGCAACAATCGGAGCGCGGAAACCCGCTGGTACTGCCAGTCTGTGCGCGTCTACAACAAGGAGAGCGCTCAGATGGATTTTAGAATTAACGGCCTGCCGGTCGCACAATTTGCGCCCCTGTTTGGCTTGGCGGAGCCGAAGCTGACCGCCCAGGGCGTCATACGATGCGTCGCCGACCATCATCCGGGATTCCCATGCCGAGTCAGTCTGCAGGACGCGGCCATCGGTGATCCGGTGCTATTGCTCAATTACGAACACTTGAGCGTGCGCGGCCCGTATCGGTCGCGACACGCCATCTACGTGCGTGAATACGCCGTTGAATCCAGGCCAGCCGTCAACCAGGTGCCCGATGTGCTGCGAATCAGATTGATGTCGGTACGCGCTTTCGACAACGGTGGAATGATGATGGACGCGGACGTCGTGGAAGGCACGGGCGTGGATCAGCTGATCAGCCGCTATCTCGACAATCCGCAGGTCGCCTATCTACACCTGCATAACGCCAAGCGAGGCTGCTTCGCGGCACGGGCGGAACGCGCGTAGCGCTGCGCGTGCGAGCCCCGGCATCGAATTCATCGTGGGCGGCCACGCCAGTTGCGGCTCGTCTGCCAAAGGTGCAATGTTGCGACCCGGTCCATCTTTCGGTCTGTCATCTATCAGGGGATGCCATGAAAAGAAGCCTCGTATGGTCTTTTATCGGGTCGATATCGCTGGTGAGCGCCGTGTGGTCACAAGCCATGACCAGCGGCGGCACCGAACAGGCTGTGGCCGCGCTGGAACAACAGTGGCTTAAATCGCAGCAGACCAACAATGTGGATCTGCTGGCGCCGCTACTGGCCGACACGTTCGTCGAGACCGAGAGCTCGGGCAAGGTCACGACCACCAAAGCCGACGCCCTGGCGTCGGCCAAGACCTATAAATGGAGCAGTGCCGACTATATCGATGTGAAGGTCATCGCTTACGGCGACGCAGCGATCGCGACCGGTATCTTCAAGGGCAAAGGCACGGACGCGTCGGGCAAGGCAATCAACGATACTGATCGCTTCACCGATACCTGGGTGAAGATGCCAAACGGCAAATGGCAATGCGTTGCCAGCCAGGACACCGCCATCACGAAGTAGGCTCCCGGCGCCACTGCCCGGTCCGTATAAACAGCAACCAGATAGTTGCATTTACAGCTGGTCCGCTTTAATGTGCAACCCGGAGGTTGCTTAACATGGACCAGCGGATAGAAAAGCGCATTGAGCTGAAGGCGCCAGTGTCTCGAGTCTGGCGCGCCCTGACCGATCACGATGAATTCGGCCAATGGTTTGGGGTGAAGCTTACCACCGCGTTCGTTCCCGGTCGGATCTCGCGCGGCCATATCACTTACCCCGGTTATGAGCACGTGATGATGGAAGTCGTGGTGCAGAAGATGGAGCCCGAGCGGCTGTTTTCCTTCACCTGGCACCCGTATGCCATCGATCCGAAGATAGACTATTCGAAGGAAACCCAGACACTGGTCGAGTTCAGGCTGGAGAAGACTGCGGCCGGCGGCACACTGCTGTCGGTGACGGAAACCGGTTTCGAAAACCTCCCCGCTCACCGTCGACCCGATGCGTTTCGCATGAATGACAGCGGCTGGGCCGAGCAGATGCAGAACATTGAACGCCATGTCGCGTCCGCAACATAGCGGCGCCGGCATCGCACGCCGGGCTCAAGCGCCGATCTTCGCCGCACTGGGCGACAGGACACGCCTGGCACTGGTGGCGAAACTGTGCATCGGGCCGGCGCGTTCGATTTCCGAGCTCGCCGCGGACTCGGCACTGACCCGGCAAGCCATTACCAAGCACCTGCGGGTACTGGAGAAGGCCGGAATCGTGCGCTGCAGGCGCAACGGACGCGAGAGCCGGTTTAAATTCGATCCGCGGCCGATTGATCAGGTCAGGGATTACCTGGATCTGGTTTCGGAGCATTGGGACCGGGCCCTGTCGCGGCTCAAGTCGCTGGCCGAAGGATGACGCGCGGCGCGATGGCGCCGCAGCGCCGCAGCGCCGGTTACTCGCCGCTCATTTCTCGGTGCTGATTATTCGGCGGCGCGATTGCCCGAGAACACACGCAGCCGGATGCCCTGCGGGCGCAGAAATTCAATCTCCAGCAGCAGATCGGCCACCGTCAGCGGATGCTCTTTGAGCCAGCGCGGCGGAAAGCGCAGCTCCAATGTTCCACGGCGCGCGGCGAGTTCGATATTCGGCAGCGGCGCAGCGCTCCGGCCCCGGTGCAGCAGCACTGCCAAGCGCAGCAGCACCATCAGATGCAGCGCCAACCGGTCCCATGGCGGAATGAGATCTTCCAGTCCCTGCACCGTGAGTTTGCGCCGGTGGCTGCCCACCAGCCGTGCGAGCAGTTGCTGCTCCTCGCGCGCGAAACCGGGCATGTCGGCGTTTTCCAGCAGATAGGCGCCGTGGCGGTGATAGCCGCTGTGAGCCACGTCGAGCCCGATCTCATGCAGCCGCGCCGCCCATTTGAGGCTCAGCTCGGCCAGCGGATCGGCAAGTTCCCAGGGAGTGCTGACCTGTGACAAAAACTGCAGCGCCGTGCCCTCGACCCGTTCGGCCTGTTCCAGATCGACATGGTAGCGGCGCTGCATCGAGCTGACGGTGCGCTCGCGCGCGTCCGAGCGCGTCATGCGGCCCACCATGTCGTACAGCAGGCCGTCACGCAGCGCGCCTTCGACGAAACGCAGCTGCTGAACGCCGAGCGCATCGATGATTTCGGTCATGATGACCACGCCGCCGGGAAACACCGGCAGGCGCTCGTCGGTGACCGCGTCCAGGTCCAGCTCACGCGTGTGGCCGACCTTGGCCAGGCGCTGCAGCAGCAGTTCGTTACCGGCCGGCGTGATGCCGGTCGAGGCCGGGTCGAGCTCGCGGATACTGTCGGCGATCGCACGAATGGTGCCGGAGCTGCCGAACGCGCGTGTCCAGCCGCGGCGCAGGAACACCGCCTGGATCGGCTCCAGCTCCAGCCGCGCCGCCAGCCGCGCGCGTTCGATGCGTTTGGCCGACAGCCGCCCGTCACCGAAGAAGCGCTGGCTCAGCGACACGCAACCGATCTGCATGCTCTCCAGTTCCAGCGGCTCGAAGCGCTCGCCGATGATGATCTCGGTGCTGCCGCCGCCGATGTCGACCACCAGCCGGCGCTCATCTTCATTAGGCAGATTGTTCGCCACGCCCGAATAGATCAGGCGCGCCTCTTCCATGCCGGAGACGATTTCGATGGGGAAACCCAGTGCCTCGCGCGCCCGCTCGAGGAACGCCTGCTTGCGGCGCGCAACGCGCAGCGCGTTGGTACCCACGACCCGCACGTTGCTGGCGTGCATGTCGCGCAGGCGCTGGCCGAAGCGTTCCAGGCAGGCCAGCGCGCGCGCCGCGACCTCTTTATCGAGCCGGCCATCATCGCCGATACCTGCGGCCAGCCGTACCATCTCACGCAGGCGGTCGATGATGACCAGCTGGCCGTGCGAGTAGCGCGCGACCACCATGTGAAAGCTGTTGGATCCGAGGTCTACCGCCGCGATGACTTCGTCGGTGGCGGCGCTCCCCCGGCTCATGGCGAGGGGGATCGGCGGGCGAGAATCAGGCGCTGAACGAGGACCCGCATCCGCAGGTGGTCTTCGCGCTCGGATTGCGAATGACGAACTGCGCACCCTCGAGATTGTCGCGGAAATCGATCTCGGCGCCGCCCAGGTACTGGAAGCTCATCGGGTCGATCAGCAGCTTCACACCCTGGTTCTCGACGCAGGTGTCGCCATCCTGGACCTGCTCGTCGAACTCGAAGCCGTACTGCAGGCCGGAGCAGCCGCCGCCCTGCACGAATACGCGCAGCATGAGCTTGGGATTGCCTTCACCGGCAATCAGCTCGCTGACCTTGCGCGCGGCCGCATCGGTGAAAAGCAGCGGCGCGTCTGAGCTTTCCGGGACTGTTTCGGTGGCAGTGTCGTTCATAATCAACAGTGTAGGCGTGCCGCCCGCCTACGTCCAGTGTCAGGCCCGGCGGTTATAGCCTATTGCTGCAAACTGCGACGCACTCGTGGACGATGTCGTTTGAATGAGGCCAAAAGTGTTAAAAGCAAGCTAAATCGCCTCGCCTGTGCTCCGCACCATCACGAGCGCGATTGCCGGCCCCGATAGGCGCCCTCATCTTGACGGCGCGGGCGGATGCGGCCTTGATGGCCGCATGCACACCGAGGTCATTTATACCTGCCCGATGCATCCGCAGATCCGCAACGTCGGCCCGGGCAATTGCCCGATCTGTGGCATGGCACTGGAACCGGTGGTGGCGAGGCTGATGGAGGACAACGCTGAACGCGACGACATGGCGCGCCGCTTCGGCATCGGCGCCGCTTTGACGCTGCCGGTTCTGGTACTGGGGATGGGCGCCATGCTGCCCGCGCTCGATCTGCAACGCTGGCTTGCTCCCGCCGTCACCGACTGGATGCAGGCGCTGCTGGCGACACTGGTTGTCTGGGGAGCGGGCTGGCCGCTGCTGGTGCGCGCCTGGCAGTCGTTTCGCAGCGGCCGGCTGAACATGTTCAGCCTGATCGGACTGGGAACGCTCGCCGCGTGGGCGTTCAGTGCGCTGGCGCTGCTGTTGCCGCAACTGCTGCCGCCGGCGTTCAAGACCGATGGCGCGGCGCCGTTGTATTTCGAGTCCGCAGCGATGATCACCACGCTGGTGCTGCTGGGCCAGGTGCTGGAACTGCACGCACGTGCCCGCACCGGCAGTGCCATCAGGTCGCTACTCGCGCTGGCACCGAACAGTGCCGTGCGCATCAATGCCGACGGTAGCGAACAGAGCGTGCCGCTGGAGCAGGTACACGTGGGTGATCAGCTGCATGTCAGGCCAGGCGACAAGCTGCCGGTGGACGGCGAGGTACTCCAGGGGCGCTCGAGTGTCGATGAATCGATGCTCAGCGGCGAGCCGATGCCAGTCGAAAAGCTGCCAGGCTCAAAGCTCAAAGCTGGCACCATGAATCAGATCGGAAGTTTCATCATGCGTGCCGAGCAGATCGGCAGCGCGACCATGCTGGCGCAGATCGTGCGCATGGTCAGTGATGCCGGGCGTTCGCGCGCGCCGATCCAGAAACTCGCCGACCGCGTCGCCGGCTCGTTCGTACCGGCGGTGATCGGCTGCGCGATCCTGACGTTCGCGATCTGGGCCAGCGTCGGACCGGCACCGGCGATGGCGCATGCGCTGGTGGCGGCGGTCGCCGTTCTCATCATCGCCTGCCCATGCGCACTGGGCCTTGCGACTCCGATCTCGATCGTGGTGGGCGTCGGCCGCGGCGCGCAGCAGGGGGTGCTGATCAAGGACGCGGAGGCGCTGCAGCTGATGGAGCAGGTCGACACCATTGTGCTCGACAAGACCGGCACGCTGACCGAAGGTCGGCCGCGGGTGCAGCATGTGGTCGCGGCGCCGCCGTACCGCGAATCCGATGTGCTGGCCTACGGAGCCGCGCTCGAGCGCGCCAGCGAACATCCGTTGGCGCGCGCGATTCTGGAGCGCGCCGCCGGGCAGGCGACGCCGCAGCTGGTGGTCAGCGGCTTCGAGTCGGTCACCGGACAGGGCGTGCGCGGCGTCGTGGCCGGAGTCGAGGCGGCCTTTGGCAACGAGGCGCTGATGCGAAGCCGCGGCATCGAACTGCCCGCATCCGACCCGGGGCTGTCGGCGGCGCGCGCCGCGGGTGAAACACTGATGTATCTCGCGCTCAAGGCAGCCTACGCCGGCTTCATCAGCGTCGCCGATCCGATCAAACCCCATGCGCAGCAGGCAGTGGCGCAACTCAAGGCCGAAGGCCTGCATCTGGTGCTGCTGACCGGGGATAACGCCGCGGCGGCCGCGGTGGTGGCGCGCTTCACCGGCATCGACGATGTGCAGGCCGGCGTGATGCCGCAGGACAAGTACCGCCATATCCAGGCGCTGCAGCAGCAGGGCCGGGTGGTGGCGATGGCCGGCGATGGCATCAACGATGCCCCGGCGCTGGCGCAGGCGCAGGTCGGCATCGCCATGGGAACCGGCACCGATATCGCGATGAACAGTGCGCGCATCGTGCTGCTCAAGGGCGACCTGCGCGGCATCCTGACGGCGCGCCGGCTCAGTCGCCGCACCATGCGCAACATCCGCCAGAACCTGTGCTTCGCCTTCGTCTACAACATCGTCGGCGTGCCGCTCGCGGCCGGCGTGCTGTACCCGGCATTCGGGCTGCTGCTCAGTCCGATGATCGCCAGCGCGGCGATGGCGGCCAGCTCGGTATCGGTCATCGCAAATGCGCTGCGCCTGCGCGCGGTTCCGGCACGCCCCTAGCGCAAAATTCTGCGAGAATTCCGGTGTCATGAGCGCATCTGGCGAAACTCCTGCCTTGCTCCCTTGGATCGCGGGCTGGCGAGCGCGCATCGCCGCGGTTCTGCCTTTTGCGGTTGGCGTCTGGGTGGCCCTGGCGACTGACTGGGGCCTGACACTCGGATGGCACTTCGCGCTACATGCTTCAGGCGCCACCTGGGAGTCCATCCTGGGCTTCGGAACCGGCCTCGGTTTGATATTCGCGATCAGCGCTCCGCGGCCGTTGCCGCCGGCGCGGCGGCTGGCCGGTTCTGCCCTCGTCTCTGGCGCGCTATTGGTTGCGGGCGCCTGGTCTCTGGGGATTCTTATCCACGTGCACTACCCAGACCTGGAAGAGCTCATGGACGTTCCGTGGTTGAGTGCGCTCGTGCTGGCCTATTGGTTGGGAGTGCCCTGGTTCCTCGCCAGATTGACTGCGCGTGTTGGCCGACCAGCGATCACTGCCGACGCCGCTGTAACTCCTCGAGCTTGAGTTTCAATTGTTCGAGTTTTTGCCCCGCCTCACCCAGCTTACCCGCGGCAGTCAGCTGCTGGTAGTCGGATAGGTCGCGTGCCGCATCGGCAATCAGCGCGTTGAGATCCTCGGGCCCCGCGCCTCGCCCGCCCGCGGCGGCTGGCGCGGCTGGCGCTGGTGCAACGGAGGCTGCGGGCGCGGGCGCGCCTTGCGATCCGGGCAACGACTGCGACGACGGCTGCGCACTCAGCGTCGACGGCGCATCGCCGAACATCGCCGCCATCGCCGCTTCGAAGGTAGGCCCGTATGCCAGCCGATCCTGCACCGCCAGCACCACCAGCCGCAGTTCCGGCATCGGACTGCGGTCGGCCTGCAGGTAAATCGGCTCGGCGTACAGCAGCGCACGGCCGATCGGGATCACGATCAGGCTGCCGCGGCGCACGTGCGATCCCTGCTGGTTCCATAATGATAATTGTCCCGAGAGCTGAGCATTCTGGTCGATGCGCGCCTCGATCTGCAGCGGCCCGTCGATCAGCCTGGTCTTGGGAAAATCGTAGACCACCGCCTGGCCGTAGTGTTCGCCGTCGCTGCGACCGGCGATCCAGCCGATGAGGTTATTCCGATTGGCGGGCGTGAACGGCAGGATGCCGATGAACTCGGTGCTGCGCTCCCCGGGCAGCGTCATCAGCACGAAGTTCGGCTCCATGACCTGTTGTCGCTGCTCGGTGCTGCCGATCTCGGTGGCTACGGTCCACAGGTCCTCGCGGTTGTAGAACACGTCCGGATCGGTCATGTGATAGAGGCCAAATACGGCGGCCTGTACCTGCAGCAACAGTTCCGGATAGCGCACGTGTGCGCGCAGCTCGGCCGGCATCGCCGCGGCGTCGACGAACAGGCTCGGGAACACGCGGCGGTAGGCGGCGATCACCGGGTCCTGCGCATCGAACACATACAGCGTGGTGGCGCCGGTATAAGCGTCGATCACGACCTTCACGCTGTTGCGGATGTAATTGATCGGCTCATCGGCCAGCTGGTAGCGGCGCGCGTAGGGATAGGTATTGGACGTGGTGAAGGCGTCCATCAGCCAGTAGATGCGCCCGTCATCGCCGACCACGACGTAAGGGTCGGGATCCAGCGTCAGGAACGGCGCCAGCTCCTGCACCCGTTCGCGCAGGTTACGGCGCATCAGCAAGCGGCTGTCGGCGCTCACATCGTCGCTGAATGGCAGCTTGGTGATATCGCCGCGATCGTACGCAATCAGCGTCCGGCGCAGCAGGCCGCCCAGACGAATGCCGCCAGTGCCCTCGTATGAGGTCAGGTTGTTGGTGTCGCCCTGCGGATAGTTGAATTCCTGCTGCCGCGTCTTGACGTAGACATCGGTATTGGTGAGCTCGCCGAAATAGATCTCCGGCCGCGTCACCTTGATCTCCGGCAACGTGCTCTGGATCGGCATGTTGCTCAGTATCAGCGTCGGCAGGCCTTCCGGCGTGAAGCCGTTGACCGGATTCATCGTGACGCCGTAGCCGTGGGTGTAGATCAGCTTCTCGTTGATCCAGTTCCGGCTGCTGGCCGGCAGCCGGTCGACATTGAGCTCGCGTACCGCCAGCATCATCTGGCGCGTGGTGCCGCCGATGGTGTAGCGATCAATGTCGATATCGGGGAAGTCGTAGTAGGTGCGGATCTCCTGGATCTGCCGCAGCGTGTCCTGCAGCGCGTGCCAGTCCCACAGGCGGATGTTGTCGAGCGTGGTTTGATTGTGCGGGCCGTCGAGCGCGGCCACGGAGGTCTCCGCCGGGAATGCATGCGGCTCGATGCGATCGAGCGCGTACGCGCGGCGCGTCATCTGGATGTTGTGCTCGATGAACGGCCGCTCGCGCACCAGCTGATTGGGCTTGACGATGAACCCGCTGACGTAGCCGCCGACCAGACCGACGAGCACGTAGCAGGCCACCGCCGGCGCCGCCGCAGCCAGCAGCCAGCGCGGCCCGGGCGTCGCGATCGCGCAATACGCGGCAATCGCCGCCCCGATCAACAGCGCCACGCACACGATCAGCGTGCCGGGCAGCGCGATGTGCGCATCGGTATAGCCGACACCGGCAAAGATGGTGTTGTCCTGGAACAGCCGCTCGAAACGCCCGAGCCAGGCATGCAGCGCCAGTACCAGCAGCAGCACCGCGACCGCGATCGACAGTCCGCGCCACAGCCTGATCTGCGCGGCGCCAAAGCCGCGCTCGACCACATTGCGCGCGCGCGCGATGGCGAGCACGAACAGGGCGGCCATCAGGCACGCGACCACACTCAGGGTCAAAAGCCAGCCGGCGATGAGCTGCCAGGCCGGCAGCGTGAATAAATAGAAGCCCAGCGGCCGGCCGAATATCGGATCGAGTGCCGAGGTGTCCGGCGGCGCATCCCAGAACAGCGCAAAGGTGGTCCAGCTCGACATCATGCCGCCGGCGTTGGCCACGGCGATCGCGAACGCCAGTCCCAGGGCGACCAGCTTGAGCACCGGTTCGACCGGAACCTGCACCCACTGCTGGTTGATCAGGATCCGGCCGCCGATCAGCTGGTCGAAGCGGGCGGGCTTGAGCGCCAGGAACGCGCCGTAGATGGCCGCGAAGCTCAGGACGGCGAATATGGCAAAGGTCGCAGCCTGCAGGTTGATGCGGGTCCAGAACACCGCGGCGTAGCCGAGCGAGTCGAACCACAGCGCGTCCACGTAGTAGGACACCAGCGTGCCGCCGCCCAGGAACACTGCGGCCGCAATGGCCAGGATGATCACGCCCCCGCGTCGGCGGCGACCCGGCGGGTCGCGACCGATGGAGCGAATACGCCCGTTGCCCTGGTCGATCATGCGCAATTATGCGCGCCGCTGCGCGCGTCAGGCGGGTTTTGCTTTCTTTTGCCCTGAGGTTTCGTTGCGCGGCACCAGCTTGCCGCTGATTTCCGCACCCAGGGCCATCTCGATGACGCCGTAATGCACGTTGCCGCGCACCCGGGCCTTGCCGCCCAGCACCACCCGTTCACTGCCGACGATGTCGCCGTTGACGCGGCCATTGAGCACCACATTCGAGGCCTCCACCGAGCCTTCGATTACCCCGTGCTCGCTGACCGACAGCGAGGAGCCGCTGCCGTGCGTCGCGCGCACGCTGCCGGTGATGCGGCCATCGATATGCAAACCGCCGGCGAATTCGATATCGCCCTGCACATTGGCGCTCCGGCCGATCAGCGTATCGATGCGGCCCACAGTCTCGTTATCGCGTCGCTTGAACATCCCTACCCCGCTATGCTCGCTCGTTGTAGACGCGTTTCAGCTCGGATCCACGGTCCAGACGAACGTGCGCCGGTAGGGCGTGAGGCCCTTGCGCTCGGGCCTGACTTCAATCGTCACGCGATCAGGTTTGAAATCGTCCGGCAGTGTAATCGGCTGGTCGATGCCGGTGGTGTAACGAAAATTGAACGCCAGCTCGTTCTTGCCTCCGGTCAGCAGCGCCAGATCCGCGCTGGCCGGCCCGCCATCGCGCGTCCCGTCCACCGTGATCGCGAGCGCGCCGCTGATCGGCTCGCCGGGCCGCTGCAGACGGCTGAGGCTGAAGCGCAGCGCGAATTTCTGGCTGCCCGGCAGCGGCGCGATGTGAAACTGCTGCACCCCTACGATCACTGTGTCCTGCTGGCCGGGCTGCGCCACCACGCCGCGATAGAACTCGACGTCCTGCTGCTGGGTTTCGACCTGTGCCTGCAGTTCACCGATGGTTCGCGCCAGCTCCGAGCGCTCGCGCACCTCGGCCACACGCCCTTCCTCCGCCGCCGCCAGCTGCACCCGGGTCTCGCGCTCGGTCTGCTGCAGCTGGCTGATCTGCAGCTGCAGCGCCTCGCGTTCGGCCGCCGCCTGCATGGCATCGTAGCCGGCCTTGTAGCGGCCCAGCTCGAATGCGACATATAAGGCCATGCCGGACAGCAGCAGCACGATCGCGAATGTGATCCAGCGTCGGGCCGGCGCGTAGGTACGGACGACCAGTCTGCCCGGGATTTCCATCGTTATGGCCGCAGGCGTCAAAGCGCCGTCGGCGCCGCCGGTGTCTGCGATTCGCGGGGCTTGCGCCACCACGACGGATAAGGTGGTGGCCCGTCGGGGAATGCCAGCGGGCCGAGCTCGTGCAGGGCGCGGCTATAGACCGCGCGCTTGAAATAAATCACCTCGCGGATCGGCTGCCAGTAGTCCACCCAGCGCCAGCGGTCGAATTCAGGTTGCGGCGTGAGGTCGAGCCGGAACTGGGTTTCCGGGCGCCGCAGCTGCAGCAGGAACCAGCGCTGTTTCTGTCCTAGACATAACGGCTGCACATTGTGACGTATGTAACGCGCCGGCAGGCGATAGCGCAGCCAGTGGCGGGTGCGGCCGATGATCCTGACGTCCCCGGCCGCCAGCCCCACTTCCTCCATCAGCTCGCGAAACAGCGATTGCTCGTCGGTCTCGCCGCTGCGCATGCCGCCCTGGGGGAACTGCCAACCACGGCCGCCCGTGCGCCGGGCAATGAAAAGCTTGCCGTCCCCCGACATCAGCATCATGCCCACGTTGGCACGGAAGCCGTCGCGATCTATGACGTCGCTCATGGAACACTTTTACCCCGGCGGCGCGGGGCGCTCAAGCCACGAACCGGGTGGATGCGACGTGCATCCGGTACCCTAAGGCCAATGATGAGAACCCAGTACTGGTGGGGGCTGGCCGGGCTGACGCTGCTGGCCACGGCCACTTTTTGTGCCGCACTGCTGGTCGGCTCGGCGGGCCTGTCCAGCGCCGGGGCGCTGCGCGCCCTGTTCGGCGGCGGGGATGACTACAGCCGCATGATCGTGCAGACGGTGCGGCTGCCGCGCGCCGTGGCCGGCTTTGCGGTGGGAAGCCTGCTGGCGCTGGCAGGCGTGCTGCTGCAGGCGCTGTTTCGCAACCCGCTGGCCGACCCCCTGATCCTGGGGGTGTCGGGCGGCGCCGCGATCGGCGCCCTGCTCGGCATGCTGACCGCGGCCGGCTTCGCTGCCATCCATTCCTATGCGACTGCCGGCGGCACGCTGATCGCACTGCTGGTGCTGCTGCTGGCGCGCGGGGGCGGTTCCACCCGGCTGCTGCTGTGTGGAGTGGTGATGGCCAGCGCCTGCGGCGCGGTGCTGACGGTGCTGCTGACGCTGGCGGACAATGGCCAGCTGCGTGGCATGGTGTTCTGGCTGGCCGGGGACTTGAGCTGGACGGCGCACCCGGCGCTGCTGCTGGCATGCTCAGGCGTTGGCCTATTGGCCGCGTTTCTCGGCGGCCGCTGGCTCAACGTGCTTGGCGCCGGCGAATTGCGCAGTGCCACGGTAGGCATTCCGGCCGGGGCCGCGCGCCTGGCGGTGTTTATCGCCAGCGCAGCACTCACCTCGATCGCCGTCATCGGCGGCGGCATGATCGGTTTCGTCGGCCTGATCGCACCTCACCTGGTGCGCCTGGGGCTCAATACCAGCGATCACCGCGTGATCGCCCCGGCCGCGGCACTGGCCGGCGGCACCCTGCTGTGCCTGGCTGATCTGATCGGCCGCACCGTGGCCGGCCCGCGCGAGTTGCCGGTCGGGGCGGTGATGGCGCTGATTGGCGCGCCGGTATTCATCGTGCTGCTGCGGCGACAGACACGCTGAAAGCCGCACGGCGGTCCGGCGACCCGCGCGGCACTCGCTCGGCGCCTTTGCGCTATACGCGCCGCGCCGCGCTATCGCGCCGCCCTTTTACATATTCGTTGCCCTGTTGCATCAGCGCCGTGAATCGCGCCTGATCGCCCGAGAACACCGCGCTGCGCACCGCGTCCACGGCGCGCGCCAGCGCGTTGAGCGATTCGGCACCGAAGTCATTCAGGCGCTGGATCTCGTAGTACAGCTCCGGGCTCTCCGCCGCCACATCGCTGGCGATGTCGAACTGCGCATCGAAGGTGGTGCTGGAGAGCTGCACCAGGCGCGGCGCGGCCTCGCCGCTTTCAGCCAGCGCAGTGAAGAACGCGATATTGAGCGCGTGCGACAGGCCGAGCACATAGGCGATCAGCCGGTCATGTTCATCGAGCCCCATGACCACCTGTTCCGCCATGGTCGGCGCAAACAGCGCGCGCGCCTGGGCCAGTGCCTCGGCATGGCCCAGATCGATGAAGATCACGTGCCGGCCGGACAGCAGTTCGGTATTGGGGCCGAACATCGGATGCATCGAAGTGACCGCGACACCGGCGGCGGAGAGCGCGTTAAGCCCGGCGCGCAGCGGCGATTTCAGCGAACCCAGGTCGAACACCACGCCGCGCGGCCGGCGCTGCGCGATCTCCTGCAGTATGGTGTTGGTGGCACCCAGCGGCGCGGCCACGACGATGTAGTCGTGGGTCAGCGGCGAGTCGTGCCAGTCGGCGATGGCCTTCACTCCGAGCCCTTCGGCTTTCGGATCCGCCACCTCGACCTCGAACCCCTGCGAGCCCAGGAACGAAGTAAACCAGCTGCCGATCTTGCCGGCGCCGCCGATCACCAGCGCGCGCCGGCCACTGCCGCTGCCGTGCGCCACGACGCTGGCCCGCTCCTGGGTGGTCAGCGAGGAGCGGATCAGCAGCCTGATCACCGTCTCGGCGACTTCGGGCGGCACGCCGATGGTCGCGGCGTTGGTGCGCGCGCCGACGATCACGTCGCGCTCGCGCGCATAGTCGCGGGTCGGATAGCCGGTGGCGCGCTTAACGCGCGCGATTTCGCGGCTGGTGGCCTGCCGGTCGGCGATGATCTGCAGCAATTGTCGATCCAGCTGATCGAGATGCCGGCGTAGCTCGTCAAGCGTCATGTCGAAGGTCCTGTCGGGTGTCGAACATCCTTGTATAGACAGACCCAGTAGGCCGCAAGTCGCGGGCGCCGGCGCGTAGCGATGCGCGTCATCGGCCGGGCGGCTACCATGTACCGATGGCGCTCCACAAAGAACACCTGCCCGACCCGCTGCCGGCCGAGCCGCTGGCGCTGGTCGCGCAGTGGTTGTCGCAGGCCGCACGCGCCAACGTGCAACCCAATGCCAATGCGATGGTGCTGGCCACCGTGAATGCAGAGGGTGCGCCGTCGGCGCGCGTCGTGCTGTGCAAGGAGATCCGGCCCGACACCGGCTACATCACCTTCTTTACCAATTACCAGTCGCGCAAGGGCGCGGAACTGTCGGGCAACGCACGCGCCGCGGCGGTCATGTACTGGGACGTGCTGCACCGGCAGGTGCGTTTGGAAGGCGTGGTGACACCGACCACGGCGGCCGAGAGCGACGCCTATTTCGCATCCCGCGCCTGGCAGAGCCGCGTCGGCGCCTGGGCCAGCCGGCAGAGCACGCCGATCGCCTCGCGCTCCGAACTCGAACGCGCCACCGAGGAGACGGCGCGACGCTTTGGCGTGCCGTCGCCGACCGCCAGCGATGATGTCGCGCCCGATCCGGGCGTCGCGATACCGCGTCCGCCGCACTGGGGCGGCTATCACTTGTGGGTGCAGGCGGTGGAGCTGTGGGTCGAGGGCGTGGCGCGGCTGCACGATCGGGCGCGCTGGACCAGGAGCCTCACGCCTGCGGGCGGCGGCTTTAGCGGCGGGGCGTGGAGCGCAACGCGGTTGCAGCCCTAGAAGGAATTGAGGCAGGCATGGCCATCGACCGACCATCGCAGCCACCGCTGAGTGTTGTCGGCCTGTGGATCGTCGCCGGCGAACGCACGCTGGTGCACGAGCTGTCATTCGACCTGCAGCGCGGCGAATTCCTCGCCATCCTCGGCCGCAATGGCAGCGGCAAGACGCTCACGCTGCATGCGCTCGCNNCGCCGCCTGGGGCTGCTGCTGCAGGATCGTGAAGAATCGCTGGCGCTGAGCGCGCTGGAATCGGCCCTTATCGGCCGCCATCCGCATCTGAAGTTCTGGCAGCGCGAAGGCATTGAGGATCTGGCGATCGCGCAGGCAGCACTCAAGCGCGTGGGACTTGCCGATTTCGCGCGCCGATCGGTCGCAACGCTGTCCGGCGGTGAGCAGCGTCGCGCTGCCATGGCCTCGCTCCTGACGCAGCAACCGCAGGTCTACCTGCTGGACGAACCCACCAACCACCTGGATCCGCATCACCAGATCCAGGTGCTCGAGCTGTTTCGGGCGCTGTGCCGCGAGGGCGCGAGCGTGATCGCGACGCTGCACGATCCGACGCTGGCCGAGCGCTTTGCCGATCGTGCGCTGCTGCTGTACGGCGACGGCCGCTTCCGCCTGGGGCCGGTGGCCGAGGTACTCACACCGGAAGAACTCTCGGCGCTGTACCTGACACCGATCTGCGCCATCGGCGCGCCGCCAAGGCGCGCCTTCATCCCCTCATAACACCAAGGATCGGTGCGTGCAGCGCGCCGTTGGTGGCCAGGATGGTGGTGCTCGCAAGGCCGATCTCGGCACCGGCCAGATCCGTGACCGTGCCGCCGGCCTCGCGCACGATCACCGTCAGCGCCGCGATGTCCAGGATATTCACGTCCGACTCCAGTACCGCGTCGAGCGAGCCGCGCGCCAGCAGATGGTAGTGCAGGAAATCGCCGTAGCCGCGCAGCCGATTGACCTGTCCGACCAGCACACCGAAGCGCGACCACTCGGCATCCGATGCCGCCAGCGTCTTGAGATTCCCGGCCGACAGGATGGCGCCGCCCAGTTCCTTCACGGCGCTCACCCGCAGCGGCTTGCCATCCAGCTGCGCACCGCCGCCCCGCTCGGCCCACGCGATCTCGCCATAAGCGGGGGCCGAGGACACGCCCAGCACCAGCTTACCGCCGCGCAGCAGAGCGATCTGGGTGGAGAAGAACGGGCAGTCGCGCACGAACGACTTGGTGCCATCGATCGGATCCACCAGCCAGATGTTGTCCGCATCCATCGCGTGCCGGCCGGTTTCCTCGCCGTAGAAACCGTAGTCGGGAAAGCGTGACTGCAGGATCTGCCGGATTGCCTGTTCCGCGCGTACGTCGGCTTCGGTGACCGGCGACTTGTCGGCCTTGAGCGTGACTTCAAGATTGCGCCGATAGAGTCCCTGGATGACTTCGGCCGCGGCGTGCGCAGCCTCGAGTGCGGCCTGCAATTCTATGGATGGCATGATCGGTGCCGGCAGCGGTTGGGAGCTGTCATCCGCGCACATCAGCCTGCAATGGACTCGAGCGGCCACGGCCATATTGCCGCGGCGAACGGCCCATGACCCTCTTGAACGCGGTACTGAAGGCGCTTTCGGATTCGTAGCTGAGCGACAGGGCGATGATGGATATGGGATCGCTGGTATTGGTCAGTTTGTCCGCGGCCAACAGCATTCGCCAACGCATCAGGTACTCCAAGGGTGACGCCCCAACTTTCTTTTTGAATTTCAGGGCGAAGATTGATCGCGACATGCCGGCGCGTTCCGCCAGCTCGCCCAATGTCCAGCGATGCGACGGATCATCGTGCATGGCATTGATCGCTGCGGCCAGCTGTTTATCTGCCAGCGCGAACAGCCAGCCGACGTTTCCATTGAAGTCTTCCGCCTGGCCCAGCCGCAGGGCTTGAACCAACATCATGTGGGCGAGGTGTTGTGCCACCAGAAAACTGCCAGGCTGGTGCTCGCGCAACTCCTGCATCATGCGCTCCACCGACCAACGCATCGCCGCCTTATCCGACTCTTTACAGATATGCACGACAGGCGGAAGCATCCCCAACAGGATGCGGGCATGATTGCCGCTGACGCCAAAGCGGCTCCCGACAAGAAAGAATTCGCCGCCGCCGTTGTACGACACGACGCCGCCATAGCGCGCAGGAGTGAAAATCGGGCCGGCGTCGGCCGGCGCCAGCGTCAGGTCGCTGGCAAGGCGGAAAGGCCGCCCGCTCGCCAGCACGAAGCAGTCCCCACTCTTTAGACGTACCGCGTCAGGCACTCCGTCGACGGACATCCAGCACTGACCGGAAACCACCGCATAGCATTTGATGAAATCTTGCTGGTCGCGGAACTGGATCGACCAGTCTCCGCCCGCATCAAAGCCGGCGGACACATAACTGCGCGGCTTCAGCAGCGACAGGACATCGGAGAGTGGATCCACAGGCCATCCGGACGATTGCGAAGATAATACGGACTTTAGAGCATAGATCGTCTTTCCTCAATCAAATACCGTGGGTGTCACGGGATCGCGAGTGCGGTCACACAGTAAAGGAGGAGGCGTCATGCGTGTCTTTGTCACCGGTGCTACAGGCTTTATCGGTTCCGCCATTGTTCAGGAGCTCATTACCGCGGGCCATCAGGTCATCGGCCTTGCTCGCTCAGACGGCGCCGCCAAATCTCTTATCGCCGCTGGTGCCCAGGCGCATCGAGGCGATCTTGAAGACCTGGAGAGCTTGCGCCATGGGGCAGCCATGTCGGATGGGGTGATTCACACCGGCTTCATCCATGACTTCTCGAAATTCAAGGAAGTCTGCGAGACCGACCGGCATGCCATTGAGGCTCTCGGCTTCGCACTTGCCGGCTCGAACCGCCCTTTAATCATCACCTCCGGAATCGGGATTCTTCCACCCGGTGGGCTTGCCACCGAGGAAACGATGCCTGCTACCGGGCCCACATCTCACCCTCGTGCAGCTTCGGAGCACGCGGCAGATTCAGTGGCGGACCGTGGCGGGCGCGTTTCGGTGGTACGCCTTCCGCCATCGGTCCATGGTGATGGTGATCATGGCTTCGTTCCAACCCTCATCAGGATTGCGCGTGAAAAAGGCGCGTCAGTCTACGCAGGCGACGGACTCAATCGCTGGCCTGCGGTGCACCGACTCGATGCTGCCCATCTGTTCAGGCTTGCACTCGAAAAGGCTTCTGCTGCGGGGACTCGGTATCACGGCGTCGCTGAAGAGGGCGTTGCATTTCGGGATATTGCCGAAGTGATCGGCCGACACTTGAGCATTCCTGTGGTATCCAGATCACCCGAGGCGGCGGCTCAGCACTTTGGCTGGTTTGCGCACTTCGCAGCGATGAACACCCCGGCTTCAAGTGAGCGAACTCGAGCCATGCTGGGGTGGCAGCCGATGCAGCCTGGACTGATTCCCGATCTCGCCCGGCCGAGCTATTTCAAAACCTGAGATGCCATGGTCTACAGCAAATTCATCTTGCGAAGCAATGCGTCGAATCTCTGATCAGCGCGCAGGCTGCGAAGATCTCGATCGGAGCGCATCAGGCTTGGCTGGGCCTCGCCATTTTCCACGGCGCGATCCAGCCACTTGAACGCTTCGTCTTCGTTCTTGCCCTTGAACTGGAACGAGGACGTTCTGGCGATGACCTTCAGATCGGCGCTATGCGCCAGCCGATCGATGAGTTCCTCGGACAGGCCATCCGAGAAATACTCCTGATCCTTCTTCTCGCTCATGTCCACGAACGGCAGCACCGCGATCGACTTTTCGGGACCCGGCGCCTCAGGCAAGCTCGCGGGTACCGAGGTCGTCACCGGGGTCGCCGACGCGGGTCCTGCCCTGCGTGCCGACAGCCAGATTCTATCGGCGACGAACCCGACGATCGCCAGCGCCACCAGCACCACGAGCGTCATGGTCATGCGATTGAAGGAGCGCCCGGGCGTCTTGCGAGCAGGGGCCCGTAAATCGGGTGCCGCGATCGTTGCATGGGCAGGCGGCGCGCCCGCGATAACGCGGCGCACGGCGGTCAGTAGCTTTGGCAGTGCGCTGGCAAGCCCGTCGCTGCCCACATCCAGCCACTGCGAGGTATTGAGAAAATACTCCAGGGCCGCTGGCAACGGCACCTGGTCGATGCGAAGCGTCAGGACCGGATGCCGCTTCGAGGTCGCGCGTTCCACTTCCCGGAGCACGTGAGGCGAGGCTACGGCGCTTTGCGACAGAACGATAATGATGGCCTTGGACGTATCGATCGCGCGCACGATCGCGTCGGCGTAGAAGTCACCGGGCAGCACATCGCGCGGCGCAACCCAGCAGGTGACACCCCCGCGTTCCAGGGCAGCACAGACAGCGTCGGCAACGGCGACGTCCGGCGAGGCGTAGCTTATGAAGACATAGGGCGTTGCCGCTGAATCGCGCGGTGCGGCGGGCGCTGCGCCAGTTACCGGTATGTCGCCGCCGCCCTCGCCCATGTCGCCTGTCCTCAACTGCAGGTGAGGGATGGTCGCGGATGCTCCGGGCGTTGGCAACAGGCGCTCGATCCTGCGCGCGTTGACACGGACCGCGATGCTTGCCTAAAGTCCGTCCCTCGTCAGGTGCTCGGGAAGCCGGTGACGCGCGATCTTCGCGCCATTCCGGCGCTGCCCCCGCAACGGTAAGCGATACGACACTGCATCAATAGCCACTGCGCCGTGAAGGTGTGGGAAGGCGATGCAGCTGGCCCCCAAAGGGCCGCGTGCGCAAGCCCGGAGACCGGCCTGGCGAACTTGTTCCCGGATCGCGCGGTGGGCGTCTCGGGCAGGCGCCCGGAAAGCCTCCCCTTGTCATCCCTCGTCGCGTTTCGGGTGTTTAACGCTTCGGGCCATGCGGGCGTGCATGGAAGGGCTGCCAACAATGATCTCCTACCGTACGGCGATTCTCATCGCCTTTCTGACTCCCGTGATCAACTCCCAGGCTGCACGAGCCGATGACAGCGGCACTTCGCTGAGCGAGATGATCGTCACCGCCACACGCGTTCCGGAGCCCGCCGATCAGGCGCTGGAACCGGTGATCGTGATCGACCGGGCGGCACTCGAGGATTCCCTCGCCATCGACGTGGGTGACGTACTGCGCTTTCATGCCGGAATCGACATCGACCGCAGCGGCGGTCCGGGTCAACCCCTGACGGTGTTCATCCGCGGCGCCAACAGCGATCAGTCGATCGTGATGATCGACGGCGTGCGCATCAATTCGGGAACGCAGGCACTGGCGCCGTTGATGAACATCTCGCCGGAGTTGTTCGACAGCATCGAGATCGTCAAGGGTCCGCGCTCGGCGATCTACGGCACCGATGCCATCGGCGGAGTCATCAACCTGATCACGCGTACCGGCGGCGCGTCCGGCGCCGACGTGATGCTCGACTACGGCCGATACGGCACCGGCGAATTCGCCGTGGACGGCAACTATACGGTCGACCAGACCAGCGTACAGGCGGCATTCACCGGCCAGCAGAGCGCGGGCTTCCCGACCTACGCCGGCGACCCGATCGATGCCGGCTATAAAAACCTGTCGGGCACCGCGGCCATCACCACCCACCTCGACGGATTCGAGCTGGGCGCGCGCTACTACCAGGCGACCGGCGCCACGCAATACGCCAACGCCAACTACAACGCCGACTTCACCGCGTTCGAATCCTTTACGCCTCTGAATGAGGAGTTCTCCAACAGTCTGTGGGCGCTGCATGCCAGCGGTGATCTGACCGCCATCTGGCACATGCGGTTGACCTTGAGCCGCGTGGTAGATGATCTGCGCCAGGAACAGGCTGATCCGTATGCACCGCCCAATACGGATGACTTCGATTACACCTCGCGCGACACGATCGACTGGCAGAACGATGTGAAGATCGCCAGCGGCTGGGTCAACCAGACGCTGACCTTCGGCGCCATCGTCTACGACGAAAATACCAATTCGCTGAGCTACGGCACCGGCTATACGATCAGCACGCACGCGCAGACTTATTACCTGCAGGACCAGCTCGAGATGGGCAGTAATCGCCTGCTGCTTGCGACCGGCCTGGCGCATTACCCGGAATTCGGCGATCACCAGACGTGGAACGCCGAGTACGGCTACGCCGTGACGACCGGCACTTTGCTGACGCTGTCGGCGGGAACCGCTTTTCGCGCCCCTTCAGCCACCGACCGCTTCGGCTACGGCGGCAACCCGGACCTGCTGCCGGAGAGTTCGCGTAACTTCGAAGTCGGCATCAAGTCCCGTATCGACGAGCACCAGGAAGTGACGTTGGCGGCGTTTCAGGACACGATCGATGACCTGATCGTGTTCGTCAACGATCCCACCAACCTGCTCTATGGCGGCCAGAACGAGAACGTCGATCGCGCGCGCATCCGTGGCATCGAGGCCAGTTGGCAGCTGAAGACTGATCCGTGGTCGGTACGCGCGGAAGGCAGCCTGCAGGATCCCCGCGACCTGGTCGACGACTCACAGCTGCTGCGCCGAACCAAGCACAGCTTCACGCTCAGTGGCACACGCAAGATCGGCCGGGGTGAGCTCGGCGTGGACATGCTGCTCGCAGGTCCCCGGGCGGACATCGACGCCGTCACCGGCGATGCGCTGCAGGATGGCGGTTACCTGCTGGCCGGCGTGTACGGCAGATTCAATCTGACTGCGGCATGGTCGTTTACCGCCCGACTCGACAACGCACTCAACCGGCATTATGAGCTCGCCAACGGCTACAACACTGCCGGGCGCTCGGCGTCGATTTCCACCCGGTACAGCTTCCGTTGATTGTGGGCCGACGGCTTCGGTGCGCCGCGCTGTAGTAAAGTAGCCGCCATGGGCCATCGTCTGTCCAAGATCGTGACGCGCACCGGCGATGACGGCAGCACCGGCCTCGGCGACGGTACCCGGGTGGCGAAGGATGCGCTGCGCGTGGAGGCGATGGGCAGCGTCGATGAACTCAACTGCGCGCTCGGCGTGCTGCTGTCGGCGGAGCTTTCCGTCGCCAATGTCCAGGATAGCCTGATCGAGATCCAGCACGACCTGTTCGATCTCGGGGGCGAGCTGGCGATTCCCGGCACGCGGCTGATCGAACCGCCGCGCGTAGCGTGGCTGGACCAGCAGATCGAGCATTTCAACGCCGGGCTGCCGCCGCTCAAGGAGTTCGTGCTGCCGGGCGGCGGCATCGCCGCCTCGGCCTGCCATGTGGCGCGTGCAACCTGCCGGCGCGCCGAGCGTCGCTGCTGGGCGCTGGCGCACAGCGAGAGCGTGGGCGCCGCCTCGCTGCAATACCTCAATCGCCTGTCGGATCTGCTGTTCGTGCTGGCCCGGGTGCTGGCACGCGCGCACAGCGGCCGCGAACCGCTGTGGCGGCGCAAGCGCGATGCGCCGTCAGCCCCTGACGGCTCAGGCCAGAAGCGCCCTTAGGCGCGGCCAGTCGAAGGCCGGCCCCGGGTCGGTCTTGCGGCCCGGCGCGATGTCGCTGTGACCCACCAGGCGCTCGATGCTGAGCGACGGGTACGCGCTGCATAGCGCGCGCACCAACAGCGCCAGCGACCGGTACTGCGGCTCGGCGTAGGCCGTCTCGTCACTGCCTTCCAGCTCGATGCCCACGGAAAAATCGTTGCAGGCGGCGCGACCCCGGTAGCTCGACTCGCCGGCATGCCAGGCGCGCGCCGCGAACGGCACATACTGCGTGATCGCCCCATCGCGGCGAATGACCGCATGCGCCGACACCCGCAGCCCCGCTATACCGGCAAAACTCGGGTGTGCCGCGGCCGGCAGGTTGCCGGTGAACAGGCGGTCGATCCATGGGCCGCCGAACTCCCCGGGCGGCAGGCTGATGCCGTGCACCACCATCAGCTCCGGCAATACCCCCGGTGGCCGCTGATCGAAATGCGGCGACAGCACCTGGCGCACCCCGGGGATCAGGCCGGTGGCCACATCAATGCTGAGCGTGTTGTGCATGACAGCCTCGCATGATGCCAAAATGCGGCCATGAGCACAGTGACCAATTCCTCCCTGGCGGCGCGCGACCTGCAGCATGTGTGGCATCCGTGCACGCAGATGAAGGACCACGAGGCGCAGCCACCGATACCGATACGCCGCGCCCAGGGGGTGTGGCTTGAGGATTTCGACGGCCGCCGCTATCTCGACGCCATCAGCTCCTGGTGGACCAACCTGTTCGGCCACGCGCAGCCGCGCATCAACGCCGCCATCACCGCGCAGCTGCAGCAGTTCGAACACGTGATGCTCGCCGGCTTCACCCACGAGCCGGCGATCGCGCTGGCCGAGGAGCTGGCGCGCCTCACGCCGCCGGGCCTGACGCGCTGCTTCTATGCCGACAGCGGCTCGGCCGCGATCGAGGTGGCGCTCAAGATGAGCTACCACTACTGGCAGAATCAGGGCCAGCCGCGCAAACGCGTGTTCGTGACGCTGAGCAATTCCTACCACGGCGAGACCCTGGGCGCACTCGCGGTGGGCAACGTCGAGCTCTACAAGAGCACCTACGCGCCGCTGCTGATGGACGTGCTGACGGTGCCGTCGCCGGATTGCTACGCGCGCGAACCCGGCAACAGTTGGGCCGAGCACTCGCGGCGCAAATTCTCACTGATGCAGACCGCGCTCGAGCGTTATGCCGAGGATATCGCCGCGGTGGTCATCGAGCCGCTGGTGCAGTGCGCCGGCGGCATGCGCATGTACGATCCGGTGTATCTGTCGATGCTGCGCTCCGCCTGCGATCACTACGGCGTGCATCTGATCGCCGATGAAATCGCGGTCGGCTTCGGCCGCACCGGCACCATGTTCGCCTGCGAGCAGGCGCGCATCACGCCCGACTTCCTGTGCCTGTCCAAGGGCCTGACCGGCGGCTACCTGCCGCTGTCGGCGGTGCTGACCAGGGAGTCGATCTACGACGCGTTCTATGCCGAATTCACCGCACAGCGCGCGTTCCTGCATTCACACAGCTACACCGGCAATGCGCTGGGCTGCGCGGCGGCGCGCGCCACGCTCGGGATTTTCTTCAATGGGCCGGTGCTGGAGACCAATCAGCGCCTGGCGGCGCATATGGCCGAACGCCTGGGGCCACTGGCGGCGCACCCGCACGTGGCCGACGTACGCCAGACCGGCATGATCGCGGCGATCGAATTCGTGCGCGACCAGGCGAGCCGCGAACCGTTCCCGTGGCACGAGCGCCGCGGCCTGATCCTGCATCGGCACGCGCTCGAGCGCGGCGTGCTGCTGCGTCCGATCGGCAATGTGGTGTATTTCATGCCGCCGTATGTCATCACGCCCGCCGAGATCGATCTGATGGTCGAGGTCGCGATCGAAGGCATCGACCGCGCATGCGCCTGACGCGCTGCTACGTGCCGGGGCCGCTCGCCGCTGGCGACACCCGGCAGTTGCCGCAGGAGGTAGCCACGCATGTGGCGCGCGTACTGCGCGCACGCGCAGGACAGCTGCTCACGCTGTTCGATGGTCGTGGCGGCGAATATGACGCCACCATTTTGCAGATCGACCGGCGCGGGGTGCAGATCCGGATCGAGCTGCATCGCGCCATCGAGCGCGAATCGCCACTGCCCGTGACGCTGCTGCAGGCGCTGGCGCGCGGCGAGCGCATGGATTTCGTCGTGCAGAAGGCGACCGAGCTGGGCGTCGCGGCGATCGTCGCGATGGGCGGGGATCGCAGTGTGGTGCGGCTGGATGGCGCCGGCCTGGCGCGCCGCTGCGAGCATTGGCGCGCGGTGGCGATCAGCGCCTGCGAGCAGTGCGGGCGCAACCGCGTGCCGACGATCAGCTACGCGGCCGACCTGGCGAGCGCCTGTGGGGAGGTCGATGCCACGAGTGTGCGCCTGCTGCTCGCCCCCGACGCCGACCAGACGCTCATCGCGGCGGCGCGCCAGGCGTCGCGCATCGCACTGGCGATAGGCCCCGAAGGCGGCTTTAGCGATGAGGAGCTATCGCTCGCACAACAGCAGGGTTTCACGTTCTGCCGCCTGGGGCCGCGGATGTTACGCGCCGAGACCGCGCCGCTGGCGGCGCTGGCAGCGATACAGGCGGTCGCGGGTGATTTTCTGAGCTGAAGGTCCCACCAGGCGCATGGGCCTGGTACGCATCACCGCCGCCGCTGCTGGCGCGGCGCGACGGTTCTGGTCACGAGGGTTTCGCACTCGATGGATGCCAGGATTTCCGAGCGCGAGTAGCCTTTGTGGCTTTGCTGCTCCGCGTAGGCCTGCAGCGCGAGTAAATGCCTGCTGTAGAACGCAAGCGCGGCATCGAAGAATTTGTCTACGGAATCAAACTCCTTGAGAGACACGCAGGATTCGATGAACGCATAGTTCTCGGGATTCAGCGTAATTGTCAGGGGAATGCGCCGCGGTCCTGTCTTGGCTGATTTGTGTGAGCGCATCGCTCCTCCCTGCCGCACTGTGCGCCTGATTACTACCCACGAAGCATGCTACGCCTTGCCGCCGCGATCAACGATTCGTGGTTTGAGGCATGCTAGCGGGATGTCGGCCAGCGCCATCGAGGTGTTCCGCTCTTATCGCCGCCCGGCGTGCGACGAGCGCGCCTTCGTCCTGGCCGCCGTCGGCATCGCCGGCACCATCCAATTCGATGGCCTGCAGTTCGTGCTCGAGGTCGATGTGGCCGATGCGGTGCGCGCCCAGGCTCACCTGGCGCAGTACGAACTTGAACGTCGACCCGCTCCGCCGCCGCCGCCACCACCACCAGTGCATCCCTATGCCTGGGTGGGTTGCATCGTCTATGTGGTGACGCTGGCGACGATCGCGCTGGCGGTCTCGAACGGCCTGTGGCGCCTGGATGCATTCGATATCGGCGCCCTCGACGGCGGGCGCGTGCGGGCCGGCCAATGGTGGCGTGCCTGGACCGCGTTGACGCTGCACCTGGACGGCGCGCATCTGGCCGCCAATGTCGCGGCCGGCGTCTGGTTCTGTTATCTCGCGGCCGCGCAGATCGGCAGCGGCAGCGCCTGGCTGCTGATCGTGACCGGTGCCGCATGCGCCAACCTGATCGAAGCGTTGCTTGGGCCGCCGAGCCACCTGTCGGTGGGCGCCTCGACCGCGGTGTTCACCGCCCTGGGTTTATTGGCGGCGCATTCCTGGCGCCTGCGCTCTTCTTATAAGCAGCGCTGGGCGGTGCGCTGGGCGCCGCTGGTTGCCGGCCTGGTGCTGCTGGGATGGTTTGGCTCCGGCGGCGGCGGCGAAGATTCCGCCGCGCCGACGCAGATCGACATCGTCGCGCACGCCGTGGGGTTCGCCGTCGGCTGCCTGCTGGGCGCCCTGGCGGCGCAACCCCGGGCGCGTGACATGCTCGCGCGCGTGCCGCAATGGCTGTCGGGCCTGGCGGCGCTGGCATCGATCGTGATCGCGTGGGGCTTCGCTCTGGCCAGCTAAAGACGCCGCTGGTTAGAGATCCTCTAGGACCCGCCTGACGACGTCGACGCCCCCGCTGGATTCGTCGGGGGCGCCGGGACGAACAACGGTTGCCCCTGAATCTCCTGGGCCGGCGCGCTCTCCGGATGCAGTATCCGCTGCAGCTGATCCAGCACCCGCGGCACCACTACCTCGCTGCCAGGTGCGGTCGGCTGCAGACGTGCATTTACCACCTTGGTGCCGCCAGTGGCGAGCTGCACCTGCAACAGAACCTCCCCCGAGCGCGCGTTCCAGACCCAGTCGAGCACGCTGGTATCCGGCGGTGACAGGCGCGACAGGGAACGGGCTGCCAGGTCGGACGCATACAGAATCGTCGCCTCGCGCGCATCGACCACGCCGTCCTGATTGCTGCCCCGCTCGCGTAGCAGCCAGAAAATGGTATTGCAGGGAACCTGGCCGACACTCGATCCACAGGCGGGATCCGGCAGCGTCATATCCAGTATCTGGCCGGGATGCCCCAGCAGCAATCGCTGTTCGTTGGTCGAGCCGTTGCGGATCACGACGTCGAAAACGCCCTGGAAACTGCCCTCAGCCAGATGGCAGGCCTGACTTACATCCGTGGTCCAGGGTGTGCTTGGCGCCGCCGTGGCCGGCGCTCCGCCTACCGCGGCGACCGGGAAATACTGCCAGTCGCTTCCGGGCGCGAACGATGGCAGACACAGCGCCAGCGAACGTTCGGTGCCTGCCGGAGCGACGCTGCTGGACGGTGACGACGGCGCACCCGTCGCGCCCGCGCGCTCGTCATGATGATGGCCGTGCAGTCCGAAGCGCAGCAGGTGCACGACGAACACGACCGCGGCAGCGGTGATGACCACTGCAAACAGGATCTCGTTGTAGCGGCGAAGGTTCATGCGAAGCCTGACAGAACGCAGGACACCCGACTGGCGTTGACGGTTGGACTAGCCCGTCGCGCTCAAGTTGCAACCCGCCGTCACAGAATCAGCACTCATTGGAGCCGCTGCAGGTAGGGTTCCCAGGCGTCGATGGAGACACGCAGCCCCTCATAGCCCGTATCGCCCCACAATTCGCTGCCGTCAAACACCACCGTATAAAGCCATTGTGGCTGTTCGCCGAGCCCCTGCGAATTGGCATCCGGGAAAACATGGACGCCATGTACGCGCTCGACGACGCCCCGTTTTCCTCGAGCATAGCCCGGCAATCGCGTATGGTGCAGCGCCGGTGTCGGCACCGTGCGAACTCGATCTCCGACCGTGAAGAGAGCCGGTGCCGTCGCCGGGCGAACCGTCGGCGAACCCTTGGCCAGTACTGCCGCCACATCGGCCGCCTTGAGGAAGCGTGTCAGCGACCGAGCGGGCGTCAGCGCATGACCGGATGCAAGCTCTTGATCGCTGATCAAGCCACGGTCGATCATCAGTCTCAGGAGCCCCTTGCACCAGATCTCGTAGTAGCTCAGCGTCGAATAATCCGGCAGCGTCTCACGCGCGCTTCGAAACATGTCCAGGTTCCAGGCACCGGTATAGCCCATCGCTACGGCCAGGGCGAGAACCTGCGCTTCCCACGAAGTATGAAATGAAGCTGCTTCGGGTTCCGGAACGACGCGGCCATAACCGTCTCCGCCGCCGAGATCGGCATTGGACTGGTAACTCATGACTTCGCGTCCGGCTTCCTGGCCAAGCCCGTTCCGATCATCGAGTCTCGCGTAACCAGCATCGACAGTTGGGCTTGGTCCAGGCTGTCGGTGTCGAGGGGACGCCGGGGAATAACCAGATAGCGCACCTCGGCGGTTGAGTCCCAGACGCGAATCTGCGTGGAGTCGGGTAGCGTAACGCCAAACTCACGCAGCACGCCGCGCGGATCCCTGACCACGCGCGAGCGGTAGGGTGCGCTCTTGTACCAAACCGGCGGCAGCCCGAGCACCGGCCACGGGTAACAGCTGCAGAGCGTGCAGACCACCACGTTGTGGACCGCCTCCGTGTTCTCCAACGCGATCATGTACTCGCCTTGCCGGCCATGAAAACCCAGCGAAGCGATCGCAGCAGTGGCATCCCGAAGCAGCCAATCGCGAAAGGCCGGATCGACCCAGGCTTTAGCGACGACACTTGCGCCGTTACGCGGTCCGATCTTGTTCTGATACGTATCGATCAAGGCGTCGATCGCAGAGGGATCGATGTAGCCCTTCTGTTCCAGGACCGACCGCAGCGCCCGAACCCGCAAATCTGTCTCGGCAGGCTCGCTTTGGCCGCCGTGGTCGTGATCGTGATCGTGCGGGGTCATGGCGCAATGCTAGCAGGACCGTTACCTGAGTGAAGGGGCCGCCGCGACCGATAGTAATTGACGCCCCTTGTCGCTTCGACTATTTTTTTGGCCCACATTCCGATCTATGCTGTCGCCCCGGGGCAATGGCGGAAGTACTAAGTCCTGGAGAAATGCAATGACTCTGTCGCTCAACGATACAGCCCCGGATTTCGAAGCGGACACCACCGAAGGCAAGATTCGCTTCCACGATTGGATAGGCAACAACTGGGCGGTGTTATTTTCGCATCCGAAGGATTTCACACCGGTTTGCACCACCGAACTCGGCTACATGGCCAAGATCAAGCCTGAATTCGACAAGCGCGGGGTCAAGATCATCGGCCTGTCGGTCGACCCGGTCGACCGGCACGCGGGCTGGGCAAACGACATCAAGGAAACGCAGGGGGTTGCTCCGAACTATCCGATGATCGGCGACACGGATTTCAACGTGTCCAAGCTCTACGGCATGCTTCCCGCCGCCGCGTCCGGCGATCCGGCCAAGCGCACCGCGGCCGACAATCAGACCGTGCGCAATGTGTTCGTGATCGGCCCGGATAAGAAAATCAAACTCATCCTGGTCTATCCGATGACCACCGGCCGCAACTTCGACGAGGTACTGCGCGTGATTGACTCGTTGCAGCTCACGGCCAAACATAAGGTCGCAACGCCCGTGAACTGGAAGCGCGGCGAGGACGTGATCATCGCCGGCTCGGTCAGCGACGATGACGCCAAGAAACAGTATCCGCAAGGCTGGAAGGCACCGAAGCCGTATCTGCGCATCGTACCGCAGCCGAAAGCGTAGACGTCGCACACGGGCGCGACGTCGCTCGCTCAGGTCGCGCGCATCGCATCCGTGACCGGCACCCGGGCAGCTCGCAGCGCCGGCAGCAGCCCGCCGATGAGGCCTATGCCAAGCGCCCAGCCGAGACCCAGCAGAGCCAGCGAGGGCGTCACCGCCATGTGAAAGCTCGCTCCAAGGGGGCTCGCGAGCAGCCCGTTGAACAGCAGCCAAGCCACCAGCGCGCCGATCAGGGCGCCGGGCAGCGCCAGAAGAATGGATTCCGACACCACTGAAGCCACGATCGGCAGGCTGTTGAATCCGACCGCCCGCAGGATCGCCAACTCGCGCCGGCGGCCGTCGACAATGGCGTACAGAGAGTTGGCCGCGCCTATGGTCGCGGCCAGCGCCATGATCGCACCCACGAAATAGCTCACGAAGTTCAGGATGCCGTTGAGCTGCTGCATGTTCTGCGCAAAGATCTCCGCCTCATGCTGCACTTTAAGGTGCAGCGACGGGTTTGCCTTGAGGGCGTTCGCCAGGTCCGCAAACGCCCCAGGTGACTGCAGCATCACGTTCGCCTGGTTATAGGTGTTGCGGCCGAAAGCCGACAGAATCGTGTCGCCATCCGCGAACACCAGACAGACGGTACTCGCGAGATCGAAGTTCCCGACGACCACCCAGTCGCCACCGCGCATGTGCCGGTGCGCGCCGACCCCGAAATCCGTGTACTGCCGCACGCACTTGTTGCTCGCGATCAGCTCACGCAGGCCGGGGGTGTACATGCGCCCTGCGGTGATGTGCAATTCCGGCTGGTAATCGGTGAACCCGGGGGTCATCCCGATCAACGGAAAACCGGTCTGAGCGCCGTTGATCTTGCTGCGTGCCTGCACGAACACGGTAGCCTGAAAGACGACGATCGGCTTGCCCTGGGCGTCGCGTCGTATGCCCGGCAGATCGCGAATCAGCGGCGCCGCGTCTTGCGCGACGCTGCTCTGCAGGGGTGACGGGGCATCGACACTGGTCAGAGTGGCGCGGTTGGGGCTCACATTGCCCATCGCTTCCTGTCGGGCTCCGGCGCCCATGGCCAGCATCGACACCAGCACCGCGACCGCACACGTCACGCCGATGACGATGGTGCACACCAATCCGAGGCGCGCAGGTATGGCTTCAAGATTCATCCGCAGCAGAGCCCAGAACTGTCTTGCGAGTTTCATGTCATTTCCTAGCGGCCGGCAAGCGCATCAACCACTTGCAGCCTGGCGGCCCGCAAGGCCGGCGGCACCGCGGTGATCAGCGCCACGAGCACTGCTCCTACAAGGCCGAATCCGACCACGCTCAGCGGCATGGAAAGGCCGGGTACGAACTTACCGGCGTATGGGAATACCCCTGTCGCCAGAGCAAGTCCGACGAGCGCCGCGAGTATGCATATGAGCAGACATTCGCCGACGACCAGGAGAAAAATTGGGCGATCACCGAACCCCAGGGTCTTAAGCACTGCGAACTCCGGCGTCCGCTCGCGAATCGTCTGCATCATCATCGTGGTGATGGAGAACAGCAGCGCCACCAGCACCGCGCCCACGACTGAGCGGATGAGGAAGTTCAGGTCGCCAATCGCGCGCATCTGCTGTTGTGCAATCTCCCGCAGCGAGCCTGTCTTGGTCTCATTGGAGGAATTGCCGAACGCCCGATCGATGGTGTCGGACATCTCCGCTGCACGCTTGGGATCCGCGATTATCGCGTAGAAGTTTCGCACCGTACCCTTGTTGAGCACCCGCGCTTGATCCAGATAGTCGTAGTTGCCCACGATGAAACCTGCTTCGCCAGGCTCATGATCCGTGAACGTGCCTACGATCTGGAAGCTCCACGTTCCCGACCCGTCGCTCTGCAGCGTGGTCGAGGTCAGGGGGATCCGGTCCCCGACGTGCCAGCCGTATTTTTTGCCGATATCCGCGGTGATCAGCGCGCCGTCGCGGGTGTTCTTGAGGGCCTCGAGGTCCTTCGGTGCTACCTGGAACATTTCCGGCACCAGCGTCACCCACAGTTCGCTCGGCCGGATTGCCAGCACGTATACCGGCTGAGTCGGCTTCTGATAGGTCCCGAGGAAGCCGTCGGCAAAGTCCACGCTTTGCATGCCGGGGATCGATCGCAGTCGATCGAGGTAGGAAATTGGTAGCGGCGTGCCGCCGAAATCGGCGGGAGTAACGAGCAGCAGGTCGGCGCGAGTCTTGGCAACCGCCCGATCCACGCCGGTCTTCATCCCCTGCAGGACACCGAACAGCGCGAAGGCCACCGCGACCTGCAGCAGGACCAGAGCGGTGCGCCCGGGCTTGCGCCAGATTCCGGACCAGAGCAGCGGCAGGTATTTCACGCCACGGCCTTCGCGGCAGCATCGACCAACTGTCCTTTATCGACCTGTAGCTGGCGCGAGGCGTAGCTTGCGGCCTTGGGATCGTGGGTAACCATGATGATGGTCTTGCCGTACTGGCGATTCAGCGTCTGCAGCAACCCCAGGATCTCCTCCGCGGTATGGCGATCCAGGTCGCCGGTCGGCTCGTCGCAAATCAGGATAGTCGGATCCGCGATCAATGCCCGCGCGATGGCGATGCGTTGTTGTTGACCCCCGGAAAGCTCGCCCGGTTTGTGCTTGGCGCGATCGGCGAGCCCGACCAGTTGCAGGGCGGCGGCCACCTTACTCCTGCGCTCAGCGCGCGACAGCGACGTCAGGAGCAGCGGCAACTCTACATTGCGCTCCCCCGATAGTGTCGGCAGCAGGTTGTAGAACTGAAAGATGAATCCGACGTGACGCGCGCGCCACTTCGAAAGACCGGAGCCCGACAACTGGTCGAGTCGCTCGCCCGCGACGGTGACTTGCCCGCTGCTCGGTCGATCCAGTCCGCCGATCAGGTTCAACAGCGTGGTTTTGCCAGAGCCCGATGGGCCCATGATCGCGACAAATTCCCCCTCCCCGATCTCCAGGTTGAAGTGGTCCAGTACGGCGACATTCTGCTTGCCCCGCGTGTAGTGCTTGGAGACGTCCTGGAACGAGACTACCGATGCCATGAGTACTGCCTTAAGCGGGACTGGTTGCTATTGAACGATGCGCACTTTCGCTCGATCGGACAACTTGCTCAGATCTCCGGTCGCCACCAGCGCACCAGCCTGCAGGCCCGCCAGGATGGTCTGGTCGTCCGCGTTGCGCGTACCGAGCCGGACGGTGCGCTGTTCCGCCGTATTGCCGTTGATCACGAACACGATGCCGGAATCGCCGTTGGCCTGGACCGCCTCGGCGGGAACAATGACGCCGGGAGGCGCTGCCCGGGAATTTTCACGAGACTCGTGTGCATCATCCAGGAACGCCACGCGGGCGCCCATTTCGGGCACGATGCGCGCATCCTTCTGCTTGAAGCCGATACGAACCTTTACCGTGGCTTTCGAGCGGTCGGCGGTGGGAATGACCGCAATAACTTCAGCTGGTATCTGCCAGTCGGGATAGGCGTTGAGCGTGATGGTAGCCGGCTGCTGTGAATGCACGCGATGAATGAAATTCTCACTCACATCCACATCGACCTCGAGCGAATCCATGTCGACGATCTTGGCGATGCCGCCGCCGCCCGAGAACTGCGGTGACACAATCTCGCCCGGCTGCGCGTTCTTCACGGTCACCACGCCATCGAACGGCGCCTTGATGACCGTGTCGTCCTCGTAGCGCTGGTTGACTTCCACGGCCGCTTTGGCGACCGCCAGGTTCCCTTCTGCCACCAGCACTGCGGTATGCGCCGCGTCGTAGGCGGATTTCGAGGCCTCAGCGGCCTCGGGGCTGATCAAACCCTCGCCCAGTTGCTTCTGATTACGCAGGTACGTCGGCCGCGCGTCATCATCAGCCAGTTTGGCTGCCGATAGCGCGGCCTCGAGCTGCTGCACCTGTGCCTTGGATTGCTCCAGCGCAGCGCGAGCGTTGGTGTCGTCCAGTCTCGCGATCACCTGGCCTTCCTTGACCGCCTGACCCTCCTGGACCAATACCTCATTGACCTTGTAGATCGCCTTGGCCGAGACGGTCGCCTGACGCAGCGCCACGACGTAGCCTGAAGCATCCAGCAGCGATCCGCCGCTCGAGACACCGCCGGCGTTGCCCGCGACTGCCTTGGCGAGCGCCGTATGCACGGGAATGCCGTCGTTGGACAGCCGGAAAGCCCAGACGCCGGCTGCGCCGACCAGCACGACCAGGATGCCGATGATCACCCATCGCCATCGGATGCCTGGTCCCTGCTGTTGAGGAGACTGGGTGCGGTCAATCCGTAACTGGTCGAGAAGCTCGGTCTTGGAATCCATGAGAGCGGATCGTCCTTATTTCTGTGCTTGCGGGGATTGCGCACCCGCATCGGTGCGGTTCCACCAACCGCCGCCCAGCGCCTGGAATAGCGTGACCGTATCGGTGTAGCGGCTCGCCACGGCGCGAACGCTGGCAAGGCGTGCCTGCTGGTAGGTCTGCTCCGCCGTCAGCAGTGACACATAGTTGGCGGCGCCGTCGTCATACTGCCTCTGGATGAAGTCGAGGCTGGCCTTGGCCGCGTTGAGGGCATCGTTCTCAGCCTTGAGCGCCTGCGCATCGTTGTCGAGCGCCGTGAGCGTATCGGCGACGTTCTGGAACGCCTGCAGCACGGTCAGCCGGTACTGCGCGCTGGATTCCTCATAAGTGTCGATCGCCGCACGCCGCTTGGCCCGCAGCGTGCCGCCCTGAAACAGCGGCTGGGTTATTCCCGCGGCGATGCTCCAGGTGTTGGAGCCGGGCGTGAGCAGGCTCGCGAAGGTCAGGGATTCGCCGCCGTAGGCGCCGGATAAGGTCAGCTGGGGCAGCATATTCGCAGTGGCGACGCCGATCGCGGCGCTCGCCTGGCGCATCATCGCCTCCTGCGCCTTGATGTCCGGGCGTTGGGCCACCAGCGAGGAAGGAAGGCTGACCGGCAGATCTTGCGGCAGCGTCAGATCGGACAGGCTGAATTCGGCGCGCGCCGCATCGCGCGGGAAATGGCCGGTCAGCACTGCCAGTTGGTGTTCGGCCGCCGCCAGCTGCTGTTGCAGCGGCGGCAGAGTGGCGCGCACCGAGGCCAGGTTTGATTGCTGCTGTAGCACGTCGGCGCGCGTCTGGCTGCCCAGTTCGAACTGGCGCTGAATGACGGTGAGCTGTTTTTCCTCGAGCGTGATGATTTCACGCGTGGCCGCGATCTGATCGCGCACCGAAGCCAGCTGGATCGCGGTCGAAGCAACGTTCGTGGTCAACGTGAGATAGCTCGCCTGGAGCTTGAAGTTTTGCGCCGCCACTTGCGCCTGCAGCCCTTCGAGTGCGCGCCGCTCGCCGCCGAACAGGTCGAAGGTGTACGAAACGTCGACATTGGCCTGATAAACGCTGGTGATGAATCCCGGAAAGCCCGGCCCGATCGTCGCACCGCTGACCTTTTCGCGGGCGGCGTCGCCGTCGCCCTGGAGTTGCGGATAAAACACGCCCTCCTGGGCACGCACGTTCTCCCTGGCCGCGAGGAGCGCCGCCTGCTGGGCGGCGATGTCGGGATAGTTCGCCATGGCCTCCGCGATCAGCGCATTGAGCCGGGTCGAGGCGAACAGCGTCCACCATTGGCCCGGAAGATCGCGACCGAGCTGAAACTGCTGAGCCTCGCCACCGCCGGTAGCAGTGGCCTCGGTTTGGGCGGGCACGGCTTCGGCGGTATAGCCGTCGGTTGCCGGTGCCGGTGGCGGCTTGAAGTTCGGCCCGACGGCGCAACTCGACAGCAGCAGCGCCACAGCCAACCCAAGGGCCGTTCCTGACACGCGCACCAGACGGACACTATCCACCGGCCTGATCGCCCGCAGCCATAGGCACGGCTCCAGCGAGCCTTGTGTTATTCAAGGTGCGCAGCCAGTGGCCAGTGATAAACCGTCGGTGCTCATGGTCGTCTCGCCCTCGCTGAGCCTGTTACCGCAATACCCATACATTACGGAACTGGTTTCAGCTTTATCGCGGCAGCTGCCGCTTTGGGGTCGCCTTGTCTCCCGTCTCAGCACAGACAACGGATAAGGCAGACAATTCAATTATAGAGCGCGACAGCGATAACCCGTTGATACAAATTGTTTCCGCCACACCCCGGCGGCTCCAATTGCGGTATTGACGTCTCGGCGATATCGGTGGCACCCGCCTGACGCGTGCGGCCTTGCTACCGACAGCGCTCGGGGCCGGCGAGCGCGCAGCCACGCGCGCGCCAGCGGCGCGCGTGGCATCGTCGCGACCGTCAATCGACAATCTACGGGCGAGGTTTCGGCGCCGACGGCGCCGTTGCGCCCGCAACGATCGAGTGCGGTGCGACTTGTTGCATCGCCATGGCCACGCTTGCGTCGACGCAGGCAACATAGTTCGCCTGGTGCGATAGATCGAGCTCATCCGCGAGCTGGGCGCAAAGCTTGCGTGCTGTTTGACGAATCCGCTCGCGGGCGGCGAGCGCTCCCTGGGGCGTGGACAGATCCAGCCCCGCGATCGACACCTTTGCGCTGCGCGTGACGGAGGCGTCGACCTGCGAGCCCGCCAGGGCGTCCGCGGAACCGATGACGCATAGGGCAAGAAGCGCAGTAGAGCGAATGAGCCGCGTAGCAGTTTTCATAAGATGATCTCCTTTAGGTTGTGGACGCGATTGGGAATTAACGAGGGCACGCTGCACGCGGCGGCCGTGCCGAGTCCCGAGGAGGCGTTGAATACCGGTTGAGGATGCGTCAAAGGCGCACTGAAGACGCCTGGCGAGATCATCCGGATGCTATATTGTTCAGTAACTTGGGGGTTCTATAGGAGCCGATGGCGGTCGCGGACAACAAGCTGCTTCGAATCGGCGCCTGGCGCGTCGACCCCGCGCTCGATGAGATTTCGCGCGACGGAGCCGCCGTCAAACTCGAACCGCGCGCCATGCGCGTGCTGTTGTGCCTTGCCGACCACGCCGGCCAGGTCGTTAGCGTCGATCAGCTGCTGGATGCAGTCTGGAAAGATGTGGTGGTCACACCCGACTCCGTCTATCAGGCAGTGGCCGCTTTGCGGCGAGCACTGGGCGATACCTCGAAAGAGCCGACCTATATCGCCAATGTAATGCGGCGTGGCTACCGCCTGGTGGCTACGGTGAGCGCCTGGAATGACGCGCCGAGCGCGGCCCCGGACGCGCCAGCACCCATGCCCGCGACGACTCACTCGCGAGCGTGGCTGTGGGTGCTGCCGGTCCTGGCTGCGGCATTGGCGATCGCATATCCCATCGTGCCCAAGCTGTGGCCCTCGACACCGCCCACGGCCGCAGGCGCCAACAGCGGCGCGGCGACGGTCGGCGTGGGCGAAGCGTCGGTCGCGGTGCTGCCGTTCGTCGACGTGAGCGACAGCAAGGATCAGGCGGAGTTCGCTGACGGCCTGTCAGTGCTACTCATAGACCGACTGGCGAAGGTGCCGGGACTGCACGTCGCGGCAAGTACCTCGTCCTTCTATTTCAAAGGAAAGCAGGCGACCGTGCCGGAGATTGCCAAGGCGCTGGGCGTCGCACACTTGCTCGAGGGCACGATCCGCAAGTCGGGCAATACGGTGTCGATTACCGCGCGGCTGGTACGAGCCGACAATGGCTACCAGGTCTGGTCGGAGACATTCGAGCGGCCGTTGACCGATGTATTCAAGATCCAGAATGAGATCGCCGGCGCCGTGGTACAGGTGCTCAAAGTGTCGATCCTCAACCACTACGTACCGGAAGCCGCACCGACCACCAGTGTTGAGGCCTACACCCTGTATTTTCGGGCGCATTCGAACTCGGTGAGTAACTTGTCGGCCGATTACGATGCAGCCGCTAAGCAATTGCGCTCAGCGTTGGCTCTGGATCCGCACTTCGCCGCCGCCTGGGGATGGCTCGCGCTGGTGACGGTCTGGAAGTTCGATGCCGCGCGTGCGCCTGGTCTGAACGCCACGGGAGCCGTTCCGACGCCGGCAGCCTGCGCCGATGCGCGCGCTGCTGCCGAGCGCGCGCTCGAGCTTGACTCGACATTGGTTCAGTCGCACCGAGCCAAAGCGATTGTGCTCCAGTACTGCGACAACAACTCGTTGGCGGCGGAGGGCGAATTCAGGCGGGCACTGGTACTGCAGCCCCGCAGTTCAGACGCGCTGCGCTCGTATGCCTGGCTGGCGCTGGGAAGTGGCCGACTGGATCAGGCATTGCAGCTCTCGCAGCGCGCGGCGTCCCTGGATCCACTCAATCAGTGGAACTTCGCAGTCTTGGGCGACGTGGCGCAAGCGGCGGGCGATTTCGCCGCAGCCGAGGCGGCGTATCGCAAGGCGGTGGAACTTGGCCCGGCGACCGCGGGCCTGCACGCACTGCTCGCAAACGCATTGCTATCAACACACAAGGCAGCGGAAGCGGTGGCTGAGGCGGAACAGGAGCCGGATGCTCAATGGCGCGATGGCGCTCTGCTGTTTGCGCTCGAGGCGGCGGGACGCAACAGCGACGCTGACCGCGCCATCGCTGCGTATGAGCTGAAATACGCCGACACAGATCCTGGTGCGATCGCCGCGTTTTATGCCTGCCGCCACGACACCCAGCGTACCATCCAGTGGCTCAGCCGCTTCCACGCGACGTATCAGGGCGAATACCACGACGTTCCGAACCGGGAGGCATGCATTCACAACGTGGAGTCGGATGCGAGCTATAAGGCATGGCGGCAGACATTGAAGGCACCATGATGCGCCGAGCTTGCGTCCAGGCCTGTGACTTCAGCCGGCGTCGCGTTCCGGCATGACCGCCGTCTCATCCGCAATCATGGCCTCAAGCCGGTCCAGATCCGGCACCAGCGGCGTCTCGTTGAGCATGCGTACCTGGCACAGCACCGGCATGCGCTCGGGGAAGCTGCGCGAATTGTCCGGCCGCACGACATCGTTGCTCACGCGCACCAGCTGCGGGAAACCCTGCGACACGATGGCGATGTAACCCGACTCGGCCCGGCCGCCAAGCGCATGGAACACCACGATGCGCGATCGATTGTTGGTCAGCGGGATCACCATGCCGCATGCGCCTTCGAACGACACCAGCGGCAGCGAGCGTGCATTCCAGTTCACCATCCCGAGGTACCAGGGCGGCGCACTGTCCAGCGGCGATGGCGCCTGATATCCGATCACTTCGGCCACGCAGGCCCGCGGTACCAGGAGTCTCGCATCCGCGAGCGGGATCAGCAGGCTGTAGACCTCGGCGATGCGCTCGGTCATCGGCCGGCGCCTGAGGCACGGGAGCGTGCACGGCGCTGCGCCACCAAAGGCGTGATCGCATCGATCAACTGGCTCTCCTGATAGGGCTTGCCGAGATAGTCGTTGACACCGAGTTCGATCGCGCGCGCGCGATGCTTCTCGCCCACGCGCGAGGTGATCATGATGATCGGCACGTCGCGCAGGCGCGGATCGCTGCGCACGTGCGCGGCCACCTCATAGCCATCCATGCGCGGCATCTCGATGTCGAGCAGGATCACGTCCGGCACGTGCTCGGCCAGCAGCGCCACCGCATCCATGCCGTCGCGCGCCGTCATCACGCGCATGCCGTTACGCTCCAGCAGGCGCTGCGTCACGCGCCGCACGGTGATCGAGTCGTCCACCACCAGCGCGAAGGTGCGCCGGTCGGTGCGGTCACGGGTGACGGTCGGCGCGGCACGGCCGCGCCACTCGGCACGCACCAGCGCACCGATGTCGAGAATGATCACGATGCGGCCGTCACCGAGCACCGTTGCCCCGGAGATGCCGCGTATGCCGGAGATCTGCGGGCCGACCGGCTTGACCACGATCTCGCGGCTGCCGATGAGCTCGTCGGCCACGAGGCCAGTGGAATGCTCGCCGGCGCGCACCAGCACCACCGGAATGGTCACGTCGCCTTCCGGCAGCGGCGAGACTTCGATGCCCACGTACAGCGGCAGGGGCTGCAGGCGGTATTTCTGGCCGCCGTGGTTGAAGCTGGCGCTGTCGGCGCGCAGGTGCGTCATCACCTCGTCGCGCGTCAGCCGTACCACGCCTTCCACGGTGGGCAACGGCAGCGCGTAGTACTCATCGCCGGTACGCACCACCAGCGCATGACTGATCGCGAGCGTGAACGGCAAGCGGATCGTAAAGTGCGTGCCGCGGCCGGGCTGGCTCTCCATGTGCAGCGCGCCGCCGAGCTTCTTGACCTCGACCGCGACCACGTCCATACCGACGCCGCGGCCGGCCTGCTGCGTTACCGAGTTCGCGGTCGAGAAGCCCGGCTCGAGCACCAGCTGCATCACGTCCTCGTCCGACAGCGCCTGATCGGCGCGGATCAGCCCCAGCTCGATCCCCTTGGCCCGGATGGCCGGCAGGTTCATTCCCGCGCCATCGTCTCTGACTTCGACGATGACTTCCGAACCTTCGCGCTTCAGGCTCAGGTAAATATGCCCGGTCTCATCCTTGCCGGCGGCGAGCCGCTGCTCGGGTGACTCGATGCCGTGGACCACGGCATTGCGCAGCATGTGCTCGAACGGTGGCAGCATGCGCTCCAGCACCTGCCGGTCGAGTTCGCCGGAGGCGCCTTCGACGATCAGCTCGGCACGCTTACCGGTATCGCTGGCGGCCTGGCGCACGATGCGCGCCAGGCGTTGCACGTGCCGTTGCACCGACACCATGCGGGTGCGCATCAGCCCGTTCTGCAGCTCGGTGACGGTGCGCGATTGCTGCTGCAGGAGATTCTGCGCTTCCGCGATCAGGCTCTCGAGCAGTCCCTGGATGCTGGCGACGTCGTTGGCCGATTCCGCCAGTGCGCGCGAGAACTGCTGGATCGACGAATAGCGGTCCAGTTCCAGCGGATCGAATTCCTGGCGGTGCCCGGCCTCGTTCTCGTGCCGGTGCAGAATCTGCGCCTCGGTCTCCATTTCGAGCTTGCGCAGCTGCTCTTTGAGCCGGGTGACGGTGCGCGACAGTTCGCCCAGGTTGAATTCGATCGAGCCGAGCTGCTGCTCCAGCCGGGCGCGCGAAATGCTCACCTCGCCGGCATTGTTGAGCATCTGGTCGAGCAGTTCGGAACTGACGCGTGCCATGTCGACGCGATCGGCCGCGACCACCGGTTCGCGTCCGGGCGGCAGCGGCGCCGGGGGCGCAGGCGGGGCGGCGGCCGGCGGTTCGCTGATCGCGCCGCCGGAACCGAAGCTGCTCATTGGCAGTACCAGCGTCTGCTCCGCCAGCTCCGGCGCCGCCATCGGCTCCTGCGACGGCGGCGGTGCCGCGGGCTCGAGCTCGGGCTCGGGTTCGGACAGCAGCGAGGGTTCGGACAACAGCGAGGGCGCGGTGCCGAACACATCCGGGCTGATCGGAAATGCGATCTGGATCTCGGTAGTACTGGCGGTCTGGGGAAACTCGACCAGCGACGTGGACGGCCACTCGGGATCTGGCCACTCAGCGCTCGGCTGCGACGGCGCGGATGTCGCATCCAGCGCAGCGGCGATGGCCTCGAGCGACGGCGCGGCTGACTCAGGCACCAGTTGCGAAACTTCCGCAGCTTCCGCCACTTCCGCTATCGGCGCCGCCTCTTCGGCAGGTAAAAACTGCTCCAGCGGTACCTCTGATGCAACCGCAACTGGCGCGGGCTGTTCCGGCGGCATTGGCGCTGCCGGCGGCGCGAGCGCCTCACCCGCGGCGACCGACTGAATGCGTGCGATCAGGCCCGGGACGCTGGCCGCGGGTCGGCCCGAGGCCGTGGCCTCCCGCATGCGCGCCAGCTCGTCGAGCGCTTCCTGCGCCACGCCGCGCGCCGCCTCATCGGCGCTGGCGAGACCGATCTCAATGCGGCCGATCAGGCTTTCCAGTTCATGTGCCAGCTCACCCATGGCGTCGATACCGGCCATGCGCGCACCGCCCTTGAGCGTATGCAGCGGCCGGCGCAGCGCCGCGACGTGATCGCTATCATCGGGTGCCGCATTCCAGTCGGCCAGCGCGGTTTCCGCGGCCTCGAGCAGCTCGACCGCCTCTTCGCTGAAAATCGCCGCGATCTCCGGATCGAAATCCGCATGGTCCATATCGCTCAACGGCGCGACCGGCGCCTGCGGCTTGGGCGGCGGTGCGGGCCGCACTGTTGCCGGCGGCGCTGCCTGCACCGGCGCCGGCGGTATCGATGGCGGCGGATCGGACAGCATCTCGGGGACCAGCAGGCTGATGCTGCTGCGTCCGGCAAATTCGCTCGCCTCGGCGATGCGGCGGTCCAGATCGAGTTCGGCGCGCGCGATGCGACCGCGCAGGGTGTCGTGCAGCACGAAGAAGCCGGTGCCTTCATCGAGATGGCCGGCAACCGCTTCCATCGCCACCATGCAGTCGCCGAGCAACAGCAGATCGGAATCGTCCAGGCCGACGCCGCTGTCGAACGACTTGCGCAACCAGTGGTTCATCGGATCGGCCAGGCGTATGCCGTGACGCGCCTCCGCCATGGTCGAGCTGCCGACCAGCGTGTGGCAGGCGCGATAGACCTCTTCCGGCAGTACGTGCGGCCCACCGACGCGCCGCCCGCGCGCCATCCACGCACGCACGATGCTGACGTGACTGGCAGTCTCGCGGGCGTAGATCTCGCGTAGTGCCGCATCGGGCTCCTGCGGCTCCGGTACCCGCGGCGCGGCAGCTGGCGTGGCGGCAACCGGGGCGACCGCAGCCAGCGTGGCAGCGGGCGGCGCAGCGGCGACCGGCGTCGCCGCCGGCGGCATCTCCACGTAGCGCAATGCGCTGGCCGATGTGGCTTCTGGCGCGCGCGCCATGGCCGGGGTGCTGGTGGTCGTGGCAGAGGTCGCGGCAACCGCGGCCTCTTCACGGCCACTGGCCAGCGCGTGTGCCCGCGTAGCCAGCGGCGTCAGGTCGGTACCATCGGCGCTGCCGGCTTCGAGGTCCGTGATCAGCTGCGGCAACGACGCGATCGCCTCACGCAGTGTCTGCAGCACCGCCGGCGAACGCTGCAGCGTGCCCTCGAGGATGCGATTGAGCAGATTTTCGATCGCCCAGGCAAAGTCACTGATGGCGCGCGCATTGACCATGCGGCCGCTGCCTTTGAGCGTATGAAACGAGCGCCGTACGATCAGCAGCGCATCGCTATCGAGCGGATTGTGGTCCCAGATCGGGAACTGCTGCTGGATCTTGGCCAGCTCCTCCTTGGCTTCCTCGACGAACAGCTGGATCAGGTCCGGGTCGGGTATGGTCGCGGTGTGCGGCGAGGTCGGTCCGGCTGCGGCGGCCAGCAGCGGCGGCGAGGTCGCCGCCAGTTCCAGCCGGCGTATATCGGTGGTGTCGCCGCTCGGTGGCGGCGGCGTGCGGTCGATCAGCAGTGTCTTGGCGTAGCTGCCGGTAGTCGCCGCCGATACCGTCGGCGGTGCCACCCGCTCCGGCGCGCGCTTGAGTGCGTCGAGACAGGTGCGCGCGTTGTCGAGCATGTACCACGGATCGCTGCGACCGGCCTGCAGCGTCTCGATGTAGTACTCGAGGCTGACGATGGCGTCGGCCAGGCGATCGAGAAATTCGGGCGCCAGCGTGGTGCCCCCGGGCTGCATCACGCGCTTCAGGTGGGTGGTGATTTCCTCGATGATTTCCACCGCGCGCGCCTTGCCGAGCATCAACAGGCCGGCGTTGATACCGCGCATCAGCTCGGGCCAGTTGTCGAAACCGGCGGCATCGAGCGTGCCGCTGACGTTCTGCGCGACGTATTCCTTGATGCGTGCCAGGTTGACCACGCACTCGCGTAGCACCGCGCCCTGCACCTGCTGGAAGTCCTGGTCGGGCGCTTCGCCGTCGGCCGACGCAGTCTTGCTGCGCGGCAGGATCAGTCCGACCAGGTCATCGTCGAGGTGGTCCTCGACCTTGATCAGGCTCGCCGCCACCTGTACCAGCGCCGCCTCGCCGCTGGCCTCGGTACCGCCGATGATGGCCTCGAGCTTCGCCGTGGCCTCCTGCACCCGCGAGCGCAACCCGCCCAGGCCCAGCACGCCCAGCGTATCGCCGATCTTCCTCAGCAGCGCGACCTGGGGTACCAGCTCCTCGGCCTGGCCACCGCCGCGCCGCACGTAGATGTCCATCACGTCCTTGACTTTCGACAGATCCTCGCGGATTGCCGCGGCCACGGTGTGCATCAGCTTGATCGAGGGAGCGGACAGGTTCTCGCGTTCCTGCTCGATCGATTCGTCGACCGGCAGCAGCTCGTTGAGCCGGAACGAGGCACGCACGGCCGCGACCCGCGGTCCGCCGCTGCCCGAGCGCGCGATGTAGTACAGCAGGTTGTTGAGCAGTTCCACCGGCGGGTGCTGTGCGTAGCGCGCCTCGCCCTGGTCGAACAGCCGTCGCATCTCGCGATCGGCCAGGCCGAGCAGGCGCTTGACCGAGATGCTGCTGTCCACGCCGCTCTCGCGCAGCGACTCGATCAGTGCCCCGACCACCCACCACAGCTGGAATACCGGCTGCGTCGCCGCGACCTGCTCCAGGCGCGTCGACACCGCGGCCATGATCTCGAGATTCTGTTCGATGCGCTCGCCGCGGATCCAGCCGATCAGGCCGGTCTGGAAGCGCGCCCGCAGGCGCCGCGCCCACTGCCCGACCGACAGCGGCGGCTCGCCCGGTGCCGGTGCCGCAGGCTGCGCCTGGCGATCGGACTTGAGGTTGAGCAGCAGCAGCGTGCCTTCCGACAGCAGCGCGCTGCCGCGCACCGCCCGCAGATCATTCAACAGCGGCAACAGCACCAGCGCCAGATCGCGGCCGCCGGCCAGCACCCGCTCCAGATAGCCCGGCAGCTGCACCATCGAGCGCATCAGCGCGTCGAGGGCTTCGTCCTGATTCTTGCGCTCGGTGCCGAGGCTGATCAGGTAGCGCGCCACCTGCTCCATTTCCTCGGCCAGCAGCGCCGCGCCGTAGATCTCCAGCAGCCGCAGCACGCCCTGCACCTGGTGCAACTCGTGACGACAGCGCTCGAGCAGATCCATGTTGCCTGGCTGCTCGACGTGCGCCTCGAGCGCGGCGCGGCCGTCGCCCAGCGCCACGCCGATTTCGCGCGCGACGGTGTGCAGCGTTTGCGTGGCCAGCTCAGTCATGCTGCTTGTTCATTGGCTGCCGGCGCGACGTTCACGAGCCGCCGAGCACCTTGACCTTCGGGTTCGGATAGGCGCCCGTGGCGCCGGGCGCCCCGGGCGGGGATGCGGGAGGGGCTGGCGCCTTGGCACTCTGGGTCGCGGCGGCATCGGGCAAGGTGCGATGCCTGCCGCTCATGTCACTGCCGCTGCCGCCGGGCAGGCGAAAGCCGGTGATCGACTTGCGCAGCGACGCCGACAGATCGGCCAGCTTGGCGATGGCATGCGAAGTGGCGCTGGTGGAATCCGCCGACTGGGCGCTGATCTCGCGCAGCACCTGCATGTTGCGCGCGATGTTCTGCGCCGCGGTCGACTGGCTGCGGGCACTGGCGGAAATGTTCTGCACCAGACTTGCGATCTGATTCGACACCTGCTCGATCTCCTGCAGCGCGGCCCCGGCATTCTCCGCCAGCAGCGCGCCGCCGACCACATCGGTGGTGCTGCGCTCCATCGACACCACCGCCTCGTTGGTATCGGTCTGGATGGTACGCACCAGCACCTCGATCTGCTTGGTGGCATTGGCGGCGCGTTCCGCCAGGCGCTGCACCTCGTCCGCCACCACCGCAAAGCCGCGGCCGGCCTCGCCGGCCATCGATGCCTGGATCGAGGCATTGAGCGCCAGAATGTTGGTCTGTTCGGCGATATCGCTGATCAGCTCGACGATGTTGCCGATCTCCTGCGAGCTCTCGCCCAGCCGCTTGATGCGCTTGCTGGTCTCCTGGATGGTCTCGCGGATGGTGTTCATGCCATCGATCGTGCGCCGCACGGCATCGCCGCCCTTGTGCGCCACATCCACCGAGTGGCGCGCGACGTCTGCGCCGCGCTCGGCATTGCCCGAGACCTCCTCGATCGAGGACGCCATGGCGCCGATCGATTCGGTCGCCGAGCCGATCTGCTTGGACTGCGCGTTGCTGGCGCGTGCCAGGTGCGAGGCCAGCGCCTGCGTCTGGCGCGCCGCCCCATCGAGCTGAATGCCGGACTGGCTGATCGTGGTCACCAGCTTGCGCAGCGCCTCGACCGCGTAATTCACCGAATCGGCGATCGCCCCGGTGATGTCCTCGGTGACCGTCGCCTGCACCGTGAGGTCGCCCTCCGCCAGGTTCGACATCTCGTCCAGCAGCCGCATGATGGCCTGTTGATTGCGCTCGGACTCGAGCCGCTGCGTCTCCGCCAGACGTTGTGCCTGTGCGGCCAGCTCGGCCGCCCGGCGCAGGTGCGAGAACAGGATCGCGATCGGCAGCAGCGCCGCCAGCCCGAGCAGCGCCGGCACCGCGATCAGCGCCGGGGACAGGTGCAGCTGTGGCACGATGATGGTGCCAGCCGCCGCCAGCACTACCAGTATCCCAGCCACCAGCACCAGCCGCTGCGGTCGGCCCAGGCGCATCGATGCGTCGGCGGCGCTCACGAGCTGGCCTCGCTGAACGCCGGGTCTTCCACCAGAGCGCGCAGGCCGAGCACCGGCCATTGCTCGTTACCGCGCCGGAACGAGCCGGCGATGTGGCGTTCGCAGCGCACGATGGTCGGCGGCACGTCGGCGGTGAATTCTGAATCGGCGAAGCGGCGGAAGCCCAGCACCTCGTCCACCACCAGCCCGGCCGGTATGTCGCGATGATTGACCACGATCACGCGCGAGGTGCGCGCGTTGGGCGTCGGGCCGCTGCCCAGGTAGGCGCGCAGGTCGATGATCGGCAGCAGCTGACCGCGCACGTTGGCCAGCCCAAGGATCCAGCTCTTCGCTCCCGGTACGCGCGTGAGCTGTGCCGGCACACCCAGCACCTCGCGCACCTCTTCGCGTGCCACCAGATAAAGCTCCCCGGCCATACGCAGCGCCACACCGACCCACTCGCCGACTTTCTCGGCATCGGCGGCTGCACTCGCGGTGACCGCACGACCACGGCGCTCGAGCTCGGCTAGGAGTTCGAACGGCCGATCGCGCAGGCTCTTGAGTGCTGCACCCTCCTGCATGTCAGGCGGCAAGTGTCGCCTGTGCCTTCTCGACCAGTTGGTCGGGCGACACCGGCTTGATCAAATAGTCGACCGCGCCCTGGCGCAATCCCCACACCCGATCGGCCTCATGTCCCTTCGAAGTCACCATGACAATCGGGATCTGTTTGGTGTTGGGATCGTTCAACAGGGTGCGTGTGGCCTGATAGCCGTTCATTCCCGGCATCACGATATCCATGAAGATCAGATCCGGATGCATCTGGCGCGCCAGCCGGATACCTTCGGCACCATCGCCGGCCCACGCGGTCCGGTAGCCGTGCCGCTCCAGCGCCTTCTGCATCACGTGCACCTCAGTCGGTGAATCATCGACGATGAGGATCAGTGCCATGGCTTCATCTCCCGACATGCGACTCGATCGCGCCGAGCAGTTCATCTTTGGTGAACGGCTTGGTCAGGTAGTGTTCCGACCCGACGATGCGGCCGCGGGCGCGGTCGAACAGGCCATCCTTGGACGACAGCATGATCACCGGGATGGAGCGGAACACCTTGTTGTGCTTGATCAGCGCGCAGGTCTGGTAGCCGTCGAGCCGCGGCATCATGATATCGACGAACACGATGTCCGGTTGATGGTCGGCGATCTTGGCGAGCGCGTCGAAACCGTCCACCGCGGTGAACACCTCGCAGCCCTCCTTGGCCAGCAGCGTCTCGGCCGTGCGGCGGATGGTCTTGCTGTCGTCGATGACCAGGACCTTCAGGCCCTTGAGCGTCGAGCCGCCGCTTGGCATTACCGACCCAGCCCGCTCTTCCGTCGTCGATCCCATGCTTAAAAAACCTCCGCGGGAGCCAGGCACTCGGGGCCCCAAAATCCCTGCTGGCGCTAACCTTTAGGTGCGCGCAATTAGCGTCGTGTTTTAACATATCGGCACACCCCCGGCTATGCCGTATCCGTCACGTTTTTGAGAGCCCGGAAGCGCTCCGCGGAACATAATCTTACGAGGCCGCACCCCGATACGTACAAGCACGGGTTTTGGCTCCAAAGGAACAATGATGGGCACCAATGTTCGCCTGGCCGTGGTCATGGACCCGATCGACCACATCAAGTTCGCCAAGGACAGCACGCTGGCGATGCTGCTGGCGGCGCAGGCGCGCGGCTGGAGCTTAAGCTACCTGGAACCCGGCGACCTGCGACTGCGCGACGGCGTGGCGGAGGGCCGCGCGCGGCCGCTGTCGGTCCAGGCCGATGCGCAGCACTGGCACACGCTCGGGCCGCCGCAGGTGCAGCCCCTGGGTGCCTTCGACGTGATCCTGATGCGCAAGGATCCGCCTTTTGATACCGAATTCATCTACCTCACCTACATCCTCGAGCGCGCCGAGGACGCGGGCGCACTGGTGGTGAATCGGCCGCGCGGACTGCGCGACATGAATGAGAAGGTCTACACGGCCTGGTTCCCGCAGTGCTGCGCGCCGACCCTGGTGACGCGCGACATGCAGGAGATGGCGGCGTTCGCGCACACCCACGGCAAGATCGTGTGCAAACCGCTGCACAGCATGGGCGGGCATTCGATCTTCGTGCTGGAACCCGGGGACAAGAATTCGCGCGTGGTGTTCGAGACTCTGACGGCGGACGGCAGCCATTTCGCGATGGCGCAGAAGTACCTGCCCGACATCGTGGTGGGCGGCGACTCGCGCGTGCTGCTGATCGACGGCGAACCGGTGCCCTACGCGCTGTCGCGCATCCCGGACGCCGGCGACAATCGCGGCAATCTCGCCGCCGGCGCCACCGGGGTCGGCCGGCCGCTCAACGAGCGCGACCGTTGGCTGTGCCGGGAGATCGGCCCGGTGCTGAGCGCGGCCGGGATGCTGTTCGCGGGACTGGACGTGATCGGCGGCTATGTTACCGAGATCAACGTCACCAGTCCCACCGGCATCCGCGAGCTGGACCGCCAGTTCGATCTCGACATCGGTCGGCTGCTGATGGAGGCGATCGAGCGCCGGATGTCGACCCGGTCGCGCTGAAGCAGCCTGAGCGCCCGCTATACTTGCCGGCGTGACGGCCGTATCGCAGTTCAAGCAAGGCATGCCGGCTCAGCCGCTGCGCGAAGGCCAGGCGCCGGTGAGCGAGCGGCTTACGGCGATGCTGCTGCTGGCCGCGCTGCTGCATGCGATCGTGATCCTGGGCCTGACCTTCACCTCCGCAGGGCATGGCGGCGGCAGCGATCCGCCTCAGCTCGACGTGCTGCTGGTCACCAATGAAGTTCCCGAAGCCCAGTCCAACGACCAGGCGCAATACCTCGCGCAGCGTACTCAGTCTGGCAGCGGCAACACCGACATGGCGCTGGCCGCAGCCAGCCCCGCCAGCCGCGGTGCGCCCAATACCCGAACCGACGCGGGTCATGACAGCGCCAACCCGGGCGCCGCGAACCGCCAGGACAAGCCGGTATTGGCGAGCAGCGCGCCCAGCTCCGATATCCGCTACATCGGCGAGGCGCCGGCGGCGCCGGCAGAAGAAGCGCTGCCTGAAATGATCGGTGATACCCCCGGCGAGCCGCGCAGCGGCCATGGCGACGCGGTCGAACTGCTGCTTCGGGGCAAGGCCAACGAGGAGCACTGGGTCACGCCCGACACCCGCGCCTCCAAGCTTGCGCCCTATCTGGCGTCCTGGAAGCGCAAGGTGGAGCGCGTCGGTAACCTGAACCTGCCGTCCGCCGTGCGCAACGCCGGGTTGTCGGGCAGCCCGGTGGTGGAGGTCGAAATTGCCGCCAACGGACGCCTGCGCGAGGCCAGTGTGCGACGCAGCAGCGGCTCCGGGGCCCTGGATGAGGCGGCGCTCACGATTTTGAAGCTCGCCAGTCCGTTCGAACCGTTCCCGGCCGATCTGGCCACCGGCTACTCACAATTGCGCTTTGCTTATCAATGGGATTTCGTCGCCGGCGCGCTGCATTCCGGAGCTGTGACCGTATCGTCAGATACTTCAAAGGGACCTTGAGAGCCCGCGGTAGTGCCTCCATACTGCCTTGCATGGGCACTACAGAATCGCTGGCTAATCATCTCCTGATTGCGATGCCCTCGCTGTCTGACGGCAACTTCGCGCAGACGGTGGCGCTGATCTGTGAACACAGCGATCGCGGTGCCTTAGGTATCGTTCTCAACAAGCCGATGGGCATGAAGCTCGGCGACGTCATGGCGCAGATGAAACTCGAGCCTTCCGACATACGCATCGGCGAACAACCGGTACTGCGTGGCGGCCCGGTGCACACCGACCGCGGTTTCGTGCTGCATCGTCCCGGCGGCTCCTGGGATTCCACCCACCGCATCTCCGACAACGTACAGGTCACGACTTCGCGTGACGTGCTGGCGGCGATCGCGCGCGGCGAAGGCCCGCACGGGGCTTTCGTGGCCTTGGGCTATGCCGGCTGGGATGCCGGCCAGCTGGAGCGCGAAATGCTCGACAATGCCTGGCTGAGCCTGCCGATCGACGAGCGCATCGTGTTTGAGCTGCCGTTCGAGGATCGCTGGCAGGCGGCCTGGGGCCTGTTGGGCGTGGACAGCTCGCGCGTCAGTTTCACCGCGGGTCATGCCTGAGGCGCAAGCCCGGGTCGTCCTGGCCTTCGATTTCGGTCTACGTCGCATTGGAGTCGCCTCGGGCGACACCGTCAGCAACACCGCCGCACCCAAGAGCGCCATCCAGGTCACCGACCACGGCGTGGACTGGGCGGCCATAGATCGGCTGCTGCACGAATACCAGCCGCAGCTGCTGGTGGTGGGTAGTCCCCGGCATGCCGACGGCACCGCATCCGGGTTGAGCGAGCGCGCCGAGCAGTTTGCCAAAGCTCTAGCCGCTCGCGCGCAGCGCCCGGTACACCGCACCAACGAATACGCCTCCTCGATCGAGGCCGCGGCTGAACTTGCCAGCCAGCGCGCCAGCGGCCAGCGCCGCCGCCGGGTGCAACATGCTGACATCGACAGCGCTGCTGCCGCTATCATTCTGGAACGCTGGCTTCGGGGTGAAGGTCGCATCGATGATTGAGCACGATGATTGAGCAACGGCGCGCCGACGGCTCGCTGCGTCACCTGATCACGCTGGAGACCCTGCGGCGCGACGAAATCGAGGCGCTGCTGCAGCGCTCACAGCATTTCGCACGCGGCATCGGCGAGCGGCCGCCGACCGGGGATACGCTGCAGGGCGTGACCATTGCTAATTTATTCACCGAACCGTCCACCCGCACGCGCGTGTCGTTCG
>PKWJ01000014.1:55252-160980 GCA_003132025.1 Gammaproteobacteria bacterium
GACATCCGCCATTCGCGCGTCGCGCGCTCGGCCTACCAGGTGTTCCGGATTCTGCAGGCACGCGAGATCCGCATCGTGGCGCCGCCGGCGCTGATGCCCGACGCGCAGGAATTTCCCGGCTGCCCGCGCTTCGAGGCGCTCGAGGAGGGACTTAAGGGCGTCGATGTGGTGATGATGCTGCGCATCCAGAAGGAGCGCTTTGCCGAAACCGCGATCCCTGACGCCGATGAGTATTTCATCCGCTACGGCCTGACGCCGGCGCGCCTGGCGCGCGCCCAGCCCGATGCGATCGTGATGCACCCGCAACCGATGAACCGCGGCATCGAGATCGACTCCGCCATCGCCGACGGACCGCAGTCGGTGATCCGCGCCCAGGTCAGCAACGGCGTCGCGGTACGCATGGCGGTGCTGGAGAGCGTCGCCGCCGGATTGACCCGATGAGCGCCGCGGCACCACTCGGCGGCAACGGGGTGGACGGCAACGGGGCCGCGAACGATCGCGCCGCCCGGCCGCATCGCGCCACCATCATGCTGGAAGATGCGCCGGTGCTGGCACACAGCCACTTCGACGCCGAGCAGCATGTGCTGCGCCTTGGGGCACCACGCTGCGCGGCCCGCGCCACGCCCGGAAGTTTTGTGCATCTGCGCTGCGGCACCGATCTGCCGATGCGCAGGCCGCTGTCGATCATGCGCGCCGATGCGCTCGCCGGCTGGATCGAGGTGCTGTACAAAGTGGTCGGACCCGGCACGCGCGCTTTATCGCTGGTCGAGCCACAGCAGCGGCTGAGCGTGCTCGGGCCGATCGGGCAGGGTTTCGTGCCGCATGCCGCGCGGCCGCGGGTGCTTGCGATCGGCGGCGGCGTCGGCATACCGCCGATGGTGTTCCTGGCCGAGCATCTGCGCGCACGCACCGACACCGCCTGGAAGCCGCTGGTGCTGATGGGCTCGGAGATCCCGTTTCCATTTCGCACCCGCCCATCAACCATCCTGATTCCGGGCATGCCGGAAGCGGTGATCGCCGCCATGCCGCTGCTTGAAGGCTGGGGCGTAGCCTCAAGGCTCGCGACGTTGTCGGGCTTTGCCGGCTGTTTCGATGGCTACGTGACCGAGCTGGCGCGCGCCTGGCTGTCGGCCCTGCCGGCCGGCGCGCTTTCGGAAACGGAGCTCTACGCCTGCGGCCCGACGCCGATGCTCGCAGCCACCGCCCGTCTGGCGCGTGAATTTCGCCTGCCGTGCCAGGTCGCGCTGGAGGAATTCATGGTGTGCGCGGTCGGCGGCTGCGCCGGCTGCGCAGTGGAGGTGCAGACACCGGCCGGACCGGCCATGAAGCGCGTGTGCGTGGACGGCCCGGTCTTCGACGCCAACACGATCTTCCCGGCCGTGCCGGCTGTGTAGACGTGGCGGACGGCGTCGGGTCCCTGCACAGATATGAGCCATCTGGCGCGCNNGCGCGCCAGATGGCTCATATCTCCGTAGGGGTCAGGCACTGCCCGCTGCGTCTAATCCGCCGGCACGGCCGGGATCGGTTCGATTCGCGGCACCCAGCCGCCCGCGCGCCGACTCAGGACGAAGTGATACCACAGCAGTCCCGCGCCGATCATCGCGCCGAGCAGCAGCAGGCTGGGCCGACCGATGTCCGCATCGAGCAGGTCCGCGACACCGAACGCGACCGCCAGAATCAGGCCCAGAACCGGCGCCAGGGGATACAGCAGCGATCGCCAATATCCGGGCTGCCCCGTCAATCGCCGTGATCGACCGACGAGCACCGCAAAGCTCACCAGGCCTAGGCTGTAGACCGTCAGGCCGGAACTGAAGACCACCAGCACGTGCAGATCCAGCAGGCAGCAGGCTGCCCCCATGGCGCTGACGACCCAGGTTGCCACCCGGGGTGCTCCCGAGGCGCGATGCACGCTTGCCAGCGTCGCATTCAAGCGCGGGTGAAAGATCTCGTCGCGGCCGAAACTGAAGAACAGGCGCGCCGAAAACATGATCTGCGCGATCAACGCGTTGAAGATCGCCAGGATCACCCCGGCACTCAATGCGTGGCCTGCGACCGGCCCCGCGACCGACGCCACAAAGGCGCTGAAAGGCGCGGGACTTTTCAGAATCGCCGGCAGATCGCCGGCACCAATGACCACGGCAATGACGGGCACGGCGGTGGCAAACGCTCCGATCAGGCCCGCGAGCAGGATCACCCGGCCCATATGGCGGTGGGGCTCGGCCAGTTCCTCGCCGAACGCGATCGCCTGGTTGCCGCCGCAGGTGGCGAAGGCGGCGCTGACGCCCGCTAACGCCATTGCTGCCAGCGGCACCGGACCCATGGTCTCGGCGGCGCTGAGCGTCACGGGATGCAACACGACGTCGACCAGCCCGCGCGCCGGGTGCCACAGCCCGACGCCGATCAGAACCAGCACCGCGAGCATCTCGATCGCAAGAAAAATTCCGGTCACGAAGGCGCTGGTGCGTACTGCGAGCAATGCGACCGCGAGCGCGGCGGCGAGCGCACCGAAGGTGACGATGCTCGGCGATGCGGCCGGCACCAGGTCGCCGACATAGACGGTGATGGTCTTGGCGAGAAAGGCGATGGTGGGTGCCAGCGTCACAGCCCAGGCCGTCAGGCTCGCAAAACCGGCCCAGGCACCGAGAATCGAGCCCACGCCCACATAGTCGCCACCGGCGTACGGGTACGCCGAACCCAATTCCGCATACACCACTGCCCATACGATGGCTACGCCGATGCCGCAAATGAACGCGGCCGCCGCACCGGTGCCGGCGTGCAGCAGGACGTCCGAGCCGACGCCGTAGATCGAGAACACCGGCGACAGGCACGACAACGTCAGCAGCAGCACGCCGAACGAGGACAGCTTGCGATGCAGGCGGCTGCCTTCCCCCGCCGCCGGTGCCGTAGCGCCCACTCGTGGCATAGCGCCGACCGGTGGCATAGCGCTGGTCGGCTCGAGTTTTTCAGGTGTTATCACGAGCACGTTCCAGCCGCTGGCCGTCGGCGTATCGCCAGGCACGGGAAATATGCCATACCAGGCAAAGGCCGTGATAGGGTTACTGCGGCTTCGCGAGCGTCATAAATAAATATTCCAGGGACAGGAGTCGTTTCAGATTCGCGCATTCATGACCATTACCGTTTTCGCAGCTGCCGGATGCCTGGGCGCCACGACGGCGCACGCACAGATAAAATTCTCGGCGTCCGAATTGTGTGCCAAACCTGACTCGCAGCTGGTCATCCCCGTGGCCGACCGCCCCGGCCACGCTCTGGGCGTGCTGCATTTGAAATGCCAGTGGACCACGCCGATGCAGATCGGCTCGGATGCGAGCAAGGACGGCGAGGATGTGGAGACGGTGGAAATAAACGGCGACGTGGCGCGCGCCAGCGGCCGGCATATGACGACGATGCAGAGTGGCGACAAGGTCTTCGTATCGTACTGGGCTAAGGAGACCATGAAGGACGGCGCGCTGGTGGCCTCGAAGGGCACCTGGGCCTATACCAGCGGCACCGGCGAACTCACGGGCATCAAGGGCAAAGGCACGTTCACCTGCGCATCATCGGCTGACGGCGTGAAATGCGACATCGATGGTGAGTACGACATCACGGTCTCGCGCAGCGTGAAGATCCACCCGGCAAAAACCGCTAACTGATGCCCCGCGCCCTTCAGGCGCGGTCAGCCGAAGTTGATCTTGGCCTCGAGATTGGTGCGCGAATCGGCGTGCGCCAGCGCCTCGTCCAGGCTGATGCGGCCTTCCTGGTACAGCCGGTGCAGCGAGGTATCGAAGCTGAAGACTTCCTTATCGCCGCTCTGCATGATCGACTCTTTGATGCCGCTGACGTCGCCGCGCTTGATCAGCTCGGCGATGTGCGGCGTGTTGAGCATGACCTCAACCGCCGCCACGCGCTTGTTGTCGACGCCCATGACCAGGCGTTGCGCCAGCACGGCGCGCAGGTACTGCGACAGGTCGAGGGTCACCTGCTTGTGCTGGTCGAGCGGGAACATGTTGATGACGCGATCGAACATCTCGGCGCAGTTGTTGGCGTGCAGCGTCGCCAGTACCAGGTGTCCGGTGCCGGCCAGGTTGATCGACGCCTGCATGCTCTCGCGGTCGCGGATTTCACCGATCAGGATCACGTCGGGCGCGGCGCGCATCACGCCGCGCAGCGCGCGCTCGTAGCTCTTGGTATCCAGGCCCACCTCGCGCTGATTGATGATCGAGCGCTTGTTGGTGTGCAGGAACTCGATCGGATCCTCGATGGTGACGATGTGATCCGAGGCGTTCTCGTTGCGGTGATTGACCATCGCCGCCAGCGTGGTCGACTTGCCCGAGCCGGTGGAGCCGACCAGCAGGATCAGCCCGCGCTTGAGCATCGCCAGCTCCACCAGCGTGTCCGGCAGGCCGAGCGATTCCAGCCGCGGCATGTCGGCGGTGATGTAGCGCAGCACCATGGCCGGGTAACCGCGCTGGTAGAAGATGTTGACGCGAAAGCGCCCCAGCCCGGGCTCGGAAATCGCGAAATCGATCTCCAGTTCGCGCTGCAGGATCTCGATCTGCTGCGGCGTCATCAGGCCAAAGCACACCGAGCGCACCGCGGCCGGCGGTAGCACCTGCTTGTTGATCGGGTAGATCTGGCCCTCGATCTTGATCTTGATCGGAGCATTCGAAGTGAAGAACAGGTCGGACGCCTTGCGCTCGACCATCAACTTGAACAGCGGCTTGGTGTTGACCTGCGGTGCCTGCTCGGCGCCCGTCAGCTCGAGTGGATCTGCTGCCATGCTGGAACTAGTAACTCTTGCCTTCGACTTCTTCCGCGATGCTGAGGTCGCCTTCGGCCTCGACCGGCTTGTTCTCGCGCTTGCTCTCCAGTTTCACGCGCAGCCGCAGCTCGTTCTTCGAATCCGAGTTGCGCAGTGCATCCTCGTAGGAGATATGGCCCTGCTCGTACAGGTCGAACAGCGCCTGGTCGAAGGTCTTCATGCCCAGGCGGTTCGAGCGCGACATCACTTCCTTGATCTTCGCGACTTCGCCGCGGAAGATCAGGTCCTGGATCAGCGGCGAATTGAGCATGATCTCCATCGCGGCGATGCGGCCGGAGCCGGATTCGCGCGGAATCAGTCGCTGCGAGATCAGTGCCCGGATATTGAGCGACAGGTCCATCAGCAGCTGCTCGCGGCGCTCTTCCGGGAAGAAGTTGATGATGCGGTCGAGCGCCTGGTTGGAGCTGTTGGCGTGCAGCGTGGCCAGCACCAGGTGGCCGGTCTCGGCGAACTGGATGCCATATTCCATGGTCTCGCGGTCGCGGATTTCGCCGATCAGGATGACGTCGGGTGCCTGGCGCAGCGTGTTCTTGAGCGCCGCGTGCCAGGAATCGGTGTCGACCCCGACCTCGCGGTGCGTGATCACGCAGCCCTTGTGCTGGTGCACGTACTCGACCGGGTCTTCGATGGTGACGATATGGCCGCGGGTCTTGTCGTTGCGGTAGCCGAGCATCGATGCCAGCGTGGTCGACTTGCCCGAGCCGGTACCGCCGACCACCAGCACCAGGCCGCGCTTCGACAGCACGACTTCCTTCAGGATCGCTGGCAGATCCAGTTCCTCGAACGAAGGAATCTTGGCGTTGATCAACCGGATGACGCAGCCGACGTGACCCTGCTGCACGAACGCACTGACGCGAAAGCGGCCGATGCCAGGGGGCGCAATGGCGAAATTGCATTCCTTGGTGGCGTCGAATTCCTTGGTCTGGCGGTCGTTCATGATGGCGCGCACCAGCATGGCCGACTGCTCGGCGGTCAGCGCGCGCTCCATCTGCGGCCGGATCTCACCGTCGATCTTGATTGCCGGCGGGAAGTTAGCGGTGATGAACAGGTCAGACGCGACCTTCTCCACGACGCGCTTGAGCAATTCCTGCATCAGTTTGATGGCTTGGTCGCGATCCATGGCTGCCTCGTCAATGCGCGCCGACCTGCTTGAGGTCAGAAGCCGCCGCGCTATTACATCGCGTCCTTATTCGACGCCTTGTAGCGCGCCTCTTCCTTGTTGACGACGCCCTTCGCGACCAGTTCGGTCAGGCACTGGTCGAGCGTCTGCATGCCCGCCGACTGGCCCGTCTGGATAGAGGAATACATCTGGGCGATCTTGCCCTCGCGGATCAGGTTCCTGATCGCCGGGGTACCGATCATGATCTCGTGCGCAGCCACGCGACCGCCGCCGGTGCGCTTGAGCAGCGTCTGGGAAATCACCGCGCGCAGCGACTCCGACAGCATCGAACGCACCATGTCCTTTTCCTCGCCCGGGAACACGTCGACCACGCGGTCGATGGTCTTGGCGGCCGAACTGGTGTGCAGCGTGCCGAATACCAGATGCCCGGTCTCGGCGGCGGTCAGCGCCAGGCGGATGGTCTCCAGGTCGCGCATTTCGCCCACCAGCACGATGTCCGGGTCCTCGCGCAGCGCCGAGCGCAGCGCTTCGCTGAAGCCGAGCGTGTCGCGCTTGACTTCGCGCTGGTTGATCAGGCAGCGCTTGGACTCGTGCACGAATTCGATCGGGTCCTCGATCGTGATGATGTGATCGGGACGGTTGTCGTTACAGTAATCGACCATGCCGGCCAGCGTGGTCGATTTACCCGACCCGGTCGGGCCGGTGACCAGCACCAGGCCGCGCGGCAGCATGCACAGGTCGCGGAAAATCTTCGGCGCCGCCAGGTCGTCCAGGCTGAGGATGGCCGAGGGAATGTTGCGGAACACGGCGCCAGCGCCGCGGTTCTGGTTGAAGGCGTTGACCCGGAAGCGCGCCAGCTTCGGAATCTCGAACGAAAAATCGGTTTCGAAGAATTCCTCGTAGGCCTTGCGCTGCTTGTCGTTCATGATGTCATACACCATGGCGTGCACTTCCTTGTGGGTAAGTGCCGGCATGTTGATGCGCTTGATGTCGCCATCGACACGAATCATCGGCGGCACACCGGCCGACAGATGAAGATCGGAAGCGTTATTCTTGACGGCGAACGCCAGCAGTTGCGCAATGTCGACAGCCATTCGGGTTCTCGCTCCCTCCCGCTGGTGACAGCGGCAAGCCACCGCAGTATAGCGGAGGTGCTCGACCACCAATATGTTAATCGGTCCGCAAATTTCGCCAGCCGACGCCGTAATCGCGAACAATCTGCAGGCGCTACGCGCCGAGATCGCCGCCGCGGCCGCCGCCGCGCGCCGGACTGACGACTGCATCACACTGGTGGCGGTCAGTAAGGGCCATGGTGCCGAACAGGTGCGTGCGGCTGCCGCCTGCGGCGTGACCGACTTCGGCGAGAGCTACCTGCAGGAGGCGCTGCCAAAAATTGACGCGCTGCGTGATCTGGCGCTGACCTGGCACTTCATCGGCCGTATTCAGGCCAACAAGAGCGCCGCCGTCGCGGCCAGCTTCGACTGGGTCCATGGCATCGACCGGCTGCGGATTGCGGAACGGCTGTCGGCGCAGCGACCGCACTACGCGCCGCCGCTGCAGGTGTGCATCCAGGTCAACATCGCCGGTGAAGCTGCCAAGGCCGGGGTCGAACCGGCGGCCGCGGCGCAGCTGGCGCAGGCGGTACGGGCACTGCCGCGGCTCCAACTGCGCGGCCTGATGTGCATCCTGCCGCCCGGGGGCAGCGCACAGGATAACCGCGCCACCTTCCGCGCCCTGCAGCAGCTGTTGCAGCGGCTCAACGCCGCGGGTCTCGGACTGGATACGCTGTCGATGGGCATGAGCGCGGATTTTCGCGAGGCCATTGGCCAGGGCGCGACGCTGATCCGGGTGGGAACGGCGATTTTCGGTCCGCGGCCGACCGCGGACCTTGGATAGAATGCGGCCGATGCAGTCCCCGCAATCGGCCACAATCGCGTTCATCGGCGGCGGCAACATGGCGCGCGCACTGATCGCCGGCCTGCTGCGCCAGGCCGTGGCGCCAGGTCGGATCCATGTGGGTGAACCCGCGGCCGAAGCCCGGGCAGCACTGCAGCGCGAATGGGGCGTCAAATCCAGCCCCGACAATGCCGCGGCGGCCCGCGATGCTAACCTCTTGGTGCTGGCGGTCAAGCCGCAGCAAGCCGCCCAGGCGCTGCAAGCACTCTACCCGACGCTGCTGGAACGCAAACCGGTGGTGCTGTCGATCGCCGCGGGCCTGCGGCTCGCCGATCTCGCCCGCGCCTGTCCACCGGCTACCGCCGTGGTGCGCGCGATGCCCAATCGGCCGGCGCTGCTCGGCGCCGGCATCACCGGCCTGTACGCACCCCCATCGGTGACGGCCGCACAGCGTGCGCTGGCCGAACTGGTGGGCGCGGCGGCCGGCCGCGCGGTGTGGCTGCGCACCGAGGCTGAGCTGGATGTGGTCACCGCCCTGTCGGGCAGCGGTCCGGCGTATTTCTTCCTGCTGGCCGAGCAGATGGCGCAGGCCGCGGCAGCGCTCGGCCTTGCGCCGGCCACGGCAGCGCTCCTGGCCGCGGAGACACTGTACGGCGCCGGGCTGCTGGCGCACGAAGGCACGGCGCTGGCCGAACAGCGCGCCGCGGTGACCTCGAGCGGCGGCACCACCGAAGCGGCGCTACGGGTGCTGCAGCAGGGCGGGTTCGATGCCCTGATCGCGCGCGCGCTGCAGGCGGCCAGTGAGCGCAGCGCGCAGCTGGCGGATATGCTGGGCAGCGCGCAGCCCGCGGAGCACCAGTGACGAGACATCGATGGCCGCACTGATCTACCTGATCGAGACCCTGCTGTCGCTGTGCCTGATCGCGGTACTGCTGCGGCTGCTGCTGCAGTGGTCGCGCGCCGACTTTCGAAATCCGCTGGCGCGTTCCATCATTCATCTGACCAACCCGATCATTGTGCCGCTGCGCCGGCTGCTGCCCTCGATCGGTCGACTGGACACCGCTTCATGCGTCGCGGTGGCGGTGTTCGCATTGCTGCAGGTGTCGGTTTCGTGGCTGCTGAGCGGCCTGGGGCCGCCCCCGGCGCTGGTGTGGCTGCAACTCGCGGCTTTCGAAATCCTGCGCACCACCCTGTGGACTTATTTCATCGCGATCCTGACCTACGCGCTGGTGTCGCTGATTGCGCCCGGCACCTACTCGCCGGCACAAGGATTGCTCGTGGCACTGTGCGAGCCGGTGCTGCGACCGTTCCGGCGCGTAATTCCACCGCTGGGCGGCATCGATTGGTCGCCATTGTGGGCTTGCATCGTCATTCAAATGCTATTGATTCTGCTGCGTTGACGCGCACAGTTGCGACGCAGCGTCGACACGCGACGCGCCACCGGCGGCGCTGATATGGCACGCGATGCGCGCGGACCTATAAAAAAAGGCATTTGCGCAGCGCCTGTTACCGAAAAAACATTTGCGTTGGCGCAGCGGTGTGCTATGTTGCGCGCCGTTTCATACAGCTTTTGATCTTTTCGCGTCGATCGAGACTGACGTCCGCTCAAAACTCCAGGAGATTCGCCAATGGCAAAAAAAGGTGGGGCACCGACCAAGTCGGAAATACTGGCCCAGATTTCCAAGGACTCGGAACTTTCCCGCAAGCAGGTGAGTGAAGTGTTCGAGTCACTCAACGGCATCATCAAGAAGAGCCTGCGCGGCAACGGCCTGTTCACTCTTCCCGGTCTGCTCAAGCTGAAGGTGGTGAAGCGCCCCGCGACCAAGTCGCGCGAAGGCATCAACCCTTTCACCGGTGAGAAGATGACGTTCAAGGCAAAGCCCGCCAGCAAGAAAGTGCGCGCGCTGCCATTGAAGAACCTGAAGTCGATGGTGAACTGAGCGCGTCCCGGTTCGCGCTGCTGCAGGCGAACTGCTTTAAGAAAGCCCGGTAAGGCCCAGCTTTACCGGGCTTCTTAGTCTGCGCCGCGGCGGCCAGCCGCTGCCTTTTCGGCCGCGGCCAGGAACGCAATTGCGGCGTCGCGCAACTGATCCAGCCGGCCGTGAAAGAAATGCCCCACTCCCGGCAGCAGCAGCAGCTGCGGTGGTGGGCTGAAACCTGCGGCAAACGTCTGCACATCGCGCGCGTCGACCAGCTCGTCGGCATCGCCCTGCATGATCAACCACGGACAGGCCGGCCGTGCAATCGAAGCCGCGCGGACACGGGTCACCGCGGGCGCAACGCTGATCAGGCGCGACGGCGCTGCAGCGGCTGCCGCCATCAGGCTGACCACGGCGCCGAAGGAAAAACCGGCCAGCGTCAGCGCAGCGCCCGGCCAGCGCGCCCGGCCTGCGGCAATCACCGCCAGCGTGTCCTGGATCTCGCCTCGACCTTCATCGTAGCTGCCGGCACTGGCGCCGACCCCGCGGAAATTGAAGCGCAGCGTCGGCATGGCGCGCTCCTGGCACGCCCGGGCGATCGTATAGACGACTTTGTTGTGCATGGTGCCGCCGTACAGCGGATGCGGATGGCAGATCACGCCAAAGGCGGCTGGCGCGGCGTCCTGCGAGTCCGCCAGCGGCGGCGGCTGCGCCAGCGGCTGCTCCAGCAGCGCTTCGAGCTTGCCGGCCGGCCCGTCGATCATCAGCGCTGCGGCGCGCGGCGGATGCTGATTCAAGTTTTCGGCGCGCCCTCGAAGCCCAGCGCCGCCGAATTGATGCAGTAGCGCAGGCCTGAAGGGTCCGGTCCATCCTCGAATACGTGGCCCAGGCGAGCGCCGCAACCGGCGCAGTCGTCGGGCGGATTCGTGCTCATGGCGGCACCCCTCGCATCGTCAGCCTGCATGCGGCAAGGTTAGCGCAAAGGCCGCGCGCCTGTCAGCGGGCCGCGACGAGCCGCACCAGCAGATTGTTCAGCCGGCGGCTGAAATCCGCCGGGTTCGCCACCTGGCCTTCTTCGGTCAGCGCCGCCTGGTCGTACAGCAGCAGCGCGAGCTCCTGGAACTCATCCGCCGCCTTCAGGCTGTCCATGTGCCGCACCAGCGGGTGCGACACGTTGAGCTCCATGGCCGGTTTGCCGGCCGGCGGCGCCTGGCCGTTAGCCGCCAGCAGGCGCCGCATCTGCGCCGACAACTCGCCCTCCCCGTGCACCAGCAGCGCCGGAGAGTCACGCAGCCGCTCGCTGACCCGCACCTCCAGCACCCGATCCCCCAGCGCATCCTTGAAGCGCTTGAGCAGCGCCTTGTTCTCCTTGCGCTCCTCGTCGATGCGCGCGCGTTCCGCCTGGTCGGCCAGACCGCCGAGTTCCAGGTCGCCGCGCGAGGCCTCCTTGAAGCGCTTGCCCTCGAATTCGCTCACCTGGCCCATGACCCATTCATCGATTCGATCGGCCATCAGCAGCACCTCGACGCCCTTCTGCTGCAGCAGCTCCAGGTACGGGCTGGCGCGCGCGCTATCCAGCGTGTCGGCAACGATGTAATAAATGCGCTCCTGTCCGGGGCGCATGCGCGCCACGTACTCGGTAAGGCTTACCGTCTCGTCGTTGGCGGCGCTGGCGGTACTGGCGAAGCGCAGCAGCGGCAGCAGCCGCTCGCGGTTGCCCGGATCCTCGCTCAGGCCCTCCTTGAGCACGCGGCCGAATTCACGCCAGAACTGCGCGTATTTCTCCGGTTCGTCCTTGGCCAGTTTCGCCAGCATCTCCAGCACCCGCCGCGTCAGCGCGGCGCGCATCGCCTCCACCTCCCGATCCTGCTGCAACAGCTCGCGCGACACGTTCAGCGGCAGATCGTTCGAGTCCACGATGCCTTTGACGAAGCGCAGGTACAGCGGCAGGAACTGCTCCGCGTCGTCCATGATGAACACGCGCCGCACGTACAGCTTCAGGCCGCGGGTGGCTTCGCGCTGCCACAGGTCGAATGGCGCCCGGGCCGGAATGTAGAGCAGGCTGGTGTATTCGCGCTTGCCCTCGACCCGGTTGTGGCTCCAGGCCAGCGGCTCGGCGCCGTCGTGCGCGATGTGCCCGTACAGGTCGCGGTATTCCTCGTCCTTGATCTCGCTGCGCGGCCGCGTCCACAGCGCCTGCGCCTGATTGACGTCCTCGTAGTCGAGCGAGGCGGCACCCTGCTTGTGCATGCGCACCGGAAAGGCGATGTGATCGGAGTAGCGGCGCACCAACGCACGCAGCCGCATCGGGTCGGCGAATTCCTTGGCGTCGTCCTTCAGGTGCAGCACCACGCTGGTGCCACGCTCGGCGCGCGTGATGGTCTCGACCGTGAACTGCCCGTCGGCGCTCGACTCCCAGCGCACCGCCTGCTCGGGCGCGGCATCGGCGCGGCGCGTCAATACCTCGACCCGGTCGGCAACGATGAACGCCGAATAGAAGCCGACGCCGAACTGGCCGATGAGCTGCGCATCCTTCTGCTGATCGCCGGTAAGGCGCTTGAAGAATTCGGCGGTACCGGACTTGGCGATGGTGCCCAGGTGCGTGATCGCCTCCTCGCGGCTCATGCCGATGCCGTGGTCGCGGACCGTGAGCGTGGCGCCACTGGGGTCGCCGTCGATCCAGATCGCCAGGTCGTTGTCCTTGCCCAGCAGGTCCGGATTTGACAATGCAAGAAAGCGCAGTTTGTCGTTGGCGTCGGAGGCGTTGGATATCAGCTCGCGCAGGAAGATGTCCCTGTGGCTGTACAGGGAATGGATCATCAAATTCAGCAGTTCGCGGACTTCGGCCTGGAAGCCCAGCGTTTCGCGCTCGCTCGACATGTTGCCCACCGTCTCCACTCATCGGGGAAACCAGTGGTATAGGGCCTTAAGGGCTAGGTTTCAAGCCATCGAGCGACCCAGCAGGTGCCGGGCGGCATTCAGCCAGTCGTCCATCTCGTCCCAGAGTAGAAGGAATCTTTCCAAGTGGGCATCCGCGTTACAGGCTGTGACGATCATGTTAGGCGGCGCGGCAATCGTTCGCCGTGTTGCGCCTCACAGGCCCGCGGGTGTTTCGGTGACGTGACAGGATTTCGTAAGAACCGTATCTCAGAATTCATCGCGCTGCTTGCGGCGCAGCCGGGCTATGCTAAATTGCGAAACGACATAATATTCGCTCAAGACAGGGTCATTCATGCAGCGTATCGTCGTGCTGAACCCAAAGGGCGGTTCAGGCAAGACAACCATCGCTATCAATCTGGCGAGTCACTTTGCTATGCAAGGTGAGCGCCCGGTGCTGATGGATTATGACCCGCAGGGCTCGTCGGCCCGTTGGGCCGGCAAGCGCGATAAGACCCAGGCACGCATCCACCTCATCAAGGCTTTCGAGCGCGACCCGCGCATTACCCGCACCTTTCAGCTGCGCATCCCGGATGGCACCGGCCGCGTGATCGTCGACACGCCGGCGGCGGTCGAGGCCCAGGAGATGCCGGAGCTGACCCGCAGCGCCGACAAGATCCTGGTGCCGGTGCTGCCTTCGGACATCGACATCCATGCCTGTTCGCGCTGCGTGCAGAATCTGCTGCTGGTCGCGAAGGTGCATCGCAGCGACAATCGCCTGGGGATCATCGCCAACCGCGTACGCCGCAATACCGTCACCTACCAGGCGCTGTTGCGATTCCTGGGTACCCTGCGCATCCCGATCATCGCCACGCTGCGTGACTCGCAAAATTACGTGCACGCCGCGGAGTCGGGCCTGGGTCTGCAGGAAATGAAGCCGTACGACGTCGCCGAGGACCTGGCGGGGTGGCAGTCGCTACTCGACTGGTTGGAAGTGCCGTCCACTCGCCGCAGCGCGCCCGCCGGGGTGATACAGCCGATGTGCCGGGCCTGAAGTCAGCTCTTCGCGTCCTCGGCCAGCCAGTCGTGGCGAACCTTGTCCGCCCAGTTCTTGTAATTCGACCAGGTGTACAGATTGCGCGTGATCGCGGCGTGGCGCGTACGCGTGCGCTGCATGTGCTCCAGCCAGCGCGCGTAGGCTTCGGCCCCACTCGGCGGCGCCATGGTGCGAATTCGCGCCTCTTCGGCCGTCTCGAGTTTTGGATCGTCCTTGCTCATCGTGTGCACTCCTGGTGTTCTGAAGACTAGGGCGCCAGGATCGCGCTCGACAGGAACTGGATCACACCGAATCTGAACCGGCAGCGTCGCGCCTCGCATTCCCGGGGCGGCGCGAATAGCGGCTACGCAAGGGTTAAATGCCGTGCTGGCGCATCTGGTCACAACTGGTCGGATCGTGTCCGATCCGGCCGCGGTGGGGCAGTCTTAGGCCACCAGGCGATAGCAGGGACGGTAGGCGCTGCCGGGCAGCTTCATGCGTCCCTGGGCGACGAAACCGGTCAGCAATTCATCCAGCAGCTGCATGATATCGGCGTCGCCCGACAGTTCGTACGGCCCGAGCCGCTCGATCGCGGCCACGCCATTTTCCTTGACGTTGCCGGTAACGATCCCGGAAAACGCGCGCCGCAGATTCGAGGCCAGCAGGTGCAGCGGCTGCGCGCGCTGCAGTTCCAGTGCGCGCATCGAGGCATGCGTGACCACGAACGGCTGCTGCAGCTCGTACGGCACCCGCAGCAGCCAGTTGAAATTGTACGAATCGTTGTGCTTGCGGCGGAATGCGCGCACCTGCTCGAACGACTGCACCATGTGGCGCGCGACCGCGGCCGGATCGTCGATGATGACTTTCAGCCGCGTGAGCGCCGCGGCCCCGAGGGTGCTTTCGATGAAGCGCGCGATGTTGTCGAAGTAGCCGGCGCTGGCGCGCGGGCCGGTGAGCACCACCGGCAGCGGCTGCTGCGCGTTGGCCGGATCGAGCAGCACCCCCAGCAGGTACAGGATCTCCTCCGCGGTGCCGACACCCCCCGGAAACACCACGATTCCGTGGCCCAGGCGCAGGAACGCCTCGAGCCGCTTCTCGATGTCCGGCATGATCACCAGCCGGTTGACGATCGCGTTCGGCGGCTCGGCGGCGATGATGCCGGGCTCGGTCACGCCGAGGAAACGCCCGTCGGTGATGCGCTGTTTGGCGTGACCAACGCCGGCCCCTTTCATCGGCGCCTTCATCGCCCCGGGGCCGCAGCCGGTGCACACGTCGAGCGCCCGCAGGCCGAACTCGTAGCCGACGCGCTTGGCATAGCGGTATTCGGCGTCGCCGATCGAATGGCCGCCCCAGCACACCACCAGGTTGGGGCGCGTCTTGACGTCCAGCACGCGCGCATTGCGCAGGATATGGAACACGGCGTTGGTGATCGAGGCCGGATCCTTGCTGTCGAGCCTGCCGGCGCTGATGATTTCATTCGCCGTGTAGATGATGTCGCGCAGCACCGCGAACACGTGCTCCTTGATCCCGTGGATCATCTGGCCGTCGACGAACGCCGCCGCCGGCGCGTTGGTCATCTCCAGCTTGATGCCCCAGGCATGCGGAATGATCTGCACGTTGAAGCTGCGGTAGTGCTCGAAGATTTCCTTGGCATTGTCGCTTTCGCTGCCGGAATTGAGTACCGCCAGCGCGCAGTTGCGAAACAGCGTGTACAGGCCGGTGTGGCTGGTATCGAGCAGCTTGTCGATCTCGGCCTGCGACAGGGTCTCAAGGCTGCCGCGCGGTCCGACGCGCGCGTCGACCGACTCGGCAATGACCACGCTTTCCACGGCCTGCGATCCGTCGCCGGTGGTGGCGCCGGCGCCGGTGCGCGGGATGGGTGGAACGGCGCTCAAGGCAGGATCTGGATCGGCGTGTTGTCTTGAACCATGAGCCACAGTTCCACCATATCCGCGTTCGACATGCCGATACAGCCGTCGGTCCAGTCCGCGGCGGCGTAGTAGTCGGGTGGATGGCGCTGATTGTTCGGCAGGCCATGGACCATGATCGAGCCGCCTGGATTCACATGATCGCGCCGTGCGCGGCGCAGGTCATCGGCATTCGGGTAGGACACCTGGATCGACAGGAAGTAGTCGCTGCGCGTGTTACGGCGTGTGAGCTGGTAGCGGCCCTCGGGCGTGCGAAAATCACCGGCCCGCTCCTTGGGCCCCTCGGGTATCAGGCCGAGCGCAACCCGGTAGCTGCGCAGCACCTCGCCGTGGCGCAGCAGGTACAGCCGGCGCTCGGACTTGCGCACCACCACCTCGTCGGCGAACGGCACCGTGGCCGACAGGCTCGGCGCCAGCGTCGCCGGGGCCACGACTGGCGCCACGGTCGGCGTCACCGGCGAGCCGACGTCGGCACCCACGCCGGACGGCGGCGCCACCACGCTGACCACGGCACTGGTACCCGCCGCGATCGCGCCATCGCCGAGCGCCGCTCCGGAGGCCGCCAGCAATACCGACCAGGCTATATTTGCACTAAGACGCATCGCCGCAAATTATAGGCATGCTGCATTTCAACCGCGAGCGTGCAGGGTTCACAACGGCGAGACATCCTCCACTTTCGGCAGCGAGATCTGGGTGCCGGGACGCAAATCCCTGAAATCCAGGTCCGGGTTGTACTGCTGCAGCAGCCACACCGGCACCTTCAGGGATTTCTGCGTGATGCTCCACAGCGAATCGCCGCGGCGGGCGATATAAACTTCCGTGCCCGCGATCCGGTGCGACGCGAAATAAGCCGCCTGCAGGCGCTCATGGTAGTCACGCCGGCGGATCTCGAACTCTTCACGCGTGATGTCGGCGAATTCCAGTTTGATGCGCCGCCCCATCACCACCGGAGTGCGCCCGTGCAGATGGTTGATGGCACGCAGCCGCGCCGCCGACGTTCCCAGCCAGTCGGCGTAATGCCCCAGCGTCTCGGCCGCCACGACGCGGATAGTGCCGTCGGCGGCCACCGAATAATCCTCCGGGTCGGCCGACTCCGGTCCGGTGGCGCCGGGCACCAGCTGCGGGCCCTCGGCCTGCGCCTGCGCCATCGACACCGGCTCGGTCCTTGCGGCCTGTCGGCTGGCAGCCGCCACGGCGACGTTTTCCTCCAGGCTCTCCTGCACCGCAGCCTGCGCCGCGGCGACGTTGGCGCGAGTGGTCAGTGTTTCGGGCTCCGCGGCCGCCGCCACCAGCCGCAGGTGTTCGCCCTCGTAGAGGTCGTCCTGATCGCGCATCGAGTTCAGACTCATGAGTTTCGACACCGGCAAACCGGTGCGCTCGGCAATCGTCGCGGTGTCGTCTCCGGCCTGCACCACGTAATACTGCGAGCTCTCGGGCGCGCCGGTGGGCGCGGCCGGCGGTGCACCCGCTGTCGCTGGCGCCGCGGCGGGCGCAGCAGCCATGGCGGGTGCGGCAGCTGTGGCGGGGGCGTGCGCGCCACCTGGGGTCGCCGCCGCCACGACCACCTCGGGCAGCGTGACTGCCGCGGAGACAGGCGCGGCCGCGCTGGCCGCGGGAGCCCCTTTGGCCGGCTTTGCCGCCTCCGCCACGGTGATGGCCTGGCTGGCGGCCAGGCGCTGCGCCAGCAATTCTGCAGTCCACTGCGAACCGGCCGAGGGCAACCGCAGCACGTACCCGGCCGGCACGGCGCGCTGCCCGCCCCATACGGCCGGCCGCAACGCCGGATTGAGGCGGTGCAGTGTCTCGCGATCGATCCCGAGCGCGCGCACCAGCGTGGCAAGGCTGGCGCTCGCAGGCATCTTCAGCTCGCGGAAACCGAACTCGTGATCGCGCACCACACCGCCGAAGTACTTGTCCGGATCCTGCGCGATGCTCAGCGCGGCCAGGAACGACACATAGAAATTGCGCGAGGCGAAGCCAAAGGTGGGGCTGTGATAGTCGCGCACGATGCGCACGATGTCGTCGGTGCCGAGCAGCTCGCGCGCGCGACGCACACCTTCGGCGCCATGATTATAGGCAGTTATGGCCAGTGGCCAGCTGCCCAGCAGCCGGTAGTTGTAGCTCAGCAGCTGCGCCGCGGCCTCGGTCTCGCGGTACGGATCGAGCCGCTCGTCCACCGCGGCATCGATGCGCAGGAACCGGCGCCCGGTAGAACGCATGAATTGCCACAGCCCCGCGGCCCCGACTTTCGAATATGCGTACGGATCGAACGAGGATTCCACATGCGGCAACGCCGCGATCTCGGGCGGTAAGCCGAGGTTGGCCAGCACTTCGGCGATATGCGGCTCCCAGGCGCCCGAGCGAATCAGGCCGGCGCGAAAGCGATCCGACTGACCGAGCTGGAACCGCACGTCCTCTGCTGCCTCCTCCAGCTGCGCCGGCGTGGCGTCGTCGCCCCAGAGCTTGCGCACCCGCCGGTCATCATCGTCACGCGGCTCCTCGCCGCGCGCCAGGTGCCTGAGGATCTCCTGCACGCGTTCGCGCTCGAAATCCACCTTGCGCGCGCGCTCGGAAGACGGCATATCAGGCGTGAAATGCAGCGTCTCATAGACCACCGACAGCCGGTGCTGGTCGTGGATCAGGCCCTCGTTGGTCGATACCTGCGCATAGACGCGGACCCAGAACTGCACGTCCGGCTCCAGCTCAGGCGGGCGCGGCAATACCGTGTCGGCGGCGCTCGCCAGGCGCGCCAGCAGCAACAGCACAATTCCAGGCAGCAGCAGCCGATTCATGCCGCGAATGATACCTGCAGAGCGCCCGCAGGATTCAAGCCGAGGCTGCAAACGCGCGGAGCGATCACATTTCAGGACAAAATTTCGATTACAAAAAAACCGCTCGCCCAGTCGTGGGCAGTGATGTCTTGCTCGCTGTCAGTAGCGCGTTCTTAGCGGATGTATTGCCCGGAAGTGCCGGCGCGCGCACACCCGATCGATATAGCCCTTCAGCATGGCGGGCATCGTGGCCCACCACAGCGGATAGATCACGGCGATCGCGTCGGCTGCCGCAACTGCCGCCTGGGCCTGCGCCACATCACTCGGCGTCTCGCGCCGCTTGCGCACCGGCTCGAGCTCCTCGGCGCTCAGTACCGGATTGAACCCCATGCGATACAGGTCGTGCATGCGCGGCCGGTGGCCGAGATCCTTGAGTTCCACGCTATAGGCACGCGCCAGTTTGATCGTCACGCTATCGATCAGCGGATGCGAAACAATGATGAGATGGTCCATCGTATTTCGGGGATTTCTACTGCCGGCGCGGCCGGACTGCCGCCGCTACCCGTCAGGGCGATGCCGCCGAGACCCGCCACACGCTGTTGCCGGTATCGTCGGCGATCAACAGGCCTCCCTTGCCGTCCACTGCAAGGCCGACCGGCCGGCCGCGCGCGTGGTCGCCATCGACGAGAAATCCTGTGACCACGTCCTCCGGTGGCCCCGAAGGGCGGCCATCAGCGAACGGTATGTACACCACCTTGTAGCCGTTCAGTATGGTGCGGTCCCAGCTTCCGTGCTCACCAACAAATGCGCCGCCGCGATAATGCGCCGGCAAATTGGTCGCTGAATAGAACACCATCCCCAATGGCGCCACGTGCGAGCTCAGCGCGTAGTCGGGCGCTATGGCTTTTGCGACCAGATCCGGTCGCTGCGGTTGAACGCGTGGATCGATGTGTTGGCCGTAGTAGCTGTACGGCCAGCCATAGAAAGCGCCGTCACGGATCGAGGTCAGATAATCGGGCACCAGATCCGGGCCCAGCTCGTCACGCTCGTTGATGACCGCCCAGAGCGTATGGGTCTGTGGCTCGAACTGGAGTCCGTTCGGATTGCGCAGTCCCGTGGCGTATTCGCGATGCGCGCCGGTCGCCCGGTCAATCTGCCAGATTGACGCGCGATCCATCTCCGCCACAATCCCGTTCTCCGTGATGTTGCTGTTGGAGCCGACGCCGGCATAGAGCTCGGATCCGTCCGGGCTTGCTGTCAGGCTCTTGGTCCAGTGATGGTCGATCGGCCCGCCGGGCAGATCGCACAGCTTCACGCCCGGATCGGTGATCTGAGTTTGCCCCGTGGTGTAGGGATAGCGCATTACCGCATTGGTGTTGGCCACATATAGATCGTTTCCAACCAGCACCACGCCAAACGGCGAGTTCAGATGATCGATGAACACGGATTGCTGGTCCGGGACACCGTCGCCTTTGGTGTCACGAAACAGCAAAATGCGCTGTCCGGGCTTGGTGCGCGAGTGCGCCATTTTCTCCACCCAGTTCATGACGATGTCCTTGGGCCGGCTGACCGGCGCCGGAGGCCCCCCGGTCTCTACCACCAGCACATCGCCGTTCGGCAGCACATAGAGTGAGCGCGGGTTCGCAAGACCGGTAGCAAACGCCTGCACCTTCAAGCCAGCCGGGACTGTTGGGGTGGCGCCGTTCCAGCCCACCACCTTTGCGACGTGCATCGGCGGCAACAGGTACTGATGGATCGGCGGCAGATAAGGATTAGGGCCGACCTGGAGGCTCGGGTCGATTGGCGCCGGCCCGCATCCGGCCAGCGCAAGCAGCACGGCGATCGCCGCCACTTCGAGAGCAACAACTTTCATTGCTGCTCCGTCGGGAGCACACCCATCCCGTAACGGTACACCAGGACCCAACCATTCCAGCTCGCCACCAGCAGGATCACGACCACGATCGCTGACAGGGCCAAGCCTGACGCAACCACCGAGGTATAGGCATCACGCGTGTGAATCAGGCAGTTGAAGACCGAGAGAATGAGGGCCGTGACATAGCCGATGCCGTGAATCCGGGCGGCGTGCAGCTCGCGGATGCGAGGATCGCCGAAGAAATCGATCATGCCTACCGGTGCCGCGACCAGCGACACGATCAGCCCTACCAGCAGTAGCCACGCTGACATGTCCGCCCACAGCATGGCCGCCGTCTGCCAGTAGACGATGTCCGTAATCAGCGTCGCTACGAAACAAACGATCGGTATCGGCACCAGCATCGCGTAGAGAGGCAGACCCCCTAACGTCACGGTCGACCGAGGTGTGGCACCTGGCATATGAAATCCAATTGGCCGAGTTTCCAAGTCGAAAGACTAAACGCACCCTAGCCGGGCGCTCGATTCGGTGGCTGTAGGCCAAGCGGCATTGTTAGACCCGGAATGCGGGAGAAATGCGGAACGACCCTGCGGTAGCGGGAGCGGTTATGGATGCCGAGCTGTTTCCATACGGTACCTCGATGGGCGGACGATCAATTCAGTCGCAGCTCATATCGGCGCGATGTCCATATCATCGCGAAACGGTTGGTCATAGTTTTTGACTTCCCGCCGTTGGGACGACGCCAACCGCTCTCCACAACGGAAATCTCTTATGTACCGCTCCTGTTTCATGCGCTCGTCGCGCAGCTTATTTGTCGCAACGAAGTTCACCGGCGCAGCGCTGTTGTTGGGCTACTGGTCCTGAGTGGCTGTGGCGACGAGAGTGGTGGAGCTGCCGGAGCCCAGGTCCTGCAGTCGATCGAGATCACACCAAGCAACCCAAGCCTTGCTGCGGGTACGGGAGCGAATCCCATCTCCGTCACCACGACCGACTGATTGCCAGAGCCTCGTGGCTCATTGGCTGGCCGTCAATCGCAGCTGAAGTCCAACAACGGAGATCGTCTCGCCGGCTCGTCAACTGCCGTCGGCAGAGCGCGCGCGAGCCACGCTCGGGTCGCTTTTCAACGGATATTCATCGTGACGGCGTGGCCATGAGGAATAAGCCTTCTCATTCCGGCCTTCCGGTGTCAGATCAAGGTAATGATCGGTAGTGAGGATGGCGTCGAGACCGCGTGCGAATGTGGAGTAGGTGAGGAACACCTCGCCGTCCTTCAGGACAAACACACTGACACCCGGAAGCTCCTCGCTGAGATACCGCGGGTCACCTGTGATGGTGCCGAAGTTGTAGTCGATCCGGCCCTGGCGGATCTGGTCCTTGGTGAAGGACACGTTGAAGTCGTAGTTGAATTCACTGTCGAAGGAAGATACCCAGTCGAAATGCCAGCCCATGCGCCGTTGATAGGCGCGGATCTTGGCGAGCGGGGCCCGCGACACTGCGACAATCTTCACGTTATGGTGCTCGAGGTGCTGCGCGGGTCCGTCGATGTGCTCGGCTTGGAACGAGCATCCGGGGCAGGCGGCCTCCCATTCCGGTGCGAACATCAGATGATGCACGATCAGCTGACCGGAGCCGTCGAATAACTCGACCAGCGAGCGGCGTCCACGGGTGGTATCGAACTCGTAGCGCTTCTCGATCTTCAGCCACGGCAAGGAGCGGCGGTCCGCAGCGAGCGTGTCACCTGCACGCATGTGCGCTTTCTCCTTCGCCAGCAGATCCCTGCGTGCGGCCAGCCATTCGTCGTGAGATACAATCTGCTTCGGTTGCATCGAGTTACTCCCTTGACACGCGGGCTGTTTCCGAGGATTGCCTATTATACCGAGTGTCGCCGTCCTACCCAGTAGACCGCGCCCTCGTCACCATAGCGCCCGGGCCTCGAACGGATGGGAATGGGTACCGGCGACCGCCGAAGGTCCCCACTTCCGCTCGACCACTGTGTCGAAGCCAAGCGCTCGCAGTTGAGATTCGAATTGCTGAAAGGTTAGGGTCATCGCCTGCTCCTGGTGGCGGGGATCCTTGTTCGGTTAGTCAGTTAATGTGCCAGGTGCGCCGCAAACCGTAGCCGCACGTAGTCGGCCGTCCACTTCCCCGTGGCGTCGCACAGCTCCGGCTTGATGCGTTCACGCACACACTCGAGATAGTGCGCGCGATCCTGCTCGGGCAGCACGGCGGTGAAGCAGCCGCAGAAAGTGGTGAGCCATCCCATTACATCCCCGGGCAACGGCGTGCGCCGCGGGATCAGCGCCATATAGCGCACCTCGAAGCCTGCAGCGGCGAGTCGCCCACCGTATTCTTCGACCGTAGGAAAATACCAGGGGTTCGCAGCATGGCCATCATATCCGCGGCGATCGAGCTCCTCGATCAGCGCCGACTGCAGCGTCTTCACGCAACCGTGGCCACCCATCTCTGCGACAAACCGCCCTTTCGGCAGCAAAGCCCGTGCGACCCGCCCGATCACCGCGTCGGCGTCCTTCATCCAGTGAAGAGCGGCGTTGCTGAATACCGCATCGAAGCTCGGGCCGAAGTCCATGTCCGAGGCCCTCGTCTCCACGACCGTGAGTCCGAGCCTCCTCGCCGAGGCCACGAAGTCGGCACTGGAGTCGACGCCCACCACATTGCAGCCAAGGTCAGCGATCTTCTTTGTCAGCAGGCCGTCGCCGCAACCCACATCCAGGATGTGTTCACCGGGCCTGGGAGCGAGCAATTCGAGGACCGGAGCACCGAGTTCCGTGACAAAGCGAGCATTCTTGTCGTACCCCTCGGAATCCCAAGTTTGCGCCATCATGAGATCGGTAATATTAGCGGGGCATAAACGAATTGCCAGTCGCAGCCTACAGGGGCCTCCACAACTCCGTCCGACGGCGGCCGCGCACTGAAACCTTGGAGCTCGAATTGCAGTAATGGACTACGAAGGCGGCAATTGAAGCTCTCACACCGAACGCGACCCGATCGTCGGCTGCGACGTCTCCGCCGAGCGGAGCTTCCAACCGATACCGTGGAGATGGCGCGCTATTTGATTGGAAAGGTCGTGGTCCATGACAGTGACTCTGGCAGGTTAAGCGGGCGTATTGTCGAGACCGAAGCCTATCCGGTCGGTGATGCAGCCGGACACGCGTTCCGCGGCAAGACGCAGCGCAATCGGACCCTCTTTCTGGAACGAGGGCACGCCTATGTGTATCTCAACTATGGGATATCGTTCCTTCTGAATGTGACGAGCGAGGCAGCCGGGGTAGGCGGCGGGGTTCTCTTGCGTGCCATCGAGCCGCTGGAGGGCATCGACCAAATGATCGCCGCTACTCGCCGCACGATACGCCTGGCCGACATCGGCAGAGGCCCGGGGCGATTGACCAAGGCATTGCGAGTTGATCTTCGCCAGGACGGATCGGACCTGTGCGCTGCCGGCCCGCTTTGGTTGGCCACGACCTCACAAAGGCGAAGGATTGTCAGAATCGGCGAAAGCGTTCGCATCGGCATTACACGCGATGCCCATCGGCTATTGCGCTTTTACGAACCCGGTAATGCGCACGTGAGCGGCGTCAAGAGGCTGCGCCAATAACCGGTGGGCAGCAGAAGCGCCTCGGCGTCAGCCGCACTTCGACTCACCGCAATTCAGGCAGGTCATGCAATTGTCCATCATGACCACCGCCGCCGTGCTGCACTTGCCGCACAGTTGCGCGCCATCCGGAAAATGCGACTTCGAGAATGCGTCCTGCTGGTTCTTGCGCGCCTCGAACTCGGCGCGCTTGTCATCGATCAGCTTCTTCTGATGCACATCCAGTTCGGTCTTGCGCATCAGCCCGATGCTCTGCAGGTGCCGCTCGATCACGTAACCGAGCTCGGCGATGATCGACGGCATGAATTTTCCGCCCGGCTGCCAGTAGCCGCCGCGCGGGTCGAACACGGCCTTCAGTTCCGCCACCAGGAACGCGACGTCGCCCCCCTTGCGGAATACCGCCGAGATGATGCGGGTCAGCGCGACGATCCACTGGAAATGATCCAGGTTCTTCGAGTTGATGAACACCTCGAACGGGCGGCGCTGCTCGTACTCGGTGCCCTCGTTGAGCACGATGTCGTTGATGGTGACGTACATCGCGTGATCCGACACCGGGGTCTTGATCTTGTAGGTGGAGCCGATCAGCATCTCCGGACGCTGGATCTCCTCGTGCATCCGGATCACTTTGGCGGTGCGGCCGTCGCGGCCGTGCGCCAGCTCCTCCGGCGGCGCGGCATTCTTCGCCGCTTGCGTGTCCTCCGGCTTCTGCACCCGGTACTTGACGATTTTCTTGTCGATGCGTGTGCTGCTCATGGTCAGAACTTCCCGTAGTAGCCTTCTTTCAAGGCGTCAAACAGATTGGCGGCGCTGTGGGACTCGCCGTCGTACTCGATCTCCTCGTCGCCGCGCGCGCTGACCTCGGTCCCGTCCTCGAGCGTGAACACATAGATGGTGTTCTTCAGATCGTCCTCCTTGACCAGCACGCCCTGGAACGCCTCCGGATTGAAGCGAAACGTCGTGCAGCCTTTCAGCCCCTGCTCGTGCGCATAGAGATAGATGCTCTTGAACTGGTCGTAGGGGAAATTGGTCGGCACATTCGCGGTCTTGGAGATCGACGAATCGATCCACTTCTGCGATGCCGCCTGTATATCCACATGCTGGTGCGGTGTCACTTCATCGGCAGACGTGAAATATTCCGGCAGCGTCTCGCCCTCCTTGGTCGATCCCGGCATCGCGCGCGCATTGACCAGCTCGCGATAGGCCAGCAGCTCGAACGAGAATACGTCGATCTTCTCCTTGGACTTGCGCCCCGGACGGATCACGTTGCGGAAGTAGTGATGCGCGAACGACGGCTCGATGCCGTTGCTGGCATTGTTCGCCAGCGACAGCGAGATCGTTCCGGTCGGCGCTATCGAGCTGTGATGAGTGAAACGGGCACCGATCTGCGCCAGCTGCTCAACCACATGCGGGGCCACCGTGGCGATGCGCTGCATGTAGCGGCTGTATCGGGCGTGTAGCAGGCGTCCCGGAATCTTCGCGCCCGGCTTCCAGCCATCGGTGGCCATCTCCGGACGCTTGCGCAGCATCTGCTTGGTGACCGTGAACTCCTCGTTCATGATCGGCGCCGGTCCCTTCTCGCGCGCCAGTTCGAGCGCCGTCTCCCAGCCCGCAACTGCCATCTCGCGCGATACGTCCTCGGTGAACTTGACCGACTCGCTCGACCCGTACTTGGCACCGAGCAGCGTGATGGTCGATCCCAGGCCGAGGAATCCCATGCCGTGACGGCGTTTGCGCTCGATCTCCTGCCGCTGCCGCTCGAGCGGCAGGCCATTGATCTCCACCACGTTGTCCAGCATGCGCGTGAACACGCGCACCACGTCGCGATACTCATCCCAGTCGAAACGCGCCTGCGGGGTAAATGGCTCGCGCACGAAGCGCGTGAGATTGATCGAACCTAACAGGCACGCGCCATACGGCGGTAAACCCTGTTCGCCACAAGGGTTGGTGGCGCGGATGTTTTCGCACCACCAGTTGTTGTTCATCTCGTTCATGCGGTCGATCAGCACGAATCCCGGCTCGGCGAAATCGTAGGTCGAGGACATGATCACGTCCCACATGCGCCGTGCCGGCACGGTCTTGTAGACGCGGCAGGCCACCAGGCCCTCGTCGTTCGCGACGTAACCCTCGTGGGTCGGCCATTCGCGCCATACGAAATGCTGCGCGTCGCCCAGATCCGGCTGCTCGGCCTCGTACTCGCGCCGGCTGATCGGAAACGCGAGCTTCCACTCACGCTCCTCACGCACCGCCTGCATGAACTCGTCGGTGACCAGCAGCGACAGATTGAACTGCCGCAGGCGCCCGTTCTCGCGCTTGGCGCGCACGAAGTCCATGGCGTCGGGATGGCCAACATCGAAGGTGCCCATCTGCGCGCCGCGGCGGCCGCCAGCCGAGGACACCGTGAAACACATCTTGTCGTAGATATCCATGAACGACATCGGGCCCGAGGTATAGGCGCCGGCGCCGGACACGTAGGCGCCGCGCGGCCGCAGCGTCGAGAATTCATAGCCGATGCCGCAGCCGGCCTTGAGCGTCAGTCCCGCCTCGTGCACCTTGCCGAGGATGTCGTCCATCGAATCATGGATGGTGCCCGAGACCGTGCAGTTGATGGTCGACGTGGCCGGCTTGTGCTCCAGCGCGCCGGCGTTCGAAGTCACGCGTCCGGCCGGAATCGCGCCATGGCGCAGCGCCCAGAGAAAGCGCTCATACCAGCGCTCGCGAATATCGCCGCGCTCGACGTCGGCCAGCGCGCGTGCGACACGCTTATAAGTGTCGTCCATGCTGCGGTCGATCGGCTCGCCATTCTTCGAACTGAGGCGATACTTCTTATCCCATATATCCAGCGACGCTTCCTGGTACGCAATGGTGTTGATGTCAGCAGTGACGAGTTTGACGACTGAATTCATGGGCGGCGGCTCCCCTTTCCGCGAAATCGGACACAGCAACAGGATCGGCTCCCTCTACCAGATCTAGTTGTGTGGAGGGCGGAGACTAATCAAGCTGCCCGGTCACCGTCAAGATTATGCAACACTTCTTTTCGGCTTATTTTATATTTCTAAATCATACATATACAACACATATGCCCGTAACTTCATTAGCAGAAAACTTCGCCAATCGGGAGTAATTACACGATCGCACCACATCAATAGGTTGTGTCCACCGTCCGTGCACCGGTGCTGCACAGCGCACCCACAGGCTATCCACAACACAGTCGTCATACACCAGGGCACCGCAGCTCTTGAAACCGCGCAATCCACCTCCAACTTCAGGTGCATGCAGTCGGGTCCAGTAGTGGCCCGGCGCCTAACCTAAACGGAGAGAAGACTATGGTACTTGTACGTTATGAGCCCTGGAGCGCGGTCGAACGCCTCCATCGCCAGATTGGTCAGATTTTCAACGGCAACGCGGATGCCCCGGCAGCCAACGGCGAAGCCGCGGCCGGCAATTCCGAGACGGCAGTGAACTGGATTCCGTCGGTGGACGTGTTCGAGCAGCCGGACAGCTTCGTGGTCCGCGCGGATCTTCCGGGCATTGAGCCCAAGGACATCCAGATCACCGCCGACAAGGGTGTATTGACCGTAACCGGCGAGCGCAAGCTCGAGCGGCCGGACGACCAGAAAGCCGTGTCGCGCCTGGAGCGAGTCGAGGGCCGATTCCTGCGTCGTTTCACCCTGCCCGAGAACGTGAAGACCGACGACATCCGTGCGCGTCATCTCAACGGCGTGCTCGAGGTGACGATCCCGAAAGTGGCGGCCCCGGAGCCGAAGCGGGTCAGCGTCGAGACGCATTGATTATCGAGACCCATTGATCGTTATGCGGCGTTGTGCGGTACTGCGCATCATGCAGTACCGCATCGCGCCGGCTTGAGGACATGAGCGCTGCGATCCCGACGATCGAGCGACCACGCACGATCTGCATTGCCGGGGGTACCGGCTTTGTCGGCCAGGCACTGATCTCCCACCTGATGCGCGCCGGCCACGCGCTGCGCGTGCTGACGCGCGCCAGCAGCCACGCCATCGACCTGCGGCCGTTGCCGAGCGTCGAGCTCGCAGTCGGCGACGTATACAGCGCGGAATTCCTACGCCGCAGCATCGACGGCTGCGACGTCGTCATCAACCTGGTCGGAATCCTCAACGAGCGCGGCTTCGGTGGCGCCGGCTTTCGCCGTGCGCACGTGGAATTCACCGCCGCCCTGCTGCGCGCGCTGGTCCAGCTGCGGGTACCACGGCTGCTGCAGATGAGCGCGCTTAATGCCGATGCCGAGCGCGGCGCGAGCCACTACCTGCGCAGCAAGGGCGCAGCCGAACAATTGATACGCGCCACAGGTCCCGCGCTCGACTGGACCATCTTCCGGCCGTCGGTGATCTTCGGGCCGGCCGATTCACTGACCAATCGCTTCGCACAGCTTCTGCGCCTGACCGCGGGCCGGTTGCCGCTGGCCCGCGCCGCTGCACGCTTCGCACCGATCTATGTCGGCGATGTCGCCGCGGCCTTCATCCAGGCGCTGCACGGCGGCGCCAGCAGCCGCAAATGCTACGAGTTGTGCGGGCCGGAGGTGCTGACGCTGGAGCAGATCGTGCGCATCACGGCGAGCGCGGCGCACCTGCCGTGCCACATCTACCGCCTGCCAGACGCAGTCGCGCGCCTGCAGGCGAGCATCATGCAGTTGCTGCCCGGCAAGCCGTTCTCGGTCGACAATTACCGCTCGCTGCTGACCGACAGCGTCTGCCACGACGACGACGGCCTGCGGCTCGGCCCGGCTCGCGCCCGCCTCAGTGTTCTGGCACCGTTGTGGCTGGCGCCGAAATCACCGGCGCCGGCGCATCCGGTGCCGTAGGCGTCGCGGGTGTGGCAGGCGTCGCGCCGCCGGAGCGGCACAGCGCACGGCGCGCGCCGGCATCGGCTCGCATGTTCCTGACCGCGGCGTAGAAGGCAGGCAGGCTGCCGCCATTGGCCTCGAGCAGTCGCTCAAAGCCCGGCACGCAGTCGAAATAAGTGCCGAGCGAGGCCAGATGCGCATTGTTCAGCCCATCCGCGATCCATTTGTCGTAGCCGGTACGCAGCTTCTGCTGCCGTTCCACCGCCTGCACCTGCGCACCGGTGGCATCCAGGATCTCGCGCTTGCGGGCGCGCCGCTGGTCGATCGGCAGCGGTGGGGAAAGTGCATACAGTGCGGCCAGCCGCCGACGTCCGTCGGCAAATGCATCGATCATGAGCTGGTCGGCCCGCTGTCGTTCTAAATAATCCTGCAGCTCCAGGCTGCGTCCGCGCGCAGCCAGCCAGCGCCGCAGCCCCTCCTGTTCCACGCTCACCGCGAACGATTCATTGAACACGGTGTCGCCGCGCACGTAGATCAGTTGATGCGCCAGCTCGTGAAACATGGTGGACACCAGTTCCAAATCACCATAACGAAGCATCGTATTGAGCACCGGGTCGGCGAAGTGTCCCAGCGTTGAATAGGCCGTCACGCCACCCACCATGACGTCGTTACCGCGCGCAGCCAGCTTGGCGGCCATGTTGCGGGCATCGCGCTCGCGAAAATAACCGCGGTAGCTCAGGCAGCCGGTGAATGGGAAGCACCAGCGCTGCGGCTCGACCGAGAACTCCGGCGCCGCCACCACATTCCACACCACGTACAGTCGTTTCAGGTCGCTGTAAGTGCGATAGCTGCGGTTATCCGGCAGCCCCAGATCAGTGACCGCGAAGTCGCGCGCATCCTGTACCACCCGCAGCCGCGCCTTGAGTTCCTCGCTCGAGGCCGGATCGGCGATCACCTGTTCGATTGGGCGGCGCGCGCGCAGCAGCCGCCACTGCCCCTGTGCCGCCTGGGTAAAGTAGCCGATGGCGCACCCCGGCAGCGTGGCGCCGATCAGTGCCATCGCCAGCAATCGGGTTTTCACCAAGGTAAGGCTTCGGCGGTCGGTTAACATGCGCTGTCATGCAAGTGTATCTGGTTGGTGGTGCGGTCCGGGACGAGCTGCTGGGCTTAACGGCTGCCGAGCGCGACTGGGTGGTGGTCGGCGCTACGCCAGAACAGCTGCAGCAGGCCGGATATCGCGCCGTCGGGCGTGACTTTCCGGTGTTCCTGCACCCGGACACACACGAGGAATACGCCTTGGCACGGGTGGAGCGCAAGATCGGACCGGGCTATCGGGGCTTTGAGACCCGGTTCTCGCCCGAGGTGACCCTGCACCAGGATCTGCAACGCCGCGACCTGACCATCAATGCGATGGCGCGCGCGCCGGATGGCACGCTCATCGACCCCTACGGTGGTCGCAACGATCTGGAGCAGCGCCTGCTGCGTCACGTGTCGCCGGCCTTTGTCGAAGACCCGGTGCGGGTCCTGCGCGTCGCCCGCTTTGCCGCGCGCCTGGCACCGCTGGGGTTCAGGCTAGCATCGGAAACTGCGGCGCTCATGCGCCGCATGGTCGACAACGGCGAAATCAATTCGCTGGTGTCCGAACGCGTGTGGCGCGAGATGCAGCGCGCGCTGGGCGAGGCGCATCCGGAGCAGTTCTTCGAGGTGCTGCAGGACAGCGGCGCCCTGGCAGTGCTGCTGCCGGAACTCGACTGGCGTGCTGCCGAGCGAGCGACGATGCAACGCGCAGCGCGTCTTTCCGCGGAGCCGAGCGTACGCTTCGCCGCCCTGCTGGCCGACGCCGCGCCGCAGGCGATCACGGCATTGTCCGAGCGGCTGCGCGTGCCGAACGACTATCGCGAGCTGGCGCTGCTCACCGCGCGGCTGTGGCAGCGTATCGCCGCGGCCGATGCGCTCGACGCCGGCGGTGTACTGGAGTTGCTGGAAGCCGCCGATGCCTTCCGCCGCCCGGATCGCTTCGAGCTGCTGCTGCGCGCTGCGCAGGCGCGATCCGGCAGTGACGACTCGCTGCATGCGGCGCTTGCCGTCGCGCTGGTCACCGCCGTGGGCGCGACGCTGCCGCCCGAGCAGATCGCGCAGCTCAAGGGGATTGCGATCGCCGCCGCCTATCGGGCGGCGCGCATCGAGCGCCTGCAGCAGCTTCAAAGCGAGCGCCGCAGATCCTGATACGCGAAGCCGCGCAGCGGCGCCGCAAGGCCGCGCGTGAGCGCCATGACCTTGAAGCTCTCCCCCATCTCTCCCGGCAGCAGCAGCACTCGCGCCTCGGACGCCAGCCGCGCCTGCTCAGTGGCAGCGCCGGCGGCGCTGGCGGCGCTGGCGGCGCTGGCGGCGAGATCGGACTCGATGCCGTTCGCCAGCAGAAAGGCCGCCTGAGTGCAGAAGCCGCCGACTTCGAGTTGCGCATCCACCGCCGCTTCCGCCACGCGCGTGAAGTCGACCCAGGCGGTAATGTCCTGCAGCCCCGGATTCAGCAGCGCATTGTCATGCGCCCGATGCCGGAAGTGACAGCGCAGCGTGCCCTGCCCGCGCTGCGGGTGGTAATACTCACGCCTACCCAAGCCATAGTCGATGAGCAGCGCCGCGCCGCGGCTTAAAGCAGCGCCCAGCGCGGCAATCCAGGGCTGCAGCATCGGGCACAGTTCCGATCGGTAACCCGGCGGCAGCGGTTCCGGCAGCGACGCGGCAAGTTGCGCCACCTCGGCCGCAAGCAGTGCGTCCGCGGGCCGTTCGGCCTCGATCAACGCGCCCTCGGCCGACAGCGCCACGCCGCCCTCGAGCGGCGTATCCGATGTGACCGTGAAGCGCTTGAACGGCAGCGCGTCGGCGACTTCGTTGGCCAGAATCACGCCCGCCATCGGTGCCGCAGGCAATGCGTCCAGCCATCGCAGCCGCGCGCGCAGTGCCTGCGGCAGGCTTGCAAAGCGCTGTTCCTGGCGCGCGCGCAGGTCGGCGCTGACCTCCAATATATAGTAGTGCCGAGGCAGCGCTTCGAGCTCATACAGTGCAGCCAGCACGCTGGCCGCCAACGCACCGGTGCCGGCGCCCAGTTCCAGCACATCACCGCCGGCGAGCTGCAGTATCTCGGCACATTGTCGCGCCACGCAGCGACCAAACAGGCCGGACAGCTCCGGCGCGGTGACAAAATCCCCGCCGCGGCCGAACTTGACGCTCCCGGCGCTGTAGTAGCCCAGCCCCGGCGCGTACAGGACGATGCGCAGATAGTCGTCGAACGCGAGCCAGCCGCCATGCGTGCCGATCGCGTCACGCACCGTCTGCAGCACGGCGGCGCCATGACGCACCTCATCGGGCCGCAGCGGCGGCAGGATTGTGACTGCGGTGTCTGGCGTCATAAGCTGCGCTCATGGCAGCCAAACTTTACCGGTCGAACACGCCATCGGACATCGAGCCGAACGCTCGCCTGGGCGGGCACACGGCGCTGGTCACCGGCGGCGCGCGCCGCGTCGGCGCCGGCATCGTGCGCGCGCTGCATGGCGCCGGCGCCAATGTGGTGATCCACTGTCACCGCTCGCTGGAGGCGGCGCGCGCGCTCGCGGCGGAGCTGGAACGCGTGCGGCCCGAGTCCACCGCGGTGATCGCCTGTGATCTGATGGACGCCGCGGCATTGCCGGGACTGATCGACGAGGCCAGTGCGTGCTTCGCCGCCCTGCACCTGCTGGTCAACAACGCCTCGACGTTCTATCCGACGCCGTTCGGTCGCATTACGCCGGCGCAGTGGGAAGATCTGCTCGGCAGCAATCTGCGCGCGCCGCTGCTGCTGGCGCAGGCCGCGGCGCCGGAACTGCGGCGCACACAGGGTGCGGTGCTGAACATCGTCGATATCCACGGCATGCGGCCGCTGCGCGATCACATGGTCTACAGCGTGGCCAAGGCCGGACTGGTCATGCTCACGCGGGCGCTGGCGCGCGAGCTGGCGCCGGAGGTGCGCGTCAACGCCATCGCTCCCGGACCGGTGCTGTGGCCGGAGGCGCCCATGCCCGAGGAGCAGAAGGAGAAGATCATCGATGAGACGCCGTTGCACCGCCACGGCTCGCCCGATGACATCGCCCGGGCAGTATTGTTCTTCGCCAGCGATGCGCCGTTCGTCACCGGACAGATCCTGGCGGTCGACGGCGGCCGCAGCATCGGCTGGTGAGGGCGCCTCAGGCGGCATTGAGATCGAGCGGCAGCGGCGTGAGCTGGTGCTCGGACTGCGGGAAGCGCCGCCACAGCTCCCCGATCGTCGGCCCCGATGGCGGATAGAGCCAGTCGGGAGCCAGGTCGGCCATCGGTCCGAGCATGTAGACCCGTCGCAGCAGATCACGCCGCGGCAGTGTATAGCCTTCGCCGCTAGCGACCAGATCGCCGTACAGCAGCAGGTCCAGGTCCATGTTACGCGGTCCCCAGCGTGCATCGGCGCGCTCGCGCCCGCAGCGCGTCTCGATCTCGCGCAGTGATGGCAACAGCGCCTCGATCGGCAGTGTGGTGGTGAAGCCGGTCACGGCATTGTAGAAATCCGGGCCCTCGAAGCCGTAGGCCGGATTGCGAAAGCAACGCGAAAAGCGCGCATCGGCAAACCGCTGCCGGATCGCGCGCGCCGCCTGGCGCATGCGCTCCGCCGCATCCACATTGCTGCCGATGGCGACGAACACCTGGGTGCTCTTCGGCGCCCCGGCCATCACAGGGCCTAAGCTCATCGCCCCAGCGCACTGCCCGGCTCGCGCCGGCGCTCGATGCATACCCCTACGTCGCTCGAATGGCGGATCGCGCCGGGCTTATTAATGCTGACGCGCACCCATTCGAGCGGAAATTCCGCCAGCAGCAACAGCGCCAGCCCATGGGCCAGCGACTCCACCAGATGAAACTGCGATGCCTGCACCCAGGTGAGCACCCGCTTGGCGACGGTTTTGTAGTCCACGGTATCGGCGACGGTATCGCGCCGGGCGGCACCCTCGCAGTCGCAGGGCAGCTCCAGATCGATGACCACCGTCTGGCGCGCACGGCGCTCCCAGTCCACGAAGCCGATGATGCATTCGGTGGTCAGGCCGCGCAGAAATATGCGGTCCTCGCTGTCGTGCTGGCTCATACCTAAAGTTTAGCCACTCGTCGGACCATTGCAGGAGTTTCGTACCGGCCCGGAACGTTCTGGCAATCGCTTGGAGTTATAGGACCACACGCGGNNCCGCGTGTGGTCCTATAACTCCCTGGGGCTGTCAAAGCATCCCGGGTGGCCGAAGCTGCTCTAATGGCCAGCGGGCTCTAACCTCTATGCCGCCCGTGGTCTGCTCGTGCGCCCGCAGCCGATACATTCCCGCCACCGCGATCATCGCCGCGTTGTCGGTGCAGAATTCCAGCCGCGGGAAATACACCTGCACTCCGACCGCCGCCGCCTCGCGCGTCAGGCGCGCCCGCAGTTCGCGGTTGGCGCCGACCCCGCCGGCCACGACCAGCGCCTGGTGGCCGGTGAATTCCAGTACCCGCAGCGCCTTGGCACACAGCGTCGCGACGATGGCGTCCTGCACGGCGTAGGCCACATCGGCGCGCATCTGCTCCGACGGCGTCGCGGCGCGCACTGCCTGCATGACCGCGGTCTTGAGCCCGGAAAAGCTGAATTCGAATCCCGGCCGATCGAGCATCGGGCGCGGAAACGAATAGCGGCCCGGCCGCCCGCGCTCTGCCAGCTGCGCCAGCTCCGGGCCCCCCGGATAGGGCAGGCCGAGCAGCTTCGCGCTCTTATCAAATGCCTCCCCCGCAGCATCGTCGCGGGTCTGGCCGAGCACGCGGTAGTCGCCGACGGCGCGCACCTCGATCAGCATCGTATGGCCGCCGGACACCAGCAGCGCGATATGCGGCAATGGCGGTGTCGGCAGTTCCAGCATCGGCGCCAGCAGATGACCCTCCAGATGGTGGATCCCGATCGCCGGCACGTTCCAGCCGAAACTGAGCGCGCGGGCCAGCGCCGCGCCGGTCAGCAATGCGCCGACCAGGCCCGGGCCGGCCGTGTAGGCCACGCCTTCGATGTCGGCGGCGCGGGTTCCGGCGCTGTCGAGAGCGGTACGCAGCAGCGGCAGCAGGCGGCGCAAGTGATCGCGCGAGGCGAGTTCGGGCACCACCCCGCCGAAGGCGCGGTGCAGATCGATCTGGCTCCACAACTCATGCGCGAGCAGGCCGCGCTGCTCGTCCAGCACCGCCACCGCGCTCTCATCGCAGGAGGTTTCAATGCCCAGGATGCGCATGTGCGTGCGGTGCTTTGCCTTTTGCTTGCAGTGTCATTAGAATCCCGGCCCTTGTCCTGGCCGCAGGCAACAAAAAGTGTCTAAGAATCAAGAGGTTGGAATTTAGATGCCGAGTGTTCGAGTACGCGAGAACGAGTATTTCGACGCCGCCCTGCGGCGTTTCAAGCGGGCCTGTGAGAAGGCGGGCGTTCTCGCCGAGCTGCGACGGCGCGAATTCTACGAAAAGCCCACCCAGGAACGAAAACGCAAAAAGGCTGCCGCCGTCAAGCGGCATATGAAGCGCGTCTCGCGCGACTTCGCGCGGCCGGCGCGCTGATCGTCAAGGCCGCGCAGCCGCCTTTGCCGGGCTGTCTCCACCGATGAGCCTCAAGGAACGCATCCAGGAAGACATGAAAGGCGCGATGCGATCCGGTGACAAGGATCGCCTCGGCACCATCCGTCTGATCATGGCTGCGGTCAAGCAGCGCGAGGTCGATGAGCGCATCACGCTCGATGATACGCAGCTGCTTGCCGTGCTGGAGAAGATGGGCAAGCAGCGCCGCGAGTCGATCGCGCAGTTCCAGGCCGGCGGCCGCGCCGATCTGGTAGCGAAGGAAAATGCCGAGCTTACGATCATCAACGCCTACATGCCCGCGCGGCTCGCCGACGACGAGCTCGACGCGCTGATCAACCAGGCCATCAGCGAGACCGGCGCCTCATCGATCAAGGACATGGGCAAGGTCATGGGCATCATCAAGTCCAAAGCCCAGGGCCGGGCCGATATGGCCGCAGTCGGCGCACGTATCAAGGCCCGCCTGTCCTGAAACTTGTCCTAGACTAACGGCCTGTATGGCCGGCCGGATTCCGCAAGCTTTTATCGATGAACTGATCGCCCGCGCCGATATCGTGGAGATTATCGGCAGCCGCGTGCCGTTGAAGCGCGCCGGTCGCGAATACAAGGCCTGCTGCCCGTTCCACGACGAAAAGACGCCCTCGTTCTGGGTCAGTCCCGACAAGCAGTTCTACCACTGCTTCGGTTGCGGCGCGCATGGCACCGCCTTAGGGTTCCTGATGGAGTACGACCGGCTGCCGTTCCCGGAAGCGGTCGAGGACCTCGCCGGCCGGCTTGGCCTGACCGTGCCGCGCGAAACCAGCGGCGCGCCGGGTTCATCGCCCGGCGGCGCCCCGGCCGCGGACGACAGCGCACCGCTGTATGAACTGCTGGCGAAGGTGGCGGACTTTTATTGCTCGGTACTGCAGCGTAGCGAACGCGCCCGGGCTTATGCGTCACAACGTGGCCTGACCCCTGCGACCATGGAGCTGTTTCGCATTGGCTATGCGAGCGATTCCTGGAACGATGTGCTGCGCCGCTTCGGCGCCAGTGAGCAGGAGCGGCGCACGCTGCTCGCCGCCGGGCTGATCATCGAGCGCGAACGCAGCGGCGACGCTGCCGGCAGCGGCAGCGATGCTTACTACGACCGCTTCCGCGACCGGCTGATGTTTCCGATCCGGGACACGCGCGGCCGCGTGATCGCCTTTGGCGGCCGCGTGCTCGGCAGCGGTGAACCCAAGTACCTGAACTCGCCCGAGACCGCGCTGTTTCATAAAGGCAAGGAACTCTACGGCCTGTATGAAACCCGGCTGGCGCGCCGCCCGTTGAAGCGTCTGCTGCTGGTGGAAGGCTACATGGACGTGGTGCGCCTGCATCAGGCCGGTGTCACCGATGCGGTCGCGACGCTGGGCACGGCGACCACCGCCGAACACCTGCACCGCGCGTTTCGCCTGGTGAGCGAGGTGGCGTTCTGTTTCGATGGCGATCGCGCCGGACGCGCAGCGGCGTGGCGCGCGCTGCAGCAGGCATTGCCGGAAGCGCGCGCAGGGCGTGAACTGCGATTCCTGTTCCTGCCCGAAGGCGAGGATCCGGATTCGCTGGTCGGCCGCGAGGGCGCTGAACGCTTCGCGGAGCGCCTGGACAGCGCGCTGCCGCTGTCGGAATACCTGGTGGCGCAGCTGGGTGAGCAGGCCGACGTCAGTCACGCCGACGGCAAGGCGCACTTCGTCGCGCTGGTCAGACCGCTGCTGGAGAAAGTCACGCCCGGAGTTTATCGGGAGCTGCTGCTCGATCGCGTCGCCGCAGCCCTGGGCCTGCCGGCCGAGCGGCTGCAGCAATGGCTGGCGTCGCCGGAAACGCCGGGCATGTCCCCGACACGGGTCGCACCGGCTCCGGCAAGCAGCACGTCTGCGCCGGCGCGGCAGTTTGGCCGCGGCAGCCTGGTGACGCAGGCCATCACCTTGCTGCTGCACTTCCCGGCCGCAGCGGTGGCAGTCGACGCGTCACAGCGATTGCAACTGTCGCAACTGAATCAGCACGGCGTCGCCGTGCTGCTGGCGCTGTTGGAGCAGCTTGGCGCCAGCCCCGCGGCCACCATGGCTCAGACGCTGGAGCGGTGGCGGGATCGGCCGGAATACCGGCGCCTGTCCGAGCTCGCCGCCAGCGAGCCGCTGGTGCCCGATGAGAGCGCCGCGGGCCAGGAACTCAGCCACGCGGTGGCCCGGCTGCTCGATGCGGAGCTGCGCCGCAGGCTCGAAGTGCTGATCGAGAAGGCGCGTGCCCAGACGCTGGATGAGTCGGAGAAACTGGAACTTCAGGCACTGAGTGTTGCCCAAACCAGGGTTGGAGGCCCCTGAAGCTTGCGCGATGCGCAAACCGCCGGCTGCGACAGGCGCACATAGCGCGACCGGCGCATGTAGATAGGGTGACCCGGCGCTGGCGCGGGCATCGACCCAAGCCCTGACGGCGCTGGTATTACGTTCAAGTCCCTCTATCAGCTGCCGTTATCACGCTCACGGGCTTGAATACTGGCACCTACGTATCAATTCTGGTTATCATATTCAACTTTTCCATGAACGACCCTCACGACCACAGCCCTTCGTTGCCCAGCGACGGATCGGGTTGTCTTGTCTTAAGACTCGAGTCCTGGAAGCACCCCTAGAGACGCCATGACACGCAAGCCGCCGCCGAAGCCCTCCCCGTCCGCCCGCAAACCCGCTGCGCGGGCTGCCGTTGCCGCCGCGAGCACTGCGCACCGCAAGAGCGCTCCGGCGCCAACGCGTCGTGCTGCCGCCCCGGTAGCCAAGGCGCCTGAGCACCACAAGCCTGGCCACCACAAAAAGGGCGCCCCGGCGCCGAAACTGACGGCGGCCCAGGAGAAGGCTGCTGCGTCGCACAAATCGCATTCGCACCCGGGCGGCGCGCACGCCGAGCCGCGTCGGGGTAATGGCCTGCCGGAGGACCGCCAATCGCAGCTCAAGCTGCTGATCGCGCGCGGCAAGGAGCAGGGCTACCTGACCTACGCCCAGGTCAATGATCACTTGCCGGCCGAAATCGTCGATCCGGAACAGATCGAAGGCATCGTCAATACCATCAACGACATGGGCATCCCGGTGTACGAAAAGGCACCGGACAGCGAGTCGCTGCTGGCCAGCGAGCCGAGCTCGCCCGCCGACGACGAGGCCATCGAGGAAGCCGCCGCCGCGCTGGCCGCGCTCGATGCCGAACTCGGCCGCACCACTGACCCGGTCCGCATGTACATGCGCGAGATGGGCACGGTTGAACTGCTGACCCGGGAAGGCGAGATTCGCATCGCCAAGCGCATCGAGGAAGGCCTGGATGCGGTGCGCACCGCACTCGCCAAGTACCCGGCGACCCACGAACACATCGTCAAGACCTACGAGCTGGTCAAGGCCGGCCAGGCGCGCCTGATCGATCTGGTGGTCGGCTTCATCGACCCCAATGCCCCCGACGTCATCGCCCAGCCGCAGAACCCGACCAAGATCGAACTCGAAACCGTCGCCGAGGAGAAGGACGACGAGGCCGAGGACGGCGACGACAGCGAAGAGGAAGCGATCGATACCGGACCGGATCCGGTGGAGGTCGCGCGCCGCATCGGCTCGATCCAGAAGCTGCACCAGCAGGTGCTGGCCTCGATCGCCAAGCTCGGCGCCGACGATCCCAAGACCCAGAAGCTGCGCAAGAAGCTGGCGCTCGAGTTCATGGAGCTCAAGCTCTCACCGCGCATGTTCGATGCACTGACCGACCAGCTGCGTACTCACATCAACGAGATCCGGCAGATCGAGAAGGAGATCATGATCATCGCGGTGCGCGACTCGGGCATGCCGCGCAAGGATTTCATCGCCACCTTCCCGAAGAACGAGACCAGCGCGCGCTGGCTCGCCAAGCACATGAAGGCGGGCAAGAAATATTCCGCCCCGCTGGCGCGCCTGAAGGATGAGATCGAGCGCCGGCAGAAGAAGCTGATGGAAGTCGAGCAGCGGCATCACCTGTCGATCAACGACATCAAGGAGATCAATCGCGAAGTCTCGATCGGCGAGGCCAAGGCGCGGCGCGCGAAGAAGGAAATGGTCGAGGCGAACCTGCGACTGGTGATTTCCATCGCCAAGAAGTACACCAACCGCGGCCTGCAGTTCCTGGATCTGATCCAGGAAGGCAACATCGGCCTGATGAAGGCGGTCGACAAGTTCGAATACCGCCGCGGCTACAAGTTTTCGACCTATGCGACCTGGTGGATCCGCCAGGNNTGGCGGTGCGCATGGAGATGCCGGAAGACAAGGTGCGCAAGGTGCTCAAGATCGCCAAGGAACCGATCTCGATGGAGACGCCGATCGGCGATGACGAGGATTCGCACCTGGGCGACTTCATCGAGGACCAGTCGGTGGCCTCGCCGATCGATCAGGCGACCATGGAGTCGCTGCGCGAGACCACGCATTCGGTGCTGGCGCAGCTCACGCCGCGCGAAGCCAAGGTGCTGCGCATGCGCTTCGGTATCGACATGAACACCGATCACACGCTCGAGGAAGTCGGCAAGCAGTTCGACGTCACGCGCGAGCGCATCCGGCAGATCGAAGCCAAGGCGCTGCGCAAACTGCGCCATCCGAGCCGCAGCGAGCAGCTGCGCAGTTTCCTGATGGACGACTAGCATCTCGCCAGCGCCGCACGGCGCTGCGCATCGGTGGTCGTGATGGATACCTGGACCAGCGCCATCGCGCAGCATGGCTACGTCATTCTCAGCGTGCTGGTGTTCCTGGACGCGCTCGGCCTGCCGGTGCCCGCGGCGGTGGCGATACTGGTCGCGGGCGCAGTGGCAGCCCGGGGTCTGCTGCAGCCGCAGTACCTGCTCGGCGCGGCGGTGCTGGCGATGCTCGCCGGCGACACGCTGTTGTTCCTGCTGGGCCGCTACACCGGTTGGTGGCTGCTGGGCGCGCTGTGCCGCATGTCGCTCAATCCGGAAAGCTGCATCCTGCGCTCGGCGGATTCGTTCTACCGCCGCGGCCGCCAGTTGCTGGTGTTCGCAAAGTTCGTGCCGGGAATCAACTCCATGGCGCCACCGCTGGCCGGCAGCATGAACATGCGCCTGGCGCAGTTTCTGCTTCTGGACCTGACCGGTACCGTGCTGTATGTCGGCTCGTATTTTGCCGTCGGCTTCGTGTTCAGCGACGCGCTGGGCGTAGTGGTGCACGACTACCAGGCGGCGGGGCACATCCTGGGTGGCATCGTGATCGCGCTGATAGCCATCTATCTGGTGTATCAGCTGTGGCTGTGGTTGAAAGAGCGCGCACTACCGGGGGTCACGCTGGCCGACCCGGTTGAGGTGGCGCGCGCGTCGCAGACCGGCGCCGCCATCTACGACGTGCGCAGCCACGGCTACTTCGACGCCAAGGCCATGCGCATCCGCGGCTCGCGCCGCCTGGACCCGCATGCACTGCATCAGTCGAACACGCAGCTGCCAGGCGAGGCCGTTATCTATCTGTATTGCACCTGTGCCCGTCAGGCGACCAGTGCGCGCGTCGCGCGCGAGCTGCAGGCGACGCTCAAGGGAAAGGGAGTACGCATTGCGGTGATCAGGGGCGGTCTGCGCGCCTGGACCAAGGCCGGCCTGCCGGTGGAGCCGGTGCCGCCGGCAGACATGGCTGCCCTGCCGCTGTTTCGCTAATCCGCAGCCGCTTTAGGCGCAGGCGCCCGATGCCGGGCTCGCCGCCGCCTGCGCCGCCTCGTCACGCCGGGCCCGGGCCGCGGCCAGCGACGCCAGCAGGCGCGCTTCACCGGCCGGAAGACCGGAACGCGCCGCAATTTCCTCGGGCTTGACGCCGTGCGCCGCCAGTGTGGTTGCGCTCTGATAGGCGTTGGTGTCGATCGGCGGCGCCACCACGAAATCCAGGGCAGTCGGCTCGACCGGCGCCCGCTCGAGTGTTGGCGGCACCGCCAGCGGCCGCTCGAGCGTCTCGCGCTCGACCAGTGCGGGCTTGGCCGGCGCCACGGCAGCTGCCGCGCGCAGCGCGGCCTGGGCCTGCGCGTCGAGCAACTGGCGCGATTCCCCGCGCAGCAACTCGAGCTGCTCGAACACGCGCGCGAGGTTGATGTCCATCATGCGCCGCAGGCGCGCGAATGAACGGATCTCGAGCAGGATGACCAGCCCGAGGGTAAGCACAGCGGCAGCCAGTGCCGTCTGTGAAACTTCATGCAGCAACATCGTTCACCTCTTCACCTGATTGCCTTATGCACACCCGATCAGCGCACGCCGTCGGCGCTACCGTCGCGATTGAAGATCAGCACTTCCACCCGCCGGTTGGCGTTGCGCCCGGTGACCGTCGTATTGGACATGCTCGGCCGAAACTCGCCATAGCCGACCACCGCCAAGCGCTGCGCGGCGATGCCGCGATCCATGAACAGGTGCACCACACTGGCGGCGCGTGCCGCGGACAGCTCCCAGTTGGAAGGAAATGCGGCGGTGCTGATGCGGCGGTCGTCGGTGTGGCCTTCGACCCGGATCGCATTGGGAAATGTCTTGAGCACGTCGGCCAGCCGCTGCAGCGCTTCGACCGCCGGAACCGACAGCTTTGCGATACCGCTGCCGAACAGAATATCAGTGCTGATGTCGACCGCCACCCAGGAGTCGGTGCGGCGCACGCTCACGCTGCCGGTGGCGATCAGCGATGACAACGCCGCGCTGACGTCATGCGCCACGCGGTCCAGGTCGCTGCCGGGCGCGGCGATGCCCGGTTCCACGAACGATGAAGCGGCGTCGTGCGATGACGGATCGGTGGGCGCGGCGGCAATTTGCGATCGACTCGACGCCAGCGGCGTATCCACCGCCGGCACGATGTGCCGCACCGGCAGGCTGGAGGAGATCATCCGATGCACCTGCGTCAGCGGCAGCTGCTCGATCGGCTGCAGGCGTGTGCCGCCGGCCTCGATCGGCTGCGGCGAGCGCGGGGTGCCATGGAAGGCTTCCGTGAGCGAGTCCGATAGCACGCGATACTTGCCCTCGTTGACCGACGACATGGCGTACATGACGACGAAAAACGCCAGCAGCAACGTCACCAGGTCGCCGTAGGGAATGGCCCAGGCCTCGTGGTTGTCGTGGTCGTCGTGTCGGCGGCGGCGTGGCATGACTGTGTTGCGTCCTGGGTATGGGCTTTAGTGCAGGAATCCGAGCAGCTTGCCCTCGATGATGCGCGGATTCTCGCCCTGCGCGATCGCGATCAGGCCCTCGACCTGCATTTCACACAGCTGACTGCGGGTATGCACCGCGACCTTCAGCTTGTTGGCCACCGGCAGGAAGAACAGGTTCGCCATGCCGATGCCGTACACGGTGGCGGTGAACGCGGCGGCAATGCCGTGGCCGAGCTTGGACGGATCGTCCAGGTTCTGCATCACCGCCATCAGTCCGAGAACGGCGCCGATTATCCCTAAGGTGGGTGAATAGATGCCCATGCCCTCGAATACCTTGGCGGCGCGGATGTCGGCCGCTTCGCGGGCATGCAGGTCAAACTCGAGCGTGCTGCGGATGGTGTCGGGTTCGCTGCCATCAACCACCAGCTGCAATCCCTTCTGCAGAAACGGATCGGGTTCGGACACCAGCAGACGCTCCAGTCCCAGCAGTCCCTGGCGGCGCGAGATGTTGCTCCAGTCGATGATCTTGCGAATGATGCGCATCGGATCGTGGGTTGGCGGCCGCAGTATCCACGGCAGCATCGTCATCGCCCGTTTCATCACCTGCATCGGCGTCTGCACGCAGATGGCCGCGACCGTGCCCACCACCACGATCATGAACGCCGCGGCCGATACCAGGGCGTGAATGCCGGCGCCCTTGAGGACGGCGCCGAGGATGATCGCGATGGCGGCGAGCAGCAGGCCGGTAATGCTGAGTACGTCCACCGATGCGCCCCCTAGCTGTGCCACTCGGTCAGCTGCGCCTTCAGCCGCAGTAGCGCCTGGCCGTGCAGCTGGCAGATGCGCGATTCGGTGACTTTGAGCACCGCGCCGATTTCCTTCAGGTTCAGCTCCTGTTCGTAATACAGCGACAGCACCAGGCGCTCGCGCTCGGGCAGCATCTGTATCGCCTCGATGATCGCCTGGCGCAGCGACTGGTCGAGGGCGCTGGCCTCCGGGTCGGGCGCGCCGTCGGGCAGCCGGTTGAGCGAGGATTCGTCGCCATCGTCGGCATCATTCAGCCGCAACAGCTGGCAACCGAGCGTGTCCTGCACGATGCGCTGGTATTCGGTCAGCGACACGCCCATGTGCGCGGCCACGTCGGCCTCGTTGGCCTCCGAGCCGCGCAGTGCCTCCACTTCCCGCAGCGCCTGCGCCGCCGCCCGGGCCTTGCGATGTACCGAGCGCGGCGCCCAGTCGAGCTTGCGCAGCGCATCGAGCATGGCGCCGCGGATACGGATGCCGGCATAGGTTTCAAAGCTCGCGCCACGTCCGGTGGCGTAGTTCTGCGCCGCCTCGAGCAGGCCCATCATGCCGGCCTGCATCAGGTCTTCGACTTCCACCTGCGGCGGCAGGCGTCCCGCCAGGTGATAGGCGATGCGCTTGACCAGATCGGCGTGCTTGCGCACCAGCGCGTCCAGGTCCGGCGCCGGCTGCGTGCTGGCATAGGCGCGTGCGCCGGTGTTCACTTGAGCAGCCTCAGGCGCGGCGCCGGCCGGCGCAGCATGCGCTCCAGGAAAAATTCCACGCGGCCGCTGGCGCCATCGGGCAACGGCCAGCCGCGGGCCTGGTTCGCCAGGCGCTTGAAAGCCTGCGCCGCCGGACTCGAGGGAAAGGCCTCGAGCACCGGTCGCTGCGCCTGTATCGCCTTCTGCAGTGCGCCGTCTTCCGGAATCTCGCCGACGAATTCCAGGGCCACGTCGAGGTAGCGGTCGGTCACGCGCTGCAGCCGGCGAAACACGCTGTCGCCCTGTCCCGCGTGGCGCGTCATATTGGCGAGCACGCGAAAATGGCTCACGCCGTGGCTGCGGCTCAGGACCTTGATCAGTGCATAGCTATCGGTCAGGCAGGTCGGCTCATCGCGCAGCACCACCAGTACCTGCTGCGCCGCCTGGCAGAACTGCAGCACCGACTCGCCGATTCCGGCTGCGGTGTCGACGATCAGCACGTCGATCGACTCATGCAAGGTGCCGAATGCACGCACGATGGCGGCCTGCTCGGTGGCGCTCAGCGCCGCCATCCGGGCGACTCCCGACGATGCCGGCACAACGCGCACGCCGGCACTGGTCTCGAGTATCACCTCGTCGAGCCGGCACTCGCCGGCCAGTACGTGCTCGAGCGTGCAGCGCGGCGTCAGCCCCAGCTGCACGTCGACGTTGGCCAGACCGAGGTCGCCGTCGAGCAGCATGGTGGCGCGCCCGGCCCTGGCAAACGCGGTCGCCAAATTCACCGACACCGCCGTCTTGCCGGTGCCGCCCTTGCCGCCGCTCACCGCGATGACCTGTACCGGCGCGGGCGCAAGCTCTCTGACGCAGATATCAGGCTGCTGCATGAACACTGCGTCCGTAGCGGCGCGCGAGCAGATCATCGTCGGCGCAGGTTTGTGCCTGACGCGACAGTTCGATGGCGCGGGCGGCCAGCTGATGCGGGCGCGCCGGCTTCAGATCGTCCGGAATGCGCGCACCGTCGCAGCAATAGGCGACCGGCAACAGCGAACGCGCCAGCGCCGACAGCACGCCCCCCAGGCTGACCGCCTCATCGATGCGGGTCAGGGCGCAGCAGCCGGACACCCCGATACCGAAATTGTCGACCGCATCATCGACCACTCCGCCCTGGGCGCTCGCCGGCAGCACCAGCATCGCCTGCAGTGTCTTGCAGCGCTCGCGCAGCGCTCGATACTGCGCGGCCGCGGTCAGGTCGCGGCTCACCGCTCCGGGCGTATCGATCAATATCATCCGCCCCGGCAGCGCTTCGACCCGTGCCGCCAGCGCCTTGTGTCCGATCACGGTCTCCACGCGCACACCGAGCAGGCGGCCGAGACTGCGCAGCTGCTCGTGCGATCCGATGCGCTCATCGTCGGCCGAGATCAGCAGCAGATTGGCCGCATCCTGCTCGAGCACGTAACGCGCCGCGAGCTTCGACAGCGTGGTGCTCTTGCCGCCGCCCGGGGGTCCCACGAGCAGCAGCGCGCCGCTGCGCTCGATCGGTGGCGCGCACACCGGGATACGCCGCGCCAGCATCGCGTACAGGGTGCGCTGCAGCTGTTCGCTGCCGATGCCGGCCGGCAGGTCGCCGACGATCTGCAGCGCCAGCGCTCGATCCAGTCCCAGGTTGGCCAGTTCCGACAGTGCCCGCGCCTTCAGCGGTTCGCGGCGCGTGAAATCATTCCAGGCCAGCGCCGCGAGCTGCTGCTCGAGCAGCGTTCGCAGGCTGCGCAGCTCCTCACCGACCGAGCGATCCGGGGCGCTCGGTTCGTCGGCGCCAAACATGCTGGCGAACGATGCATCCTCATCGAGCACCGGCGGAGCAGCGATCGCAGTCATCGCAGTCATCGCAGGCAACTCAGCGGCCTCGCGCTCCAGCTGCTGCAGTGCGACCTGCTCGAGCTGCTTGAGTTCCGCGGATTCCGCCAGCGTGCCCTGCCCGGCTGCCAGTTCCAGGTCGATTGCGGCGCAGACTTCCACCCCCTGCGCAATCGCGCGGCTGCCGAGAATGACCGCATCGGGTCCCTGTTCCTCGCGGATGATCCGCAGTGCGTTGCGCATGTCGGGAGCCACGTATCGTTTGATCTTCATCAGCGCTGCATCTCCGTACTTATCGGCCGACCGCCGCCACCAGGCGAACGCGCCGGTTATCGGGAATTTCATTCCAGGCCAGCACGTGCAGGCCCGGCACCGTGGCGCGCGTGAAGCGCGCCAGTGTGGTTCGCAGTTGCGGCGCAACCATCAGCACCGTAGCCTCGCCCGAGGCTTCCTGCCGTTGCGTCGACTCCGCCAGCCGTGCCTGCAGCCGCTCCGCCAGCCCGGGTTCGATCGCGCCATTGCTGCCGTTCTGACCCTGCAGCGACGCCTGCAGCAGCTGCTCCAGGTCCGGCTCCAGCGTGATCACGGGCAATTCGGCGCCGCTGCCGACGATGTCCTGCACGATCTGCCGGCCGAGCGCGATGCGCACCTGCGCCTGCAGGACCGATGGGTCCTGGGTACGCGCAGCGTGCTCGGCCAGCACCTCGACGATGGCGCGCAGATTGCGGATCGGCACCCGCTCGGCCAGCAGGCCCTGCAACACGCGCACCACGACGCCGAGCGACAATGTCTTGGGTACCAGATCTTCCACCAGACGCGGTGCGGTCTTGGCCAGGCCGTTGAGCAGCTGCTGCACCTCCTCGTGCCCGAGCAGTTCGTGCGCGTGGGTCTGGATCACATTGCTCAGGTGCGTGGCCACCACGGTGCTGACGTCCACCACGGTGTATCCCAGTGTCTGCGCCTGTTCGCGCTTGCCGGGCTCGATCCAGATCGCTTCCATGCCGAACGCCGGATCGCGCGTTTCGATACCCGGCGGCTTGCCGTATACACGGCCCGGATTGATGGCGAGTTCGCGGTCGGGGTAGACCAGGCCGTCGGCGATGGCGACGCCGGCCAGGCTGATGCGGTAGGCATTGGGCGCCAGCTCCAGGTTGTCGCGGATATGCACCGACTGCACCAGGAATCCGAGCTCCTGCGACAGCTTGCGCCGCACGCCGCGGATGCGCGCCAGCAGTTCCCCGCCCTGCGACTTGTCCACCATCGGCACCAGCCGGAAGCCGACCTCCAGCCCGATCAGGTCCACCGGCTGCACGTCATCCCAGGACAGTTCGCGCTGCTCGGCATCCGCAGCGCTTGGTCGTGCGACCGGCACCGCTGCGGCCGCCGTCGCCGCCTGGCGGCCGCGACGCTGCAGATACCAGGCGCCGGCACCGCAGGCGGCGGAAAAAAACAGGAACGCAACGTTAGGCATGCCCGGTATCAGACCCATGACGCCGAGCACACTGCCGGCAATCGCAAGTCCGCGCGGCTGGCGGAACAGCTGCCGGGTGAGTTCCCCGCCCAGGTCCTGGGCGCGCGACATGCGGGTGACGATGATGGCGACGCCGGTCGACAACAGCAGCGCCGGGATCTGCGCCACCAGGCCGTCGCCGATCGTCAGCAGCGTGTAGACACGCGCCGCGTCGCTGAAGCTCAGCCCATGGCTCAGCGTGCCGATAGCGAGACCCCCGACCACGTTGATGATCAGGATCAGGATGCCGGCGGTGGCATCGCCACGCACGAACTTGCTGGCGCCGTCCATGGAACCGTAGAAGTCGGCTTCGGCGCGCACCTCAGCGCGCCGCACGCGCGCCTCGTCCTGATTGATGAGGCCGGCGTTGAGATCGGCGTCGATCGCCATCTGCTTGCCGGGCATCGAGTCCAGGGTAAAACGCGCGCTGACCTCGGAGATGCGGCCCGCGCCCTTGGTGACCACCACGAAGTTAATGATCGTGAGAATCGCGAACACGACGATTCCGACCGCGTAGTTGCCGCCCACCACGAACTGGCCGAAGGCCTCGATCACGTGCCCGGCGGCCGCGGTACCCTCATGTCCGTGCAGCAGCACCACGCGCGTCGAGGCAACGTTCAACGCCAGGCGCAGCAGGGTCGCGAGCAGCAATACCGTCGGGAAGATTCCAAAATCGAGCGGCCGGGCGATGTTGACCACTGCCATCACTACCAGCACCGACAACGCGATGTTGAAAGTGAACAGCACGTCCAGCGCCAGCGGCGGCAACGGCAACACCACCATCGCCAGCACAGCCAGCAGCAGCAGCGGCGCGCCCACACCCCGCTGCAGCATCCGCAGCAAACCATGCCACGGAGCGGCTGCCTCGGCGGCGTTATTGATTGCAATTTCAGCCATGTTCCCTCGAAAGAGCAATTCTTGTGCCGCCGGCAGCGACAAATTCCCGGCGCGCAAAACGCCCCGCGAGTGCGACCTGCGTCACATAAATCGCCGCCGCGCTCACTCTTGCGGCATTTCGATGTGCGGCGGCGCCGGCGCTCCCGCCCCGCGCCCTCGTGCGGTGCGCAGCTGGTAGACGTAGACCAGGATCTTCGCCACCGCGGCATACAGCCGCGCCGGAATCTCGTCGCCCAGCTCGCAGCCGGCGTGCAATGCCCGCGCCAACGGCGGCGCCTCGACCAGCGCGACCTTGTGCTCGGCGGCGATCTCGCGGATACGCAGCGCGATCAGATCGCGGCCCTTCGCCACCACCACCGGCGCGCGCATGCGCGCATCGTCGTAACGCAGCGCCACCGCGTAGTGCGTCGGGTTGGTGATCACCACGTCGGCCGTCGGCACTTCCTGCATCATGCGTTTGCGCGCGATCAGCTGCTGCGCGCGCCGCACGCGTGACTTGATCTCGGGACTGCCCTCGGTGTCCTTGTGCTCGTCGCGAATTTCCTGGCGGCTCATGCGCAGCCCCTTGTGGTACTGCCAGATGGCGAGCGGCACGTCGACCAGGGCGATGACGCCCAGCGCGCCGCCGAGTGCGATCAGCGCCGTGCCGACCAGCGACATCGCGTGGCCGATCGCCGCCCGGGCGGGTTCGGCGCCCAGCCCCGAGAAGCTGTGGAACTGCTTCCACAGCAGCACCGTCGCCACCAGTGCCACCACCGCGAATCGCGCCACCGACTTGAACAGTTCGATCACGCCGCGCATCGAGAACACGCGCGCCAGGCCGGACACCGGGTTGAGGCGGTTGAAATCAGGAACCAGTGCCTGGCCGCTGAAAGTCCAGCCGCCGATCGCCAACGGCGCGAGCACCGCGGCCGCGAGCAGCAGCCCCAGCAGCGGCGCGGCGGTGAGAAGACCGCGCACCCCCGCGTGTTCAAACTGCAGCAGCATGCGGCCGGTATCGAGCGCCTCGCCGCGGCCGAAGCTCAGTCCATCGCGCATGATCGACAGCAGCCGCCCGCCGGCCAGCGACCCGAGGAACGACAGTCCCAGTCCGCCGGTCAGCACCACCGCCGCGGCGCCCAGCTCGCGCGAGCGCGGCACCTGGCCCCTGGCGCGCGCATCATCGAGCCGTTTCTGTGTCGGACTCTCGGTCCGGTCGCGATCGTCATACTCGGCCACGGCGCGGCTCCTAGGCGACGCCGCCGAGCGCGCGCAGGTACTGGAATGCGGAGTTCAGTAAATCCAGGAAACCGGTCTGCATGCTCGGCAGTCCGAGCCACACCACCACCAGGCCGAACACCAGCGTCACCGGCAGTCCGACTGCGAACAGGTTCAGGCTCGGCGCGGCGCGGCTGGTAACGCCGAACGCAAGATTGATCACCAGCAGCGCTGTCATCCCGGGCAGCGCGATGCGCAGCGCGCCGAGGAACATCTGGTTGCCCCAATCGGCCAGCGTCTGCAACACCTGCGGCGAAAACGCGCTCGGCCCGATCGGCAGGCCGTGGAAACTCGCCACCAGGGTTTCTATCAGCGCCACGTGGCCATCGAGCGCGATGAAGGTGAGCGTTCCGAGTATCACGTACAGCTGTCCGAGGGCGGGACTTTCGACCCCGCGCAACGGATCGATGTTGAACGCCAGGCCCAGGCCCATGCCATTGGCGAGCAGCTGGCCGCCGAGGTTGAGTGCATCGAACATCAGCTGCAGCGCAAATCCCATCGCCACGCCAATGAGGATCTGCTGCACCGTGGTGATGACACCGTCGGCCGACAGCAGCGTCAGGCCGCTGACACTGGGAATCAGCGGCAGTGCCACCAGCGTGAGCGCACCGGCCAGCACGATGCGCACGCGCGGTGGCACATAGCTGGCCCCGAACAGCGGTGCCACCATCAGGCAGGCGCCGATGCGCAGGAACGGCCAGAAGGCGACCCCGATCCAGCCCTCGATCTGGGAGTAGGTGTAGACCGGCATGGTGGCGTCGCCGGCTCAGCCGATCAACGACGGAATGCTCTCGATCAGCATGCGCGTGTAGCTCACCAGCTGCTTGAGCATCCACGGGCCCGCGATCACCATCGCTGTAGCCATGCCGACCAGCTTCGGAATGAACGACAGCGTCATCTCGTGGATCTGGGTCGCGGCCTGGAAGATGCCGACCAGAAGACCGATCAGCAGTGCCACCAGCAGCAGCGGCGCCGCCAGCATCATGGTCATCTCGAGCGCACGCTGCGCGATCGTCAGTACGGTTTCCGGCGTCATGCGGCGCTCCGTTGCCTAGTGATAGAAGCTCGATGCCAGCGAGCCCATGACCAGCGTCCAGCCGTCCACCAGCACGAACAGCATGAGCTTGAACGGCAACGAGATCAGCACCGGCGACAGCATCATCATGCCCATGGACATGAGCACGCTCGCGACCACCAGATCGATAATGACGAACGGAATGAACAGCAGAAAGCCGATCTGGAACGAAGTCTTCAGCTCGCTGGTGACGAAGGCAGGCGCCAGGATGGTGAGCGGAACGTCCTGCGGACTTGCAAATCCCTTACCGCCGGACATGCGCACGAAGGCGGCGATATCGGACTCGCGCGTCTGCTCAAGCATGAAGCTCTTGAGCGGCCCGACGCCGCGCTCGAGCGCTGTGCTGGTATCAATGCTGCCCGCCATGTACGGCGTGACTGCATCGGTGCGCACCTTGTCGATCACCGGTGACATCACGAACAGCGTCAGGAACAGCGCCAGGCCAATCAGCACCTGATTCGGCGGCGACTGCCCGGCGCCGATCGCCTGGCGCAGGATCGACAGCACGATGATGATACGGGTGAATGCGGTCATCATCAGCAGCGCCGCCGGCAGCAGCGTGATCGCCGTCATCAGTGCCAGCAGCTGAATGGTCAGCGTGTAGGTCTGGCCACCGCCGCTGTTGCGCACGGCGAACGCCGGTATGCCCGGCGTCGCGCCGGACGCCGCGGTCGCCGTGGTTGCGCCGCTCGCGGCGGCCGCCGCGTGCGCCATCACCGGCAGCAGCAACGGCAGCAGCACCAACGCCGCTGTCAGCAGTAGTGCGGTACGCCGCACTCGATGCGACCGCGTTATGTTCATTTGCCCAGACTCTTGAGCAGCAGCGACTTGAAGCTCGGACGGCCAGACCCGGGATCAGCGCCGGCTTCGCCGGGTTGCGGCATCGACGCCGCGTTACCTGCCGAGGCTTGCGGCTCAAGCACGTGCAGTGTGCGTATGTTGCCTGCAGCGACGCCGAGCAGCAGCTGGCGATCGCCGACGCGCACCAGCACCGCGCGCTCGCGTGTGCCGAGCGGCAACTGCGCCAAGAGCTCGAGACTGGAACTGCTGCCACCACCGCCTATCGCACGCATGCGCCGCGCCAGCCAGGCGGCCGCAAGCACCGCGGCCAGCACCACCAGCAGCGCAACGGTCACGCGCAGCAGGCCGCCGGCGGCACTGGGCACCGCGGGCTGCACCGGTACCGCGAATGGAGTTGCCGACGCTGCGTACAGCATGCGGCTCGCGCCGCCGATCAGCGCCAGCGATGCGAGCGGCCGGCGCAAGCGTTGCGTGAAACGATTTGTGGCAATGGTGTTCAACAGCGAGCGGCTCCGTAATTTTTGCAGGATTAATTCGCCTGCAATGAGGAGCAACACGCATGCCAGCCGATGCGCGCTGTGGCTAAGTGGTTCTGCGGATTTGATTTGCGGCGATCGGCTCGATGTGATCCAGATCACAACGGCATGCGATGCCGGATATTTGGCGCCGCGCTGCGAACGCCTGAATTATTTGCAGTGACTGTCGCCGCGGGCCGACAGATGGGGCCTAACTTTCCGGGGTCGGTGTATACGCGTCAACCGAATCTGACGCTGACCGCTGTTCTCCCCACGGCTCGCAGCACCACCACCTTAGGTGGCAGCTCGAGAATGTTATGGAATATCGCATGGAGGACGGGTGATGAGATTTACAATGCTTCGATACGCCGTGTGCGCGGTCCTGGCGGCTACGGTCGCGGCCTGTGGCGGCGGCGGCAGTAGCAGCTCCGATTTATCGTCGAGCAGCGGTTCCAGCACCGCGACCCAGTCCGGCAGCGTGCCGCTGGTCGTGAGCGATGCCTCATCGGATGACTGGGCGCTGGTTGGCGTCAGGGTATTGAGCATTGCGCTGGTACCGCAGGGCGGCGGCGCCAATGTGACGGTGTTTACAGCAGCTTCGTCTGCGCCATACCTGAATCTCGAGCAGCTCGATAACATCGGCGAGATCCTCGGCAATGTCTCCGTGCCCGTGGGCACCTACACCGGCGCGGTAGTCACCGTCGGCGGCAATCCCGGCGACGTGTTGCTGACCGTGGCCGCGAACCCGGAGGTTGGCTTCGCCGGTGTGGCGGGATCGAGCATCGCCTCCGCCGACATCCAGATCCAGAATGCGAGCGGCACCGCTCCCAGTCTGACGGTACCGATCGACGTCTCCTTCAATACACCGCTGGTCGTTACCTCCAGTAGCTCGCCGAACCCGGCACTCGACCTGGAATTCGACCTGTCGCATCCGGCTTTCATCGTCGGCCATCAGCCGCCGGGTGCCGGCATCACCGAGTGGGCAGTCAATTTCGTCGGCCCGGTGCGCCAACATCCGATTGCCGACATTACGCGGCTGGTGCTGCGTCACATGTATGGCAACGTGATGTCAACGTCGAGCGACGGCACCTCGATCACGATCACCAAGGAATATCCGCTGCTGCCGGTGGCCACGCCGGAGACGGCGGTCGCAGGCACCCAGCAGCTGACGATCCTGGCGGACGCCACCAACGGCACGCTGTTCTACGACCTGGACGCCAAAACCGTCACCACCATCACCAGCTTCAGCAGCCTGACCGGTCTGCCCGGCGAGTACGTGCGCGTCGCCGCGCGCTATCAGCAGAACGGCACGCTGGTGGCGACCCGCATCTGGGCCAGCACCAGCTTTGCCAACGTATGGCTGAGCCCGGAGGGCCACGTGTTGCATGCCGACACCACCAACCAGACCATCACAGTCACCAACGAATCGGGCCTCCCGGTATTGATGCAGATCACCGGCACTACGCAGTTCTATCTGCGCCAGCCGTGGTCCGCAATCGCCGATGCGACTCCGATCGGCACCGGCACCGCGTTCCTGGATGCGGGCAATCTGGTGCGCGGATTCAAGATTCACGCCAGCGTCGAAGATCCGCTGGCCGCGACTTGGGTGGCGCAGAGCATCGACATCGAGACCGCCGACTACTCCGGCGCCATCTCGAACCCGACCACGAGCGGCTTCACCTATACGCACAACTACCTGGATGCGTCCGATGACTACGTGGCCACGCTCGACTACATCTCTCCGAGCAGCATCAACACCATCAATGACAGTGACAGCTCGATCACTGGCTTCAAGTACTGGAACTTCGCGTTCCCGACTCTGCTGATCGACGGCAGCACGGCGATCGGCGACTTCATCATGGCCACCAACGGTACTGCAGTCAGCTTCGGAGGCACCGCGGCACCGATCGGAGTGGTCGGCCTGAGCGCCGCCAGGTGGGCTGACCCCGCCAATCCGACCGGGTGGAGCGTACCGTGGACGGTACTGGAGCCGGTGCCCGTGCCGCTGGCGCTGGTTCAGACCGGTATCGTGGGCAATGCCTTCACCATCGCAGTGGCCAATGGCAGCCAGCCGGTAACGGTGGACTTCAGCAACGCCAGCGGTTCGGCAACCCTGGTCTACGAGGTCGATCGTACCGGCAACATCGTCACCATCAACCCGGTGGATATCACGACCATGAGCGGCATGAACTACTTCAGCGCCGCTTTGACTTCCAACACTCCGGTCAAGGTCTATGGGGTCCCGCAGGCCGGCGGCACGATCATGGGCTACGTGGTGGTCTACTTCACCGGCATGGCGCCGATAAGCTGACAGTCGTCCGCGACTCCCCGCGCGCGCGACGCGCGCGATTCCGCCCCGACGGTCACCGACCGTTCGGGGCTTTTTTGTACCGCTAGACGGCATTTCCGAGAAAACTACCCAGACATCGAACCTTAGCCTCGTAGACAGGTGGGCAAGGCGCCCGCCGACGAATCAGAAGGTCCCTGCTTTTCGGTATCGATGCCGCGCAAAGCTAAGGGCCCAGACGCACGCTGGCGTGCTGGGCCCAAGTTTTTGAGGGTGCACGAGGGGGGGCGTGCTGCGCTAGCGAGTCCCTGCCGCCGCCACTACCACTGGGGCTGACACGCCGTATTGGGAGGCGAAGACAGCGGACAGGGCTGGCTCATCAACCTTGTTCACCGCATCGGCGATGACTTTCTGCAGGCAGGCGTTCTTGTATCGCCTGTACGCCTCAGTGTTGGTGTACATGCGCCAGCAGACATCCTCGGCCGCGCCGTGTATCCGACCATAGAGGGCCACAGCGCCGCGTGAAGTCGAGAGATCGAGATCGGCGAATTTGACAACGACCTGCGGGGGTGTCGCGTCGTCCTCAGCGCTGGAGACGGTGGCGAAACTGAAGGCCAGGGCGCTGAGGATCGCTCCGGCGGCCAGGGTTCGAAATGACTTGGAAGTGATGGTGATCATAGAAAATCTCCTTGTGGTAGCCGATTAAGTCACTGGGGTTGCCGGATCGCTCGTCGCGAGGCGCTCTCTTGGCCCTCTGCCGGGATTTCCCGGCGTGCCCAAATCGCTGCCTCACCCATACAGACGCCGTTCAGGTGCCAAACCCGACATCCGACTTGCCGATTGCGTGGCAAAGGCTTCTCTGGGGCGTTAAGTTGTCCGCCGATGGCACTATCGATTCCTCAGATGGCAAGGATGAGCCAGCTGCTGCAGGCCGCGCTGGGTCTGGATGAGCCGGCTCGCCGCGCCTGGCTGGAGCGTCTTCCCCTCGAGCATCGGGATCTGGCACCGGCACTCCGGCAAGCGCTGCTGCCCGAGGAGGGGCAGGCCGAGCACCTGCAAGCGCTGCTGAGCCTGCCGAAGCTCAGTGGCGCGGATCAGGGAAACACGCCAGCCGCGAGCGGCCTGCAGTCCGGCGCACGCGTGGGGCCGTACGAGCTGATTCGATTGCTGGGTGCCGGGGGCATGGCGGAAGTGTGGCTGGCGCGGCGCGCCGATGGGGCTTTCAAGCGCGAGGTAGCAGTGAAGCTACCGCGGCTCGCGCACGCGCAGGCGGGTCTTGAGGCGCGTTTTGCGCGCGAGCGCGACATCCTGGCCAGTCTCGAGCATCCCCATATCGCGCGCCTCTACGATGCCGGTGTGGATCCGCAGGCGTTGCCCTACCTGGCGATGGAGTATGTGCAGGGTGAGTCGCTGACACACTGGTGTGACGCCCATCGGCTCAGGCTTCGCGAGCGCTTGGGGCTTTTCCTGCAGGTGCTCGAGGCCGTGCAATACGCCCATGCCAAGCAGGTCATTCACCGGGATCTCAAGCCATCGAACATTCTGGTGACCGACTCGGGGCAGGTGCGGCTGCTGGATTTTGGCGTCGCTCGGCTGCTGGAGGCTGAAGATACGGATCAGCCGGCGCTCACCAGTGTCTACGGCCGTGCGCTGACGCCCGACTATGCCAGTCCCGAACTTTTGCGCGGCGACCCGATCGATAAGCGCAGCGATCTCTACTCGCTGGGCGTACTGCTCTACGAGCTGCTGAGTGGTACCCGACCCTATCGACTCAAGAGCGCAGCCTCGATCGGGGCGCTCGATCGGGCCATCGCCACGCTTGAGGTGAAGAAGCCGAGCCTGCAGGTCGAGCCGGCGGCAGCCACTGCCCGCGACGGCACCGCCGAACAGTGGGCGCGGCAACTGCGCGGCGACCTCGATGCCATTGTGATCAAGGCACTGGCGTTGGATCCCGCGCAGCGCTATCCCAGTGCCGCCGCGATGGCGGAGGATCTGCAGCGCTATCTGGACGGCAGACCCATCAGAGCGCGACCGGCACGCATCGCTTACCGTGCGGGCAAGTTCATATCGCGAAATCGAGTGCTGCTCGCCGTCAGCGCTGCGGCTGCGCTCGCGATTCTGACCGCGGTGGGTTATACGCGCTACCGCGAGAACCTTGCGCAGGTCACGGTCAGTGCGAAGATTCTTGCCGTGCCCACTGCAGCAAGCCCCGCTGGTTCTGCTGCTGCTTTTGCACCGCCCGCGCACTCGATCGCGGTGCTGCCGTTCGTGAACCTCAGCGGAGACAAGGAGCAGGAGTACTTCTCCGACGGGCTCACCGAAGAATTGCTTAATTCCCTTGCCGAGATCGACGGATTACAGGTTGCAGCGCGCACGTCATCGTTCTCATTCAAAGAGCATCCGGACATTGCCACCGTGGCGCACAAACTCAATGTCGGCGCAGTGCTCGAAGGAAGTGTACGGCGCTCGGCGAACACCATCCGCATCACCGTGCAGTTGATCAACGCCGTCACGGGCTTTCACCTGTGGTCCAAGACCTATGACCGGAACTTGGGCGATGTGCTCAAACTTCAGACCGAGATTGCCACCGCGGTGGCCAGTGCCCTGAAAGTCACCCTCCTCGGGGATGTCGCGGCCAAAGTCGAGCTCGGCGGTACGCACAATCCGGCCGCATTCGATGCGTATCTGCGTGGGGCAAAGGCGGACAGCTCGATACGCGACACCAAAGACCTCCCAGCCGCCATTGCCGCGTACACGGAAGCGATTCGCCTCGATCCGCACTATGCGCTCCCATTCGCAGCCCGATCGATCGCCCTTTCCTATGTCGCCGGGGATGCGGCGACCCCAAGGGCGATGCGTGAAAGTATTGACAAGGCGCAGGCGGATGCGCACCAGGCGCTCGCGCTCGCGCGGGATCTGGCCCAGGCGCACCTCGCATTTGCAGTCGTTTCGGAGTATGCAATGAACCTCACGCAGGCAAGTGAGGCATACGATCGGGCCCTCGCGCTTGCGCCGGGCAATGCCCAGGTTTTGCGACTAAGCGGCAGATCCGCAGCCCTCATGGGGCACTTCGATGCGGGCGTTGCGGCCGCGCGCCGCGCAGTCGTGCTCGACCCGCTCGCTCCCGAAAGTCATGCGCGGCTCGGCCAGGCGCTGTATGTGGCCCGCCGCTATGAGGAGGCGGTTGCGGCATTCGCCGAAGTCATCAGTGTTGAGCCCGATTTCAAGTTGCCCTACGCGGAGCGCGGGCTCGCCTACTACGGGCTCGGGGATCTGGAGAGAGCGCGCGCTTCATGCGAGACGACGCCGGACTACTGGGAGAGTCAACAGTGCCTAGCGGTGACCTACGACAAGCTCGGCCGGCACGCGGATGCGGAAGCCGTACTTTCGAAGCTGAAGGTAGCACTGGGCGATACCGCGGCGTATCAATACGCCACGATCTATGCGCAGTGGGGCAATCGGGCGAAGGCGCTCGAGTGGCTGGACACCGCTATGAGGCTGCGTGACCCGGGTCTATTGAATCTGAAGACCGATCCACTCATGGACCCCTTGCGCAAAGAGCCGCGCTTCCAGGCGATCGAGCGCGAGTTGAAGTTTCCGTACTAACTGTCTCAGCGCGCTTCCCGAAACCGGACAGTTGCGACCGGCTGCAAGGGTCAACTTGAGCCATTGGCTGGTCGCAAAACTCACCAGCAGGAAAGTCCGTTTTCCGGAAAATTCGTTCCTTCACTTACAATACAGGCCATGCAGGCTGAAATGGGCAGACAGGTCGCTGTAGCGCTTTACGTGGTGGCAATGGTAGCCGTCATAGTTGGTTTGGATGTCGCATTCTTCAGAAACCGATTCTGGGAACGGCTGATAGCGAACATTGGCGTTGTCTTGGTGTTCGCGGCTTTCTATTTGAGATTCCTAAGGCGTCCATGAACAAGGCGGTGGTTGGGTAGTCGTCTGGGAAATGGTACTGCTAGTCGAATGATGGCAGCGGTGCACCGGCGACGGATCTCTCGGGCGCGGTCTCCGGCATCAGTGATGCGGCCGCCAGCCCCAGCAGCGTTGCGCCCATCCAGTACCACGCCGGGGCCAGCGGATTGCCGGTGCGCGAAATGAGCCAGCTGATGACGAACTGCGTAGAGCCGCCGAACACCGAAATCGCGAACGCGTAGGTAGTAGCGACCACGCCGGCGCGGATTTTTTTCGGCAATGCCTCCGTCAATGCGACGATCACCGGCGGCGTGCCCAGCGCGAACAGCGCAGCGATCAGGCCCATCATGCTGTAGACGATCCATGCCGATGGATAGCGATTGACGATCCAGAACACTGGAAACACGGAGACCAGCGTCAGCGTGTAGCCGATGATGATGATCCTGCGGCGGCCGTAGCGGTCGGACAGGGCGCCGCCAAGGGGGTCGACGATGATGGCGCAGATCGATGTGACGACCACCACACCGAATGCTATGCCGGGCGGCAGGTGCAGCGTATTGAGCGCATAGGTGGTCAGGTATTCCAGAACGTAGGAGCCGATGGTGCCGCACGAGAGCAGCACCAGGCCGAACGCGATGATTGGCAGATAGGGTCCGATGCGTGCCGAAGGTCCGAGCGCGCCCAGCGTTGCGTCGGGCGCGAGCGCGGCATCGTCCGCGGCGTGCAGGGTCTCGGGCAGGCGATCGCGCAGGAACATCCCGAACGGCACGATGATCACGCCGAGCAGAAACGCAATGCGCCAGCCCCAGTCCTGCAGATGCTGCGGGCTCAATGTGCTCGAGAGCGTTACCCCGACCAGCGCCGCCAGCAGGTTGGCCGCGTCCTGCGTCAGGTATTGCATGGAACCATACAGTCCGCGCCGATGGGGAGGCGCGGCCTCGACCATGTAGGCGGTGGTCGGACCTACTTCCCCGCCGAGCGCAAAGCCCTGGATGAGCCGGAACACCAGCGCCAGGATTGGAGCGGCGATTCCGATGCGCGCATACGAGGGCGTGAGCGCCAGACCCAGCATGCCGACACCCATCAACACGAACGAGATCAGCATCGCGGGCTTGCGCCCGATGCGGTCGCCGAGCGTTCCAAGCACAATGCCGCCGATCGGACGGGTGACGAATCCGATCCCGAACGTCGCCAGCGACAGCAGCAGGCTCAACGCGCCGTCGCTGGAAGGGAAAAACGCGCGGCCGATGTAGACGGCAAACAGCGCGTAGCTCAGGAAGTCGTAGAACTCCAGGCCATTACCGACGAACACCGCAACCACATAGGACGCCGGTATGGCTCTGTGCGGCGCAGCTGTGCTCGCTTGATTCACGGCAGGTCATCCATGGCTCGACCAACGAGCCGCTCTGCAGCAGCCATATTAGCCCGACCGAAGCGCGAGGTGCGCGCGGGCGCGACGACACGGCACAATGCGGCGGTGACCAGACGCACCGGAAGCGCCGATCTGCCGCTGCACCACGGGCATGTGCCGCCGTGGCTTGCCACGCGCATGGCGGCGCTGGGCCGGGTGATGGCCGAGGCGATCGTGCATCACTACGGGCGCGACGAACTGCTGCGCCGCCTGGCCCATCCGTTCTGGTTTCAGTCGTTCGGCGCTGTCATGGGCATGGACTGGCACTCCTCGGGCATGACCACCAGCGTGGTGGGCGCGTTGCAACGCGGCCTGGCGCCCATTCGTCATGAGCTTGGTATCTACGTCTGCGGCGGCAAGGGCCTGCGCGGCCGCGAGACGCCGGCGCAGCTCGCCCGGCTCGGCGATGAGACCGGACTCGACGCGCAGGCGCTGACGCAAGCCAGCCGCCTGGTCGCCAAGGTCGACGGCGCCGCGGTACAGGACGGCTACGACCTGTATCTGCACGCGTTCATCGCCGCGGCGGATGGCCGCTGGTGCGCGGTGCAGCAGGGTATGAACCCGCGGCGGCGCGAAGCGCGACGATATCACTGGCTGTCGGAGGGTCTGGACAGTTTCCTCGATTCCCCGCATGCCGCCATTGACGGCCGCAGTCACGGCGTCATTGTCAATCTGGCGGATGCGCGTGCGGCAGACAGCCGTAGCGCCAGCCTGGCGCTGGTAGTCGGCGGCCCGGATCGCACCGTGGCCACGCTGCGGCGGCTGCACGCAGCGAGCTCCCCGACACTGCACCTGTTTCCACTGCCCGATCCGCAGCCGGCGCCCGAACAGTCCTTGCCCCACCTGCAGATGCCGGCGCATCACGACATCCGGGCATCGGACGTAGTGCTCGGGCGCCTGCACGCGGCGCTGCGCGCCGCGGCCGAGCGCGGACCGAAGGATTTCGGGGAATTGCTGCTGACGCCGGGGGTCGGCGCGCGCACCGTGGCGGCACTGGCGCTGGTGGCCGAAGTGATCCACGGCGCCCCATCGCGCTTCTCCGACCCGGCGCGATTTGCGATGGCACATGGCGGCAAGGATGGCCACCCGTTCCCGGTGCCACTCGAGGTCTACGATCAGACGCTAAGCGTGCTCAGCCAGGCGATGGCACGCGCCAGGCTCGGAAACGACGACCGGCTCTGGGCGCTGGCGCGCCTCGATGCGCAGGCGCGCTGGCTGGAACGGGCTGCTAGCCGAGCGCGGCCTGCAGCGTTTCCATTTCCGTCTGCGACTCCAGCATGATGCGCACGATCGCCGAGTCGGTAAGTCCCATGGCCGCCGCCGCCGGCATCTGCGCCAGCGCCGCATCGTCGGCAGCATTATTCGCCATCTGCGTCGCCAGGCTCACGGCGACGATCAACAGGTCCTGTAGATCGGCCGGAGCTGCGTGCGAGCGCTCGACATCGTTCTGGCCGCCCACCGCCACCGCGATGTCTTCTGGCAGCTTCCAGTTCTCGATCAACGCCTGGCCGATACCAGGGTGCCAGTCACGCAACACGGCGTCGTCGACGTGCACCTGGACTGCGTCCTTGGGCGTGCGCGCAATGATGTAAACCTTGCCGATGTTGTGCAGCAGGCCAGCCAGCAGCGCCTCATCGGGACGCATCAGTTGCGACTCCTTCGCCATCGCATGCGCCAGCGCAGCCACACGTATGCCCTCCTGCCAGAAGCGCTCAAGATCGGTCCGGATATGGGCCAGGTCGGCGGCGTGGCGCACCTGCGCGGTCGCGTAGGCCAGCGCCGCGGCGCGGATGCTGTCGTGACCAATGCGCGTGACGGCGACCTTCAGGTCGGTGACCGGCGAGCCGCCGCGGTGCAGTAGCGTCGAATTGGCCATGGTCAGGATGCGTGCGGCCAGGCCGGCATCGGAACTCACCACGCGCGCAATGCGCTCGCTGGTGATGCTGTCATCGCTCAGCACGTGCTGCACGCGCGCCACGGCATCTGGAAACGACGGCAGGTCGATGCGCCCCGCCGACAGCTCCCTGGCCAGGTCGCTCAGAAACTGGAACGGCGACCCGGTAGTTTCGGCCTCGGCAGGCTGCGATCTGCTCGTCGCTGACACGTTGCGCTACTCCGAATTGCTACTACCGCCTGTAATATCGGCCCGCGGTGGCCAATCTTGAGGCGAACGCTACTTCAATTGACGAATTCGTTCCGCCGGGCTGATGACGTCGGTCAGGCGGATGCCGAACTTGTCGTTGACCACGACCACTTCGCCGTGGGCTATCAGGGTGCCGTTGACGTAGACGTCGAGTGGTTCGCCGGTCGCCCGCTCCAGCTCGACCACCGAGCCCTGGTTGAGCTGCAGCAGATTGCGGATGCTGACCCGGCTGCGTCCCACCTCCATCGACAGTGTGACTGGGATATCCAGCACCACATCGAGATTCAGTTCACGGTTTGTGCCGGCCTCCGGGGTATCGGGCTTCAGATTGCCCAGTGGCGCCGGCTGCGGCTCCGCCGCGTTGGCTGTAGCGTTACTCATAGTTTTCCACCTATCACGACATTACTTAACACCGGCGGTTTGTGGCGCGAGATGCGTTGTGTGACCTTGACCGCCTGCTGCCCGCGCGATGCGCCATAGCTGCCGCGCAGCACCGGTACGCCCTCCGCGTACAGCGTCACGTGGCCGTCGAAGTCACAGGGAATGATGTCTCCGGGCTTGAGATCCACCAGCCGGCCCACTGACAGAGAGCTCTTGCCCAGCACCGGCACGATTTCGACCTCGGCCTCCTCGATCTCCTCGCGCAGTGCATGGGTCCAGCTGTCGTTGCGCTCCATCCGATCGCTCTGCACGCCGGAATCCAGCTGGTCGCGGATCGGCTCGATCATCGCGTACGGCATGGTCACGTGCAGCTCGCCGCCGCCGCCCTCGAGTTCGACTTTGAACGAGGTTACGACCACGACCTCGGACGGACTGACGATATTGGCGAAGTGCGGATTGATCTCCGAGTTCAGGTACTCGAGGTTGATGTTGGTAACGATGTTCCAGGCCTCGGTCAGATCGGCGAACGCCTGACGCAGCACCATCTGGATGATGCGACCCTCGGTCATGGTGAATTCGCGCCCTTCGATCTTGGCGTAGCGGCCACTGCCGCCGAAGAAATTATCGACCATGGCGAATACCAGGGTCGCGTCGAGCACCAGCAACGCCGTGCCGCGCAGCGGATTGAGCCGGATCAGATTCAGGCTGGAGGGCACATGCAGGTTCTGGGTGTACTCGCTGAATTTCTCCACCCGCACCGGCGCCACGCTGATCTCAGCCGTGCGGTGCAGCATGTTGTACAGTCCGATGCGAAACTGGCGCGCGAAGCGATCGTTGATCATCTCGAGCGTCGGCATGCGGCCGCGCACCAGCCGCACCTGGGTGGCGATATCGAACACCCGTACCTCACCGGGCGTCTCGGGCGGCGGCGCAGTCGGCACCGCGCCGTCGTCTACGCCCCTGAGCAGGGCATCGATTTCTTCCTGATTCAGGATCTCGGCGCCCATGGTCATTGGATCACGAAACTGGTGAAGTAGACGGCCTCAAGCCCCTGGCCATTGGCGCCTTCGCTGTCGAGCACCTTGCGGATGATGGCGAGCGTCGCGGCGCGCAGCTTCTCCTTGCCCTCCACCGTCATCAGCGTGGCATTGTCCTGGCCGGAATACAGCATCACCAGGTCGTTGCGCACCGCGGGTTCGAAATTCTTCAGGCTTTCCACCACCGTCATGTCGCGCGACATCGCCTCGACCGTGACCTGCAGGTAGCGGGCGCTGCCTTCGCCGCCGAAATTGACCACGAATGCCGGATCGAACTTGTAGTAGATCGGGGCCGCGTGCGACGCCGCGGGTTTGGCGGCGGCCGCGCCAGCCTCGGGCTGGGCAGCCGGCTTCAAGGCAAACCAGGCGCCGGCGCCCCCGCCGATCACCACCACGGCGATGACGATCCACAGCAGCTTGCCCTTTTTCTTGGGCTTGATCGGCTGCACGTTGGCGGCAGGTTCCTTCTTGGCGGGTTCGGTAGCCATGTTCGATGGTGCTCGCTGCGTTGCTGTCGGTTGCGGGTCAGGTGCTGTACATCAGAGCAAGCGTTGTGCCAGCGCGACTTTGCTGATAACGACGGAAAACTGTCGTTGCCGTGGCGCACATTCAGGCGTACTCGTCCACCAGACCCAGACCCTGGGCGGTCGCGACTGCGACCGGTTCCACAGCCTGCGCCGCCGTGAACGCCGGCCGACCGGGATTCGCGGCCGGTTGTGACCCGGGTCGCGGATCCTGCCGCACGTTGGCCTGGCCCAGCGTCAGACCGCCGCTGGCGAAGATCTCGCGCAGGCGCGGTACCGTCTGTTCCAGCGCGGCGCGCGTGTCGGCGTGCGCCGCGCTGAAGTTCACGTTCACCTGCGAGTCGTGCACGTCGATGCGCACCTCGACCGGACCCAGATGTTCCGGCGACAGACGCAGGGTCGCGCTCTGTATGTCGTTGTTGACGAACCAATGCACCTGCGCGGCCACCGCGTGCGGCCAGTCGCTGTTGGCGACCGGCACGGAAATGGTGGCTTGCACCGACGGCGCCTGCGTTGCGCTGCCGGCAAAGCTGCGCACCAGTTCAGGCAGGCCGCTGCTGTCGGTCATGATCGACGGCTGCGCCGGCGTCGTATCGGCTATCGCGCTCCTGGCGGATGACCATGCTGATTTGTCGGCGGCGGCGTCGCTGGAAGTGGTGGAAGTCGTGCTCGCGCCGCCGGGCGCTGAATTCGTGGCGTCGGGCGCCGCAGCCGGGGCAGCCGTGACAGCGGGTGTCGAGCTGTTGGCGGCGCTGGTCGCGTTCGCGGCCGTGACGGCGGCGGTGGACGTGTCTGCAAGCTTGGCGGCGGCCGTGGCCGCAGATACGGGGTTAGTCGCCGCGCTGAGCGCAGCGCTCACGGCAGGGCCGGCGCTCACTACAGGGTCGATCGCCGTACCGGCAGCCGGGTCGGACGCGGGTAGTCCGGCGGTGATCCTTGCCGCAAGTCGGGTCACGGGAATCGCAGCCTGGTGGCCATCGCCGTCGGTGTCCACTGCACCGGCAGCAGAGTCGGGGGCGCTGCCTGCGCCGCCAGTACTGCTCAACTGCAGCCCGCTGGCGGCCAGCAGCATCGCCAGTACCACCGGCTCGGTTGACGCCACCGGCGCAGTGTCGTTCTCACTGTCACGTGCAGCAGCATTGGTTTTAGCGCCGGCTTTGCCGCTGCCGGCATTGCCACTGGCACCGAGTGGGGAGGAATTCGGCCTTGGCGCTACCTGGCTCTGCAGCTGTAGCACCTCGTCGCCGATCTCAGGGTTACTTGCGATGACGGCCGGAGTCGCAGGCGTGGTGTGTTGGGGGGTGCCCTCGGCATTGGGCTTGCTCAGCGGCGTATCTGCGGTGTGCTCGCCGGCATGCGCGGCATCGGCCATCGCCGAGGAAAAGCGGCCACCGCCGCCCGCACCCGAACCCGTACCAGGATTTGCGCCGGAGCCGGCGGCGCTGCGCGCGCCAGGCGTCGCACTCGCGCCATCCGAGCCGCCATTGCCGCCGGGCGCGCCTGTCGGCGACGCGGCCTTGCCGCCGGTGATGTTCGCGCCGGCGCTGGCAGACCCGGCCACTGACACTTTGGCGGACATCAGCGCGCTCCGCCCAGTCGCTGGGCATGTTCATCCGATTCTTTCTGGCTGCGGCGATCCTCGAGCTTCTGGTCCTCGGAGCGCACGTTGGCGATCACTTTGCGCACTGCGCTGCTGCGCGCCGCGGCCTGTAGCCAGCGCGCGCGGGCACGATCGCAATCGGCCTGCAGCTGAGTAATCACGCCGTCCTGCTGTCGCACCGCGTCGTCCAGCCGGGCAATGAAGGTCTGGTAGTCGCGCATGCCGGTCACTCCGATGCCGGCAGTTGCCCGCCGCCGGAACATGTCCCGATACTCTTCAAGATAGCGCTTGAGCTCGATGCGGCGACGCTCCGCGTCCGCCAGACGGCGTTGCACACTCGCCATCTGCACCGCGCATTCACGTTCGGTCTCTTCCGCCAGAACGCCTACCGGCTCCAACCGTTTTGATCGCTTCACTTAGATCCTCACTTTGGTCTCGGGGCTTCGGACGTTTCCGCCATGGTCGATGCCAGCTGGGCAGTGCTGTGGGCGAAGCTCACACGCTCGCGCATGTCCTGGCGCAGATAGCCTTCGATCTGCGGCCAGCGCGCGATGGCATTGTCGATACGCGGATCGCTGCCGCGCTGGTAGGCGCCGATCGTGATCAGGTCGCGGTTGTGCTCGTACAGTGCCGTTATCTGTCGAAAGCGGCGTGCCAGTTCGAGTTGCGATTCCGGCACGATATCGTGCATCACCCGGCTGACCGATGCTTCGACGTCGATGGCCGGATAGCGCCCACCGTCGGCGATGCGCCGAGCCAGCACGATGTGCCCGTCGAGCACCGCACGTGCGGCGTCGACGATCGGATCGTTTGGATCGTCGCCCTCCGCCAGCACGGTGTAGAAGGCAGTGATCGAACCCTCCCCGGCTATGCCATTGCCGGCGCGCTCCACCAGTTGCGGCAGGCGTGCGAATACCGAGGGCGGGTAGCCCTTGGTTGCCGGCGCTTCGCCGATCGCCAGCGCGATCTCGCGCTGCGCCTGGGCGAAGCGCGTCAGCGAATCCATGATCAGCAATACGTTCTGACCGCGGTCGCGAAAATATTCGGCGATCGCGGTCGCCAGCCAGGCGCCGTGCAGCCGCATCAGGGGCGGGTAGTCGGCCGGGGTGGCGACCACCACGGAGCGCGTCAGGCCCTCGCGGCCGAGGATACGTTCGATGAATTCCTTCACTTCGCGACCGCGCTCGCCGATCAGCCCGACGACGATGACATCGGCCGCGGTGTAGCGCGCCATCATGCCGAGCAGCACGCTCTTGCCGACGCCGCTGCCGGAGAACAAACCCACTCGCTGGCCGCGGCCAATGGTCAGCAGTCCGTTGATCGCCCGGATGCCGACATCCAGCGGTTGTGTGATCGGCTGGCGCAGCAGCGGATTGGTCGGAGAACCGGTGAGGCGCACGCTGGCCTCGGATTCGATCGGGCCCAGACCGTCGAGTGGTCTGCAGGCGCCGTCGACGATGCGGCCCAGGAGCTTCGGTCCCACGCGCACCGTGCCGGCGTGCGGACGCGGCACCACTCGGGCATTGGGCTTGAGCCCGTGGATGTCGCCGGTCGGCATTAGATACAGCCGTTCCCCGGCAAAGCCGACCACCTCGGCTTCGATGTGCGAGTCGTCGGCGCTGACGATCTCGCAGCGATCGCCCACCGCCGCCTGGCAGCCGGAAGCTTCCAGCGTCAGTCCGACCATGCGCGTGAGGCAGCCGGACACCACCGGCGGCGGCACGTCGCTCAGGCGTTCCTGGTAGCGTGCCAGCGCGCGCGTCCAGCGCCGTGCCGCGGGGGCGTACATGGCGTTCATCGCCCCGCCCCGCCTGGCGCGGCACCGCGCTCGTCGCCGAGCACCGCGGCGATCGCGGCGCCGAGGCGCTGTTCGACCTGCGCGTCGATGGTCGAGTTCTCGCTGGTCACGCGGCAGCCCCCGCGCGGCAGAATCGGATCCTCGGTGATGCTCCAGGCGCGCTCGCTGGTGACTTCGGCCAGCCGCGAACGCACCAGATTTGCGTCCTCGGGATTAAGGTGCACACGTACCTCGCGCGACGTCACCGGCAGCAGCGACACCGTGTCGCGGATCAAGCCGATGATGTCGTCGGGTTGCAGCCTGATCTCACGCCGCACCACCTGGCGCGCAATGGCGCCGGCCAGCATCGCCAGTTGCCGCTGCACCTGATCGTCGACCTCGGCGATCGGCTTGGCCATGAATTCGAGGATCGAGCCCAGGTGCTGCACCCGGCGCTCGATCTCGGCCTGCGCCGCCTGCTGTTCCTGCAGCGCGGCCGCCACGCCCGCGGCGTGGCCGTCGGCGTAGCCCTTGTCCCAGGCCTCGCGCTCGACCGCGTCGAGGTCGGCGCTGCGGCGGCGCCGCGCGAGCACCGGACCGTCGATCGGCGGCAACTCCCACACCGCGGCGGCGGCGGCGTCAGACATATTCCTCTCCGCCCTTACCGCCCAGCGCCAGGCGGCCTTCGTCCGACATGCGCTTGGCGGTGGTCAGAATTTCCTTCTGCGCCGCCTCGACCTCCGACAGTCGCACCGGACCCTTGGCTTCCAGGTCGTCCTTCATCATCTGTCCGGCGCGTTCCGACATGTTCTTGAAGATCTTCTGCTTCAGCGTCTCGTCCGCCGCCTTGAGGGCGAGGATCAGCTTGTCGCCCGGCACTTCGCGCAGCAGCTCCTGCATGCCGCGATCGTCGACCTCCGCCAGATCCTCGAACACGAACATCAGATCCTGCAGCTTCTGGCTCAGCGCTTCGTCCACCTTGGCGATCTGCGCCATGATCATGCCTTCGTGCGAGGCGCCGACCAGATTGAGGATCTCCGCCGCCGCCTTCGGTCCACCGAAGCCGCCGGCGCTCTTGCCGGCACCGTTGCCAGAGAACTGTTTCTCGAGCACCTCATCCAGTTCGTTGAGCGCGGTCGGATGTACTCCGTCGAGGGTCGCGACGCGCATCAGGATGTCGGCGCGCATGGCTTCCGGCAGCTGCGTCAGGATCTCCGCCGCCTGATCCGAGTCGAGATACGACAGCACGATCGAGATGATCTGCGGGTGTTCGTTGCGCAGGATGTCGCCCACGGCCTTGGACTCCATCCACTTCAGCGCTTCCAGTCCGCGGCCGCTGCGGCCGCGCAGAATGCGATCGATGACACCGCCGGCCTTGTCGGCTCCCAGCGCTTCGTTCAGTACCTTGCGGATGTAGTCATCGGTGCCGACACCGAATGAGGTCTGCTGCTCGACGTTGCTGGAGAACGTCGTCAGCACGGTCGACACCTCCTCGCGCGTCACCGAGGACAGTTGCGCCATGGCGGCACCGACGCGCTGCACGTCCTTCGCGCCCAGATGCTTCAGCACCTGCGCGGCGTCCTGCTCGCCCAGTGCGAGCAGCAGGATCGCAGCCCGATCCACCCCGGAGCGCGACAGCTGGGCTTCACTCATTGCTCGCCCACCCAGGTGCGCACGACCTGCGCCACGCGTTTCGGATCCTGTGTGACCAGGCCGCGCGCCTGCACCAGCTGCTGCTCATAGGCCAGCGACTGTCCGGGCGCCCCCGCCGCCGCCGGGCGATCGTCCTGAGCGCGCGCACCGGGCGGCAGCAGCTCCGGCGCCGGCGCCGTCAACGCGTGATTCGACAGATTCTTGATCAACGGCCGCAGCACCCCCAGGGCGAGCGCCACCAGCACCAGTGCGCCCAGGATCAGCCGCACCACGTCGCGCACCCACGGCCGCTGCCACAGCGGTATCACTTCCGGCTTGAGGGTCTCGGTGACCTGCGGCAGGAACGGCTGGTTGACGACGTTGACGCTGTCGCCGCGGGCCTCGTTGAAACCGACCGCATCCTTGACCAGGCGAGTGATGTCGTCCATCTCGGGCTTGGTCAGCGGCCGCTCGACGGCTTTGCCGTCGGCACCAAGCTGGCGGATGTTGTCCACCAGCACCGCCACCGTCACGCGCTTGACGCGGCCAGCGGGCTGACGTGAATAGCTCACGGTACGATCGATTTCGTAATTGCGCGTGCTTTGCTTGGAGGTGTTCTCCGGCGTGCTCGCCGCGGCACTCGCAGCTGCGGCCGCGCTGGCTTCGGCTTTGGCCGCAGCGTCGTTCTTGGCGCCGGCGCCGCCTGCCGGCGTTGCCGCCGGCTTGGGACTGGCAGCCGCCGCGACTCCGCCCGCCGGCGGCTGGTTGGTCAGGGCGCCCGGGATACCGCCATTGGCGGCGCTGGGCGAATGCGAAATCTCCTCCGCGCTCTGCTCGCTGCGCACCACGGCGCCGTCGGGCTTGTACTGCTCATGCGCCTCCTCGGTTGCGCCGGCGTCCAGGTCCACGGTCACCTGTGCGTGCACCCGGCCGTCGCCCACCAGCGGTGCAATCAGCTGCTCGATGTGCTGGATGTAGGTGTCTTCGATGCGATGCGCGGCCTCGAACTGCTCGGCCGTGACCGCGGCCTCGGAATTCTTTGGCGACGACAGCAACCGGCCCTGCTGGTCGACCACCGTGACGTTGTCCGAGTCCAGCTCCGGAATGCTCGATGCCACCAGGTGCACGATCGCCGACACCTGTTCGGCCTGCAGGCGGTTTCCGGGACGCAGCTGCAGCAGCACCGAGGCGCTGGCCGGACGCCGATCGCGCACGAACGCCGATTGCTGCGGCATTGCCAGGTGAATGCGTGCCGCCTCCACCGCCTGCAGCGATGAAATGGTGCGCGCCAACTCGCCTTCCAGGGCGTACTGGTAGCGCGCATTTTCCATGAACTGGCTGACGCCGAAGCCCGGATCCTTGCTCATCAACTCGACGCTGGAGTTCTTGCCCTGCGGCAGTCCCTGGCCTGCGAGCTGCAGGCGCGCGTCGTGCACCCGTTCCGCGGGTACCATGATCGCGCCGCTGCTGGCATCGAGCTTGTATTCGATCGACGCGGTCTGCAGCGCCTGCACCACGCTGCTGGCATCGGAGTCGGACAGATTGCCGTACAACAGGCTCCAGCTCGGACCGCGCCACCACAGCACCACCGTAACACCGGCAGCCACTGCCGCGGCGATGCCCAGCAGCAGCAGCAGCGGCCGGAGATTGAGAGCGACGCGGCCGGAGAAAGCCGCGGTCTGGTTATTCGCCATAGCCTGTTCCCATCAGCCGATCAGATCGACATGTTCATGATGTCCTGGTACACGCTGACCAGGCGGTTACGTACTTCCGTCAAAGCGCGAAATGACACCGAGGCCTTCTGGCTCTCGATCATCACGCGCGCCAGGTCGACCCCGGATACGCCGCGCTCCCAGGCATCGGCCAGCGCGCCGGCGTTCTGTTGACTGTGATTGACCGAATCGATGCCCTGCTTGAGCAGTTCACCAAAAGCCGGACCGCTGCTCGCGCCGGCGCTGCCGGGTGCTTCGATCGCGGCTGGCGCAGCCGGCTTGACCGCCGTCCCGGCCTGCAGCGACATGGAGCGAATCTGTGCCAGCACCTGATCGACGGCGATGTTGCTCATGCGGCGCTCCCGGCCGCCTGCGGCTCATCCGACAGATCGATGCCGGCCGCGCGCAACCGCGCCAGCTTGTAGCGCAGGGTACGGGCGCTGATGCCGAGCTGCTCGGCCGCGCGCTCGCGGCTGGCGTGTGCCCGCAATGCCCGCAATATGATCTGGCGCTCGGCCAGCGCCAGGGAATCCGCCAGCGCGCCCGACGCTGTGACATCGAGCGGCAGGCCGGCGATCGACGCCACGTGTGACGCACCAGCGCTACGGCTGATGGCAGCGACGTTGCGGATCTCGGCGCCCGCCGGCTCAAACGCGATATGAGGCGCGCGGATCAGGTCGCCCTCGCACAGCACCAGCGCGCGCTGCATGACGTTCTCAAGTTCGCGAACGTTGCCCGGCCAGTCATAGGTCAACAGCAGTTGCGCCGCGTCGGGCAGTAACGCCGGTATGCGCGCACCGGGCTTGCAATACGAGGCCAGCAGGCGCATCGCCAGCGGCAGGACGTCGTCGCGGCGCGCGCGCAGCGGCACCGGCGTCAGCGGAAACACGTTCAGGCGGTAATACAGATCCTCGCGAAAGCGCCCCGCGGCGACGTCGCTGCGCAGGTTGCGGTTGGTGGTGGCGATGACGCGCACGTCCAGCCCAATGGTCTGCCGGGCGCCCAGGCGCTCGACCTCGCGCTCCTGCAGCACCCGCAGCAGCTTGGCCTGCAGCGACAACGGAATCTCGGAAATCTCATCCAGCAACAGGCTGCCGGCCTGTGCCTGCTCGAACTTGCCGGGATGCGCCGCCTGCGCTCCGGTGAACGCGCCGCGCTCCCAGCCGAATAAAATCGCCTCGAGCATGCTCTCCGGGATCGCCGCGCAGTTGACCGCGACGAACGGCTGCGCGGCGCGCAACGAGTGGCGATGGATGTAACGCGCCAGCACCTCTTTGCCGGTGCCGGACTCACCCGCGATCAGCACCGTGCATTCGCTGCGGGCGACGCGGCGCGCCAGCGCCATCAGCCGCATGGAGACTTCGGCACAGGCCACGGGCTCGTGAAGGTACGTTGATGCTGTCATTGCCTCTTCAACTTCGTCGTGTTGACGAAGACAGGAGCAATTTGCGTGCCGCCTTCAATCTGTGACGCGGCTCACGATGGCGGTGGATTGCCGCCCCGGCAACGTCAAGATTCCGACGCCGCCGTGTCGCTGCCGGCGAGCGAATACTTGCGCAGCTTCTCCACCAGCGTGGTACGCCGCAGGCCCAGCAGCCGGGCCGCCTGCGCCACCGTGCCGTCGGCGATACGCATGGCGCGCACGATCAGCCGTTGTTCCAGCGATTCCAGATAACTGCGCAGGTCAAAGTCGCTCGGGATCTCATCCAGCAGTACATCGGCCAGCCGCGGATCGAGCGCAGCGCGCTCGTCATCGTCCGCGGCGACATAATCCGCGGCAGCGTCACCAGCGGTGGCATCGTCCGCGGCGGCATCGCGCGATAGCGCATCGAGCACCGGTGCGAGCACGCTGATGGCCGGCGCCGACGCGATCAACTCCTCGGCTGCAGGCGCGGCGGCGCTGCCGGCACTCCAGTCCGCCGGACGGTAGCGCGCCGGCAGATCGGCAATGGTCACGGCGCGTGCGCCGCACTGGATCGACATGCGTTCGATCAGGTTACTCAGCTCGCGCACGTTGCCGGGCCAGCGGTAAGTCATCAGCGCCTCGATCGTCGCGGCGGCGAACTGCACCGGCGGCCGCCCGGCGGCGCCGGCGCGCTGCACCAGATCGGCGATCAGCAGCGGCAGATCCTCGCTGCGGGCGCGCAGCGCCGGCATCTCGATCGGTACCACGTTGAGGCGATAGAACAGGTCCTCGCGAAAGGTACCCTTGACGATGGATTCCTCGAGATCGTGATGCGTCGCCGCGATGATGCGCACGTCGCAGCGCTGCGAGACGCAGCTGCCGACGCGTTCGAATACACGCTCCTGCAGCACCCGCAGCAGCTTCACCTGCATGGTGGGATTCATGTCGCCGATCTCGTCGAGGAAGATCGTCCCGCCCTCGGCGATCTCGAACCGGCCCTTGCGCGCAGCCAGTGCCCCGGTGAAGGCGCCTTTCTCGTGCCCGAACAGTTCGCTTTCCAGCAGCTCCGCCGGTATGGCACCGCAGTTGATCGGTACGAAGGTACGCGCCCGGCGCGGGGAAGCCTGGTGGATGGCGCGCGCGGCCACCTCTTTGCCGGTGCCGGATTCGCCAAGGATCAGTACGTTGCTGTCAAACGCGGCCACCTGGCCGATGAGTTGATTGACGTGACGGATGAGCATCGAGTTGCCGGTGGGCAGAATCGCTACGCTCGGCGCAGCGATCTCGTGCAGATGGCGTGCACTTGAATTGACGAATGCGCCTGTCAGGGCGGCTGATTCAGCCATGGACTTATTGTTCCTTCACGTGTCGAAGGAACAGACTAGTTTTTGGGTTATGGAAAAAAGAGGGATTACGTCACACTGGCTTTGAGCACAGCGTCGCAAATTCCCTAATATCGGAGTTTCATACCCGCGCTTTGCGTGAGTCGGCAACGTGCCGGCGATGACGCACGAACGCGAGGCGTTGAATAAGTTCCGCCACGCCGGCCGCCAGGCCGACAAATTTCACTTTGGCCGTGCTGCCCTCGACCGAACTGACCTGCGCCGGCAGTTCCAGCGGCTGCGGCAGCGAACTGCGCAGCTGCACCCGCAGCAATCCATGCCCGCCCACGGGCGGCGTCTGTCCGATACAGCTCCAGGAAGCGCCGAGGCTGTTGAACAGGATGCTGGTCGCCGGCGGCATGCGATCCTTCGACACCAGTTTTGCCAGCAGCTGCATCACCAGGTTGAGCTTGAAGTCGAGGCGCGCTATCTCACCGGCGAGCGGGTTCAGGTCTTCGTTCTTATCACGCGCCGGATGTTCCTCGACCGCCAGGCACGCCTGCAGCAGCAGCAGATTGGCTTCCTCCAGGCCGAGCAATTCGAACCGATCCGGTGGCTCCCACAGCGTCATCCACTGCACCGGCAGCACGTCCTGATACGCGAGCTCGTTGTCGAGTACGGCGCCATCGAGTTCTTCGAGCATGGGGGCTCCTTGCGCACCGATGCGGGCACGGGCGGCGGCGTTGCGTATTCTACGCGTTTGGGGGCACCGCCCGCGTCATTTGCCGCACCTCGGGGCCGATGGCGATCCAGGCGCTGCGGATCTCCGCCAGCAGGCTCAGCACCTCGGCGATACACGCCGGATTGTTGTCGACATTGGCGCGCGCCAGCTGGCGCATCATGTAGTCGTATAGATCACTCAGGTTCTGCGCGATCGCGCCGCCGCGAGTCATGTCGAGGCAGCCGCGCAACTCGGCGATCAGGCTGATGCAGCTATGCAACAACTTCGCCTTGCGCACGATGTCGCCGCGCTCCATGCAGCCGCGAGCCGTGTTCATGCGCTCCACGGCCCCGTCCATCAGCATCAACACCAGGCCGTGCGGATCGGCGTTGGCAACACCACCGTGCACCGACACGCTGTGGTAAGCCGCCAGCTTGGAATTTCGCGCATACGAGCTCACGCCGCCCTGCTCCATCGATCCTTGATGGTTGATGTAACGGCAGCGCGGGCCGCAACTTGAGGCGGCGCGGCGCGATCGGCGCCTCAGGCTTCGGGCGCGCTCTGTACCAGCGGCAGGCTGGCAAACTGCTGTGACAGGTAGGCAGAGGTGGTCTGCAGCGATGACAGCAGCACGTTGAGTGCCGAGTACTGCTGCGTCAGGCTCGCCGTCAGTGCGGTCATCTGGGTGTTGAGTTGATTGGTCTGCGTGGTCAGCGCGTTTTCCTGCGCCACCAGCGTGTTGCTGGCCGAAGCAAAATCTCCGGTGGAACTCAGGTCGGCGGTGATCTGGCTGTTGAGCGACGTGGCCACGCCGCCGGTGCCGCTGAACAGCTGGCTCACGGCGCTGAAATTGGTCGACAGCGCATTGCTCAGCGTGGCGTTGTTGATGCTCAGGCTGCCGTCGGAATTGGTCGTGATGCCAATGCTGGCAAGTGAGTTGTAGGTCGACGATCCGGTGTTGACGACGCTGTAGAGCGCCTGCTGGATCTGGTTGGTGGTGCCGGAGAGCAGCGCATTGCCCAGCATCGGTCCGGCGGTGTTGGTCGCCGCATCGTAGCTGCCGAGCGGCGCGATCGCAGTCACCATCGTGTTGTAGGCGGTCACGAAGGCGGTGATGTTGCTTTCGATGGTGCTGATGTCGTTGCTGACACTCAGGGCGGCGGTGCTGCCGGCGGTGGTGGCGGCCAGCAGATTCAGCGTCACGCCATTCAGGGCGTCGGTCACCGTGTTGCTGGGGCTGGTGTAGTTGACTCCGGCAATGCTGAAAGCCGCATCCTGCGCCGCCGCTTCCTGGGTGTAGTTGGCGACATTGCCGGTGCTGTAGGTCAGCGCGGCCAGGCCGCCGCCGCCGTCAGTCTCAGTCACCTGAATCGTATTGGCGGCACCGCTCAGCGACGACGACAGCACCAGGTGGGCGCCGTCGGTGCCCTGCAGCACCGTCGCACCGATGCCCGGATTACCGGCGGCGGAATTAATCGCCGCGGCTATGCCCGCGAGCGTGTTGTCGGTGTCATTGATGGTGACGTTGAAGCTCGTGTTGCCGAGCGACAGCGCCAGCGTGCCGGTGCCCACGGTGCCTGTACCGGTGAACGGATTTGAGAGTAATTGCTGTGCCTGCGCCAGCGCGGTTACCGTCACATTGTAGGTTCCGGCCGCGGCGCCGGCGCCGGCGGTTGCGGTGAAGGCCGTCTGGTCGGTGCTGTTCGCGGTCTGCACCTGGAACGCCGTGGGCGTGTCCAGGGTGCTGAGCGATGATTGAAATGTCGAAAGCGCGCCCTGCAGGGTCCCGAGCGCGGAGATCTGCGTGCTGACCGCCTGCGTCTGCGTCGAGATCAGCGCCTGTTGCGGCGCCGCCGTGGCCGCCACCAGCTGCGACACCAGCGAGCTGACGTCGATGACCGAGCCGCCAGCTGCGTCGGCGCTGGAGTTGCTCGCGATCGAGACCACCGGTTGTCCGGTGCTGGCATCGCTGCTGCTGGTGCTGCTGGTCGTGGTCATCGCCGCTTATCCGTTCAAGCCTCTATAAAAAATCCGAGGGTGGGCGCCTTGCGGCGCCCACCCTCCGTGGTCTCATCAAGCGGCACCTTGGAATCAAGGTGCATCGTTGCCTTACGGCAGCTTCTGGAGCAGCGTCAATATATTCTGCGGAATCGTATTGGCCTGCGCCACCATCGCCGTGCTGGCCTGCTGCAGAATCTGCGCCTTGGACAGATTCGAAGTGGCCTGCGCGTAGTCAGTGTCCTCGATCGAGCTGCGGGCGCTCGTCAGGTTGGTCGCATCGGTGTTCAGACCGGTGATCGCAGCCGTGAAGCGATTCTGATAGGCACCGAGCTGCGCGCCCGTGGTCGCGAGCTGCTGCAGGGCGGAGTCGATCTGAACCAGCGACAGGTTCGAAGCATCAACCGTCGACACGCTGCTGGCGTTGAGGAAACCACCATTGGCCTCCGTCACGGCCGCGGTCGTACCGCCGCCGAGGCCAAAGGTCGCACCGGTCTCAGCGCCTGCAGCGCCCAGCGCGGTGGTGAAGGCCGCCGTCGCGGCGCCAATCACCTGGCCGGCCGTGGTGCTCGACAGGTCGATGCCGCCGGTGGTCGCGTCCACCGTGGCAATCACGCCGCCATCCTGTGAGGACAGCTGATTGATCGCCGCGGCAACGGTCGCCGCGTCGGTCGTCGGATTACCCGCGAGGGTCATCGCGGCGGTGGTGAAAGTCTGCGCGGCCGCGCCAACCGTCGGCTGCGTCACGGTGAACGTAATCGTTCCGGTGTCACCGGCGACGATGTTGGCAGGAACCCAGGCGGCACCGGCGACCGTGGACAGCTGGCCGAGATTGTCACTGTTGGCACTGGCGACTGACGAGACCGTAATGGTCTGGCCGGCGTTGGCACCGACCTGGAACGTCGCGCCCTGGAAGCTGCCGTCGAGCAGATTCACGCCGTTGAACTGCGTCTGCGAGGCGACGGAATTGACGTCGTCCACGAGCTGCTGGTACTGCGTGTTCAGATCCGCACGGTCGGTCGTGCTGTTGGTCGCGTTGAGCGACTGCACCGCCAGATCGCGCATCGTCTGCAGATCGCTGGTGATCTCGGACAGTGCGCCCGAGGCCGTCTGCGTCAACGACACGCCATCGCTGGCGTTGTTGGCAGCCTGGTTCAGGCCGTTGATCTGTGAGGTCATACCCTGGGTGATGGCATAACCCGCGGCGTTGTCGGCAGCGGTGTTGATGCGCATACCCGAGGACAACTGAGCCAGCGCAGTTGACAACTGGCTGCCTGAGGACGACAGACTGTTCTGCGCCACAAGTGAATCGATATTCGTGTTTAGGACCAGTGACATTGCCTGTTGCTCCTGATGTTTAGTTCCAGCGCCGGACACCGGTCCGTCGCGCTACTACCTCTTGGGCGACCCCCACGGTCGCTTCCTGTTCAGGCCCGTTATCGGTGCGCGGCCGGCGAACTTGAGGTTCGGAGCGCGAGATTGCTGAAAGTGTGCAACAGGTCACAATCGATCTAACCCTAGAAAGTCAGGTACTTAAACAACGACAGCTGCGCAACTGCAGCATAAGACTGCTCGGCCGCCTGCAGGCCCACCATCTGCTCGTTCAAGGTCGAGACCGCCGAGGCGTAGTCCACGTCCTGCAGGTTGGACTGCTGCGAGGTCAGGGTGGTACTGGTGGCGGTGTTGGTCGTGGCCTGCGCGGTCAGCATATTGAGGCGTGCGCCGACGCTGGCCGATACCGTCGACAGGTGGCTGACGTCCTGATCGATATTGGTCAGGGCACTGGCCAGGCTGGTCGCGAGCTGCGCCTTGCTCGCCGACGTGTCCGCCGGTTGTGACAGCGCCATGGTCAGCTGGCTGAGCGTGGCGAACATGCTCTGGTTGCCGCTCGGTGCGACGTTGAATGAATCGCCCGCGGCCGGCGCGCCGCTCACGGTGACTTCCACGCCGTCAAACTGAATGGCAGTACCGGAGGTATAGGTACCATTGGCGACCACCGTGGTGCCGGTGGTGGTGTCGGTGATCTGATAGTTGGTCGGACTGGTGAAGGTCAGCTGGTAATTGTCGGGCACCCACTGCGCGCTATCGACCACCGAACCGCTGTCGATGATGCCACTGCCGGTATTGGCCGCATTCGCCGCGGTGGTGAAGCTGCCGTTGCCGGCCGCTATGTTCATGAAGGCGGTGGCGCCGGTATCGCTGTCGGCCACGCTTTGATTGGGGCTGACCTGAATCAGCCGACTACCGCTATCACCCTCATAGCTGACGTTGCCGGCGCTGTCGGTGACGAACGGCTGCGTCTGCGTGGAGTAGCCGGAGAACAGGTACTCACCGTTGGAGTCCTGGGTGTTGGCGGTGCCGAGCAGCGACTGAATGTCGGTCTGGATCTGCGTCGCGATCTGCTGGCGGTCGGTGTCGTTGAGCGTGGCATCGCCGGCCTGCACCGCGAGGTCGCGAATGCTCTGCAGCGTGGTGGTCGCCGTCGCCAGCGAGCTCTCCTCGAGCGACAGCCGGGTCTGGGCCGACTGCAGATTGGTGCCGTACTGGGTCAGCTGCGCCTGCTGCTGCTCCAGCTGCACGATCTGCGAGGCCGCGACCGGATTGTCGGCCGCGTTCTGCACCGCCAGGCCGGTCGACACTTCATTCTGCGTGATCTGCAGCGCGCTCGACTGATTGTCGATCGCCTGGATCGCCTGCGAGGTAATTTCCGCTGTCGAGACGCGCATGGATTAGCTCTGTGCCGAGGATTGCACTGCGGTTATCAGCGACTGAAACAAGGTCGAGGACACATTGATGACTTGAGCAGCGGCCTGATATGCCTGCTGGTACTGCACCAGGTTGGCGGCCTCTTCGTCGAGGTTGACGCCCGAGACGCTCTGCTGCGCATTGCTGGCGTCGGTCAGCACCGCCTGCTGCGCCGTGCTACCGCTCTGCGCCTGGCTGGTCTGGATGCCAATGTTGGTGACCATCTCATTGACCGCCGAATTGATCGACGTCGTGCCACCGATCAGGCTCTGGTCGAGCAGACCCGCCATCGCGGTCAGGTTGCGGTTATCGCCGGTGCCACTGGCATTGTCATTGATCGAAAAGCTGTCGCCGGCGGCCGGTGCGCCCGACACTGCCACAGTGATGCCGTTAAAGGTAATGGGCGCGCCGGCGGTATAGGCGCCGTTCTGCACCACGGTCCCGGCACTGTTGGTGATCTGGTAGGCCGCCGGACCGGTGAAACTCAGCGTGTAGTTGCCGCGTACCCAGGTGCCATTGGTGGCCACGCTGCCCTGATCGATGCTCGCCGTGCCGGTGTTGGTGCTGGCAGCCGCGGTCAGCAGCGGGGCGGCAGCGGCCAGCTGGCTCGGATCGGTCATCACCACCTGCATGCCGGCTACGGCGCCGCTGGTGGGCTCGATCTGGTAGCTATCGCCGGCTTGGGCGCCGGCACCGACCACCAGCGACAGACCGTCGGCCACGAACGGGTTGGCGGCGGTGCCGTTGCCGGTCATGGTCACGCTGGCACCGCTGCTGGCATTGCTCAAGATCCAATTGGCACCGTTGTAGCTCAGGATGTAATTGTCGGCGGTCAGCGCATTGGCATTGCTGACCGTGGCGCTGACGGTCGCATTTCCGGTGTTGGCGCTGTCGGGCAATACGTTCGGGGCGCCGACGGCGAATATCGCGCCACCGAGATTGCCGGACTGATCGAGCCCCGATTCATTCTGCGTATTCATCGCATCGGACAGCACCACGGCGATCTGCCCCAGGCTGTTGGCCGCAGGATCGAGCATCTGGCTGCGAAACTGCAGCAAGCCACCGAGCGTGCCGCCGCTGATCTGCTGCGTCACATCGATCGGACCGGCGGGGCTGCTCAGCGCCAGATCCTCCTGCGAAGGGTCATAGGCATTCGGAATTGCAGTCAGGCTGGCGGCAGTGGTGCCAGTCACCAGCGTCTGCCCGGAACCGATATAGACATTCACCGTGCCATCCGACTCCTGCGTCGTGGTGACGTTGGCGTAGGTGGCGAGCTGATTGATCAGCTGGTCGCGCTGATCGAGCAGGCTGCCGGGCGCCTGCGTGCTCTGCGAGGTATCGGCCATGATCTGCTGATTGAGCGTGGCGATGCTCTGGCCCAGCGACGTGACCTCGCTGGCGTCGCTGGTGAGCTGCGTATTGGTTTGCGATCCCAGGCTCTGCAGGCTGCTGTCGTCGTTTTGCAGGCTGCTCACCAGCTGCTGCGCCTGGCTCAGGAACGCCTGGCGCGACGCCGAGGAGGTGGGCGAGTTCGCCACGGTCTGCAGGGCGGTCACCAGGCTCTGCAGCTGCGAGGACAGTCCACCGGTGGTGCTGCCCAGAAGATTGTCGACCGCAGCGGCCTGGGTCGAGAAAGTGTTGAGCTGGTTGTAGGCGCTGGTGGCCGCTACCACTTGCGAGGCCACCGTCTGGTCATAGACGCGCTGCACGCTGCTGACCTGAACGCCGTCGCCGACCGACAGATCGCCGATGTACGGGCCGGGTACGCTGACCAGATCGGTGGTCTCGCGGCTATAGCCGGGCGTATTGGCGTTGGATATGTTGTTGCTGGTGGTGTCCAGTTCCTGCTGGAATGCCAAGAGGCCGGAAACCGCCGTATTCAGCATGTCGCCCATTTTGGCTCCTGCATGACACCACTCGCGGCACTCGGCGCGCCGACTCTACGTTCATGTTTTTCGGCAGCAAGTCTCATGACTTGAGCCCCGCGGCCCGCAGCTGGCGCAGCGTCGCGACGGTCGCAACCAGCTTGTTCACATAATCGGGATCGGTGGCGTAGCCGCCGCGCTGCAATCCATTGGCAAAAGCGTGCACGTCCGATCCGGCACCCAGCGCGCCGGCATAGCGCGGACTGGTCTGCAACAGTGAGACATAGTCACCCACACTCTGCGAGGCGTCGCCGTAGCTGCGAAAAGCCGCGCGGGTCGTGCTCGGCGTGCCCTGATCGTATTCGGTGGTGTTCGCCTGCACCGCCGCGCCGCGCCAGGAATCGCCGGCCTTGACACCGAACAGGTTGGAGCTGCTGCGCCCGTTGCTGTCGGTGGGCATGTTGCGGCCCCACCCGGTCTCGAGCGCCGCCTGTGCAATCAGGGTGTCGGGCGCGACGCCCAGGCTTTGTCCGGCGCTTTGCGCCAGCGGCTCGAGCGTGCGTACGAAGCTGGCCTGTTGCGCACTGGAGATCTTGTCGGCGCCGGCAGCGCTCGCCGCCGGCGTCGCCGCCGCCGCTGCTGGCGTTGCCGCAGCCGTGCCGTGCGCGGCGTTGGCGCGTGTCAGCTGCTGCATCAGCATATCGGCCAGCCCCAGGCCCTTGCCGTGGGCCATCTGCAATGCCAGCTGCTGGTCGTACATGTCCTGATAGGTCTTGGTCTCCTCGCTGTCGCCCAGCCCGCTGCCGAGCGAGGCCTCGCGCATCGATTTCAACATCATGGCCGTGAATAGGCCCTCGAACTGGCGCGCCGCCTCGCGCAGCGCCTGCGGATCCTGCCGCGCCGCCGAGGCGCGCAACCGGTCCAGGCCCTGGAAGTCGGCATAGAAACTCGGTGCGACAGTCGGCGGGCTCATACGCTTAGATGACGATCAGTTCCGCGCGCAGGGCCCCGGCTTCCTTCAGGGCCTCGAGGATCGCCACCAGATCGCCGGGGGCCGCGCCGACCTCGTTCACCGCGCGCACGATCTCGTCGAGATTCACGCCGGCGTTGAACACGAACATGCGCGCCTCGGGCTGAGTGACCGAGATGTCGGAACGCGGGGTGATCTGGGTCGTGCCCTGGCTGAAGGCGTTGGGCTGGCTGACGTCGTGGTGCTCGGTGATCGTGACCGATAGCGACCCGTGGGCCACCGCCGCCGGCGTCACGCGCACGCGTGAACCGATGACCACGGTACCGGTGCGCGAATTGATGATCACGCGCGCCGGGGCATCGCCCGGCTCGATTTCCAGTTCCTGCAGCTGCGACACGAAGGCGATGCGTTGATTGATGTCGGTTGGCGCCGATACCTTGACCGATACCGGATCCAGTGCAATCGCGCTGGCCCCGCCGAGCAGCTTGTTGATGCCGTCGCTCAGGTGACTGGCGGTGGTGAAGTCCGGTGTATTCAGGTTGAGCATCACGAACGGCTGGCTCGCGAAGTCGTTCTTCACCTCGTGCTCGACCGTGGCGCCGTTGGGAACGCGGCCACCGCTCGGCACGTTGACGCTCACGCGCGAGCCGTCCTTGCCCGAGACGCCAAAGCCGCTGACCACGACGCTGCCCTGGGCCATGGCGTAGACCTCACCGTCGGCACCGCGCAGCGGTGTCATCAACAGATCCCCGCCGCGCAGGCTGCTGGCGTTGCCGATGGAACCGACCGTGACGTCGATGGTCTGTCCGACCTTGATGAATGGCGGCAGCTGCGCGGTCACGGTGACTGCGGCGACGTTCTTGAGCTGCGGATTGACAGTGGACGGTATCGTGACGCCGAATTTTTGCAGCATGTTGACGATGCTCTGCACCGTGAACGGCGTCTGCGTCGTCTGGTCGCCGGTGCCGTCGAGCCCGACCACCAGTCCATAGCCGACCAGCTGGTTGCTGCGCACGCCAGACACCACCGCCAGGTCCTTGATGCGTTCGGCCGGCGCCATTGCCGGCAGCAGAAACAGGGCGGTCACCAGGCTGAGGCGAAATTTATGCATAAGTGGGTCCATGGCTAGAACGGCATGTAGGGCGAATCGAAGAAACGCGCCAGCCAGGACTTGGTATTGGTGTCGTCCAGCGCGCCCTGGCCACCATAGGAAATAGTGGCATCGGCCACGCTGTACGAGGGCACGATGTTGTCCGGACCGATGTCCATCGGTCGCACGATGCCCTGGAGCTGCACGAACTCGCGGCCCTGGTTGAGCGCGAACCATCGCTGCCCGCGTACCAGCAGATTACCGTTGGCCAGCCGCTTGGCGACCGTCACCGAGATATAGCCAGTCAGCTGATTGCTCTGCGCACTGGTACCCTCGCCGTCGAATGCACTGCTGTCGGCCAGCGAGCCGCTCAGGACATTACGCCCGTGGATGGTCAGCGCACCGCCGAGGATGTTGGCGCCCGGCAGCGACGTCGTGGTGTCCTTCTTGGTGGTCGTGACGGCACTCTTGCTGGCGGCGGTGCTCTCCAGCAGCTGAATCGTCAGGATATCTCCGACACGGCGCGCCACTGCGTTGTCGAACAGCTCCTGATCGTGTCCTGACTGATAGATTGCGCCGTTGGCGGCGCCAACCTCGGGCACCTCCTCGGGCAGTGTCGAGGCGAAGTCGGGCACCTTCGGCGGATGCTGCGTATGGCAGGCGGCGAGTGCGGCCGCCATGGCGATGACACCGAGGTATGCCGCGGCCGGAGGTGCGTTGCGGGCCCTCACAGTGAGGTGCTCAGGTTCTGCAGCATCTGGTCGGTAGTCTGTATCGCCTTGCTGTCCATTTCGTAGGCGCGCTGCGTCTCGATCATGTTTACCATCTCCGAAACCACATCGACGTTGGAGCTCTCGGTAGCGCCCTGCTGCAGCGTGCCCATGCCCGACAGGCCGGGGTTGGCGGTCTGCGCTGTGCCGCTGGCCGCGGATGGCAGCAGCAGATTCTGGCCGTAGGGCTGCAGCCCCGCCTCGTTGATGAAGTCAGCCAGCTGCAGCGTGCCCACTGTGCTCGGCGCGGTCTGCCCCGCCAACAGCACGCTGACCGTGCCATCGGTGCCGATGGTGATCGACTGCGCACCGGAAGGAATGGTGATCGCCGGCTGCAGCACGTAACCGCTGGCCGTGACGACCTGGCCGGTCGCATTGGTCTGGAAACTGCCGTCACGGGTATAGGCCATGGTGCCGTCGGGCATCAGTACCTGGAAAAATCCGCGTCCATTGATCGCCAGGTCGAGTGAGTTGCCGGTCTGGTTGACACTGCCCTGGGTGTAGAGCTTTTCCGTGGACACCATCTGCACGCCGGTGCCAAGGTTCATGCCGGTGGGCGCAAGCGTGTCCTGGGTGGTCGAGCCGCCCACCTGGTGCACGTTCTGGTAATACAGGTCCTGGAACACGCCGCGGGTTTCCTTGTAGCCGGTGGTATTGACGTTGGCGAGGTTGTTGGCAACCACCGCCATCTGGCTTTCCTCGGCATCAAGGCCGGTCTTCGCTGCCCATAGTGCGCTGTTCATGGCTCATTACTTCCGTAGGATGCGATCAGCCGCTGGTCTGCAGCAGCTTGGTTGAGGACGTGTCATTGTCTTCGGCCGCCTTCATCGACTTGAGCTGCATATCGTAGGTGCGCGACAGCTCGATCATGTTGGTCATGGCCGAGGCCATGTTGACGTTGCTGGATTCCAGCGCACCGGGCACGAGCTGCACGCTCGCGTCGGACGTGGCATCGCCGCCGCTCTGCATTCGAAACAGCCCGCCATCGGCGCGCTCGAGCGCGTCACTGGCGGGATTCACCAGTTTGATGCGAGCGCACACCGCGACGGTCTGCGGTGTCTGCCCGAGCGGCACGATGCTGATCGAGCCATCGCGCCCGACCGAGATCGAGGCATACGGCGGCACTGCAATCGGACCTGAATCGCTGAGCACCGGATAGCCCGCGGCGGTGGTGAGCTGACCGTTCGGGTCGACGCGTAAATCGCCGGCGCGGGTATAGGCCTCGCTGCCAGTCGGACTCTGAACGGCGATCCAGCCCTGCCCCTGCACCGCCACATCCAGGTCGCGTCCGGTCTGTTCGAGCGTACCGCTGCTGGCGTCCCAACCGACCGAGTTGTCGGTGGCGTAGGCGCGCGAAGGCAGGCCGTCGCCCTGCGCCTGCTGCGCCTGGAACGCCGACAGATCGGCCCGAAAGCCGACCGTGCTGACGTTCGCCAGGTTGTGGCTGTTGGCGGTCTGGGCGCGCAGCGTCTCCTTCGCGCCCGACATAGCCACATAAACGAGACGATCCATGAGCGGCGCCGGTCAATTCAGGATTGAGTAGGAATCTGGATCACGGTCTGCGTGATCTGATTTTCGGTCGAGATCATCTCGGCATTGGCCTGAAACGCGCGCTGCGCGGTGATCATCTCCACCAGCTGCGTCGTGACATCGACGTTGGATTCCTCCAGCGAGCCGGATTCCACCTGCCCCAGTCCCGCCGTGCCCGCCTGCCCATACAGCGCTTGCCCCGAGGCCGCGGTCTGCGCCCAGGCGGAATCGCCCTGCTGCGCCAGTCCGTTCGGATTGGCGAAGTTGGCCAACGCCACCTGCCCCAGCTGCACCGACTGGCCGTTGGTGTACTGCGCTTCGACCACACCGGAGGTATCGATGTTGACGCCGCTGAGCGTACCGGTGGTCTGGCCATTCTGCTGGATCGCGTTCACGGCGAACGCATCGCCGAACTGCGTGGTAGTGCTGAGATTAAAATTCATCGCCATCGCGGCAGCGCCGGTGGTGGGCGTGTAGGGACCAAAGTTGACTTCACCGTTGGCCGGCACGGTCATCGTGCCGTTGGCGGAAAATGTCAGCGGCTGCGCCGCGCCGACGGCCTGCCCATCCACCGTCAGATAGGCATTCCACTGGTTGGCGACCGCGGTCTTGGCGAAATAGACCGTCGCGGTGTGTGCCGCGCCGAGCGAATCGTACACCGTCGCGGTGGTCGAATTATTGTAGCTATTGGCATCGGTAGGGTTGAATGCCGCATCCACCGGTACTGCGGCATTGGCCGGCAGGTCGAGCGTCATATTGACCGTCGTCGTCGCCATTGGCGCGCTGTCGGCGGTGGAGATCTGCAGCCCGGTGGTGGTGCTGGTGTTGAAGCCGCCGTTGGCGGTCGGTGCATAGACCTGCAGCACCTGACCCTGCGGATTGACCACGTCGCCGTCGCTATTGGTCGAGAAATCACCGGAGCGCGTATACGAGAGCGCGCCGCCGTTGCTGACGACAAAGAAGCCCTGTCCGCTCATCGCGAGGTTCAGGTTATTGCCGGTGGTTTCGATCGAGCCCTGTGAGAAATCCTGCGCCACGGCCGCCACCTGCACGCCGTTGCCGATCGCGTCGGCGGCGACGCCGTTCTGCGCGCTCGCATAGAGATCGGAAAACTCGGTTACCGACTGCTTGAACCCCGTGGTATCGGCATTGGCGATGTTGTTGGACACGACGTCCAGATCTGACTGGGCGGCTTCGATGCCAGTCAACGCGATTCCAAATGACATATAGAAGGCTCCTATTCGGTAGTCGGGTGGATTCAGTCGATCTGCTGGATATTCGAGAGTGCAATCGAGCCGAGCTGCGGCGTATTCACCGAGGCGCCGGTGCCGCTGCTGGTGTTGAGCGAGACGCTCGACACGGTACCGCCCAGATACATCTGCGCTGCCTGGGAGGCGCCGCTCACGTTGGCGATCGCCTGGAAGCTGTAGCTGCCCGATGGCGCCTGCGCGCCGCTCGCGGTGCTGCCGTTCCAGGTGAATGTGTTCATTCCGGTAGCAGCGCTGACGTTGATCTGCTGCACCACCGTGCCGCTGCTGTTGGTGACATTCACGACGACACTGCTGGCTCCGGTCGGCACCTGCACCGCGCCGGTCAGCGACTGGCCGGCGGTGTACTGCGCCGAGTTCGCCTGCGTCAGCACCGTCTGTCCGACCAGGGTGGCGCTCGACAACGCCTGGTTCGCGAGCAAGGTCGAACTCAGGCTCGCAAGCGAGGTCTGCATTGAATCCACGCCGGCGACGGTGCCGAACTGCGCCAGCTGCGTGACGAAGGTCGACGGATCGAGCGGCTGCGTCGGATCCTGATTCTGCAGCTGCGCGGTCATCAATGTCAGGAAGTCGTTGACGCTCAGTGCCGACACCGAGGCCGCAGCCGCGGCCGATGCTGCCGCCGCACTGTTGTTGGCGTTGGCCGCGTTGGTCTGGCTGTTGTCATTCGTTACAGGACTGGTCATGCGTTCGCTCCGTGGTTAGGCGTTCAACTCTGGCCGAGCTTCAAGGTGTCGAGCATCAGATTGCGGGCCGTATTCATGACTTCGACGTTGTTCTGGTAAGCACGCGACGCCGAAATCATGTCGGTCATCTCCTCGACGACGTTGACGTTGGGGCTATAGACGTAGCCGTCGGTATTGGCGAGCGGGTTGCCGGGGTCGTAGTGCGCCTCAGGTGCGGCCTGATTGTCCGCAATGCCGAGCACCTTGACGCCGGCGCTGGCCTGTTCCGCGGTGTGACTGGCGGCGGCGCCGAGCGCCTGCACCGTCTGAAATACCGGGTGCTTGGCCTGGTAGACCTGGGTCGGATCGCCGCTGACGCTGTCGGCATTGGCCAGGTTGCTGGCCACCGTATTGAGCCGGACTGACTCGGCGCTCATGCCCGAGCCGGCGATATCGAATACATTGAATGAGGACATGTACTGCCTGCCTGCCTTACTGGCCAACGATCGCGGTCATCAATTCCTTGAGACGCGCATTGAGAAAGGTGAGCGTGGCCTGGTATCGCACCGAGTTCTCGGCAAACGCGGCCTGCTCGAGCTGCGTATCGACGGTATTGCCGTCGAGCGAAGGCGCCATCGGCACGCGATACTTGAGATTGGCGTCGATCGCCGCATTCGAACCGTCGACGCCGGAAGCGCCCAGATGTGCGCCATTGGTGCTCGACATTGCGAGCGTGCTGCCAGTGCCGCTGCCCGATCCGCCGTCGCTGCCGGCAGCGGCGGCCAGCGCCGCCTTGAAATCGATATCGCGTGCTTTGTAGTTGGGCGTGTCGGCATTGGCCAGATTGGCCGCCAGCAGCTCGGTGCGTTGCGCTTCAAGCGTCAACGCCTGCGCATGTACGCCCAGATAGCTGTCCAAGTTCATTGCCATGCGGCCCTCGTGAAAAAATCTCTCGAGGGTGCAGGAGCAAGGCTTGTGCCACGGCGCGCGGTTGCGGCTCGGCGCGGGCAAATGTGTGATGCAATGCCGCTCACGCCAGTCAACGCAGCGGCCGCAGGCGATCGATGCGGCAAGATGTTGCCACTGCTCGGCAATGCGCGGCCGCGCAGCGCAGTGCGCGCACGCGGCAGCTACCACGTAGCCGTTATCGACCATCCGGCCGCGCGCTTGAGTGCCAGAATTCCGACGCCGCCGCGTGGCACGGCAATTGCTCCTTAAGCCTTGCCTACACCACGCACGAGTCACCTATATGATTTCGATCCACCCGCGGCGGCTGCGCCTGATGTTGCTGAACCTGGCAGCCGCCAGTGTCGCCGTGAGCGCCGCCAACGCCCAGGTCGCCGATGTCGCATCACTACAGAGCGCGGCCGAGCAGGCGGTGCGTCGCGAGATTCCCCGCGGCGACGGCCAGGTGATCGTGCACGCGCAGAATCTGGATTCGCGCCTGCGGCTGGCGGAATGCGACCGCCCGCTGAGCGCGGCCATCGCCGGCGATGGTCAGGCGCGCGCGCACACCACGGTCGCCGTGCGCTGCGACGGCGTGGTGCACTGGACGGTCTACCTGAGCGTCGCGATCGACTCGGAATTCTCCGTGCTGGTAGCCAACCGGCCGCTGGCGCGCGACGCTGAACTTACCGCCGTTGACTTCGACCTGATGCCGCGGCACCTGCCGGGACTTACCACCGACTACGTGACCAAGCCGTCGATGCTTACCGGGCAGCGGCTGCGCCAGGCCATCGGCAGCGGCGAGGCCCTGAGGCTGGAGGCGCTCACGCCCAGCAACCTGATCCATCGCGGCCAGCAGGTGACGCTGGTTGCCGGCGCGGGCGACTTCCAGGTACGCATGAACGCGGTCGCGCTGTCGGACGGTCGCCTGTCCGATCGCATCCGGGTGCAGAACCTGAGCTCGCAGCGCGTGGTCGAGGGGATCGTGCGCTCGGAAAGCCTGGTCGAAGTGCCATTATGACAACTCACGAGCGCCTAAAGTTTGACGGCTGTCGGCCGATATCCGCTTTGACGACTTCAAGGAGACCGTAGTGGCAGACCGGATCAAGGGACTGGATAGTAGTTCGCTCGGGGCCAGCGGCAGTGGCAGCCCGATCGAACAGATACGCGCCAGCGTCGCGGTCAGCACCGCGACCAGCGCGCCGCAGCCAAGCGTCGACAGCGTCAACATCACTGACTCCGCGCGCCGGCTATTCGCCCTGGCGCAGGCAGTACAGGAAGCACCCGAGGTCGACACCGAGCGCGTTGCGGCACTGCAAAACGCGATCGGCAACGGCCAGTACACCATCAATCCGGACCGCGTTGCCGACCGACTGCTGCAGATGGAGCAGGATCTGGTGGCGGCGCACTAGTCGTCCCGACATGACGCTCCAACGCGCCGACGTGCGTCAGCACCTGAGCCGCATTCTGGATGAGGAAGCGCGCCTGCTGAGCGACCTGGAAGCGCTGCTGCGTGACGAAACCGAAATCCTGAAGAGCGACGACGTTGACGCGATTGCGCGCATCGGCTCCACGCGCCAGCGCTGCATTGATGCACTGACGCGTCTCGACGGCGAACGTGCGGACAATTGCCGCATGCTGTCGTTCGGCGAGGGACGCGGCGCGCTCGGCAGGCTGTATGCCTGGTGCGATGCCGGCGGCACGCTGGAAGCACGATGGCGCGCCAATCTGAAGATTGCCCGTCGCTGCCAGCAGCTCAACGACACCAACGGCGCCATCGTCACCGCCAAGCTGTCGCGCGTACAGCAGCTGCTGATGGTGATCCGGGGAACTCCCGCGCCACCGGTGTATAACGCCCGCGCCTCGCGTTACGGCGTGCTCGGCAGGCGCGATCTCGGCCGCGCCTAGGGCGCGCAGCGCCTACGGCGCCCAGTACACCGACACCGGCACGCGCTGCTGGCGCAGCAGCGCCCGCACCGGCATCTCCGCAATCGGACCGGCCCCGCAGGCGCGCTCATAGGTGACCCATTTGCCGCTGCCGATAATCAGCAGCGCAATATGCCGCGCATCGAGCAGCGCGCTCAGATTCAGGCTCACGCGCTCGTGCGGCGCCACCGGTGCCACGGTGCCGAGACAGCCGGACGCCTGTTGCAGATCGAGCCCGAGGTCCAGCGCCGGCGAATCTGGAAACAGCGATGCGATGTGGCCGTCATCGCCCATGCCGAGCAGCACCTGATCGAACGGCCGCGGCAATTTCTCGATCCCCGCCCAGCTCGCCGCGGCACCGCTGTCCGGGTCCGCGTCGTCCGTTTTCAGTCCGACAAAATTGGCTTTCGCGGCGGCGTTGCGCAGCAGATGCTCGCGCACCAGGTGCTCGTTGCTGTCGCTGCTGCTGGTCCTGACCCAGCGTTCATCGGTGAGCGTCACCCAGACGCGGCTCCAGTCGAGCGCCATGACCGACAGCTGCTCGAATAGCGCCACCGGCGAGCGCCCGCCGGCGACCACCAGGCTCGCGCTGCGGCCAGCACGCAAACGGTGGCCGAGCGACGCGGCGATCTCCGCCGCGAGCGCCTCGTTCAGCGCCTCGGTGTTCGCGAATTTGCGCAGCTGTGTGTCAGGTTTCGCCATGCCAGACATAACCGTCCTTTCCGATCAGGGAGCTGGCGGCCGCGGGACCCCAGCTGCCGGCAGTGTAACTCTTGGGCCGCTCGTCCGACTGCATCCAGGCCTCGCGCAGCGGGTCGATCCAGCGCCAGGCCGCGTCCAGCTCGTCGCGGCGCATAAAGAGCGTGAGATTGCCCTTGATGACGTCGGTCAGCAGTCGCTCATAGGCATCGAGCTGCGGCGTCTTGACGCTCTCGGCCATATCGAGCCGCAGGTCGACCGGCCGCAGGCGCATGGTCTCACCGGGATTCTTCGCCAGAATGGTCAGCGTGATCGAGTCGCGCGGCTGCAGCGAAATCACCAGCCGGTTGGCGCCCGCCGATGCCACGCGCTCGAAAATCGAATGCGGCACGTCCTCGAAGTGGATCACGATCTCGGCGATCTGTTCCTGCATCCGCTTGCCGGTGCGCAGATAAAACGGCACGCCGGCCCAGCGCCAGGTGTCGATGTGCGCCTTGATCGCCACAAAAGTCTCGGTGGTGCTGTCGGGCGCAATACCCTCCTCTTCCAGATAGCCCGCCACCGGTACACCGTTCACCGCACCGGCCCGGTACTGGCCGCGCACCACGTTGGCGTCGACATCGGCGCCCAGCAGCGGCTTCAGTGCGCGCAGCACCTTGAGCTTCTCGTCGCGCACCGCGTCCGGGTGATTCGACACCGGAGGTTCCATCGCCATGATGCACAGCAGCTGCAGCAGATGGTTCTGCACCATGTCGCGCAGTGCGCCGGTCTGGTCGTAAAACGCACCCCGACCCTCGACGCCCAGCTCCTCGGCCACGGTGATCTGCACATGCCGGACACGGCCGCGACGCCACAACGGTTCGAACAGACTGTTGCCGAAGCGCAGCGCCAGCAGGTTCTGCACCGCCTCCTTGCCGAGGTAATGATCGATACGATAAATCTGGCGTTCCGGGAAAATCGCACCGACGTTCTGATTGATGTTGTCGGCCGAGGCGCGATCCTGGCCCAGCGGTTTCTCCAGCACCACGCGCGCTGCCGCTGTCACCAGCCCGGCCGCCGCCAGGTTCTGGCAGATGATCTGGAACAGCGCCGGCGCAGTCGACAGAAAAAACACCCGCACCGCGGCCGGATTGTTTGCCAGCTTGGCCGCCAGCTTCTGATAGTCGGATGCATTGGTGGCGTCGAGGCAGGCGTAGTCCAGGCTGCGGCTGAACGCAGTCCAGCGCATCGCATCAAGACCGGCGGGCAGATACTTCTTGCTGCTTGCCTCCACCTGTGCGAGATAGTCATCGCGCTCGATGCCGCTGCGCGCGACGCCCACTATTCGTGCATGTGCGGGGAATTGCCCCGCAAGGTAGCGCCGGAACAGTGCCGGCAGCAGTTTACGCATCGCCAGATCACCGGTGCCGCCGAACAGCACCAGGTCGAAGTCCGGCAGTTGCTTGGCCGGCGTAGAACGTTCCCTGGAAGAAGCCAATCGCACTCCTTTATATGGTCACATCTATATGGTCACATCAGGCCCGGCCTGTACTATATTCTGGCGACAGCATATGCGCGTACCGCACCAGTGACCCAGCATAAATTTCCGATCGCCTCGCTCCACGCCGGCGTCGCCGAGGTCACCGAGCGTATCCGGGCGCGCAGCCGGCACACCCGACATGATTACCTCGCGCGCATGCAGGCCGCGCGCGGTGGCGGCGCGGCGCGCGCCGGCCTCGGCTGCGCCAATTTCGCGCATGGCTTCGCGGCCGCCAACCCGGGTGACAAGCAGGCGCTGCGCGCGCTGGTGTGGCCCAACATCGCCATCGTGTCGGCCTACAATGACATGCTGTCGTCGCATCAGCCGCTCGAGCGCTTCCCGGCGCTGATCAAGATGGCGGCGCGTGAGGCCGGTGCGGTGGCGCAATTTGCCGGCGGCGTACCGGCGATGTGCGACGGCGTCACGCAGGGCCTGGCGGGCATGGAGCTATCGCTGTTCAGCCGCGACGTGATCGCGATGGCGACCGCGGTGGCGTTGTCGCACGACATGTTCGATGCCGCGCTGTGCCTGGGCGTGTGCGACAAAATCGTGCCTGGTCTGCTGATCGGCGCATTGTCGTTCGGTCATTTGCCGGTGATCTTCGTGCCTGGCGGGCCGATGCCCTCCGGGCTCGCCAATCAGGAAAAGGCGCGCGTACGCCAGCTCTATGCCCAGGGCAAGGCCGACCGGCAGACGCTGCTCGAATCCGAAGCCAGGAGCTATCACGCGCCCGGCACCTGTACCTTCTACGGCACCGCCAACAGCAATCAGGTGCTGATGGAGGTCATGGGGCTGCATCTGCCGGGTTCGGCGTTCGTGCCGCCCAACACCCCACTACGCGACGCACTGACGCGCGCCGCGACCAAGCGCGCCGCTGCAATCACCGCGCTCGGAGCGCACTACCTGCCGCTGTGTGACAACATCGATGAGCGCGCCATCGTCAATGCCATCGTCGGCCTGCTCGCAACCGGCGGCTCCACCAATCACACCATTCATCTGGTGGCCATGGCACGCGCCGCCGGCATCGCCATCAACTGGGACGATTTCAGCGACTTGTCGCGCGCGGTGCCGCTGCTGGCGCGCATCTACCCCAACGGCAGCGCGGACGTGAATCACTTCCATGCCGCCGGCGGCACCGGATTTCTGATTCGCGAACTGCTGAGCGTCGGGCTGCTGCACGCCGACGTGCATACCGTCATGGGAAGCGGGCTCGCGCACTATGCCGAGGAGCCCACGCTGATCGATGGCGAACTGCGGTGGCGCGCCGCGCCGCAGGAGAGCGGTGATCCGAGCGTGTTGCGGCCGGCGGCCAATCCCTTCAGCGCCGATGGCGGATTGAAGCTGTTACGCGGCAACCTCGGGCGCGCCGTGATCAAAACCTCGGCGGTTGCCGACGATCGCCGCGTGATCGAGGCCCCGGCGCTGGTGTTCGACGATCAGGCGGCCGTTGCGGCGGCGTTCGCCGCCGGCACGCTCGATCGCGATGTGATCCTGGTGGTGCGCTTCCAGGGACCGCGCGCCAACGGCATGCCGGAGCTGCACTCGCTGACGCCGCCGCTGGCGGTACTGCAGAAGCGCGGCCATCGGGTCGCACTGGTGACCGACGGTCGCATGTCGGGCGCGTCGGGCAGCGTGCCGGCGGCGATTCACGTCTGTCCCGAATGCCTGCACGGCGGACCGCTGGGGCGCGTGCGCGATGGCGACATCATCCGGCTCGACAGCATCCAAGGCACGCTCGAGGCACTGGTGCCGGAGGACGAGTGGGCACGGCGCGAGTTGCCGCGGCCGCGGCTGGCGGCCAATGAACACGGCATGGGCCGGGAACTGTTCGGCACCTTCCGCGCTGCGGCCGGCGACGCCGAATCCGGCGCACTTAGCTGCTTCGCATGAAAGCCAGCAGCGCAAAAATTCGCGACATCATGGCCATCTCACCGGTAATCCCGGTGCTGACCATCCAGCAGCTCGAACATGCGGTACCGTTGGCCGAGGCGCTGGTGCGCGGCGGCTTGCGCGTACTGGAGGTCACGCTGCGCACCGCGTGCGCGCTGGATGCGATTCGCGCCATACGCGCCGCAGTGCTCGATGCAATCGTCGGCTGTGGCACGCTGACGCGGGTGCGCGATTTCAGCGACTGTGCGGCGGCCGGTGCGCAATTCGGCGTATCGCCGGGCCTGACCGCGGAGCTGATTGCGGCGGCGACGAAGTCCGCGCTTCCGCTGCTGCCCGGTATCATGACTCCGGGCGAGCTGATCGCGGCCCGCGCTGCCGGCTTTGACGCTTGTAAACTATTCCCGGCGCAGCAGGCCGGCGGCGTCGGCATGCTCCAGGCCCTGGGCGGTCCGTTTCCTGATCAGGTGTTCTGCCCCACCGGCGGCGTCTCGCGCGCCAATGCACAGGAATACCTGGATCTGCCGAACGTGCTGTGTGTCGGCGGCTCGTGGATTACCCCGGCCGCGGCCATGGCCACCAGCGACTGGGCGGCGATCGAGTCGCTGGCGCGCGATGCGTCCGCGCTGCGTGCCCGGCGGCCCTGAAGCGGGCGAAAATGCGCTATTGTGGTAGAGGCGAAATAGCCGTTGAGACCCTTGAAGCCTAAGCCGTGAACATTGCCAACCCACTTAGCGCCCTGCGGCGCTGGCAGCTGCGCCAGCTGGTGGCGCTGATAGCAGTGCTCGCGGTGTTCGGCGCCGGACTTGCGCAGGCCGCGCATTTCCACAAGAACGAGGGCCTGCGCGGTGCCGAGACGCACCTGCAGTGCCAGCTGTGCATGCACGCCGATCGTTGGGCCGGACCACCCGAGCTGCCGCAGCAGCAGGGTCCGATACTGGCCGTCAGCGCGGTGATAGCACCACTCACCACCGCGGCTCATAGCCGGCCGCCGGCCGGTTTCTACGACGCCCGCGGTCCACCCCTGATCTGATCCTGTTCCCCGCCGTTCGCGGCGCGCTACCAGGCAATCGCCGGCGCCAACGGGTGATTCCGTTCGCGCTCCAATTGGCTTACCCAGGATGAGATCAATGCATTTTTCGAATTTGCGTATGACACTGGCCGTCGCGCTGCAATGCATGCTCGTCGCGCCGGTGCTGCAGGCAGACGAAGGCGATGCCACCGCGGGCACCGAAGACATCGTGCTGCCGACGGTGGTGGTCACCGCGCAGCTGCTCAATGAGAAGCGCGCCGCCATCGAGACCCAGACCGGTGCGTCGACCTACACCATCGATGATGCGGCAATCGCCGCAGCCCCGGGTGGCGGCAACGTGCTGCTCAATCAGGTGCTGCTGCAGGCGCCGGACGTCGTGCAGGATTCATTCGGGCAAATCCACGTGCGCGGCGATCACAACGATCTGCAGTACCGGCTCAACGGCATCATCCTGCCCGAAGGTATCAGTGTCTTTGGACAATCGTTGAGCCCGCGGCTGATCTCATCGCTGAGCCTGATCACCGGTGCGCTGCCGGCGGAGTATGGCCTGCGCACCGCCGGCATCATCGACATGACGACCGGCAGCGGCTTGCTCCAGCCCGGCGGATCGGTCTCGCTCTACGGCGGCAGTCACGGCACCTTCGAACCAAGTGCGGAATACGGCGGCAGCTCCGGCAATCTGAGCTACTTCGTGTCGCTCGACATGCTGCGCAACGATCTGGGCATCGAGTCGCCCGATGGCAGCTCCGACCCGCTGCACGATCACAGCACGCAAGTGCACGCCTTCGGGTATTTCGAGGACATCCTCGATGCCAACAATCGCCTGTCCCTCGTGCTCGGCGCCTTCAACGGCGAGTACCAGATTCCCAACCAGCGCGGTCTGCAGCCCGGCGGCGTCGCCGGCATCACCGGCCTGGGGCCGGGCGGCATACTCGAGGCGAACGGCCAGAGCCAGTTCCTCAGCAACAATCTGAATGAGAACCAGCACGAGCTGACGCAGTACGGCATCGTGAGCTGGCAGCACGCCCAAGGCGCGCTCGACTGGCAGAGTTCCCTGACCAGCCGCTATACCAGCCTCGACTTCGAACCGGATTGGACCGGCGATCTGCTGTTCAACGGCATCGCCCAAAACGCCTTGAAGCAGGACACCGCCTTTGGATGGCAGACCGATAGCGCCTACCATCTGAACGACGCTCACACGTTGCGTGCCGGATTTTATCTGCAGCACGACAACTCCATCAGCGCCACGACCTCGCAGGTGCTGCCGATCGACGGCGGCGGCGTGCAGACCAGCGATATTCCGCTGGCGATCCCGGATAATGGCTCGCAGACGCAATGGATCGAGAGCCTGTATCTGCAGGACGAGTGGAAGGCATTCACCAACCTGACGATCAACTACGGCCTGCGCGCCGATCATTACAATGCCTTTTCCAGCGGCGGCCAAATCAGCCCACGCGTCAATGCAGTCTGGCAAGCCCTGCCGGGCACGACGGTGCACGGCGGCTACTCGCGTTATTTCACACCGCCGCCGTTCGAACTGGTGGGCAGCGAGACGTTTACCAAATTTTCCGGGACCAGCGCCGTGCCGCCGCAGTCGGTCACCGCCGATACCGCGCCGGTAGCCGAGCGCGCCGATTACTACGACTTCGGTGTGCAGCAAAAGCTGCTCGCCAAGAGCCTGACGCTGGGCATCGACAGCTACTACGAATCCTCGCAGCATCTGATCGACGAGGGACAATTCGGCGCGCCGATCATCCTGACGCCGTTCAACTATCGTTTCGGCAAAATCGCAGGCGTGGAGTTCACCGCCAACTACGCCATCAGGGGCTTTTCCACCTACGGCAGCCTGGCCTTCCAGAGCGCCAAGGGCAAGGACGTCGAGTCCTCGCAGTTCAACTTCACCCAGCAACAGCTGGCCTACATTGCCGACAACTACATCCACCTGGATCACGAGGAGCGGGTCTCGGCTTCAGGCGGGGCCTCCTATTTGTGGCACGACACACGGCTGAGTGCCGACATGATCTTCGGCACCGGCTTGAGGCAGGACCTGGTGCTGGCCGACGGCTTCAACATCCCGAACGGCGATCACACGCCAAGCTACGTACAGGTCAATCTCGGCGCCAGCCACGCCTTCCGCTTCAACGACAGCGGTGCGCTGACGGTGCGCTTCGACGTCATCAACCTGTTCGACAAGGTGTATGAGATCCGCAGCGGCACCGGGATCGGCGTCTTCGCCCCGCAGTATGGCGCGCGTCGCGGGCTGTTCGCCGGGATATCGAAGGACCTATAGCCGCGCGGTCCGGCACGGTATAGTCGCGCCGTCCAATGGCGAGGATACGCGATGCCGGTAGTGCTCAAAGTGTTCGTGCTGGCGCTGGTGCAGGGATTCTGCGAGTTGCTGCCGGTTTCAAGTTCGGCGCACGTGATCATCGCCGAGAAGCTGATGGGGCTGGATCCCACGACGCCGGCGATGACGTATCTGCTGGTGATGCTTCACACCGGCACCATGCTGGCCGTGATCGTCTATTTCTGGAATACCTGGCGCAGCCGCTTTTTCTCCTCGGCGCCGGCGTTCTGGTCGTTCGCGCGCAACGTCGTGCTGGCCACCGCCTGCACCGGCATCGTCGGCCTGGGACTGATGCTGCTGATCGAGCGCGTGGTGCTGGGCGGTGCGCCGGGGGCGGACGTCGAGCAGCTGTTCGGGAACACCACGCTCATTGCGATCGCACTGGCCACGGTCGGCGTCATGATCATCGTGTCCGGTCGGCGCAGCGCCGCGGCGAACCAGCGGCCGGCGATGCTGCTGAAGGATTCGATCTGGATCGGTACGGTGCAGGGACTGTGCCTGCCGTTCAGGGGCTTCTCGCGCTCGGGCGCCACGATCTCCACCGGCCTGCTGCGCGGCCTGCGCAAGGACCTGCTGGAGGATTTCAGTTTCGCGCTGGCGGTGGTGCTCACCCCGGCGGTCATCGTGCGCGAGGGCCATCGGCTGCTCAAGGCGCAACACCTTGCCGGTAGCGGCGCGGACGCCCTGGGGCCGATCTGGCCCTACCTGATCGGCATGCTGCTGAGCTTCGCCGCCGGCTGGCTGTCGCTGAAGTGGCTGTCGCGCTGGCTCGAGCACGGCCGCTGGCAGTTGTTTGGCTATTACTGCCTGTTCGCCGCGCTGGCGGTATTCATCGCCGGCAGGCTGTTCGCCGGGGCCGCCGTCTAGGGGCCAGCGCCCTTTGCCGTCGCCGGCGCGGTGCGGCGTGCGCGCAGCGCGCGCGGGACTCGTTCTATAATCCTGTTAGATATTAAATGTTGTTAACTAATCAATGATTTACGGTTAGTCCGGTTAACTATCGCGCGCCGTGACAGTCAGGGCAACGGTAACCATCGATGCGCCTGCAGGAACGAGCGCGGCGAATCACAGCTCGACACGGAACAACACATGACTGCATATCCTTCGCCGAGCGACGCCGACGATGGCGCGCCGACTGAACCCAAGCGCCGCTCGAAAATGCTGTGGTGGATCATCGGTGGCATCGCGCTGCTGGTGCTGATCGTTCTTGGAGCCCGCTATCGCGCGGCCACTCCGGCCACCACCGGACGCAGCGGCTTCAACGGTCCGTTGACGGTCGGCGTTGCCAGCGTCGGTAAGGGCGACATCCCGATCACCATCAATGCGCTCGGCACGGTGACGCCGCTGGCTACGGTCACCGTGCACCCGCAGATCAACGGACCGCTGGTCAAGATCGCCTTCACCGAGGGACAGACGGTAAAGGCCGGCGACTTGCTGGTGCTGATCGATCCGCGACCCTATCAGGCCGCGGTCGATCAGGCCGCCGGTCAGCTCAAGCACGATCAGGCTTTGCTCGCCAACGCCAAGGTCGACCTTGAGCGCTACAAGACTCTGCTGGCGCAGAACTCGGTTTCCGATCAGACCTACGCCACGCAGGTCGCCACCGTCGCGCAGGATGAGGCCACGGTCGCCACTGACCGCGCCTCGCTCGAAGTCGCGCAGCTCAATCTGGAGTATTGCCGCATCACCTCGCCCGTCGCCGGCCTGGTCGGTCTGCGGCAGGTAGACATCGGTAACCTCATGCAGGCGAACGCGTCGACCATCGTGGTCGTGACGCAGATGCAGCCGATGTCGGTGCTGTTCACCGTACCGGAGGACAGCCTCAGCGATGTGCTGCAGCGCCTGCGTAGCGGCCAGAAGCTTTCCGTCGAGGCCTACGACCGCAGCCTCACCAACAAGATCGCCAGCGGCACGCTGTCGAACTCCGACAACGAGATCGACACCACCACCGGCACGCTCAAGCTGCGGGCAATGTTCGACAATTCCAAATTCGAGCTATTCCCCAGCCAGTTCGTCAACGTGCGGTTGCTGCTCGATACGCTGCACGACGCCATCGTCGTCCCCGGCGCCGCCATGCAGCAAGGCGCCTCGGGCAGCTACGTCTATGTCGTCAAGGCCGACAACACCGCGAGCATGCGCGCGGTCACCACCGGCCCCTCGAGCGGCGATCTGGTCTCGATCACCAAAGGCCTTGCGATCGGCGAACGCGTGGTGGTGGACGGTGCCGACCAACTGCGCGACGGCGCGCACGTCGTGGTTCCGGGCGCGGCAGCCGGCGCGGCCAGTGCCCCGCCTGGCAGCGGCCAACACCAGCATCGTCACGACGCGGGTGCGGGCAGCAGCGGTGGTGGCGGCAGCAGCGGTGGCAGCAGCAGCGGCGGCCATATGCATCACCAGCACAGCGCCGATAACCCGGGCGGCGCATCCCCGCCCTGATCGCGCGCCTTGACGCATGAATCCTTCCCGTCCTTACATCGAACGACCGGTGGCGACTTCGCTGCTGATGGCCGCAATCCTGATCGTCGGCAGCATCGGCTATTTCTTTCTGCCGCTGTCGGCATTGCCGGAAGTCGACTACCCGACCATCCAGGTGCAGACCTTCCTGCCGGGGGCAAGTCCCGAGGTCATGACCTCGACCGTGAGCGCGCCGTTGGAGCGCCAGTTCGGTCAGATGCCCGGACTGAAGGAAATGTCGTCGCGCAGTTCCGCCGGCGCGTCGGTGATCACACTGCAGTTCGATCTCGCCCTGAACATCGATATCGCCGAGCAGGAGGTGCAGGCGGCGATCAACGCCGCAGCTAACCTGCTGCCGCAGAGCCTGCCGGCACCGCCGATCTACGCCAAGGTCAACCCCGCCGACGCGCCGATCCTGACGCTCGCCGTGTCCTCGACCTCGATGCCAATCACCCAGGTCGAAGACCTGGCCGATACCCGCATCGCACAGAAGATTTCGCAGATCGCCGGTGTCGGTCTGGTCAGCATCAACGGTGCGCAGCGCCCGGCGGTGCGCATTCAGGCCAACCTGCAGGCGCTCGCCGCCTATGGCCTGAACATCGACGATGTGCGCACCACCATCTCGAACGCCAACTCGGACGCCCCCAAGGGCAGCTTCGACGGTACCGCGCGCTCCTATTCGATCGACGCCAATGATCAGATCGCCAGCGCCGACCAGTACGCCAGCATCATCGTCGCCTATCGCAACAACGACCCGGTGCGCCTGTCGGACATCGCCACGGTGACGCAGAGCGCGGAGAACAACAAACTCTCCAGCTGGATGAATACCACGCCGGCCATCCTGCTCAACGTGCAGCGTCAGCCCGGCGCCAACGTGATTGCGGTGGTCAATCAGATACGCAAGGTGTTGCCCGATATCCGCACTTCGATGCCGGCCAATGTCGATGTCACCGTGCTGTCCGACCGCACCAACACCATCCGCGCTTCGGTCAACGACGTGGAGTTCGAGCTGTCGCTGGCGGTGGCGCTGGTGGTGCTGGTGATCTTCCTGTTCCTGCGCAACATACCGGCCACGATCATTCCCAGCCTGTCGGTGCCGCTGTCGCTGATCGGCACCTTCGCAGTGATGTATCTGTGCGGCTTCAGCCTCAACAACCTGTCGCTGATGGCCCTGACCATCGGCTCCGGTTTCGTGGTGGACGATGCCATCGTGATGATCGAGAACATCTCGCGCTACATCGAAAAGGGCGAGACGCCCATGGCCGCCGCGCTCAAGGGCTCGGGCGAGATCGGCTTTACCATCGTGTCCCTGACGGTGTCGCTGATCGCGGTGCTGATCCCGCTGCTGTTCATGCGCGAGGTGGTGGGTCGGCTGTTTCGAGAATTCGCGATCACGCTGTCGATCGCGATCCTGATCTCGGCGGTGGTGTCGCTGACGCTGGTACCGATGCTGTGCGCCAAGATGCTGCGGCCGCACGCCGAGACGCGCGCGCGTACTCAGAGCGCGCTCGCGCGCCGGGCCGAACGCGCCTTCCAGCAACTGATCGCGCACTACGACCGGCTGCTCACCTGGGTACTCGATCACCAACCGCTGGTGCTGTGGGTTGCCGTGGGCACGGTGGTGCTGACGGTCGCCCTGTACGTCGTCATCCCCAAGGGTTTCTTCCCGCTGCAGGACACCGGCATCCTGCAGGGCACGACCGAAGGCGCGCCGTCGATATCCTTCAGCGCGATGATCCAGCGCCAGCAGGCGCTGGCCGACGTGCTGCTGCACGACCCGGACGTGGACAGCCTGTCGTCGTTCGTCGGCATCGACGGCACCAATACCACGCTCAACAACGGCCGCTACCTGATCAACCTCAAGCCCAAGGCTCAGCGCAGCGACGACATCCAGGCGACCATGGCGCGGCTGGGCAACTCAGCGCGCGCGGTGAGCGGCATCAGGCTGTATCTGCAGCCGGTGCAGGATCTCACGATCGACTCAACGGTGGGCCGGGCGGCCTATCAATTCATCCTGGGAGCAGCCAACGCCGCCACGCTGCGGCCGTGGGTGCCGAAGCTGCTCGAGCGACTGGCGCGCGCCCCGCAACTCGCCAACGTGTCCACCAACTTCGTGGACAGCGGCCTGACGGTCCAGATCGATATCGACCGCGATACCGCCGCGCGCTTTGGCGTCACCGCGGCGACCATCGATAACGCGCTCTACGACGCCTTCGGCCAGCGCATCATTTCGACCATCTACACCCAGTCGAATGAATACCGGGTGATCATGGAAGGCGACCCGAAGCTGCAGAGTTCCATCGACTCGCTCAACGACATCTACGTGCCCTCGGGTACTTCCAGCAGCAGCGGCCAGGTGCCGCTGGGCTCGATTGCACATCTTTCGGTCCAGGCCGCGCCGCTGGAAATCGATCACCTGGGCCAGTTTCCCTCGGCCATGTTCTCATTCGACGTCGCGCCCACGGCCTCGCTGGAGAACGCAGTGGATGCGATCCGTGCCGCCGAACTCGATATCGGGCTGCCGGTCAGCATCTCTACGACGTTCGAAGGCGCGGCGCTGGCCTTCCAGTCCTCGCTGCGCAACGAGGTGCTGCTGATACTGGCGGCGATCATCACCGTCTACATCGTGCTCGGGGTGCTGTATGAGAGCTACATCCACCCGCTGACGATCCTGTCGACGCTGCCGTCCGCCGGTATCGGCGCGCTGCTGGCGCTGATGATCGCCGGGCTCGATCTCAACATCATTTCGATCATCGGCATCATCCTGCTGATTGGCATCGTCAAGAAAAACGCAATCATGATGATCGACTTTGCGCTGACCGCCGAGCGCGAGGGTGGCAAATCGCCGCAGGCGGCGATCCACGAGGCGGCGCTGCTGCGCTTTCGCCCGATCCTCATGACCACGGTCGCCGCCCTGTTTGCCGCGCTGCCGCTGATGCTCGGCTCCGGCACCGGCTCGGAACTGCGCGCACCGCTGGGCATATCGATCGTCGGCGGGCTACTGGTGAGTCAGCTGCTGACACTGTTCACCACGCCGGTGATCTATCTGTACTTCGACCGGCTCGCGGCCGCCGTGCGCCGGCGCCGGGTGCGCGCCGGTTACCGGCCCGCGGACAGCCGGCCAGCGGACGGACAGCCGGCACCGCAGGCCGACTGAGCGCGCCATGAACATCGCCGAGCCGTTCATCCATCGACCCGTCGCCACGACCTTGTTGACGATCGGGCTGGCGCTGTCGGGTGGCGTGGCCTTTTTCCTGCTGCCGGTCTCACCGTTGCCGAACGTCGATATGCCGACCATCGTCGTCTCGGCGTCGCTTCCGGGCGCCAGTCCCGAGACGGTCGCGACCAGTGTGACCACGCCACTGGAACGACACCTGGGTGTCATCGCGGGCGTGACCGAGATGACCTCGCAAAGCGCGGTCGGCAGCTCGAGCGTGGTGCTGCAGTTCGACCTGTCGCGCAACATCGACGGCGCGGCGCGCGACGTGGAAGCCGCGATCCAGGCGGCCCGCATCGATCTGCCGAGCTCGCTGCGCAGCAATCCGGGCTATCGCAAAGTCAACCCATCCGACGCGCCAGTCATGATCCTGGCGTTGACCTCCGACACGCTGACCGCCGGACAGATCTACGACTCGGCCTCGACCATCCTGCAGCAGAAACTGCTGCAGGTGCAGGGCGTAGGCGACGTCACCATCGGGGGCAGCTCGCTGCCGGCGGTGCGCGTGGAGCTCAATCCGCGCGCGCTGTTCAAGTACGGCATCGGGCTGGAGGATGTGCGCGCGGCGCTGTCGGCCGCCAATGCCAACAGCCCGAAGGGCGGCGTCGACTTCGGCGATCGGCGTTATCAGATCTATGTCAACGACACGGCCACGCACGCGGCGCAGTACCAGACGCTGATCGTCGCCTACCGCGACAACGCAGCCGTCAGGCTGCAGGACGTCGCCACCGTCAGCGATGCGGTCGAGAACGTCCGTAACCTCGGACTTGCCGACGGCCACCCCGCGGTACTGCTGGTGCTGCACCGCCAGCCCGGCGCCAACGTGATCGACGTCGTGGACCGCATCCGGGCGCTGATTCCGGAGCTGCAAGCCTCGATCCCGGCGAGCATCCGCATCATCCAGACCAACGATCGCACCGAGACCATCCGCGCCTCGCTGCGGGACGTCGAGCGCACGCTGTTGATCGCGATCGCGCTGGTGGTGCTGGTGGTATTCCTCACACTGCGCAATGCGCGCGCGGCATTGGTGCCAAGTGTCGCCGTGCCACTGTCGCTGATTGGCACTTTTGGCGCGATGTACCTGCTCGGTTTCAGCCTCGACAACCTGTCGTTGATGGCACTCACGGTCGCGACCGGCTTCGTGGTCGACGACGCCATCGTCGTGCTGGAGAACATATCGCGCCACATCGAGGAAGGCATGGCGCGCTTCCAGGCCGCTCTGCTGGGTGCCAGGGAAGTCGGCTTCACGGTGCTGGCGATGAGCCTGTCGCTGATCGCGGTGTTCCTGCCGATACTGCTGATGGGCGGCATCGTCGGGCGCACCTTCCGTGAATTTGCGCTAACGCTGTCGATCGCGATCCTCATCTCGCTGGTGGTTTCACTGACGACTACGCCGATGATGTGCGCCCAGGTGCTGCGCCGCGAGCGCCCGGTGCAGGGCCGCTTCATGAGCGCCATGGAGCGCGGCTTCGATGCCATGCGTGGTTTCTACGGCCGTACCCTGCGCACGGCCCTGGAGCATCCGCGCACCGTGATGATCGTTTTGGCCCTGACCGTGGCGCTGAACTTCTATCTGTACACGATCATCCCCAAGGGATTCTTCCCGCAACAGGATACCGGTACGCTGGTCGGCAACCTGCGCGCCGATCAAAGCATCTCGTTCCAGGCCATGGCGCTGAAGCTGCGCAGCGTCATGAGCATCGTGCAGTCCGACCCGGCGGTTCAGGATGTGGTCGGCTTCACCGGCGGCGGCGGCGGCGGCCCCGGCGGCGGCGGCGGTGCCACCAATACCGCCAATATCTTCGTCGGCTTGAAGCCCCTGTCGGCACGCAAGGTCACCAGCGATCGCGTGATCGCCAGGCTGCGGCTGCAGCTCGCCAACATCACCGGCGTGCGCCTGTACCTGCAATCGATCCAGGACATCCGCGCCGGTGGCCGCCAGAGCAATTCGCAATATCAGTACACCATCCTGAGCGATGATCTGAGCGAGCTGTTCCTGTGGACGCCGAGGATCACCGAGGCGTTGAAAACCGTGCCGGAAATTGCCGACGTGAACTCCGATCGCCAGGACCACGGCCTGGACATCGCGCTCAATATCGACCGCAGCACCGCCGCGCGACTCGGTATCAACCTGTCCGAGATCGACAACACGCTGTACGACGCCTTCGGCCAGCGGCAGGTATCGACCATCTACAACGACATGAACCAGTATCACGTGGTCATGGAAGTCGCGCCGAGCTTCTGGCAGAGCCCGGAGACGCTCAAGGAGGTCTGGGTGAGCACCTCGGGCGGCGCGCTCAGTGGCACACAATCCTCGGCCGGAGCGGTCGGTGATTTCGCCGGCACCGCCACCGGCAGCAGCGCCGCAACCACCACCGCCGCCAGCACCACGACTACCGCGACCACCGCCGCCACCAGCAGCAGCTGCAGCACCAGCGCCGTCAGTCCGGCGCCGGCGAGCGCTGCGGCTACGAGCTCCGCCAGCGGCGGCACCAGCGGCAGCGCCAGCAGCGGCACCACTGCCAGCAGCAGCACCACCAGCAGTAGCACGAGCAGCAGCGCCGCCTGCAGCAGCGTGTCGAGCGCCCCGGTCGCGGCGGTGGCGAATCTGGCGCTCAACCAGCTCACCAACAGCGCTCGCGGCGGTGCTTCCACCGGCGCCTCGATCGCTACATCTTCCGAGACCACGGTGCCGCTGGCGGCGTTCGCCAGCTACGGGCCCAACACCACGCCGCTGGCGATCAATCATCAGGGCCCGTTCGTCGCCACGACGTTTTCGTTCAATCTGCCCGAAGATGAATCGCTCAGCACCGCCATCCGTGCGATCCAGCGAACGATGCAGCAGATACACGTACCGATCTCGGTGCACGGCTCGTTTGCCGGCACGGCACGCGTATTCCAGCAGTCACTGTCGAATGAACCGTGGCTGATCGCCGCGGCCATCGTCGCGGTCTATATCGTGCTCGGGATCCTGTACGAGAGTTACGTGCATCCGATCACCATTCTGTCGACGCTGCCGTCCGCCGGCGTCGGCGCGGTGCTCGCGCTGCTGCTGTTCAACACCGAGTTCAGCCTGATCGCGCTGATTGGCGTCATCCTGCTGATCGGCATCGTCAAGAAAAACGCCAT
>PKWJ01000013.1 GCA_003132025.1 Gammaproteobacteria bacterium
CATGACCGGCTCGGCGTCCGATTCGCGCATCGCGCCCGACTCGTCGGCGCTGCCGCTGGATTGAAACGGAGTCCAGATCGGTCCGGGCGCCACCGCGTTGACGCGAATACCCCGGTGGGCCAGCTGTTTCGCCAGACTCTTGGTGAACACCATGATCGCGCCCTTGGTCGCCGAGTAATCGAGCAGAATGTCCGAGGCATCGAACACCTTCGGCGAGCTGGTATTGATGATCGACGAGCCGGGCCCCATGTACGGCAGCGCCGCCTTGGTGAGCCAGAACATCGCGTAGATGTTGGTCTTGAAGCTGGCGTCGAACTGCTCGGTACTCATCTCAGCGATGTCCGCGATCGCCTGTTGCCGGCTGGCATTGCTGAGCAGAATGTCCAGCCCCCCAAGCTCACGCGCCGCATCGGCGACCAGCTGGTTGCAGAATGCTTCATCGCGCAAGTCTCCCGGCAGCGGCACCGCCTTGCGCCCGGTCTCGCGAATCAGCCCGATCACCTCGTCGGCGTCGGCTTGCTCCGCCGGCAGGTAGTTGAGTGCGACATCGGCACCCTCGCGGGCAAACGCAATCGCGGCCGCCCGCCCGGGACCCGAGCTGCCTCCGGTGATGAGCGCCCGACGTCCCAGTAATCGCCCCGATCCCTGGTAGCTGGTCTCGCCGTAGTCGGCCTGCATGTATCTGATGCGTCCGGGCCAGTCAGCACCACCAAATACTCGGTCGGTCAGGCCATCGAAGAAACCGCGGACCGACCGATCGCCTTCTTTCCGCTGCATGGGGCTCGCTCACAGCCGGGAGGATGCCAGCAGTTATCGCTGCAAAGCGGCACGCTCACCATCAGCCGTTAAGGTGCGCGCCTGTCGGATAGCAGGCGCCGTGCGACTAGGATTATTCCGACAGGGTCGGTGGCGGCATTTTTACATCATGCTGCGCCGCCACGCCGCGACGTCATCGACATCCTAGAGTGGGCTGAAGAACCGCCCGGAACGGGGCGCATAGTACCGATCGGGATTCAACGACAGCACCACGCGCGTGGCCCGTCCGACGATGTTGCGGCGGGGCACGAAACCGATGTAGCGCGAATCGGCGCTGTTGTCGCGATTGTCGCCCAGCACGAAGTACATCTCCTGCGGTACCGTCACCGGGCCCAACAGCAGCTCGTTGCGTCGATCGGGCAGCAGCAGAATGTCGTGTCCGGGCAGCACGCCCGACTCGCGCACTACCGCAGGATCCTGCCGGCGCGTGGCGCGCAGCAGCCGTTGCAATTCGGCAGTCTGACCGGCCGCGTAACTGGCGGCGACTCCGTTGACGATCAGCCGCTCGCCATCCAGCGCCACGCTATCGCCCGGCAATGCAATCACGCGCTTCACCAGCGACGTTCCGTCGCGCGGCGAGTCGAACACGATGATGTCACCCCGATCCGGATTGGCGCCACGCGTGAGATGAAGCAGCGAGAACGGCACGCGCAGGCCATACACATGCTTGTCGATCAGCAGCCGGTCACCTTCCAGAATGGTCGGGTTCATGGACCCTGTGGGTACATACACCCAGTCGGCCCAGGCGGAGCGGAAACTGCACATCAGCAGCACAAACAGCAGCAGGCCGCGGTACTCGCGCCATCGACGTGCCACCGGATGCTGTGGGCTGACAGCCGCAACGATGACCGCGTCATCGCTGAGGTCGCGCTCGACGCGCACGCTCTGGCCGGCGCCGGCCATGATCGCCAGCAGCACCTGGCGCCAGAACCCTGCAAGATCCTTGATCCAGGCATTCATCGCGGCAATGGGCGTGACGGTCTCCACTCCCGGTCGCCACGGAAAGTCGCTCGCCGGCGGGATCGAGGCCAATATGAGGTGCACGCCGTTGGCCGTCGCGATCTCGGTCATGTCCATAAAATTGTCCTGGATCATCTTGAGCGTCGAAGGTCCAGTATTGCCGGCGATGTCGTTTGTTCCGGCCATGATGTGCACCGCGCGCGGCTGCAGGTCGATCACATCCTGGCGAAAACGAAGCAGCAGCTGCGGTGTGGTCTGCCCGCCGATGCCGCGGCAGATGCGGCCGGCATTAAAGAACGCCGGCGCCTTCTGCAGCCAGCCCTCGGTGATGGAATCACCGAGGAACACCGCATCGATCCGGGTGCCGCTGGTCTTGAGTTCGCGATTCTGGTCACGATAGCGTGCCAGATACGGCCAGTCGGACCGCAGCCGCTGCTCTTCCGGGGATTGGGCGGCGTCTGCCGCCACCGCTGCCGGTACCGCCGCCGCCGTACACAGCAGCGTCAGCAGCGATCTGCGAGCAACGGTATTCACCCTGCTCAGGCCACGCGCGCCGGCTTCAATGCCGCGAACGCCTCGAGCACCGCCACGCCGCTGCAGCGCGCGCCGGTCTGCAGGTACTCCATGGCCCGCAGCGCTGCATCATGCGCCTCCTGGCAGGAACCGCCGACGCAATCCTCCACCACGCGGCAATGATAGTCATGCTGGTGGGCGTCGACGAAGGTGTAGTGCACGCACACATCGGTGAGTCCGCCGGTCAGGATCAGCGTCTGGGCTTTGAGGCCTTTCAGCAGGATCTCCAGATCAGTGCCGAAGAACGCCGAGTAGCGGCGCTTGGGGACGAAGTAATCGCCGGGACGATAGTCAACATCCTCGGCGGCGATCTCGGTCAGGCGCTGGCCCTCGATGCAATGCACCCCCTCCTGCCCGTCGAGCTCGCGGCCGAAGTCAATCAGATCGGGACGATGCACCTCCTGGATGAAGATCACCGGCACGCGGTGCCTGCGCGCCGCGTCCACCAGAGCCCGGGCGCGCGGCACGCGCTGCTCGGCGCCGGCCATGCGCGGGATGCCGCCTACATCGCCGGGCAGGTACATATCGCGTTGAAAGTCGATCATCACTAAAGCCGGGTGGCCGACGATGAGAGGCAACTGCTTTTTCCGCTGCTGGGTCATGGGAGATTTCCTTCGGCCGCTGCTACACATACACGGGCATTATTGGTCCGGAAGCATTATTGCGTAAACTCGCGCAGCTGGTCTGACACCAGGAATCGAGATGGGTAAAAAGCCACCACTGCCCCCATACACGCCCGAATCTGCCGCACAAAAAGTGCGCATGGCCGAGGATGCTTGGAACAGCCGTGATCCGCAGCGCGTGTCGCTGGCGTACACCCCCGACAGCCGCTGGCGCAACCGATCGGAGTTTTTCTCTGGACGCGACGCGATCGTCGCGTTCCTTACGCGCAAGTGGTCCGAGGAGCTCGACTACCGGCTGATCAAGGAGCTTTGGGCGTTTGACGGGAACCGCATCGCGGTGCGTTTTGCTTATGAATCGCGCGACGATTCGGGGAACTGGTTCCGGTCGTATGGGAATGAGAACTGGGAATTCGAGGAGAACGGGCTGATGCGCTTGCGGTTTGCGTGCATCAATGATTTGCCGATCAAGGAAGCGGAGCGGAAATATCATTGGCCGCTGGGGCGGCGGCCGGATGAGCATGCGGGATTGAGCGAGTTGGGACTGTAAGGCCGTCGAGTTTGCATGAGAACTGTAAAGGCGGAACTTCAGCGGCTAAAGCCGAATTGATAACGCGGTCTGTATGTCGTGGCTGAAGCCACGA
>PKWJ01000003.1 GCA_003132025.1 Gammaproteobacteria bacterium
AGCCGTTTCCACCACGAGATAGCGGATGACCTACGCTTCGTCATCGAAGCACAAGTCCATCACCTGACCAATGGGGCCGTCGGTCGCGCCAATGGCGTGGCCTTCCATATCTTTCATGCGGTGTAACATGTCCCCCCAAAACATTGGCGCGGTCTTTCATGGGTGTCGGTTGGCTGCCTCACGCACTCCGCGGGCGTCCCGACGATTGAGCTGCGGCCATGTATATCGGCGAGCGTCTGCGCGCGACCCTGCATTGTCGGATGGCGCGCTTGCCCGCGCGGCGAAAGCAACTGGAGAATAGTAAAAATTGCAATGTTCGATAGCGAATGGAGCGCGCCGAAACGTCATGTTATATTTGTACACAGCAGCGAACAGTCGTGAAAATAACCAACAAGCGAGATCGTCGGCATGCCTCGTCGCCGTCTGTATAAGGCTCAGAAACCCCTGGCGGCGGTAGCCGATCTGTCTGAGCAAAGTCGGCCGACCGGTTGCGACGCGCAGAAACCATCGGGTGTCAAGGAATGCGCGTCGCTTTCGCGTCGATCGTTGCTCAACGCCGCGCTGTTCCTTCCAGCGGCCCCCTTGCTCGGTTGCAGCAGCTCGCGGGAATCCAATCATTCTGAAGGGCAAGAACCGCCCCCTGTGTTTGCGTTTTTTACGCCTGAGGAACGTGCTTTCGTCGAGGCGGCAACGGAGCGACTGATTCCGGACGAAGAGGACGGACTTGGGGCCCGGGGCGCCGGAGTCGCCGTATTCATCGACCGCCAGCTGGCGGGCTCCTATGGCCGCGCGGAACACTGGTATATGCAGGGTCCGTGGGCAACGGGAGTTCCTGAACAGGGTTATCAGCTCAAGCTCACCCCCGCGGCGCTCTACCAGACAGCAACTCGCAATGTGAACGCGTGGTGCCAGAAGAACCACGGCAAAGACTTTGCCGCGTTGCCCGGAGCGGTGCAGGACGATGTTCTGCACGGATTGGAGAGCGGCGACATCGAGCTCACCGACGTGCCCGCCAAAGTCTTTTTTACCATGCTGTGGAATAACACAGTCGAAGGGTTCCTCGCCGACCCGATGTACGGCGGTAACCGTAATTTTGCCGGGTGGAAATTGATCGGCTTTCCGGGTCCCCGCTACAACTATTCAAGCGAGATCGAGCAGTACGGCAAGCCCTACACACTGCCGACAGTGGGTATTCTCGGCCGCAACGGAACGTTGCTGCGCAAAGGTTGACCATGGCGAATCCGCTCAAGCCGGTGGATGTCGTCCTGGTGGGATTTGGCTGGACCGGCTCCATACTGGCCGAGCAGCTCACCCAGACGGGACTTCAAGTGCTGGCGCTCGAGCGCGGCAAGTTTCGCGATACCGTGCCGGATTTTGCGACCACCCAGATTCAGGACGAACTGCGCTATGCGGCTCGCGATGGACTCTTCCAGGATACGGCGCGCGATACGCTCACGTTCCGCAATTCGGTGGACCAGACTGCGTTGCCGATGCGCCATCTTGGCTCATTCCTTCCCGGCGTTGGCGTCGGCGGCGCCGGCGTTCATTGGAACGGTCAGCTATGGCGTTTCCTGCCCGAGGACTTCGTAATCCGCTCTCACACCGAGCAGCGTTACGGCAAGGGCTTCATCCCGGCGGACATGACGATCCAGGATTGGGGGATTACCTACGCCGAACTGGAGCCTCATTACGATACCTTTGATTATCTGTGCGGAATATCTGGCGCCGCTGGAAACATCCAGGGCCAGATCCAGCCCGGCGGCAATCCGTTCGAAGGTCCACGTCGGCGCGGTTACCCGCTGCCGCCACTCAAGCGCAGCTATCCGACGGTGTTGTTCGATAAGGCCGCGAAGGAGATCGGCTTCAAACCGTTTCCGTGCCCGGCTGCGAACGCCTCGGCGGCCTACAAGAATACGCTCGACGTGCAAATGGGGCCGTGCACCTATTGCGGATATTGCGAATGGTTCGGCTGCGGAAATTATTCCAAGGCATCGCCGCAGACCACGATTCTACCCGTCCTCCTCGAGAGAAAGAATTTCTCACTCCGTACTCAGTGCGACGTCACGCGCATCAATCTGGACAGTACTAGCAAGCGCGCGACCGGCGTGACCTATGTGGATCAGCAGGGCCGCCAGTTCGAGCAGCCTGCCTCCCTCGTCATCTGCTGCACGTTCGCGCAACACAACGCATTGTTGTTGCTGCTCTCAAGAATAGGTCAGCCGTACGATCCGAAGACGAACACCGGCGTGGTTGGGCGCAATTACGCCTATCAGATCACCTCGGGCGTCGATGTGTTTCTCGACGAGATCATGAATCCGTTCATGGGTGCCGGCGCGTTGGGCCAGGCGATCGACGAATTCAACGGCGACAATTTCGATCATGGCCCCGAGGGCTTCATTGGGGGGGGCTACATCGCATTATGGACAACCGGTGGCCGGCCGATCCTGCAGCACCAGCTTCCCGCCGATGCGCCGAAGTGGGGCGCCGGCTGGAAGAAGGCGATGGCAGAGAATTACCTGAAGAGTGCATCGATCGCGACCCATGGCAGCGTCATGAGCTACCGCGATTCATACCTGGATCTTGATCCGACTTATCGGGATGTCTACGGCGATCCGCTGCTGCGCCTGACTTTCGACTTCCACCCTAACGAGATTAAGATGTCTGGCTTCCTCACCGACAAAGCCGCGCTGATCGCGCAGGCGATGAAGCCGCGCTCATTTCACGCCATTCCGCGCATTGGCCATTATTCGATCGTACCGTATCAGACCACGCACAACACCGGCGGCTGTGCGATGGGTGCCGATCCGAGGACTAGCGTAGTGAACAAATACCTGCAGTCCTGGGACGTACACAATGTGTTCGTCATGGGTTCGAGCGTGTTTCCTCAGAACGCCGGCTACAACCCGACCGGAACTGTGGCTGCGCTCGCCTACTGGGCGGCGGACGCGATCAAGAACCACTATCTCAGGAGCCCGGGTCCGCTAGTTCATATGTGAACGAAGTATGGACGTCGTGCACCCACGAAGCCTCACACCGCTCATCACCGGATGGATCGCATTGGCGGTACTGATCTGTGGGCCGGTTTCTGCCAATGACACCGGATCGAGCGAGGTTGCACGCGGCGGGTATCTGGTTCGTGCCGGCGATTGCGAGTACTGCCACACCGACAGCAATGGCCAACCGTTTGCCGGCGGTCGCGCGATTCCGACGCCGTTTGGCGTGATCTACTCCACCAATATTACGCCCGATGCGACCACCGGCATCGGTCAGTGGACCAGCCAGGATTTCTATACGGCGTTGCACACCGGCATTCGTCGTGGCGGCAGCCATCTGTATCCGGCGTTCCCCTACCCATGGTTCACCAAGATAAGCCGCGCCGACGTCGACGCGATCAAGGCCTACCTTGATACGCTGGCACCGATCAAGCAGTCCAACAAGTCGGCTGAGCTGCCATGGCCGTTGAGTTGGCGCGGCGCAATGTTTGTCTGGAACACGCTGTATTTTGACGAGGGTGAGTACAAGATCGATACGACGCAATCCGCACAATGGAACCGTGGCGCCTATCTGGTGCAGGGCGTTGCCCATTGCGGCGCGTGCCACACGCCGGACAATTGGTTGGGCGGGACGAAGCACAGCGAGGCGTTGGAAGGGGGCAACGCTGGCATGCACTGGGCTGCACCGGGGCTTGGCAGCAACCTTCGGGACGGGGTCGGCGGCTGGTCGGCAGCCGAGATTGTTGAGTATCTGAAAACAGGAGCGAATGCGAAGTCGGCCTCCGCCGGACCGATGACCGACGTGGTGATGAATTCGACGCAGTACTTGAGCGATGCGGATCTTGATGCAATTGCGCTTTACCTGAAAGATCGCCCGCACGCCGCCCACGAAACACCGCCACAAACGCACGACCTCGGCGCCGCCGCGTTGGCGCGGGGTCAGGCGCTGTTCACCGACAATTGCACCGCCTGCCACAATCCGGACGGTCGCGGCGTCCCCAAGGTTTTCCCACCACTGACCGGCAGTGCGTCGATCCAGGCAAACAATGCCGGCACAGTCATCCATGTGGTGTTGGCCGGCTCGAAGATGGCCGCTCCCTCATCCTTACCCACAGGACTTTCGATGCCGGGCTTTGGCTGGAAGCTCGATGATCGAGAGATCGCCGATGTGGTTAATTATGCGCGTCATGCCTGGGGCAACCGCGCGCCGCTGGTCGATGCGGAGACGGTGGCCGCCGTGCGCAAGGACATTGAGCCGAGTGACCGCCCGTCACGCGATGGGGCCTCTACCACTCATCCGGATGCACCGGTGAATCGCGGCAATCTCTAGTGCATGGACATGAAACGGTCGGCGCTCCGCATGTTGATTCTCATCATTGCCGCCCTCGGTGCAGCGGGACTCGAGGCGCGCGCCGGGGAGTTGTCCGATCGTGATGCGGCCAATGCGCCGGTGGCGGCGCCGGTCGGTGCACGCGCCAGCACACAAGACGGCACGCAGTCGAGCGCCGAAGCCCATTCGCAAGAACTCATCGCGCATGTTTGCGAGGCCTGTCACGGCAGGGAAGGCAACAGCAACGACCCGAGCGTCCCCTCGCTCGCCGGTCAAGGGAGCGCCTATTTGCAGGACCAGTTGGCCGGGTTCCAGGCGCAGCGCCGCGTCGGTGCCATGAGCGGCGTCGCGATGAACCTGAGTCGCGCAGACATACGCAATGCGGCAACATATTTCTCGCAACAGATTCTTCGGACCGGTCCAATCCAAACAGCCGATTTGAACGCCTTGCGGCGGGGCCGGGCGATTTACGATGACGGTATCGCCTCGATCGACGTGCCGGCCTGTGCGTCCTGTCACGCGTTGGATGGCGCAGGGCTACCGTCTGCATTTCCGCGACTTGCCGGACAGCATTCCCGTTACATCGTCGCACAGCTGCGTGCGTTCCGTTCAGATGAGCGACTTAGCACCAACGGGATGATGCAAAACGTATCGGCAAGACTCTCTGACGGTGAGATCGGCGCGGTCGCGGATTATATCGCGGGAATGCAGACGGATCAGGTCCGCGGTCGACCGGGCGCGCAGTAACAATGCATAACACCAGAAGGAATCTCTCCCGAATGGCAGCGCCAAGGAAACCTGCTCTTTGCGTACGCGCCGCCGGTTCGGCGTATGGGACTACACGCCGCCGCGCGGATGCCGTGAGCGCACTGTGGCTCGCGTTGCTCGCGTATGGCTGCCCCTTGCAAGCTGCCGACGCACCCGCGGCGGCAACGCCAGCGGCTTCCATAAGCAATCTGTCGGGTGCCACGATCAATTTCGCGCCGAACGATCCGGCCGGCGAGTGGCATAGCCAGGCCCGTGACTTCGCCAATTCGAGGTATAGCCCGCTTGATCAAATCAACATCGACAATGTCGGGAAGCTGCGCATCGCGTGGACGTTCAGCGATGGCACCTTGCACGGCCACGAGGCCGCACCGCTGGTGGTCGGCGACACGATGTATGTGGTCACGCCGTTTCCGGACATCGCCTACGCGCTGGATCTTTCCAAGCCCGGCGCGTTCATCAAATGGACCTATAAACCCAACCCCTCGCCGCTGGCGATCGGCAAAGCATGCTGCGATACGGTAACGCGCGGCATCGTCTACGCGAACGGCAAGTTGATCTACAACCTGCTCGATGACCATACCGTGGCGGTCGACGCCAAGACCGGAAAAGAGGCGTGGCGGATCAAGATGGACAATCTGGAAACGGGCGCCACCATGACGATGGCGCCATTCGCCGTCGGCAACAAAGTATTCGTCGGCAACAGCGGCGGCGAGATGGGCGTGCAAGGTTGGATCGCCGCACTGGATGTCGACACCGGCAGGGAACTGTGGCGCGCCTATAGCACCGGGTCCGACAAACGCGTGCTGATCGGTGCCGACTTCAAACCGTTCTATAGCTGGATGAAGGGCAAGGATCTCGGCGTGAGCACGTGGCCCGAGGGTATGTGGCGGCACGGCGGGGCCTCGGTCTGGGGATGGATATCCTACGATCCGGGGACCAATCTTATCTATTATGGCACCAGTAATCCGAGTCCGCGCGTGCCGGTGCAGAGACCAGGCTACAACCTGTGGGCCAGCACTATTTTCGCGCGTGACGCCGATACCGGCATGGCGCGCTGGGCTTATCAGACGACGCCGCACGATCAGTGGGACTACGACGCGGTCAACGAAGACATGTTGATGGATGTGCCGGTCCACGGTCAGGCGCGCAAGGTGCTGGTGCATTTCGATCGCAATGCCTATGCGTATACGATCGATCGCACCAGCGGCGAAGTCCTCATGGCAACGCCGTTTGCGTATTTGAACTGGTCCACCGGTTTCGACCTCCAGGCCGGCCAACCCATCGTGAACCCGGAGAAAGAGCCCAAGCCCGGCGTCAAGCTCGATAATGTTTGCCCGCCCGACATTGGAGGCAAGGATTGGCAACCGTCGGCGGCGTCGCCGCGCACCGGCCTTATCTATGCCGGCATCTTCAACATCTGCATGGATGTCACCGATCACGAGCAAGGCTACATCGCGAGCACGCCGTATGACGGCATGGATATGCAGCGTCACGCGGCGCCAGGGGGCAATCTCGGCGAATTCATGGCATGGAACCCCGCCAGCGGGAAAAAGGTGTGGTCAATCAAGGAACCGTTCATGACCATGAGCGGCGCGCTGGCAACCGCGGGCGACGTCGTCTTCTACGGCACCGCCGATGGCTGGTTCCGCGCGGTCGATGCCCTCCGTGGGAGCATATTGTGGTCGCAGAAGCTCGCGTCCGGGGTGATCGGTCAACCCATCAGTTATCTGGGTCCCGATCATCGCCAGTACATCGCGATTTATAGCGGTGTGGGTGGCGCCGCGACGGTGCGCGCGGACCAATCCAAGAGCGGCTTTCCGGCTCAGGGCGGCACACTCTATGTGTTCTCGATCGATGGCGATTCGGTCGGCGTGCAGCCAGTTGTGCCAAGCGCCGGCACTGAGGCGAGCGCACCTGCTGCGAGCGAGAATCGGGGAAGGCCGTGAGGTTCGCCGTGCTGAATCGACTTGTGCAACCGGGGTTCATTGCCTTCTCCGTGATGCTCGGCGCCTGCAGCCATTCCGAGGGAGGCAGCTCCACAGGGCCTCCTGCCGCAGGGCTGCCCTCCGCAGGCGAGATTAGCGCACTGCCGATGGGGCACATTGCCGGTGTTACCGACAGTGCGGCGCTGGCGCGGTCGATGCCGAATCCTTATGAGGGCAACCCGCAGGCCGTTGCGTTGGGTAAAGCGCTCTACATCAAGATGAATTGTGCCGGGTGCCATGCCTACAACGCCAAGGGCAACATGGGACCGGATCTAACCGACACCTACTGGCGCTATGGCGGTCTGCCGGCCCAGATCTACTCCTCTATCCACGACGGCCGCGCAGAAGGCATGCCGGCGTGGGGCTCCCAGCTGCCGCCGCAGGAGATCTGGAAGGTCGTCGCTTATATTCAGTCGCTCGGGGGTACTTATTCCGTCGAAGGCACCGCGCGCAACGCGCAACGCGCGGAACTCATTGCGCCCGAGCTAAGCTCTCAGCGAGACGATGACGCCGCCTTTGTGCCGTCGACCGAAGCGCCGCCCGATGAGGTATCCCCGGCGGCGGAGCCAGCCCCGGCCCCGATGTCGTATCCGGGAGAACCGCCATCGCAGGCCCCGACGTCCTCGCCGGCAACGACACGTTCCGCAGGAGCGCGAGTAAGGTCACCGCCAACGGCACCTCCACCGCCAGCGACACCGTCTCCATGAGCTGTCGCTGCGCGCTCGTTGCAACTCCTTTGTTGATCGCGCGGTCGAGCGTCACGTATGCGGAGACACCCATGTCTTATTGGCATACCTACGGACCGGCCGGCGATCCCATCACCAAACTGGGATGGGGGCTGGGGATCGTCTCGATCGTTGTCACCGTCGTCATCGCTGTGATGTTGCTCGGTGGCCTGTTTCGCCGACGTACTAAGCGAGCACCTGATGACGCTCAATTGGCTGTGAGTCGAGAGGGCGGCGGCATGGGGTGGATTTACGTCGGCGTTGGCGTATCCACGGTCATCCTCATTATATGCATGGGCTGGACTCTGGTGACGAGTGCCAGCGTCAGTCACCCACCGAGTACGCCGGCGCTGACGGTGCAAGTCACTGCGTCGCAGTGGTGGTGGAGCCTTCGGTACACGAGCGATGATATGTCGCGCACGTTCATTACCGCCAATGAGATTCATATTCCGGTGGGGCAGCCGGTGCGCTTCGAACTGGCAAGCGTCGATGTGATCCATTCCTTCTGGGTGCCCCAGCTTGGTGGCAAGATGGACGTCATCCCCGGTCAGACCAATGTCACCTGGCTTCAAGCGGACAAGCCTGGAGTCTATCGCGGACAGTGTGCGGTGTTCTGTGGGGCGGAACATGCGCTCATGGCCTTGGAGGTCATCGCCGACACGCCTAGGGATTTCAGGGCGTGGCAGGACGACCAATTGCGGGAAACGCCAATATCCTCATCCGCTACGGTACGCGCGGGACAGAAGGTCTTCCAAGCCCACTGTGCCGCTTGCCACACCATTCGCGGCAGCGATGCGGCGGGCATTGTAGGGCCCGATCTGACCCACCTGATGAGCAGGCGCACGCTCGCTGCTGGATTGTTCCCGAACACGCAGGGAAATCTTGCCGGCTGGATCGCCGCTCCGCAAGGTCTGAAGCCCGGCGCGCAGATGCCTGATCACCTCGTTTCCGGCACCGATCTGACTGCCGTGCTCGGTTATTTGAACACGTTGCAATAAGGGGGGATCGTGAGCGAAGTGGAGACTTTTCGTGCGCCGATCATCGCCCGAGCGTCGGATCGATCGCCGAGTTCGCAAATCCTGAAGAGCAATTGGGAGGGAGCCGGCGGAGTCGCAGGTTGGTTATCCAGCGTCGATCACAAGGAAATCGGCAAGCGCTATCTGGTGACAGCCTTTCTTTTTCTGATCATCGGTGGCCTCGAAGCGGCGGTCATGCGCGCACAACTGGCGCAGCCGAACGAGCACCTGCTGACACCTGAGCAATACAACCAGCTGTTCACGATGCACGGCGTAACCATGATTTTCCTCTACGCGCTACCCGTACTGTCGGGGTTCAGCAACTACCTGTGGCCACTACTGCTAGGATCGCGCGATATGGCGTTTCCGCGCCTGAACGCCCTATCGTACTGGGTATTCCTGTTCGCCGGCATTTTCCTGTATGTCAGTTTCCCGCTCGGCAAGGCGCCGGACGACGGCTGGTTCAACTACGTACCCTATGCGTCTCGGGCCTACAATCCAGGACCCAACATCGATGTATACGCGCTCGGCATGGTGCTCCTAGGTATTTCGACCACCGTTGGCTCCATTAATTTCATAGTCACGCTGCTGCGCATGCGCGCGCCGGGCATGTCGATCAACCGCGTGCCTATTTTGATCTGGGGTACGCTAACCGCTTCGGTAGGCAACCTTTTTGCGGTGCCGGCGGTGAGTCTGGCGTTTTTCATGTTGTGGATGGATCGCCAGTTCGGCACGCATTTCTTCGACGTTAGCGCCGGCGGCCAGCCGCTGCTTTGGCAACATCTGTTCTGGATGTTCGGTCATCCATGGGTTTATGCGATCGTACTGCCAGCCATGGGCATTGTCTCGGACGGCCTGCCGACGTTTTGCCGACGGCCGCTCGTCGGATACACACCGGTCGCGCTCGCCACGGTGGCGACCATGGCGCTCGGCTTCGGCGTGTGGGTGCATCACATGTTCGCGACCGGGCTGCCCGTCATCGCGATGTCGTATTTCAGCGCCGCCAGCATGATTATCGTCATTCCAAGCTCGGTCGCCGTGTTTTCCTGGGTTGCGACGATCTGGACCGGGCGGCCGGTATTTACGAGCGCGTTCCTATTCTTCGTGGGTTTCGTGATTTTGTTTGTGATTGGCGGTGTTTCCGGCTTCATGACCGCCGCCGTGCCGGTCGATCTGCAACTGACCCATACCTATTTCGTGGTAGCTCATCTGCACTACGTGATCATCGGCATCAACGTGTTTCCGGTGGTCGGCGGTATCTTCTACTGGTTCCCGAAAATCACGGGACGGCTGATGAACGAGGCGCTGGGCAAGTGGAGCTTTTGGGTGATGTTCATCGGCTTCAATGTCGGCTTCTTTCCGATGCATATTCTCGGAATTGCCGGCATGCCGCGACGAATTTATACCTATCCCGAATATCTCGGCTGGGGTCCGCTGAATCTCATCGTCACACTGGGTTCGTATTTGTTCGCGATTGGTGTGCTGCTGTTCTTTTTGAACGTATTCGTGAGTTTGAAGCGCGGCAAGCGCGCTGGCGATAATCCTTGGGATGCGGCATCGTTGGAATGGTCGACGTCATCGCCGCCACCGGTCTACAACTTTGCGGTGATTCCGACCGTGGCGAGCCGCTATCCCTTGTGGGAGGGTCGTCTGAATCAGAGCGATGACGACCGCAGCTCGATGCAGGAAGGTTTCCTGCTCGACAAGGGCCGCGAGACAATGGGCACGACCTCGCTCGACGCTGAACCGGACGTGATCCTCAAGATGCCGCCCGATGCGTATTCGCCGCTGGTGCTTGCCCTGGCGCTGGCAGTCCTGTTCATCGGTGCATTGCTGCATTCCTGGTGGTTGCTCGGCGCCTCCCTGGTGGTGATCTTGCTCGCCAGTACTTCGTGGCTGTGGCCACAGCGCTCCCTGAGCCAGATCGAGACATGAGCCGTGGTTGAACTAGGCGTCTCCAGAACCGTATTGCCCGTCGGCAGCAAGGCCCATCACGCGTCCGGCTGGTGGGGTATGCTCACCGTAATCGCCACCGAAGCGACGCTATTTGCGTACCTGCTATTCAGCTATTTCTATATTGCCTCGCATGCGATAGGCGCATGGCCGCCGTATGGCATGCCCAAGCTCTCATTGGCAATACCGTGCACGATGCTCCTCGTCGCTGGCAGCTTTACGATGTGGTGGGGGGAACGCGGTATAGATCGCGATAATCCGGTGCGGCTGATGATCGGTCTTGTGGTCTCTGCAGTGCTGGGGCTCGTCTTCATCGCGCTGGAGGGTCTGGAGTGGGCCGGGGAACCCTTCCATCTCACATCGGACGCCTATAGTTCGTTGTACTTCACGGTCACCGGCTTTCATCTCGTCCACGTCGCCGTCGGTCTGCTGCTCCTGATGGTCTTGTTCGTATGGACGGCCTTGGGCTATTTCGATGCGCAGCGCCATTCCGCCGTATCAATCGGCGTGCTGTACTGGCATTTCATCACAATTGTCTGGTTGGCGGTTTTCTTTACTTTCTATATCGCGCCGCGTCTAGGGTGATGTGATGGCTCCCGAAGATCTCTCTCAGGTATCGATCAAACACCCTGCACCGCACCGACATCGCGTCAGCCTCGCCGCGCTATTCTTCGGACTGGCCGCGGCGCCCGCCGCATGGAACGCGCAGCTTTTGATCAGCGCTGCGCTATCCGCGCACGCGTGTTACCCGCGTGATGTGCCCTTGGCGCTGCCGATATGGAGCGGCCTATGGTGGATTCTGCTGGCGATCGGTGCGGCCGGCATGGCGTTGGCGATCGCAGGAGGTCTGGTCTCCTGGAGAAGCTGGCGACTCACCTTCGAGGAGGCACCTGGCTCGGCACATCATCTGCTCGATCTCGGCGAAGGTCGCACGCGATTCCTAGCGATGTTCGGCGTCCTGGCCAGTTTTCTGTTTGCGCTTGCGTTGTTGTTCGCCACTGCCGCGGTGTTCGTGGTGCCGTTATGCCGCTGACTGTTAGTTCCATCAGCTTGCCCGCTGCCGCACGTGAGATCGCCAAGCCGGCGCTCGACGGTCTTGCTGTGCCCGGCAGTGGCCGCTTGGCCGAGCTGCCATGGAATTGGGAAGTGTGGGTGCTGGTGTGTCTTGGATTAGCCGTCTTCGGCTATGCCTACGGACTTCGCCGTCTAAACCCACACGCGCGATCGCGGATTTTCGGTATTCTGCGCATCGCCTCATTCGCGGCGGGGATCGCCGCATTATTCGTCGCGCTGATTTCACCGCTGGATGCGCTCGACGATCAACTGTTTTCCGCGCACATGGTCCAGCATCTTCTCCTGATGATGGTGGCCGCGCCGCTTTTGGTCTGCAGCCGGCCGGCGATGGCATTTCTGTGGGCGTTCCCGATGTCGACGCGGCGTGTGATCGGTCGCATTTGGATTGCCGGTGGTTTGCATCGCAGCGTGACTGCGTTGATGTCGCCCCTGGCAGTCTGGTTGCTGTGCAGCGTAGTGCTTTGGTTCTGGCACTTACCCGGTCCTTATGGCTGGGCGCTGGCCAACGAAGGGATTCATACCCTTGAACATTTCTGCTTTTTCATTAGTGCACTGATGTTTTGGTCTTTAGTAATCGAGCCATTTGGCCGGCGGCGTCTCGACTACGGAAGCACTCTGATATTCGTCGCGACACTTGGCGTACAGAACGGGCTGTTGGGTGCATTGCTGACCTTGGCAGGACACCCGTTTTATGGCGCGCACTTCAATACCACCGAAGCGTGGGGACTAACGCCACTTGAGGACCAGCAGCTTGCCGGCATCATAATGTGGATACCAGCCAGCGTAATCCATCTCACGTCCCTCGGCGTTCTGTTCGTCATGTGGATGCGCCATGCCGAGCGAGAGGCGCGGGTCGCCGTGCCTTCGCGCACGAGACTATCATCGTCGCTGGCTGTTCAGCGCTATACCACTGTGCTAGCGATATTGGTGACATTCGGTTTAAGCGGCTGCGACCGCCATGGCCCGGCATCTTATTGGGCCATGAGTGGCGCGCATGCCGATCGCGGCCCGGCACTTATGCAGAAATACGGTTGTGCCGCGTGTCACACCATCGCAGGAGTCCCCAATGCACGCGGCCAAGTCGGCCCACCACTCGCACAGTTTGGCCGTCGCGCCTTCATCGCCGGCATCTTGAGCAACAACCCGGACAACCTCGTGAAATGGTTGCGCTCGCCACAAAGCGTGATCCCTGGCAATGCGATGCCAGATACCGGATTGACCGAACAAGATGCACGCGATATCGCAGCCTACCTATACGGCGATACCTGATGCGACACTGGTGCACGCGGCCCTGCTCGTCAGGCAGGGGCCTTCCGTTGCTGCTCCTCTCGGCATTGTTGAGATATCCGGCAGTGGCGGATGACTCACCGACCCTGACGGGCAACGGCCGGCTGCTTTGGAAGATCGGCCGTCTCACTCGCCGACGACGGATCGCCAGATTGCCTTCGGCGTGCAGTACAAAGGTTTCCTCAAGAGTCGCCCGAATGACGTAATGGGTCTCGGCATCGGAACTACCCACGTCAATAGCCGCGTGGCGGCTGGCGAGCGCTTGCTCGACGAGATCGCAGGCGAGGACGTGGTTCCCGTCCAAACTTCGGAACACGAAGCCGAGGTGTACTACGGTTGGACGTCTTGGCCTTTTGCCATTCTGCGACCCAGTTTGCACTATGTCGTGCATCCAGGAGGTTCGGGCGCTTACGAGAACGAGATTGTCATCGGTTTAAAGACGACGATAAAGTTCTAAATGCCGGACTCACAGGGTGATTGCCTAGGGTTGCGCGGCTTACGACGACGTGGATCCAGCGATCAAGACTCTTGGGCTGGTTGGCGGGGTCGGTCTCTATACACTCGATAGCGCGCAATTAAAGCCGATGCGCTCGATCCTCGATGCAATTCAGGCCAAATCCCGCCGTATCGATGACGTGAGCCACCGACTGGAATCCGCCGGCATGACGTTGACCGAGCGCAAAGTGATCGAACGCGCCCATCTTTCGCCGTTGGGCTGGGAACACATGAATCTGAGGGGCGATTACCAATGAGATAGGACGCCGCTCGAGCCAGATCAGGTTCAGCCGCTTCGGAGCCGTATGCATGACTTCGCCGCGACGGCTTAGCGCGCAGCGCCGGTCTTCCAGATCAGGGGCGGTTGATATGCAGGCCGCCGAAGAACCAGAGCACGAGAAGAACGATCAGTACCAAGCCCAGAGCGCCGCCGAGCCCAGGTCCACCATACCGGTTGTACCCGTAATAGCCACCGCCGCCGCCGAGCAGCAGGATGACCAGGACAATGATTAAAATCGTGCCCATCTTCCACCTTCTTTGCCGATTTCGGGCAGAGCATCTGACAGATCCGAACCATGAACCGACATGTGACGCCTAAAAGCCGAGCTCGATGACGTCTCACGCACATCTATATTATAGGCATCAACCGTCAAACTTCCATTCGTTCAAACCACGATATGCGCGGCACCGGACCCGCACCGGGTGCATTGCAGCACCGAATTACAAGAGGCCCCGCAACCCATTTAGGTGTTAAGCGCCAGCGGCGTTGCTGGTATCGCTTCTTGCTTAGCTACCCTTACCTCAAGCAGCTCATCGAAGAGGGCGCGATAATGCACTACGGCCTTGCGTAGCTCTTCAGTGTCGGCTTCTCCGCGCGCATCGCGCACCACGATGGCCTGCGCCGCCCGGTAAGTTTCCACGATGGCGGGGTGGTCCACTGAGATGTCGCCCGCACGGCGGTCAAAATCACCCATAGGGTAACCACGCTTTAGCATCAACTCGCGAACCAACTGGTCCGCCTGCATAACAACCCCCTTGGGGTTATCGACAAATCGAGCCTGCAAAGCGCTCCAACCCTGACTGAGCCTGACAGCCTCTGCCGGCGCCAATGGTGTAATTGCGAAACGCTCGGCGCGCTTTTCGCGCGCCTTGAGTTCTGATTCCGCCTTTCTTCGGCTTCCGAATGCAGCGACAGTTCGGCCATACTCCGGACCGAAGTGTTGATCGAGTCTATGGGATTGCTTTCGCCTTTGGGCGAAGAACCATATCGCAAGCGCAAGCAATGCGAGGACCGCAACGCCGGTAAGAACAATCCATTGTGCGGGTATCGTGTCCATGGGTAGCTCCTAACTTACGTGGCGGGTGCGGTCCGATCGGGCCGACAACAACAGCCGCCAGGGTAAGGCCGGCCGATTGAGCCGTCTGCTCGCTAGCCCACAGAGGCTGCGATGCCTCACAAGCGCCTCCTCTGGTCGCTAGCGGTTGTGCGTCCGGCTGCTGTTTAGTTCTGAACGTGTATAGACGTCATGAACGGCATTGATGTTCTGGCTGATCTGGTCGCCCTGAGCCCGATGGCGTGTCCCGGGATCCGGATGTGAAGCCGCTGGAATGTGAGGTGCCAATCGCATCCCGGCTTCCTACTTGATTCGGAAACCTTGGCAGTATGGGTCGGCAGCCGCATCGCGCTGATTTGCGCTCTGAGCTGTGGGCGCCTCTGCGTTGCCAAACGACGCATCGATCGTCGCTTTCAGGGCGGCCGATGGAACTGAGCCCCTGGGACTCAAACTGCGGGAGCAGAACCTAAGGGTATAGTACCATCCCGAGGCCAATATTATATGCGGTACCGAACAGAGCATTGTCGATCAATCAGTTGGACGCAGATGCGCGAGCGCCATAGCTTGCTGGGATAGCCAGTGAGCTGGCCGGATGCAGTGGTGTTGCCCGCGGTAGCCTGGCGCGGGACATATTCGCTATATCACTATCTAGCTGCGGAAGGGCCTACGTGGGTCACTTCGGCGGCCGCATGGGCGCCTACGGTGGGCGCTACGGCGAATTGCGCGGCGGGTACGGATACGGCGGATGGGGATTTGACCATGCGGCCAGCGACGAGTGCATACTTTGCAGCCAAGCCTTGTGATCAAGTCTGCATTGGTTCTATTTGGGGATCAGAAGGCGCGAGGATCGCACGACAGCGCCATTGCCGCAGCTTATGGCTAAAAGCATTCGGAGACAACGCGTATGAGTTCAAGCGGTCCGGCAGTCCTTATTTTATCGCGGTACGGCTCAAGAGTCCGATTGAAATGGCCGGGCTCGTACCGACCTGGCGCTCAAACGTAATTCCTTGAGAAGGCGATAACCGATTTGCCAGACAATTTGTGCCTGCCGTGACTGAAACCGATCAGAAACAGCATGTCGTCATCATTGGCGCCGGCTTTGCGGGCGTGCAAGTGGCGCGCGGGCTGGGCGCCGCCGGTGTACGCACGACGCTCCTTGACCGGCAGAACTATCATTTATTCCAGCCGCTTCTCTATCAGGTCGCAACAGCGGCCTTGTCGCCGGCCGACATTGCGCAACCTGTCCGGAGGATGCTGCGACGCTTTGCCAGTATTGAAGTGCTGTTGGCGGAGGTGACGGGCATTGATGTCGATAGGCGCTGTGTGACGCTCGCGGATGGTAAATCTCTTTCTTATGATATTTTGGTACTCGCGGCAGGCGCGACGCACGCCTATTTCGGTCATGACGAATGGGCCGAGTTTGCCCCCAGCCTGAAATCCATCGCCGATGCGCGCAGAGTTAGGTCCCGGTTGCTCCTATCGTTTGAGCAGGCGGAAATGAGCGACGATGCGGCCGAGCGCAAGCGCTTGATGACGTTCGTGGTCGTTGGTGGCGGCCCCAGTGGCGTCGAGCTGGCCGGGGCTATCGCGGAGCTCGCGCGGCATACGCTTGCGAAGGATTTCCATCGTATCGATGCCAAATCGGCCAGCGTTCTTCTTCTGGAAGCGGGCCCCCGAATACTCACGGCCTTTCCGGAAGAACTCGCACGCTACGCGAAACGCAAGCTGAAGACGTTGGGCGTGACGGTGCGGGAGAACTGCCCCGTCAAGCATATCTCGCGGGATAGCGTCGTGGCGGGAGATGACACGATGCCGATCGGCGTTGCGATCTGGGTGGCTGGCGTCAAGGCATCGTCGGCCGGCGAACTGCTTGGCGTACCAACCGACAAGAGCGGGCGCGTAAGAGTCAATCGCGACCTCTCCGTGCCGGGATTATCGGATGTCTACGCGCTGGGGGACGTCGCACTGGTTCTGGATACCGCCGGCAAGCCTATGCCTGGCCTTGCGCAAGTGGCCAAGCAGGAAGGCTATTATCTTGGCCGGGCGCTCGTGAGAAAAATGCGTACCGGTGCTGCGGCGCCGGACTTTAAATTCCACAATCGCGGGAACGCCGCAATTGTCGGACGGCAGTCCGCCATCTTTGATTTCGGCTGGTCGCGCCTGAAGGGCGTGCTCGCATGGTTCTTGTGGGCACTCGTCCATATCTATCTCTTAGCAGGCTTTCAGCATCGCGTGCTGGTCGCGCTGCAATGGCTTTGGCGATACGTGACCTATGACCACGGGGCGCGGCTTATCGTGGAGCCTGAGCGGGGGGCGGCCTGCGGTGGTCTACCGGATGGGAAGTAGGCGCCGGGGTGCGGTTTGGTCGGTTGATCTCTTCATAAGCCAAGTATTTTGGTACATCGATCGGACCGGGACTAGGACTCGTTGGAACGCAATGAGGACGCGGCTAAAAATATAAGTAAGCGCTGCTGAGCGAGACGCTCTATGTTCTGACAGCAGTGCGGCCCAGCCGCGCGACCGATATTTCGACAATAGTGTGATATCGACTAACGTCAGGGGCGGAACCTAATACTGTGACCAAAACTGAACCGAAGCCTGAAGCGAAGGAGCAGCCGCAGCCCGTAGCAAAAAATGGAACCACAGGCCGAGGCTCCGACCGAGGCGCCACCGCAGCTCGTCAAACGGATACATGAACTCTACGAGGAGCTCGGGCGAGAGGACGTTCGAGCCGTTGAGGACTGGGAGAAGTGGCGTGGGGCGATTCGGCAGGAGCATTCCGCCAAATGAATCGATGTGACCCATGCGGGCCACGGCGCGAAAGGAAAGAAGATCAAGATCAGATCGAATGATTCCCGAGTGCGCTAGGCAGATGACATCATTTTTACGAAGTGGCCGACGCTGATCGACCCGGTGCAAAAGTCAAAAGGCTCGTGGACGCACCACATCACGACAAGAAGCTCCGGCAAGACCGGTATCGTTAAATCACCGACCTCGAGAGACAGCTCTATGTCAACGGCACCCGCATCACCAAGTTCCTCTTCGGCATCTCAAATGTGCTGTGCGCGCTGGCGTACAGACGCGCGGGCCTGGCATGTATCAGTATATTCTTGGTTTCTAAGGCGGTCGTCATGTGGCTGGGGAAGGGCAGGAATTGCGCTTTCGTCGAGCGCGTGTTGGTACTCTCGGAGCAGAGGGGACTGTGTTACGCAGCATGCACGAACTAGAGGCCTACGCTATCGGTGCAACCGACGGACCCATTGGTCACGTTAAGGATTTATACTTCGATGACGAGGGGTGGGCCATACGTTATGTGGTTGTCGACACTGGTACGTGGCTATCGAGTCGAAAAGTGCTGATCTCGCCGAGCGCCATGGGCCAGCCGAACTGGGCCGACAGGATTTTGCCGGTCTCGATCACCAGGCAACAAGTCAAGAACAGCCCCGATATCGACACCGACAAACCGGTGTCGAGGCAGCACGAAATGCGCTACCCGGGAATTTACGGTGACCCCTCGTATTGGGGCCGCCCTGGTCTCTGGGCTGGAGGCGCTTGTCCAGGCGTAATGCTAGCGGGTGTTGGCGACGGCGGGTCAAGTGCCGAATATCGTATTGCACAAGAGGACCATGCTCGAGCGGAGGTCGAAGCCAGACCACGCGAGAGTGGCGATCATCACCTGCGAAGCTGTAAGGCAGTGATGAAGTATCATCTCAAAGCGACCGATGGCGGCATCGGTCGCCTGCAGGGCCTGCTCCTCGACGAGGAATCCTGGGTCATTCAATACCTCATTGTGGAGACTGGCAACACGTGGCTCGGTCACCAGGTGCTCGTCGCGCCGCAATGCATCCAGAACGTGAGCTGGCCCGACCACATGGTCTCGGTCAGTCTGACTCGGCAAGCAGTGAAGAAAGCTCCGCGTTACAAGTCAGCGGTGACCCTGAATCGAAGTGAGGAAATCGGGCTTGACATGCATTGAGTGGCTCCGCCGAACCCGAACAGACGCGACACCGCTTCGCCGACGAGGACACCGTGCAACGGTCCGTTTAACACATACCCCAGACGTACCGCGCGCCGCTTGATCGTCCGCCGATGCTCCGGGTCGAGTACTCCCAGCACCGCCTGCCACAGCACGAAAGCGGCCAGTCCCAGCGCCAGCAATGCGAGCATCGCGTCGCCAAACGATGCAGCAGCGAGTTGGCCAATGCACTCTTGTATCCGTTCGGTTGCTGCGAAGATTCGAGCGTAGCCACCAGCGCGAAGGCGCCGATAAGCACATAGACCACCCCCTCTGCAACGTACCCGCTATGCCCCACTCATCGCAGCCACGGGGTCACCGCGGTCGGAACGTCTTTGCGTGCGCTCATCGTTACATCGGCCTCGATCGCACGCTCGCTCACAGCTGAGACCGGATAGGAATAAGAACAATCTCCGCTGCCTTCTCCGGCCAACCCCGGCTCTGCCAATGTGCATACGTGTAAAGCGTCGATGATTTCAAGTCGCGCTCGAATACATCCGTCATCTGACGCGCAAATGTCAAATCGTAAACGTTCAGACTCGCCTCATCGTTCAACTCGAACGAGCGCATGTCAAAATTAGTCGATCCAACTGAGACCATGTATTCGTCGAATATCAACATTTTGCAATGGAGCATGGTCGGCCGGTATACGTTGATCTGCGCCCCGCTCCGAAGCAGTGGCCCCCATCCGCGCTTCGATGCGATACGCGCCGTTTCAGAATCGATATGCTTACCGGGCAATAGCACTCGAATACGCACGCCGCGCTCACACGCGCCCACCAACTCCCGAATCATCAGCGGATCGGGAATGAAATAGGCCGCTTCAATGTCGATCGAACGCTCGGCGGCCGTGATCGCG
>PKWJ01000039.1 GCA_003132025.1 Gammaproteobacteria bacterium
GGCAGCGCGGCCGGAGTCGCTGCGCGTACCGCCTCGGCGAGCTTGTCCAGTGGCAGGTAGATCATGCTGCCGCTGCCAGTCTTGGCGTCGATCACGATCTTGTGCGAGCGCGACAGGATGGTCTGCATGGTATCGATATAGAGACGGCTGCGCGTCGCGTCGGGCGCCTGCGCGTAAGCTGCGGCCAGCTGCGTAAAGCGCTCGGCTTCCCCGTCCGCATTTGCCACCGTCTGCGCCGCGTACACCTGCGCGTCCGCCAGCTGCCGCTGCGCGGCGGCTTGCGCCTTCGGCACGATGTCATTGGCATAAGCCTGGGCGTCAGCGATGGTTCGCTGGCGATCCTCCGCCGCCTTCTCCGCATCACGCTGGGCCGCCAGAGCGGCGTCGGGCAGCTGCACATCGGTCAGATTGACGCCGGTCACCGTCACGCCGGTGCGATAGGCGTCCATGGCCTGTTGTATGCGTCCGCGCGCATCGCTGGTGACACGGCCGCGCGCCTCGCCGCTCAGCAGTGCCGGCAGCTCGTACTGCGCCACCAGTTCGCGCACCTGCGTCTCGCCGCTTCGCCCCAGGGTCAACTGCGGGTCGCGCACCTGATACAGGTACTGCACCGGATCGTTGATTCGATACTGCAGCGACCAGCTGATCTGGATCAGGCTCTGGTCGGCCGTCAACATCAGGGCCTTGGACTCCAGCGACTGAATGCTGCCGACGTTGACTTTCTGCATGGTCTCGAGCGGCCATGGCCAGTGCCAGCCGTGACCTGGTTGCTCGATTGCAAGCATGCGGCCGAAGCGCTGCACCACGCCGCGCTCGGACTCATCGATCTGGTAGTAGCCGCTGGCCAGCCAGACCGCTGCGGCGAGCAGCAGCAACGCCAGGGCCGCGGTGCCGCGGCCGCTGCCCGGCCGCCACAGGCGCTGCATCCGCTGTTGCCAGCGCCGCAGCATCTCATCCAGCGATGAATCCTCCGGAGCGCCGCGCGGCGGCGGGCGCGGCTTGTCTTCGCTGGGCTGGTTCCAGGCCATGGGGCGCTCAGCACTCCACGATTGCGGCTTGCGGCTCTGCGACCGGTTCCAGGTACGGCGCAGGCAGGGGATGCGCCGGCGACGCCGGGGGCGGCTGCGCTTGCAGCAACTGCACGCCGGGCTGGGCCGCCCAGGCCGCCAGTTCTGCCGCCGGCAATTCCACCAGCAGTTCAATCGCGCCGTCCTCCAGCGCACGCTCCTCGCGCACCACGCCGGCCGCGTACAGGCGCGCGCGCATCGCGCCGCCGCCCGGCGGCAGATGCATCCACAGTCGGCTCACGTTCAGATCGAGTCGCTCGGCGATGGCTTCGCGCAGCAGCGTCAGGCCCAGCTGCGCCGATGCACTGATCCACACCGCGCCCGGCCGCCCATCCGCAGCGCGCTCGAGTTTCGGTACCAGCTGCAGCCGATCGATCTTGTTATAGACGCGCAGTTGCGGAATCGCGCCGGCGCCAATCTCGTTGAGCACGCTGTCGACCTGATGAATGTGCTCATCGCGTCGCGGGTCGCTGGCATCCACTACGTGCAGCAGCAGATGCGCTTCGCGCGCCTCCTGCAGGGTCGACTGGAATGCGGCCACCAGTTCGTGCGGCAACTCGCGGATGAAGCCCACGGTGTCGGCCAGTACCACCGGTGCGCCACCCGGCAGACTCAGGCGGCGCACGGTCGGATCCAGCGTGGCGAACAGCTGGTCCGCGATGTAGACCTCGCTGCCGGTCAGCGCATTGAACAGCGTCGATTTACCGGCGTTGGTGTAGCCGACCAACGCCACCGACGGCACCGGGATCTGCGCACGCGCACTGCGTCCGGTGTCGCGTTGCCGCTTGAGACGCTCGAGGCGCTGCGTGACCGAGCGCATGCGGGCGCTGAGCAGACGCCGGTCGGTCTCCAGCTGTGTCTCCCCGGGTCCGCCGCGCATGCCGATGCCGCCCTTCTGGCGCTCGAGATGGGTCCAGCCGCGCACCAGGCGACTGGACTGGTGCTTCAACTGCGCCAGCTCGACTTCGAGTTTGCCCTCGAAGCTGCGCGCCCGGCGCGCGAAGATATCCAGGATCAGGCCGCTGCGGTCGAGCACGCGCACACCGCTCAGGCGCTCGAGGTTACGCTGCTGGCTCGGCGACAACGGGTGATCGAACAGAATGAGTTCGGCATTCTCGGCGCGCGCGGCGCTGGCAATCTCCTGCGCCTTGCCGCTGCCCACGAAGTAACGTGAGTCCGGCCGCTCACGCCGGCCGGTGATGGTGGCTACCGGATACGCGCCCGCCGACCGCGCCAGCTGCTGGAACTCTTCGAGATCCTCGCGCTTGACCGGCGTGCCAAGCCCGAGGCGCACGAGTACGGCGCGCTCACCGGCGCGCGGTCGTTCGAACATGCCTGTGTCCGCTACAGCGCATCATTCCGCCGCAGGCTCGGTAACGGTGCCCTCTTCGACAGTAAGACGCACGGCCCGGGCCGGCACAACGGTGGAGATCGCGTGCTTGTAGACCATCTGGCTCACGGTGTTTTTCAGCAGCACCACGAACTGATCGAACGAATCGATCTGTCCCTGAAGCTTGATGCCGTTGACCAGGTAGATCGACACCGGTACATGTTCTTTTCTTAATGCGTTCAGGAACGGGTCTTGTAAAGATTGGCCCTTGGCCATGGGATTCTCCTTATTTTTCAACTGCTTTTACTTTTCAACTGGGTCGGTCTGCGAATTGGGATATGCGTCAGAGTGCTCGATCTGACAAATCCGTAGGAAGGAAACACATTCCCGCGATTCTATCACCGCGCCCTCAGTCGGTCATGCGCGAGCGGCCGCCTGTATGCTGCGCGCGACAATTGCCGCAAGTCCTACAGCGTGCGCCGGCAGTACCGTCATGCCCTGCTCGCGCCGCAACCAAGTCAGTTGACGCTTGGCCAGCTGCGCGGTGGCGATATTCGCCCGTTGCACCGCCTGCGCGAGGCTGCAGTCGCCGGCGCAGAACTGCCACAGCTGGCGGTAACCCACGGCGCGCACCGAAGAGTGGCGCTCGGTCAGATCACCGCGCGCATACAGCGCACCTACTTCATCCACCAGCCCGGCGGTAAGCATCGCCGTGAAGCGCGCAGCCAGCTGCCGGCGCCAGTCGACGCGCGAGGTCGGCAACAGCGCGTAGCGTAACCAGCGGAATTCCTCGCGCGCGCCGTGCGTGCCGCGTTGCCATTGCGAAATCGGCACACCGGTGAGCCGATGCACCTCGAGCGCGCGCTGGATGCGCTGCGCGTCGGTGCGGGCGATGCGCGCCGCCGCTGCCGCATCGACCCGCTCGAGCTCAGCATGCAGCGCCGGCCAGCCGGCACTCGCGGCCTGCGCATCGATTTCACGCCGCACGGCTTCCGAGGCGGGCGGCATCGGCGCCAGACCCTGATCCAGCGCCCGCAGATACAGCATGGTGCCCCCGACCAGCAGCGGCAATCGACCGCGCTGCAGGATGGCCGCAATCGCACTGCGTGCGTCGCGTACGAATTCACCAGCCGAGTAGCTGTCGGCCGGGTCGCGGATGTCGATCAGGTGATGTGGCACGCTGGCGCGCGCCGCGCCGCCGGGTTTGGCAGTGCCGATGTCCATGCCGCGATACACCTGCACCGAATCGACGCTGACGATCTCCACCGGCAGCGTGGCGGCAAGATGATCGCTCACCTCCAGCGCCAGATCGCTCTTGCCGCTGCCGGTCGGCCCGGTGATTACCAGCAGCAGCGGCGGCGGCGGCGCCGCGCCCTCGCCCACGTTCAGCGTCCCCGCAGAAACAGCTGATCGATTTCGCGCAGCGACATTCGCATCCAGGTCGGTCGGCCATGATTGCACTGGCTGGCGCGCTCGGTCTGTTCCATCTGGCGCAGCAGCGCATCCATCTCCCCGAGCGTCAGGGCGCGTTGGCCGCGGATCGCCGCGCGGCAGGCCATGCTGCCAAGGATGCGGTGCGCGGCGCCGTCCAGATGATGTGTGCCCGCCTCCCCGGTCAGCTCGCGTCCCAGTTGTGCCACCAGAGCCGCGACATCGGTGCGCGCCAGCAGCGCCGGCACGCGCCGCACCGCGAGCCGCTCCGGTCCGAGCCGTTCAATCTCGAACCCCACGCGTTCGAACTCCACGCCCTCCGCCAGCAGCGCATCGATCTCGTGTTCGCCGGCCGCGACGCTCAGCGGCTCGAGCAGCAGTTGCGAGGCCGGTGTGCCGGCCTGGTACAGCGACTTCAATTGCTCGTAGATCACGCGCTCGTGCGCGGCATGAGTGTCCACCACGATCAGGCCGTCGCGGCTCTGCGCCAGAATGTACAGACCGTGCAACTGTGCCACGGCGACGCCAAGCGGCCGCTCGTCCTCGGTTGGCTCCCCGGCCGCCAGCGCCCGTGCGGCCGCAAAGCTGCTGCGCGCGTAGGCGTAGTCGGGTCTCGGGTCCTGCAGCGTGTCGAAGCGCGGCGCAGCGCCGGCGTCAGCCAACGGGGCGTCGAAACGCAGCGCCGCGCTGACCGGAGCGAGCGTTGCCACGCCGTCGCCGGCCGACCCGGCAAGCGCTGCGGTCGGCGAGGTAGCCGCAAGCGCGCGCTCGACGCTGCGAAACACACCGTCATGCACCGCGCGGCTATCGCGAAATCGCAGCTCGAGCTTGGTCGGATGGGCGTTGACGTCCACCTGGCGCGGATCGAGCGTCAGGTACAGCAGATAGCTCGGATGACGGCCGTGATAAAGCACGTCGCGGTAGCCCAGGCGCACCGCGTTGCCCAGCACCCGGTCGCGCACCGCGCGCGAGTTCACGAACCAGAATTGCAGATCGGCCTGGGCCCGCGCCGCGGTCGGCAGTCCGAGCCAGCCGGTCAGGCGCAATGGTCCGGCGACCTCATCGATGGCGAGCGCATGGCTGCGGAATTCCGCGCCGAGGATGCGATCGATGCGCCGTTCGAACGCCAGGTGTTCATCCGCGGCCGGCAGATCCAGGATCTCGCGTCCATTGTGCCGCAGGCGAAAAGCCACGCCAGGTTCCGACAACGCCAGGCGCTCGACCTGGCGCAGGATGTGACCAAACTCGGTGCTCTCGCTGCGTACGAACCGGCGCCGCGCCGGCACGTTATAAAACAGGTCCCGCACCTCGACGCTGGTGCCCACCGGGTGCGCCGCCGGCGCCACGGCGCTGCGCACGCCGCCCTCGACCGACAGTCCATTGCCCTGCTCGTGTTCACGGCTGCGCGACGCCAGTCGCAGCCGGGCCACGGAACCGATCGACGGCAGGGCCTCGCCGCGAAAGCCGAAACTCGCGATACCTTCCAGGTCATCGAGCGTCGCGATCTTGCTGGTGGCATGGCGCTCAACGGCGAGCGCAAGATCGGCCCCATCCAGGCCGCAGCCGTCGTCACGCACCCGGATCAGCCGCAGGCCGGCGCGTTCGATCTCGATCTCGATGCGGCGGGCACCGGCATCGAACGCATTCTCGATCAGTTCCTTGACCACCGAGGCGGGTCGCTCGATGACCTCGCCGGCGGCGATCTGATCGATCAGGTTGGGGGAGAGAACGCGTATCGGCATGCGCTGAACAACCCCGGCGGGTACCCACGGCTGCAAACCGCCGCAGTGTACACACTGGCGCTAGTGCGGGCGCACGCTCCCTAGTCCCATGCGCGCGAGCTCCGCCTGGCGGTCGATCCACTGGTGCTTGAGCGCGCCGCCGACGTGCAGCAGCAGCAGGCCGAACATGACCCATCCGCCCACCGTATGCACTTCGACCAACCGGTCGTGCATGGCCTTCTGAAACGGATCCTGCCAGCGCGAGATGAAGCCGATGGGCGGCCACTGCAGCGGCCCCAGCAGCGCAATTCCGTGCCCGGGCCGCGGCGGGTGGGCCGAGAGAATCGACCAGCCGATCAACGGCATCGCCAGCATCATGCCGTACAGGGTGTAGTGCACCAGATGCGCCAGCGCCCGCTCCCAGGCCGACATGTCCGCGGGAAATGGCGGCGGCCGATGCGTCACGCGCCATAGCACCCGAAGCAGCGACAGCGCCAGCACCAGGAACCCGGCACTGGCATGCGTACGCACCAGCAGGAATCGGGTAGCGGGCGCAAAGCCTTCCATGATGGAGCCCAGGACCAGATTGAAAATAATCAAGGCCGCGATCGACCAGTGCAACGCGATCGCGACCGAGCTGTAGCGGGTGCGCCCGCCGGCGCTTTGCATGCGGTTACCGATCCGGCGCCGCGGGCTTAGAAGCCGGCGCGCGCCAGTTCGGCGCTGTCGTCCGCAGCCGCGCTGGGAGCGCGCGCGTACTGGCTGCCCTCGGGGGGGAATTTGCGGAAATAGCTGTCGATGCCACTGAAGATTGCTTCCGCCAGGCGCTGCTGCTCCGCGGGAGTGCGCAGCTTGCGCTCTTCATCGGGATTGGAGATGTACGCGGTCTCGACCAGTAGCGACGGCATGGCGGGCGACTTGAGCACCACGAATGCCGCCTGCTGCACTTCACGTTTGCGCACCGCGCCGACCCGATCCAGCGCTCCCAGCACCCGGTCCGCCACCTCGACGCTCTGGCCCATGTTTGCATTTTGCTGCACGTCGAGCACGACCGAGCGCACGTCCGGGCGTACATCGGCGAGCGCCAGGCCGCCCTTCAGGTCGGCTGCGTTTTCATGCTCCGCCAGCTGTCGCGCCGCTTCGCTCGAGGCACCGCGTTCGGACAGGATGTAGACCGAGGCGCCGGATACCGAGCGATCGCGCACCGCGTCGGCGTGAATTGAGACAAACATGTTGGCGTTCGCGGCCTGCGCACGGACCATGCGATTGCGCAGATCAACGAAATAATCGCCATCGCGTGTCAGCACTGCGTGCATACCCGGCTCGCGGTCGATGCGTGCCGCCAGCGCCCGCGCAATCGCCAGCGTCACCACTTTTTCATGGGTGCCGGACGCGCCGGTGGCACCTGGATCGTCGCCGCCATGGCCGGCATCCACCGCGACGATGATGTCGTGCTCGCCATGGGGGGCGTGCGCTGCGCGCACGCTGCGCGCCGGAACCTTGGCCGTCGCCGGGGGTGCGAGCGTCGCCGTAGCCGTAGTCTTCGTGGGCGCAGGCAGCGCCGTGGGTGCAGCCGCCGCCGTCGCCGGGGCCGCGCCGACCGACGGGGCGTTAGCGCCGGCCTCAGTAGTTACCGGCGCCGCGGCAGCCAGCGCGATGCGCAAGCGGTAGCCCGCAGCGCTCGCCACAGGTTGCACCTGCGGCTGCATCGGCGCTCGCAGCTCCACTACCAGCCGGAGCACATGGGCGTCGCTGACGCCCGAACGCAACCCGGCCACGATGCCACGTTTGGGTGGCAGCGGCAGCTTGACCCGACGCCGGGTGTTGGGCAGATCGATGACCAGTCGGTCGGGATTTTCCAGGCGAAACACATGCTGCGCCACCGGCGTGGACAGCATCAGCGTCAGCACCGTTCCGCCCTGCGGGTCGGCACCCAGCGCTATCTGCTTCAATTCCGCGCTCACGGCCCGGCCCGGCATACCCAGCATACCGAGCACCATCAACACCATGGCCATGAGGGCAGCGATGATGACGCTGCGTGTGGGATGCAGACCCTGATCGTGATTCAAGCCGTCGTTCCTCGCGTCATTGCGCCGCGAACTGTATGCTGACTGCGAGTACATTTCAATATTAATTAGCGAGATACACGCTTAAGCTCAACTCAGATCTGGTTTGGCAGCACGGCGCGCGTGTGCGTTAGCCAAGCTTCTCCGACGCTCGAGCGTGCCTCGACATGGGCATTTCGGCCGGCGCCACCCGGCGCGTCGCTCAGCTCCAGTCGCACTTCAAGGTCCGCAGGCGGCAGTGCGCCAGCCGCGCGCTCAGGCCATTCGATCAGCAGCAGCGTGTGCCCATTGAGGTAATCGCGCAGACCCAGTTGCTGCAATTCCTCGCTGCCGCGCAGGCGGTAGAGGTCGATATGCACCGCCTCGCCGGCACGCGCCGCATAGGTCTCGATCAGCGCGTAGCTCGGGCTGCGCACGATCTCCTCGACACCGAGTGTCTGCAACAGCGCGGCCGCCAGCGTGGTCTTGCCGGCGCCGAGTTCACCGGAAAGGTAAATCAGCCGCGGCCCGGCTTCGTCCCACGGACAGCCGCGCGCCAGCGCCGCCCCAAGATCCTCGGTCTGGCGCGCGCCCGGCAAGCGCCAGGTCGCCTTCATCGGCGCAGATTCACCCAGCGATTGAGCGCATCGGCCAGCTCCAGGGCAAGGATGCCGCGCTCGCGGTCACGCCCCAGGTCATCGCCCGCCAGCGCATGCGCCATCACGCCGGCGCGCGCCGCGAGCCACGGCTCCCGACACTGCGCCAGGATGCCGGCAATGCCGCCGGTCAGCACGTCGCCCATGCCGGCGGCCGCCATGCCTGGATTGCCGCGCTCGCAGATGGCCGGCACCGGACTGGGCGCGTGATCATGCCACTGGCCGACCAGGGTGCCCGCGCCCTTGAGTACGATCACGGCGCCCGGATGACGCACCGTGAGCGCGCGCAGCGCCGCCATGCGATCCGCCTGTACCGCGTCGGTACTGATGTTGAGCAGCCGAGCCGCCTCCCCGGGGTGGGGCGTGAGCACCGAGCCGGGCGGCGCGGCCTGGCCACTCTCGGCCAGAAGATTGAGCGCGTCGGCGTCGATCACCAGCTGCTTGCCGCAGCTCAGGGTGCGCGTCAGCAAAGCGCGTGCCCAGCTCGAGCGGCCCAGGCCCGGTCCAATCGCCACGATATCGGCCGCGTTCAGCAGCTCCGACAGCTCCTCGGGCTGCTCCACGCCGTGCACGATCAGCTCCGGACGACCGGCGGCGATCGCGATCAGGTTATCGCGTGCGGTGGCCACGACCACCAGCCCGGCGCCCACACGCAGGCAGGCTTCGCCCGCGAGCCTCACCGCACCGGGCATGCCGCTGCCGCCGCCCACGATCAGTACGCGACCGAAGTCGCCCTTGTTCGCCTGTCGCCGTCGAGACGGCAGTGCCAGGGCGATCTCGCCCTCTCCCAGCCGCTCCAGCAGCGCGGTGAATTGCGCCTCCGGCGGCACCGTGATCTCCAGATCATCGAACAGCAGGCGCCCGGCATATTCCGGACCATCACCCAGAAACAGTCCGGTCTTCAGCGCCACGAAGCTGATGGTGCAGTCGGCGCGCACCGCCGTACCCATGACCGCACCGCTATCGGCATTCAATCCGGAGGGCAGATCCAGGGCGAGCACCGGACGGGCGCAGGCGTTGATGGCCACAATCGCCTCCGACAGCGGCGGCCGCACCGCGCTCGCCAGCCCGGTGCCGAGCAACGCATCGACGATCACATCGGCCTGCGCCAGCCGCGCCGCCGAGTAGCTGATGATGTGGCCGCCACTGGAACGAAAATCCTGACAGGCGGTACGCGCATCGCCGTGCAGCTGATCCGGCGCCGCGACCGCCAGCACCGTGGCTGAGAGCCCGGCGGCCTGCGCGAAGCGCGCGAGCACATAGCCGTCGCCGGCGTTATTGCCCGCACCGGCGGCCACGGCGATTTCCAGCGCCTTGGGCCAGCGGCTGCGCAACGCCCGCAGCGCCGCCTCACCGGCACGCTTCATCAGCGTATAGCCGCTGGTGCCGTGGGCGATGGCGTGCGCGTCCAGCGCACGCACCTGCGCCGCCGAATACAGCAGACTGGAAGCTGACATGGACCGATTATACTGAGCCCACGAAGCACGCCATGCCCCAGCCATCGCAAGCCGCGCCCGCGGCGCTACCCACGGCGCGCGCCCTGCGTGCGGCGATCGCGCACGCCGCCCGGCAACTGGGCCTGGATGCCATCGGAGTCACCGAAATCCACCTGGATGAGGACGAGCGGCACCTGCAGCGCTGGCTCGAGCGCGGCTGGCACGGCCAGATGAGCTACATGGCCCGCCATGGCCGCAAACGCAGCCGCCCGAACGAACTCGTGCCTGGCACCCTGCGCGTGATCTCCGCGCGCATGAATTACCGTGCGCGCCACGCCCGCGACGCCGAGGCGGTGCTGCACGAGCCGGAGACCGCATACGTCTCGCGCTACGCACTCGGCCGCGACTATCACAAGGTGATGCGCAAAGCGCTCAAGCGCCTGGCCGGTGCTGTGGCCGAACTCGCCGGCCCGCATGGCTATCGGGTGTTCGTCGACAGCGCCCCGGTTTTGGAGAAGGCACTGGCACGCAATGCCGGGCTCGGCTGGATCGGCAAGCACACCAATCTGATCGCTCGCGATGCCGGTTCCTGGTTCTTCATCGGCGAAGTGTTCACCGACCTGCCGCTACCGCCGGACACGCCGGCCGAGGCGCATTGCGGCACTTGCTCGGCCTGCATTCCCGCCTGCCCTACCGGCGCGATCGTGGCGCCATATCAGCTCGACGCGCGGCGCTGCATTTCCTACCTGACGATCGAACTCGAGGGTTCGATCCCGCCGCCATTGCGGACCGCCCTGGGAAATCGCATCTACGGCTGCGACGATTGCCAGCTGGTGTGTCCGTGGAACAAATTCGCCCGCGACGCCTCGCACCCCGATTTTCAAGTGCGCCATGCGCTGGACTCGCCGCGCTTGACCGAGCTGTTCGGCTGGAGCCCCGACACCTTCGAGCAGCGCATGCGCGGCTCGGCGATCTACCGCATCGGCTATGAGCGCTGGATGCGTAACATCGCCGTGGCGCTCGGCAACGCCGGGCGCTCCGACGCCGTACTGGCGGCACTCGAAGCGCGCCGCGAACATCCATCGGCGCTGGTGTGCGAACACGTGCAGTGGGCCCTGGAGCAACAACACGCGCGCGCCGCGCCCGCGGCGGCCGGATCATAGCCGCCGGGCTGCGTCGCCTGGGCTTACGGCCGGTGGGTTCGCAGGTTGTCGATCAACCGCGCGCGCCCCAGCCGCACCGCCGTGAGCACCACCAGATCGCTGCAAGCGGCATTGGGCTCGGTCAGGTCGGCGGCGTTCCTGATCGCAAAGTAATCCACGATCATGCCGGCGCGCTCCAGCATCAGGCTGCCGGCACGCTCGAGCGCCGCGTGATCGGTATCGCCGTCGTAGAGCGCGGCAACCGCCTGGCTCAACGACTGATGAATCACCGCCGCGCGCGTGCGCTCCTCGGCGCTCAGGTAGCGATTGCGCGAACTGAGCGCCAGTCCGTCGGGTGCGCGTACCGTCGGCGCACCGACGATATCCACCGGCAGCGCCAGATCGAGCGTCATGTGCCGCACCACCAGCAACTGCTGGTAGTCCTTCTCGCCGAACACCGCGACGTCGGGCGCGACGATGCCGAATAGCTTCGCCACCACGGTCGCAACGCCGTCGAAATGCCCCGGCCGGAAGCGACCGCACAGGATATCCGATAGGCCGCGCACCACGACCAGGGTTCGCTGGTCGCCGCCATGCGGGTACATATCCGTCACGCCGGGGGCGAACAAGAGATCGCAACGCGCTTCCTGCAGCAACTGCTGATCCTCCAACAGCGTGCGCGGATACGCCGTGTAGTCCTCACTCGGCCCGAACTGCAGCGGATTGACGAAGATGCTTGCGATCACGCGATCGCCCCGATAGCGCGCGGCGGCCAGCAGGCTCGTGTGTCCGGCGTGCAGATTGCCCATGGTCGGCACGAAGGCGATGCGCAGCCCCGCGGCACGCCATTGCTGCGCGCGCGTCCGCACGGCCTCGACCGTGGTCACCGTGTCCATCGGGCCGGCGTCGGTCAAAAGCAGTGTTCCGGCGCCGGATACTCGCCTGACTTGACCGCCTCCACGTAGTGCGCGACCGCGGTCTGCGGCGAGTCGCTGCCGGGCATGAAGTTGCGCACGAAGCGCGGTTTGCGGCCGGCTGTGATATCCAGAATGTCGTACAGCACCAGTATCTGGCCGTCAGTGTCGGGACCGGCGCCGATGCCGATCGCCGGCACCTTGAGCTCCTGGGAAATGCCACGGCCGAGCGCCGCCGGAATGCACTCCAGCAACACCAGGTCCGCGCCCGCGGCTTCCAGCGCCAGCGCATCATCGAGCATGCGCTGCGCGGCCTGGTCATCGCGGCCCTGGACGCGAAAACCGCCGGTCTTATGCACCGATTGCGGCTTGAGCCCCAGGTGCGCGCACACCGCGATGTCATGACTGGCGAGGAACTCGACGATCTGCGCCTGCGCCTGGCCGCCCTCCAACTTCACCATGCGCGCCCCGCCCTCCTGCATCAGTCGCACCGCGTTGGTCAGCGCCACCTCGCGCGACGGATAGCTCATGAACGGCATATCGGCGATCAGGAACGGCCGATGCAGGCCGCGGGCGACCGCAGCGCTGTGATACACCATGTGATCCATGGTGACCGGCACGGTAGTGTCATGGCCCTGAATCACCATGCCCAGCGAGTCACCCACCAGCACCACGTCCACCCCGGCCGCATCCAGCAATGCGGCGAAACTGGCATCGTAGGCGGTCATGCAGGCGATCTTCTCGGCGCGCTGCTTCATCTGCCCGAGGGTGTTGAGCGTGACCGTCGGGCGATCAGAGTCGCGCTGTTGCAGCTGGGTGTACATCGACAGCTCCTATAGCGCCGCGTGCCGCATCGGATTGTAGTAGAGGCGCCCACGGCGCAGGCGCCGGATCGCCGACAGCAGCTCCTCGTAATCCTCGGCGGTATTGACCGGGTCGATCGCGGCTGCATTGACGATCAGCAGCGGCCCCGCATCGTATTCGTGAAAAAAGCGCGCGTAGGCGTCATTCAGCCGTTCCAGGTAGCCACGATCGATGTATTGCTCGTGCAGGATGCCGCGGCGGCCGATCCGCGCGAGCAGCACGTCAACCGGCGCCTGAAGGTAGATCACCAGGTCGGGTTTGGGAGCCTCGATTGCCAGCTTGGCATACACCTGTTCGTACAGGCGGTATTCCTCCTCATCCAGCGTGGCGCGGGCGAACAGCCGATCCTTGTCGATCAGGTAATCGGCCACCCGCAGTGGGGCGAATAGGTCGTGCTGTTTGAGCCCGGCGAGCTGCTGCGCGCGCTGAAACAGGAAATAAAGCTGTGCCGGTAGTGCGCCGGCACGCGGGTTGCGGTAGAAGCGCTCGAGGAATGGATTTTCATCCGCGCGCTCGAGCACCAGCTCCGCCCCGAGGGTCGAGGCCAGCCTGGTCGCGAGCGTGGTCTTGCCGACCCCTATCGGTCCTTCGATCACGACAAATCGGTGTGGCAGAGTTTCAGGCGCCATGCGCTTTCGGATTATTGTCCAGACGCCAGATCCCCACCGGATCGAGGCGGGCTGCAAGCTCGGCGACGCGCCCGCGGCCCGGCACGTTCAGCTCGGGCGCCACCTCCAGCAGAGGATACAGAACGAAGTTACGCTGCACTATCCCGGGGTGCGGCAGCGTGAGTTCGGGACTGTCCAGTCGCTCGGCATCGAACAGCAGCAGATCCAGATCGATGCGGCGCGGTCCCCAACGCACGCGCGGCGGCTCGCGGCCCAGAGCACCCTCGAGCGCGCGCAAGGCGCCGAAGAACGCCGCGGCCGGCAGCTGGGTGAGCACGCCCGCCACCGCATTGACGAAATCCGGCTGCGGCTGCGGGCCCAGCGGTTTCGAGCCGTAGAGCGAGGACTGCAGCACCAGGCGCGTCTGGGCAATCTGCGGCAACGCGGCCAGCGCGCGCTGCACCTGGTGGGCGGGCCAATCCAGATTGCTGCCGATACCGACGTAGGCCGCATGCCACAGCATTCAAGCCGGGCCCGGAAAACCGCGCCTACGCCGGCGCCGGCGTCGTGTGCGGCGCGCTCCGGAATCTGCGGCGGCGCCGGCCTCGGGCGCTTCCAACTCAGATGGTAACGGCGCTGCCGTCGCAGCCGACGCGGCGTCGCCGCTCCTGGCGGCGACGCGGGCTCGCGGCAAAGCGTCGAGCATCTGCAGGCGCTGTTCCGGCGATACTTCCTGCAGCCGGGTCCACCATGCCGCGATGTCAGCCGGTGCCAGGCCCAACTGCGCGCGTAGCGTCAGCAGATCGAACGCGGCACGGAAACGCGGCTGCTCCAGCAGCCGCAGCGCGCGCTTGCCGCGCGGCTGCTCCAGCCGCGGTTGAAATGCAAACATTTCCCGCAGTCCGAGCGCCACGCGCCGCGGTATCGTCACGCGCGCCGAGGCCTCGCGCAACGCGCGATCGCAGGCCTCCACGATCGCGCCGATTTCGTGCCAGCGCTGCGGCGGCAGCGACTCGATGGCCTCCGCGATCGGCCCGTACAGCAGCAGGACAAACAGGAACGTGGGGGTGACCGGCTTGTCCTGCGCGACACGCGCATCGGTATTGCGCAGACCCTGCTGCAGCAACTGCTCGACCAGGCCGCCGGGGTGTTTCGTCAGGTAGCGCTCGATTGCCGGAAACAGCACCTCGAGCAGCGCGCGCCGGCGCAGCACCGTAAGGCTGGCCTCGCCATGGCCGGTCAGGAACAGCTTCAGTGTCTCATCGAACAGCCGCGCCGCCGGCACGCCGGCCAGCAGGCCGCGCAGGCGCGCTATCGGTGCCGCGGTCGCGGATTCGATTGCAAAGCCGAGCTTGGCCTCGAAGCGCGCAGCGCGCAGCATGCGCACCGGATCCTCACGATAGCGCGCCTCCGGATCGCCGATCATGCGCAGGCAGTGCGCCGTGAGATCCTCCGCGCCGCCCACGTAGTCCCATAACGAAAAGTCCGCGATGTTGTAATAGAGCGCGTTGACGGTGAAATCGCGACGCCAGACGTCCTCCTCGATGCTGCCGTAGACGTTGTCGCGCAGCAGCCGGCCATGCGTGTCGTGCACGCGTTCATTGTCGATCGAATCGAGTTCGGATTCTTCGTCGAGCTCCGGCGCTTCGCCGTCCTCCGGGTCCGCCTCCGGCACCGGCTCTTCACTCGGCGACGGCGCCGTCGCCGCGCGGAACGTCGCCACCTCGATCACCTCGCGGCCGAACACGATATGCGCCAGGCGAAAACGCCGCCCGACCAGGCGCGAATTACGAAATAGCGACCTGACCTCATCAGGCAACGCATTGGTGGCGACATCAAAATCCTTCGGGTGACGCCCGAGCATTACGTCACGCACGCAACCGCCGACCAGAAACGCCTGGTAGCCGGCCTCCTTCAGGCGATAGAGCACGCGCAGGGCGTTGCCGGAAATATTGGAGCGGGAGATGTTGTGGTCGGCGCGGGCGATGATGCGCGGTGCGGTACCGATGGCAACTACTGGGGTGATATCGTTCAAATCGTCCTATCCGCTTGAGCAATCGAAACCGACGCCTATAATACCGCGCCTCTTCTGAACCCCCTGCTGTCGCTGCTCCCTTCGTCTAGAGGCCTAGGACACGGCCCTCTCAAGGCTGGAACACGAGTTCGAATCTCGTAGGGAGCGCCATACAATCAATGGCTTAGCAGGCAAACTGTAGTCGGCAGCGGCGCCTGTGGTGCGGCAATAGCCAGCCGGAGACACTCAGGCCTCAGTGCCCGCTGTCGACAAACCACGCCGCCGACAGCTCAATGCCTCGCTCGAGCGATGTCGGAACGCATCCAAGCGCCGTGGCCGCCTTGCTTGCGTCATACGTTACATCCAGCGCGCAGGAGCGAAGCAAAGAAGGGGTGATGGGATCGGGAATCCAGTGCGTCGGAAGATGCAGGCTGCCGCCGGCGAGTTGCGCCAGCTTGAGTGGAACAGCAATCAGCCGCTGCTCGAACCGGATTTGCCACGATGGCAAGCGGCGAACCGGCGTCGCTCCGATCATTCGACCATAGCGCACAAAATATTCGTTCCATGTCGGCGGGTCGGGATTCGAGAGATTGAAGACCGCACCACTGGCTACCGGCCGGCGCAGCGCGGACATCACTGCCGCAGCGACGTCGTCCACATAGATGAGGTTGCAGCGCCCGTCCCCTGCCACACCAAGATCGCCGATACGGTGCGCAGCCAGTAAGCGGCCAATGCGGCCGGTCCAAAGCTCTGAGCCAGGGCCATAGACGCAGCTCGGTCGCACGGTCACGACCGTCAGTCCATTGCCGGCAAAACCCTGCACAATCGTTTCGCATTCGATCTTGGCAGTTCCGTACCAGTCGACACCGTTGCCAAGCGGCGCGTTCTCGTCGATCAGTCCCGTGGCTGTTCCATACACGGCGCAGCTGCTGAAATGGACCACGAGTGCAGTACGAGCCTGCAGCGCCGCCTGGCAGACATTGCGTGTCGCGGCCACCATGGTTTCGGGGCGACCCATGACGCAATTAACGACGTGAGTGACTTCGGAAATGGCCTCGGCAACCGAGCGCGGATCTGTCGCTTCGACCTGGCGGCTCTGCACACCTGCGGCTGCGAGCCGCGCGGGACGGCGGACGCCCGCCACGCAGTCAATGCCACTTTGCTGCAGATGACGAATCGTCGCCCGACCAACCAGGCCCGAGGCTCCCAGCACCAAAACGCGCATCGTCAAGCTCCCCGCTCAGTCAAGGCTTCGTTAAACCGGCGCCGATTGCGAAGATCAGGCTGCCGCGGCATCACGGCGCGGATGGTACACGTCCTGTACACCCATCGCTGCGGCCACGGGTCACGCCGGTTTGAAGCGGCTCCAGCGCGGTCGCGGATGCCGTCTGCTGGCCAGGAAGGTCGACATCAACCCGGGCAGCATCAGGACCAGGCGTGGCGCGGCAACGATCAGCGCCACCAGCAATGGCCAATGCCATAGCACCAGCGCGCCGAAAAAGACCGCTATTCGCAGCGGCAGCATGAATCCCGATAGCAGCAGCGCCACCGCCAGCACGATCGCCCAGCCCAGGCCGACGAGCTGCGCCAGAGCGAGCACGCCGAGCCAGGCGCGCATCAGCACGAACGCGGCCAGCGCGGCCAGCCCCACGATGCGCACCAGAATTCTCATCACGATCGTGACCGCAGGCAGCTGCGCCCAAGCCGTGCCGTCATCGCCTGCGGCCGGCGTGCGTACAACCGCTGGCCTAAGTCCATCGCCTTGGCACGCAGCGCGCGGCGCCGGCGCTCGATCGCCGCCTGCAACGGCTCGGTCACGAGATCAGCGGACTGCCCGTACGCGGCCACGGTCGACTGCAGCAGCGCAAGGTCGTGCTCCTGCCCCAGGTAATCCGCCAGCCGGCGCGCGCGCGCCCCAGACTTGGAGTGCGCAGTTGACTGCAGCGGCCTGAGCATCTGCAGCGCGTGCCACAGGTACTGGACCTGCTTGCGCCACTCATGCAGCGCCGGCGTGTCGGGATGGCGACGCGCGGCATTACCGGCGCGCCGACCTGCGCGATAGATGCGCTCGAAGCCTGGTCCCAGCCTTGACCAGCCGTGCCGGCCAATACGCCACCGGCGCCCGCGCAGCTGCACCTGCCGCAGCCCGGCGCGGGCACCGGCCAGCACGCGATGTCGACCACTGAGTTGGCGCTGCGCGTAGACCCGGCTCCGGCGCAGCTGCCGCAGCAATGCGATGAGCGCCGGGTCCTTGGCGAGGACGAGGCTGCGTCGGCCCAGCGAATCTAGCGTGCGCACCAGCACTCGCGCATCGCGCACCGCATTGAGCGTGCGCGCCGCCCCGCGCAGCGCAGCGTCTTCGCGCCGGTAGGTCGTCGCCGGCAGCGCTGCGCGCAGCAGACGCAGTGCCGCGCGCGATTTCTTGATTTCCTTGCGCGCGCGATGCACGCGGCTGCCGGAAGGACGCGCGGGCGCCAGCGCGCGGGTCGCGTTTGCAGTGTGCTGCAACGCAGCACGACGCACTGTGCCAGTAGCCGATCGATCTGGCGCGCTGTGGTGACCGGACATGGGCGGATGCTACGGCAGCGGGAGCGCGGTCCGCATCCGCAAGATAAAAAACGGCGGGACCATCTCCCGCCGTTTGGCACACGCGCCAGTCGCGCGTCAGTTGGTCGCCGCAGCGCTCGCGCTGCCGGAGGCCGTCGTCGCGCTCAGGTTGGCCCCGGAAAGTGCGCCATTCGCCGACAGGGCCGACTGCGGCACCGAGGTGGCAGACTGCGCGCCGGCGCTGGCGCTGCCAGGGGCGACGGACCCGCCCGCGTTGCCAGCCGCACCGGCCACACCGCCGATGCCAGTCGCACCAGTCACACCGGTCGCACCGGTCACCCCGGCTGGACCGGTCGCTCCGGTCAGGCCGGCGGTACCGCCTGCACCGCTGCCGGCGCCCGCGATATCGGCCGCCGTTCCGGCAGTCCCTTGCGCTGACTGCCCTGACTGAATTGCGCCCGAGGTTGCCGCCTGGGTGCTCGCAGTTGCCGGGGCCGCGGTTTCGGCAGCCGGCTGCTTCGTGGACTGGGGCGCGCTCTTTGAAGTGTCGCGCCCGGCGCCCGCATCGTGATGCACGCCGTTGATCCCCGAGCCGGCATTGGCGCTGCCAGCCGCACTGCCGGCCGCATTACCTCCGGCGCCGGCAAAGCTGCCCATCGTGTTGCCACCGAGGCCACCGGCAAACCCGCCGTTCATGCCGCCATTGAAGCCGCCCGCGAGGCCGCCGGCGGGCCCGCCGCCAAGAAGTCCGGCCTGAGCCACGGAACTGAGCCCCACCATCGCTGTCAGCGCCATCGCGGCGCGAAGTTGACTCGTTTTCATGTGCTTTGCTCCAGAATTGATCGCAGCAGATAGCGACCTTCATTGAGCAAAACGACCGCGGGGCCAGGTTTCTTCCCCGGTCCTGGCTTGTTATTCGCGGCGCGCCTGCATTATGTCAGGCGCTACGCGCAGCCCTTCCGCTACCACCCCCAGCCCGTAGGTCGCATCGCGTCCAGTGGCCCCCATATGGATCGCCTCGCGCGCCAGCGATGCGATCGCCACCCGCGCCCCCTCCTGGTCCGGAGCTAGCAGACGCGGCGCGAGCAATCCGGCGACCAGCGGTGCAGCAAACGAGGTTCCGCGCACGATGCTATAGCCGGCAGGATCGCTCGCCGCCTCCATGTCAGCACCGGGGGCGGCAAACTCGACCTGGGGTCCGCGCTCGGCCTCAATCAGCACGTGGCGATGCCCATCGACGCCGGTTACGCCGACGACGCCGGGGTACGCGGCCGGATACAGCGGCGGTGCCGCGGGGCCGTCATTGCCCACCGCCGCCACGACGATGTAGCCGCGCGCGATCATCCGCTCGACCACCTGTCGCAGGATCAGATTGTCCGGTCCGACCAGGCTGATGTTGATGACTGCGATCTGATTGGCGTGCATCCAGCCAAGTGCCGCGGCGATCGCGTCGACCGCACCCCCGGTCGGCTGGCCGCAGTACACGTCCGCGGCGTAGAGCTGCGCGCCGGGCGCCGCGCCATGAAACGGTGCGGCATCGCCGATCAGAAGCGAGGCGATGGCGGTGCCGTGCGCGCTTGGCACCGATCGCCCGTCGCAGCCCGAAGCCACGATCGAGGCACCATGAAACGCGCCATGGGTGACCTGCACACCGCCGTCGATCAGACCGACGCGCACGTCGTGCTGGCGTTCGCCATCGCCACTCGCTGCCGGCGCAGTGTCCGCGGTTCCGGCCATCGCATTGTCCGCGTCCGCACTCGATGCACTGCCACCATAGATATGGTCGTAATCAAACAGCGCGCCGGGTTCGAGGCGGCGCAACTGCCGCAACGCACGCTGTGTGGACATGCCCTGAGGCACACTCAACACATCGATACGGCTATCCGGATCCTCAGGCGTCTGCCCGCTTACGCGCACGAAACCCGCGGCCACTATGCGCTCGAGTGCCGCAGCGCGGAGATCGAGCGCCAGCAGCCGGCCACGCAAAATGGGCTCGCCGTTGGGATCGGCTTCAATCAGCTGCCGATTGTGACGGATCAGCTCATCGCCCGCCGTGCGGCGCAGCGATGTCAGCGCCCCCGTCCCAAGACCGGCAGCGCCGGCGGCGGTTTGCCCGATTGGCGCGGTCAGTCCGGTGGTCGGCAGCGACGGCAGGTGCAACGAGGGCAGACCGATCTGTGCCGCCGCCCCGACAGTAACGGCTATACAGCCGAGTGCGATTAACCTGGCGGTTGTTCGAATTGCCATAGCGCTACGTCCTTCGTCAACGATGCTAGCATTGAGTGAAACGGCCGCCCGGACGCGTTTCGCGGTCCCACACGAATTAAATCTTTGCCGCCAGATGGAAGAAACAGTCACTCCAGCGCGTTTATCTGATACGACATGAGCGGCCCCGGCGATCTGCTGCACAGCCGGATCATCGAGCTGCTGCCGAAGCTGCGCCGGTTCGCGCGCAGCCTGGCCAGGAACCCGCACGATGCGGACGATTTGCTGCAAGGCGCACTTGAGCGTGCACTCGCTCACCTCGAGCAGTGGCAGGCCGACACCCGGCTGGACAGCTGGCTCTACACCATCGTCAAGAATGCCTGGATCGACGAGCTGCGCTCGCGCGCACGGCGCGAACACACGCTTGCCGACTCCGAGCAGGCGGACGCGGTCCCCGACCATCGCGGCGACGCTAGCGGCACCCTGGCAGTTGATCAGGCTATGGACTGCCTGCCCGCGGACCAGCGCCTTGCGGTGGCGCTGGTGCTCATCGAGGGCTTGCCCTATAAGGAAGCCGCGCAGATCATCGGGGTGCCAATGGGGACGCTGACCAGCCGACTCGCACGCGGCCGCCAGGCGCTGCAGCAGTTGCTGGGGCCAGGAGATAGCGCATGACCATTTCGGACGAGATGGTGGCCGCCTATGTTGATGGCGAGCTCGAGGCTGGCGAGCGGGCGCGCATCGAACAGGCGATCGCCCAGGACGCGCAGCTGGCGCAACGCGTGGCGCAGCAGCGCGCGCTGCGCGATCGACTGCGTGGAGCCTACAGCGGCGTGTTGCATGAAGCGGTGCCGCAGCGCCTGGCGCATGCGGTCAAGCTGGGCGCGCGGGCGGGTCCGGCGCAGGTAATCGATCTGGCGCGCGTGCGCGCCGAACGCTCGCGTCGCGTCAGCGGTCAGCGCCAGATGAAGGTGCGCCGCCTCAGCATTGCCGCCAGCCTGGCGGTGGGACTGATGGCAGGTGTGCTGATTCAGCGCCTGGCCGCTCCGGGCGCCGTGACGGAGTTCCATGACGGGGCGCTGCTCGCTCGCGGCGCCCTTGCGCAAGCACTGAATGAGCAGCTCGCCAGCAGCGCTGCGCCTGGCGCGGCGGTGCGAGTGTTACTGAGTTTCAAATCCAGGGGCGGCAATTACTGCCGCACCTTCGCACTCAGCGGCGGCCGCTCGCTCGTGGGACTGGCCTGTCGCGAACAGGATCAATGGCAGCTGTTGAATCTGATGGCGGCCGAAGGCGCCGGGGTCGCAGGCAACGCACAGAACCTGCGTATGGCGGCATCGCCTTTGCCGCCTGCGCTGCTACAGGCGGTCACTGAACACATCAGCGGCGACCCCCTGAATGCGGCCGCTGAAGCCAAGGCGCGCAGCAACGGCTGGCACTGAGACTGGCGGTCTGGCCTAGGCTTTTATTCTCTCTGCAGCCGGCCTGACCTCATCGCCGACCAGCTCACCGCTGCGCACGCTGTCGTAACGGCGTCCCAACAGCCAGGCGATCGGGAACCAGACCGCCGAGGTGATCAGGCCGAAGATCGCCAGCCCGGTCACGCCGTGCGGCTGAATCAGGGAGCTGACCCAGGCGTTGCTGAAATCACCGAAGCGATACACCACCGTATCGATGACGTTCTTGGCCTTGTAGCGGCTCTGCTGGTCAACCACCGTGAACAGCATCTCCCGGGTCGGCTTGGCGAGTGCATATTCAGCTACGCGGCGCACGACCTGGATGGCGCCAAGGATCAGCAGTACTGGCGAGAATGCGATCGCCAGGAACGCGATCACCATGATGATCGGGTTGAGCAGCAGCCCGACCTTGACGCCAAAGCGCGCGATGATGCGCCCGGAACCGAACAGCTGGATGACCACCGCCATGCTGTTGACCAGCAGATCGATCAGCCCATACGCCTGGGTGCGGGCATCGCGATTGGGAAAGGCATGTGTGATGAGATCGCCGAGCTGGAAATAGACGATGGTCGAAATCCAGGTCATCAGCAACAGAAACATTGCCAGCAGCAAAAGATAGCGCGATCGCATCAGCAGCACGAAGCCATCGAACGGATTGCCCCGCAGACGATGATCGAGGCTGGTGTGCTGCACTTCGGCGCCGGCCGCCAGCAGGCGTTGCTTTTCGTGCGCCAGCATGCGCACCAGCAGCGCGGTAGCGACAAAACCGGCGGCCGAGATCAGCATCAGGTTACTGTTGCCCAGCCGCTTGGCCAGCAGCGTTGCAATGGCCGGACCGATGATGCTGCCGATGGTGCCGCCGGCCGCGACGAAACCGAACAGACGTTTGGCCTGGGTGCGCGAGAAGATGTCCGCCATGAAGGTCCAGAATACCGAGATGATCAGTACGTTGAAGGTGCTGACCCAGACGAAGAACGCGGCGATGAGCCAGCGGTTCTGATCACTGATGCTGACGAACAGCGCATAGAAGGCCACGATGGTGAGCGCAACGAAGCCATACACCCAGGGCAGGAAGCTCGACAGTTTGATGCGCGCGGCGAGTCCCGAATACAGCGGCGCGAACAGCAGGCTCGCCACCAGAGTCATGGTGAACAACTGCTGGTAATGATCGACGCCATAGATGGTTCCCATCGCGTCGCGCACCGGCTTGACCACCGAGTAGCTACCGAACAGAAAGAAGAAATACAGCATGCTCAGCACCACCGCCTTGACCTCGAAGGGCTCGATCGCCGCGACGGACTTGAGCACACGGGCGAGCAGTGACGGGCGTGATGGCGAGGATGGCGGCATTGGGCTCACGTGGGCAGGCGGCAGCGGTTTATTGGATCGATATCGCCGGCCTAGGATGCATGCTGCGCCCGGCACGGGCAACCCGGGCACGATGCGCACCTAGGCTAACCCTCGCTACGAATTTCCTCATAGCGTCGGCCGGCATAGCGTGCAACCGCGCCCCAGGCGATGCAGGCGCCTATACCCACCGTCAGCGCACCGCCGAGGCCGAATCCGGCGGCGCGCAATCCCGCCTGCATCCAGGCCGAACTGACATCACCGAAGCGGTAGATCACCGTATCGATGACGTTCTTTGCCTTGTAGCGGCTGCTCTGTTCGACTACGGTGAAACAGATCTCGCGGGTGGGCCGGGCGATGGCGTACTGCGCGACGCGACGCACCGCCTGCAGCCCCTGGATGATGATCAGCGACGGGGATATCGCAACCACCACAAAAGCAAGCAGCATGATGAGCGGATTGAGTAGCAGTCCCGCCGTTACCCCGAATCGCTGCACCAGGCGCCCCAGCCCGAAGGTCAGTATCAGGGCGGTGGCGATATTCACCACCAGATCGATGTCGGCAATTGCCTGTGCGCGGCCCTCCACCGCGCGAAAGGCGTGCGCGATCACATCGGTCTGCAGGAAGTAGGCCACGGTATTGGCCCAGGTCATCAGCAAAATGAATGCCGCCTGGCTCATGATGTAGCGCGACTTGAACAGGCGGCTGAAGCCCTCGAACGGGTTGCCCGGCAACTGGTGATCCAGCGTGGTCGCCTGCACCTCCTCGTGGCTGGCGTGCAGCCGCTGCTTTTCATGCATCAGCCGGTACACCAGAACGATCACGATCAGGAAACCGGCGGCCGCCAGCAGCAGCAAACCGCTGAGTTGCAGCCGCTGCACCAGCAGCCGCACCAGCACCGGCCCGGCGATCGCACCGATGCTGCCGCCGGCGGCAATCAGCGCGAATAGTCGTGTCGCCTGGGCCGGGGTGAACAGATCGACCATCAGGCTCCAGAACACCGAGATCATGAACAGGTTGGCGACGCTGAACCACACGTAATAGGCCGCCGCAATCCACACATTTCCCGGTGCCTGCCGGAACAACAGCTGGAACAGCAGCACATTCAGCAGCCAGAACCAGAACACGCCCGGCAGCAGCCGCGTGAGCCTGACGCGCGATGCCAGCATGGCGTAGATCGGCGAGGCCAGCAGCGTGCCGAGGAACGTAGCGGTGAACAGGTTCTGCAGCTGACCGACTCCGATCACGGTCGCGACCGTGTCGCGCACCGGTCGCAGGATGTAGTAGCTGCCGAGCAGAGCGAAATTGCACATGAACGCCAGCAGCACCGCCCGACGCTCGTGCGGCGCGACCTGCGCGACGACACCGAACAGCCGCACCAGCCATGCGCTCATGCGCCGGAAACGCCGCTGCATGGCGCCTAGCGCACGCGCCAGAACATTATCGCCGTGACCAGCGCCAGCAGTCCGGTCGGCACCCAGGCCAGCAGCAGCGGATCAAGGTTGAATACCTGCGTGCCGCTTTCAATCAATCGCTGCAGGAATACGTAGACGATCCCCAGTGCCACGCCGAAGGTGCTGCGCGCGCTCAGCGAGGCTGTGCGCAGCGAGCCAAAGCCAAATGGCAGCGCGAACAGCAGCGCCACCGGAATGCCCACGGTGCGCGCCACGCGCGACCAGAACGCGATCTCGTACTGCTCGGACTCCAGATGGTTTGCCCGCAGGTAGCGGATCGCATTGAACAGCGTGCGCAACGACAGCTCCGACGAGTCGGTGTTGACCAGCCGCAGGAAGTCCGCGCCGGCCGCGGTATGCAGCGACTGTTGCGCCACCTTCATACTGGTGACCGAGTCGTCAGCGAAGCGCGACTCGGCATAATTGCGCAGTTCCCATGACTGCGGGCCGGCCGCGGTCGCATGCTCGGCGCTCGCGATCGCGGCCAGCCGATTCCCGGGTGTGAGTTCGAAGATCAGCATGCCGCCGAATTCGGCCGTGCCTGAGCGGTCCTGGACATTCATGATGGTATCGCCGTCACGAATCCAGGCCCCGGCGCCGGCGAAGCTCATGTTGGAGTACTTGGCAATAGCCTTCTGCTCATCAGCCAGCTGCCCGAGCGGCTGTGCCAGAAACTCACCGATCAGCAGATCGATCGCCACCAGCAGCGCCGCGCTGATCAATACCGCGACGCTCAGGCGCAGTTTCGACATACCCGAGGCGCGCATCACCGTCAGCTCATGACTGCGCGCGAGAACCCCGATGCCCAGCAACGCGCCGATGAGCGCACCTGCGGGGAAGGTTTCGAGCGCGAATTGCGGCAGCGTCATCGCAGAGTACTGCAGCGCATCGAGCATGCCGTAGTGGCCGACCCCGACATTGCCCTGTTCGCCAATGAACACGAACAGCATGCCGAGCATCTGCAGCGCCACCATCACCAGCGCGACGGCCGACAGCAGCGTGCTGGCGATGTAGCGATCGAGCAGCGTCATCGCTGGCTCCGCGCGCGATGGGAGCGCAGCATCCCCGGCCCAAGGATCGCGGCCAGGCTCATGGCGAAGAACAGCCCATGTACCCACCACAGTCCAAACGCCGCCGGTACCACGCCGTGCTCCAGCCAGGTGCGGGCCGCCAGCGCCAGATTTGCGTACACCGCAAACACCAGCACGGCGATCCAAATATGGGCGTAGCGTCCCTGGCGCGGACGCAGCCGTCCAAGCGGCACCGCCAGCGCCGTCAGCACCAGCGCCATTACTGGCAGGCCGAGGCGCCATTGCAGCTCCGCCTGCAGCTTGACATCGCGACTTGCCACCAGCGCCATCGTTCCCAGCTCGCTCACCCGCGGCGCTCGCGTGCCGGTCTCGGGCGTCTGCACCGGAATCAGCTGCTGCTCGAACCGCATGATGCGGAAGCGATTAGTGCCAGGCGTGCCCTCGATACGCTCGCCGTCGTACAGGGTAATGGTCTCGGCCAGGCCGTCGCCCGACCCGCTGTAGTGCGCGCGCCGCGCCACCGTGGTCTCGACCGCCAGCCCCTCGCTGCGCTTGACGAATACGTCCGTCAGATCGCCGTTGCGCGCCGCGGCGCGCGCATAGACGACGATGTGGCCGCCGCTGAAGCTGCGAAACTTCCCAGGCTCGAGCGGAGCGTTGATTCCGGCACGAATCGCCTCATTGCGCAGCCCGGCTTCGGCCGCCGCCGCGCGCGGTGAGAGATCGAGGTTGAGCCAGGCGATCAGGGCGGTGACCGGTAACGCCAGCAGCCACACGGCGGCCGCCACGCGGGCGACGCCGACTCCGCAGGCCTGCGCCGCGGCCATCTCGCTGTCGTGGTAGAGCCGGCCGAAGGCCAGCACGATGCCGATCATCAGCCCGAACGGCAGCAGTATCGCCACATTTTGCGCCGCGCTCAGGCCGATCAGCTCGAGTACGAAGCCCCGCTGATACTGCAGTTGGGCTGCACGCGCCAGCACCGTGCCGACCTGGTTGACCAACAGCAGGGCGAGCGCTATGAACGTCACGCCCAGAAAGTTGACGGTCATCTCCCAGAGCATATAGCGCTGCAGAATTCGCAACGGGCCCTCATCCTCCAGTCGGCTTCGGCTACACTTGCACCAGGCTATCGCCGCCGCGCACAAGCCGGCGTATCTGGTCATTACCGCTGCATTGCGGGGTTTACGCGGCGGCGGGCGCTACGTTATACGAATATTTCGCGGGCAAACAAGGAATAAGACGATGCGATTCGAAGCCTTCAGCCGCCGGGCCGCGGTCCAGCGCGGCGATTGTCTGGTAATCGGCGCCTTCGAGCGCGGCGAGCTGGGCGCGGAAGCGTCGGCGGTGGACCGCAGCTTGCGCGGCCGGGTGCGACGAGTGCTGGCGCGTGGCGATTTCTCCGGCCGCAGCGGCGAGACACTGCTGCTTCCGGAGGTGCCCGGACTGGCCGCCGGAAGGCTGCTGCTGGTGGGCTTGGGCACCAAAGCGCAGTTCAACCGCCGCAGCTGGCGGCGCGCGATGCAAAACGCCATCGCCGCCTTGATCCGTACCCGCATTGCGTCGGCCGCCATCGCGCTGGAGCGGCCCCCGGCCGCCGAGCTCGACAACTATTACTTCGGACGCTGCGTCGCGGAAATCGTGGGCGCGAGTCTGTACCGCGTCAACGACCTCAAGACCGAGCGGCGTGCGCGTGCGCCGGCACTGGCGCGCGTTGTGCTTGGCCCGGTGGAAAGCGACGCCGCGGCTGATGTACGCCGCGGGCTCGCCGCTGGAGCGGCCGTGAGCGAGAGCGCGAAGCTGCTGCGAAATCTGGGCAACCTGCCCGCCAACGTGTGCACGCCGCGCTATATGGCGACCCAGGCACGCGCGCTCGAGCGCAGCTATCGACGCCGCGTACGCGTGCGCGTGTTCGATGAGGCTGGGATCCGGCGCCTGAAGATGGGTTGTCTGCTGGCCGTCACCCGCGGCAGCGCCGAGCCGCCACGTTTCATCGTGCTGGAATATCGCGGCGCACGCCGCAGCCGCGCACCCCTGGTGCTGGTCGGCAAGGGCATCACCTTCGACACCGGCGGCATCTCGCTCAAGGACCCGCCGTCGATGGATGAGATGAAATACGATATGTGCGGCGCCGCCACGGTGCTGGCGGCGATCGATTTCGCGGCGCGCTCCGAACTCAGGATCAATCTGATCGGACTGGTACCGACCTGCGAGAACATGCCCGGCGGCCGCGCCGTGAAGCCCGGCGACATCGTCACCAGCGCCTCGGGTCAGACGGTCGAGATTCTCAACACTGACGCCGAGGGCCGCTTGATCCTGTGCGACGCGCTGAATTATGCGCACCGCTATCAGCCCGAGGCGGTGGTCGACTTTGCCACCCTGACCGGCGCCTGCATCATCGCTCTGGGGCATGTTCACAGCGGGGTGATGGCGAACGACGATGCGCTGGCACGCGAACTGGTCGAAGCCGGTGTGCGCGCCGATGATCGCGCCTGGCAGCTGCCGCTGACCGAGGACTACGGCGAGGGCCTGCGCAGCAACTTCGCCGACATGGCGAACATTGCCGGTCGCGAGGGCGGCGCCATCACGGCGGCCGCATTCCTGGGCAAGTTCACCAAGGGCCTGCGCTGGGCGCACATGGACATCGCCGGCAGCGCCTGGACCGGCGGCGCCGCCAAGGGCGCCACCGGTCGGCCGCTGTCGTTGGTGGCGGATTTTCTGACCCGGCGCGCCGCCGCGGCAAGGTCGTAGGTGCCGGCGGCGGCGCCACGCGTCGATTTTTACGTGCTGGCGGGGAGCGAGGCGCGCACGCGCCTCAAGTTCGCCTGCCGGATCGCCGAGAAGGCCTACCTGGCCGATCAGCGCGTGTTCGTATGGCTGGATAACCCCGCCGAATTGCACAGCTTCGATGACCTGCTGTGGACCTTCGCCGATCGCAGCTTCGTGCCGCATGAGATCTACAGCGACCCGCAGCAATGGCACGACACGCCGGTGCTGCTGGGCTGCGAAGCACAGCCGCAGCAACCGTTCGACGTGCTGCTGAATCTGGCCGCCGAAGTACCCGCGGCCGCCGCACGCGCCGGCTGCATCGCCGAGATCGTGGACGCGGAGGAACCGCGGCGGCGCGCCGGGCGCAACCGCTTTCGTCATTACCGCGAGCTGGGGCTGGCACCTGAGACGCACAACATCGCGGCCGAAGAAACACCTTAGGCTGCGGTCGCAAGCCCTATAATTGCGAGGCTTCAAGGCAAGCCTCATTCCCGGATGGAAAAAGTCTACTCGCCCGCCGCGATCGAACAGCCTCTGTATCAGCATTGGGAAGCGGCCGGCTATTTTGCCCCGCGGCCGGCTGCACGCAGCTACTGCATCGTGATTCCGCCGCCGAACGTAACCGGCACGCTGCACATGGGACACGCCTTCCAGGACACGGTCATGGATGCGTTGATACGCCTGCATCGCATGCGCGGCGAGCAGACGCTGTGGCAGGTGGGGACGGATCACGCCGGCATCGCCACCCAGATGGTGGTAGAGCGGCAGCTCGACGTCGAAGGCAAGCGACGTACCGATTTGACGCGCGATGCCTTTATCGCGCGCGTCTGGGCCTGGAAACAGCAGTCCGGCAGCACCATCGTGCAGCAACTACGGCGCCTTGGCGCCTCGGTCGATTGGACGCGCGAGCGCTTCACGATGGATCCGGATCTGTCGCGCGCTGTCACTGAAGCCTTCGTGCGCCTGCATCAGGAAGGCCTGATCTACCGCGGCCAGCGCCTGGTCAACTGGGATCCGGTGCTCGGCACGGCGCTGTCGGACCTGGAAGTCCTGTCCGAGGAAGAGGACGGACACCTGTGGCATGTGCGATACCCGCTGGCCGATGGCGCCGGTCAGGTGGTGGTGGCCACCACCCGCCCCGAGACCATGCTGGGGGACGCCGCGGTCGCGGTGCATCCGGACGATGAGCGCTACCGTGCGCTGATCGGGCGCAAAGTGCTGCTGCCGCTGGCCGGACGCGAGATCCCGATCATCGCCGACAGCTACGTCGACCCCGCCTTCGGCACCGGCTGCCTGAAGATAACTCCGGCGCACGACTTCAACGACTACGCCATCGGCATGCGTCACGGACTGCCGCTGATCAACATCTTCACGCCCGACGCGCGCCTGAACGATAGTGCGCCGGCGCATCTGCGCGGCCTCGATCGCTTCCAGGCCCGGGAGCGCATCGTGGCCGAGCTCGACGCCGTCGGCCTGCTCGAGGGTGTCGAGCCGCACAAGCTGACGATCCCGCGCGGTGGCCGCAGCGGTGCGGTGATCGAGCCTTATCTGACCGATCAATGGTATGTGCGAATAGCGCCGCTCGCGGCACCGGCCATCGCCGCGGTCGAATCCGGCCGGGTACGCTTCGTGCCGGAGAACTGGGACAAGACCTTCTTCCAGTGGATGCGCAATATCCAGGACTGGTGCATCAGCCGCCAGTTGTGGTGGGGCCACCGTATTCCGGCCTGGTATGACGAGGGCGGCGAGATCTACGTCGCGCGCAGCGCGGCTGAAGCGCAGGCGCAGGCGCGCGCCCGCCATGGCCGCGAGGTGCCACTGCGCCAGGACGACGACGTTCTCGACACCTGGTTCTCCTCGGCGCTGTGGCCGTTCTCGACCCAGGGCTGGCCCGAACGGCGTCCGGAACTCGAGCGCTACTACCCGACCAACGTACTGGTCACGGGCTTCGACATCATTTTTTTCTGGGTCGCGCGCATGCTGATGTTCGGACTGAAGTTCATGGGCGAGGTGCCGTTTCGGCAGGTATACGTGCACGGCCTGATCCTGGATGCCGATGGGCAGAAGATGTCCAAGTCCAAGGGCAACGTCATCGATCCGCTGGACGTCATCGACGGTATCGATCTGGAAGCGCTGGTGGCCAAGCGCACCTCCGGACTGATGCAGCCTCACCTGGCCGCCGCCATCGAACGCGCCACGCGCAAGCAGTACCCCGACGGCATCGCCGCCTACGGTACCGATGCACTGCGCTTCACCTTCGCCTCGGTCGCCACCCAGAGCCGCGATCTGAGTTTCGATCTGGGCCGCGTCGCCGGGTATCGCAACTTCTGCAACAAATTGTGGAACGCGGCGCGCTTCGTGATGCTGGCGGCGGACGAGTCAGCATCAGCGGCCGCCGCCGCCTCGAGCCATGCCGCAGCAGCCGCAACCGGCACCTCGGCCATCGACGTAGCCAATCGCTGGATCCGCTCGCGCCTCGGTGCCACGATCAGCGCGGTCGAGCGCGCATTCGACGAATACCGGTTCGACTTCGCCGCCAGTGCGCTGTACGACTTCACCTGGCATGAGTACTGCGACTGGTACATCGAGATCGTCAAGCCGGTACTGCAGGACGCGAGCGATCCGGCCGCGCAGCACGCCGCACGTCGTACCTTGCTGGAAGTGCTGGAAGCGCTGCTGCGCGCGCTGCACCCGCTGATGCCGTTCATCAGCGAGGACATCTGGCTGCGGGTGGCGCCGCTGGTCGGCGCCGGCGGTCCGAGCGTGATGCTGGCGCCGTGGCCGCAGGCGGCGCAATTTGTGCACGACGCGGCCGCGGAAACCGAACTGCGCTGGGTGATGCAGCTGGTACTGGCGATCCGGCAGATTCGCGGCGAGATGGACATCAGCCCTGCCCGCCGTCTGCCGCTGCTGCTGCAGCACGCCAGTGCCAGCGATCTGCAGCTGGCGCAGCGTCATCATGCGCTGCTGTCGCGCCTCGCCGGTCTTGACAGCGTGCACGCGCTCGCCGCCGGTGAAACCGCGCCGCCGGCCGCCGCCGCGCTGCTCGGCGAGCTCAGCCTGCTGGTGCCGATGGCGGGACTGATCGAGCCCGTGAGCGAATTGCAACGCCTGGAGAAGCGGCGGCAGAAAATCGAACAGGAGCTGACAAAATCGCGCGCCAAGCTCGCCAACCAGAGCTTCGTCAACAGCGCACCGGCCGATGTGGTGGCACAGGAGCGCGGACGGCTCGCCGAGCGCGAGAGCGAACGCGCCGCGCTGCTGCGTCAGATCGAACAGGTGCGGGCGCTGCCCCGGGAGGGTGTTTGAACCCGTTGGATGAGACTTTGGCGGCTATCGAGCGCGTCATCCTCGGCAAGGGCCAGCAGGTGCGGCTGTGCCTGACGTGCCTGCTCGCGCGCGGTCACCTGCTGATCGAGGACGTGCCCGGTGTGGGCAAGACCACGCTGGCACACTGCCTGGCGCGGGTGCTGGGGCTGGAATGGACGCGGGTGCAATTCACCAGCGACATGCTTCCGGCCGATATCATCGGCGTGTCGATCTTCGACCGCGACACGCACAAATTCCAGTTCCGCCGCGGTCCGGTCTTCACCCAGCTGCTGCTGGCCGATGAGGTCAATCGCGCCAGCCCCAAAGCGCAGAGCGCGCTGCTGGAAGCCATGGAGGAGCGTCAGGTCAGCGTCGATGGCGTGACTTACCCGCTGCCCGAGCCGTTCTACGTGGTGGCGACCCAGAACCCGCACGAGCAGGTCGGCACCTATGGTCTGCCAGAGTCGCAGCTCGATCGATTCCTGATGCGCGTGACCCTGGGCTATCCAGATCGGGCCTCGGAACGGCGCGTGTTGCTGCAGGGCGAACGGCGCGAGCTGCTCAACGACACTCCGGCGGTACTCAGCGGCGCCGAGGTGCTGAATCTGCAGCTCCGGGTGCGCCTGGTGCACGTGGCCGGCGCGCTGCTCGATTACGTGCAGGCGCTGGTGGCCCGCAGCCGGCTGGAACTGGCGCTCGGATTGTCACCGCGGGCCGCGCAGGGTCTGCTGCGCGCGGCCCAGGCCTGGGCCCTGATCCACGGTGAGAGCGCCGTGCTGCCCGAGCACGTGCAGATGGTATTTCCCGCGATCGCCGCGCATCGCCTGGAGACCCGGCAAGGCGAAGCGGCCACCCATGGCAGCGAACTCGCCGATGCGCTCATCAAGGCAGTCCCGGTTCCTGTCTAAGCCGCGCGCCGCGCTGGCGGCGGCGCTGGCGCGCTGGGCGCGCGCCCGCCAGGGCGACGACTTGCCGCCGCTGACGCTGCAGGCGCGACGAATCTACATCCTGCCCACCGCCAGCGGTGCCGCGGCTGCGGCATTGCTGTTTCTGATGCTGCTGGCCGGCATGAACTACGACAACAGCCTGGCGCTGATGCTGTGCTTCATGCTGTGCGGGGTCACGCTGGTGTCGATGCATGAATGCCACGGCATGCTGTCGGGCCTGAAGCTGCTGCGCGCCGAGGTCGCCAATACCTTCGCCGGGCATTTGGGAGATTTGCAGCTCTACTTCGAGAACGAGCAGAGGCGCGCACGCTCCGGGCTGACGCTGCGCTCCCCGGGCTGTGCGCCGAGCTACTTCCACCTGACGCCGGGTGGCACACAGATGGTGCGGCTGGCGTTTCAGGCCGGCGCACGCGGTCGGCAACGTATCGATCGGCTCGAGCTATCGAGCAGCGCCCCGCTGGGGCTGTTTCGCGCCTGGACCTGGCTGCACCTGCCGCTCGAGGCCATCGTATATCCGGCACCGGCCGGAGCTCGGCCGTTGCCGGCGCGTGGCGGCAATGAGCTGCGCGGTGCGTGGCGCTCGCGCGTCACTGGCGACGAGGAATGGGCCTGGCTGCGGCCATTGCAGTATGGCGATCCGCCGCGCAGCGTCGCCTGGAAATCCTACGCACGCGGCGCACCGCTGTTGGTGGCGCACTACGATGCGCCCGCCGGCGCGCGCCGCGCATTGGATTTCACGCAGCTGCAGGCGCTGCCGCTGGAACAGCGCTTGTCGCAGCTGACACAATGGGTGCTCGACTGCGAGCGCCTCGGCGAGACCTACAGCCTGCGGTTGCCGCAACAAACGTTGCCGCCCGGGCACGGCATCGCCCACCAGCGCGCCTGCCTGGAAGCCCTGGGGCTGTACGGCCAGTGAACGCGCGTCCGCTCATCGCCGATGTGCCGGCGCCACTGCCACCGCCAAGCGTGTGGCTGCTGTTGGGTGGCTTTCTCGGCGCGGTATTGCTCAACGTGCACCATACGGCGCTGTGGTGCCTGCCGCTGGCGCTGGCCGCAGTGGCCTGGCGGGCGCGCAGCTTGCGCGTGGCGCCGCGCCTGCCCGCGCGTTGCCTGCGCATCGGCGTGGCCGGCCTGCTGACGCTCGCGGTGCTGGTCGGCTTTCACACCCTCAACGGCATCGAAGCGGGCTCCAGCCTGCTGGTGGCGATGGCAACACTGAAACTGACCGAGACCGTGCGACCGCGCGACTGGCTGATCGTGTTGGGCGCGGCCATGTTCCTGCTGCTCGCGGCCTGCCTGGATGGGCCGGCGTTGTGGCGGTTGCCGCTGTATATGGCCGAGTTGTGGGTGCTGTGCGGCGCACTGTACGGGCTTGGCGCCGGCGCCGATGCGCCGCCCATGGCCGCGCTGCTGCGCCGATCCGCGCTGAGCCTGGCGTTGGCGCTGCCGTTTGCCGTGCTCCTGTTTCTGTTTGTTCCGCGCCTGTCCGGATCGTTCTGGGCCATCCCGCAGTCCGACCAGGCGTTCACCGGCCTCGGGGACGAGATGAGTCCGGGCAGCATCTCGCAATTGACGCAATCCGCCGATCCGGCGCTACGCGTGCGTTTCGACGGCCCTCTGCCCCCGGCGGCGCAGCGCTACTGGCGCGGGCCGGTGTTGCACCACTTCGACGGCTACACCTGGCGCCGCCTTCGCCCCGACCTGGGGCGCGCGCCGCCCCTGCAGTTTCAGGGCCCCGTCTACGACTACGAAATCACACTGGAGCCGACCCAGCACAACATTCTGATCGCGCTGGAACTGCCGCAGGGCGTGCCGGACACGCTGCCGAACGCATACCCGAACTTCGACTACCAGCTGATCGACCCGGCGCCCGTGAGCCGTGCCGTCAGCTACCGACTGCAGTCCTACCTGCAGCATCGCACTGACGAGCCACTGTCGGCGGCCGTGCGGCGACTGGATCTGCAGTTACCGCCAGGCCGCAATCCTCGCAGCGTCGAGCTGGCGCAGTCACTGCGAGCCGGCGCGCACGGCGATCGCGCCTATGTAGACGCGGTACTCGATTATCTTCGTAGCGGCGACTTCAGTTACACGCGCGAACCGCCGCTGCTGAATCTCGATTCGGTCGATGACCTGCTGTTCCGCACGCGCCAGGGATTTTGCGGTCACTACGCTTCGGCCTTTGTCATGTTGATGCGCGCCGGTGGGGTGCCGGCCCGGGTGGTGACCGGCTATCTGGGCGGCATCTGGAATCGCTACGGTGAATACCTGTACATCACCCAGTCCGACGCCCACGCCTGGGCCGAAGTTTGGCTCGACGGTCGGGGCTGGATACGGATAGATCCGACGGCGGTCGTGGCGCCGGGACGCCTGACGGAAGAACTTGACGATCTGCTGCCCACCGCAGCCGCAGGCGGGCGCCTGCTGCTTAACTCGCCCTGGATCGTAAACACCGTGCAGGCCTGGCAGGGGCTTAGCGCCTGGTGGCAGGACGAATTCATCGGCTTCAATTTCGCCAGGCAGCTCGGCCTGCTCGGCCGGCTCGGTATCAGGAATCACGATCTGCAGGCGCTGGCGCTGCTGCTGGCCGCGGGCGCGGGCATCTGGTTGGCGCTGATCGCCTGGGGGCTGCGCCCGCGCGCGCAGCCTGGCTCCGACGACGGCCTGAGCCGCAGCTGGCACGCGCTGGAGAAAAAATTGCGGCGCCTTGCCCCACCGCGCGCCGCGTACGAGTGCCCAACCGATTACGCCGCGCGCGTCGGCCGCGCCCACCCCGAGCTGTCGGCCACGCTCGCTGCGTTAGCGCGGCGTTACGCGCGACTGCGCTACGGGCCGGCGCCCGGTGCCGCGCAGCTGGAGCAGTTTCGGCGCGCCGTGCGGTTGCTGCGGCTGCGGCACCGGCCGGGCGACTATCGCACCGCGTCCGGGTCGCGCACCCGCGCCAGCAGCAGCGCACCGCCGATGAAGAACACCTCGAGCACCAGGATCGACAGGCGCTGATTGCCGGTGGCGATGGCAACCACGCCCATCGCCAGCGGACCGAGCACCGCCGCGAATTTGGCCAGCATATTGTAGAAGCCGAAGTATTCGCCGGCGCGTTCGCGCGGAATCAGGCGCGCGAAGTAGGAACGCGACAGCGCCTGCACGCCGCCCTGCACCGTGCCTACGACCGCGGCCAGAATGTAGAACTGGCGTTCGTTCTGGATGAAATAGGCAAAGCAGGTCAGCGCCACGAACACCGCCAGACCCAGATAGATTGCGCGCCGCGTGCCGATGCGATCTCCGAGCCGGCCGAACAGCAGCGCGCTCGGGAACGACACGAACTGCACCAGCAACAGCGCCTGGATCAGCGCGTTGGACGAAAAACCGAGCTTGATGCCGAAATCCACCGCCATCTGCTGCAGCGTTCCAATGGCATCGATGTACAGCCAGTAGGCCAGCAGGAAGTTCAATACCGGCCGGTCGCGCAGCACCGCGCGCAGCGTGTGCCACAGTTCACGCCAACCGGTCGCGATGGCAGTCGGCGCGGCTTCGTGCACGTAGCGGAACAGCGGCAGCGAGAACACGATCCACCACAGCGCGACATCCACGAACGCGATGCGGATCGCGGTGCTGGCGTCGGCGACGTGAAACCAGTGCGGATATTTCACCAGCAGCACGTTCAACAGGAAGATCAGGCCGCCTCCCAGATATCCGAGCGCAAAGCCGAGCGACGACACGCGGTTGGTCTGGTGCGCATCTGCCACCTGCACGATCAGGGCGTCCTGAAACGAGGAGCCGGCGAAGAAGCCTATGGATCCGAGCCCGAACACGGCCAGTGCCCAGCCCCAGTGGCCGGCGCCAATGAGGCACAGCGCCGCGGTCGCCAGCGCGCCAACCGCGCTCCAGATTCCGAACCAGAGCTTTTTCTCCCCGCGCCGATCGGACAGCGCGCCCAGCCAGGGAGCCAGCAGCATCACGATGAAAGCGGCACTGGAATTAGTCAGGCCGAGGTAAAACGTCGAGGTCGTGCCCGGCAGCTTCGCGGCCCAGTACTGGTCGAAGAAAATCGGAAAGAAACCGACCAGCACGGTGGTGGCAAAAGCGTGGTTGGCCCAGGCGGTCAGAGCCCAGGCCCATTGGGCGGCACGTTTCGAACTCAACCTGTGCTCCCGGTGGGGTTTTCCCAGCGGCTATTCCACCAGATGTTCGCGCGTCGCATGGAACCCGATGTCCGGCCAGCGCTCCTGGGTCAGCTGCAGGTTCACGCGCGAAGGCGCCAGATATACCAGCGCACCGCCATGATCGAACGCCAGGTGTTCATAGGCCTTGACCCTGAACTCCTCGAGCTTAACCCGATCGGCCGCACTCACCCAGCGTGCCGTGTGCACGGCGATGTTGTCGAATACGCACTGCACGTTGTATTCGTCCTGCAGCCGGAACGCGACCACTTCGAACTGCAGCTGGCCGACTGCGCCCAGGATCAGGTCGGCGTTGCGCAGCGGCCGGAACAGCTGCGTCGCCCCCTCCTCGCACAGCTGGTCCAGTCCCTTGGCCAGCGCCTTCATGCGCAGCGGATCCTTCAGTACCGCGCGGCGGAAGATCTCGGGGGCGAAATTCGGTATGCCGGTGAAGTGCAGCGGCTCGCCCTCGCTGAAGCTGTCGCCAATGTTGATGGTGCCGTGGTTGTGCAGGCCGACGATATCACCGGCGTAGGCTTCCTCGGCCTGGGTGCGGTCGGCGGCCATGAAGGTCAGCGCGTCGGCTACCCTGAGCTCCTTGTCGAGCCGCACATGCCGGATGCGCATGCCGCGCTGGTAGCGGCCGGAGCACAGCCGCATGAAGGCGATGCGATCGCGATGTCCCGGATCCATGTTGGCCTGGATCTTGAACACGAAGCCGCTGAGCTTCGGTTCGTCCGCCCGCACACTGCGCTCGAGGCACACACGCGGCAGCGGCGCCGGCGCATTGGTGACGAACGCGCGCAGCAGCTCCTCGACGCCAAAGTTGCTGATCGCCGAGCCGAACAGCACCGGGGTCTGGCGTCCGGCGCGATAGCTCTCGGGATCGAAGGCGGCGGTGGCACCGCGCACCAGCTCGATTTCGGCCGCCAGGCTGGCCGCGTCGTCCCCAAACAGTGCGCGCGCCGCGCTCGAGCCCAGGCCCTCGATCACGCGGTTGCCGCCGACGCGGCCGCGCTCGCCCGCCTCATAGACGTAGATGCGGTCCTCCAGCAGGTGGTAGATGCCCTTTAGCTCGCGCCCCATGCCGATTGGCCAGGTGATCGGGGCGGTCTGAATCTTCAGCACGCGCTCGATCTCATCCAGCAGCTCGATTGGCGCGCGGCCGTCGCGATCAAGCTTGTTGATGAAGGTCATGATCGGCGTGTCGCGCAGTCGGCAGACTTCCATCAACTTGATGGTGCGTTCTTCCACTCCCTTGGCACAGTCGATCACCATCAGCGCCGAATCGACCGCGGTCAGGGTGCGGTAGGTGTCTTCGGAGAAATCCTCATGCCCCGGGGTATCAAGCAGGTTGATGATGTGATCACGGTACGGAAACTGCATCACCGAGCTGGTCACCGAGATGCCACGCTGCTGTTCCAGGCGCATCCAGTCCGAGGTTGCGTGGCGCGCGGCCTTGCGGCCCTTGACCGTTCCCGCCATCGCGATCGCGCCGCCGAACAGCAGCAGCTTCTCGGTCAAGGTGGTCTTGCCGGCATCCGGGTGCGAAATAATGGCAAAAGTGCGCCGCCGCGCGATTTCCTGCTCGAGCGCAGTCATGACGAATTGCTGGTGGTCTTGAGGTGAAGGGCGCGCGATTCTAATCGATGCGGCGCTTGAGGACGATCGCATCTTCGCGCCCGTCCGTGGCCTGATAGTAGCCGCGCCGCATGCCGATCTGCGTAAATCCCAGCGATTGATAGAGACGGATGGCGGACGTATTGGAGGGACGCGCTTCCAGGAACGCTTCCCCGGCCCCGGCATTGCCGGCAGCCAGCAGCAGGTGGGCCAGCAGGCGCCGCCCGATACCGCGGCAGCGGTAGGCCTCGGCGACACACAGGTTGAGCAGATGGGCTTCACCGGCCGCGACGCTCAGGATCGCATAGGCGACCGGCACCACACCGATCTCGGCGACGCGGCAGGTGTAATTGACCCGCAGGCAGTCGCGGAAAATCCCCTCGGTCCAGGGAAAGGCATAGGAAGCCCGCTCAATGCGCAGCACCCCGGCGATGTCCGCCTCCTGCATGCTGCGGATATCGAGCCCGGGCATCCCGATCGCCTCTTGTCGCACCACCGCCATGGACGGACTACTTACGCTTCGCGTTGCAGGCCATCAAGTCCCCCGGTTGACGGCGCCGCCGGCCGCACGCAGGCGGGCCAGTTCGGCACGGACAAATTTCAGATCGCCCCAGGACTTTCGCTTCTCGCTCGGGCTGCGCAGCAGATAGGCCGGATGGTAGGTCACGATCAGCGGCGTGGCACGCGTGCCGAAGCGGTGTACCTGACCACGCAGGCGCCCGATCGGGGTGTCCGTAGCCAACAGGTTTTGCGCCGCGATACGGCCCACNNCCCGGCGGCCGGCACTTGAGCACATTGGCGATGTACACCGTGTCGCGCGGGGTGCCCATGGCCCGCAGCATCGAATTGAGCAGTTGCCCCGCGCGCCCCACGAACGGCTCGCCCTGCAGGTCTTCGTCCGCGCCCGGCGCCTCGCCGATGACCATTAACTCGGCGCGCCGGTTACCGACGCCAAACACCGTCTGGGTACGAGTCTTGGACAGCTCGCAGCGGGTACAGCCGCTAACCTCGCCCCGCAGCGCCTCCCACGCCGCCCCATCCGCCCGCTCTACCCCGGAAGGCTGAGTCTCTGTTTGGCAGGCCGGCGGCGGCGCTGGCTCCTCGGGCGCCGGCGCGGCCGCTCGCAGCCGCGGCGTCCACAGCTCCACCCCCAAGGCCTCCAGATACTGCTCGCGCAGGTTCACGGGGCGCCATCCACGGGCGCTTTGCGCTCCATCCGCTTCGAGCGCCGCACGCGCCGCCAGACCCACACCACCGGCGACCACAGCGCATAGCCGCCGAAGATGGCGAGCAGCACGATCGCCGGCGCCGGGGCGATGACGATGAAGATCAACGCCACACCAACCAGCCAGATGAAGCGCACCGGCCGCGTCAGGTCGAAACCCTTGAAGCTCGAATAGGAAAAGCGGCACACCATCAGCGCGCCGGCGGCCGCGGTGATCATGAAGGCGAGTATCAATCCGGGCAGACCGGGCTCGCGCCATTCGCTCGACATCCACAGGAATGCCGCCACCACGGCCGCGGCCGATGGGCTCGGCAGGCCCTCGAAATAGCGCTTGTCCTGCACCCGGGAGCCGAATTTTGCCAGCCGCAGCGCGGCCGCCACGGCGTAGAAAAACGCCGCCAGCCAGCCGAATCGATACCAGGCCTTGCCATACTCGGCGATGCGGGCCACGCCCCATTGATAGGACACGATCGCCGGCGCGACGCCGAATGCCACCATGTCGGCCAGGCTGTCGTATTCCTTGCCGAATGCGGTTTCAGTGCTGGTCAGTCGCGCCACGCGCCCGTCAAGCCCGTCAAAGATCATGGCGATGAACACCGCCACGCCGGCGCGTTCGAAGTTGCCGTCGATCGCGGCGACGATCGCGTAGAAACCGGAAAACAGGCAACCGGTCGTCAGCAGATTGGGCAGCAGGTAGATACCGCGCGACTGACGGCGTACGGGCGGGCTGTCGGGATCCATGAGGATTGGCATCATAGGGTGAGTCCCTCAAGGTCACAACCAACCGCATCAACCCGCACTAACCCTTCTGTTAGCATTGCATTTTTATGCCACCGCCCCGCTCGCTTCATGCGCCTATCGCAATACCCAATCAACACCGTCAAGGAAACGCCGTCCGAGGCTGAGGTCATCAGCCACCAGCTGATGCTGCGCGCCGGGATGATCCGGCGCGTCGCGGCCGGAATCTACAGCTGGCTACCGCTCGGCCTGCGGGCGCTGCGCAAGGTCGAGGGCATCGTGCGCGAGGAGATGAACCGGGCCGGCGCCTTCGAGCTGCTGATGCCGGCGATCCAGCCGGCCGAACTGTGGCAGGAATCGGGACGCTGGGCCGAATACGGCCCCGAATTGCTGCGCCTGAAGGATCGGCACCAGCGCGACTTCGTGTTCGGGCCCACGCACGAGGAGGTGATCACCGATATCGCGCGGCGCGAGATCAAGAGTTATCGCCAACTGCCGGTCAACTTTTATCAGATCCAGCTCAAGTTCCGCGACGAGGTGCGGCCGCGCTTTGGCGTCATGCGCGCGCGCGAATTCATCATGAAGGACGCTTATTCGTTCCACGTGGATGAGCGATCGCTGGCGGAAGGCTACGCCGCGATGCGAGCTGCCTACACTCGCATGTTCCAGCGCATGGGGCTGAATTTTCGTACCGTGCAGGCCGACACCGGCGCCATCGGCGGCAGCGCGTCCGAGGAATTCCAGGTGCTGGCCGCCTCCGGTGAAGATGCGATCGCGATTTCCGATGCCGACGATTTCGCCGCCAACGTCGAGCTGGCGCCGGCGCTGCCACCGACGGCGCCGCGCGCGCCGCCGGCGGAGCCGCTCGCCCGTATACCTACCCCCGGCGCGCACACCATCGAGCAGCTCAGTACGCTGCTCGGGATTCCCGCCTCGCGCTGCCTGAAAACCTTGATCGTGGCTGGCGACGATGGCACGCCGGTAGCGCTGTTGCTGCGTGGCGATCACGATCTCAATGCGGTCAAGGCGCAAAAGCTACCCGGCATTGCCAACCCGCTGCGCATGGCGAGCGCCGCCGCGGTGCAGGCCGCGACCGGCTCCCGGCCCGGATCGGTCGGTCCCATCGGTCTGACGGGCGTGCGTGTCTATGCCGATCACGCCGCACTGGCGATGGCCGACTTTGTCTGCGGAGCCAATGTCGAGGATCAGCACTTTACCGGCACGAACTGGGGCCGGGACCTGCCTGCGCCTGCGGCTGCGGATCTGCGCAACGTCGTGGCGGGCGATCCCAGTCCCTCCGGTAACGGCCGGCTGCAGATCGTGCGCGGCATCGAGGTCGGTCATATCTTTCAGCTCGGATGTAAATACAGTGCCGCCATGAATGCCACGGTGCTGGATGAAGCCGGCAATCCCACGCAGATGCTGATGGGCTGTTATGGCATCGGTGTAACGCGCATCGTCGCAGCCGCGATCGAGCAGAATCACGATCAGCGGGGAATCATCTGGCCGGATCCTATTGCGCCGTTCACCGTGTACCTGGTGGCGCTCAATCTACAGAAGTCGCCACGCGTGCGGGCAGCGGCCGAGGCGCTCTATGCCGAGCTCGGCGCTGCCGGCGTCGAGGTACTGTATGACGATCGCGATGCCCGTCCCGGGGTCAAGTTCGCGGACGCTGAGCTGCTGGGCATTCCGCATCGCGTGATCGTCGGCGAGCGCGGCCTCGAAGCCGGCACGCTCGAATACCGTCATCGCCGCAGCACTGACAGCGTGGACGTCCCGCAGCAGGCTGCCCTCGAGTTCATCCGTTCGCGCCTGCAGTTTGCCTCGCCAGTCTGAAGGCCGGGCCATGGAAACCAGGCGTCATCTCGGGCCGCTGGTGCTGGCGCTGCTCGCGGCGATGTCGATGGCCCCGCAGGCGCTCGCGGCAGCGCCAGGCGTCCCCGCGCAGAGCGATCCGGAACTGCGCGAGGTGGTGCAGCAGGCGATCGTCCAGGCGCAGTGCTTCGCCGATAAGTACGATTCCGCGGTCTGGTACACGTTGATGGAGCCGAAGCTGCGCCGCTACGTCAAGGATGACAAGGAGCGGCTGGAGATCCTGCAGACCGTGTACTGCGAGACGCATCGCTCCGGCGCGAGCGTGCTGCCGCCCGGACTGGTGATGGCGGTGCTCGATGTCGAAAGCGGGTTTGATCGTTGGGCGGTCTCCAGTGCCGGGGCGGTCGGGCTGATGCAGGTGATGCCGTTCTGGCCCGAGCAGCTGGGCATGCGCCGCTACGAACTCACGCGCATCGCAGCCAACCTGCACATGGGCTGCGCGATACTGCGCTTTTATCTGGACAGCGAACATCGCGACGTGCGCCGCGCGCTGGAGCGCTATAACGGCAGCATCGGGCGGCGCGATTATCCCGACCGCGTGATCGTGCGCTGGACCACCTACTGGCACGGCGCCGATGATCTGGGCCGCACACCGGTCAAGCCGTCATGAAATCCACCGGCCGCAGCTCAGGGTGCAGCTCGATGACTTCCACAATCACTTGCGTGACTTTGGCGGCCGATGGGCCAACCCATAGCCAGTCGATGAACTCCAGCACCAGCCGTTCATCGCCGTAGGCCAGCACCTCGACCCGCCCATCCTCGAGATTGCGCGCATGGCCGGCGATGCCGGCGGCGCGGGCGCGCTGCTGGGCACTGGCACGGTAATAGACGCCCTGCACGCGACCGGACACCAGGCAGCGCCGGGCCACCGGTCGCACCGTCGATTGCGAATCTGCGCCCATGGCGCATGATTTCCCGGCCGGGCGCGCGCGGTCAACGGCTCTCACGCCGCCTGCATTGCCGGCGGCATTAGCGGTTAGACTGCCGCCGATGAGCGAAATACTCGTGGTGTATTACTCGCGCGACGGCAGCACCGCCGAGCTGGCTCGGCAGGCATGTCGCGGCATCGAATCCATCTCCGGGGCGAGCGCCACCCTGCGCACTGTGCCCGCGGTAACTGCCAGCAGCGAGGCTGCGCCCCGGGCAGTTCCCGATCAGGGCCCGCCGTTCGCCACCCTGGAGGAACTGCGGCGCGCCGATGCACTGATGCTCGGCAGCCCCACGCGCTTCGGTAATATGGCCGCGCCGTTGAAGTATTTCCTGGATTCGACCGCGAGTCTCTGGCTCGACGGTTCGCTCGCCGGTAAGCCTGCCGCCGTTTTCACTGCTACCCAGACCATGCATGGCGGACAGGAGACCACGCTGCTGTCGATGATGCTGCCGCTGTTGCATCACGGAATGCTGCTGGTCGGATTGCCCTACACCGAGCGGGCGCTGTCGACCACGCGCGCGGGAGGTTCACCCTACGGGGCCTCGCACGTGGCGGGCGTACAGCATGGGCTGACCGAGGATGAGCGAGTGCTTGCCCAGGCACTCGGCAAACGAGTGGCCCAGCTCGCGGTCACTCTGGCGCGGGCGGAGAGCGCTGGCCGAGCACCTGGCGGATGAACGGCACCGTGAGGCGCCGCTGCGCCTGCAGCGCGGCCTCATCGATCGCATCGAGCAGTTCGTACAGCGTCGCCAGGTCGCGCCGGAACCGACGCTGCAGGTACAACGCGCTCTCCTCCGGCAGCTCCAGCCCGCGCGCGTGCGCCCGCAGCCGCAACGCCTCGCGTTGCTGGCCCTCATCGAGCACCCGCAGCGGCAGCAGCGTGGCGGCAGCGAAACGCGACGCCAGGTCCGGCAGCGAAAACTTCAGCAGCAACGGCGGCGCCGCGGCGGCTGCGAGCAACGCCGCGCCGTGCTCCTCGAGTTCGCGATACAGCCGGAACATCGCCTGCTCCCAGTCGCGCCGGCCGGCGATTGCCGCCACATCGTCTACCGCCGCCACGCGCACGCTGTGCCAGCCCTCGAGCGTCTCCGGGCCCAAGGCCAGCAGCTGCGACAGCGGCAGGTAAGCCGTGTCGGCGCCGGCGCTCCTCGCCAAGGCGCAGGTCGCCTGCAGCAGATGAGTCTTGCCGACTCCCTGCGGCCCGGACAGCCAGTAAGCGCCGGCCGATGCGCCGCGTGCCAGCGCTCGCAGCTGTTCCACTGCCGCAGCATTTGCTCCGGGTACGAAACTGTCGAACACGGCGCGCTCGCGCAGCCGCATGGCCAGGGGCAATTGCTTCACGGCGGCCGTCCCTGCAACGTTGCGCGGCTCGGTTTCAGGCGCGCGCCGCGTGCAGTGCGAGCCGCGTGAACTCGAGCACGTAGGCGACGCCGCTGATCAGCACCGTGGCCAGGGTCAGCCAGGCGAGCGCGTCCAGCACGCTCTGCGGCGGAAAGCCGTAGCCGGCGTGGGCCACGATCGCGAGCACATAGAGCAGCTGTAGCAGCGTGTTGATCTTGCTGCTGATCATGGGACGGCCCTTGAGCGGGCCCCAGCCGAAGTGAAAAGCGATCGAGCCGAGCAGGATGAGCACATCCCGGCCAACCGCGGCGATCGTCAGCCAGCGTGGAATCAGGCCATACCAGGTGGCGACCAGGAACACCCCCACGAGCAGCAGTTTGTCCGCCAGCGGATCGAGCAGCTTACCCAGCTCCGAGGTCCAGTTGAATCGCTTGGCCAGGTAACCGTCCAGGCCATCGCTCATCGCCGCGATAAAAAACAGCAGCAGCGTCAGCGGATATTGCGCGTGGGCGATCGACACCACGATCGGCCACACCAGCACGATGCGCAACAGGCAGATTAAATTCGGCAGATGACGCATGGCGACGGGCTACCGACCGGCCTGATATTGGTAGTCGAGCACCAGCACCTGGCGCATTGCATCCTGGCCTGCCTGCTGGGCATCGCTATCGGAAACGACCGCGCCATAGAGCGAGGGCACCACCTGGGCAGCGTGCGCGTCAAATCCGACACAGGCCAGGATCAGTGCCCATCGGGCACAGGACCGAAAAAAATCGCAACGGCGGTGCATTCTTCTACGACTCCCTCGGCTACTATAACGTGCTGGCGAGACCGCTGCGCGCACCGCGGCCAAACTGCGAAGCGCTATCCATGAGCAAGCCGCACAGCTATACATATCGTGACGCCGGAGTCGATATCGACGCTGGCGATGCCCTGGTCGAGCGTATCAAGCCGCTGGTCAAACGCAGCACGCGCCCCGAGGTGCTGGCGGGCATCGGCGGCTTTGGCGCCATGGTCGAGCTGCCGCTGGGCCGCTACCGCCGGCCGGTGCTGGTCTCCGGTACCGACGGCGTCGGCACCAAGCTGCGCCTTGCGATCGAGACCGGGCGCCACGATGCGATAGGTATCGACCTGGTGGCGATGTGCGCCAACGACGTCGTCGTGCAGGGAGCAGAACCCCTGTTTTTCCTGGATTACTATGCGACCGGACGCCTCAACGTCGACATCGCCGCCAGCGTCATCAGCGGCATCGTCGAAGGCTGCGTACAGGCCGGGGCGGCACTGGTAGGCGGGGAAACCGCCGAGATGCCCGGCATGTACCAGGGCGAGGACTACGATCTTGCCGGCTTTTGTGTCGGCGTGGTCGAGAAGGATGACATCATCGATGGCAGCCGCGTCGGCGCCGGCGATGCGGTCATCGGCCTTGCCTCCTCGGGCCCGCACTCGAACGGATATTCGCTGATCCGCAAGCTGATCGGCGTCGCCGGTGCCACCTCCGCGACGCAACTCGCAGACCAAGCGCTGTTCGACCTGCTGCTGACGCCGACGCGTATCTACGTGAAGTCGCTGTTGAAGCTGATCAGCGTGCTGCCGGTGCATGCGCTGGCGCATATCACCGGCGGTGGCCTGACCGACAACATCCCGCGAGTACTACGTGCCGGCCTGGAGGTGGTACTGCAGCGTCGCTGCTGGCCGCGGCAGCCGGTGTTCGACTGGCTCGCACGCACCGGCGCGATCGACGACGGCGAGATGCATCGCACCTTCAACTGCGGTATCGGCATGGTCGTGCTGGTGGCCAGTGACGATGCCGCCGAGGCGCTGCGGGTGCTGCAACAGGCCGGCGAGCATGCTATGGTCATCGGTACCGTCAGGCACGGCGAGCGCGGCGTGGTTATCGAAGCATGAGTGCGGCGCGCGCGGCGCGCACCGTCGCGTCGGTGCTGCGCGTGCTGGTCGCGGCGGTCGCGACTTCCGGGCCGGCCGCCGCGACGATTGCAGCGGCGGAGGACCTGCAGCCCTTCGAAGCTTCGTATGCCTGGAGCTGGCACGGTGCCACGGTAGCGGTCTCCAGGCTCAAGCTCGAACATCATGCCGGCGATACCTGGGTCTACAGCTCGACCAGCGAGCCGCGTGGCCTGGGTTATCTGTATCCGATGCGGCCGGCATTTCGCAGCACGCTGCGCATCACCAACCAGGGCGTGCAACCGCTGAGCTTCAAGGCCGACGGCGGCGGTGCCGATCACGATGCCGACGTCACGTTCGACTGGAGCACCGGTCGCGCCAGCGGCGTGTACGAAGGCGTGCCGGTCGACATGCCGATCAAGCCCGGCATTCAGGATGACCTGTCGGTGCAGATCGCAATGATGGTCGAGTTGCTGCGCGGCCGCACGCCCGAGCAGGTGTCGATGATCGACAAGAATTCGACCCGGGCGTACCGCTACCAGCGGGAGGGTTCAGAGGCGATCGCCACTGCCCTGGGTCGGATCGACACCGTCATCTACAGCAGCCAGCACGTAGGTTCACCGCGCGTGACGCGCTTCTGGTGCGCGCCTTCCATGGGTTATCTGCCGCTGCGGATCGAGCAGAAGCGCGTTGACAGCGTCGAATGGACCATGGATATCCTCAGCGTCAGGCGCGACTGACGCCGTCAGGCCTTCGGCAGCGTGACGCCTCGCTGTCCCTGGTACTTGCCGCCGCGATCGGCGTACGAGGTCTCGCACACTTCGTCCGATTCGAAGAACAGCATTTGTGCGACGCCTTCGTTCGCGTAGATCTTCGCCGGCAGCGTTGTAGTATTGGAAAACTCGAGCGTGACGTGGCCTTCCCACTCGGGTTCCAAAGGCGTCACATTGACTATCACACCGCAACGTGCGTACGTCGAATTGTGTACGACCAGATCATTGGCGACGAAGTTGTGCAGATTCGGCACTGAGATATCGAACACCTCTTCCATTCCCACGGGTTCGATGGTCTGGACCACGTCCCACACCGGACCGCGAGTGAGCGGATCGACGTATAGGTCGCCGGTTCTCCTTGCCACGCGCGCCGCCGCCGCCATCGGCACCGATTGCTCCGTGGGGTGGATAGCGAGCACGTTCAGACTCGTGCCGCCGACGCGGGCGGCGGCCCCTGATATGCGCCACGCCTGCGGCGGCAGCGTATCGAAATTGCTGCGACGCCACGGCTTGGCGCGAATCATCGGCAGCGCTTCCATTTCGAGGCGCCGCTGCTTTATTGAATCCGACGGGAAGCCGATTTTGTCCGCAAAACGCTGTATCTGGATCTTGTCCGTGATCTGGATCGCACAGGCCGGGGTACCGAATGCGGTGGTCTTTTCCCGCATCAGCGAAAAAATTCCAAACCTCAGCAACAGATGGTGCACATCCTCGATCAGGCGGCGCGACTTGGAATAGTACTCGAGAAATATTGACTCGCCTGAGACGAACAGTCCCCCGTCGCCGCCGAACAGCGCCTGTAGAAAGAGCCGTACGGATTGCTCAGGCGCCATAAAGATTGATTGCGGAACGAATTTCTCGCCCGACTTTACATTCAAGCGGTAGCTCTTCAGCCAGGACCGAGCACGATTGGTTTCATGCCTGCCGCCGCGGCCGCGATGGTTGACCAGGCGATAGCCGAAGCGCCCTTTAAAAGTAACCGCGCCCATGCCGGAAGCGGCAACGGCTTCCTCCAACAGACGGACTAATGCGGGATCACCGGAAGTGAATGTCGGGCTATGTCCAGGCGCGTCGCACTGACCTTCTGAAATCATCAACCCGAGAAGAGTCGCCTCCCAGTCGGGAATTGCGGTCTTGCCGAATACCGGAATATTGCGGGCCGCAGCGATACGGTCGCCCGGGCGCAGATCAGCCAGCGCCCGCCAGCCGTTGAGCATGCGAAACGGGTGCGTGGCCGTCGCCCGGATGCGCAGTCCTGCGCGGGTGCGCAGCTCGAATGCCTCTTTTCTGCCCTGTGGAATAAAGGCGGAGACTTTCGCCGGCTTGAGCTGCCAGCCGTCGAGCGCCAAGGTCGTTTTCCCAAAGCGCATCTCGGTGATTGGGACGTAGGCCCCGGTCTCGGCATCCACCACACGTGTGTCACCCGTTACACACTTTCCGAGACATACGACCAGCACATTGCGCGGGATTCGGAAGTATTCCACGGTGCGCGCCAGCGCGAACGAATTAGGCGGAATAATACACACGTCCGCTGAAAGATCGACGAAGCTCTTCTCGTCGAATCGCTTGGGGTCGACGATGGTTGAATTAATGTTGGTGAAGATCTTGAAGTCGGGCGCGCAGCGTACATCGTAGCCGTAGCTCGATGTGCCGTATGAGATCACCCGCCCGGCCGCGCTTTCGCGCACCTGGCCCGGCTCGAACGGTTCGATCAGCCGGTGCTCGCGCGCCATGCGCCGGATCCAGTTGTCAGATTTTATGCTCATGCCTATCGGCCTTCAGCTGTCTTCCACCACGATCTTCGGGAACAGCGCACTGCGATCGCGCGCACGCAGCGCCAGCGCGGCGGCAGCATGCCGGCTGGCTTCGATGTAGGCCTGCGCGCGCGCGCTGCCGGGCTGCGCCACCACGGTCGGACGGCCGCCGTCGGCCTCCTCGCGGATTCTCGCGTCCAGCGGCAACTCGCCCAGCAGTGTCACGCCGTATTCTGCGGCCAGGCGCGCTCCGCCGCCGGCGCCGAAAATGTGGTCGATGTGGCCGCAATTCGAGCACACGTGCAGGCTCATGTTTTCGATGATTCCAAGCACCGGCACCGAGACTTTTTCGAACATCGCCAGCCCCTTGCGCGCATCGGCGAGTGCGATATCCTGCGGCGTGGTAACAATAATCGCGCCCGCCACCGGCACGCGCTGCGACAGCGTGAGCTGGATATCGCCGGTACCCGGGGGCATATCCACCACCAGGTAGTCGAGTTCGCCCCAATCGGTGTCGGTCAGCAGCTGCGACAGTGCCTGCGTCACCATCGGGCCCCGCCAGACCACGGCTTGCGCCGGATCGACCAGGAAACCGATCGACATGGCCGCAAGGCCGTGGGCCTGCAGCGGCCGGATGTGCTTGCCGTCCGGGGAACTCGGGTGCTGGCCGACCAGCCCCAGCATCAGCGGCTGGCTGGGCCCGTAGATGTCGGCATCCAGGATGCCCACCTGTGCGCCGGCCGCCGCCCACGCCAGGGCCAGGTTTACCGCAACGGTGGATTTGCCAACTCCGCCCTTGCCGCTCGCGACGGCCACGATATTCTTCACGCCAGCGAGGGGCTTGAGGTTACGTTGTACGGCGTGAGGCACAATGTGGCTGGCGAGCTCGAGCGTCAGTTCCACGCCCAGACCGGCTGCAGCCAGGTGTCGCTGCAGCGCCGATTGCAGCGTGTGCGTATAGCCAATGGTGGGATAGCCGAGTTCAATTTTTGCCAGTACCCGGTCGGCGTCCAGCTCCACGGCCCGCACCGCTTGAGCTTGCTGCAGAGTCTGGCGCAGGTATGGATCGACAAATTTTTCAAGGGCCGCGCGTACGCTAGCCTCGGAAATCGCCATGGAAACTATCACCCCGGAACTGGCAAGAACGGCCGTCGCGCTGGGCAAACATGGCATAATCCCAGCTTGCTTGGAACCACCTGGCCATTGGAAATTGTGGGCGAAGGGCCGCGGTAGCGGCGACCCCTACAACAACATTAACACGGCGGAATGAGTTTTTTCACCAACCTGCGTGCCGACCGGCTGATCGAGCAGATCAAGTCGTCGACCAATCTCATGGGCCCGGAAACGCAGAAGGCCATTGCCAAGCTCAAGGAAGCCGGGCCGGGTGCGATCGACGCCGTCATCGCGGCACTTCCGGAAGCCGACAAGCACGCCACGGTGGCCTTCGTCGACGTCCTGGCGACGCTCGCGACCGCCAAGACGTTCCCGAAATACGTTCAGGCGCTGGTCCAGGGCAGCCCGCGGTCGATCGCCGGCGTCGGCTGGGCGCTGACCAGCAGCCGCGGCTATCCGCCCAACCTGCTGCTCGACGCGCTGGCCACCCCGGGCATCGCCAAATCGGCCCTGCTCGACGTCATCAACGGTCAGCGCACGCGCTTTTCCATCCGCGAGCTGCTGACCGCGGCCTACGCGCAGGAAGCGAACGAGAAGGCGGCGCTGTTTCGCATCGTCGCCGAAGCTGCCGACGAGTCGGCGCTGCCGGAACTCATCAGCCGCCTGCAGGGCAAGGATCCGATCGCACGGCTGCACATCATCACCGTCCTGGCGCGGTTCAACAAACCCGAAGTGCAGCGCGCGCTGCAGGGCCAGCTCGGCGACAACAACAAGATGATCCGTTCTGCCGCGCTTGCTGCACTGGCAAAAATGGACGGCCCGATCGAAGTCGCACGGGTGTGCGCATTGCTGCGCGACCCGGAAATCGAGGTACAGAACCGCGCGGTCGAAGTGCTGCAGCGCGCGCGCGATCCGGAAACGATTCGCCACCTGGTTCCGGTGCTCAAGGATGAAAATGAGCAGTCACGCCGGGCCGCGGTCGAGGTGCTCAACGAGGTCGGTGATGCGCGTTCGGTGAAATATCTGCTGGAAGCGATCAAGGATGACGACTGGTGGGTGCGCAGCCGCGCCGGCGACGCCCTCGGCAAAATCGGCGGCCCGAAAGTCATCGACGCGGTGCTGGAGCTGGTGCGTGACAAGGACGAGGACCTGCGGCGGGCGGCGATCGAGATCCTCAACCAGACCAAGGACGAGCGCGCAATCAATCATCTAATCGAGGCCACCAAGGACGCCGATTGGTGGGTCAGTGAACGCGCGGTCGACGCGCTGGCGGAAATCGGCAGCAAGCGCGCCGTGCCGCGATTGTACGAAATGCTGCGCAGTGCCAATGCAAAAGCGATGCCGGTGGTGGTGCGTGCAATCGGCAAGCTCGGCGACGAGAAATCGCTCGACCTGCTGACGCCGATGCTCAATCGCGAGGAGAAGGAAATCCGCATCGAGACCATCCAGGCGCTGGCGCGTCTGGCGGATGAGCCGCGCGCGGACCAGATCCGGGCGCAGTTGCAGGCCCAGTCGGTGAATCCGGATGCTACCGTGGCGCGCGCCGCGGTGCGGGCCATGACCGAGCTGGAAGTGCGCTTCTCCTCGGGTGTGACGGCGGCCACCGCAGTGTCGCCGGCTGCCAGCACGCACCCCGGCCGGCCGGCGCGGCCGGTGGAGCCGGCGCGCACGCTGCTGATCCCGGAACGCGATGTCGCCAAGGTGGTGCAGCAGGTCGCCAATTCGAGCGCGCCGAAGCTCGACATCAACACGCTCACGCCCGGCGACATCATCGAAGGACGCTACAAATACATCGAACGCATCGGCCGCGGCGCATTCGGCACCGTGTTGCTGATGGAAGACACTGTGGTGGATGAGCGCCTGATCCTGAAATTCCTCAACCCGAACGTGGCGCAGGACGAGGAAATCATGAAGCGCTTCGTGCATGAGCTGCGCTACTCGCGCAAGATCACGCATCGCAACGTGATCCGCATCTACGATTTCCTCTATATCCAGGGGCTGTACGCCATCTCGATGGAGTTCTTTCCCTCGCACACGCTCGGCGCCGAGATCGTCAACGAGAAGCCGCTGGAGCTCAAACGTGCGCTGCAGTTCGGCATCGACATCGCCACCGGCATGACGGTCGCACACCAGGTCGGCATCGTGCACCGCGATCTCAAGCCGGCGAACGTGCTGATCAACGATGAGGGCCTGCTCAAGATCGTGGACTTCGGTGTCGCTGCGGCTCAGCGCGAGGGCGATACCCAACTCACCAAGACCGGCTACGTGATCGGCTCACCCAAGTACATGGCGCCGGAGCAGATCCTGGGCCGTAAAGTCGATGAACGCGCCGATGTCTACGCGCTGGGCGTGATGATGTACGAAATGCTGACCGGCATCCCGCCCTATTCGCGCGGCGATCACATGGCGGTGATGTACCAGCACGTGCAGGGCAAGGCGCGCGCACCGCAGGAAATCAACCCGACGCTGTCGGCCAATCTGGCCGAGTGCGTGGTCAAGGCGATGGCAGTGGATAAGGCCAAGCGCTTCCAGACCATGGAAGAATACCGCGGAGCGCTGGAGCGGTTCCTGTAAACTTGGCGGCACTACAGCGCATCGTCGGTCGGCGGCTGCGGACCGCTGCCGCGGCCTATATCCGACCCGGGACGTGCGCTGGATCAAGGTTCAAGCCGCGAGCCGTTGATAGGGCCCCGCTTAGGGCGTATAGCTCTTGGTCTTGATGGCAGGCTAGCCCCTAAAAACCGTGAGGAAAGAGCCACATGGCGCGCATTGATGCGTTCCTGAAACTTGGCACCCAGCAGGGCTGCTCGGACATCCACCTGGCGGTGGGTGTGCCGCCGATGCTGCGCATGAACGGCGATCTGGTGCCGATCAAGTTCCGCGATCTGCGCGACACCGAACTGGAAAGCTATATCACGGAAGTGCTGACGCCGAACCAGCAGGACTACTTCACACGCGGCAACGACCTGGACTTCTCCTACGTGTCGGCCGAGGGCGGCCGCTTCCGGGTCAATGTGTTCCGCAAGGACACCGGCGTCGGCGCGACTTTCCGCTCGATACCATCCGATATTCCAAGCCTGGTCAAGCTCGGACTGCCGGCCGTGGTTACCAAGTTATGTGACTATCACCAGGGCATGATCCTGGTGACCGGCTCGACCGGCACCGGCAAGTCCACCACGCTGGCGGCAATGATCGATCTGCTCAATTCCACACGCCGGCTCAACATCATCAGCCTTGAAGATCCGATTGAATTCGTCCACCGCAGCAAATCCAGCCAGATCATTCAGCGCGAACTCGGCACCCATATCCCGAGTTTTGCGGAAGGGGTACGGGCGGCGATGCGCGAAGATCCGGACGTGATCCTGGTCGGCGAGTTGCGCGACGCCGAGACCATCCGCATGGCGATGACCGCCGCCGAGACCGGACATCTGGTGCTGGGCACGCTGCACACCACCAGTGCCGTCAAGACCATCGACCGGCTGATCGACGCGCTGCCGGCCGAGGAGCGCGAGCAGACCAAGAGTTTCCTGTCGCAGAGTCTGCTGGCGGTCGTGACCCAGATCCTGGTCAAGACCAACGAGGGCCGCGGCCGCAAGGCGGTGGTCGAGATCATGATCATGACCAAGGCCATCGCCAAGCTGATCACCACTGACCAGACGCACCAGATCCCGAGCCAGCTGCAGATGGGGCGTGAATTCGGCATGCAGATGTTCGACCAGGCATTGCTGCAGGCGCTGAACGCACGCGAGATCGACCCGGATGACGCCTATGTCTACGCCACGGACAAGCGGCTGTTCCAGAAATTCGTTACCGATACCAGCATCCTGCCGCGCATGGACAGCACGCTGACGACGCAGCAGACCGGCAGCTGACGATCAAGACCGGAACTTTCGCACCATGGCGCAGATCGATCAATTCCTGGAGGACGTCCTGAAGCGGCGCGGCTCGGACCTGCATTTCATCGCCGCCGATCCGCCGCGCATCCGCATGAACGGCGAGCTCTCGCCGCTGCGCGGCGAGCCGCTGACGCCGGAATTCACCAAGGAAACGCTGTACGAGATCATGCCGCGCAAGGCGATCGAGCGCTTCGACAGCAAGGACGGCGCCGATTTCGCCTACACGCTCGAGGGCAAGGGCCGCTTTCGAGTCAACGTCATGCGCCAGCTGAACGGCATGGGGGCGGTGTTCCGTGCCATTCCATCGCAGGCGCTCACGCTCGACCAACTCGATATGCCACAGGCGGTGCGCCAGCTGTGTCATGCGGTCAGCGGGCTCATCCTGGTGACCGGCAAGACCGGCTCGGGCAAGTCGACCTCGCTGGCGGCGATGATCGACGACATCAACAAGCGCATCAAGGGCCACATCCTCACGGTCGAGGATCCGATCGAATTCGTCCATGCGCGCCGCAACTGCCTGATCAGCCAGCGCGAGATCGGGGTGCACGCCCCGAGCTTCGCGGCTGCACTGCACTCCGCCCTGCGCGAAGATCCCGACGTTATTCTGGTCGGCGAGTTGCGCGATCTGGAGACCATGAGCATGGCGGTCACCGCCGCCGAGATGGGCATCCTGGTGATGGGTACGCTGCACACCAACGGCGCCGGCCCCACGGTCGACCGCCTGGTGAACGCCTTTCCGTCCGACAAGCAGTCGCACGTGCGCACCATGTTGTCGACCTCGCTGCGCGGCGTGATGTCGCAGCAACTGCTGAAGAAAGCCGATGGCAGTGGCCGCGTGGCGGCGATGGAGATCCTGATCAACACGCCGGCCACCGCCAACCTGATCCGTCAGGGCAAGCTCGACCAGCTGGAAAACACCATGCAGACCGGCGGCGCGTTTGGCATGCGTACCATGGACAGCGCGATCCAGGCGCTACTCGACAGCGGTGCCGTCAGTGGCGCCGAGGCTTATAAAAAGGCCATCAACAAGGCCAAATTCGAGCCGTTCAAAGATCAGGCCTGAAGGCGGCGAACCCGCTGCCGGCTCACCCGTGGCCGATAGCGCCATGAATTCATGGCGCGTGCGATAATGCGTCTTTTGCGATCGCCCCCAGACATGTCACGAAAAATCCTCGTCACCAGCGCCCTGCCCTACGCCAACGCCCCGCTCCACCTGGGCTACATCATGGAGGCGGTGCAGACCGATATCTGGGTGCGCTTCCAGAAAATGCGCGGCCATGACTGCATCTACTGCTGCGCCGAGGACGCGCATGGCACGCCGATCATGATCCGGGCGCAGCAGGAGGGCATCACTCCCGAGAGCCTTATCGCGCGTAGCGCCGAGGAGCACCGGCGCGATCTGGCCGGGTTTCTGATCGGCCTGGACCAGTTCCACAGCACCCATTCGGCGGAGAACGTGCAGCTGACGCGCCTGTTGTATGACAGGGTGCGCGACGGCGGCTTTATCGCGCGCCGCGCGGTGCGCCAGGCCTACGACGAGCAGGCCGGGATCTTCCTGCCGGACCGCTATGTACGCGGCACCTGCCCGCGCTGCAAATCCCCCGACCAGTACGGCGACAGCTGCGAAGTCTGCGGCTCCACCTATACCCCGGCCGAACTCATCGACCCGATCTCTACTCTCAGCCAGACCACGCCGGTGTGGCGCGAATCCGAGCACCTGTTCTTCAAGCTGGGCGCTTTCGATACCATGCTGCGCGAATACGTCGCCGGCGGCAGCCTGCAGCCCGCGGTGCGCGCGAAGCTGGCCGAATGGTTCGAGGCCGGCCTGCAGGACTGGGACATCTCGCGCGACGCGCCGTATTTTGGCATCGAGATCCCGGACGCCCCGGGAAAATTCTTCTACGTGTGGTTCGATGCTCCGATCGGCTACATCGCCAGCTTCGAGGCCTGGCGCGCCGCGCACGCCGCCTCGTTCGCTGACTACTGGGAGTCGGAAACCAGCAGCGAGCTGTACCACTTCATCGGCAAGGACATCAGCTATTTTCATACGCTGTTCTGGCCCGCGGTGCTGTATGGCGCCGGCCTGCGCCGGCCGAGCGGCGTGTTCGTGCACGGCTTCCTGACCATCAACGGCCAGAAGATGTCCAAGTCGCGCGGCACCTTCATCACCGCGCAGCGCTTCCTCGAGCTCCTGCCGCCCGAGCCGTTGCGCTACTACTTCGCCGCCAAGCTCAGCAGCGGCATCGAGGACATCGATTTCAGCCTCGACGACTTCGTGGCGCGCACCAATTCCGACCTGGTAGGCAAGCTGGTGAATATCGCCAGCCGCTGCGCGGGTTTCATCGAGCGCGGCGGCGGCGGGCTTGCGGCCGCGCTGCCCGAGCCCGCGCTTTACGATGAATTCACCGCCGCCGGCGAGCGCATCGCGGCACTGTACGAATCGCGGGACTACTCGGCCGCCATGCGCGAGATCATGGAGCTGGCCGATCGCGCCAATCGCTACGTCGATCAGCACAAGCCCTGGACGCTCGCCAAGAATCCGGCGCGCGCCGAGGATGTGCGCGCCATCGCCACCCAGGGCTTGAATCTGTTTCGCGTGTTGATGAGCTACCTGGCCCCTGTGTTGCCGCACATGGCGCAGGCCGCGGCGGCGTTTCTTGGCACGCGAATCGGCGACTGGAACGCCATCGCAACGCCGCTGCTGGCGCAGCCTATCGCCCGCTATCAGCCGCTGGCGACGCGCCTGAACCCGCAAGCGGTGGCCGCATTGATCGCGCCGCCACTGGCAGCGGCTTCCGGCGAAGCACCTGCCAGCGCCCCCGCCAGCGTCGGCATCGATGAGTTCGCAAAACTCGACCTGCGCGTCGCGCGCGTTGCCGCGGCGGAGCTGGTGCCAGGCTCCGACAAGCTGCTGCGCCTGACGCTGGACCTGGGGGGCGAACAGCGCACGGTATTCTCCGGCATCCGCGCCGCCTACCGGCCGGAGCAGCTCACCGGCCGACTGGTGGTAATGATCGCCAATCTGGCGCCGCGCAAGATGCGCTTCGGTGTTTCGCAGGGCATGGTGCTGTGCGCAGGCAGTGAGTCGGATGCCAGCGCGGCATTCCTGCTGGCGCCCGACTCGGGTGCCGAACCGGGCATGAAGGTCACGTAGCCGCCGCTAGCGCGGCCGCTTGATCCGCTCAGCGTGGGCGGTAGCGACTGCGCCAGTACAGGATCAGCGCGTAGCCGGTCGCCATGCCGCCCAGGTGGGCAAAATGCGCCACGCCCTGGGCGGTTCCGAACACGCCCAGCGACAGTTCCAGGATGCCGTACAGCGTCACGAACAGCCAGGCGGGCATCGGAATCGGCGGAAATATCAGCAGCACCCGCCGGTGCGGAAACGTCATGCCGTAGAACAGCAGCAGTCCGAAGATGCCGCCTGAAGCCCCGAGGGTCGGGTACGGCTCCGGATAGAGCGAGTGCGCCACCCACAACTGGGTCAGCGCCGCGCCGATCACACAGGCAAAATAATAGAGCGTGAAGCGCCCGGCACCGAGTACACGTTCGACGTCCGGGCCGAATATGAACAGCGCGAACATGTTGCCGGCCAGGTGCATGATGGTGACCTGGGAGTGGAGGAACGCATAGGTCACGAGCTGCCACGGCTCGAACGGGTGGCACTCCAAGCAGCCCGGCGGGCCCAGCGGCCAGAGCGCGAACGCGTTCTCGAGCTGACCGTCTGTCAACCATTGCAGGCCATAAACGATGAAATTGGTGATCAGAAGCGCCCTGACGACGGGCGTGAGATTGCGGAACATCCAGGCTCGCTACCCGGTCAAAATGAATATTGTGGCGCCATATTGCCATCAGGAGAGACTCTCCATGCATACTTCTAGCGTCAGTCGCGCCTGCGCCCGAGCGGCCGGCGCATTATTCGCAACAGTGCTACTGCTGGGCTTGAGCGCCTGCGTCAACACCTCGCTGGTCGATCGATGGAAGGATCCGGCCTACAGCGGACCCGCGTTGCACAAGGTGCTGGTGGTCGGGGTGCAAAAAGACCAGGGCCGTCGGCGCGTGTGGGAGGACGGCATGGTCGCAGCGCTGACCCATGAGGGCGTCCAGGCGACCCCCTCCTACCAGGTATTTCCCGACAAGGCGCCGGCTGCCGACCAACTTGCCGCGACCGCCAGCCATGAAGGCTTCGACGGCGTCATGGCGACGCACTTCGTCAGTGCCAGCCAGCGCAACTACTACATGCCGGGCTACGCTGGCGTCGGCTTTGGTTGGCGCTGGCGCTACTTCGGCTACTGGGACACGGTCTATGGCCCCGGCTACGTGGAAACCGAATACCGCGCCGACTACCAGACCGATATCTTTACCGTGGACGCCGGCGGCGGCAAACTGATCTGGACCGGCATCACACGCAGCGTCGATCTGAGCTCGACCCAGCGCACCACGGATGAGATCAGCCGCGTGCTGGTGCCGGAATTGACCAAACAGGGCATTCTGGCGGCAAGCCACAAGTGAGCCGCCGGATGCAGGAGCGCGCCAGTGCCGGTGACTACGGTAGATTGCATCGAGGCCTTACTGCCGCAGACGCAATGTACGCGCTGTGGCTACGATGGCTGCCGCCCGTATGCCCAGGCGCTGGTTGACGACGCCCGGGTTCCGATCAATCGCTGTCCGCCCGGTGGCGCAGCCACGATCGGCGCACTCGCAGGGCTGCTCGGGCGTGAGGTGTTGCCGCTCGACCCGGCCTGCGGCAGCGATGCGGATGCGGGCGTCGCCTGGATCGACGAGGCAGCCTGTATCGGCTGCGCCCGCTGCCTGCCCGCATGCCCGGTAGATGCGATTATCGGCGCCCGGCGCTACCTGCACACCGTGTTCGAGCGCGCCTGTACCGGTTGCGAGCTGTGCATTGTCAGTTGCCCGGTTGACTGCATCGTCATGCAGCCGCGCGCCGCGGGGGACCCTGCGCCGGCGCCGGCCGAAAACCGCAGCCGCTACGAGGCGCACCGCGCCCGCGTGCAGCGCGGCGCCCTCGAGCGCTCGGTACTGCTGGCCGAGCGCAAACGCTTCGCGTCCACGCCCGACGTGGCGCGATCGCGATGAGTCCCGAACACGTCCGCCGCATTTTTGAGCAACTGCGCTCCGCAAATCCTTCCCCCCAATCCGAGCTGCACTACCGCTCGGCGTTCGAGCTGCTGGTCGCGGTAATCCTGTCGGCGCAGGCGACCGACAAAGGCGTCAATCTTGCGACGCGCGCCCTGTTCCGCAAGGCACGCACGCCGCACGGGATACTGAATCTGGGCCTGGCAGGCCTCAAGCGTTACATCCGTACCATCGGCCTGTACAACGCCAAGGCGCAAAACATCATGGCCACCAGCAGGATCCTGGTGAAGCGTTTACACGGTCAGGTGCCGCGCGTGCGCGAAGACCTCGAGTCGTTGCCCGGTGTGGGACGCAAGACCGCGAACGTAGTGCTCAACGTGGCTTTTGGCGAGCCCACGCTGGCGGTCGACACGCACGTATTCCGGGTCGCCAACCGCACCGGGCTGGCGCGCGGCGCCAACCCGCGCGTGGTGGAGGATGAACTGCTGCGGGTCATTCCGGCGGAATTCATGCAGCACGCGCATCATTGGCTGATCCTGCACGGTCGCTACGTGTGCAAGGCGCGGGTACCCGACTGTCCGCACTGTACGATCGCGCGCTGGTGCGAATACCCGGATAAGACCCCGCCGTGACGCTATTTGCCGACCACAGCCGCGATGCGCTGCGCGCCACCTGGCGCGAGGCCTGGCGCAAATGGCGCGAACGCGTACCGATGCAGGCGCTCGAGGCACAGATTGCCGATGTGATCGCGGCACATCCCGAATACCAGCCACTGCTGCAAAGCGACGCGGCCTTGCAGCAGGACTTTCCGGCGCAGGGCGGGCGCGACAATCCGTTCCTGCATATGGGTCTGCATCTGGCGCTGCGCGAGCAGCTCAGCACCAACCGTCCGGCCGGAATTGCCGCAATTCACCGACGGCTGATGGCGAACTCGACATCCGAGCACGCCGCCGAGCACCGCATGATTGAGGTGCTGGCCAGTGTCCTGTGGGATGCGCAGCGCGCCGGTCGCGACGCCGAGGACGCGGTCTATCTCGAGCGGCTGCGCCGGCTGTGAGGAGCAGCAGCGCCCGCAGCGCGCGATCTCATGGCCCTGCAGTCAGAGCCATGAGACCGGATGCGCCTGCGCGTCGGATTACTTAGAACTTGAAGCGCACGCCGATCGTCGGCACGACGGTGGAGGTATTCAGAAAGCCGCTGGACAAGCCGCCGGATACCTGGCTGTACATCACTCCGGCATAACCATCGAAGCGCTTGCTCATGTGCAGCACACCCGCTAGTGAGTAGACGTTTTCCGTGCCGCTGCAGTTGCCGGCCTTGTTGGTCGAACAGCCGGCATTGGCGCCGGTGGCGTAGCTGTTCTGCTTGATGCCGTAGTAGGCCGCGGTCAGCTCGAATCTCGGGGTAAACACGTATTTGACGCCGGCCCAGTAGATTTGCAGGTCCTTGTCGTTGGCGTAGGTCGAGTCGGCGCCGACCTGCGTATTGACGAACGCCAGGATATAGCCGCCTTCATCGATGTAGCCCGGCGTCAGCGGGTCGGTCGGATTCGCGTACTGGATATGCTCATAGCCGCCGTAGATCTTTGGGGCACCGAAGTCATACATCGCCAGGATGGCATAGGTCGTGTTGTCTGAAATCGTGCCCGACAGGGAGTTGCCTACCGGGTAACCGAAGGCCGTGTTACCAACGGCAACGGTCGTCAGGTCCGCCACCTGTGCCGCACTGAGTGAGGAGGCGGAGACGGCATCCTTGACGTTAAGGTAGTACGCATCGACCGACAGGCCGGCGTACTCGCCGCCCACCTCAGCCTCGAAGGCGGTGTCAGCCGCGCCGTGGCTGCCGTTGAACTTGTACTGCGCTCCCAGGTGGATGCCGTGGGACGACAGGACATACTTCAATGAGGAGTCGAGGCGGCGATCCTCGGTATCGCCGCCGCCCGCGGCGGTGCCCGAGAAGCCGATCAGCGAGAACGCCTGAGCCGCACCCATCGGGTCGTACTTGGCAATGCCGTCCGCAAAGATCGTGTTCTGGCGGCCGAAGGTCAGCTGGCCAAAAGTCGGGGAGCTGAAGCCGGCGTAAGCCTGCTGGAAGATCTGACCTGCAACACTGGTATCGACGCCGGTGTTCTGTGCGGCCGCGGCTTTGCCGTTGTTCAGAGCCAGCGACTTCAGGCCGTCAGAGATATCGCCGGATTGCGGGTTGAAGAACGTCTCCATCCGAAATACCGCCGACCAGCCGTCGATCAGCGGCTCTTTGCCCGACAGGCCGACCCGCGACTGGCTCAGATTGCTGGGTGTAAACCCAAGAACCGTCTTGTTGGAATTCTTCTGGATGATCTCTTCCGAGCCGGGCGGAAAGTAATCGCTGATCGGGGCACCGTGCGACTGGTACTGCAGGCCGATGTCCACGATGCCGTACAGCGTGATGCCTTTCCAGGTCAGGCTGTCGTCGCCGCCGTTGTTGGCCGGGGCAGGACCGACGTTCTGCGCCTGAGCCACCGTTGCTGCCGCGAGTATCGCAAGGACGGATGCAGCCTTAAGGGTGCCGGCGCGTCTGCCGCGGACTCCCACTGTCCCCGCTCCAGAAAGCGCGTGTTCGCTAGTCATTGGTTAATCCTCGTCCTTAAACTGTTGTATTTAGGAAACACTCTCAATTGTACATCGACATTATTAAGCTTTTATTATGTGTCTTTTAAGCTATAGTAACCATCGTCGCCATCGCCTCGCCTACTCCACCCGGTTCTCCCGCGCACCGAACATGCCGGAGATCAACCGAGCGATGATGCTCAGGAACAGCACGAACAGCGTGATCAGCAGGGCCCCGGCCCAGGCCAGTGACTGCCAGTTCTTGTACGGGCTGGTGGCAAACTGAAAGATCACCACCGGCAGGTTCGCCATCGGCTGGTTCAGATTCGCGTTCCAGAATTGGTTGTTCAGCGCCGTGAACAGCAATGGCGCGGTCTCGCCGCTGACGCGCGCCAGTGCCAGCAGCACACCGGTCAGCAAACCGCTGCGCGCCGCCGGGTAGACGATGCTGGTGATGGTTCGCCAGGGCTGAGCCCCCAGTGCCGCCGAGCCATGGCGCATGCTCTGCGGAATCAACCGCAGCATGTCCTCGGCCGTGCGCACCGTGACTGGGATGACGATGATGGCGAGCGACACGGCGCCGGCGAGCGCCGAGAAGTGGCCCATCGGCACCACCATCATCGTGTAGACGAACAGGCCGATCACAATCGAAGGGGCGCTCAGCAGCACGTCGTTGATGAACCGGATGACCGTGGACAGCCGTGCGGTACGCCCGTACTCGGACAGGTAGGTGGCCGCGAGGATGCCGATCGGGCCGCCGATCAACACGCCCAGCAGCGTCATCACCAGGCTGCCGTAGATCGCATTCAGCAATCCGCCGCTGCTTCCGGGCGCCGGCGTGGTCTGGCTGAACACGTCCCAGGACAGGCCGCCGAGGCCGCGTGAGAACAGTGTCCATAGAATCGCCGCCAGGAATGCCAGGCCGATCATGGTGGCGACGCCCGAGGCTCCGAGCGCCAGCGTCGCGGTGATCTTGCGTCCCCTGATGCTGCTCATACGCGCGCTCCGCGGCGTTCGATCTGCATCAGCAACAGCCGCGCCGCAGCGATGATGGTAAAGGTCAGCACGAACAGCAGCAGGCCGAGTGCGATCAGCGAGGAAGTGTAGAGCGTGCCCACCGCCTCGGTGAATTCGTTGGCGATGCTGGCCGAGATCGTGGTCCCCGGGGCGAGCAATGAGGTGGAGATCCGATGCGCGTTGCCCACCACGAAGGTCACCGCCATGGTCTCCCCGAGCGCGCGCCCGAGCCCGAGCATGATGCCGCCGATGATCCCGGCGCGCGAGTTCGACAGCACCACGTCCCAGACCACTTCCCACTGCGTCGCGCCAAGACCGTAGGCCGCTTCCTTGAGCGAGCGCGGGGTCGCCAGAAACACTTCGCGCATCACCGAGGTAATGAATGGCAACACCATCACCGCCAGCACCAGGCCGGCGGTCATGAGACCAATACCGTACGGTGGCCCGCGGAACAATTTGCCGAGCCAGGGCAGATCGCCGAAGGTGTCGATCAGCCACGGCTGCACCGAGTGCTGCAATACCGGCGCCAGCACGAACAGGCCCCAGATGCCGAATACGATGCTGGGCACGGCGGCCAGCAATTCGATGCAGCTCGCAATCGGCGCCCGCAACCACAGCGGGCAGGTTTCGGTCAGGAACACGGCGATGCCGAACGCCAGTGGTACTGCGATCAGCATGGCGATCAGTGAGGTAATCACGGTGCCATAGAGCGGCGCCAGGGCGCCGAATTGATCGGTGACCGGATTCCAGACTTCGTGGGTGAGGAAGCCGAAGCGGAAGGTTCTCAGCGCCGGCCAGCCGCCAACGCACAACGCCATCAGCACGCCGGCCAGAATGATCAGCACCAGCGCCGCCGAGGCCACCGTCAGCCCGCGAAACAACCATTCGGCGCGCGCTTCGCGCCTGAGCTGCGGATGGTATGGAATCGTGATCGACGACACTGTCTCGCCCGCCCTCCCCGAAATTAAAGTCCCGCCCGGCTTATCTGGCAGGCCAGGCCGGCTTGCCGTTCACCTTGAGCGACTGCAGCCAGGTCGCTTGCACCAGCTTGGTAACCTTGTCCGGCAGCGGCACGTAATCCAGGTCTTCAGCCATTTTCTGGCCGCTCTTGTAGGCCCAGTCGAAGAACTTGAGCGCCGCCACCGTCTGTGCGTCCTTGCTGTCGGTATGCATCAGGATGAAACTGGCACCGGTAATCGGCCAGCTGTCGCTGCCCGGCTGGTCGGTCAGGATCAGGTAGTAGCCTTCCGCCTTGGCCCAGTCGGCATTGGCGGCGGCGGCCTGAAAAGCTTTGGCTTCCGGCACCACGTATTTGCCGTCATGGTTGAGCATTCTGGTGTAGGTCATGCCGGTCTGCTTGACGTACGCGAACTCGACGTAACCAATTGCACCCCCGGTCTGCGCCGTCTGGTTCGCGACCCCCTCGTTGCCCTTGGCTCCGATGCCTACCGGCCACTGCACCGAGGTATTGGCGCCGATTTTCTGCGAGAAACCCGGACTCACCTTCGACAGATAGTTGGTAAACAGGAAATTCGTGCCCGAGCCGTCCGAACGGTACACCGGCGCGATGTCGAGCTTGGGCAGACTCAGCTTCGGATTGAGCTTCTGGATCGCCGGGTCATTCCAGCGGCTGATGTCCCCCAGGTAGATCGCCGCAATGGTCGGCCCGTCGAGGATCAGATCGCCCGGCTTGATGCCCGGAATGTTCACTACCGGGACCACGCCGCCGATGATCATTGGCCACTGCACCAGCCCGTTTTGTTTCAGGTCCGCCGCTTCAAGTGGCTTATCGGAAGCGCCGAAGGTAACGGTGCCGGCCTCGATCTGCTTGATTCCGCCGCCGGAACCTATCGACTGGTAGTTCAGTCCTATGCCGGTCTGCTGTTTGTAGGCTTCAGCCCATTTGGCATAGATCGGGTAGGGGAAGGTTGCGCCGGCACCGGAAATGTCATCCGCGTGCCCCCGGCTCGTCGCGCCGCAGGCCAGAACCACCGCGCCCAAGGTCACCATCAGCCTACTTAACAACTTGCTCACTCCTTGCTCCTGAAATGGTTGCCGGATTCGATCGGTCGGCGCCCCCGGATTTCCGACGTTGACCCGCTCGATTGCGAGGCACATCAGGATGATCCGATGGTGATTGACCGGCGCTGAAAAAATAATCACCCTCGCGCTGCGGACACACGTGGATGATGGCAACGGCGCCGGCCCCGCAACGACTGGCTCTACCGCCGCGCTACGCCGGAGCGCGTGCAGTGTGTTTTGCCTGCATGACATGATGGCGACGGAAGTATTACAGTCTGATGACAAACCGAATGCCGTCCGATGGTCGCCTGCCCCTCGCAGCTCTCCCCGGCGCATGCGCCTCCTGATCGTCGAGGACGACCCCAAGCTGGCAGATTTCGTGGCCCGCGGCCTGCGCGCGGAGCGCTTCGCGGTCGACATCGCCGGCGACGGGCTGGAGGGTCGGCGCTACCTGGACACCTATCAGTACGATCTGCTGATACTCGATCTCATGCTGCCGCAGCTGAGCGGCAGCGAGCTGCTGCGACACGTACGCCGCACCCGGGCGACGCTGCCGGTGCTGGTACTGACCGCTCGCGATGCCACGGAAGACAAGGTCGAGCACTTCGAGGCCGGCGCCGATGACTACCTGACCAAGCCGTTCGACTTTGCCGAATTGCTGGTCCGCGTCAAGGCGCTGATGCGCCGCACGCCGGTTGAGCGTACCGACATACTGCGGATCGCCGATCTTGAGCTCAACCGGCTCACGCAACAGGTACGTCGCGCGGGCAAGCGCATCGAGTTGACCGCCAAGGAATTCGCCGTGCTTGAATACCTGATGTCGTCCGTCGATCGGGTGTTCTCGCGCACTATGATTCTCGAACACGTGTGGGATCAGAGTTTCGAGGGGGTGACCAACATCGTGGATGTCTATGTGCGCTACCTGCGTCGCAAGATCGACGAGCCGTTCGCGGTCCAACTGATCCACACGGTGCGTGGAGTGGGCTACTGCATCCGCGAGGCCGGCCGGGTGTGCGATCCGGGCCAGGAATGAATCACCGCTCGCTCGCGTTCCGGCTCACGGTCTGGTACGCGCTGCTGCTGAGTGCCACATTCGCGCTGGTGGGCGCCGGGCTGTCGTACGGACTGGAGCAGTATCTGCGCTCCACGCTGCGCGATTCGCTGCGACGGCGCTCGGTCCAGGTGCAGCAGATCCTCGCGCAGGCGCCGGCGGATGTCGCGGATAGCGCTGTTGCCGAGGCGATCGAAACCCGGGTGGCACCGGAATTCAACAACCGCTTCGTGCGCGTCACCCGCGCCCCCGCAAGCCTGGTGTATCGCGCCGGAGTGCCAGCGGACCGCAGCTTCGATCCTGCCCTGGTGCCGCTCCAAACCGACGCCTGGCCAGCCGCGGTGGCGGTGCGTCCGATCGCAACCGCCGCCGGGCAGATGATGATCAGCATGACGCCGGTCGAGGCCGCATCGGGCAAGTATCTGATCGAACTCGGAACGGCGCTCGGGCCCATCGAAGCCTTGCAGCATCGCCTGCTGCGCCTGCTTGCAGTGATGTTGCCGGTACTGGTGGTGTGTGCTGCCGGCGGCGGTTATCTGCTGGTGCAGCGCGCCCTGCAGCCGGTCGAGCGCATGGCCCAGACCGCCGAGCGGATCAGCGTCCTGAATCTGGAAGCGCGACTGCCGGTGGCAGCCACCGGCGACGCGCTGCAACGGCTGTCAACTTCCCTGAATAACATGCTCAGCCGCCTGCGGGATTCGGTTGCCATCTCGCGCCGGTTTTTGGCCGATGCCTCGCACGAGCTGCGCACTCCATTGACGATCATCAAAGGCGAGCTCCAGGAAGCGATGGCTCGCGAGCCCGGCGGCAGCGAAGTTGGCGAGCGCATCGGCAGCGTGCTGGAGGAAGTCGCGCGTCTTGAATATCTGGTATCGGGGCTGCTGGTGCTGTCGCGACTGGATGCCGGCGACGCACGGCGCGAATGGGCCGATGTGAATCTGGGCGAGCTCGCGGCCGGCACGATCGAGCACATGCGGCTGGTCGCCGATGACCGCGGCGTGCAACTGCAGGCTTCTGCGCTGGCACCGGTGACGGTGCGCGGCGACGCTCGCCGATTGAAGCAGGTGATAGTGAATCTTCTCGATAACGCGATTAAATTCACGCCACGCGGCGGGGTCGTCGGTGTGACGACGCGGCAGCACGAGGGCTTCGGACTGCTCGAGGTATTCGACAGCGGCATCGGCATCCCGCCCGAGTCACTAGCGCGGGTGTTCGATCGTTTCTACCGCGTCGATGCAGCGCATTCACGTGACGAGGGCGGCGCCGGCCTTGGGCTGTCGATCGTGCGTTCGATCTGCAGCGCTCACGGCGCCGAAATCGAGGTGGAAAGCACCTCCGGAAGCGGCAGTCGATTTCGTGTCAGATTCCCGCAGCCGGCCGAAGTCCCGGTAGGAGCAAGCGCCACATGAGCACGGCGAGACGAATCCACCTGTCGATGCTGTTGTTTGCCGCATTGGGCGCGCAATCCGGCTGCGCCACCTTCGACAAGTGCGGCTGGCGCGGCTGCCCCGGCGACGCCGGCATTACGGCCAGGGTTGAAGCGCAGTTGGAGCTGTATCCGGCATTGGAGGCTCCAAATTCAGTGCGCGCGCAGGCACTGGATCACGTGGTGTATCTGTACGGCCTGGTCGACACCGATCTGGAGCGCCAGCTGGCGGAGTCGGTCGCGGTGCAAGCCGCCGGCGGAGCGCGCGTCGTGGATTCGATCGCTGTCAATAACCTGGGCAGGTAGCAGCAGGAATCTTGCGATCCAATGCTCATCCACATTGCAGCCTTGTTCGTAGGATTTCCTCTGTCTCTTGTGCGCCAGCCTATCGGTTGCGCGTGCGTGACCTGCCGGCCTTATGAAGTCAGTAAACGTTGGTACGGACGATCGCCCGTGGTCGCTCCGCCGTGCGGTGTCAGCGCTTCTTCGGCATGTACAGGTCGGTCAGCGTGCCGTCGAAGGCTTCGGCCGCGAATGCTACCGTCTCCGACAGCGTCGGATGCGCGTGTACCGTCAGGCCGATGTCCGCCGCGTCGGCGCCCATCTCGATTGCGAGCGCAACCTCGGCGATCAGCTCACCGGCATTGGTTCCCACGATCCCGCCGCCGAGCAGGCGGTTCGATTCCGGATCGAAGATCAGTTTGGTGAACCCCTCATCGCGGCCGATCGACAGCGAACGGCCGCTGGCAGCCCAGGGAAAAACGCCCTTCCCGATGTTGATGTTTTGCGCCTTGGCTGCGCTTTCAGTCAGTCCCACCCAGGCGACCTCGGGGTCGGTGTAGGCCACGGAGGGAATGACGCGGGCGTCGAACGAACTCTTGTGACCTGCCGCCACTTCGGCCGCGACTTTAGCCTCGTGGCTCGCCTTGTGCGCTAGCATCGGCTGGCCGCGGACATCGCCAATGGCAAAGATATGCGGCACGCTGGTGCGCAGCTGCCGGTCGCTGGGGATGTACCCGCGTTCATCGACCTGCACGCCGGCTGCATCGGCACCGATACGCCTGCCGTTCGGCGTGCGGCCGACCGCAACCAGCACATAGTCGTAGGTGTTGCTGCTCTTGGCGCCGTCCTTGCTGGCAAAGCTGACCTGCAAGCCATCTTTGGCAGCCGTCACGGCCGTGACCTGTGTGTTGAGCAGGATCTCGCCGTAGCGCGCCTTGATGCGCTTTTCCAGCGGGCGCACCAGATCCGGGTCGCAGCCCGGCATCAATTGCGAGGTCAGTTCGACCACGCTGACTTTGGCGCCCAGAGCGTGGTACACGCAGGCCATTTCCAGGCCGATGATGCCGCCGCCGATCACCAGAAAGCGGCCGGGATTTCGCAGCACCTCCAGTGCCCCGGTGGAATCTATGACGCGTGGATCCTGCGGGATGAACGGCAGGCGCATCGGTTCGGAACCCACGGCGATGATGCAGTAGTCGAAACCGATGCGTTCGGTGGCGCCGCTTTGCACATTGCCGCCTTGCGGATTGCCACCGCGGGTGACTTCGAGCACATGCGGGCTGATGAACTTACCGACGCCGTGGATTACCTCCACTTTGCGCTGCCTGGCCAGCGTGCTCAGGCCGCCGGTCAGCTTCTTGATCACGTTCACCATCCAGCCGCGCAGCTTGTCGGTGTCCACCTTGGGCGTCCCGAACGTAATTCCGTGCGCCCCCATCTCGCGTGCCTCTTCGATCACCTTCGCGGCATGCAGCAGCGCCTTGGACGGAATGCAGCCGACGTTCAGGCACACGCCGCCGAGCGTATCGGAGCGCTCGATCAGGGTGACCTGCAGCCCAAGATCCGCAGCGCGAAAGGCTGCCGTGTAGCCGCCGGGACCGGCGCCGAGCACCAGCAGCTGCGTGTGGCGCGAGGTTTGCGGTTCGGGTGGCGCGCCTGGAGCGGAAGGCGCCGGAGTTGGCGCAGGCGTTGGCGGCTGTGGCGGTGGCGGAGCTGGAGCTGGCTCTGGTGCCGGAGTTGGAGCTGGCGCCGCGGCGGGGGCCGGGGCCGGGGCTGGCGCAGGAGCCGCAGGTTCAGACTTGGTCTGTACGGCGGCGGCTGTCGCGCCATCCTCCACCACCAGCAACGGCGTGCCCTTGGACACCTTGCTGCCCTTGCTGACCAGCACCTCGACTACCGTGCCGGCAGCGGTCGATGGCACGTCCATCGTCGCCTTGTCGGTTTCCAGCGTGATCAGCGGAGTCTCGAGTTCAATGCGGTCGCCGTGCTTGACCATGACCTCGATGACCGGAATATCCTTAAAGTCCCCCAGGTCCGGACACACAATCTGTGCGCGGGTCACGGCACCGCCTCGGTCAGCGCGTGCGCGTCGGCCAGGGTCTTCGCCAGATAGCTGGTGAAGCGGACGCCGTTGGCGCCATCGACCACGCGATGATCGTACGACAGTGACAACGGCAGGATCGTGCGCGGCACGAACGCCTCGTCGCGGTACACCGGCTTCACGCTGGCACGTGATACACCGAGGATAGCCACTTCCGGGGCATTGATGATCGGCGTGAATGCCGTGCCGCCGATGCCTCCCAGGCTCGAGATGGTGAAACTGCCGCCCTGCATCTCGGCGCCGGTGAGCTTGCCGTCGCGCGCCTTGGCAGACAGCTCGGCCAGCGCCCGCGCGATCTCATAGACGTCCTTGTGGTCGGCGTCGCGAATCACCGGCACCAGCAGGCCATTGGGGGTGTCGGCGGCGAAACCGATGTGAATGTATTTCTTGAACACCAGGTTCTCGCCGCTGGCGTCGATCGAGGAATTGAATAGCGGAAACTGCTGCAGCGCCTTGACACAGGCGCGCACGACGAATGCCAGCGTGGTGAGTTTGATGCCGGCACTGTCGGCTTTAGCCTTGAGCGCACGGCGCGCCGCCTCAAGCTCGGTGATGTCGGCTTCGTCGAACTGCGTGACGTGCGGCAGGTTGACCCAGCTGGCATGCAGGCGCGAGCCGGAAATGCGCTGCACGCGGCCGATCGGTTTGATGTCGATCGGCCCGAACTGCGCGAAATCGGGCACGTTCACCTTCGGCAGCGCGGTGCCAGCGGCGGTGCTGCCCGCGCCGGGGGTCATCAGCGATTTGACGAACGCTTTGACGTCGGCGTCGGTGATGCGCCCCTTCTGGCCCGTACCCCTGACGCGACCGAGATCGACGCCAAGTTCCCGCGCAAACCGCCGCACCGAAGGGCCGGCGTGAGCGCGCGCAAAGCTGTCTTCACTGATCACCGGCGCAGCGGGCGCGGCAGCCACCGCAGGCGCCGCAGGCGCGGCAGGCGCGGCGGGTACAGGAGGCGCGGCGGCGGCGGCAGGCGCGGCGGGTACAGGAGGCGCGGCGGCGGCGGCAGGCG
>PKWJ01000055.1 GCA_003132025.1 Gammaproteobacteria bacterium
CTGTTGGCGCTGGCCACGGCCCGCGTCCGCTGTAACCTTTAGCCCACCTGGGGCGAAATTACCTATGCCAGCCCTTGAAAAAGGGGCTGTGGGGTTTGCCGTCCGGCTTTCCGAAAACGCAGGAGTATCGCCAATGGGCGCCCGTCATGATGATTTGTACGAGGATCGGCGAGGGTGCATCGACCTGACGCGCCGTCGGCTGATGTACTGTACGGCAGCGTCGCTCGGTGGGATCGGGACGCTGGCTCTGCTTAAGCAGCCGGCATCATCCGCATCGGCGGATCCCGGNNGCAGTGGCGCGAGCAGCTGACGGCGCAGTCCTTCGACGTCACTCGACACGCCGGCACGGAAGTGCCGTTCACCGGCGCACTGTGGAACCAGCACGGCGCTGGCCTGTACGACTGCATCTGCTGCGAGACGCCGTTGTTCGATGCGCGCACCAAATTTGAATCCGGCACCGGCTGGCCGAGCTTCTGGCAGCCGATATCCAAGTACAATGTGCTCGAAAGCCCGGACGACAGCCTGTTCATGCGACGCACCGCGGTGTCCTGCCGGCGCTGCGATGCACACCTCGGGCACGTATTCGACGACGGGCCGAGACCCACCGGGCTGCGCTACTGCATGAACTCCGCGGCGCTGCATTTTGTCGCGCACGCCTGACCCGATCAGCGTATTGACCAGCTGGAGATGGACATGTTGAAGGAAAGAACGTCCCGAATCGCCCCGCGCGTGGCGCAGGTCGCGTTAGCGGCAGCGATCGCGCTTGGCTTGCCGGCCCTCACGCTGGCGGCCGATCAGCCGGCTACGGTCAATGCCGGGATCGCGGGCATCCCGTCCGGGACGCTGCAGACCGCGGTTCTGGCGGGAGGCTGCTTCTGGGGCACTCAGGGTGTGTTCGAGCACGTCAAGGGCGTGCGCAAGGTGCTGGCCGGCTATTCCGGCGGCGAGCGTTCAACGGCCGAATACGAGACGGTGAGTACCGGTACCACCGGCCATGCCGAATCCATTCAGATTACTTTCGATCCGGCGGTGGTGTCCTATGCCGACCTGCTGCGGGTGTTCTTTTCCGTGGCCCATGACCCGACCGAGCTCAATCGACAAGGTCCGGACACGGGCACGCAATATCGCTCGGAGATTTTCTACGCCGACGAGTCGCAGCAGAAGACCGCGCTGGCGTATATCGCCCAGTTGCAGCAGGCCCGCGTGTTCAGCCATCCGATCGTGACGCGCGTGGATCCGCTCAAGGGTTTCTATCCTGCCGAGGGTTATCATCAGGATTTTCTGGTCAGAAACCCGCGCTATCCCTATATCGTGTTCAACGATCTGCCGAAGATCGCCAATCTGCAGCGCGAGCTGCCCGAGATCTACGTCGATAAACCGGTCCTCGTGACCGCGGCACGGTAGCGCGGCGCCCGGCGGCGCCGTCCCAGGCCATCGCCATCCCATAAGTCGCTGCACGCAGCTTATACTCGTTTCAGGCTGCCGCTGGTGCTGCGCGCCGCGGCCTTCCGTCGTGACGTTTATCGCTGAGATTTCGGGGGGAGCGGTTGGATATCCACGAGTACCAGGCGAAAGATCTGCTGTCCGGATATGGGGTACCGATCCAGCGCGGGTCGGTGGCTTACAGCGCCGACCAGGCGTCGTTCGTCGCATCGGAGCTGGGAGGCTGGCACTGGGCCGTCAAGGCGCAGATCCATTCCGGCGCGCGCGGCAAGGCCGGCGGCATCAAGCTGTGCAGGACCTACCACGAGGTGCACGACGCGGCGAAAGGCATGCTCGGCCGCAAGCTGGTGACCGGCCAGACGGGACCCGAGGGCAAGATCGTGCAGCGGGTCTATATCGAGGTGGCGGAGAAATTCGAGCGCGAGATCTACTTTGGCGTGGTCCTGGACCGCAAGGCGGAACGCGTGCGGATCATCGCTTCGGCCCAGGGTGGAATGGAGATCGAGGAGATCGCAAAGTCGTCCCCGCAAGCTATTCTGCAGGTGATCGTCGAACCGGCGGTGGGCCTGCAACCGTTCCAGGCGCGCGAGATCGCGTTCGGACTCGGACTCAACATCAAGCAGGTCAGTCGGGCAGTGACGGCAATTCTGGGCGCCTACCGCGCCTTTCGCGATCTGGATGCCAGCATGGTGGAGATCAACCCGCTGGTGGTGACCGCGGATGACCGCGTCATTGCGCTCGATGCCAAGATGTCGTTTGACGACAATGCGTTGTTCCGGCATCCAACCGTGGCCGAGATGCGCGACCTGTCGCAGGAAGACCCGCGCGAAGCGGAAGCCTCCCAGGACAACTTGAATTACGTCGGCCTGGAGGGCGACATCGGTTGCATCATCAACGGCGCCGGGCTGGCGATGGCCACCATGGATACCATCAAGTACGCCGGCGGTGAGCCGGCGAACTTTCTCGATGTGGGCGGCGGGGCCTCGCCCGAGCGGGTGGCAAAGGCGTTTAAGCTGGTGCTGTCCGACGGCAACGTCAAGGCCATCCTGGTGAACATCTTCGCCGGCATCAACCGCTGCGATTGGGTGGCCCAGGGCGTGGTCCAGGCAGTGCGCGACATCGGCATCAAAGTGCCGCTGGTGGTGCGACTGGCCGGTACCAATGAAACCGAAGGCCGCAGGATCATCGCCGACAGCGCACTGCCGATCATCACCGCCGACACCCTGGCCGACGCGGTGCGCAAAGCCGTCGCCGCCGCCCGTTCAGTGGACCGCCAGGCAACGAGCCCATGAGCATCCTGATAGACGAGAAGACACCGGTGATTCTGCAGGGCTTCACCGGCAGCAAGGCGAGCTTCCATGCCAGGGAAATGATCGCCTATGGCACCAACGTCGTCGGTGGCGTGACACCGGGCAAGGGCGGCCAGCGACACCTGGAGCGACCGGTGTTCAACACCGTCAAGGACGCGGTCGAAGCCACGGGTGCCACTACCAGCCTCGCCTTCGTACCGCCGGCATTCGCCGCCGATTGCCTGATGGAAGCAGCGGATGCGGGCTTGAAACTGGTGTGCACCATTACTGACGGCATTCCGGCGCAGGACATGATGCGGGTGAAGCGCTACCTGATGCGTTATCCGAAGGACCGGCGCACCATGCTGGTCGGCCCCAACTGCGCCGGCATCATCAGCGCCGGCAAGGCGATGCTGGGAATCATGCCGGGCCACATCTACCGGCGCGGCAATGTCGGCATCGTTTCGCGTTCCGGAACGTTGGGATATGAAGCCGCGGCGCAGATGAACGCCCTAGGAGTAGGCCAGTCCACCAGCGTTGGCATCGGCGGGGATCCGATCAACGGCAGTTCATTCCTCGACCATCTGATGCTGTTCGAGCAGGACCCGGAGACCGAGGCGGTCGTCATGATCGGTGAGATCGGAGGCCCGCAGGAGGCCGAAGCCTCCAAGTGGGTGAAGGAGAACATGACCAAGCCGGTGGTCGGCTATGTCGCCGGACTCACCGCGCCCAAGGGGCGACGCATGGGCCATGCCGGTGCAATCATCTCCACTTCCGGCGACAGCGCCGCGGAAAAGGCCGAGACCATGCGATCGTTCGGCCTGACCGTCGCGCCCAGCGCCTCCGAGCTGGGAACCACGGTGGCTCAGGTGCTGCGCAAGAATCCCGCACGCCGCGGCGCCTCGTGAGAGGCGATCTCTCATGAGTTTCACCACCATCGAGCAGGCCACCCCGCGGTTGCATCGCTCCGAACTGGCGGTGCCCGGGAGCAATCCGGCATTGTTCAAGAAGGCCGCGCAATCCAAGGCCGACATTATTTTCCTGGATTGCGAGGACGCCGTGGCCCCGGACGACAAGGAGCAGGCACGCAGGAACATCATTCAGGGGCTCAACGAGGTCGACTGGGGCACAACGACCATGATGGTGCGCATCAACGGTCTGGATACCCACTACATGTATCGCGACGTGGTGGACATCGTGGAAGCCTGTCCCCGGCTGGACATGATCCTGATCCCCAAGGTCGGCGTGGCCCAGGACGTCTACGCGGTGGATATGCTGGTCACGCAGATTGAATCGGCCAAGCAGCGTGACAAGCGCATCGGGTTTGAGGTGCTGATAGAAACCGCGCTTGGTATGGCCAACGTAGAGACCATCGCGCAATCATCGCGGCGCCTGGAGGCCATGAGTTTTGGAGTCGCGGACTACGCCGCATCCACCCGTGCCCGTACCACGATCATCGGCGGGGTCAACCGGGATTCCGGGGTGCTGACCGACAAGGATGCCGACGGCAACCGCCAGTACTTCTGGACCGATCCCTGGCACGCCGCGCAGACGCGCATGCTGGTGGCCTGCCGGGCCTACGGCTTGCGGCCCATCGACGGGCCATTCGGCGATTTCAATGACCCGGAGGGCTACGTTGCCGCCGCCAATCGTGCCGCGGTGCTGGGCTATGAAGGCAAGTGGGCGATTCATCCTTCACAGATCGAATTGGCCAACCAGGTGTTCACGCCATCGGCAGCCGAGGTCACCAGAGCCGGCCGGATCATGGATGCGATGGCTCAGGCTGCGAAGGAGGGGCGGGGTGCGGTGTCGCTCGACGGACGACTGGTCGATATCGCCAGCATCCGCATGGCACAGGCGTTGATCGCCAAAGCCAACTCGATCAACGCCGCCAAAAGCGCGTAGCAACGGCCGCTTCGTCCATGCCCGATTCACTCACTCCACCCACTGCAGGCGATCCGCGCGTTTTGTTTGCCGCGGAGCGTACGCTGCTGGCCTGGCAGCGCAGCAGCCTGGCGCTGATGGGCTTCGGTTTCGTCATCGAGCGCTTCAGTCTGTTCCTGGCGGCACTGCGCAACGAGCCACAGACTCCGGGAAATCACCTGTTCTCTTTGTTGACCGGCGTGGCCCTGATCCTGCTCGGTGCGGTCATCGCCCTGGTTTCAAGCGTCAGCTACAGCCGCTTCGTCAAGACCCTGCCGGGCCGGGATGTCGCATCGGGGTACCTGATCGGTATGGGTGCGCTCATCAACGTGGTGGTCGCTGCGGCCGGCGTCGCGCTGGCGGTCTACCTGCTGGTCGGCGCACTCAACGGGCAGTAGAACACCTGCGGCAGGAGTGGAGATAAGAACGATGAGTGTCATTGATTCGAAGGTGGTAAACATCGACCAATTGAAGCTGGAGCACTTCGCGAACGGCGACAAGTTTGAATGCGACGCGGTGCGTATCGGTCCGTTGCTGGGCGCCAAGAGCCTTGGCTATTCCTACGATGTCGTTCCACCCGGAAAACGCTCGTGTCCGTTCCACAGTCATCGCGGAGAGGAGGAGATGTTTTTCATCGTGAAGGGCAGCGGAACGCTGCGCTATGGCGATGAGACGCGCCCGATCCGCGCCGGCGATATCATCTGTTGCCCGACCGGAGGCCCGGAGAGCGCGCACCAGATCGTCAACGACTCGGACGCCGAACTGGCCTACCTGTCGATCAGCACCATGATGCCGGCGGAAGTCTGTGAATACCCGGACTCCGGGAAAATCGGTGCTTATGGCGGCAATCTGCGCCACATGACACGCATCGGGCATCATCTGGACTACTGGACCGACGAGCTATGAGCGCGATCGGCGGCGCGCTTAGCCCGCTCTGGCCCCATCGGGTACCGCGGATTCGGGAATCGCCAGTACCGGCTTGATACCGTCGGCGTATCCGATATCGAACAGCATTCCCTCCGACACCACCCCGCGCATCGTGCGCGGACGCAGATTGACGATGAACAATGCCTGCCGGCCCTCGATCTCGCGCGGATCGTCCCGTTCCAGTGCTAGTGCCGCGACAATCGTCCGGGTGTGATCCCCGAAATTGACCTGCAGCGCTACCAGCTTGTCCGATCCCTGCACCATGGATACCTGCCGAATGGTGCCGACGCGCACGTCGATCTGCTCGACCATAGCCAGGTCCACCTGTGGTTTGAGCGCTGCGGGTGTCATTGAAGCTGCCTCCGGCAATAAACTATGGCGATGAGAAAACGCAACTGCGGCGTGCTTCCAGCCACCGGATATGCGGTCAGCAGGCGGATACTGCTGCAGAGCGCATCCTAGTTGTTGGTTGGACTGCTTTCCGGTCGTCCAGCGTCATGTCCATAAAGCCACGCGACTGCCTTCAATGACCAATCGGTCGTGCCGCGGGCCATCTCGGCGTCGCGCGCCTGTTGCGCTGGTCCATCGGGTAGGTGGAATCGCGTTTTATTGCCCTCTGAGAGACCCTGAACCCGCGATGCCCTCGGCAGGCGCAGCGCCTCGTAGCGACGCAACGCCTCTGGCACGTCCGGCGCCGCCGTCTGCGACAGGCACATCGCCAGTGTGGCCCCGTCCTCGATCGCTTGCGCTGCACCCTGCGCCATGAATGGAAGCATCGCGTGGCACGCATCGCCCAGCAGCGTCACTGTGCCGACTGACCAGTGCGCCATCGGTCTACGGTCGAACAGTGCCCAGGTGAAAGTCTCGTCGACCGCTGCGAGAATACCGCGAACCTGTGAGTGCCACCCGTCATGGGCCGCCAGCGCGTCGGCCACCTCACCGCGGTCGGTCCACGATTCACGTGTCCAGGTCTCCTGCTCTATGGCGGCTACAAAATTGACCAGACGCCGGTTCTGCACGAAGTAATGGACGAAGTGTTTGCCAGGCCCCATCCAAACCTGACATGTTACTTCAAGATCGAGGTGGCTGAGCCGATCGGCCGGAACCAGGCCACGATAGGCTACGCAGCCGGTGAAGTGGGGCTTCTCGGGGCCGAACACAACGTGACGCACCGCCGAGTGGATGCCATCGGCTCCCACCAGCGCGTCAACGCTGAGGTGCATGCCGTTCTCGAACGTGGCCTCGACATGGTCCCCGTGGTCCACCAAAGCCGTGAAGCGGTGCCCCAAATGCAGGCGTTCTGCGGGCAATGCGCGCACCAGCGCATTCAGGACATCGGCGCGATGCATCTGGTAGTGGGGAAATCCGAACGCTGCCTCCATGGCCTGCGCGAGCGGCGTTCGAAGAAGAGTCCGGCCGTCATCCCAGCGGCGCTGGTGAAATGCCAGCGGCTTGACGCCCATGCCGGCTAGCGCCTCAGCCAAGCCCAACCGATGCAGGACACACGATGCATTGGGGCTGACCTGGATGCCCGCGCCTACCTCGCCCAGTATCTTCGCTCGCTCATAGACATGAACATCGGCACCAGCACGCAGTAACGACAGTGCCGCCGTTATGCCACCGATGCCGCCGCCTATGATCGCTACTGAGAGTGACTTGCACTCCATGCAATCCTCCCTGCTCTGCGCCGCCGGTTCAGTTGGTCGGCGCTGGGTTCGCGGGTGGCTCACTGCCGGCGGGCTGGGCGCGCCGGGCGTGGGCTTCTTTCATCGCAGTCTTGCAGCCGGCGGAGACGTCAGTCTCGTGGCTCTTGAGGCACGCCATGATGCGGCCGCCTCCGCGTTGCACGCCGGGACAGAGCGTCTGAACGTCCTGCCTGCAGGCGGCCATAGGACCGCTGGTCTGTGGTGGGGTCGCATCGTCGGCGAAGGCCGCCACAGCGACGAATCCAATCACGGGGACAGCGCAGAAAATCTTGCTGAGCTTCATCGAATTTCTCCCGGCTGCTTGGTTGAATCTGGTAACAGGTCTGAGGTGACGTATACGGTAACCCGTTCATCGTCGGATCCGTGAGTGTGGACTTGCTTCGGGACTCGAAAGTTCATCGCCTGTGTCCGTTCGATGCGGCAAGCGCGAACTTTAATGTTCGGCTCTCTAGCAAGGTAAATCCCGGCGGTGCGCTGCTACGAAGTAGGGCCGGGATCGACAGTGCCGCCTGGGCGCTGCTCCCGTAACAAAGGCACCAGTAAGGCATTCAGATCGTCAAGCGAGAATCCGCCCGCTTGGGCATATCGCACGATGCCGTGTCGGTCGATCACAATATTCGTCGGTACGCCCATCAGTACCCTGTAGGGTCCGTTCATGGTGCGGGCTGTCCCACGGTGATGTCGTCGGCTTGCGCTGCCCTAGGGCGTGTTAACACTACT
>PKWJ01000029.1:0-96986 GCA_003132025.1 Gammaproteobacteria bacterium
GTAGATCACCGGGAACCAGTCGGTGCGCAGGCGCTGTCCGGCACTCATTCCATGTCCCGGGAACGGCGGCGAGGTGCGCCCCGGCCGCTGCGCGTAGCGCGCATCATCGCCGACCCAGCGCAGTGACAGCACGCGGCGGCGGCTCGATGTCGGGTTGCCGCGAGCACCATGAGCGGTGCGAAAATCGAACAGCACCGCATCGCCCGGTTCCATGGCCCATTCGAGCACCTGCAGCTCAGGCTCGTTGTCGGGGTCGGGTACGGGGCGGAACTGACCGGCGGTGGCGTAGAAGTCGCTGTCATCGATCCAGCGCACCGGCAGGATCATCGGTTCCCAGCGATGCGAGCCGGCGATCAGGCGCAACGTCGCTTCCTTGACCGGATCGATCGGTATCCACAGGCTCACCGTCTGGCTGCCATCGACAAAATAATACGGTGCGTCCTGGTGCCATGGCGTGGGCTTCTGCGTTCCCGGTTCCTTGACCAGCACATGGTCGTGGAAGAACTGCGCCGATTGCGATTGCATGATGCGCGCCGCCACCTCGGCTGCCGGCGATCGTTCGACCACGGCGCGGAATTCCTCGACGCGCTGCCAGTTGCAGTAATCGTCAAAGAAGCTGCCGGCCTCGCCGCTGCGCACGCTTTGCGCAGCGTACGGCCCGGGCTCGCGCAGGTTGCGCTCGATGCCGGCGGCGATCGTATTCACCCAGTCGGCAAACACGCCGCGCAGGCAGACCGCGCCGTCGCGTTGAAAATCGGCGATGTCGCGCTCAGTTGGCATGGGCATGGTTGCTGCGCTCAATCGGCGGCGATCTCCAGCATGACAACTTGTCGCCGGCGGGCAAAGTCCGAAAGTGCGTCGCTGAGGGAGGCCGGAGTCTCGATCAGTCGGTGCCGATAGCCGTAGGATGCCGCCAGCAGCGCAAAATCGGGCGGCTGCACGTCGACACCGGCGGGCGCGATGCCGGCCGCGATCATCGAGGATCGGATCTCGCCATAGCCGTGGTTGTTCCAGACGATGATCGCGGTCCAGGCGTCCACATCGCGCAGCACGGCGAGTTCGCCCAGCGAGAACTGCAGGCCGCCGTCCCCGACCAGGCACACGATCGGGCGCCGGGGTGCCGCAATTCCGGCGCCGGTGGACGCCGGCAGCGCGTAGCCCAGGGTGCCATAACCGGTGGCCGAGTTGAACCAGGAGCCCGGCGTCGCAGCCGCAAAGCCGAGATTACCAGCGTACGTGAGTTGCGTGGAATCGCCCACCAGTACCGCTTCGGGCAGTTGGTCGCGAACCAACTCGAGCAAACCGATGTGGCTTTGTAACTGCGGCGACAAAGACGCCAGCGCCTGTTGGCGCGCTGCTGCTGCTGCGGCGACCCCGCTCCTGGCCCGTGGTTCGCCGAGATCGAGCTTGAGCAGCAGCCGCAGGGTACGCGCGGCGTCGCCGCACAGACCCACGCGTGGCGCCGCGTTGCGTGTCAATTGCGCGGCCTCGATGTCGATCCGGATCAGGTTGGCGGGACTGGGAAACTCGCTCACCGAGTACATGTCATAGTCGGTCGGTCCGATCTCGGTGCCCACGGCCAGCACCAGGTCCGCGGCGGCGATCAGCGCGCGCACCGGCGTGAGCGAGGGGCTCATTGGCACCGCGAGCGGATGCCCCGGCGGCAGAATTCCGCGCGCATTGCTGGTCATCACCAGTGGTGCGCCCAGGTGTTCGACCAGGCGACGCAGCTCGGGCGCCGCCCGGATGGCGCCGCCGCCGGCCAGCACCACGGTGCACCTGGCGGCAGCGAGCAGCGCCGCCGCCGCCGCGAGCGTGCTCGGGTCTGCATCGGGCGGCGATCGGGCCGTGGCAGGTAACGCCAGCCCGGAGCCATCCGCTGCCAGCAGATCAAGCGGGATTTCGATGTAAACCGGGCGCGGCCGCGCCGAGGCGAACCTGGCAAATGCCTGCTCCAGCACTGCCGGTAGTTCGCCTGGTGCCGCGATTGCGAAGCTGGCCGCCGTGACTGCAGCACCCAGCGCCCGTTGATCGGGCAGCTCGTGCAGAAAGCCGCGCCCGCTGCCGCCCTCACCGCGGCGGTTCTGGCTTGCGATCACCAGCAGCGGGATCGAGTCCCCGTACGCCTGACCCAGAGCGGTGGCGATATTGCTGACCCCCGGTCCGCTGATCGTAAAGCACACCCCCGGCTGGCCCGACAGCCGGGCATAGCCATCGGCCATGAAGCCAAGCCCCTGCTCGTGGCGGCCGGTCACGTGCCGCAGCGATGAGCCTTGCAGTGCGCGGTACAGCTCCAGGTTATGCACGCCGGGGATACCGAACACGTGACGTATGCCCGCGGCCTCCAGCGCCCCGATCAGGTAATTGGCGAGAGTTTTCACGCCAGCCTCAGCGCTCATCGCGCCACGCGAGCGGTTCGACCTTGGGGATCATCCAGCCCCAGGCCGCGGCGCCGGCAAAGGTGACGGCTCCGGCCACCAGGAACGCCAGGGCGTAATGTCCGGTGCGATCGACCATAACGCCTGTGGCGTAAGGCGCGAACCCGGCCAGATTGCCGAAAAAATTCTGCACCCCCACCCACTGGCCGGCGGCGCGCGGTCCGGCCAGCGTCTGCGCGATGTTGTACACCGGTCCGGAGGCGATGCCGATGAAGATGGCCGATAACATCAGGCCGCCGACCGCGAGCGAGGGCAGGGCAGCACACACGATCAGGCATATACCGCATCCGAGCTGGCCGCAGACCACGAATGCCTTGCGCACCCAGTTGACCGATGCGCCGCGAACGATCATGCGGTCGGAATACCAGCCGCCGGCGACCGAGCTGGCCGCGACCACCGAGTAGAACAACAGGCCCCCCACCAGTCCCATCTGGCTGATCGACAGCCCGCGTACCTTTACCAGATAGGTCGGCAGCCAGCTAATCAGGAAGTAGAACGAATAATTCGACGAAAAGTGCCCGAGAAACGCACCCCACGCCGCCCGCTTGCCGAGCATTTCCCGATACGACGGCGGCCGCCCGAAGCTCGCCCGCGGCGCATGCGGCACGGTGCGGGTGAAGCGTGACCACGGCCACAGCCAGGTGAGCGACAGCAGGCCGAACACCAGGAACGAGGCCTGCCAGCCGAAGTGGCCCGCGAGCAGCGCCCCGGCGAAGGTTCCAAGAGCCGGCCCGATCGCCAGGCCGATCGCCATCCAGCCATTGGCCGAGCCGCGACGCGTCTCCGGCACCAGCTGCGCAAACAGACGCGAGCTGGCCGGAAATACCACGCTCTCGCCCAGGCCCAGTAGCAGACGCATCACCAGCAGCGAGGTGAATCCCACGGTCAGCGCGGTGGCCGCGGTCGTCAGCGACCAGACGGCGACCGCAAGTGCCAGCAGCCGATAAACATCGGTGCGCTCGCACAACCAGCCGGTGAGCAGTTGCGCCGGGGCGTAGGTAAAATAGAACGCCGACAGCAGCAAGCCGAGTTGCGCGTTGGAGAGCCCGAGCTGATCGACCAGCAGCGGCCCGACCGTCGCCAGATTGCCGCGATCGACGTAATTGACGAACAGCAGCGCCGTCATCAGCACGACCAGCCAGGCGACGCGGTCGCGCGAACCCGACTCGCTCATCGGTGCTGCAGACGCATGTTCGATCCTTTGCGGCGCCAGGTGCTTCTAAGGATGGCGTGGCCATGCTCAATCCACAAGTACGCAGGTGCATTCCGACAGCGCACCCAGCAATGCACTGAGGGCGCCCGGCGGCCGGCAAGGCTACTTTGCAACTGCCGCGGGCATCGAGCCAGCGTGATGCGGCAATCCTGATGATAGAGGAATAGCAATGCAAATCCGGGCTGGCTATGAATTGATCTATCAATTTCCCATGCCCACGCCGATGATCCTGACGCTCAACATCCATCACAGCCGGGCCCGCGACCTGATTCAACCCGATCACCTGATCACCGACCCGGCGGTGCCGGTCACCGCCTATCGCGATAAATTCGATAACTGGTGCAGCCGCCTGATCGCCCCGCCGGGCAGGATGCGGCTGTCGGCCGATGCCATCCTGCAGGACGCCGGAGTCCCCGAGCCGACGGTGCCCAATGCCTGCCAGCACGAGGTGCAGGATCTACCCGCCGAGACCCTGCTGTTCCTGCTCGGCAGCCGCTACTGCGAAACCGACTGTCTGACCGATATCGCATGGAACCTGTTCGCCGGCGCGCCGGCCGGCTGGCCGCGCGTGCAGGCGATCTGCGACTTCGTTCATGCGCACCTGGAGTTCGGCTACCAGTATGCGAGCTCGACCAAGTCCGCGCTGCAGGCCTTCAACGACCGCACCGGCGTGTGTCGCGACTTCGCACATCTGGCGATTACCCTCTGTCGCTGCATGAACATTCCGGCGCGCTACTGCACCGGCTACCTGGGAGATATCGGCGTGCCAGCGGTGGACTCACCGATGGATTTTTCCGGTTGGTTCGAGGCCTATCTGGGCGGCACGTGGTACGCATTCGATGCCCGCCACAATCATCCGCGCATCGGACGCGTCCTCATCGCGCGCGGTCGCGATGCGGCCGACGTCGCGATCAGCACCGCATTCGGCTCAGGCACACTCGAAAGTTTTCTCGTCTGGACCGATCAGGTAGCATAGGCATCGAATCAGGAGGGTCGATGCCATGCGCATGATGCTGACCGCGACCATTCCCCATGAGCCGTGCAACACGCTGATCCGAGCCAATAAGCTCGGTCCGATCCTGAAGCGCATTCTCGACGAGCTCAAACCTGAGGCGGTCTATTTCACCGAGCTGGACGGCACCCGCGGTGTGGTACTGATCGCGGAAGTCTCCGATCCGTCGCACATCCCGGCGCTGGCCGAGCCGTTCTTTCTGAACTTCAACGCCGATTGCCGCATCAGGATCTGCATGACGCCTTCGGATCTGGGCAACGCCGGACTGGACGAGATCGCAAAGCGCTGGGGCTAGCTTCGCCGCCGTTTGCGCTGCCGCGGCTAGCCGGCCGGATCGAGATCCTGCAGCGTCAAGGCAGCCAGCGCGGCGTCGAGCGCGTGATGCAGCGCCGTGGCACCGCCTGGCTCCTCGGGACCCTTGATCAATGCGCGTGCCTGCTCGGGCTGCGTCGCCGCGGCCACGGCGATTTCCGCAACCTGTTTGTCGGCGGCCGATATGGCTCCGGAATAATCCTTGAGCGTCACGTGTTCGCAGCGGTCGATGTCGTCGAACAGCAGGGCGGCCGCGCGGCGCGAACCCGTATGCTGAAGCAGCAGAACATGCGGCGCATTGACCGCGCCGGGCGCCAGCCAATCGACCTGGTAGTCGTCACCGAGAGCCGCTTTGACAGCCAGTTGCACGCGTTTCTGAGCGACGGTCAGGTTCACGGGGTGGGCGGCGGCATCCGCTGGTTTTGACTCGCGCGATCTTAGCAGCACCGTTGCGGCGGCACCGCTGCAGGAATTGACAGGCGCGAGCGCGCCTGCGATCGGTCTTACGGCTATCCGATCAGTGCCTTCAGACGCTGCGTTCGACCGCCTTCCAGCACCGCGTCCACCCGGCGCAGCAACTGCACCGCATCCGCGGCCGGCAGCGCCTCGCCGAGCAGATAGCCCTGTGCCTCGTGGCAGTCATGCTCCTGCAGGAACATCAGCTGCGACAGGTTTTCAACGCCCTCCGCGGTGACGTCGATGCGCAATGATCTGGACATGGCAATAATGGCCGCGGCAATGGCGCGATCGTCGCTGCATTCGTTGAGGCTGGTCACGAACGATCGATCGATCTTGAGCCGGTTGACCGCGAAGCGCCGCAGGCGCGCAAGACTCGAATAGCCGGTGCCAAAATCGTCGATGGCGAGCGCCACGCCGAGCGCCTTGAGCTGATTGATGGCCTGCTCCGCCCAGGTCTCGTCGTTCATGATCAGTGTCTCGGTGATCTCCAGCTCCAGCTTCGAAGCTTCCAGTCCGGTCTCTTTCAGGATCGCCGCGACCTGGGCGGGGAACTCCCGCAGCGCAAATTGCTGGCCGGAGACGTTCACCGACATGCGCACCAGGGGCAGGCCGTCATCGTGCCAGGCCTTGGCCTGGGCACAGGCTTGTCGCAGCACCCAATCGCCGATCGGCAGTATCAGTCCGGTTTCCTCCGCCACCGAGATGAATTCCGACGGCGGTACCACGCCCAGCTGGTCGTTGGTCCACCGCAGCAGCGCTTCCATGCCGGAGATGTGGCCGGTGCGGATATCGAACAGTGGCTGGTAGTTCAGCGAGAACTCGTTGCGCTCCAGCGCGCCCCGCAGTTTGTCTTCGATGGTGAATCGTTGCAGCGCGTTGGCGTTCATTGCCGCATCGTAGAAAGAGTAGGTGCCCGGGCTCTTGCGCTTGGAGAAATACATCGCAAGATCGGCATTGCGCAGCAAGGTTTCGGCGTCGGCGCCGTCATTGGGAAAGGTCGCAATGCCGACGCTCGGGGTGACCACCAGTGAATTCATTGCCAGCTGCATCGGCACCCGAAGCGCGCCGATGATGCGCTCGGCGATGACGCCGGCATCCGCTGGTTTGCGTATGTTGGGCAACAGCACCAGGAACTCATCGCCGCCGAGCCGCGCCAGGTCCCCGGGTCGTGCCACTGCACTCGAGTCGTTGCCGCGCGAGTCGCCATAACGCAGCGAATGACGCAACCTCGCGGCGACCACCTGCAGCAGCTCATCGCCGACCGCGTGGCCCAGCGTGTCGTTGACGCGCTTGAAATTGTCGAGATCCAGATACAGCACGGCCAGGGTGCGTTCGTGCTGCCTGGCCGCCTCGATCGCCCCCACCAGCCGATTGCGCGACTGTTCCCGATTTGGCAGCCCGGTCAGGGCGTCGAAATAGGCCAGCTTCACCACCGTGCGTTCCGCGCGCCATTTGCTGGCCAGTGCAATCGTCATCTGCCGGATTTCGTGCGGGTGAAACGGCTTCTGCAGATATGACAGCTTCTCTTCCGGAGGCACGATACCGCCGATCTCGCATGGATCCACATCCGAATAGGCAGTGCAGATGACGATCTCCACCGCCGGATCCAGCTCCCTGATGCGCGCCGCGGCCCATACGCCGTCGGGACCTGGCGGCATGCGCATGTCGAGAAATACCACGGCAAACGGCTGTTCCTGGCCGAGCGCTTCCTTGACCGCGGCGACCGCGGCTTCAGCGCCGTTGCAGAACACCGGATCGAAGGTTGCGCCCCGCGGCGCGGCTTGCGCTGCCGGCGCGGGCGCGTCGGCCTTGCGAAACAGCCTGGTGCGCAAATCGTGGAACGCCGCCAGATCGCGGGTTACATCCGCTTCCAGCAGGATCTGCCGATAGGCATCGCGCACCTCGTCTTCATCATCGACGACCAGAACACGAATCGGCTCGCGGCTACGCTCTGACACGGATTACCTCACGCGGCTTCGACGCACGGCTCGCACCGGCGAGCGGCCAGCGGCAACACCAGGTGCAACGATGCACCCAGCCCCGGACCATCGCTTGCGGCCCACATGCGCCCGCCCAGCGCGCCGATGGCGTTGGAGCACCAGTGCAGTCCGATACCATAGTTGGTGCCCCTGGATTTGGTGGAGAACCCCTTCTCAAATACACGATCAAGATTGCTCTGTGGGATGCCGACCCCGTCGTCCTGGCACTGCAGGTGTAGGTATTCGGGGGCGGTGTCGGCCTCGCGAACGATGGCCGCGCTGACCCGCAGCGTTCCTCGCTCCCGGCCGGCATCGCGCACCGCATCCGAGGCATTGATGATCAGGTTCTGCAGCACCAGTCGCAGCACCGTGCGGGCCACGTGCACCACGCCGACCTTTCTGAGCGATTCATCGGCGTCGATGGTCAGGCGCTGCCGGCAGGCGTCGGGCACGACCTCCAGCGACTGTGCAATGAGTTCCGGCAGGCGCACCGACTCGACCACGTGCTCATTGCGGGTCGAACGCATCTGCTCCGCCAGCGCGCTCTGCACTATCGAGGTCTGGCGCGTCAGCACCGCCACATCCTGTTGCGCACACTTGATGGTGCGCGCGAACTCGCCGCAGGCCATGCGCATGAATTCCTCCAGATCCGCCCGGCGCGCCGCGTCCGGGAGCCCGCGCTGGAGTTCCTCGCCAGCCTGCTCGACCTCGGCCGTCGGCGCCTGGCCCAGGCGCTGTGCTAATCCGGACAACCTGACGCCGATCGGCGTCATGGCATTGCCCAGGTTGTGCAGCACGCCCTTGGCCAGTTCGGCGAATCCGGCGTGAAACGACTGGTCGACCAGCTGGCGCCGGGACTCGGCCACGCGCTCCAGCATGCGATCGAATTCGCGTGCCAGCTGGCCGATTTCGTCACTGCCCTTGAAGTCGAGCCGAGCGCCAAGGTCCTCGCTTTCACCGAGCGACACCGCGTGCCGTGTGACCTGCGCCAGCGGCCTCAAGACCACCCGGTTCAGGACCAGCACCAGCAGTATCAGTACCACCAACGCCGCCCCCACCAGGTACGCGGACGCGTAGCCAATCGCTGTGTGGCCGCGCTGGGTGATTCGACGCGGCACGTCGACGCGCAGCGCCAGCAGTGGGCGGCCATAGACGTCGTTCACGGAGCGAAACACCTGAGTGACGTCCGCGGTCTCGGTCATCTGATCGGCAACCGGCGCGTCGCTGGCCGGTGCCATCGACAGCTGCGCCTGCGCCTGGGCGCCAATGCGCTTGATCTCGGCGGGCGACAGCAGCCGCCCGAGCAGCACCATACCGCGCTGCGGACCAGCGCCGCTGCCGTCGAGCACCGGCGCGGCGGCGATCATCATGATGCCGCGATTGGTCTTCAGGAACCCCTGGACCGGGCGGGCTTCGCGCAGGTTGGCGCGCCAGGGAAAATCGGCAGGCAGCGCCTTGCGGGCGGCGAAATCGATGTCCATGGGCTGCTCTGATTGCAGGTTCAGCGTGCTGGACATGACGACGTTGCCGTCCGCGTCGATCACCAGCATGGCATTGACCTGCAGCTGCTTCAGCCCCACGGCGGTCACATTCGCCCGCACGTACTCGGGGTTGTGATCCGACACGAAGCGGTAGGTGTCGTTCCAGTTGCCCCAATCGGACGCCGACAGCGCCAGCCGATCCAGGGTCAGATCCAGCGCGTAGTTGATGCGCCGCATGGCGGTACGCGCATCGTCGTGCTCGAGTTCCGCGAAACTCGGCATCAAAATGCGCTGTTCCACCAGGATCTGAAGGCCGCCCAGAACCACGAGCATGGACGCGACCAGGGCGATCACCTTGGGTCGTATCGTCATGAATTGAATGTACATAACCCCCGCCGTGGCGAACTGCGCGCGACTCTCAATTCTCCCACGCGTGCGGCGCGAGCAGGGCAGACAGTGACGGCCATCACAGTCCCGCTTGGGTTCGCGCCATCGTCGCTGTGCGGGTAACCTCCACGGCGTGACTTCCGTAATTCAACCGGCCGGCAGACAGCTCCAGACGCGGGTCTGCATCGTCGGCGGTGGACCGGCCGGAATGATGCTCGGCTATCTGCTGGGGCGGGCCGGCGTTGAAACCTGCGTGCTGGAGAAGCACCCGGACTTCCTACGCGATTTTCGCGGCGATACGGTGCATCCATCGACCATGCAGGTGATGCATGAGCTCGGCTTGCTGGAGCAGTTCCTGAAGCTCCCGCACTCCGAAATCCACAGCTTCTCGGCCGAGATCGGTCGCCGTAATTTCAAGATCGCGGATTTGAAGCACGTTCCGGCGGCCTGCAGGTTCATCGCCTTCATGCCGCAATGGGATTTCCTAAACTTCCTGGCGCAGCAGGCTCGCCGCTTCCCGGCCCTGACACTGATCATGCAGACCCAGGTGACGACACTGACCGAGCATGCCGGCCGGGTGGTGGGCGTCGAGGCCAGCACACCGCAGGGACCGTTGGCGCTGCGCGCCGAACTTGTAGTGGGTTGCGACGGCCGGAGTTCCGTGGTGCGTCAGGTGGCTGGCCTCACGGTGCGGGATCTGGGGTCGCCGATCGACGTGTTGTGGTTCCGACTGTCCAGGCAGCCTGGGGATCCGGAAAATGTCCTCGGACATCTCAGCCGCGACAAGATGCTGGTGACCATCGATCGCAACAGCTATTGGCAGTGCGCCTACGTCATCGGCAAAGGCGGCATGCAGCAGGTGCAGGCCCGCGGGCTCGAGGCGTTCCGGCGCGATGTCGCCGATGGCGCACGGTTTCTCGCCAATCGCGTCGATGAACTGAAGTCCTTCGACGATGTGAAACTGCTCAGTGTCACCGTGGATCGACTGGTCAACTGGTGCCGGCCGGGGTTGCTTTGTATCGGCGACGCCGCACATGCGATGTCACCGGTCGGCGGCGTGGGCATCAACCTGGCAATCCAGGACGCGGTGGCGACCGCGAATCTGCTGGCCGCAAAGCTCAAGGCCGGTACGCTCTCGGACCGCGACCTCGAGAGCGTACAGCGACGGCGCTTGTTGCCGGTGAAGCTGGTCCAGCGGTTGCAGGTGGCGGTCCAGGAGCGCGTGCTGCGGCCGGCCGTTTCAGGAACCGTTGCCGAACTGAAAGTGCCGTGGATCGTCAGGCTGCTCGATCACAGCGCATGGCTCAGGCGCTGGCCGGCGCAGCTCATCGGCCTCGGTGTGCGTCCCGAGCACGTGCGCTCTCCAGGCCCGGTCTAGGGGGCGATCCAGGCGTAGTGCCAGGGCTCGTACGGGGAGGCCAGCGGCCCCGCAAACCGGTTGCCGGCGCTGGCGACTGCGGCGCGCAGTTTCCGTGTCCAGCCGGCCGCGTCCCATCGCTGCCGCGCCGAGGCCGACTCGATGCCGGCGATGACCTTGCCGTCGCGTTCCACCTGAAAATCAAATGCACGTGCCTGTCCGTGCGCGGATAGTCCTGGCGCCGCCAGGGCGGCCGCGACCGGCGGCTGCCACTGAATCAGCGCACTGCGCACCGCCGCATCCGGCGCGCCGGCAGCTGCGGAAAACTGCCGTTCAAGCGCCGCGACCAGCGCGGCGGCGGTAATACCGACTGACCTGTTCTCGTTCCAGTGCGCGATCTGCACCTCAAGGCTGCGCGGCAGTCGATTGACGCCCAGCGTGAAACCGGGGTTGGCCGCGGAAAACGCCGCGATCACGGCGTCGATGTCGGCGGCGGCAAGCTTTGCTTCCGCAGTGGTCGGATATGAATCCAGCTGTTGCTGCGACCAGCTCCATCGCTCATCCAGCGAACTGCCGGCGCGCAGGTAGGCACGCACGGCCAGCAGGCGCCGGTCGGCGCCTGCGATGCGCTGCAGCGTGGCCAGCGCGCGCGGGGGCAGATCGGCAGCCGCCTGCCGCACCCACTTCTGCTGCTGTGCCTCGGTCGCGCCGGCGGCGGCCTGCGCCGGCATGGCGATCGCCCAATCGACACTCAGAACAGCTGTGACCGCCAGACGTCCGACAGTGAGCAGCGCCGACCGCCGTGGCTCACAGCTCCAGTAGCGCATTGAGCTGCCGGGGATCGACCGGCTTGGTGAGGTGGTGATCGAAACCGGCGGCAAAGGCGCGCTCCTTGTCGCTCTCCTGACCCCAACCGGTGATGGCGATGAGTTTGATTTGCGCGCCCGGCCGGCTGTGGCGGATCTTTTGCGCCACCTCGTAACCATTCGGACCGGGCATGCCGATGTCGAGCAATATCACGTCGGGGGCGAAGCCGCCGAAGGCAGCGAGCGCCGCCGACCCGTCATGCGCTATCGCGACTTCATGGCCGTCCACGCGCAGCAGCATCGCCAGCGTCTCCGCCGAGTCGCGATTATCGTCAGCTATCAGCACGCGCCGGCAAGTGATTCTGGCCGGCGGGCGGCGGCGCAACTCGCCTCGCGCGCGCAGGCACTGATCCGAACCGGCAGGCGCACGGTGAACTCGCTGCCGTGTCCGAGCCCGTTGCTGCCGGCCTCGATGGTGCCTCCATGCAGCTTGACCAGTCCTTTCGCCAGCGCCAGGCCGATTCCCAATCCACCCTCCGAGCGGTTCATCGTGGGGTGCACCTGCGAGAACATGTCGAAGATTCGCGGCAGGTTCTCGGCGCTGATGCCGACGCCGGAATCCGCTACCCGGATCGTCAGCTGATCGGCCTCGCAGCTGGCACTAAGACGAATCTGGCCCTCGGGGTCGGTGTATTTCGCCGCGTTGGTCAGCAGGTTGGACACGATCTGAGCCAGGCGCAGCGGATCGGCGGTCAACTGTACCGGTTCGTGCGGCAGGGTGACCGACAGCACGTGGCGTTTGGCATCGATCAGCGGCCGCGCCGTTTCTATCGCCACGTCGAGCGCGGCCGCGAGCTCGGTGGGTTGCATGCGCAGCACCAGGGTGCCACGCGTGACGCGCGAGATGTCGAGCAGGTCATCGAGCAGCAGCGACATGTAGTGCACCTGGCGGTCGATCACGTCGTGGCTCCAGCGCTTCTGCGCCTCGGTCGCGGCCGGCGCTTTGGAGATCAGCGCAGCCTGACGGATCGGAGCCAGCGGGTTGCGCAGTTCATGGGCCAGCGTGGCGATGAACTCATCCTTGCGCCGATCGGCGTCGCGTAGTGCGATTTCGGCCTGGCGGCGCTCGGTGACGTCGTGGAACACCATGACCGCACCGCAGACCGCGCCGCCGGCATCGCGGATCGGCGCTGCGCTGTCATCGATCGCCGCTTCCGCGCCGTTCCTGGCGATCAGTACGGTGTGATTGGCCAGCCCGACGATGCCGCCCTCCTGCAGCACCTTGGCGACCGGATTGGTGACCGCCTGCCGCGTTTTTTCGCTGACGATATTGAAAATCCGCTCCAGCGCCATGCCGCGCGCCTCCGCCAGCGTCCAGCCGGTCATCGTCTCGCCGATGGGGTTGATAAAAGTCACCTGGCCGCGCACGTCGGTGGTGATCACGGCATCGCCGATGCTGGACAGCGTTACTTCGAACCAGGCGCACTGTTCGCGCAATTGCGCCTCGCCGCGCTTCTGGGCGGTGACGTCGCGAATGCTCCAGACGCGTCCGGCGTTAGCTCCGTCGATGACCAGGATCTTCGAAAACCGCTCGTACACCCGCCCGTCGGCCAGCGATAGCAGGTCGAGGCTCTCGGGGGGCGAGGCGGCGTAGATGTCCTCCAGGCGCGCCAGATACCTTTCCGGCTCGGTGAACTGTCGGGCGCACACCGCCGCCAGTATTCGCGCATGCTCGCCGGTCTGCATGACCTCGCGGGGCACGCGCCACATCTTCGTATACCTGTCGTTGAAGCCGGCTACGCACCGGTTGCCGTCGGTCACCAGGATGCCATCGAAGGTGGACTCCAGCGTCGCCTGCATCATGGCCACCGAGCCCGCCAGCTGCGCGGTGCGCTGCTCGAGCGCGTCCTTGATCGCGACCAGCTGACGCTCGGCGCGCCGGCGCTTCTCGAGAATGGTCCTGGCGTTTTCGAGCGCAACCGAGCGCAGCAGCTCCTGCTCTGCGTCGTTGCTGACCATCAGCCGGTTCCGAGTTTTTCGGCGGCCAGACGGGTGCCGGCGACGCGCGCGCTGATCTTCGCGAACGCGGTCGCCCTCGAGGTCGATGTGTCGTCGCAGAACGGCGAAAAGCCGCAGTCATCGGTGGTTCCGAGCTGCCCGAGCGGGATGTATTTCGCCGCCTCGAGTATCCGGTCGCGGACCAGTTCGGCGGTCTCGATGCGCGCATCGATGGGGTCGACAACTCCGACGAACACTTTCTGGTGCGGCTTCATGTAGCGGCGGATGGCTTTGAGCACCCGGACCGGGTCCGCCTCTCCGGCCAGTGACACGTAGAAATTCCCGGCGTTGAGCTCGAACAGGCTCGGCAGCAGTTCGGCGTAGTCCACTTCAGCGCTGTGGGTGGAATCGCGGTCGGCGCCGGGACAGGTGTGTACCCCGATGCGCTGCCGCTCCTCGCTCGAGAAACGTGCCAGCGCCAGGTTGTTCAGGTCGATGAAGCTGTTGAGCAGGTTGCCGGACGGATCGACCTTGATCGCCAGTCGCCCTTCGGTGAAGTCTATCTGCACCTTGCAGGCGCCTTTCTGCAGGCAGCGACGCACCTCGCTCTCGTGCTCGTGTAGCAGATCGTCGATGAAGCGGCTGCGCGCATAACCGGCGATGCCGTCCGGCGGATACATCAGGCTCAGTGCGGACGCGGAGATGACCGCCTGCTTCAGCGGAACGTGCGCATAGCGTAGAGCGATATCCAGATACTCATCGGCGTAGCGCATGTAGCGGAACGGCCCGGATGTCAGGCGCGGCATGCGGCGGGTGTGACCGCCGCTGAACGGAATGCGAAAGCCGTCGGGAGTGGTGTTTGCCATTCCTTCGACGCTGTAGGTCCAGAAATTCTGAAATTTTCTCTGCTCGCCGTCGGTGATTACCGGCGAGCCGGTGGCCTCGAAGCGCTCGATGGTGTCGCGGATGGCCGCCTCGTACAGCGGGTCCAGCGCAGGGTCCATACCGTCGCCGATTGCGCCGATCGCCTGCACCAGATCCAGTGGGCGCGGAATGCTGCCGATCGGCTCGGTGAAGAGGGTCACTGCGGCCATCGTTCAGCATATGCCATTGGGTGCACCACCAGTCGACCGCGCAACCAACGTTGTCGAAGCGCAACACTATGGTTCGGCCCGGGAGCAGCTTGACTTATCGTGGTCATCCTTATCGGTGCGTCGGCGTTGCGTATGCGCGACGCGGGCCGATCGGCGCCTCCCCCGGTGCGGCACGGCGAAATAGTTGCCCCTTCGGACCATGTTAGTATGGCCTGCGGTCTAACAATATCAGCGGGGTAGCACTTCATCCGCAGTGCCGTGTAAAGAATCAAAAACTCCTCGCGATTAGGGGATAAAGAAATGAAACAGTTGGTCGCGTTATCGCTCAGCATCGCAATTCTGGGGGCAATTTGGGCTTATCTCGCACTGGGACCACTTAGCGGTTACGTGCTGGTGTGGGCCGGCTTCATTGCCTGGGGCTGTTACTTTCACAGCGGCGCCGACAGCAAGGCACTCACCAAGACCATCGTCGGTACCTGCTACGGTGCGATCATTGGCTGGATTGCGCTGCTGCTGGTGGTCAACACATCGATGCCGGCCCTCGGTGTAGTGTGGCCGGCGCTCATCGTCGGGTTCACCGTGTTCTTTCTGGTCATCGTCGCTTCCGTCGATCTGCTGTCGGTGGTGCCGGCCAATGTCTACGGTTTTGCCGCGATCGTTGCCTATTCGCTGCACCAGCCGTCGGCCGATCCGGGGGTGGGTCCGCTTAAGAACCTTACATCAGGTTCATTCGCCAACCCACTGATCCTGCTGATACTCTCGTTCATCATAGGCGCCTTCTTTGGCATGTTCTCCGGCAAGCTCGCCGGCGCACTGACGAAGAAATAACGCCCGGCCGCGCACCCGCGGCACAGGTGCGATGCTCCCGGGCCCGCGATCCGAAGGCGGACGCGCCCGGGCAGCATCGGACCTTAAGGATCTTGGCTTCCTCCGGCCACTGCTTGAGGATGCTCACATCAACTGGCGCGGGAGACATGCATGAGCGGCACGGATCGAGGTGCGGCATCGCCGGCTGGCGGCGACGCGGCTGACAGCGATCCCGAAGAAACGCGCGACTGGATCGAATCGCTCGACGCGGTGATTCGAGTGGACGACCCGGCGCGCGCGCTGTTTCTGCTGCGTCAGCTCGATGAGCACGCGAAGGAACTGGGGCTGGTCGCGGCCGCGGCCCCGTTTTCAGCCTATCGCAACACCATTGGGCTGGAACGCCAGGGCATCTATCCCGGCAACCTGGCGATCGAAGAGCGCCTGACGGCGATCATGCGCTGGAATGCGCTGGCGATGGTGGTGCGTGCCAACCAGGCCTACGGCGAACTCGGCGGCCACATCGCCAGCTACGCCTCGGCGGCCGAGATCTTCGAGGTCGGCTTCAATCATTTCTTCCGCGCCGCCAGCGACGCCGATGGCGGCGATCTGGTGTATTTCCAGCCGCATTCGGCGCCGGGTGTGTATGCGCGCGCATTCCTGGAAGGCAGGCTGAGCGAGGCTCAGCTGCAGAAGTTCCGGCAGGAAGTGTCGGGCGACGGCCTGTGTTCCTACCCGCATCCGTGGCTGATGCCCGAGTTCTGGCAATTCCCAACCGGCTCGATGGGTATCGGCCCGATCAGCGCGATCTACCAGGCACGCTTCCTGCGCTACCTGGGCAACCGCGGGCTGGCAGAGACGGCCAAGCGGCACGTCTGGGGCGTGTTCGGCGACGGCGAGATGGATGAGCCGGAGTCGGTGGGCGCGCTCAGCCTTGCGGCGCGCGAGCACCTGGACAATCTGACTTTCATCATCAACTGCAACCTGCAGCGGCTCGATGGGCCGGTACGCGGCAACGGCCAGATCATCCAGGAGCTGGAATCGTTGTTCGCCGGCGCCGGCTGGAACGTGATCAAGGTGCTGTGGGGATCGGAGTGGGATGCGCTGTTCGCGCGCGACGCGCAGCACGCGCTGTTGCGCCGGCTGGCGGCGACCGTGGACGGGGAATACCAGAACCTGGGGGCCAAGGACGGCGCCTACAACGTGGAGCACTTCTTCAAGAAGGATGCGGACATCCAGGCGCTGGTGGCGCACATGACCGACGGCGAGATCGACGCCCTCAAGCGCGGCGGCCACGACCCGCGCAAGCTCTATGCCGCGCTGGCGGCCGCAACCAGGCACAGTGGCCAGCCGACCGTGATTCTGGCCAAGACCAAGAAGGGCTACGGCATGGGCGGGGTCGGGGAATCGCGCATGACCGCGCACTCGGCGAAGAAGCTCAACCTTACGGCGCTCAAGGCCTTCCGCGACCGCTTTCAGCTGCCGCTGTCGGATGAGGACGTCGCGGCGCTGCGTTTCTACAAGCCGCCCGATCATAGCCGCGAACTAGCGTACCTCGGCGAGCGGCGCGCGGCACTCGGCGGTCCGCTGCCGGTGCGCCGGCGTGAATGCCCGCCGGTGGCGGTACCGGCGCTGGCCAGCTATGCGCAATTCGCACTCGCCGCCGACGGCAAGGAGATGTCGACCACGATGGCTGCGGTGCGCATGCTCGGCAATCTGCTGCGCGATCGCACGCTCGGTGCGCGCGTCGTGCCGATCGTGGCCGACGAGGCGCGCACTTTCGGTATGGACAACCTGTTTCGCCAGGTTGGCATCTATTCACCGGTCGGCCAGCTGTATGAGCCGGAAGACGCCGGCTCGATGCTGTTCTACAAGGAAGCCCGCGACGGGCAGCTGCTGGAGGAGGGCATCACCGAGGCCGGCGCGCTGTCCTCCTGGGTCGCCGCGGGCACCGCCTACAGCGTGCATGGCATCGCGATGCTGCCGTTCTATGTCTACTACTCGATGTTCGGCTTCCAGCGTGTCGGCGACCTGATCTGGGCCGCGGCCGATCAGCGCACGCGCGGGTTCCTGTGCGGCGCGACCGCCGGCAGAACCACGCTCGGCGGCGAAGGGCTGCAGCACCAGGATGGCAGCAGCCACGTGGTGGCCGCCACGGTGCCCAACTGCCGCGCCTACGATCCCGCGTTCGCCTACGAGCTGGCCCTGATCCTGGATCACGGCATGCACCGCATGCTCGAGCAGCAGGTCGACGAGTTCTACTACGTCACCATGATGAACGAGAATTACGCCCAGCCGTCGATGCCGGCGGGCGTGGACAGCGACATCATCCTGGGCATGTATCGCTACGCGACACACACCCCGGCGCAGCAGCTTTCACAGCTGCGCTTGCTGGGCTCGGGTGCGATCCTGCGCGAAGTGATCGCGGCCGCCGAGCTGCTGGCGCAGGACTTTCATGTCGGCAGCGAGGTGTACAGCGTGACCAGCTTCAGCGAGCTGGCGCGCCAGGCGGCGGACAGCGAGCGCTGGAACCGGCTGCATCCCCTGCAGACGCCGCGCACCAGTCACGTCGAACAGCAGTTGCCCGGGCTGCGGCCGGTGATCGCGGCGACCGATTACGTGCGCGCCTATCCGCAGCTCATTGCCCCGTATGTTCGGGGCCGCTTTGTCGCCCTGGGCACCGACGGCTTCGGCCGCAGCGACAATCGTCCGGCGCTGCGCCGATTCTTCGAGGTCGACCGGCACGCGATCGTCGTGGCGAGCCTTGCGACCCTGGCGCAGCTCGGTGACCTGCCCGCAGTGAGCGTATCGCAGGCGATCGAACGTTATGGTATCGATGCCGAGGCGGCGGCGCCGTGGCGCCGCTAGCATGAGCGCGCGGCGCTACGTACTGGCGATCGACCAGGGCACTACCTCAACCCGATGCATCGTTTTCGACCAGCAGGCGCGCCCGGTCGGCATGGCGCAGCGCGAGTTTGCGCAACACTATCCGGCGTCCGGCTGGGTGGAGCACAACGCCGAGGACATCTGGCGCGATACGCTGGCCACGGCGCGTGCTGCCATCGAGCAGTCGGCGGTTGGCATCGACGCCATCGCCGCACTGGGAATCGCCAACCAGCGCGAAACCACAGTGGTCTGGGAACGCGCCAGCGGCACACCGATTCATAACGCAATCGTGTGGCAGGACCGGCGCACGGCCGATGAGTGCGCACGCCTGCAGCGCGGCGGCGCCGAGGCGCTGGTGCGCGCGCGCACCGGGCTGCTGCTCGACCCGTATTTTTCCGCTACCAAAATCGCGTGGATACTGGACCACGTGAGCGGCGCGCGCGAGCGCGCGGATCGCGGCGCACTGGCGTTCGGCACCATCGACAGTTTCCTGCTGTGGCGCCTGACCGGCGGCAAAGTGCACGCCACCGACGCGACCAATGCCTCGCGTACGCTGCTGTTCGATATCCATCGCCAGCAGTGGGACGACGAGCTGCTGCGGCTGTTTTGCATTCCGCGCTCACTGCTGCCGCAGGTGCGCGACAGCAGCGAGATCTACGGCAGTACCGCGCCGGGATTGTTCGACCAGCCCATTCCGATCGGCGGCATGGCGGGCGATCAGCAGGCGGCACTGTTCGGCCAGGCCTGCTTCGATCCTGGCAGCGCCAAGTCCACCTACGGCACTGGCTGCTTCATGCTGCTCAATACCGGCGAGCGGGCGGTAGCGTCGAGTAACCGGCTGCTGACCACGGTCGCCTGCCGGCTGAACGGCCGCAGCAGCTACGCACTCGAGGGCTCGATTTTCGTCGCCGGAGCCGCCATCAGGTGGCTGCGCGATGGGTTGCAACACATCACCCACGCTGCACAGTCCGATGCCGTGGCGGGCAGCCTGCGCGGCAACCACGGCGTCTACATGGTGCCGGCCTTCGTTGGGCTCGGGGCGCCGCATTGGCGACCCGACGCGCGCGGCCTGATCTGCGGCCTGACGCTGGACGTGACCGGTGCGCACCTGGTGCGCGCCGCGCTCGAGGCGGTGGCCTATCAGACGCTGGATCTGTACGAGGCGATGGCTCGCGACGGCGCCCGCCGGGTGCACTCGATCCGGGTCGACGGCGGAATGGCGGCCAATAACTGGTTTTGCCAATTCCTGGCGGACGTGATCGGTGCCGCGGTCGAGCGGCCGCGGGAACTGGAGACCACTGCGTTGGGTGCGGCATTTCTGGCGGGCCTTGCCACCGGCGTGTGGCCGGACCTGCACGCCGTTGCCGCTACCTGGGCGCGCAGCGCGCAGTTCGAGCCGCGCATGCCGGAGGGCGAGCGTACGCCGCTGATCGATGGCTGGCGCATGGCGGTGCGTCGAACCTTGATGCAGTGAGCGCACCGCGCGTCGAACGCGCAGCCGCCCGGAGTTTCACTCACTGTTGGCGGCCAGCTTCAACCAGGTCTCGACCACGGTGTCCGGGTTCAGGGACATCGACTCGATGCCCTGCTCGACCAGCCATTGCGCCAGATCCGGGTGGTCGGACGGTCCCTGGCCGCAGATGCCGGCGTACTTGCCGGCCTTGCGGCAGGCCTGGATGGCCATCGACATCATCGCCTTGACCGCCGGGTCGCGTTCGTCGAACAGATGGGCAATCACGCCCGAGTCCCGGTCCAGCCCCAGCGTCAGCTGCGTCATGTCGTTGGAACCGATCGACATGCCGTCGAAATATTCCAGGTATTGATCCGCCAGCAGGGCATTTGTCGGCAGTTCGCACATCATGATCAGCTGCAGTCCGCCGGGGCTGCGCTTGAGGCCGTTTTCGGCCAGCAGCTCTGAGACCGCACGCGCCTCGCCCAGTGTGCGTACGAACGGCACCATGATCTGCACGTTGACCAGTCCCATCTGTTCGCGCACGCGCCGCAGCGCGCGGCACTCGAGTTCGAAACAGGCGCGGAAACCGGGATCGATGAAGCGCGCCGCGCCGCGGAATCCCAGCATTGGGTTCTCTTCGTGCGGTTCGTACTGGCCGCCCCCGATCAGATTGGCGTATTCGTTGGTTTTGAAATCCGACAGCCGCACGATCACCGGCTCGGGCGCGAATGCGCAGGCGATGGTGGCGATGCCTTCCGCCAGGCGATCGACGAAGAAATCCACCGGGTCGGTTCCGGCACCGATGTGCTGGCGGATCGTGGCCTGCAGCGCCGGTTGCAGTGTTGCGAATTCGAGCAGCGCCCGCGGGTGGATGCCGATGGTGCGGTTGATGATGAATTCCAGCCGCGCCAGGCCGACGCCGCGATTGGGGATGGCGGCGAAGTCGAAGGCGCGGTCGGGATTTGCAACGTTCATCATGATCTTGACCGGGACCGGCGGCATGGCATCGAGCTTGACGACCTGACGTTCGAATTTCAGCCGTCCCTGGTAGACGTGACCGGTATCGCCCTCGGCGCACGACACCGTCACCAGCTCGCCCTCGGGAATTTTCTGCGTGGCGTCGCCGCAGCCCACCACCGCGGGAATGCCCAGCTCGCGCGCGATGATGGCCGCGTGGCAGGTGCGCCCGCCGCGATTGGTGACGATGGCAGCCGCGCGCTTCATGACCGGCTCCCAGTCCGGATCGGTCATGTCCGCCACCAGCACGTCGCCTGCCTGCACGCGCGTCATGTCGGCCGCCGATCGCACCACGCGGGCAGCGCCGGCGCCGATGCGCGCGCCGATCGCGCGTCCGGTCACGATCACCGGTGATCGATCCTGCAGGCTATAGCGCTGCAAGTCCCGACCGCTGCGGCTCTGCACGGTTTCCGGACGCGCCTGGAGAATATAGATCTGCCCGCTGTCGCCATCGCGGCCCCACTCGATGTCCATCGGCCGGCCGTAGTGCTCCTCGATAACCAGCGCCTGGCGCGCCAGAGTCACCACGTCGGCGTCGCTGATGCAGTAACGCTCCCGATCGGCAGCGGCGACGGGAACGGTCTGCACCCGCTGGGCGGCATCGGCGCCATCGGCGTAGATCATCTTGACGGTCTTGCTGCCGCGGCCGCGCCGTACGATCGACAGGTGACCGGACCGCAATGCGGGCTTGTAGACGTAGAACTCGTCCGGATTGACCGCGCCCTGGACCACGGTCTCCCCGAGGCCGTAGGAGGCGGTGATGAATACCACGTCGCGAAATCCGGACTCGGTATCGAGGGTGAACATCACGCCGCTGGCGCCCAGGTCGCTACGCACCATCAGCTGCACGCCGGCCGATAACGCCACCAGCGAATGATCGAATCCGTGATGCACGCGATAGGCAATCGCGCGGTCGTTGAACAGCGAGGCAAAAACCAGGTGCGTGGCGCGCAGCAGATCCTGCTTGCCGCGCACGTTCAGGAAGGTCTCCTGCTGGCCGGCGAACGATGCGTCCGGCAGATCCTCCGCGGTCGCCGAGGAGCGTACCGCGACCGCGATGGCATCGCCCCCGAGTCGCTGCCAGGCCGCGACCAGCTGCTGCTCGAGCTGCGGCGTAAACGGCGTCGCCAGCACCCAGTTTCGGATCTTGTCGCCGGTGCGCGCCAGTTGCGCAACGTCCTCGACATTAAGGCGCGACAGCTCGGTGTCGATGCGCTGCGCCAGGCCATCGTGCGCCAGAAACTCGCGATAAGCTGCCGCCGTGGTGGCAAAGCCGGCCGGCACACTCACGCCGAGGCGGCTCAGATGGCTGATCATTTCTCCGAGCGAAGCGTTCTTGCCGCCCACGCGCTCGACGTCGTGCATCCCGAGTTCGGTAAACGGTACAACGTATTCAGTCACACTTACGTCCCCCTTGCGATACTTGTTGTTGCCGGCGCCAACAGGTAAGTGAAACACTAGCGATCGGGCGCCGCAACAGCGGCCGTGGGGGCGGTGTGTGGCAGGATACGAGGCAGTAGTGCGGACCGTGTTCTTCATCTCCGATCATTCGGGGGTGACCGCCGAAACCATGGGACACAGTCTGCTCAGTCAGTTCGAAGGGATTTCCTTCCGGGCGGTTACGCTACCATTCATCAGTTCGATGGAACGGGCGGCCGAGGCCTTGCAGCGGATCAACGCCACTGCACTGGCGGAAGGGGCGCCGCCAATCATCTTCAGCACCCTGGTGCGCGATGCGGAACGCCAACTCGTCAAGGGCGCCAACGGGCTGTTCCTGGATTTTTTCGATGCCTTTCTGGCGCCGCTCGAAATGGAACTGGGACAGAAGAGTTCGCATGCCCTGGGGCGCGCGCACGGCATGATCGACATGGCCGGCTACATGACCCGCATCGATGCCACCAATTTCGCGCTCGCCAATGACGACGGCGGCCAGAGCCGCGAATACGAGCGCGCCGACGTGGTGCTGCTGGGCGTGTCGCGATCGGGAAAGACGCCGACCTGCCTGTATCTGGCGCTGCAGTACGGGATCTATGCCGCCAACTACCCGCTGATGGAGGAAGATCTGGAAGGCGGGGAGCTACCCGCGGCGGTACGGCCTTACGCGCGCAAGCTGTTCGGCCTGACGATCGAACCCTCGCGGCTGCAGCAGATACGCGAAGTACGCCGCCCGGAAAGCCGTTATGCCTCGGCGCAGCAGGTCCAGTACGAACTGCGCGCCGCCGAACGCATGTACGCACGCTTTGGCGTGCCGCACATCGATACCACCCATTGTTCGGTCGAGGAAATCTCGAGCCGCATTCTGCAGCTGACCGGGATACCGCGCCGACTGCGACCATGACTGGAGGTTCAGAGCGATGAAAATGCGTGCGGTTCAGGTGGCAACGGCCGGCGGCGCCTTCGAGCTGGTAGAGCGCGACCTCCCGGAGCCCGGTCCCGGTCAGGTGCGCATCAAGGTCGAGGCCTGCGGCATCTGCCATAGCGATTCCTTGACTAAGCTCGGCGCGTTTCCCGGCATTCGCTTTCCACGCGTGCCCGGACACGAGGTCGTCGGCCTGATCGACGCGGTGGCTGCCGGCGTGCCCGACTGGCAGCGGGGCCAGCGTGTCGGCGTGGGTTGGCATGGGGGTCATTGCGGCCATTGCCCCTCATGCCGCCGCGGCGATTTTATTACCTGTATCCGCGGCCAGATTCCCGGCATCAGTTATGACGGCGGCTATGCCGACTACATGATTGCGCCGTTTGAGGCGCTGGCGCTGGTCCCGGGCGAGCTGAAGGCCGCCGATGCGGCGCCGCTGCTGTGCGCCGGTGTCACGACCTTCAATGCGCTGCGCCACAGCGGCGCGGGCCCAGGAGATCTGGTCGGCGTGCTCGGTGTCGGCGGCTTGGGCCATTTGGCTGTGCAGTTCGCCGCCAGGATGGGCTGCCGCACAGTCGCGATCGCCCGTGGCAAGGATAAGGAACCCCTGGCGAGAAAATTGGGTGCGCAGCATTACATCGACAGTGGCGCCCAGGACGCGGCTGGCGAACTGGGCAAGCTTGGCGGTGCCGTGGTTATCCTATCGACTGTCACCAATGGCGCGGCGATGAGCGCGGTGCTCGGCGGCCTGGCAGTCAACGGCAAACTGATCCTGCTGGGTGTGGCACGCGAGCCGATTGAAGTCCCCACCATGATGATGGTCGGCGGCCGCAGGTCGATCTGCGGCTGGCCATCGGGCAGCTCCAGGGATTCCGAGGACACCATGTCCTTCAGTGCGCTGGCCGGCGTGTTGCCGATGATCGAAACCATGCCGCTGGAACGTGCCGCCGAAGCCTACGAGCGCATGATGAGCGGGGCGGCCAGATTTCGCATGGTGCTGACCATGGGCCACTGAAGGCGTTGCCGCAGCCAGTCGGTTCACCCACCTTTAAGAAACGCAACGGTACCGTTGCATTAATCAGCGGGCCGGTGTAGCGTCCCGGATCGATCGATCGCCGTGCCACCAGACCGGAGGGCATCCGTCATGAAGATCCGACACTGCGCCATCGCCGCACTGGGCAGCCTGGCGTTACCGCTGGCACCGCTGGCACCGGCCATGGCGGCAGAACCATGGCAGTTCGGCCTGGGTGCGGTGTTCGCGCACGCTTTCCTCGGAGTCGCAGCCCTGCCGCTGGCGATTGCCACCGCGGTTGCCGCACAGTCCGCGCAATCCTGGGATGATCGGGGGGGCTACGGGTCGCCGCAGAGCTATGCGCCGCCTGCCTATTATTCCGCCCCGCCCGCCTACTACGCGCCGCCGCCTGCGGTGTACTACAGTGCGCGCCCGGCGTATTACCCGCCGGCGCCGCGCTACTACGCACCATCGGTCAGCTACTACGGCCGCCCAGGTGGGTATTCCTACTCTGGTCGGCCGACCGGCTACTACGGCGCTCGCCGGGGATACTATGCGCCGTCCGGCTACCAGGCCGCCCGGCGCTCCGGTTATTACCACTACTCGCGCTAAAAACCCGCACCACAGGGCCGCGACCGCCAGGCCGCGCGGCGGGCGTCCGTCCCGGGACGCCGTGCTGGCACTGAACGAGCGCATCCTGGATGTCGCGACCGAGCTGTTCCTGGCCCAGGGCTATGGCCTGACCACCATCGAGGCGCTGGCGCGGCGCGCAGGCATCTCCAAGCGCACCTTCTACCATCGCTTTGCCGATAAGGCAGTGTTGTTCGGCGCCGTGGTCCACCGCATCGTCGAGCGCATACGTCCAGCGCCGGACGTGCCGCTGCTGGAGGGCGCAACGCCGCATGAGGTGCTCAAGCGGCTGGCGCGCTTGATCATGCATGCGGCATTGTCGCCGCCGGCCATCGCCCTGCATCGACTGATCGTCGGTGAATCGGCCCGCTTCCCGGAGCTGGCGCGCGCAATGAACGCCGAGGGCGCAAGTCGAGAGGCCATCGAGCTGATCAGCGGACTGCTGGCGCGGGCGATCGACAACCCCGAATTTACCGCGCCGGCGCGGCAGTTCGCCGCGCTGCAGTTTCTGCAACTGGTGGTGGTCGTGCCGCAGCGGCGGGCGCTCGGCTTTGACCGGCCGATGAGCGAGGCGGAGCTGGAGGCCTGGGCCGATTCCTCCGTCAGACTGTTCCTGAACGGGTGTCGTGGGTGGCGACGCTCGCCGTGACGGTCGTGCGCCGGTACGATGCGGGCCGTGGACAAGAATTAGAAGGAAGCTTCCGTCATGACCAGACGACGCCTCAAGCTGATTGCGCGATCTGCACTGGCCGCGTTTATTGCGGCCGTGGTGCTCGATCGAGCGGCCCCCGCCCAGGGCGCGGCGGCCGGGAAAATCCAATTGCCGCCCTACAAGGGAACGCTCAGGGACGATTACTATCCGGACGACGCGCGCGCCCATCATCTGCAGGGCCGGGCGCTGGTGGAGTTCAGCTTGAATGGCAGCGGTGTGCCGGCCGATGTGGTGGTCGTGGCTTCCGAGCCGCCGGGTGAGTTCGAGAAATCGGCACGGCTGCTGGTGAAGCATCTGCACTTTGAAGTTCCCGCAGGCTGGGAGGCAAACGCGGCTGCCGCTCAGCGATTTCGGCTCGGGGTGCGCTTCCAGGTGGTGGAGTGCATCAATTTTTCGCACTGCGAAACCGAGGCGCGCGACCCGCCGCCGGACTACGGCGAAGCCAACCGTACCTATGTGGTCACTGCGCAGCGCCGGGTGATGAACTTCTCCGTCAAAACGCCCGAATCGCCCGGGCCGGCGCCCGCACAGCCGCAGGGCAGCCAGCCCGCCGCACCGGCGCCCGGGTATGCGCAGCCCCGCCCCCAGAACGCGCCGCCCGCGTCGGGCGAGCCAATCTATCCGCCCGGCTGACGTTCCCCGCTGTAGGCCGCCGCGGGCGATGCTAAAGTTGTTTGAAAACGAGAGTCGTCGCGGCGAATATAGGCCGGAGGGCGACCAGGCCGCGTTCAGCCGTGCCGCACCGATCGCAATGAGAACAAGCAGAAAGCAGGGGAGAGCCAGATGTTCCATCAGATCCTGACGCCTGTTGCCGGAAACCTGCTGCTATCGATGCTGGTGGCGGCGTTACCGATAGCGACCGTGCTGGTGGCCCTGGGCATCATGCGGCGTCCCGCCTGGCAGGCCTCGCTGGCCGGCCTGATCGTCGGTCTGGTCATTGCCATGCTGTTCTGGCAGTTCCCGGCCGGCCTTGCATTCAACAGCATGGTCGCGGGCAGCGTGTTCGCACTCTGGCCGGTCATGTGGCTGGTGTTCAACGCGCTGTTGCTTTACAACATCGCGGTCATCTCCGGACGCTTCGATGCCTTTCGCGACTGGGTCCTCAAGCACCTGCCTAACGACCGGCGCGTGGTACTGGTGGTGATTGCATTCTGCTTCGGCTGCCTGCTGGAGGGTATCGCCGGTTTTGGCACGCCGGTTGCGATCACCACGGCGCTGCTGATGCTGGTCGGCCTGCCGGCGCTGGAAGCGCTGACCTACACGCTGATCTTCAATACCGCCCCGGTCGCGTTCGGCGCGCTTGGCGTGCCGATCACGGTGCTGGCGCAGGTGACGGATCTGCCTGCGATAAAACTCGGCGCGATGGTCGGCCGTCAGCTGCCGTTTTTCGCGCTGCTGCTGCCGTTCTATGTCATGGGGCTGTACGGCGGGCTGCGTTCGCTACGAGCGCTGTGGCCGCTGTTGCTGGTTGCCGGCGGCAGCTTTTCGATCGCGCAGTTTGTCACCTCAAACTTTATCGATTACTCGCTGACCGATGTGCTCTCGGCGCTGGTGTCGCTGATCGTAACCCTGTTGTTTCTGCAGGTATGGTCGCCGAAGACTGAGGAGGAATTTGTCATCCGCAGGCCGGTCGCGACCACAACGGCTGCGACTTCGACCATGTCGCCCTGGCAGGGCTGGATCCCGTGGTTGATCGTGTCGGCGGTGGTCATCGTCTGGACGCGGATGAAGATCGCGACCATCGGCCAGCAAACCATCCATTGGCCCGGTTTGCACAACGCTGTCTTCATCACGCTCTACAACAAGGCCTATGCTGCGAACTGGGTATTCCAGCCGCTCGGCACCGGAACGGCGATCCTGGTTGCAACCATCATCACCGCCGCCCTGGTTGGCGTCGGGCCGGGCCGGTACGTGCAGGCGATCGGCATCACCTGGAGGCAGAGTCGTATCGCCATCCTGACAGTCGCGCTGATCGTGGGCCTGGCCTACCTGATGAACTATTCGGGGATGAACTACACGCTCGGTCTCGGTGTTGCATCGGCCGGCATCTTCTTTCCGATGTTGTCGGCATTCCTGGGTTGGGTCGCGGTGTTTCTGTCCGGCAGCGATACCTCGGGTAACGCGCTGTTCGGCAATCTGCAGGTGGTCGCGGCCAACCAGCTCGGCCTGAATCCGGTGCTCATCGCCGCCACCAACTCATCCGGCGGTGTGATGGGTAAAATGATTTCGCCGCAGAACATCGCCACCGGTATTTCCGTGACCAACCTGCGCGGCCAGGAGGGTCTGGTCGTGGCCCGGACCTTCAAGCACAGCATCATCCTGACGCTGCTGCTCGGCGTACTGGTGGTGCTGCAGCAGTACGTATTCCGCTGGATGATTCCCTGATCGAATGACGCTCATGTCCCGCCCGAGCGTAGCCGACAAACGGCGCGAATTTCACCGGCTGCATGACAGCGGATGCTTTGTGATTCCCAATCCATGGGACGTGGGCAGTGCGCGTTACCTGCAGTCACTGGGATTCAAGGCCCTGGCGACCACGAGCGCCGGATTTGCCTGGTCGCAGGGCTATGCCGATGGTTCGGTGCCGCGCGAACGGATGCTCGCGCATCTGCGCGAGATCGTCGATGCGACGGATGTTCCCGTGAATGCCGACTTCGGGTCCGGCTTCGCGCACACGCCCGAGCAGCTCGAGGAAAGCGTACACCTCGCGGTCGAAACCGGCGTCGCGGGGTTCTCAATCGAGGATTCGACCGCCGATCCGGCGCAGCCGCTGTATGACCTGACCACCGCGGTGTCACGCATGCGCGCTGCACGGCGCGCGGTCGACCGCAGCGGCGGCGACACGCTGCTGGTGGGACGCGCGGAATGCTTCCTGGTCGGTCAACCGGACCTGGAACAGACCATCGCCCGCCTCAAGGCCTATGGGCAAGCCGGAGCCGACTGTCTGTACGCGCCCGGCGTCAAGGCCAGGGACCACATCGAGGCGGTGGTGCGCGCCGTTGCCCCCAAGCCGTTCAATCTGCTGCTCGGCTATCCGAGTGAACTGACCGTGGCCGACGCAGCCGCGCTCGGCGTGCGGCGCATCAGCGTCGGCGGCGCACTGGCGCGCAGCGCCTGGGGCGGCTTCATGCATGCCGCCCGAGTGATTGCCGAGCAGGGAAGCTTTTCCGGTTTCTCCGGCGCAGCGTCCGGCGGCGAGCTTGACGGATTTTTTCGTGCTGCCGGGAAATAAGCTGTAGACAACCGGGAACTGTCGGAGCGAAACTCGCGCTGACTGTCCAATAAGGTCTAGCGGGCCGCCGCGCGCGGCGCTGCGGTCACAAACCCGTCATCCGGTGACCGCAGAATTATTCTTCGGTCTCGTCTGCGGGTGACCAAGTCGGCCGTTGCAGGCCTCAGAGAAAGGCGAGCGCAGTGCATGCGCCGCAGCCTTCGCGGGGACTGCTGCTTAAGCCGAAGTTCTAACATTTGACATATTCAGGGGAATAATTATGCGTGTCTCAAGATCGATTTCCGTAAAACTGGTGGGTGGCGCGGCGATTGCGCTGTGCATGGCCGCGATGTCGCCCGCCAATGCCTGGGATTGCTCCACCGTGCCGGGGTACGGCGCACTCAAGTGGGCCCTCGATATGGCGCAAGCCCAAAAGAACGGCGGTTTCGGCTTCAACATGTGGGGCACCATCGTCGATCGCGATGGCACGGTTTGCGCCGTCGCGTTCACCGGCAGTGATCGCGGCGAACAGTGGCCCGGCAGTCGCGCCATATCGGCCCAGAAGGCCTATACGGCGAACGCCTTCAGCCTGCCGAAGTTCGCTCTGTCCACCGCCAATCTCTATACGGCGGTGCAGCCGGGCGGCAGCCTGTACGGCCTGCAGCACAGCAACCCGGTCGACCCCGCATTGGCTTATCTGGGTCCGGCCAGCGACTTTGGCACCAGCAAGGATCCGATGGTGGGTTACCGCGTCGGTGGCGTGAATGTGTTCGGCGGCGGACTGGCTCTGTACGACAGCAGCGGCACGCTCATCGGGGCTATCGGTGTCAGTGGCGACAGCTCCTGCGCCGACCACAACATCGCGTGGAGAACCAGGCACTATCTGAAACTCGATTACGTGCCTGCCGGCGTGGGCAGCGCCGGGCATGCCGACAACATCATTTACGACATTACCGCGTTCTCGGGCCTCGAGCAGGAGGGTATCAGCGCCAGCGGCTGGGGGCATCCGACGTGCAGCACTGCTGCCACATCGATTGCGCAGACCGGTCTTCCGGGCACGCGCTAGTGAGCTGGTAGCTTGGCGGGCGGAGCCCGCGCATGGNNGCGACTTGCCGCAACCACTACAGATCCGGCGAACCCAGCAGCCGCGGTACATCCAGCGAGGCTTCGACCGCATCGGCCAGACGCTCGAGCATCTGCTCGCGCCGCGCCGGATGATTCACGATGAGCGGCTGCGGCAGTCCGGCCCAGCGTAGCAGCGCCGCGCAGGCCGGGGACCGTTCGAACAGGCCGTGCAGGTAGCTGCCGAGGATCTGGCCGTCGGCGGAGATCGCACCATCGCGCCGTTCATTTCCCAGGATGACGGCCGGATGATCCAGCGCCCGACCCTCGCTGTGGCCGGCGTGAATTTCATAGCCGTTGACAGGCGCGCCCTCCAGGCACAGGGTGCCTTCAACGTTCACCAATTGCTTGCAGCGCTGCAGTTGCGTGCGCATATCGAACCAGCCAAACCCGGCGCATTCTCCCACCGGCCCTTCGACGCCGTGCGGGTCGGCGATGCTCAGCCCCAGCATCTGAAAACCGCCGCACACCCCGATCAGTTTGCCGCCGTAGCGCAGATGACGCTGCAGGTGCCGCTCCCAGCCATGTGCACGCAGCCAATCCAGATCGGCACGAACGTTCTTCGAACCCGGAAGAATGATCAGATCGGCACCCGGCGGGCACTGCGTGCCATCGACAAAGCGCAGGTCGATCTGCGGATGCCATCGCAGCGGATCGAAATCGGTGTGGTTGCTGATCCGCGGCAGTACCGGCACCACCACTCGCAGCACAGCGTGCGTCGGCACGGCAGCCGGCTCGCGACTGATGCCGTCCTCGGCGTCCAGTTGCAGGCCGTGCAAGTACGGTAGAACGCCAAACACCGGTTTGCCGGTGTGCCGCTGCAGCCAGTCCAACCCCGGTTGCAGCAGGCCCGGATCGCCGCGAAAGCGATTGATCACAAAGCCGGTCACACGCGCCTGCTCACTCGCGCTGAGCAGCGCCAGCGTGCCCACCAGATGGGCGAACACTCCGCCGCGATCGATATCCGCGATCAGCACCACCGGGCACTCGACCGCTTCGGCAAACCCCATGTTGGCGATGTCGCCCTCGCGCAGGTTGATTTCCGCGGGCGAGCCGGCGCCTTCTACGATCACCGTGTCGTACGCCGCCTGCAGTCGGCGGTAGGAAGTGAGCACCGCCTCGCGCGCCAGGCGCTTGTAGTCGTGAAACGCGCCGGCGCCCATGGGGCCGATGGCATGGCCGTGCACGATCACTTGCGCGTGAGTATCGCTTTCAGGTTTGAGCAGCACCGGATTCATGTCAATCGTGGCGGCAATACCGGCCGCCTGCGCCTGCAGCGCCTGGGCGCGGCCGATCTCACCGCCATCGGCGGTCACCGCGCTGTTGAGCGACATGTTCTGCGGTTTGAACGGTGCGACGCGCACACCCTGGCGCCGCAGCACGCGGCACAGTCCGGCGACCAGCGTGCTCTTGCCGGCGTCCGAGCTTGTGCCCTGGATCATCAGCGTACGCATGCTTTTAGCCTGCTGTCTGGCGTGCGCAGTCGCCGATGATGCGCTGCAGTTGCCGCAGCCCGTCGGTCAGTGCCGCCGGGCCGGGCTGCAGGATGTCGCAGGATTTAATCTCCGACAGTCGCCCGTTGCGAACCGCCGGCATCGCCTCCCAACCGTCTCGTTCATGCACTCGGGCCGCATTGAATTTCTTGCCGCACCACGAAACGATCATGACATCCGGCGCCCGGCGCACGACTTCCATCGGGTCGGCGATGATCCGAGCGGCGGCGAGCGACTGCGTGGACAGCTCGGGAAAGCAATCCTCGCCGCCGGCGATGGCCACCAGTTCGGCGACCCAGCGGATGCCGGAGATCAGCGGCTGGTCCCACTCCTCGAAGTACACCCGTGGTCGGCGCGGCAGCCGGGCCGCGGCCTCGCGTGCCTGGTCGAGGCCGTCCTGCAACGCCACGATCAGTGCTTCGGCGCGCGGCTGCGCGTCCACCATGCCGCCCAGCATGCGTATGAATCCCAGGATTTCCTCGACGCTGCGCTGGTTGAAGACGTGCATCTCGATACCGGCGCGAATCAGCTGCGCGGCGATGTCGGCCTGCAGATCGGAGAAGCCCAGCACCAGATCGGGCTTGAGTTCCACGATGCGCTCGATCCGGGCGCTGGTAAAGCCAGCGACGCGTGGTTTCTCGCGCCGTGCACGCGCCGGCCGCACCGTAAAGCCTGAGATGCCCACGATCCGGTCCTGCTCGCCCAGCAGGTACAGCGTCTCGGTGGTCTCCTCGGTCAGGCACACGATGCGGCGCGGACCGCGACGCACGCTGGAGCCGTCGGCTTGCTTCACGACTTTCGCGGCTCTTTTGAGTACACGGATCGCGAATACTATACTCGCCGCTCCGATCTCGCCGCTCCGATCTCGCCGCTCCGATCTCGCCGCCAAGGGCCACAATGTCAGCGCAACCGATCCGGCTGGCCGCGATGCTTGCGCTGGCTGCGATGCTGCTGCTCGCCGCACTGGCTACCCTGTGGATCAAGGCCGGCGAGGAGGTGCTGATCTCATCGCGCCACCCGGACGAACTCAACCCGTTGGCGCAAACCCTCGGGCCCCAGGGCCCATGTCGGTACACCGCGCGAGGCGGCGGTGTTCGGCGACGTGGTGTTGATATCGATCCCCTATGGGGCGCTGCCGCAGCTGGGCCAGGACCTCAAGAGCGAGCTGGCCGGGAGAATCGTCCTCGACACCGGCAATCCCAATCCCGAACGCGATGGCGATATGGCGCTCGAGGCACGCCGCAAGGGTACCGGGGTCGCCTCGGCCGAATTCCTGCCCGGCGTGCGACTGGTGCGCGCATTCAATGCGATCAACTACCAGAGCCTGCAGAGTGAAGCGCACCGCGCCGGTGAGCCGGTGGCCATACCGCTCGCGGGCGATGATGCGCAGGCCCTGGCGGTGGCCTCGGAACTGGTGAAGGACGCGGGTTTTGAGCCGGTAGTGGTCGGCCCGCTGTCGAGCGCGAAGCTGTTTGATGTCGGCTCGCCGGTGTACGTGCAGGTACTGACGGCCAAGGAGCTGCGCGCGCGGCTCGGTCTGTAGCGGCTTTCAGCCGGCGAACGACTCGGCACGAATCCGCCGGTACCAGCGCTGCGCGTCGCGCGCCTGCTGTGCGCCGGAATTCACCGCCGTTGACGCGGCCGGCAACTCGAGCGCGGCAATGCGCTCATCCTGGACTGCGAAGCGGCCGGGGATCGAAAGCGCGCTGTCCGGCGCCAGCATGCTGTAGCAGACGCTGTCGAACGTCGGGTCCGGCACCTCGTGGCCACCCAGCAGCGCGACGATCGCGCTGGCGCATTGCTTCGCCTGGCTTACGGCGGCGGAGGCGGACTTTGGCATCGCATCGGCGATGCAGGCGTCGCCGATGACGTGTACGTTGGCGATCAGCTGCGACTCAAACGTACGCGCCACTATCGGACACCAGCCGTGATCGGAGGCGAGGCCGGCGTCGGCCGCGATCTGGCCCGGGGCCTGCGGCGGAATGACGTTCGCGACCGCGACCCGGTACGCGTCGTTGGCGGTGTACAACGTCATGCTGGCGGTGTCGACGCGCATCACGGCGCCGTCCTGGGTGGACGCGATCCACTCGATCAGGCCCGGATACAGCGACTGCCAGGCACCGGTGAACACATCCTGGCGCGGAAAATGATTGTTGGAATCCAATATCAGCACTTTGGAGCGCGGTTTGTGGCGCGCCAGATAGTGCGCGATCAGGCTGGCGCGCTCGTAAGGCGCCGGCGGACAGCGCATCAGGCCCGAAGGCACGCTGATCGCGACCACGCCGCCGTCATCCATGGCGCGCAGTTGCGCCGCCAGGCGCTGCGTCTGGTCCCCTGCCTGCCAGGCGTGCGGCATGCTCTGCGCCGCGGCTGCATCGTAGCCTTCCGGTTTATTCCACAGAAAGCGGATGCCGGGGGCGACCACCAGGCGATCGAAGGGCAGGGTGTGTCCGCCCTCGAGCCGGACCGTGCGTGCACTGACATCGATGGCGGCGACGCGATCGCGCACCAGCCGGATGCCCGCGCGCCGTACACCGGCGCGCGACACCGTGATCGATGCCAGATCGCGCAGGCCCGTCAGCACTTCATTGCTCATCGGGCAGGTGACGTAGGACTCGAGCGGATCGATCAGGCTGACATCGATCGACGCATCGAGCCGTCGCAGCTGCAGCGCGCAGGCTGAGCCGGCAAATCCGCCGCCGACGAGCACCACCCGGCCCTTGACCGGCATGCGGGCGCGCGCTGCCAGCGCCAGTCCCGACACGCCGCTGGCCGCTGCCAATGCCGTCAATCGCAGGAAGCGGCGGCGGCCGATCACTCCCATTCCAGCTGCTCGTAGACGCGCGCCACGTTGCGCGGATGGGTACTGTCCCACAGCAGCCAATGTGGCTTTTCGGCCGCGGCTACCAGCGCGATGGCTTGTTGCATCGAGCCGCCCTGCGCCAGTTGCTCGCGCACACCGTCGATCAACGCACGCAGGTAGCGGCGCTCGGCATCGAGCGCTGCGGCCAGGTCGGTGGTGACCGGTCCGTGTCCGGGCACGGTGCGCTGCACCTGCAGCTGCGACAGCTGATCGATCACCGCCAGCCAGCCGCTGGCGCTGCCGTCCAGCGCCGGCAGGCGATCGCGAAACAGCAGGTCCCCGGCCCACAGCGTGCGACTGCTGTCATCGAGCACCGTCAGGTCGCAATCGGTGTGCGCGGTCGGCCAGGCCTGCAGGTGCAGATGCCGGCCACCCAAGTCGAGATCCAGGGTGTGTTGTACCGCCCGATCCGGGCCGATGATCTGCGCTGCGTCCGCCGGTTGATCGAGATCGTCAGCGTAGTGCTGCAGAAAAAAATCGCGGCTACGGGCGATCGCCGCGGCCAGCGCCCAATGGCCGACGAAGCTTGGCCGATCCTCGCGGAACGCGGCGTTACCCAGCACATGATCGAAGTGCACGTGGGTATTGATGACATAGCAGATCGGCCGCGTCGTGCGCTGTTTGATGGCGTTGCGCAGTGCGCGCCCGATGCGCATCGAGCCGCCGGTATCGATCACGGCCACGCATCGGCTACCGACGATAAAGCCGATGTTGGCGATATCGTCGTGGCCCGGAGCATCCAGCGGTAGTTGCTGGCCCAGGTGCACGAACACGCCCGGCGCCAGTTGCAGCACCGTAAGCGCGTCGGCGGCGGATGGCGCCGCGCCGAAGGCCAACGGCCACAGCAGGACGCCCAGGCCAGCGACGAATGTGCGCAGTCGGATGCGCCTCAACGGCTGATCGCGGCGCTCTCGGCCACACTGCCGCGCCAGCTGGCATTGAAGTGCGCATCGAGCGAATCCACCACGTCGACCGTCAGCGGCGCGGGCAGCGGTTGGTCGGAAGCCAGGCGCAGCGTCGGGTTTTCGCTCAGTGAAATGCCGGTGTCGGCCTCGAGCAGTGTGCGGCCGTCGGTGCTGAAGCGGATGTGCGAGACATAGTGCGAGGGAATCGGCTCGCCGCTGCGCGGATCGATCTGGAATCCGGAATTATTCGGATGACGAATGCTGATCAGCATCGACTTTGCGTCCGGGGAGGGGCGGAAGCGGATATCGCCCAGCGTGCCGGCGGCTGCGGCACTCGGGGGCGTGGAACAGCCGCCGCTGGCATTGACCCAGGTACTGCGCATCTCCAGCGTGCCATCGGTGGTCTCGGCGATCGCACGCACCGAAGTGAACCGGTCGATACGCACGCGCAGGCCGATCTCGGCCACGCGCGCGCCTAGGGCAAGGTCGAAGGTGGCCGCCACGGGCGATGGATTGTTATCGATAATGACCCTGACCTGCCTGATGTGACCGAGCGCGGCGTCGCCGAAGCGCAGCGTCAGCGGTGTGGCTGCGGGATCGGGCGTATTTGCCGGCGCTTCCAGGCTCATGTACTTCTCGTCCAGCAGGCCGATGCTGCGGCCGGGGTAGAACTGCTGCTGCAGATATTCCCAGGCACCGCTGGCAGGCGTCTGGCCGTCGCTGACAGCCAGTGACGAGCCGCAGCAGCCCAGCAGCAGCAGCGCAAGCACGCAGGAGCGATAACAAGACATGGCGCTTGGTTTCCTCACTGTCAGTCACACCGGATCACACAACGATTCAGTTTACTCTCTAAACGAGCGTGCCAAGCGGGCGCCTGACGGGTTACAAATCTGAACAGAAACATATTCTCTATCAGTAAGTTATTAGCTTTTCATCGACCCATTCTATCCAATGACGCACCGGCAATGCGGTGCCCGCGGCCAGATGCGCGATGCAGCCGATATTGGCGGACACGATCATCTGCGGCTGACTGGCCAGCAGGTGGCCGAGCTTGCGCGTACGCAGCTGCTGCGCCAGTTGCGGTTGCAGCAGCGAATAGGTGCCGGCCGAACCGCAGCACAGATGCGCTTCGTCCACCGGCAGCAGCTCAGCGCCGAGCGCGCTCAGCAACTGTTCGAGCTGATCCTTGAGCTTCAGACCATGCTGCAGCGTGCACGGTTTCTGCAGGGCGATGCGCGTCACCGCGCCAGGGCCGGTGTGCCGCCGCAGTGACTCGAGTTCCGGGTTAAGGAACTCGGCCAGATCGCGCACGGCGTCGGTGACGCGGCCTGCCTTGGCGGCGTACTCAGCATCCGCACGCAGCAGCTGCGCATATTCCCGGACCATCAGCGCACAGCCCGAGGCATTGACGACGATGGCCTCGATTGCGCCGGATTGCAGCTGCGGCCACCAGGCGTCGATATTGCGCCGCGCATTCTCCAGTGCCCCATGCTGGTCGTGCAGATGGTGGCGGATTGCGCCACAGCATCCTGAGCGGGCGTCGACCACGGCCTGCACGCCGATGGCATCGAGTACGCGCGCGGTCGCGGCATCGATCGATGGCGCCATCGCCGGCTGGGTGCAGCCGTTGAGCAGCAGCACCTTGCGCGCATGCGCGCGGCGCGGCCAGGTACCGGCCGCGCGGCGGGGTTTGAGCTTCGCGCGCAGTGCTGGTGGCATGGCAAAGCGCAGCGCGCGCCCGAGCTGCAGTGCGGCGCCGAACAGCCAGGGCCGCGTCAGACCTTCGCGCAACAGCCAGTGCAAGACGCGTTCATTCACGGGGCGCCGCACTTCGGATTCCACCACCGCGCGGCCGATATCCAGCAGATGACCATAGTCAACGCCGGACGGGCAGGTGGTCTCGCAGGCGCGGCAGGTCAGACAGCGATCGAGGTGCAGCTGTGTGCTGCGTGTTGCCGCGGTGCCCTCGAGCACCTGCTTGATCTGGTAGATGCGCCCGCGCGGACCATCCAGTTCGTCGCCGAGCAGCTGGTAGGTCGGGCAGGTGGCATTGCAGAAGCCGCAGTGCACGCAGGCGCGCAGGATGGCATTGGCGGTATCGCCCTGCGGCGTGGCCTTGATCCAATCGGCGAGCCTGGTTTCCACGCCAACCCCTTACAGATCCGCGATCAGCCGACCGGGATTGAATATGCGGTGCGGATCGAAACGCGCCTTGAGCCGGCGGTGGATCGCAAGCAAGGTGGGCGCGAGCGGATGGAACCGTTGCCCCGCCTCGCCGCCGCGCCAGTGCAGCGCGGTGCCTCCGGCGGCTGTAGCGAGTCCACGCAGTTCGGCCGCCGGCAGATCGCTCGCGCACCAGCGCAGCGCTCCGCCCCACTCGATCAATTGCGGGCCGGCGCCCGCCAGCGGCGCCGCGGTCGACGGCAGTGACAGTCGCCACAGCGTGTGCGCCTCGCGGAAGAAGGCATGCGTCTGATGGCGCAGGCCGCGCCACCACTCGTCGGCCGGCGCGGCATCGAGCAGTTCGCCGCCGAGCCGGGTGCGGGCAGCGCGCAGCGCCGAGGGCGCGCCGGACAGGCGCAGCCAGGCCTGCCCGTTGCACCAGCCGGTGGCCGAGATCGGCAGCGGCTGACCCGCCCAGCGGTTGAAGCTCTCCAGCGCGGCATCTGCCGTCATCTCGAATCGCAGCGTCTGCTCCGCGCGCGGCAGCGGCAGCACCTTGAGCGACACCTCGGTGATGGCGCCAAGGATGCCGAGCGAGCCGCACAGCAGGCGGGCGACATCGAAGCCGGCGACGTTCTTGATGACTTTGCCGCCAAAATGCAGCAGCTGCCCGTCGGCGCACAGCAGCGCTGCCCCCAGCACGAAATCGCGCGCCGCGCCGGCCTGGCAGCGCCGCGGCCCCGACAGTCCGCAGGCGATGATGCCGCCGATGGTGGGATCGGCGGCGAACGCCGGCGGCTCGAAGGCCAGGAACTGCTGGTGGCGTGCCAGCAGGCTCTCCACCTCGGACAGCGATGTGCCGCAGCGCGCCGTGATTACCAGCTCCGATGGCTCGTAATCAACCACGCCGCGGTAGCCACGCATATCCAGCAGCGTGCCATCGCAGCGCTCGCCGTAGAAGTCCTTGCTGCCGGCGCCGCGCAGCCGCAGCGGCGTTTTTGCAGCGTTGGCCTCGATCACGCGCCCTCGCAGATTCTGCAGCGCGCTGTCCATCCGGTCCATCTAGAAGCGCGGCAGGTCAGGGTGCGCCAGCCGGCCGTGTCGCACGTGCATGCGGCCGTACTCGGCGCAGCGCGCCAGTGTCGGAATGGCCTTGCCGGGATTGAGCAGTCCCGGCGGATCGAAGGCGCGCTTGACGGCGAAGAATGCCGCGCGCTCGGCCGGCGAGAACTGCACGCACATTGAATTGAGCTTCTCCACGCCGACGCCATGCTCGCCGGTGATGGTGCCGCCGAGCTGCACGCACAGCTCCAGGATATCGGCGCCGAAGCGGTCGGCCCGTTCCCATGCGCCCTCGCAGTTGGCGTCGAACAGGATCAGCGGGTGCAGGTTGCCGTCGCCGGCGTGAAACACGTTCATGCACTTCAGGTCGTACTTGTGCTCCATCTGCTCGATGGCCTTGAGCACCTGGCCGAGGCTCTTGCGCGGAATGGTGCCATCCATGCAGTAGTAATCGGGCGAAATGCGGCCCGCCGCCGGGAAAGCGTTCTTGCGTCCCGACCAGAAGCGCAGGCGTTCGGCTTCGGAGCGCGAGACCTCGATGGCGGTGGCGCCCGCGGCGTGCAGCACGCGCTCCATGGCTGCGACTTCCTCGCGGACTTCGTCCGGCGTGCCGTCCGATTCGGCCAGCAGGATCGCCGCGGCGGACAGATCGTAGCCGGCATGGACGAACGGCTCGACCGCCGCGGCGGCTTTGCGGTCCATCATCTCCAGGCCCGATGGAACGATTCCGGCGGCGATGATCGCTGCCACCGCCTCACCGGCCTTGCCGACGTCGTCAAACGAGGCCATCACCACCTGCGCCAGTTCCGGTTTCGGCAGCAGCTTGAGGATCACCTCGGTCACGACCAGCAGCAGACCCTCCGAGCCGACGCACAGCGCCAGCAGATCCAGACCGGGAGCGTCGAGCGTGCGACCACCCAGTTCCATCAGTTCGCCGTCGATGGTGTAGCCGCGCAGTCCGAGCACGTTGTGCAGCGTCAGGCCGTACTTGAGGCAGTGCACGCCGCCGGAGTTCTCGGCGACGTTGCCGCCGATGCTGCAGGCGATCTGGGACGAAGGGTCGGGGGCGTAGAACAGGCCGTGGGCGGCGGCGGCCTCAGAAACAGCCAGATTGCGCACGCCGGGCTGGACGCGCGCGATGCGCGCCGGCGCATTGATCTCCAGAATGCGGTCGAAGCGTGCCAGCGACAGCAGCACGCCGGAAGCGTGCGGCATGGCGCCGCCCGACAGGCCGGTGCCGGCGCCGCGGGCGACCACCGGCACCCCGAGCTGGCGACATTCCAGCAGCACGGCGCGCAGCTCGGTCTCCGTGCGCGGCAGCGCCACCAGCATCGGCTGCTGCCGGAATACCGACAGGCCGTCGCATTCGTACGGGCGCAGCTCATTGTCGCCGCTGAGCACGCAATCGGCCGGTAACAGCGCGCGCAGCGCCTGCGCCACCGCCAGCCGGCGCCCGGCCGCCGGCGCTTCGGCGCACTCGCTCCAGCGCGGTTCGTCGGCATCGAATTCAGCTTGCGGCATGGCTGAGCGGCATCATGACCGGCGCGCCTCCGCCGAGCAATCGCAGCGATCAATGCCCGCCGGCGTCCATCGCCGCGCTCGCATCCGCCTGCCAGCGATCGCGAAATGCCGCCAGCTCCCCGACAGCCAGATCCGACACCATGACCGCGGTGAATTCCCCGGCCTGGGTCGCCGTCAGGTGATAGCCGTCGATTGCGCTATTGTGCGACGGGGCCATCGCGACCGCGCCACGTGGCCAGACGTAGACATTGATCTGGTGATGGCCGTGCTGGTAGACCAGGGCGGCCACCCGGGTGGATCCCAGATAGTCGACCCGGGCACCGAGCAGCGCGTCGCCTTGTTGCGCGAGTTCGGGCACCGGAGGCGAGAACGGCAGCTGGCTCGACAGCCATGGCTTGACCGTATGATGGTCCGAGGACAAGACGTCGATCGCATGTGGACCCAGCATCGCACGCACCGAGGCGGTCACCAGTTCGGAGCGCAGGTCCGGAGCTCGCGGCCAGAATTGGCCCAGCAGGAAGCCGCCGATCGCCACGATGAGTCCGGCGGCGATCGCGCCGAACCATTGCGGTTGAATCTTCAGGCGCCGATCCTGCGAGCGCAGCGTGGCGCCGATGCGCGCGCTCAACTCGCCGGGCACCGGATAGCGCAGCGCAGCCACATGCAGTTGCCCGACGAGCGCGCGCCGCTCGGCCAGCCATGCGCTGCACTGGTTGCATCCGCGCAGATGCGCTTCGACCGCGGCCCCGGTGGTGAGCTCCAGCTCGTCATCGATATAGGCATCCAGCAGCGAGCGCACTTCATCGTGGGTCATGACGATGCTCGCTGTTCGCCGCGCACGATCTCAGCCAGCTGATCGCGGGCGCGCGACAGCCGCGACATCACGGTACCGATCGGGCAGCCGGTGATGCCGGCGATCTGCCGGTACGACATGGCCTCGAATTCCCGCAGGATGAGCACTTCGCGCTGCTCGACCGGCAATCGGGCGATAGCCAGGCGCAGACGTGCGCTCTCGTCCTGGGCCACGACCGTGGTCAACGGATCCTCCGGGCCCGGGTTGGCGGCGCTCCAGCGGCCTTCCAGGTTGGCCGCGGTGTCCGATTCGAACTCATCCAGGGCTACCCGGCCGGCAACGCGGTTTTTGCCGATCCAGGTGTGTGCCGAATTGCGCACGATCTGGAGCAGCCAGGCGCGCGCGTCGCCGCCGTGGTAGCTGTCGAAGTACTGCAGTGCGCGCATCACAGCCTCCTGGACGATATCCGCCGCGTCGGCCTCGTTGCGGCAGATCCAGCGCGCGAGATTGTACGCGGCCGACAGATGCGGCAAGGCCACGGCCTCAAACCGTTGTGTCCGTGCGCCATCGCCTGGCAGCATTGTCTGGCTCCTGAGCATCAAGACCGCTGCGCGGCCCGTTTTATTCCAGATGGTACGGGATTTTCGTAAAGCGGCGGGAATAAACCGCACCGCCAGGAAGTCTCTCCATGCAGTCAGAACTCATTGCAAGGAGATTTCCATGTCCAACGACGATCCGATCGTGACCTCGCGTCGGCGCGCCCTGCGCTGTCTGGCCTTCGGCGGGGCGGGGACGCTGTTTACACTGGCGGGCGGTGTGCTGACGCCAATGGACCTGGTCCTGGCCGGCACCGATCGCAAGTCAGTCGCTGCGGCCGGAGTGCCACTGTTCGTGCAGATCAGTGACACGCATATCGGTTTCAATAAGGAGGCCAATCCCGATGTTCCGGGTACGGTCAGGCAGACCATCGAGCTGGTGAATGCGATGCCCGTGAGCCCGGCATTGATCCTGCATACCGGCGATATCACCCATCTGTCGCGGCCCGAGGAGTTCGATACCGCGGCCCAGCTGCTGTCGCAGCTTCGGGTCACCGAACTGCACACCACGCCGGGGGAGCATGACGTTGCGGACGCCACGGTGACGGAATATTTCAATCGCTACGGCCAGGCGTCCGATCGCCGCGGCTACTACAGCTTCGATCACCAAGGCGTGCATTTCATCAGCCTGATCAACGTGCTCAATTTCAAAGCCAACGGACTCGGGGCGCTCGGACAGCCGCAGCTGGAGTGGATGGAAGCGGACCTAAAGGGCCGTTCCGCCAGCACACCCATCGTGGTGTTCGCGCATATGCCGTTGTGGACCATCTATGAGCCCTGGGGCTGGGGTACCGCGGATGCGGACCAGGCGATGGGCTACCTGCGCCGCTTCGGATCGGTCACGGTGCTCAACGGCCACATCCACCAGATCGTGCAGAAGGTCGAAGGCAACATCACCTTCCACACCGCGCGCTCATCCGCCTATCCGCAACCGATCGCCGGGGATGGTCCGGGGCCCGGACCACTCACGGTGGCGCACGACCAGTTGCCGAAAATGCTCGGCGTCAGCAGCGTGACCGTGCTGCGGCATCCGAATTCGCTGGCCGTGACCGACAGCACGCTGGCCTGAGGGGGACACCATGTCGGCCATCCGAACTTCTATCGATCACATGACGCCCGGCGTGCGCCGTCGGGCCATCGTAGCTGCGCTCATTGCGGGCGCTCTACTGGGCCTTTCGAGCGGCGGCGCGAACCCGGCGGCGGAGCCCGCAGCTGCGCCGAGCACCGCGGACAGCAGCATCGCGATCCGCAACTTCATGTTCGAACCGATGTCGCTGGTGGTAGCGGCGGGCACCAAGGTGACCTGGAAGAACTTCGACGGCGAGCCGCATACGATCCACAGCATCGACGATGCATTTCGCTCCGGCGCGCTTGACCAGAACGACACCTTCAGCTTCCAGTTCGATAAGCCAGGCACCTACCGCTACGTGTGCTCGATTCATCCGCAGATGGTTGCGACTATCGTGGTGAAATAACGCTCACAGCGCCGGCTTGCGCCACACGCTCGCCAGCCATGGCTGCTGCTCGAACGGCAGGCCGTCAGGCCGGTAGTAGTGCTCCAGCTCGACGAAGCCGGCGCGGGTCAGATAGCTGCGCCAGGCCGGAAGGTCATGGTAGGCGCCATAGCGGCCGCCGTTCCAGCCTTCCTCGTTGTCTCCGCGCGGGTTGGAGCTGAACAGTACGCCGCCGTACTTCAGCGTGGCGCGCAGCTGGCCCAGTACCCGTGGCAGCTCGCGCCCCGGCACGTGAAACAGCGACGCGTTGGCATAGACGCCGTCGAAATATGCGTCCGGCAGCTCGAGCCGGAGAAAATCCTGCTGCCACACCTGGCAGCCGCTGTCGGCGCGCGCCATGGTCACGAATTGCTCGGCACCCTCCAGCCCGATCGCGAGGTGGCCGAGCGCGGCGAATGTGCGCAGGTCGCGGCCCGGGCCGCAGCCGAAATCCAGAATCCGGTGCGGTGGGCTGATTTCGATATGACGCAGCAGCGCGCCGATGTTCTGGCTCACGTCGTGAGCCTGCGTGCCGGCGCGAAATGCCTGAGCGTGCTGGTTGTAGTGCTGCAGTGTGAGGTCGACAACGTGTCCCGGGTCATCGGGCGGGACAGTCATCCGGCCGCACCTGCGCCCAGGCGCCGCTGCGCGTCAAGCAGCGCCGGATAGTTGGCATCCACGGTGTGCGACAGGTGGTCCACCGCCGTCTGGAAGGCCGCGTGCGCCGCGGGCGCGTCGCCTTGAGCGCTGCGCACCCGTCCGATCATCAGCCACGCCAGGCCGGTGCGGCTCGAATACGCGATGCCGCCCTGTAGCATCTGTGAAACCGCCAGTGCCTGCCGCGCATCGGCGCCGGCGTCTTCCACTCGCCCCTCGCGCATATTGAGTTCCGAGCGGGCGAGCAGGGCGCGCACCGTGGTGGCGATCGGTCGCTGGCCGCTGATCACGCTGGTCAGTGCGGTGCGCGCCTCCGCCATTGAGCCGCGCTCGAGCGCCAGTCTTCCCTGCGTAAGCAGCAACCCCAGGGCGGGGGGCGAACCGGCCGGTACCGCGCCGGCGGCGAGCGCGAAGGCCTGGGCGAGGTAGTCCGCGGCCGCGCCGCTATCGCCCTGCGAGACCGACACCGATCCCAGTCCGACCAGGCAGTACATGCTCTGCGCGGCGTTACTGGACTTTGCCGCCATCTCGACACACTGCGCGTACCTCGCACGGGCCTCATCGAAACGCCCCACGTTTTCCAGCTGCCGCGCCAGGTTGCCAACCAGGTACGGCGGGACCTGCGGCTTGCCACTGTCCTGCGTCACCATCTGCAGTGTCTGCTCGAAAATCTCCAGCGCGCGCTTCGAGTCACCCGCGCCGTCGCTGACGATGCCCCAATTGTTGCGCACCGATATGGCTTCCGCGCTGCGCTCACGGCCGGCCCGGGCAAACATCTGCAGCGCCCGGGCGTAGTCGAGCTCGGCCTGCGCATTGTGGCCGCCGAGGTGCTCTGCAAAGCCGATGCTGCCGATGAAGTCTGCCTCGGTCACCGGGGATGCATGCGGCGAGCGCCGCAGACGCTCCAGGGCGAGGTTGCCGTACTTCAATGCGCCGGCGCCATCGTTGGCGTCCTGAGCTATGTAGCTGAGGTACTCCAGACACTCCGCGGCCTGCTCGTCCGAGGTGCCAGGGACTTCGATGACCGCGTTCAGCGTTGCGGTCGCTTCCGCCACTGCCCCGAGCGCCCCCAGGACGATCGCGTGATCGCAGCGGATCTGCGCCCGCAGATCCAGGTCGCGCGAGTTGGCAACTTCGTCCAGAGCCTGGCGCAGCAGCGGCTGCGCCTGGGCGTCGTTGCCGGTGGTGTGATAGTGGATTCCCAGCATATCGAGCACGGCGGCGTGATCCTCCGGATCGTCGCGGAATTCGCTGGCCGCCAGCAGTTCGCTCCGGGCCAGCATGTCGCTCACGCTGACCGGCTTGTCCGACTGCGCGGCTTCAGTGATCAGCAGATCGAGAAAATCCTGTACCGCGCGATTGCGCGCGACCAGTGCCAGCGCCCGGTCGCGTTGGTAATTCGCTCGGTCGCGCTCGTGGATGGTGTGGCGCAGTTGCAGCGCCTGTAGAACGCCGAAGGCGGCGAGCAACAGCGCCAGTCCGCCAGCTGCGACCACGGCAACACGGTGCCGGCGGGCGTACTTGCGCACTCGATAGCCGATGCTGGCGGGGCGTGCCAGCACCGGTTCATGGTTAAGATAGCGCCGAACGTCGTCGGCCAGCTCCGATGCCGCGCCGTAGCGCCGGGCGCGGTCCCGGTCCAGCGCCTTGCTGGCGATGCAGTCAAGATCCCCGCGCAGCACACTCACCAACTGCCTGCGATCAGTGCCGCGGGCCTCGGCGATCGCCGCCGACGACTCGCGGTCCGATTGAACCTTGGCACTCGGGCTCGGCGGCTCGTCTTCGCGCTGCTTTCGCAACAGCTGATCGAGCGGTTGCTGGCCCTCCCGCCTGGTTTCGAACGGCTTCTGCCCGCTCAACAGCACGTACAGGACCACTCCCAGCGAGTAGACGTCAGTGCGCGTGTCGACATCGTGCACCCCTGGCGCGAGCTGCTCCGGACTCATGTATCCAGGCGTCCCCAGGAAATGTCCGAATTGGGTAAACACGCTGTCGCCTGCAGCCCGGGGCGCGCTGGCCTTCGCCAGCCCGAAGTCGATGATGCGCGGCACCGGCTTGCCGTCCACTTCTACCACCAGGATATTCGGCGGTTTCAAGTCGCGATGAATGATGGCTTTCTGGTGCGCGTGCTGGACGCCCTCGCAGGCCTGGACGAAGAGCTCGAGGCGTTGCCGGATACCGAGTTTCTTCTGATCGCAGTACTCCGTGATCGGCAGCCCGGCGACGTACTCCATGACCAGATACGGCTGGCCCTGCAGCGTGGTTCCAGCCTCAAACACCTTGGCAATAGCTGGATGATCCATGATGGCCAGCGATTGCCGCTCCGACTTGAAGCGTTGCACGATCGCCTCGTCATACATCCCGGCCTTGATCAGCTTCAGGGCGACTTGGCGCCGCACCGGAGAAGTCTGCTCAGCCAGCCATACCTGCCCCATGCCGCCTTCACCCAGCTTGCTGAGCAGCCGAAAGTTCCCCGCAAACGTCTGGCCTGCCTGCAGCCCGTCGCTCCCGTCTGGGTCCGGCGCCGTGGGCGGCGGCAGCAGGAAATCGGCCGGAACCTGTGCGTCTGCAACCAGCAGTGATTCGACCTCGGCGCGCAGCCCGGGCTCAGCCGCACAGGCGTCATCGAGGAACCGGGCACGGCCCTCGGGGGCCAGCTGCATCGCATGGTGCAGCAGCTCCTTGACGCGCTGCCAGCGTTCGACGGTCATGGCTACGCCGGGCGGGCCATCTGACGATGCAGCCAGACGCGGGCGGTCGCCCAGTCGCGGTCGACGGTGGCGCGCGACAGCCCCAGCACCTGGGATATTTCGGCAGCTGACAGTCCACCAAAAAACTTCATTTCGACGATCTGCCCCTGCCGCTCATCGATACGCGACAGCTGGTCCAGGGCCTGATCCAACGCCACCAGTTCGGCATCGCCGTTGCCCGCCAGCACGGCAAGGTTTTCGAAGGAAATCCGGCAGCCACCATCGCGTTTGTCGGCGCGGCGGCCGCGGGCGTAGTCCACCAGGATCTGACGCATCAGCCGCGAAGCCACGGCAATGAAGTGGGCCCGGTTCTGCAGCGCAACCGGCTGCGCTCCCATCATCCGCAGGTACACCTCGTGAATCAGAGCGGTGCTCTGCAGGGTGTGGTCCGGCCGCTCGGACTTGAGGTGGTGGTGCGCAAGGCGGCGCAACTCTTTGTAAACGACGGGAATCAGGGTATGCAGGGCCTTTTCATCGCCCTGCACCCAGTGGTGCAGAAGGTCGCTGACGTCGCTGACCTGACCGGAGCGGTCGGACATGGGAGCTGATGGTAACTTTTTTCAGCCCCCATGAGGCATTTCGGCCGCGCTTTACGCTTTTCCACGTAACCACGCGAAATTGCGCCGGCTTTGGGCCGGCGCAACGACGCCTTTGGCCGGACGACCGGACCACCTAAGTCTTAACGGGAGTAAAGACCATGTCGACACCTGTAACCCCGGATCTGCCGCAGGGCGGCCCTGCGGTGGCCACTCATTGCGCGCTCGTGGCGGGCGTGCTGCTTGCGGCAGCGCTGGCTGGCTGTGGCCACGGATCGTCGAACAGCAATTCCGGCAGCGGCTCGTCTTCAAGTTCCAGCAGCTCCAGTAGTTCCAGCAGCTCCAGCTCATCGAGCAGCTCCTCCTCCTCGGGCAGCTCCAGCAGCTCCGGGTCCTCGAGCAGTTCGTCGTCCAGCAGCTCCTCATCGAGCAGCTCCAGCTCCTCCGGCGGCGGCACGTCGAGTTCATCCGGAAGCACATCGTTCTGGATCCCCTATAGCGCGACACCGATGTCGAGCAGCAGCGGCGGCCAGAGCGGCGTGTTCGTCATTCCCTCGTCCGCACTCGCGACCGCGCCGGCGTTTGTGAGCAGCACGACTGCAAGCATGTTCCTCGCCTACGGCGAGACCATCACGCTCAGTGGCAGCAACGCCATCACCGGCTACTCTCCCGGGACCTACATGTATGCCGGTGTTGACAGCAGCAATAACCTGCATGTGTACGGCTTGAATCTCACCAGCACCTCCGCTCCAACCCCCACGCAGATCGGCACGCTGTCCTTGCCGCTGACTGCCGGCGCAGCGGTCAGTACCGTGATCTGCGATTCGCGTCAGGCCTCCACCAACTTCCTCGATGCCACCACTGTGTTCGTGGTGCTGCATATCGCAGGCACCGGCGGCTGCAATACCACGGGCGATGTGTGGGAAGTGGTGCACTACACCGATTCATCGAGCACGGCGCCGACCGTGGTGGGGATCAAGGGCACCGGCTTCATGCCGCTGTACAACGCTTCCGGGGCACTCACGGGCCTGGAATTGTTTGATAGCGCCAGTGGCAATCTGTACCTGTATGCGAGTGATGCCTTCACCAGTCCGACCACACTGGTAACCGGCGTTACCGCGGTCAGCATCGTCCTGGATTCCGAGGCGATAAACGGTGGCGCTACATTCGCAGGCAACGTGCTGTTCCTGAGTGTCACCACGGCGTCGGGCAATTATCTGTACCGCCTGCCGTTTGGAGCCACGACGGCGACCAAGGAATACACCGCAACCGGGACCCTGACCGGCATTGGCGTCGGCGACGGCACCAATGTCTATTTCAACGATACCGTCAGCGGCGCCACCTCCACCACAACGCTGTGGGCCGAGCCTTTGAGCGGTGGCACCAACACGGAGCTCTACAGCGTCAGCTATCCGGCAACCGTCAGCTACGATCTGCTCGGGGCCAATACCTCGGTGCTGGTGTTCTATTCGACCACCATCTCGGGTAGCAGCATGAGTTCCACGCTGCTGAGCGTACCGGTCACGACGCTATCCAGCAGCGCCACCACGATCGGCGGCCCGTTCACCGGCAGTATCTACTCCAGCAGCTCCTTCCTGGAGCCCACCACCGACGGCGAGCCGTCTACCGATCTGGTGTTCGTGAATGTCGTCAATATCAGCAGTGGCGGCGGCGGGACCACCTTCAGCTATTCGAGCGAGGTTGTCACTCCCGGCGGCACGGTGAAGAAGGCCCTGACCAGCAATTCGGTGTTCCTGTACGACGCCGCCAGCTACCTGTCCGGCTCCGCGGTGCAGGTCACCGGCATCACCGACACCGGCGGCGGCTACGGCGGCGGCACATTGAACGCCGTGAATCTCGGCACGCTGGCATCGACCGCGTTGACCACCACCGGCGGCGCGGCCTACACGCTGCCGGCCGGATTCGACCCTGGATTCGTTCAAATCGCCAACACCATTGGTGCCGGAGTGCTCGCGCCGATCGGCGGTAGCGGCGCGGCCACGCAGGGTGGCGCCTTTGATCTGTCGAAGGATCTGATCGTGCCGATCAGCTTGACCAATACCAATATCGCGCTGTTCTGACGCGTCGCTGATTGGTCCTGACGGGGGCGTTCGCCTGGCGGACGCCCCCGTTGCCGTGCGGGACGGCGCCGTGCATCCTAGTGCCCCTTGAGGATAACGGCCGCGGCAGGACGGGGAAGGCGTGAACGGCGGATCGGATCAGCTCGCGCGTCGAGCCCTGTTTGGATTCATTCTCACTTTCATCGCGTCGCGCATCGTGGTGCTCCTGATCATGTCGCAGCGCATGCCGAACCTGTATTTCTTCATGCGCGGCACGCACGTGCATCACCTGAATTACGGCATCTTCCTGCTCGCCGGCGTTGGCGCCTACACGCTGTTCTGGATGCCGACAGGGCAGGCGGCTCGGATCGCCGCGCTCATCTATGGGGTCGCGATGGCCCTGACTTTCGACGAGTTCGGCATGTGGTTGCATCTGGGAGGCAGCTACTGGCAACGCGCCAGTATCGACGCCATCATCGTGGTCGCCGCGGTGCTCGCATTGATCGGCTTTGCGCGCTCGATTCGCCGCTTCGAGAGGCGCCACCTGCTGGCGTCGATCGCACTGCTGATCGCGCTGCTGGCATTCGGCGTGGTGCTCTACGATACTTCGGTCCACATCGGGCGGTTGGAGGGACCGCGGCTCCGCGACCTTGAGCTGTCGTCCTCTCCATAGTGCGCCAGGCGGCGAGGCCGACCGAGCATGATGTTTTCAAGCAGCGGGGTGGGAACGTGGGTCTTGTAGGCTTTGGCCAGCCCGACGACGGCGTCATCCAGATGGCGTACGTGGTGGAGGACATCCAGGCGGCGATGCGCGAATGGGTCAGCCAGCTTAAGGTTGGCCCGTGGTTCCTGCTCGATCATTTCAGCGGCGAGGAAGCGCTATACCGCGGCCAGCCATCCACCGCCGACTGTGCGCTCGCGATGGCGTTTGCCGGCCATATGAACATCGAGCTGATCCAGCCCAACAACAATGCGCCGTCGGTCTACCGCGAAATCATCGAGCGACGTGGCTACGGTTTTCATCACTGGGGACGCGCCACCTGGCACTTCGAGCGTGACGTCGCGCAATACCGCGCGGCGGGTCACGAGATTGCCTTCATCTGCCGCGTTCCGAGCGGTGGGCGGGTGGCCTATCTGGATACCACACGCCAGCTGCCGGGCTTCGTCGAGCTCATCGAGCTGGGCGGGGCATTCGAACCCGTGTTCAGCCGTTTCTACCGCGCCAGCATCGACTGGGACGGCGTCGATCCGGTGCGCTCGTTCATCTGAGCGCCGCCGCATCGGGTCCCGTGGCCGGTCCCGCGGGCGCGCGCGGTAGAAATTGACGGGCCAGCGCATGATTCTGGATGCTCTCGCCGCCGTGGCAGTACTCACCTGGCTGTACCTGCTGCTGGCGCGCGGCGGCTTTTGGCGCGTGTCAGCGCAGTTGGCGCAGCTGCCTGTCGATCATGATCTCGCGCGCACTGTCGTGGCCGTCATTCCGGCGCGCAACGAAGCTGGCGTCATTGGTGACACTGTCACATCGCTACTGCGGCAGGATTTCGGCGGCTCGATGCATGTCGTCGTGGTGGACGACGGCAGCACCGATGGCACCGCCGAGATCATCGACCAGTTTCAAGACGAGAGGCTGATCACAATCCGGCACCCGGTGAACCGCGGCAAGGGAGCCGCGATCCGCACCGCGACCGCGGCGGCCACCGGTGATTTCATGGTGCCGCTGGNNACTACCTGCTGTTCACCGACGCGGATATTCATCACGCGCCGGAAAACGTTGCCGCACTGCTCACGACCGCGGAGGCGCAAAGTCGCGATCTGGTCTCGTTCATGGTGAAGCTGCGCCAGGATACGTTCGCCGAGAAAACGCTGATACCGGCCTTCGTCTTTTTTTTCCTGCTGCTGTATCCGCCGGCATGGATAGCACGCGCGGACCGCAGGATTGCAGGCGCTGCCGGCGGCTGCATTCTCATGCGGCCCGCCGCCCTGGAACGCATTGGCGGATTGCGGGCGATTCGCTCGCAAATCATCGATGATTGCGCGCTGGCACGGGCGGTCAAGGACGCGGGCGGTTCGATCTGGCTGGGGCTGACACGCAGCGCCCGCAGTATCCGATCGTACGGCTCGTTTACCGAGATCGGTCGCATGATTTCCCGCACGGCGTTCAACCAGCTGCGCCATTCCTACGCGCTGCTGACCGCAACCATCGCCGGACTGATCCTCACCTACCTGCTGCCGCCACTGTCGCTGCTGTCGGGGCGACCGGTGGCGATGACGCTCGGTGCCACCGGCTGGATTCTCATGAGCCTGGCTTATGCGCCGCTGCTGCGCTTCTATCGCCAGTCGCCGCTGTGGAGTGTCTGCCTGCCGGCGATCGCCATGTTCTACGCCGGGGCTACCATCCACTCCGCCGTGCAATACAGTCTCGGGCGCGGCGGCAGATGGAAGGGGCGCATCCAGGATCTGAATGTCCGCTAGACTCCTGCGGATGAGCACTGCGGACAGCTTGGACCGGATCTAGGTTACCGTGCGCTGGTAGAGCAGCGCCGCGATCAATGCGGCGAGCCCGAGGCCGAACAATACCAGCGCAGGGCGCAGGCAGGCTCGAACGCCCCCGAACAGCAGCGCGTAGCATGCATTCAGGATGTTGTTGGACGCGACCGCAATCAGGATGGCGGTCGCCAGGGCGCGTACCGGCATGCCTCCGACTCCGCCCTGCGCCAGACTGAGCACGAAGGGATTGATGTCAGTGAGCCCGGTGATGCCTGCCAGCGCATAGACTCCGCGCTGGCCGAAACTGCTGCTCACCCAGGCCGAAGCCAGCGCGATGATCACGAACAGCACGGCGAAAGTCAGCGCCGTGCCGAGCTGCAGCGGATTTTCCGCCGGTACATCGGCGCTTGCGACTGATGCCGCAGTCGCCCGTCGAGCCCATTGTGCCCACGCCGGTGCAGCACCGAGCGCAAACAGGGCCACCAACGCCGGCAACAGCACCCGGGCGAGGCCGGGATTGAATAGCGCCACCACCACATCGATGCGCAGATACATGACTGCCGTGGCGATGATGATGCCCACCGCGATATCCGCGCTCGGGACCTTGGCGATTTTCTGGCGTCGCGCCAGTGCCACGGTCGTGGCGGTGGATGAATAGAACCCGCCGAGAATCCCCGGCAGCAGCGCTCCGGTTTTCATCGGCAGATAGCGTTGCAGCAGGTAGCTTGCGTAGGACAGCGTCGAGATCGCCACCAGTGCGAGCCATACCTGGAACGGAGTGATCGGCGTCCAGGAGATGATCGGATGATTCGGCAGCAGCGGCAGTACGATGCCGACCAGGATCAGGAACTTGCCGAGCGTGAACACCTCGACCGGCGCGATCTGCCGTACCAGGTGATGCAGCCACTCGCGCCCCTCGAGCAGCAGCACCGCGGTCACCGCCGCGGCGACTACGAGCCACGCCGGCTGCGTGAGCGCCGCGGGGCCAAAGGTATAGGCCAGCAGGTTGGCGGTCGGGATCACGAGGCTCGGTCCGTCGATGTCGGCATCGCTACCCCGCTCGAGGTGCCCGTACAGCCAGATGGCAACGGCGGCGAGTCCGGCAACGAACGGCAGCAGCGATTTGGGGTCGAGCAGGAACAGCATCGCTCCGAGCGCGGCCAGCAGCGGGAAGGTGCGGATGCCGCCCGGGCTGGTGTGCTGTTCGCGCTTGTAGACGCCTTCGAAGGCCAGTCCCATGAACACCGCCATCGCGATCGCCAGCCCCAGACGGCCGGCTTCGTCGATCGGTGCAAGATTGTCGAGCATGATGGCTATTCTCCCCGCTGCCGCATTATCGCGGACTGGCCGCGCGGCGCTAGCGCAGTGACAGCGGCCGATCGTAGCCGGTCAGTTCCAGGTAGCCGCTGCCCACGGCATGCGCAGCTTCGAGCGCGCTCACTGCGCCTTCCCAGTAGAGGGCACCGCTCGAGAAGCGGGCATCATTCTCCTGATCGTCCAGCAGTGGCTCGATTGCGAACTGCCGCGCGCCCAGGCGCAGTCGCCAGCTCACCGGATAGCTGATGCCGGTGCGCGGCGAGCGCCAGCGCCGCACCGGGGTGAAGCCAACATCGTCGGGACCGAAGCTCTGTACATTACCGCTGGCGTCGCGCAGCGTGCCTCCGGCCCAATACGATTGCCCCTGGTGGCCACGAATCCGAAACGCCATGACGGCGCCACCGTCGTCGAGATTCAGTCCGATCCAATCCCACCCATCCGCCTGGCTATCAAGCGACTGGCTGGACCACTCGTGATCGAGCCATGCCTCACCGCTGACGGTATCGCGGCGCGTCGCGCGCGCGATACTGCCGCTGACACGCAGGTGCGGCTGGCTGTAGTAATAGCTGGCCGCCTGCGGTGACGGGCCTTTCTGGCTGTAGCCCGCGACGCCGTTGAGAAGCACCGGCTGCGTGACCTCAAGGCTCAGATTCAGGGCGAAATCCTCGGCTGCGATCTGCACCTGGTACACCGAGTCGCGGCGCTCGAGCAGCCAGTCATCGACCCGGACCCGGGTATCGCCGATTCCCGCCTCCGCCAGTCCCAGGCCGGCGCGTCGGATCCGCTGATCCTGCCACAGGTGGCCGCGCGCCGGATCGCTGATCGCGCAATGGGCGATCAGCAACTGAGTGGGCGCGAATGCACTGGGGTTCGCGTCCGCCACCGGCTGGCGGGTGCGGAAAAACGTGACCTGGAAACCCAATCGCTGCTGCTCGCCGGTCACCAGCCAACCGGTCACATACCACCATTCGATCCCGAACTGCGGGTGGCTGCCGTAGTCGCCGGGAAATTCGAGTGCATGTCCCGGGACGACGGCCGCGGCCGCCGGTTGCGGCGGCTGGGCGATCGCCGCCGCGCACAGCGTGAGTCCGCCGCACGCGAGCATGCACCACGCCGGTGGCATGACCCGCGCCGGCCAGTGCCGAACGGCGCGCGGCGAACCGCCGACTGGCGCACGCTCAGTCACCAGTCCTCGCGTACGGCGCGTATGGCATCCTGGCTCATTGCGGCCCGGCCGCCCCACAGCGCGGTGAGCGCGGAGGCGGCTATAAGCGCCGTGCTCAGCGCGCCAAGACGCAGCCATGGTATCGCCAGATCGATGCTCCAGTTGAATGACTGCCGATCGATCACGTAGACCAGAATGAGGCTGAGCGCGGTGCCCAGCAGCAATCCGTAGATGACCGAGAGCGTGCTCATGATGACGCCTTCAATCGCCAGCGTGGCCAGCACCTGCCGGCGCAGCATGCCGATGTGGCGCAGCATGCCGAACTGCGCTCGACGCGCCAGCGCACTGGAGCTGGCGGCCACCCCCACGCCGAGCAGGCCGATTCCGACCGCGATGACCTCGAGGGCGTAGGTGATCGCGAATGCCCGGTCAAACAGCATGAGCGAACGCTGGCGCAGCTGGCCGCTGCCGATCAGCTCGAGTGCACTGCCAATGTTCAACGAGCCGCGGATGGCTGCCTCCAGTGCCGCGGCACTGGCGCCCGGACGCCGCCAGATCAAGCCTTCGTTGGCGCTGTCGTCGCCGCTCGCGGCGATATACCCGGCGCGCGCGATGACGACGGCGCCGGCGGGGCGCCCATAGTCGCGCCAGATACCGGCGATGAACAACTGCTGAACCCTGCCGTCGAGCGGCAGCTGCAGCCGTTCCCCGAGCCGCAAGCCGTACAGGTCCTGCAGCGATTCGGAAATCCAGGCGGCCTGGGTCCCGGCCGGGACCGGCTGCTGCGTGGCATGCACCAACGGCAGCGTGTCTGCAGCTCGCAGCGGATTCAAGTCGCGTGCAATGAGCGCGACCGGCGCGTGATCGGCGCGCAACCATATCTGGCGCACGCGCCGAAACTCTGCCCGCGCCACCGCCGGCAGGGCTGCGATCCGATGTTGCTGCTCGCCGGTCAAGGCGCCGGTGTCACTATCGAAACTGACCCGCAGCGACAGATCCGCCGGCAGCAGCTTCACCAGCCACAAATCGAACGAAATTCGAAACGAATGCACCATGATTGCCATGGCTACCATCAGGCTGAAGCTCACGATAATGGCCGCCAGGCTGATCGTGGAAACGCCGGCGCTGCCCTGCAGCTGGGCGATGGCGATGTCAAGTATCGCATGGCCGCTGCGCTTCGCGCTGCCGGTGACCCACCGCATCAGGGTTGGTATCAGCAACACCGCGCCCGCAAGCAACGCCGCTATCGCCGCATAGCCTGGCAGCGGCAGGCGGTTTACCGGGGGCAGCCAGGCGAGCAGCGCGCCGGCCGCGATCAAAGCGATTCCAGGCAACGCGACCGGCAGCCGGTTGACGGCCGGCTCGCAGTCGCCGGATTTCATCGCCAGCGCCGGGGCTCGGCCGGCCGCCTCATGGGCGGGAATCCAAGCGCCAAGGCCGGCGACCGCGGTGCCGATCAGCACGAACGCGGCCAGCGGCAGCGCCGGCAGCCCCAGCCCCACGGCCCGCGCGGCCAATGCCCGGTTGCCGAGATCGGTGCCCAGGTAGCGCAGCACCAGCGCGGCCACCAGCGCGCCCAGCAGCGCCCCGAGCAGCGAGCCGAACAGGCCGATCGCCGCGCCCTCGCCGAGCAGCGCGCATTCCAGCTGCAGGCGCGTGACGCCAAGCGCACGCAGCAGGCCCAGTGCCGCGCGGCGCCGCAGGACCGCCAGTGACTGCGTCGCGAACACCAGAAACGCGCCGGTCAGCAGCGCTACCAGCGCCAGCATGTTGAGGTTTACGCGATAGGCGCGGGTGGCGGTGGTCGCGCGCCCACGTTCGATGGCGGGCGTAACTGGCACCACACCGGGCGGCAGCACGCTCGCCAGCTGTTCGCGCAGCGTCGCCAGGTCGGTCCCCGGCCGCGCCCGCAGGTCGATCCGGTTGAGCTTGCCGATGCGCTGCAGACTCCATTGCGCCGTGGCGATGTCCATGATGCCGAGCGACTCGGGATATGCGCGGCCCGACAGAATGTCGATGACGCGCAGCGACTTCGGTGCGCCGCCAACGATGATCGGCAGCTCATCGCCGCGCCGCAGCTGCAGCTCGTCGGCGGCAGCGCGACTGAGGATGATGGTATCGGGGGCAAACAGCCGCGTAACGTCGGGGCCGATCTCGGCCATGAGCTCCGGTTGCAAGGCGGCGGCGCGAAACGGATCCAGCGCCAGCAGCTTGAGCGGCGGGCTCTGTCCAGGTCGCGTGAGCTCGAGTTCCAGCAGCGGACTGACCGTTGCGACCGCCGGTCGGTGCGCCAGCGCGACCAACAGCGCTTCGTCAAATCCTTCCGGCGGGCCGCGCACCACGATGTCGGCGGTGCCGAGCAGGCGCCGGGTAGCCTGATCGAATTCATCCAGCGCCGCGCTGTTGACCAGGTACACCGCGACTCCGAGCGCGACCCCCAGCGCGATCGCCGCGAGGGTGGCCAGCAGTTGCATCGGATGCTCACGCAGCTGTGCGTATGCAAAGGTACGCCAGGCGATCCACGCGCCGCGCGCGCCGTCGTTGCCGTTCATCGTGAATGCGCTGCCGGCTCGACTGTTGCCGGCCGCAGTTGTCCGGCCGCAAGCTCGAGGATGCGATCGGCGCTACGCGCCGCCGTGAGCGAATGGGTGATCAGGATCGCCCCGGCGGCGTTGCTGTGCAGCTGTTCGCGCAGCAGCCCCAGGATCTGCTGCGCCGTGCGCCCATCGAGATTGCCGGTCGGCTCGTCCGCCAGCACCAGCCGCGGCCGATGCACCAGAGCGCGTGCGATCGCAACGCGCTGCAGCTCACCGCCGGACAGTTCGCGCGCGTAGCGCGGCGCCAGGGCGGCGATGCCGCAGGCCTTAAGCATCTGCAGCACACGTTGCTGGCGCTGCGGATCGCCGACGCCCAGCAGATCGAGCGGCAGCGCCACGTTCTGCAGCACGGTGAGGTATGGCAGCACATGGAACGCCTGGAATACGAAGCCGATGCTGGCGCGGCGCCAGCGCGTGAGCGCATCGTCGTCGAGCGTCGCAAGATCGGTGCCTTCGAACAGCACCCGGCCGCTATCGGGCCGATCCAGGCCGGCGATGATGTTCAGCAGCGTCGACTTGNNCGGGCCGATCCAGGCCGGCGATCAGATTCAGCAGGGTAGACTTACCGGAGCCCGATTCGCCCATGATCGCCAGGTACTCGCCGGGCTCCAGTTGCAGCCGCAGGCGATCGAGCACGGGCGCGCTGTCGACGCGATAGCGCCGCGTTATTTCGTCGAGCTGCAACGGGACCGGCATCGGGGCCACCGCGGTAAGCTAGGCGAGCGCGCCGGCTGGCGCAACACGGTGGCGCTAACTGCGTTTCGGCCACCAGGGCACGAAGGCACTGGTGCGGCGCTGATATTCAGCGTAGGCGGTGCCCCTGGCCTGCAGCGACAGTTGCTCGGTCAGCGGAATGCCGGTCACGCGCAGCAGGAAGTAGAGCATCAATGCCGGGCAGTACAGCGTCAGCCAACCCCAGGGCGATGCCAGCGCCATCACGAAGTAGGCCACCCATACCAGCCATTCAAAAAAATAATTCGGATGCCGCGAGTAGCGCCACAGGCCGCGCTGGCAGACCGCGCCACGGTTGGCCGGATCGGCTTTGAAGCGCTGCAGCTGACGGTCGGCCAGTGCCTCGCCGGCGATGGCGCCGAGCCACAACACGCACGCCGCCCACTCCAGCGGTTGCAGGTCGGCCCGTCGGTTCAGGCATATCAGCAACCATGGCGCGGACAGCGCTACCTGCAACGCGGCCTGTAATTCGAAGAAACCGAGCATCTTGCGGTGCACCTGCGCCCCCCAGTCGCTGCGCAGGCGCGCATAGCGGCGATCCTCGAGCGGATGATGCGAGCGCACGCGCACGTACAGATAGAGGGCGAGGCGCAGGCTCCAGATGCTCACCATGAGCGCAATCAACGCGCGCCGCTGCGCCGCGCCGCTCGCCGCCACCGCGTACCAAATCACCAGCGGCGCAAACCCGGCCGCCCAGGCGATGTCGACGATGCCGGCATTGCCGATGCGCATCGCCAGCCGCCAGGTCAGCGCCATCAGCACGACGGCGAATAAGAGCGCTGCCAGCCACAGCTGCAGGAATTCAGTCGCCATTGGCGCCTCGCCGCAGCCGCGCCATACGGTGCAGCGGCGCCAGCAGTGCAACGTACACCACGGCGGCGATGAGCGGCGCGATCAGCAGCCAGGCCAGCACCGCGCGCAGGCCGGTCATCCCGAACAGGCGCAGGAACTGCAGCGGCGAGGCGCGAAACTGCTGCACCAGGCCGGGAATCGAGAACTGCACCGGCGCGCTGTGCGTCAGCCGTTCGCCGACGCGCACGAACAGGTAAATCCCGGGCAACTGCAGTGGTGCTGCGAACCAGTTGACCAGTTGCATCAGCGGCTGGTTGAGTTTCAGCCACAGCGCCGCCAGTACGCACAGGGCAGTGGTGGTGCCGAAGATCGGAAACAGCCCGAAGATCAGGCCGATCGCGAGTGTCAGCGCGATCTTGTCCGCAGTCACGCCCTGGCGTAGCTGCGCCACCACGACATCGAGCGTGCGCCGCCGCCACGCGCGTTCGATGGGCGAGTGCTGTTCGGGCGCGGACGGGACCGTCACGCCTCGTGTCGCAGCAGCAACCGCTGGATCGGGGCGTCGGCCGGCAGGCGCCAAAGCGATAGCAGCATGTAGGCCGACATGGCGATGTTGCCGAGTGTCAGGATCGCAATCAGCCACAGTGCGCGTGCCAGCCAGCTGGCTTCGCGATAAGCCACCCACAGATAGAAAGTCAGGAAGCCGAAATAGCAGTCGAACAGCGTGGCGATGAACCAGGGGTGCAGCAGCAGCGAACGCGGCGTCTGCCACAGCGGCAGCATGGCGCCGGCCCAGCCGGTGACGCACAGCATGGTGACCAGCACCGCGGTGAATGCGATTCGCAGCGACCAGATCATGCCGCCATTCTAGACTGGCACCGCAATCAGCGTCGGAGTGGCAGTTAATAACGGTTTCATTATCATTGGCTTATATACACTTTATAATTCACATTCGACCTGGGCGGCGTCATCACACCGAATTGTCACCACGCTGCGACTGACTTGATACCGTCGCCCACGTAGATTCGGTGTAGTTGCACATCCACGGACCGTTTCATGCGCTCACCGCTGCGGACCATTGCCATCATCGGCGGCGGCTTTTGCGGCACTGTGCTGGCGGTCAACCTGTTGCGTCGACTTCCCGGGCAACCCTGCCGCATCGTCCTGATCGAGCGGCGCGAGCAATTGGGTCGCGGCGTGGCGTACCAGGCCACCGGGCACCGGCTGCTGCTCAACGTGCCGGCCGAGCGCATGTCGGCCGATGTACAGGATCCGCTGCAGTTCGCGCGCTTCGCGCAGCGGCGCGACCCGGCTCTCGGGGCGCAGCATTTCCTGCCGCGCGAGCTGTACGGCGACTATCTTCAGGAGCTGCTGCGCGAGGCAGTGCAGGCTGCACCCGCGGGCGTGACATTCGAGGCCATCCGCGGCGAAGCCAGCGCACTGCATCGCATTAACGGCAACGGTCCCTACCTGATCGGCCTGTCCGAGCGGCGGCGGCTGCTCGCCAACGATGTCGTGCTGGCCTGTGGCGATGCGCCGCCGGTGGATGTGCCCTGCGCGCCGGGCCTCGGGCAGCATCCCTGTTATATGTGCGATCCGCACCAGCCAGCGGCGCTGGGCGCCGATTGCGGCCGCATGCTGCTGATTGGCACCGCGCTGACCATGGCCGACGTCGCTCTCGCGGCGGCGGCGCATAACAAAGGCGTTGAGCTGCACGCGTTGTCGCGCCACGGCTTGCTGCCGGCGATTCAAAGCGACACTGCAAGTCATGGCGTCGATGCCATTGCCGACGAGCTTCGAGCCTGTCTGGCCGATGGGCCGATCAGGGCCCGGCGCCTGCTGCGCGCCTTTCGTGCACTGACCCGCGATCTGCGGCGACGCGGTGGAGACTGGCTCGACGCCGTGAACGCGGCGCGTATAGCAGCGCCTGAGCTGTGGCAGCGCATGCCCACGGTCGAGCGCAACCGCTTTCTGCGCCACCTGCGCGTGTACTGGGATATGCACCGTCATCGCATGCCGCCGGCGACCGCAGCACACCTGGCACGGCTGCGAGGGGCCGGCCGGCTGCACATCCATGCCGGACATGTGCGGTCGATCGAAGACGCCGGCGGTTCGCTGCGCGTCTGCTGGCGGCCGCGCGGCGCGAGTGCATTGCGCGAACTCACGGTCGATCGGGTGATCGACTGCAGCGGCAGCGGGCGACGGCTGGGGCGAACCCGCGATCCGCTGCTGCGCGATCTGATGGCTAGCGGTCTGGCGGTGACCGATCCGTTGAGTCTTGGCTGGTTGACCGGGGCGCACGGCGCCCTTATCGATCGCGATGGCCGCGCGGCACGACACCTGTACTACCTGGGGCCGATGCTACGCGCCGCTCACTGGGAGGCCACGGCGGTGGGCGAATTACGTGTGTACGCGCAGCAGCTGGCAACGGCGCTGGCCCAGGTCACCGCCTGACCTACAAACCACTCCACGAGCTGCACCATCCGGCGGCCTTGACCAGCTTGCCGGGGAACAGGCTGCAGGTGCCTTGCGCCGCACCCGCGGCGGCGCCGTAGAGCGAGCAATTCGAACAGTCCGCGCCCGATGTCGCCGCCTTGGCGCGGCTCGCGTCCGCAACGTAGTGCACCGCCTTCGCGGCCGGATCCTGCTCGCTGATCAGCGGCAGCTCGGCGGCAGCAGCCGACGACGTCTCGCCCAGTACCAGCGGCGCCAGTGACAGGCCGAATGCGGCGCGGCGCAGCAGCGCGCGGCGGCCCGGATTGCTGAGTTCGTTCATGCGAAAGCTCCGGTGGCGGATCAACCAAACTGCAATACGATCTTACCGATGTGGCGGCTGCTTTCCATCAGGCGATGCGCCTCGGCGGCCTGCTGGAACGGGAAGGTCGCGAACAGGTGGGTGCGCAATCGTCCGCTGGCGAACGCCGGCCAGATCTCGCGTGCCAGTGCGTCGCGGATCGCCGCTTTCTCCTGCACGCTGCGCGGACGCATGGTCGAACCCATGACACGCAGGCGCTTGTACATGATCGGCCCGAAATCGAGTTCGCAGCGGCTGCCCAGCAGGAAAGCAATGAACACCAGGCGACCGTCGCGCCGCAACAGCGCCACGTTCCTGGGAATATAACTGCCGCCGACCATGTCCAGCACCACGTCTACGCCGGCGCCCGCGGTGAATTCCTGCGTCCGCAGGACGAAATCCTCGGTGCGGTAGTTGATGGCCTCGGCGGCGCCGAACTCGCGGCAGAACCGCACCTTCTCATCGTTGCCCACGGTAACGATGGGCAGCGCGCCCACGTGGCGCGCCAGCTGTATGGCCGCCAGGCCGATGCCGCTGGAACCGCCGTGAATCAGAACCCACTCACCGGAGCGTAAACCGGCCAGATCGATCAGATTTGCCCATACCGTAAACCAGTTCTCGGGCAGCCCCGCGGCTTCGGCAACACTAAGGCCGGACGGGATGGGCAGTGCATGCCGAGCGGGCGTCACGCACAGCTGCGCGTAGCCGCCACCCGGCACCAGCGCACACACCACGTCGCCCGGCTGCCATTGGCTGACTTCGGCACCGATCGCGGCAACGCGCCCGGCGACCTCCAAACCCAGGACGGGCGAGGCGCCCGGCGGCGGCGTGTAGCGTCCCATGCGTTGCAGTACGTCAGGTCGGTTGACTCCGGCGTAATGAACTTCGATCAGAATTTCCCCACTAACGGGGACGGGACTCGGTCCTTCGGCCACGTGCAGACTCTCGGCCGTGCCGTCGGGACCGTAGGCGATGTACTTCATCGACGGATCATTCCATGCACGCGATCGATTTGACAATGTACGGTGACACTCGAATGCAGCGCGGCATCGATCTCCAGATTTGCGAACGGTATCGTATCGGCCGGCGGCCTCTCCAGTTGACGATGGGTGCCAGGCAACTCTCCGCAGGATCAGTCCATGGGCAAGCAACACAGCGCCGGTCAGCAGGCGACCGGTTTGATCGGCCGACTGTCGGGCAAGGGCGGTGCGGTGTTGACTGACGCGGCCGCGGACGATCTGCTCGCGATCAGCGGCCTGTCGCGCAAAGAGGTCGAGCGACTGGTGGCGGAGGCGTACCGACGCCAGGGTTACCAGGTCGATGAGCTGGGGACAACGACTGGAGAGTCGGACGCCGGCATGCTGCTGACCAAGGCAACGCAACGCGTGCTATTGCAGTGCAAATACTGGAAGACGCGCAAGCTCGCCGAGATGCCGGTACGCGAACTCTATGGAATGATGGCGGCGCAGAGCGCGAATGCCGGCATCCTGATCACCTCGGGCAGTTTCACACTCGAAGCCAGCCGCTTCGCCGGCTACGGACGCATTCAGCTGATCGACGGACCGCGGTTGCTGGCAGTGTTGCAGCAGGGGGCGGCCACGGACACGTGCGCCGGACATGCCACGGACGCACCGGTGCGCCAGGCGCCGCGGGCCGGCTCCCCGTCTCGCTAGACCGGGCTGGCCCTGCCTGGGCCTCGCCGGGCTGAATTATAAAAAACCGTTAATGCAGGATTAATGTAAAGCGCGCAACAGACCGGAGTACATTGCGGAGTCATCCCGCAACTGTTGGGAGCTCACTGCGCAATGCGCCGGCCAGGGGTCGAACTGTGTGGCATAGCCGTCGCCGCACTCCTCATTGCAGGCTGCAACGGCGGCTCGTCGCTTGACGGCAGCGATAGCACCACTCCGCCCGTCAACGCTTCCGCTGCCGGCCTGTGGAGCGGCACCGATTCGGTCACCGGCCTCACGATGACAGGGGTGATCAACTCGACCGGACAGGCGGACTTCATCCGCAGCGACGGCACGCAGTTCATCGGCAGCGTGCAGGTCTCGGGCGATGCCATTGCCTCCTCCCTGGGCGTCTACGTCGACTTCGGCAACGCCTTTGCGGACGGTTCCACTCATGGGCTTGGCACCTTGAGCGGCACCGTCACCAGCGGCGGTACGCTGACTGCCAACGTGGCTTACACCACCGACGGCGGCACCGCGGTGAGCAGCGTCTGGTCGCTGTCGTACGACACTCTGTCCACCACCGTTTCGTCTCTGTCTGCGATCACCGGTAATTACACCAACGGCACCGACGGATCGGTGGTGTCGATCAGTGGCTCGGGCCAGATGACCAGCCAGGACTCGACCACCGGCTGCGTTCTGAACGGCACGGTATCGACCACGTCCAGCAGTATCGATGTCTACCAGATCGCCTACACCTATGAAAGTTGTGGGGGCACATCCGCCGTCCTCAACGGTGTGGCATTCACCGGACTGGCGGTACTCAACCCTGACGTTTCACCGGCACAGGTAATCGTCGGTGTGAGCGGCCAGTCGACCAGCGGTTATTACGGCATCGTCTCTTACCTGAACGCCAGTTGATCTGCGGCGGCGACCGCATCGATGGCCGCGAACCAGCGGCGCTGCTCGGATTGCGCCAGAAAGGAAGCTTCGATCGAATTGCGCGCCAACAACGCCAGATTGGCCTTCGACAAATCGAGCGCCTGCTGGACCGCAAGGTAATTCTCCAGCAGATAGCCGCCAAAATAGGCCGGATCATCCGAATTGACGGTGACGCACACACCGAGCTCCAGCAGGCGCTTGAGGTTGTGCGCCTCCATGCGATCAAACACGCGCAGCCTGATGTTCGACAGCGGGCACACCGTCAGGGGCACGCGCTCGCGCACCAGGCGCCTGACCAGCTCCGGGTCCTCTTCGCAGCGCACTCCATGATCGATGCGGCGTACCTGCAGCACGTCCAGCGCCTCGCTGATGTACGCCGCCGGGCCTTCCTCGCCGGCGTGTGCCACGGCCAGCAGGCCCGCGCGCCGCGCGCGATCGAACACGGCGGCGAATTTTGACGGCGGGTGCCCGGCTTCCGAGGAATCCAATCCGACCCCGGCAATGACATCTCCGAAGGGCAGCACCTGCTCCAGCGTGCGCATCGCCTCCTCGGCGCTCAGGTGACGCAGAAAGCACAGGATCAGGCGATGGGTGATGCCCAGCTCGCGCTCCGCCTCCAGCAACGCACGCCGGATACCGCCGACCACGCTGTCGAAAGCCACACCGCGCTGCGTGTGGGTCTGCGGATCGAAGAAGATCTCCACGTGCACCACGCCCTGGCTGTGCGCCTTGCGCAGATAGGCGGCAGTCAGTGCGTGGAAGTCGGCCTCGTCGCGCAGCAGCTCGGCACCGGCGTAGTAGATATCGAGGAACGATTGCAGATTGGAGAATTGATACGCCTGGCGCATGGCCTCGATGCTCGCGTAGGGCAGCACCACGCCGTGTTTGGCCGCCAGTTGAAACGCCATCTCCGGTTCCAGCGTACCTTCTATGTGCAGATGCAGCTCGGCCTTGGGCAGTGAGACGATGAACTGTTGCATCGGCGAACGCATGGAGTCGGCGCGCCCTGTCAATGAAGCTTGAGCCGCGGCCGCAGAATGCGTGCCACGTGGCCTACGAGAATGAGTGCAGCGCCGCGTAACCAGCCGTGTATCGCCAGCAGGTGCATGCGGTAGAGCGACATGTAGACAAAGCGCGCCAGCCGCCCCTCGATCGCCATGCGGCCGCCGACCAGATTTCCCATCAGACTGCCCACGGTCGAATAGCGGCTGAGCGACACCAGCGAGCCACGATCGACATACACGTAGGCTCGCAGCGGTTTGCCGCGCAGCAGCCGATCGAAGTTGTGGTATACGGTGCTCGCCATCTGGTGCGCGGCCTGGGCCCGCGGCGGCACCGGTCGATCGGACCCGGGCAGCAGGCAGTAGCAGCAATCACCGATGGCGAAGATCCGCTCATCGCGCGTGGTCTGCAGTGTCGGGCGCACCACCAGTTGGCAGGAAGCCGTGCTCTCCAGGCCGCCAATGTTGCACAGGCTCTCGGCCGCGCGCACGCCCGCGGCCCAGACCTTCAGATCAGCCGCGATGGTCTCGCCGGACTGCGTCACGATCCATTCCGGCGTGACGCTGGTGACGCGGGTGGCGGTCATGATGCGCACCCCGAGCGCCTCGAGCTCGGCACGCGCCGCCTCGGCCAGACGCTCCGGCAGGGCCGGCAGAATGCGCGCACCAGCCTCGATCAAGGTGACTTTGAGCCGGCTTTCATCGAACACTTCCAGTCCGTAATAGCTCAACGCCGAGGCCGCGTTGTAGAGTTCGGCCGCAAGTTCAACCCCGGTAGCGCCCGCGCCGACGATGGCAACGCGCACGAACTGCTCGGCTTCCGGGTTCTCGCTCAACGCGCGCGACACCCGCAGGCAGTGGTTCAACAGCTTGTTGCGAAAGCGATCGGCCTGCGCACGATCGTCCAGGAACAGGCAGTTCTGCGCCACCCCAGGGGTGGTGAAATCATTGGTGACCGACCCGATGGCGATCACGAGGTAGTCGTAGCCGGTGCGATGCCGGCCGATGAGTTCGCGACCGTCCTCATCGATCAGCGGCGCGACTACGATCTCGCGCGCGGCGCGGTCGATGGACTCCATCGCGCCATAGAAGAAGCGGTAACCCCAGCGATGACAGTGGCTGCGATAGCCGAGCTCATCCAGATTGGCGTCCAGTGAGCCGGCGGCCACCTCGTGCAGCAGCGGCTTCCAGATGTGCGTCAGGTTCTTTTCGACCAACAGGATATCGTGGCGCTCGCGGCCGTACTTCGCGCCCAGTCGCGTGACCAGTTCCAGCCCGCCGGCGCCGCCTCCTACCACTACGATCTTGGTCTTTTTCACCTGGCTGTAATGCGAATCCTGGAATTGCGGGCGGCCGCCTGCGTCCGGCCCGCATGTTAGCGCGAAATGATCGCGGCGAGGATCTTCCGCGGCCGCCGCCGCCGCCGCGGTCTATACTTGGCGCATCGCCCGCCGGCGCGCGGACGCCGCAGACAACGGAACATACCCGGATGAGCTGGTGGAGCTGGATGATCGGTGGCGCCATATTGCTCGGCGCGGAACTCGGCTTCGTGAACGCACAGTTCTACCTGGTATTCGTCGGAGCCGCGGCCCTGGTCGTGGGCCTCGTCAGTGCTGCAATCCCGGACCTGGCTGTGGACGCACAGTGGGCTGCCTTCGCGATCCTTGCCGTGCTGTCGATGGTGACCTTTCGCAGCCGTCTCTACCGTCGGCTGCGCGGCAACGCGCCGGCGGTGCAGTGGGGGCCTGCCGGCGGCGTGCTGACGTTGCCCGAGGCGCTCGATCCGGGGCAGAACTGCCAGGTCGAGCACGGCGGCACGTTCTGGACGGTGCGCAACGACAGCGCGCAGCCGATGGCCGCCGGCGATCGCGCGCGCGTCAGGAGCGTGCAGGGGCTGACGCTGCTGGTGCGGCCCGACTCTTAAGGAACCCTGCCGAGGAATTCTCACATGTACACCTCATACGTCTTCGTCATCCTCGCCATCGTTGCCGTGATTGTGGTTGGCAAGACCGCGACCGTGGTTCCGCAGCAGAGTGCGTACGTTATCGAGGCGCTCGGAAAATACAGCCGCACGCTGCATGCCGGATTTCACATCCTGATCCCGTTCGTCGAACGGGTCGCCTATCGGCACAGCCTCAAGGAGCAGGCGCTGGATGTCGCCGAGCAGATCTGCATCACGCGCGACAACGTGCAGGTGGGTGTCGATGCGGTGCTGTACATGCAGGTGCTTGATCCGCATCTGGCCTCGTACGGCATCACCAACTACAACTTCGCGATCGCCCAGCTGGCGCAGACCACGCTGCGCAGCGAGATCGGCAAGATCGAACTCGATCGGACTTTCGAAGCCCGCGGCATCATCAACGCCAATGTCGTGGCTGAACTCGACAAGGCTTCGGTTGCCTGGGGCGTCAAGGTGATGCGCTACGAGATCAAGAACATCGCCCCGCCCAAGGACGTGCTGTCGGCGATGGAAAAGCAGATGCGGGCCGAACGTGAGAAGCGCGCCGTGGTGCTGGCCTCCGAGGGTGAGCGGGACGCCAAGATCAATGCCGCGGAGGGCGATAAGCAGCGCGTCATCAAGGCCTCCGAGGCTAACAAGCAGCAGCAGATCAACGAAGCGGAAGGGCAGGCGGCCGCGATTCTCGCAGTCGCGACCGCGACCGCGGCCGGGCTGCGCAGTGTCGGCGCTGCGCTGAGCGAACGCGGCGGCGCCGAGGCGATGCAGCTGCGCATCGGCGAGGAGTACGTGCGGCAGTTCGGCAAGCTCGCCAAGGAGAGCACGACGCTGGTGGTGCCGGGCAACCTGAGCGATCTGGCTTCGGTGGTGACCATGGCGACCAGCATCCTGCGCAAGACGCCCGGTCCCGGCGCCAGCACCTAGGCCCGCGGCTGCTGACCGACGGCTTTCAGTTCTTGAGTCGATATCCGGTCTTGAAGATCCAGGTCACCAGCACCAGGCACAGGCCCAGCAAGCCGAGCGTCATCCCCAGGCTGATCGCGACGCTGACGTCGGACACGCCGTAGAAGCTCCAGCGGAAGCCGTTGATCAGGTAGACCACCGGATTGAACAGCGTGATCGCGCGCCACGTTGCCGGCAGCATGCTGATCGAATAGAACGCGCCGCCGAGGAACGTCAGCGGCGTAATCACCAGCATCGGGATGAATTGCAGCTGCTCGAAGCCGTTGGCCCACACGCCGATGATGAATCCGAACAGGCTGAAGCTGGCCGCGGTGAGCAGCAGGAACGAGATCATCCAGGCCGGGTGCACGATCCGGATCGGCACGAATATGGAGGCGGTCGCCAGGATGATGAGCCCCAGAATGATCGACTTGGTGGCCGCCGCCCCGACATAGCCGAGCACGATTTCCAGTGCCGACACCGGCGCCGACAGCAGCTCGTAGATGGTGCCGGTGAACTTCGGAAAGTAGATGCCGAAGGACGCGTTGGAGATGCTCTCGGTGAACAGCGATAGCATGATCAGTCCCGGCACGATGAAGGCGCCATAGGACACACCGTTGACCTGGGAGATGCGCGAGCCGATGGCGGAGCCGAATACCACGAAATACAGCGAGGTGGTGATCACCGGCGTGACTACGCTCTGCAGCAGGGTGCGCCTGAAACGCCCCATCTCGAAGCGGTAGATGGCGCCGACGCCGCGCCGGTTGAACGCCAGTCGAGTCATGGCCGCGAACCGCCGCGGTCGCTGACCAGGCTGACGAAGATATCTTCCAGCGAGCTCTGGTGGGTGTTCAGATCCTTGTAGCCTACGCCTAAGTCGCCCATGCGCCGCAACAGGGCGGAGATGCCGGTACGCTCGGCGTTGATATCGAAGCTGTATTCCAGCTCGTTGCCGTCAGCCGCCAGCTGCAGGTGCCAGTCGCCCAGTCCGGCAGGGATCTCGGTCATGCGCTCCTGCAGCTGGAGCGTAAGCTGCTTCTTGCCGAGCTTTTTCATCAATGTGACCTTGTCCTCGACCAGGATCAGCTCGCCTTTGCTGATCACACCGATGCGATCAGCCATCTCCTCGGCCTCTTCGATGTAGTGCGTGGTCAGAACGACGGTGACGCCGCTGTCGCGCAGGCCGCGAACCAGGGCCCACATATCGCGCCGCAGTTCCACGTCGACGCCTGCGGTCGGTTCGTCCAGGAACAGGATTGCCGGCTGGTGCGACAACGCCTTGGCGATCATCACGCGCCGCTTCATGCCGCCCGACAGCGTCATGATCCGATCGTTGCGTTTGTCCCATAGCGACAGGTCGCGCAGCACCTTTTCCAGAAATGCCGCATCCGGCTCGCGGCCGAACAGTCCGCGGCTGAACCTCACTGTCGCCCACAGGGTTTCGAAAGTGTCGGTGTTCAGTTCCTGCGGCACCAGTCCGATCCTGGTGCGGGCCGCGCGGTAATCGCGCACGATATCGAAGCCGTCGACCGCCACCGCGCCCGCGCTTGCGGTGACGATGCCGCAGACGATGCTGATCAGCGTGGTCTTGCCGGCGCCGTTGGGCCCCAGCAGCGCGAATATCTCGCTGTTGCGGATCTCAAGATTGATGTCCTTCAACGCCTGCAGGCCCGAGGGGTAGGTCTTGGTCACGTGGGAGATCGATAGCGCCGGCGTCATGGGCGCGACTTTAGCGCAACCGGGCCGCCGTCAAAGTCAGAATTGCCTGGAAATCGTAAAGCGCGCCATGACGGGCTCAAGCGGATGCTGGTGCACATCGGCCCGTCCGTCCGGGTAGGCCTCGATCTCGGATCTAAGCCGATCGACATACCAGAACTCGGCCGCTGCCGCGTGGGTATTGAGGATGTTGTAGATCCCAACAGAAACGCCCCAATGCGATCGAAAGGCGTAATGAACATCGGCGTTGAGCTCGCCGAAGCCCTTGCCATCGATCTGACCGGGTGCGGTCGGGGCGCTTGCGCATGATGTCGCGCCTGGGAAATCGTGGGCGGCGGCCGAGTTGACGCAGGGCCCGGAGGAGAGCGGATAGTTGCCCAGAAAGCGGTAGTTCAAGCCGCCGCTCCAGCGGCCGAGATTGGTCAGATACATGGCCGCGGAGCCGGTCGCATAGGGTGCGTCGGTGATGTGGTCGCCCAGGTGCCCGGTGCCGTCGTCAAACGCGTGGGTGAAGCGCGTGTGGTCGCCGGAGAAGCCGCCATAGAACTCGAGCCAGCGACGGATCTGATAGGTGAGGTTGATCTCATAGCCGTAGCGGCGGCTCGGGGGCCCGGCCGTGTCCATGCCGACATCCGGGTCGATGATGGTCTCGGACTGTTGCCACAGGTTATAGACCGCGAAAGTCAGGGCGATATTGCGCGCGATTTCGGCGCGCACGCCCACTTCCTCGCCATCCTGCTTGGCGAGCAGGGGAGTGTTAGGCAAGCCAAGGTCCACGCTCCGGTCCTGATTGACTCCGCGCAGGTCGGCGCTGTGAAATCCCTGGCCGGCGGACAGGTAGAACTCGAGGTAGTTGCCCGGCGTGTAGATCAGGCTCGCCTTGGGCTGCAGCAGTGACTGCCGCTTCGTGCCGCCGTTGGTATAGCCGGCCGTCTGGTGCAATGCCGCCAGATAGTCCACGTCGGTGCCGTGCTGGAAATCCTCGCGAACACCCAGCACGCTGCGCAACGTCGAGCTCCAGTGCGTGATGGCCTGCAGATACGCCGCACCGGCGAACAGATACACCTGATCGTTATTGGAAAACGAGACCGGATCAGTGGGCGGTAGCGGCGCGAGCGGAACCTGAGCTTCGCTGGGCAGGCGTCCGACGCCCAGCAGGTCGTAACGGGTGAGTATGCCGACCGCAAACTCGTTCTGAATGGATCCCAATGCGACCGGCAGCGTGTAACTTGCGGCTCCGCCGAGCACATGGCGATTCTCGAACTGATCTTCCTGATCGCCGTGAATCGGATCGAACAGGTACTGGGTGAAGTCATTGAACAGATGCAATTGGTTGTAGATGAAGTACGAACTGGCCGAAAATTCTCCCGCTGCCAGTCCTGCGTGATATTCGATCGACAGGCTCGCGCGCTGCGCGTGCCCACCATCGGTCGGATCGAGCGTTCCGAAACGATCGGGGACCAGCCCCTCGGTAATGGCGCGTATCGGGATATCGGTCGTGTTGGTCCACAGCTGGTGATAGAACATGCCGGTGATGGAATAGCCGTTGTGTTGATCGCCTTGGCTGTAGCGCAGCACCAGGTTTTCTTTACGCGCATCATCGGGCGTGAGAAACGGGCCGTCGTAGTGCTGGAATTCCGCTGCCGCCAGCAGCTGTCCGTTGCCGAGGGCTTCCGAGCCGGCAGCGAAGTAGCGCTGGTAGTCAAGTGTGCCAACGGTGGCTGACACCTGATCGGGAATGGTGTCGCGATAGCTCATTCGCACCGATCCGACGGCGCCGAAATCGCCAACGCTGGGGTAGTAGGGGCCTTTGGTGAAGCTGATCCCGTCCGCCAGTTCGGGGATCACGAAATTCAGGTCGGTGTAGCCCTGACCGTGCGCATGGGTCGGCTGATTGATCGGCATGCCGTCGACGTAGGTCTCAAGATCGGTGCCGTGATCCAGGTTGTAGCCGCGCATCAGGAATTGATTTGCCTTGCCCTCGCCGCTGTGCAAGGTCACGATCAGGCCGGGTACCGTTTCCAGCAGCTGGCCCGGCCGATACACCGGCGCCAGTTGCAGCTCCTGGTCGGCGACCACCCCTTCGCTGGCGCTCGAGGTCGTGCCCAGCAGTTCCAGGCGCTCGGCCGTGACGGTGACCTCCTGCAGGGTTTGACCGAGATTGCCTGCCGTTTCCGCCGCCACGGTGTCCGCTGCTGCGCTGTCTGCCAGCGCCGGAATACCGAATCCGAGACCGTACAAGGCGCCCGCGGCGGCGAAACTCCACAGCAGCGTGCTGCGCGTGCGACGGCATGGGTCCGCCACAACGCGATCAATCGGCATGCTGGCCTGGCCTCGATGGGTAACACGAACTGGCTAGACGTAATACGTCGCCGCCACGACAGCGGATGCAGGCTACGTAAGAGGAATTATAGATACCTCATACATCATCCGACCAGGGCGGCGTTGTAACGTCAGTGGCGTGGCGTCAGGTGCCGATGCCGGGTGCCATCGTGCTTGTGCGCCTCGCCCAGGTCGACGCTGACGAGATTGAGCCGGCCATGACGCACACCGCGTTCGGCGATGATCTTCTCGGCGAATTGCCGCACAGTTTTTGCAGGGCCTTTGAGGGCAGTAATCTCGAGGCATTGTTCGTGGTCGAGGTGCACATGCATGGTAGCGATCGTGAGATCGTGGTGTTCATGCAGCAGGCTCGCCAGGCGCTCGGACAACTGTCGTTCATGATGGTTATAGACGTAGGACAGACTCGCGACGCACAGACCGTTGCTGTCGTGAGCCTGGTCGCGCCGCTGCAGCAGATCGCGCAGGATGTCGCGCACCGCCTCGCTGCGCGTGGTGTATCCGCGCTGTTTGATGAGCGCATCGAATGCCGAAGCCAGCTCCTCGCCGAGCGAAATCGTGAAGCGATCCATAGTTTCCCCGTAGGCGCGCGGCGGTCAGGCGCCGCGCTTGAGTCGTTCGATCTCCTCGCGCAGCGATCGGACCTCGCTTTCGAGCGCGGCCAGGCGATCGGCGTGCGGGTCGGCGACGTGCGGGTCAGCGGCGTGCGCTGGCGCTGAGGCCAGGGCGGCTGGCCGCTGCGCCGGCGCGGGCTCGGGTGCGCTGCCGGCGGCGATCGGCCCGCCGAAGAGATGCGCGTAGCGTGTCTCGCGCCGGCCGGGCTCGCGCGCCAGGCGTACCACCAGCGCACCTGATTCGCGATGAGCCAACGCCTCGAGCGCCGCTTCGGCCGCCGCGGCATCGGCGAACTCCGCCATGCGCGCGGCGCGGCTACGCAGTTCGCCCGGCGTCTGTGGACCGCGCAGCAACAGCTCGCAGATGATGGCGCGCTCCTGCGGTGTGAACTGAAATACGCTGAACTCGGTATTGCAGAAGCGCTGCTGGTACTTTGGCACCCGGCTGCCGAATCCTGATTTTTCCAGTAGCAGATGCTTGCGCGACAGGCCGTCGATCAGTGCCTGCACTTCAACTTCAGGCAGCTGCAGCACCGGATCGCGATTGCTTTTCTGATTGCAGGCGTTGGTCAGCGCATTGAGCGACATCGGATACTGCTCCGGTGTCGTGATCTGCTTCTCGATCAGGCAGCCCAGGACGCGCGCCTCGAACGCCGACAGCTCGATATTCATCGCCGCATTATAAGCGTCGCCTCGCGCAGCGCGCTGGCGTGGCGGCCGTGGGGTGCTGCCATGCGGGATGCGGACAGGGTATCATTGCGCCGATCCCGCTCCAGCCGCTGCAACCGTAACGTCAGGGTGTACCAATATTGGAAATGCTCAGCGAACATCGATGCTTTGAGGGCATCCAGGGTTTCTACCGCCACGACTCGCAGGTGATAGGCCTGCCGATGCGATTCAGCGTGTTTCGTCCGCCGCAGGCGGAACAGCGCCCGGTTCCGGTGCTGTTCTATCTGGCGGGTTTAACCTGTACCGAAGAGACCTTCGCCATCAAAGCCGGTGCCCAGCGCAGGGCCGCAGAACTGGGCCTGATGCTGGTGACCTGCGATACCAGTCCGCGCGCGACCGGCATCCCCGGTGAAGCCGACGACTGGGAGTTCGGCGCCGGCGCGGGATTTTATGTCAATGCGACGCAGGCGCCCTGGTCGCGCAACTTTCGCATGTACGACTACGTGCTTGACGAATTGCGCGCCACGGTACTGAACAACTTCGCCGCGCGGCCGGACCGGGTCGGAATTTTCGGCCACTCCATGGGGGGCCACGGCGCGCTGGTGCTGGCACTGCGCAACCCGCAGGTCTACCGCTCGGTGTCGGCATTTGCTCCGATTTGTTCCCCGACCCGTTGTGCCTGGGGGCAGAAGGCCCTGCCGCGCTACCTGGGCGAGGATCGTTCGGCCTGGGAGCAATACGACGCGGTGGAATTGATCAAGGCCGGCGGCAGGCAGGTGTATCCGGAAATCCTGGTCGATCAGGGCCTGGCGGATAAGTTCCTGCACCAATCGCAATTGCTGCCGGAACTGCTGGAGTCGGCTTGCAAGTCGGCCAGCCAGCCGCTGCGACTGCGCCGCCACGAAGGCTACGACCACGGCTATTATTTCATCGCCACATTCGTGGCCGATCACCTGCTGTTTCATGCCAAAGCGCTGGAAGCCACGGCGTGAGCCGGACGCGGCCGGAGGCAAGTCAGTAGGGTAGAATGGGCCGCATGGACAGCGGCTCGGACCCCTGGCGGCACCGGGCGTAGCAAGCAAGGAGAGACAGATTGGCCATTTCCACGCCAGCGGCGCCGGGAGTCAAACCCGAAGCCCGGGAACGCGCGCCTGCCAGGGAACCGCTGCAGGCCGTATCCGCGCACCGGCTGGATGGCGACGTGACCCACGATGTGCACGAGACGCTGGCGGCCGAAGTGCCGGTGGCCATGCAGTTCAACGCCCGTCCGCACGCGGTGATGATGGCGACGCCGTCGAACCTGGAGGATTTCGCGTTCGGATTCGCGCTCACCGAGCGCATCATCACCTCGGTGTCCGAACTGACGCTCGCGGACATCATCTGGACCGAGCATGGTGTGGCGCTGGAGATGCTGATCCCGCAGCAGCGCTTCCTGCTGCTGCAGACCCGGGAACGCAACCTCACCGGCCGCACCGGCTGCGGCCTGTGCGGGACGGCGACGCTCGAGGCCGCCATCAGGCCGGTGCGAAAGGTCGATCCCACCGGCCCGCGCGCCGACGTCAAGGCACTGCGCGAAGGCATGCGCCGCCTGTCCAGCCTGCAGCCGCTCAACGATGCCAGCGGCGCGGTGCACGCGGCGGCGCTGCTGACGGCCGATGGTGGTTTCACGGTGCGTGAGGACGTCGGGCGCCACAATGCGATCGACAAGGCGGTCGGCGCCGTGATGCGCGCCGGCCTCGCCCCGCATAGCCTGCTGGTCACCTCGCGCGCCTCGTACGAGGTAGTACACAAGGCAGCAGAAGCCGGCTGCCGGCTGGTGGCGGCGATCTCCGCGCCGACCGCACTGGCGTTGCGGCTGGCGCAGGAGGCCGGTGTCACACTGGTCGGCTGGACGCGGCCGCCGCGGCTGACGGTTTATTGCGGGGAATTGTCATGAGCGCGCGCAAGCGCGTGACGATCCCGATCCGGATCGAGCCCGGGTCCGACCTGCCGGCCGCGGAGCGCGCCGCGGTGCTCGAAGCGGTGAACCGCAACCGCGCGCTCGAAGGCGCGCTGCTGCCGATCCTGCACGCGATCCAGGATCGTCTGGGCTGGATTCCGCCACGCACGCTGCCGCTGATCGCCTACGAGCTGAACCTGTCGCGCGCGGAAGTGCATGGGGTGGTGAGCTTCTATCATTACTTTCGCCAGCATCAGCCCGGCGAGCACGTGATTTTCCTGTGCCGCGCCGAAGCTTGTCAGGCGGTCGGAGCCGTGGCACTGGAAGCGCACGCCAAGCGCGCGCTGGGCGTCGAATTTCATGGCACCAGCGGCGATGGCCGCTACACGCTCGAGCCGGTGTATTGCCTGGGTAACTGCGCCAGCGGACCGTCGCTGATGATCGATCGGGAACTGCATGGACGCATGACACCAGAGCGCTTCGATGAACTCATCGGCGCCACCTCGACCTCCGCCGCCAGCGCTTCCGGCAGCGCTTCCGGCAGCGCTACGTGAGCGTGACGATTTACATTCCGCGCGAAGCCACCGCGCTGTCGCTGGGCGCACATGCGGTGGCGCGCGCACTGAGCGACGAGGCGGCGCGTCGCAAGGAATCGGTGCAGGTCGTGCGCACCGGTTCGCGCGGCCTGTTCTGGCTCGAGCCCCTGGTCGAAGTGCAGACCGGCGAGGGCCGCATCGCCTACGGTCCGGTGCAGGCGGCGGATATCCCGAGCCTGTTTGCCGCCGGCTTTCTCAAAGGCGGCAAGCATGCGCTGAACCTCGGAGCGGTGGAGTCGATACCGTATCTGAAGAACCAGGAACGCCTGACCTGCGGCCGGCTGGGTGTCATCGATCCGGTGAGCCTGGATGACTACCGTGCCCACGGCGGCTATGAGGGACTGAAGAATGCGCTGGCGATGGAGCCGGCTGCGATCGTCAAGGCGGTCACGGATTCGGGTCTGCGCGGACGCGGCGGTGCGGCGTTTCCCACCGGCATCAAGTGGAAGACAGTGCACGATGCCCCGGGACCGCAGAAGTACATCGTCTGCAACGCCGATGAGGGCGACTCCGGCACATTTTCCGATCGCCTGCTGATGGAAGGCGATCCGTTCTGCCTGATCGAGGGCATGACGATTGCCGGCCTCGCGGTCGGCGCCACGCGCGGCTACATCTATCTGCGCTGCGAATATCCGCACGCCCACGACACCATGACCCAGGCGATCGCCAGTGCCTATGCCGGCGGCTATCTTGGCCCCGACGTGACGGGCTCGGGCCGCGCCTTTGACCTGCAGTTGCGGCTCGGCGCCGGCGCCTACATATGCGGCGAGGAAACCTCGCTGCTGGAGTCGCTGGAAGGCCGTCGCGGCCAGATCCGCTTCAAACCGCCGCTGCCGGCGCTCAAGGGACTGTTCGGCTGTCCCACCGTGGTCAACAATGTGATCAGCTTCGCCAGCGTGCCGATCATTTTGCAGCGCGGCGCCCAGTTCTATCGCGACTATGGGATGGGCCGTTCGCGCGGCAGCCTGCCGATCCAGCTGGCGGGCAACATCGCGCGCGGCGGACTGGTGGAACGCGCCTTCGGCGTCAGCCTGCGCGAACTGCTGTACGACTACGGCGGTGGTACCCGCAGCGGACGCCCGATCCGGGCGGTGCAGGTAGGAGGACCGCTCGGCGCTTATTGGCCGGAATCGAAGTTCGATACACCGCTGGACTACGAGGCGTTTGCCGCCGGAGGCGGTATGCTCGGCCATGGTGGCATCGTGGTGTTCGACGATACGGTGGATATGGCAGCGCAGGCCCGCTACGCGATGGAGTTCTGCGCCATTGAATCGTGCGGCAAGTGCACGCCGTGCCGGATCGGGTCGACGCGCGGCGTCGAAGTCATTGATCGGCTGGTGGCAGGTGATCGTGCTGCGATGCAGCAAACGCTGCTGCGGGATTTATGTGACACAATGCTGAATGGATCGCTATGCGCGCTCGGCGGTCTAACGCCGTATCCGGTACTCTCGGCAATTGATTATTTTCCGGAAGATTTTTCAAAGGCTGCCGCGCTTGAGGCGGCGACGCGTTAAGAGTCAAAGACTATGCAATCGATAGCGGAACAGGATCTCGGGACACCTAAGCGGCAGTCGGCCAAGCAGGTCACACTCAACGTCGACGGTCGCCAGGTCACGGTGCCGGCAGGCACATCGGTGCTGCGCGCCGCTGCCGAAGCGGGACTTTCAATCCCGAAGCTGTGCGCTACCGATACGCTCGAGGCTTTCGGCTCCTGCCGCATGTGCCTGGTACAGGTCGAGGGCATGAAGGGTTTTCCGGCCTCCTGCACCACACCCGTCGCCGAAGGCATGAAGGTCACGACCCAGAACGAGAAGATCGCCAACATCCGCCGCGGGGTGATGGAACTCTACATCTCCGATCATCCGCTCGACTGCCTGACCTGTCCCGCCAATGGCCATTGCGAATTGCAGGACATGGCCGGCGCGGTCGGCCTGCGCGAAGTCAGGTATGGCTACAGCGGCGCCAATCACCTGGACGCGCCCAAAGACGAGTCCAATCCCTATTTCACCTTCGACGCCAGCAAATGCATCGTCTGTTCGCGCTGCGTACGCGCCTGCGATGAGCAGCAGGGCACGCTTGCGCTGACCATCCAGGGCCGCGGCTTCGATTCCACGGTGTCCGCCAGCCAGGCCGAGTCGTTCCTCGAGTCCGAGTGCGTGTCTTGCGGCGCCTGCATCACCGCCTGCCCGACGGCAACGCTGTCGGAGAAATCGCTGATCAAGGCCGGACAGGCCGAACACAGCATCATCACCACCTGCGCCTACTGCGGCGTTGGCTGCTCGTTTCGCGCCGAAATGCAGGGCGAGGAGGTGGTGCGCATGGTGCCGAACAAGGACGGCCACGCCAATCACGGCCACAGCTGCGTCAAGGGGCGCTTTGCGATCGGCTACGCGACCCATCCGGATCGCATCACCAAACCGATGATCCGCGCGTCCATTTCCGATCCGTGGAAGGAAGTGAGCTGGGAGGAGGCGATCGCCCATTCCGCCTCCGAGCTGCGACGCATTCAGAAGAAATACGGCCGCGACAGCATCGGCGGCATTACCTCCAGCCGTTGCACCAACGAGGAGACTTTCCTGGTGCAGAAGCTGGTACGTGCCGGCTTCGGCAACAACAACGTCGACACCTGCGCGCGCGTGTGCCACTCGCCCACAGGCTATGGACTGAAGCAGACCATCGGCGAGTCTGCCGGCACCCAGGATTTCGATTCGGTCATGGACGCCGACGTCATCATGGTGATCGGCGCCAATCCGACCGACGCCCATCCGGTGTTCGCCTCCCGCCTCAAGAAACGTCTGCGCGCCGGCGCCCGCCTCATCGTCGTCGACCCGCGCCGCATCGATCTGGTGAGGAGCGCGCACGTCAAGGCCGACCATCATCTGACGTTGAAGCCCGGAACCAACGTTGCGGTCCTCAACGCGATGGCCCATGTCGTCGTTACCGAGGGCCTCGTCGATGAAGCCTTCGTCCGCGAGCGCTGCGACCTCGGTAATTTCGAATCCTGGGCGCGGTTCGTCGCCGATCCGCGCCATTCGCCCGAGGCGACGGCGGCGGCGACCGGCGTCGATCCGCACGAGCTGCGCGCGGCGGCGCGTCTCTATGCGACCGGCGGCAATGCGGCGATCTACTATGGCCTTGGCGTCACCGAGCACAGCCAGGGCTCGACGACGGTGATGGCGATCGCCAATCTCGCCATGGCGACCGGCAACATCGGCCGCGAGGGGGTCGGCGTGAATCCCTTGCGCGGCCAGAACAACGTTCAGGGCTCGTGCGACATGGGCTCGTTCCCGCACGAGTTCTCCGGCTACCGCCACGTGTCGAACGACACCGCCCGCGAGACGTTCGAGCGCCTGTGGGGCGTGCCGCTCAGCAACGAGCCGGGTTTGCGCATCCCCAACATGATCGACGAGGCGATCGACGGCTCGTTCAAGTGGCTCTACGTCCAGGGCGAGGACATCGCCCAGTCGGACCCCGACACGACCCACATCACCGCGGGCCTGAAGGCGATGGAATGCGTCATCGTGCAGGATCTCTTTCTCAACGAGACGGCGCGTTACGCCCATATCTTCCTGCCCGGCGCGTCGTTCCTGGAGAAGGACGGCACGTTCACCAACGCCGAGCGCCGGATCAGCCGGGTGCGCAAGGCGATTCCCCCGCTTGCCGGAATGGCCGACTGGGAGGTGACGATGGCGCTGGCTAATGCGCTCGGCGCGCCAATGCGTTACAATCACCCGAGAGAGATCATGGACGAGATTGCGGCGACCACGCCGACCTTCAAGGGCGTCTCCTACGCCCGCCTGGACGAGCTCGGCTCAATCCAGTGGCCGTGCAACGACGCGGCGCCGACCGGCACGCCGGTCATGCATGTCGACCATTTCGTCCGCGGCAAGGGCCAGTTCATGCTGACCGAATATCTCGCCACCGAGGAGCGCGCCGGGCCGCGCTTCCCGCTCCTTTTGACCACCGGCCGCATCCTGTCGCAATACAATGTCGGCGCCCAGACGCGGCGCACCGCGAGCACGGTCTGGCACCACGAGGACGTGCTCGAAATTCACCCCTTCGACGCCGAGCAGCGCGGCGTACGCGATGGCGACCTCGTGGCGCTCGCAAGCCGCATCGGCGAGATTTCGCTCCACGCCAGCGTCACCGAGCGGGTGCAGCCGGGGGTCGTCTATACGACCTTCCATCACGCCGTGACCGGCGCCAACGTGGTGACGACCGACAATTCCGACTGGGCGACCAACTGTCCGGAATACAAGGTGACCGCGGTGCAGGTCCGGCGCACCAACCACTTCTCCGATTGGCAGCTGCGCGATCGCGAAGAGGGTGTCTCGTTGCGCCGGATGGCGAAGGCGTTGGCCGATGCGGCCGAGTGAGGGGCCGGGTTCGATCGACGCTCCGGTCCGCGTCTTTTCCTACGACTTGGGCGTCGGCGGAAAGGAGTTCACGCGCGCCATCGCCGTCGAGGCCCCGGTCCAGATCGTCCTCGGCGGCGCGCCGTTCGCCGTCATGATGGCGACCCCGCAGGACCTCGAGGATTTCGCCGCCGGCTTTGTCCTGACCGAGCAGATCGCCGAGAGTGTCGCTGACATCCGGGGAATCGAGGTCGAAGCGGCCGAGGACGGCTGGAAGCTCAAGATCGCGCTCAGCGGCGAGCGATTGCAGGCCCATATGGCGCGCGCCCGGGCGATGAGCGGGCGCACCGGCTGCGGCCTCTGCGGCATCGAGGATTTTTCCCAGATGCCGTCGCCCCGGCCGCCGCTCAATCCGCCGGCTGCGATCGAGCCAGCCGCGATCCGCGCCGCGATTGGCGAACTCGAGGCCTGGCAGCCCCTCAATCGCGCGACCCGCGCCGTCCACGCCGCGGCGTGGTGCGGGCGGGACGGCAGGATTCTGTTGTCGCGCGAGGACGTCGGACGGCATAATGCGCTCGACAAGGCGATCGGGGCGCTGGCGCGCGCTCGCGTTGCCCCCGACAGCGGATTTTTTGTCATCACCAGCCGCTGTTCGTTCGAAATGGTCGCCAAGGCGGCCATCTTCGGCGCCGGGACCCTGGTGTCGGTTTCAGCCCCGACCTCGCTCGCCCTGGAGCGGGCGCGGCGTTTCGGCGTTCGCGTGATCGCGGTCGCGCGCGGCGATCAGGCGCTATCCTTCGAAGGCGGCGAGGGCGAGGCGAGCGGGGGATTGGCGGCGTGACGACCGGCAAGATCGACAAACTCGTGCGCATGGCCAATCAGATCGCGGATTTCTACGCCGCCATGCCCGAGCGGGAAGCGACCGCGGGCGCCGCCTCGCATCTCACCCTCTACTGGACGCCGAAGATGATTCGCGAGATCATCGCCTTCGCCGATCAAGGCCATCCCGGCCTCAATGCGATCGCGGCGCGCGCGGTCGAATCGTTGAAACAGAAGGCGACGGCCGCCTAGGACTCTTCCGGGCCCCATGCCTCGCTGGCCGCGCCCACCCAATCTGCTGCGGCTCTTCGTCGGCCAGCACATCATCAACGGCGCGAGCGTCGGCCTGGGGGTGGTTGCGGTCGCGCTTGTCTCCTCGGCGATTTTCGGCTTCGCCGCCGGCCAGCCGGCGACGCTCGGCGCGATTGCGGCCAGCATTTCCGATCTCCCGGCGCCCTGGCGGGAGAAGGCGAAGACGCTCGGCTTCGGCTTCGCGCTGGCGCTTCTGTCGACCGTGGCGATCCAGCTCGCGCTGCCGTGGCCGGTCGCCGCCCTCGTCATGATCGGCCTCATCAGCTTTGTCGGCGGTCTCGTCACCGGGCTCGGCCGATGGGCGGTGGCGGTGGGCATGCAGGCGGTCATCCCGATGGTTTTCATTCTCGGATTCCCGCGCGAGACTTTCCCGGCCGCGGTTCGAATCGAGCTGTTGCTCGCGGGCGGGGGCGTCGCCTATATCGCGTTTGCGCTTCTGGCGACCGTCTTTACCGACGCCAGCGCCCGCCGGCTGGTCACGAGCGAATCGATCCGCGAATTCTCGATGTACATGCGCGCGGTCGCGGGCGTTTTTGATCCGGACCAGGAACTGGCTGCGGCCTATGGCGCAACGATTCGCCAGCAGTCGATGCTTTCGGAGCAATTGCAGTCGGCGCGCTCGGTCTTGCTTGAGCGGCCGGGAGAAAAGGGCGAGCGGATGCGGCTCGCAGCGTCTATCGGCATCCTGCTCGATGCGCTGGATGCGCTGGTGGCCGCCCAATGCGACGTCGATCTCATCCGGCAGACACCGGAGGCCGCGACAGTGCTGGCGCGAATCGGCGACGCCCTGCGGGTCGGGTCGTTCGATCTCGAGCACTTGAGCCTGGAGCTCCTGACCACCGGTCGCCCCATTCTGCCGCCCGACCATCAGCTCGCCATCGACGCGCTCAAGCGCGAGGCGGCGCGGGCGGAAGCCGAAGCGATGGACCCGAAAGCGCGTGCGGCGCTCGTCGCCACGACCTGGCGACTCGTCCTCTCGCTCAGCCATATCAGGCGTTTGGAGCGCGCCTTGTCGGACGACGAGACGGCGCGNNGCCCCATTTGAGCCTCGAATCGCCGGTGCTCAGGTTCTCCGTGCGCCTGGCGCTGGCGATGATGGCAGGGGCGGTCGTCGCCCAATCGCTCGGCGACGAGCGGCATGGCAACTGGGTCCTGCTCACCATCGCGGTGGTGATGCGGGCAGGCTACGGGCTCACCAAGCAGCGCCGCGACGACCGCGTCATCGGCACGCTGATCGGCTGCGTCGTCGCTGCGGGCTCAGTCGCCTACTTGCCGGCCGGCGCGCTGGTCGCGGTCCAGGGTCTCGCGGTCGCCGTCACCCACAGCTTTGCGCGGCTCAACTACCGCGTGGCCTCTTCCGGCGCCTCGGTGACCGCGCTGGTGTCGCTGCACCTGGTCCAGCCGTGGGTGTCGGCGCCGATCCTGGTGCGCCTCGCCGATACGCTGATCGGCGCGGCGATCGCGCATCTCTTCAACTATCTCTGGCCGCGCTGGGAATCGTCCGAGGCGCCGCGGCTGGCGAGCCGCCTCCAGGCCCAGCTTGCCGCCTTCGCCGCCGCCGCGCTCAGGGCAGACGTCAGCGATCATGACTACCGGCTCGCGCGCAAGAACGTGATCGAGGCGATCGCCGCGCTTTCCGATTCCGCCGGACGGATGAGCAGCGAGCCGATGGCGGCGCGCAAGGGCCTCGACGAGATGGCGAATCTGCTGATCGCCGCCTACAGCTTGGTGGCCGAGCTTTCGGCGGCCCGTCTCGCGGTTCAGACCGGCGCTCCGCCGCTCAACCCGGCAATCCGCGAGCGGGTTCAGGGTCTCCTCGCCGGCCAATCCGGAGCAGCCGCCTCCGACGCCCCGGCCGGCCCGCTGGCCGCCGCCGCGCTCGCCGTCACCTCGGCCGCCCGCAATTACGAGCGGGTGGCGAAAACCGAGGGCAAGTAGCGACGACGCCCACAATGACGACCCCGGTCATTTCGGCCGCGACTCGACCCCCGCAAGGGCGCTCAACTCGTCCTCGAGCCGCAATTCGACGCTCTTCGCCTCCGTCTTGATCCAGTCGATCACGACCTGGACGTCGTCGCGGGGCGTTGCGTCGGCCTGGACCAGCCAATAGGCGTATCCATGCGCCTGGTCCGCGCCCGCGCCGCCGACCGCGACCAGCCTGCCTTGCGACAGCAAGGGCTCGATCAGGGCGATGCGGCCGAGCGCTATTCCCTGGCCCTCGAGCGCCGCCCGGATTGCCTGATCATATTGATTGTAGCGCAGAACGCCCTTCGGCTTGACGGCGCTCAGACCCATGGAATGGAGCCGGTCGGCCCATTGCAGCCAGGGGCGATTCGAGTCGTCGTATTCGATGAGAACGTGGGTGGCGATCGACTCGGGGTCGAGGCGGCTCACGCCCAGCGCGGGATGGGCGACGGGCGCGACCGCTTCGCCGAACAGGCGCGGCGACCCCGGCGGCGCGTTCGAGGCGGGGCAATAGCGGATGGCGACATCAGCGCCTCCGGTCCTCAGATCGACCACTCTGTTGTTCGCCGCCACCCGCACGTCGATATCGGGATGGCGCTGCTGGAAACCGCCGAGACGCGGCATGATCCACAAGCCCGTGACGCCGATGCTGGCGGTGATCGTCACCGGCTGCCGGTCGCGCCCGGCGGCGAGCGCATTGACGCCATCCTGAAGCTGTTGAAGGGCGCTGTCGGCGACCCGAAAGAAGCGTTCGCCTTCGGCGGTGAAGCCGATCGAGCGATAGCCCCGGTTGATGAGCTTGACGCCGAGCGCCTCCTCGAGCGCGATGATCTGCCGGCTGACGGCGGATTGGGTGAGGAAAAGATCCTGCGCGGCGAGCGTAATGCTCATGCGCCGCCCGACGGCGACGAAACCGCGAACGAGATCGAGCGACGGCAGCCGAACCGGAAAGCTTCGCATGTGATTACCTCATGCGATCGAGCCGCACCCTCGTCGCGCCGCCGCGTTTTGTCAAACGGGAGCGTAAGTCCGAGGGAATGGCGACGTCGGCGAGTTTCCCCGTCTCCGCGGAGCGGGGAAGGTGGCCACATAGGGCGTCGAAAGACGCCCGTCTCTCGACGGGCTATGGGCCGGATGGGGTGTGGAAAGCAGGGCTGGATCGACGCGGGCGCCGCGGCGGCGGGCCATACCCATCCGACGCCCCGCGCCACCTTCCCCGGCAAAGCTGGAGAAGGAAAACGGCCGCTCACCCGACGCTTGCGACCGCATTCCTATCGCGCATGCGATTGATGCCGAGATGTCGTTTGACGGGCGACAGCCATCGACCCTATCGCTTGCCCATTAAGTGGCCCAGGAGGCTATCATGCGCATCGCGTTGCCGCATTTCGCGTTCGAAATGTCGCCGCCCCAGCTCGCCCACTGGCGAACTGAATTGCAATCATGGCGCCGGCGGGCGCGGGAACGGGGCGAACTGGCGCGGATGTCGGACGGCGAACTGCATGACATCGGCGTCAGCTCCGCCGAGCGCTGGTCGGAAATCAACAAGCCGTGCTGGCGCGGCTGACGCCCTCGGTAACCCATCGCTCAAAGTCCGCCGGGATCACGTTGCCCCCGCAGATGATTGTTGCGACCCGCTTGCCCGCGTAGCGGGACGGATCCTCCAGGATCGCCGCAACGCCCAGCGCGGCTGACGGCTCTACGATAAGTCCGGCGCGGCGATAAAGCATTCGCATTCCGGCAACGATGCTGTCTTCCTCGACCAGCGCGACGTGATCAGCGACGACCAGCAGGTCGTCGAGAACAGCGGGGATTGGAAAGCGCCCTGCGACGCCGTCCGCGATTGTATCCGTGCGGTCCGTCTCGACGATGGACCCTGCCCGCCATGACAACGCCATCGCTGGCGCTCCCCTAGGCTGCACGCCCACGATTTCGACCCGTGGAGCGAGGCGCTTGAAGACGTACCCCACGCCGGTGGCCATCGCGCCGCCTCCGAGCGCGACGAGCACAGCGTCGATAGGCCCGACGCCTTCAAGCAGCTCGAGCCCGATGGTGCCAGCTCCTTCGCAGGTGTCGATGTTCTCACTGTCTTCGACCAGNNCGGATTCTTTCCAGCTTGTATGGATTCGCGCCGCTGCCGGCAACGACGGTTGTCGAGATCCCTCGGCTTCGTCCGCTATAGGCCAAAGCCTGTCCGAGATTGCCGGCGCTCGCGCAGACCGCCGCCCTGGCGCCCGAGTCGGCCAGACGCGCCATGACCGTCTCCGTCCCACGACCCTTGAAACAGCGTATGGGATTGGCGGTTTCAAGCTTCAAAATGAGTTCGCAGCCAAGCGCCTCGCCAAGGGGTGGGCAAACGTACTGAGGCGTGTTTCGAAAGACCGGCGCGATGCGGGAAACAGCCGATCGAATTCTGTCCAAGTCGAGCCGGACCGGAGCCCGCGGGCCGGCACAAGCAGAACGTTTCTCGGAGCACACTACGACGACCCCACCGAATTGACGAGGGACACGATTCGTTGCTGTGCTTATAGCCGCTTTTCGAACCAGTGATCGGCGTAAGGGTTGTCGTTGAAACGGGCGATTTGCCGGAACCCTTCCTTGTTGTAGAGCGCGTGGGCCTCGGTCAGCGCCCGGTTGGTGTCCAGGCGAAGCGTCCTTAGGCCCATGTCGCGCGCCGCTGCTTCGAGCGTTCTGAGCACCCGGCGAGCGACGCCCATGCCGCGGGCGGAGGGCGCGGTCCAGACCCGCTTGATCTCTCCCGTCGCCTTGCCGGTACGCTTGAGCCCGCCGCATCCGACCGCATCGCCGTCGAGCCGGGCGAGCACGAACAGGCCCGATGGCGCCGCCATGTCGTCGGCGCGGGCGGAATCGTCCTTAGCAACGTCGAACCCGCCCTCGAAGCGCGCCGCGAGCTCGCTGAAGTACGCATCGAGGCACCGGCGCGCGTCGCCGCTGTTTGGAGCTTCCGCCGCGACCTCCACCGAGGCGGCGCGGATCAGCCGCTCGACCTCGCCCATCGCCGTCGCCAGGCGGCCGCGCTCGGCTTCGTCGAGGGCCTCCAGCATCGACGCTGCGAGCCGGTCCGAGAGCCGGTCGTAAGCGGCGCGCTCCGCGCTTCCCTTGCGAGTCAGGCTCACCCGGCGCCGACGGCCGTCCCCGCCGCCCTTCGCAAGTTCGATCAAGCCCTGCGCCTTGAGGGATTGGACAAGACGGCTGAGATAGCCCGAATCGAGCCCAAGCCTGCTCCGCAGCGTGCGCACATCGACGCCGTCGGCGCCGATTTCGAAAATGAGCCGCGCCTCCGCCAGCGGCCGGCCTCGGCGCAGGTAATTGGTCTCGAGCGCGCCGACGCGCCGGGTAACCAGGCGGTTGAAGCGGCGAATCTGCCGCAGCTGGCTCTCGTCCATTGTCTGACTTTAGTCAAGCATCGGCGGATTTCAAGCTTGGGGAGGACCGCGGCGATTGCTTTAGCGGGAGCCTCCATTAATCGTGTCGCACCCCCAACCAACCGCGCTCCGCGCGGTCCCCTCCCCGGTTTGCGTGGGAGGACAGGCGCGGCCCTTTGCTCCCACGCGCTTGCAAAGCGCGGGGGCGGTGCAAGCCATTCCACCGCCCGTCGAAAGGGTTGTTGCTTGCCGCCGGTCCAGGCGCGATGGAATCGATTGCAGCAATGCCGCAAACGGCGTTAGACTGAGCGCCAGCGCAACTGGCGCGCCCTCGTGCAATGCTCTCGCATTCTGCACGCGGTTCGCGCCCATGAAGAAAAAAGCGTCGATGCCGGCGCGTCGCGCGAAACACGGCGATGCGCCATAACGTTGAGGGCTACGGTCGGGGCTCCTAGGTCAGGAGACTATGATGCCAAACGTGGAATATAGACTAGCGTCAGGGCACTCGGTTCGCCATCTAGATGTCGCGCCGATGATCGCTGCGCTTCGCTTCCAGCCGTCCGATTTCGAATTTTCTCATGGCTGGCTGAACCATGTGCCAAGCCGCCATCGTTTCCAGTTCGACCGGTCCGGGCGGGTGACGATCGACGCGCTTTGCGGCTGCGCGGCGCTGTCGGTAAGGCCCGAGCAGGCCGACGAGCTCCATACGATGTTCAAGACTTGGCGCCACTCCTATTGGGTCCCGCTGGAGACCAACCGGGAGTTCGCGTCGCACTTCCGCGCCCCTAATGCCTGGGTCAGATTGTTCCGCGACATCCGCATGGCCTGGCGGCGCTTCCGGCGCGAGGCCGAGCCGACGACCATCCCCGTCGAGGGGGTGTCGGCGACGCCGGCGGAATAGCCGGGCGCTCGTTTCTCTGAACCGCGCCGCCGCTTGCGGCGCGGCGCTGGCTGATGGATCGAAATCGCTGTAGCGCTGCAAGGAGGCGGCGCGCCGGGGGTCTGTGCGCGCGCGTGGCGGCTCGCGCTTTAGACAATCCCCGATGACGAACCCGCGACCGCAGGGCGCTCCTTCGCCTTGACCTTGCGATAGTTCGAAGCCCGATAGACCGCGATCGGATCGATCGCGCCGCCATTGTGCATCCGCGCCTCGGCCAGGATCGGCGAAACGTCGGTCATGAAACCGGTCTTGAGAATGCGGTGAGCGAGCATGACGTCGTTCGCGTCTTGCGCCCCGGCGAGCGCTTCGCGGTCGACGATAAGCGCTTGCGCATAGGCGCGCTGCGTCTCCATCGCCGAGGCCATCAGGCTCTCGATCGGATCGGTGACGTTGTGCGACTGATCGAGCATGTAGGCGGGATCAAAGCCCGCCGCGCCGCGCGCGCTCGCGTCAACCAGCTCATTGAACACCCGGAACAGCCGAAACGGGTCGATCGATCCGGTGTCGAGATCGTCGTCGCCGTATTTCGAATCGTTGAAATGAAAGCCGGCCAGCCGCCCGGCGCGGATGAGCCGCGACACGATTTGCTCGATGTTGACGTTCGGCGCGTGGTGGCCGAGGTCTACGAGGCAATGGGCCTTCGGGCCCAGCGCCTGAGCCGCCATGAGGCTCGTTCCCCAGTCGGAGATCACCGTCGAGTAGAACGCCGGCTCGTTGAGCTTATGCTCGAGGAAGACGCGCCAGTCGCCTGGCAGGCGCGCATAGACCTCGCTCATCGATTCGAGGTACCAGCCGAACACGCGATCGAGGTTCGACTGGCCGGGAAAATTCGAGCCGTCGGCGATCCAGACGGTCAGCGCCTTCGAGCCCAGTTTCTCACCGATTTCGATGCATTCGACGTTGTGCGCCACCGCCTGATCGCGCACCGCCTTTTGGCTGTGGCTCAATGAACCGAACTTATAGGACAGCGTCTGGCCGGGCTGGTCCTGAAAAGTGTTGGAATTGACCGCGTCGAAACCGACGCCAAGCCCCGCCGCGAATTCGGCCAGCTCGCGATAATCGTCGACCTTGTCCCAGGGGAAATGCGGCGAGCAGGTTGGCGTCGCGCGCGTGAGCTGGTGGATGGTCGCGCAATCCTCAAGCTTGTCGAAGATGCCGCGCGGTTCGCCGGGTCCGGGAAAGCGGGCGAAGCGCGTGCCGCCGGTTCCGACCCCCCAGGTCGGCACGGCGACCGCGAATGCGGCGACTCTGGCCGTGATCGCCTCGATGTCGACGCCCGCGCGTCCAAGGCGCCGGCCGAGCGCCGCATAATCCTCCGCCTGCGCGGCGGCGAGCCTGGCGTTCTCCTCGCCGATCAACGCCTCGGGGATACGATAGGACATGGCCGCTCCGTTAGCGTTGCTTCGTCAGCGGGTGAAGCTCACGGCGTTGCCCGCATCGACATTGAGGATGTTGCCGGTGCTCTTGGCGGAGAGATCGGAGGCGAAGTAATAGACTGCCTCGGCGATGTCCTCGGGGTACACGGACAGCTTCAACAGCGAGCGCTGGCGGTAAACCTCTTCGAGTTCGGTCTCGCTGACCTTGTTCGACGCCGCCCGTTGCGCCCGCCATTCGCCCTGCCAGATCTTCGAGCCGCGCAGCACCGCATCCGGATTGACCGTATTGGCGCGAATGCCGTGCGGCGCGCCTTCGAGCGCCAGACAGCGCGCCAGATGAACCTCTGCCGCTTTGGCGCTGCAATAGGCCGATGCTCCGGGAGAGGCCGCGAGCGCGTTCTTCGAGGCGATGAAGACAATGGCGCCGCCGAGACCCTGATCTTTCATGATCCGGTAGCCCGCCCGAGCGGAGAGAAAATATCCGGTGGCGAGGATCGCGAAGTTGCGGTTCCAAAGCTCGAGCGAAGTGTCCTCGAACGGCGCCGCCGAGGCGATGCCGGCGTTGGCGACGACAATGTCGACGCCGCCGTAGGCGAGAACCGCCTCGCGGAACGCCGCCTCGACCGCAGGCTCGCTGGTGACGTCGACATGTACGCCGGCGACCGCATCCTTGCCGAATCGCTTGCCGAAGTCGGCGACCGCCGCATCGAGGCTCTGGGCGTCGATGTCGGCGAGCACGACGCAGGCGCCTTCGCTCATCAGCCGCGCCGCAATCGCCTGACCGATGCCGCCCGCGCCGCCGGTCACCAGGGCGACCCGCCCGGCAAGCGTTTTTGGCTTAGGCATCCGCTGGAGCTTGGCTTCCTCGAGCAGCCAATATTCGATGTTGAACGCCTCCTGCTCCTTGAGCCCGACATAGCGGCTGACGCTGGCCGCTCCTCGCATCACGTTGATCGCATTGACGTAGAATTCCGCGGCGATGCGCGCGGTCGATTTGTCCTTGGCGAACGACAGCATGCCGACGCCCGGGACCAGATAAATGACCGCGTTCGGATCGCGCATCGGCGGCGAGTCCGGCCGTTTGCAGCGCCGGTAATAGGCCTCGTAGTCGGCGCGGTAATCGGCAATGTTCTGGTCGAGCGAAGCGAGGACCGNNAATGATCGGGGCAAGACGTCCCAAGCGCCGCGAGCGCCTTGAGATCGCGGGAATTGACGAACTCCAACACGGCCGCGGCGTCGGTGAAGTGCCCGATCTTGCGCTCGCTGGCCGAGATGCGCTTGCGAATGGCGGGCAAGAGCTTCGCGGCGATGTCGCGTCGGTCCGCCCGCGGCAGGGCGTCGACGCGCTGGCCCCCGAAGGCCTCGCCACGCGTGTTCGCGCCGAGCCATCGCGCGGCCCTGTTGATCATTTCGAGCGTGGTCCGGTAGCAATCCTTCGCGGTCGGCCCCCAGGTGAACAGGCCGTGGCCGCCGAGCACCACGCCTCTCATGTTCGGACTGGCCTCGGCTATCGCGCCGAGCTTCAGACCAAGGTCGAACCCTGGCCGCTGCCACGGCAGAAAACCGAGTTCGCCGCCGTAAATCTCGTGCGTCAGCGCTTCGGCGTTCTCGCTCGCCGCGATTGCGATCACCGCGTCGGCGTGAACGTGGTCGACGTGCGGGTGGGGAATGAAGCCGTGCAGCGGGGTATCGATCGAGGTCGCGCGCGGATTGAGGTTGAAGGTGCAATGATTGTAGAGCGCAACCATCTCGTCCTCGTGCTCGAGGCCGCGATAGACCGAACGGAGGCTAAGCAGCTTGTCGAGATAGAGCGTCGAGAAACCGTCGAGCTTCATAGAGCCGATGTCGCCGCCGGAGCCCTTGACCCAAAGGACTTTCGTCGGCGCGCCGGTCAGCGGATCGGCGGCGCTGAGCTTGGCGGACGTGTTGCCGCCGCCGAAATTGGTGATGCGCAGGTCGCTGCCGAGCAGATTGGACCGATAGAGCAGCACGGCGGGACCGTCGAGAGAAGCCGCGTGTTCGTCGTCCCACAGGTCGGGCAACGGAGCGTCAAAACGAAGATGATCGCCGCTCATGGGTGGTTCCTCTCGGCGCCGCGCGATTTTCACCAGTCCATATGCAAATGATCGTTGNNGTTGATTGACAGTGCATAGGGCCTATGGCACTCAAGCACCAACAACCAATGAACGGGGGAACGGCAAGGGCCATGCGCGAGAGACAGCGCGTCGAGATCGTCCGCAATCTGCTCGCCGCGCAAGGCTTCCTGTCAATTGCAGACCTCATGGCGGCCACGGGCGTGTCCGCCGCCTCGGCCCGCCGCGACGCTGGACGCCTGGCCGAGGCCGGCTATGGCGAGCGGGTCTACGGCGGCATCCAGGCGCTCGGCGGCGCATTCTCCCGGCGGATGGCCCAGGCGTCGCTCGAGACGCAAGCATTCGACGTCAGCCGCACGATCAATATCGAAGCCAAGCGCGCCATCGCCCGAAGGGCGCTCGAAATGTGCGTCGATAACGACGTCATCATCATCAACGGCGGCACGACGACCTTCCAGATGGCGGAATTCTTGCGGAACACGCGGCTGAAAATCTTGACCAATTCCTATCCGCTCGCCGAGTTTCTCATTCGCGAAACCCAGAACCGCGTCGCGTTGCCCGGCGGCGAGGTCTACCGCGACCAAAAGCTCATCGTCGCGCCATTCGACGATGACGCCATTCAGCACTATTCGGCGCGCATCATGTTCATGAGCGCGATCTCGATCGGTCCGCTCGGCGTGATCGAGGGCGATCCGCTGATCGCCCGCGCGGAGACGAAGCTTCTGAGGCGCGCAGACAAACTGGTCGTGCTGGCGGACTCCTCGAAATTCTCCCAGCGAGGGAGCCTTGTTGTTTGTCCGCTCTCCCGCATTCATGCGCTCATAACCGAAGAGGCGGCGCCAGTGGAGGCGCTCGCCATGCTGCGCGACGCGGGCGTGGAGACAATCGTCGTCCATCCCGAGCCGCGCGCGACGGAGGCGGCGTGAGCGCGCCTCCGGAGACCGACGTGGCGCCCGGCCCGGCGGCTCCGCTGCTCGAGGTGCGCGATATCGAGAAGACATTTCCCGGGGTGCGGGCGCTGTCGGGCGTGTCGTTCGAAGTCCGCGCGGGCGAGGTCCATGCGCTCCTCGGAGAGAACGGCGCCGGCAAGTCGACGCTCATCAAGATCATTTCCGGGGTCTACGAGCCCGACGGCGGCTCGATTTTGATCGGCGGCCGGGAGACGCGCTTCACCTCTCCCGAGGACGCCAAGCGCGCCGGAGTCGCGACGATCTATCAAGAGCTGCTGCTGTTTCCCGAGCTCACGGTCGCGGAGAACATTTTTCTTGGCCATGCGCCGCGCGCGGGAATGGGCCGCATCGACTGGCGCGCCATGCGCGCCCGGGCGGAGGCGCTCCTTGCCTCGCTCGAGATCGATGATCTCGCGGCAAACCAGGTCGTCGGCGCGCTCTCGGTTGGCAACCGCCAGCGAGTCGAAATCCTGCGCGCGCTGTCTCACGACGCGCGAATCCTCATCATGGATGAGCCGACCGCGGCGCTGACAGAGAGCGACGTGACGCGGCTCTTCGACATCGTGCGCCGCCTCAGGGCGCGTGGCGTCGGAATCGTCTATATCAGTCACCGTCTCGATGAGATTTTCGCCATCGGCGACCGCGTCACCGTGCTTCGCGACGGCGCTTATGTCGGGGCGCGCAATGTCGCCGACACCAATGCCTCCGAACTCGTGCAAATGATGGTCGGACGGCGGATCGACAACCTCTTTCCGAAGACCACCGTCCCGATCGGCGCCCCGGTGCTGGAGGCGCGCGATATCGTGCGCCATCCGATGACCAAGAGCGTCAGCCTCACGGTGCGCGCAGGCGAGATCGTCGGGCTGGCGGGACTCGTCGGCTCGGGGCGCAGCGAACTCGCCCAGACGCTGTTCGGGATCACGCCGGCAGAGTCGGGCGAGATCCGCCTCATGGGCGAGGGCGTCACGATCCGCTCGGCTGAGGGCGCGCGCTCGAAGGGGATCGCTTATGTCCCGGAAGACCGCGGGGTCCAGGGCCTTGTACGCCCAATGAGCGTCTTGCACAATTTCTCGCTGGCGGCGCTAGGCGCGCTGTCCCGCGCGGGCTTCATCGATCGTGGCGCGGAGCGGCGCATGGCGGAGGAGGGCGTCCAGCGCTTCAGGGTCAAGACGAGTTCGGTCGAAGAGATCGCAGGGCGCCTCTCCGGCGGCAACCAGCAGAAGATCGTGCTCGGCAAATGGCTCGCCAACAATCCGAAACTGCTCATTCTCGACGAGCCGACGCGCGGCATCGATGTCGGCGCTAAAGCCGAAATCCATCGCCTGATGAGCGAACTCGCTGGCGCGGGGGTCGCCATCCTGATGATCTCGAGCGAATTGCCCGAAGTGCTGGGCATGAGCGATCGGGTGCTCGTCATGCGCGAGGGACGGTTTGTCGCCGAGTTTGATCGCGCGCACGCGACTTCCGAGACGGTCGGGGCGGCGATGATGGGAGAGGCGGCGAGCGTGGAGAGAGCGGCATGAGCGCGGCGGCGATTGCCGGCGCAGCGCGCGCGCAGAGCGGCGGCCTGAGGCGCTTTGCTTCGCAGGAAGCCCTGCTCGCGCTCGCCGTGATCGGCTTGGCCGTCGTCGTTGGCTTCATCAACCCGCGCTTTCTGGCGACCCGCAATCTCTCCGACCTTCTGCTCGGCAACGCCTATATCGCCATCGCCGCGATCGGCATGTCGATGGTGATCATATCGGGCAACATCGATATTTCGGTCGGCGCGCTGATCGGCGTACTGGCGACGATCAGCGGCTCGCTCGCCGTGGCCGGCGCGCCCATTCTCGTGAGCTGGCTCGTCCCCCTCGTCCTCGGCGTCGCGGTCATGGCGGCCCAGGGCGCCGTCGTCGCCTATCTGCGCATTCCGGCCATCGTCGTGACGCTCGGCATGCTCTCGATCCTGAAGGGCGGTCTGATCAGCGTCACCGGCGGCAAATGGATCACCGATCTGCCGCAGAACTTCCATCTCGCCGATCTCTCCTTCCTCAATGTTCCGATGCCGGTCGTCATCATGGTTCTGGCGACCGCGCTTGCCGCGGTGTGGATGCGCTACAGCGCCAGCGGCCGGGCAATCTACGCGACGGGAGGCAACGCCGAAGCGGCGCGCCTCTGCGGCGTCAATCCCCAGCGAACGGTCGTCATGGTCTTCGCCCTGCACGGATTTTTCGCCGGCATTGCGACCCTTGTCTACGCGACCCAACTGCGCGTGATCCAGTCGACCACGCCCCCCGGCCTCGAATTGACCGTCATCACCGCATCCGTGGTCGGCGGGGTCAGCATTCTCGGCGGCGTCGGCACCGTCGTCGGGTCGACCCTTGCCGCGATCCTGATCGCCGAGATCACGAGCGCGCTCGTCTTCATCAACGTCTCTCCCTATTGGACCGACGCCTTGCGCGGCGGCCTCATCCTCGCGACCGTCATCGCCGATATCCTGCGCCGTCAGCGCCGCGCCGCTAGGGGATGGTCGAAATGAGCCTCGCGGCCGAAGCGCCCGCCCGCGCGATACCCTGGTGGCTGAAGCGGCATGAGACGCTGCTCGCGATCATCCTCGTGATCGCGCTGGCCGGCCTCGGCGCCGCCAACGAGCGCTTTCTGACCGTCGACAACCTGCTGAATCAGGGCCGGCTGATGACCGAAATCGGCCTCATCGCGCTGCCGATGACTTTCGTCATCATCACCGGCGGAATTGATCTTTCGGTCGGCGCCGTGGTGGGCCTCTGCGCGATCATGCTCGGCTATTCGTGGAAGAATTTCGGCTTTCCCCTGCCGGTCGCGATCGTCTTTGCGCTTGCGGTCGGCGGCGTCGCCGGCTTCGTCAATGGCCTCGTCATTACCCGGATCAAGGTGCCGCCGCTCATCATGACGATCGCCACGCTCGCGCTCTATCGCGGCCTCGCTGAAGGGATCAGCCAGGCCCATTCGGTGCGCGGCTATCCCGAATGGTTCTATGTCCTCGGCCAGGGCGACCTGTTCGGAGTGCCGACGCAACTCATCGTTCTCATGATCCTTATGCTGGTNNTCGTCTACACGCTGTCGGGCCTGGCCTCGGGGCTCGCGGCAATCGTGCTGGTCTCCCGCGTGACGACGACGCGCATGGACATGGGCATGGGATACGAGCTCGACGTGATCGCCGCGGTGGTGCTCGGCGGCACCAGCATCTTTGGCGGCTCGGGCACGATCTGGGGCACCGCGATCGGGCTGGCGATGATCCAGCTGTTGAAGAACGGCTTGGCGTTGACGGGCGTCAAGGGCGACGCGACGATCGTCGTAATCGGCGTGGCGCTCATTCTTTCAGTGTTGATAGCGAGTTCCCTCCAGCGCCGCCGCGACTGAGCGCGCGCCTTGGGGGGCCAACGCCGCCGCTGGCGGCATCCAGGGAGGAGCCTGAAATGAAAGCGAGATTACTCACCAGCACGGCGGCGACGATTGTCGCCCTCGCGTTTGCCGCGAGCGGCGCAAATGCCGCGGGCAAATGGGACGGCGCCGACGACCTGCCGACCAGTCCGCTCGCCTGCGACGCGAGCGGCGCAGCGGCGCCGGAGGCGGCCAAGCCTTACGATGGCGGCCAGCCGACCAATCCTCCGGACAAGGCGGGAAAGGAAATTACGCTCGTCGATGTGCCGAAGCTGATCGGCATCGGCTACTTCAACGCGACTTCCAAAGGCATGCAGGACGCGGCCAAGGAGCTCGGCAATGTCAAGGTGACGACCGACGGCCCGACAGAAGCCAAGATCGACGAACAGATCAAGTTCATCGACAATTACATCACCCGCGGCGTCGACGGCATTCTGTTCGCCGCCAACGATCCGGTCGCGATTGCGCCGGTCCTGAAGAAGGCCTTGTCGAAAGGCATCCACGTCGTCGGCTACGACGCCAACTCGACCCCCGATGCGCGGGAATGGTTCGTCAACCAGGCTCAGTTCAACGGCATCGGCAAGGCCATGATGGACTCGATGGCCAAGGAAATCGGCGAGGACGGAAGCTTCGCGATCGTCACCTCGACTTTCACCACGCCGAATCAGGCGCGCTGGATCGCCGAAATGCAGGCTTACGCCGCCAAGTGTCATCCGAAGATGAATTGGCTCGAGACGGTCGAGGCGCAGGAGGACAACAACCTGTCGTTCAACCAGGCGACCACGCTCATCAACAAGTACGGCGACAAACTGAAGGGCCTGTTCGGCATGACGTCGGTCGCCACCCCCGCTTCCGCCGAAGCGGTGACCAAGGCGGGCTTGTGCGGCAAGGTCGCGGTCGTTGGCCTCGCGACCCCGAACGCAATGAAGCCCTATGTCAACGCCGGCTGCGTCAAGTCGGTGGTCCTATGGAACCCGGTTGATCTCGGCTATGCCGCGACCTACGTCATGCGCGCGGTCGTCGACGGCAAGCTCAAGCCCGGCGCAACCTCGGTCGAAGCAGGCAAACTTGGCAAGCTCAACGTCGTCAACGGCAGCGAGATCCTGCTTGGACCGCCCTTCATCTACAACAAGAGCAACGTCGACCAGTTCGACTTCTGATGTCGTCGCCTCTCCCCGCAACGCGCGCGGGGAGAGGTTACTTCCTTCTCCGCGGCGGAGGCCGCGACGATGAGGGGGCGTGAGGCTGAGGCCCCAATGCAGCGCTATGCGTTCAAAATGTTCCTCAACCCCGGCGAGTCCCACGAATACCGCCGTCGGCACGACGCGATCTGGCCGGAGTTGCAGGCGCTCTTGCGCGAATCGGGCGTCAGGAACTATTCGATCTTTCTCGACCCCGACACCGACACGCTTTTCGCCTATCTCGAGCCCACTGACGATTACCGCATGGACGAGGTGGCGAAGCATCCGGTGATGCGGCGCTGGTGGGCGCACATGAAGGACATCATGGCCGCCAATCCCGACGGCAGCCCGGTCACCACGCCCCTCATCGAGATGTTCCATCTGGAATGAATGGGGCCAAGCGGGCATGAACGGCTGCGTCGCGGTGTTCGACCTCGGCAAGACAAACATCAAGGTCGTCGTGTTCGATTTGTCGGGCGACGCGCTCGCCGAGCGCGCCCGCGCCAACGCGCCGCTCGCGGCCGACGCGCAATGTCCCTATCTGAGCCTTGACGCGCGAGGCGCTTGGGCTTTCCTGATCGGCGCGCTCAAGGACGTTGGCGCGCGCTTTCCGATCAAGGCGATCTCGATCGCCACCCACGGCGGCGCCGGTGTCCTGGTGACCGACGATGGCCTCGCCCTGCCGCCGATGGATTACGAGTTCGGCGGCTACGGCGTCATCGACGCCGATTACGAGGCGGCGCGTCCACCTTTCGAGGAGACCCTGTCGCCGAGCCTGCCGCGCGGCCTCAACCTCGGCCGGCAGATCTTCTATCTCGAACGCCATTTCCCGGCGGAATTTGCCGGCGCGCGCGCCTTCCTCGCCTATCCGCAATATTTCGCCTGGCGCCTGAGCGGAATCATGGCGTCCGAAGTGACCTCGCTCGGAGCCCACACCGATCTCTGGCGCCCGACCGAGGGCGGGCTCTCGAGCATGGTCGACAGGCTCGGCTGGCGGCGGCTTTTCCCGCCGATGCGTAATGCGTGGGACACGCTCGGAACGCTCAGGCCCGAAGTCGCCGCCGCCACGGGTCTCGCGCCAGAGGTGCGCGTCGTCTGCGGGGCCCACGATTCGAACGCTTCGCTGGTGCCGCATCTGGTGTCGCGGCGCGATCCGTTCACCGTGATCTCGACCGGAACCTGGGTCATCATCATGGCGGTCGGCGGAAAAGCGCGGCTCGATCCGAAGGCCGACATGCTGGCCAATGTCGACGTGCGCGGAGAGCCGGTGCCGACCGCCCGCTTCATGGGCGGACGCGAATTCGCGGTCCTCGCC
>PKWJ01000029.1:96998-97121 GCA_003132025.1 Gammaproteobacteria bacterium
CGGCGCTCGCCACCCTCTATGCCTCGCTGATGACCGCCCATCTTCTGCAGCGCCTCGAAGCGCCAGGAGACCTTATCGTCGAGGGCGGTTTCACCCGCTCGCCGGCCTTCGCCGCGGTTCTCG
>PKWJ01000048.1 GCA_003132025.1 Gammaproteobacteria bacterium
CGTGCAGGGATCGGCCATTGGCATGGACAAGCTGCGCAGCAAGCGACTGGCACAGGCGGCCGGCGTGGCGACGCCGGAGTTCGTGGTGCTGCGTTCGCCGCCCGATCTGGACCTGGCGCTCAAGCGCCTGGGTCTGCCGCTGATCGTCAAGCCCGCCACGCAGGGATCGAGCGTCGGCATGACGCGGGTCGAGTTTGCCGAGGAACTGCCCGAGGCCTGGAACGCTGCGCGTCGCATCGAGCCGATGGTATTCGCGGAACGCTGGATTACCGGCGCGGAATATACGGTCAGCATCCTGCAGGGCCAGGCACTGCCGTCGATACGCATCGAGACGCCGCGCAGCTTCTACGATTACGAGGCCAAGTATTTCCGCGACGATACGCGCTACTTCTGTCCCTCGGGCCTTGCTGCCGCAGCCGAAGCGCAGCTGGCGAAGCTCGGGCTTACAAGTTACGAGGCCTGCGGTGCCGAGGGCTGGGGCCGTGCGGATTTCATGATGGATCACGACGGGCAGCCGATGCTGCTGGAGATCAACACCGTGCCTGGCATGACCGACCACAGCCTGGTGCCGATGGCGGCCAAGGCCATCGGCATCGATTTCGACGAACTGGTGTGGCGCGTGCTCGAGACCAGCCTGGCGCGCACCCGGATCGACAGCTGATGCGCATGCTGAGCCGCAAACGCAACAATCGGCGCAGCGCGCCGCGTAGCCGCCGCTGGCGTCTGCCGGCGCTGCCGTGGCGGCGCATCGGCCTGTCGCTTGCGGGGCTGGCGGTGATCGCGCTCGCAGTCTCGGGGCTGGCGCTGCTGCTCAACCAGCCTATCCAGCGCATCGTCGTCAGCGGCCGGTTGCAGCGCGTGTCGGCACTGGACGTGGAGAAGGTGGTGCGCTCGCGCCTGGGCAGCAATGGGCTGGTGACGGTGGATCTGGATGACATCAGCCATGGATTGCGCACCCTGCCGTGGGTGGACCACGCCGCCGTGCAGCGCAGCTGGCCGCGCTCGCTGGTGATCGAGATCGTCGAGCAGACCGTGGTGGCGCGCTGGAACAACGCCGGGCTGCTCAATGCGCGCGGTGAATTGTTCTTGAGCGAATCGCGCTTCGTGCCGCCGGAACTGCCGCAGCTCGCCGGACCGCTCGGCTCGGAACAGGAGGTCACGGCGCGGTATCTGGCCACGCAGGGTCGTCTGACCGAAGTCGGCATGCGGCTGGCAGCCATGGAGCTCGACGCGCGCGGTGCCTGGAACCTGACGCTCGATAACGGCGTGACGGTGCGGCTGGGCAGGCAGCAGGTCGACCAGCGCTTCGAGCGCTTCATGGTGGCGGCCGCGAAGCTCATCAGCCAGCGCGCCACCGACATCGCCTACGTGGATATGCGCTACAGCAACGGCTTTGCGGTCGGCTGGAAAGGCGGCGCCGGCCATGTGGCGCAGGCACCGGCAGCGGCGGCCGACAAGGGTCAGCACAATGGCTAGAAAAGCGGACCGGGACGTCATCGTCGGGCTCGATATCGGCACCTCCAAGGTGGTGGCGCTGGTGGGCGAGATCACGGTCGACGGCTCGATCGAGGTCATCGGCCTGGGAAGCCAGCCGTCGCGCGGGTTGAAGAAGGGCGTGGTGGTGAACATCGAATCCACCGTGCAATCGATCCAGCGCGCGGTCGAGGAAGCCGAGCTCATGGCCGACTGCGAGATCAACGCCGTCTATGCCGGTATCGCCGGCAGTCACGTGCGCAGCCTGAACTCGCATGGCGTGGTCGCGATCCGCGATCGCGAAGTCACCCACGGCGACGTCGAACACGTGATCGATGCCGCCAAGGCGGTGGCGATCCCGGCCGACCAGCGCATCCTGCACGTGCTGCCGCAGGAATTCATCATCGACGGCCAGGAGGGCATTCGCGATCCGATCGGCATGTCGGGTGTGCGGCTCGAGGCCAAGGTGCACATCGTCACCGGCGCCGACAGCGCGGCGCAGAACATCATCAAGTGCGTGCAGCGCTGCGGCCTGGTGGTCGAGGACGTGGTGCTGGAACAGCTGGCGTCGAGCTACGCGGTGCTGACCGATGACGAGAAGGAACTCGGTGTATGCCTGGTGGACGTCGGCGGCGGCACCACCGACATCGCGGTATTCAGCAGCGGCGCGATTCGCCACACCGCGGTCATCCCGATCGCGGGCGATCAGGTGACCAACGACATCGCGGTGTCGATGCGCACGCCGACGCAGTACGCCGAGGACATCAAGATCCGTTACGCCTGCGCGCTGTCGCAGCTGGCCAATCCCGACGAGAGCATCGAGGTGCCGAGCGTGGGCGATCGGCCGGCGCGGCGGCTTGCGCGCCAGACGCTGGCCGAGATCGTCGAGCCCAGGTACGAGGAACTGTTCAACCTGATCCGCGAGGAGCTGCGCCGCAGCGGCTTCGAGGAAGTGGTCGCCGCCGGCATCGTGCTGACCGGCGGTAGCGCGCGCATGGAAGGCGCGATCGAACTGGCCGAGGAGATATTCCACGTGCCGGTGCGTCTGGGCCTGCCCGGCCAAGTCAAGGGCCTGTCTGATGTGGTGCGCAATCCGATCTATTCGACCGGCGTCGGACTGCTGCTGTACGCACGCGAAAACAGCGCCCCGGCCTCACGGGCGGCGGCGCTGGGCGGCAATGTCGCGGGCGTTTTTGAGCGCATGAAGAGCTGGTTCAAGGGCAATTTTTGATTCGACCGACCTGGGGAAACTTCAAGGAGCTACAGATGTTTGAACTAATGGACGCTTACAGCCAGAGCGCTGTAATAAAGGTGATCGGCGTGGGGGGCGGCGGTGGCAACGCCGTGTCGCACATGGTATCGAGCGGCATCGAAGGTGTTGACTTCATTTGCATCAACACCGATGCCCAGGCCCTCAAGGCTTCGAAGATCAAGACCTCGCTGCAGATCGGATGCAGCATCACCAAGGGGTTGGGCGCCGGCGCCGATCCGGAGATCGGCCGCCAGGCGGCGATGGAGGACCGCGATCGCATCGTCGAAGTGATCGAGGGCTGCGACATGCTGTTCATCACGGCCGGCATGGGCGGCGGTACCGGCACCGGCGCCGCACCGGTGGTGGCGCAGATTGCGCGTGAGCTCGGGATCCTTACCGTGGCGGTGGTCACCAAGCCGTTCCTGATGGAAGGCGGCAAGCGCTCGCTGGTGGCCGACCACGGAATCGCGGAGCTGACCAAAAACGTCGACTCGCTGATCACCATTCCGAACCAGAAGCTGCTGACGGTGCTCGGGCCGAGCACCACGCTGCTCGACGCCTTCAAGGCGGCCAATCAGGTGCTGCAAGGCGCGGTACAGGGCATTGCCGAGCTGATCACCCGTCCGGGACTGATCAACGTCGACTTTGCCGACGTACGTACCGTGATGAGCGAGACCGGCATGGCGATGATGGGTAGCGGTAGCGCCAGCGGCGAGAGCCGCGCGCGCCAGGCGGCCGAGGCCGCGGTGTCATCGCCGCTGCTGGAGGATATCAACCTGGCAGGCGCGCACGGCATCCTGGTGAACGTGACCGCGGGTCTGGACCTGTCGATCGGTGAGTTCGAGGAGGTCGGCAGCATCGTGAAGGAATACGCTTCCGATGATGCCACCGTGGTCGTAGGCACCGTGATTGACCCCGATATGTCTAATCAAATCCGCGTCACGGTGGTGGCCACTGGACTTGGCCGGGGTGCTGCGCCGCATCGGGGTCGCGGCGAGCCGGTGCGCGACAGTTTCATCGAGCGCTCGGCCATGGCGGGCAGGGACTCGAGCGTCAGCCGCGAGGCAGCCCATACGCGCGCTCCCAGAGCGCGCGGTCCGCTGACTCCGAGCGACTATTCGGCGCTCGACAAACCGACCATCGTGCGCCAGCGGGCGGTCGGCGACGGCCTGCCGGCCACGCAGGAGGCCGAGGAAATGCTGGATATCCCGGCGTTTTTGCGGCGCCAGGCGGATTAAACCCCGTTCACAAGCAGCGGCGGATGGTTAGCTCCCCATCCGCCGCTGTGATACGGTAGCACCGCATCATCAGCGATAAAGGTCGGTCGCGGACGCGTCAACGCGCGCGCACTTTGAAGCGAATGCAGCGCTACCCGCGGCCCAATAAGCGTATAGAGTCGGAACAATTCCTATGCTAGGCCAGCGAACACTACGCAACTCGATTCGTGCCACCGGCATCGGCCTGCATACCGGCAAGAAAATCATGATGACGCTCAAGCCCGCGCCGCCGGATACGGGCATCTGTTTCCGCCGGATTGATTTGCCGGAGCCGGTGGATATTCCGGCGCGCGCCGAGAATGTGGGTGACACCACACTCGGTACTACGCTGGTGCACGGCGAGGCGAGAATCTCGACGGTGGAACATCTGTTGTCGGCCTTCGCCGGCTTAGGGGTCGACAACGCCTGCGTGGAAGTGACTGCGGCCGAAGTGCCGATCATGGACGGCAGTGCCGGCCCGTTTGTGTTCCTGCTGCAATCGGCCGGCATCGAACAGCAGGATGCACCCAAGCGCTTCATCCGCGTCAAGAAGTCCGTACTGGTCGAGGACGGCGATAAATGGGCGCGATTTGATGCTTTCGAAGGCTTCAAGGTGAACTTCGAAATCGAATTCGACCACCCGATTTTCAAGCGCCGGCTGCAGCGCGCGACCATGGATTTTTCGACCACGTCGTTCCTGAAGGAAATCAGCCGCGCCCGTACCTTTGGTTTCATGCGCGATCTGGAGACGCTGCGCGCCCACAATCTCGCGTTGGGCGGCACGCTCGACAACGCCATCGTGCTCGATGACGTCGGAGTCATGAACGAGGACGGGCTGCGCTACGAGGATGAATTCGTCAAGCACAAGATCCTGGATGCGATCGGTGATCTGTACCTGCTCGGCCACAGCCTGATCGGCGAGTTTTCCGGCCACAAATCCGGCCACGGCCTCAACAACCGGCTGCTGCGCGCGCTGCTGGCGGACAAGGACGCCTGGGAAGAGGTGACGTTCGAAGGCACCGAGCAGGCGCCCATTTCCTACGTGCCAGCGCACACCGGCGAACCCACCGCACTCGCGTCGTAGCGCACGCGCCCGCCTGCGTCGCGAGAGGCAAACAGCCTTCATCCACACTGAAGCGTGATTGAAACAATTCGTGGATTTTTGTTATCAAAAATGGGATTTATCCCTTTAACTCCCTGTGCCCGGCGAATGCTGCGTCGCAGCATAGAGGCCGTCGACAGGCCGGGTTCTGCTGCGTTGCGCTACTGCTTACCATCACACTCGTCGTCGGTGCAGTTGCCAGTTGGCTGAATAAGCCATTTCCCCCTAAAGAAAGCTCCCGGCTCGAAGGCGTGTTCAACGTCCCCGTAAACCTCAACTTGATAGAAAAATTTGGTTATGTGCCGATTCGTATCTCGAAAAACGTCCCAGTACTTGCTCCAGCCCCATACGTAAAGGAATTTGGAGTGATCCCGCACTTGGATCAATTCAGCGGTAGAGATTGCAGACTCTGGGACAGATCTGGAGGTGATTGCCGCGTGCGGAGCAATATTCCCAGGATCGGTGATATCTGTCGGCTCGTCTTGTGGAACGAAATCGGCGGAGAATTTGGAATCTCTGACCTCGGCATGCAGGCGCACAGTGGCTCTTTCGGTTGGGGTAGTTCCCGTATTTTGCATGCCTATATTCAGGCGCCACTTACTGTTATCCGGGGCGAGGGTTCCTGCAATGGTGGTAACAATGACGTCGTTGACGGAAACATAGGCACGCAGTTGCCGTTCTTCGGTGTCCCGGCTGGTACGCAATTGGCACAGGCTGATAGCAACAATTCCGACAGTCAAAAGCGTGTACAGCCAGACGCCCCTAGCAGTTCGCTTTTCCCACACGTACTTCTCGCGCTCGTTGGCATCGTGCTCTTCTCTGTAAGTTTTGTATGCCTGAACAAAGCGCTGGAAATCGGCACTGAGCGCGGAGATCGCCTGCTGTCTTTTGGCTGGCTGGTCGGCGCCAGCGGCGTGCTTCTCTTCCTCGCGGCCGTCATCTAATGACACCCGAACCGCCTATTTCTTTTTCTGTGCCGCTATTTTCTTTTTCGCGGCCTTGTTCTTCCGATTCTTCTTCGACCGATACGCCAAGACGCGCTCTACCATGCGCTCGAACGCCTCCATGTCGGCCTTCTCGCTCACGCAATCAGCGCCTTGTAGGTGATGCGCACACCGTCCGTCTTGGCGACCATGGCGTCAATTCGGTCCATGGTGTGCACCTTGCAGTTGCCCTCGTTCAGGCGGAACGAGAACTCGTCAACGTACCGCTGCATGTGCTTCACCGAGAACTGGTGATAGATGCCGTAGTAACCGCGTTTGAGGACCGCCCAGACGGACTCGATACCGTTGGTGGACGCCATGCCGTCCACGTACTGCTTGGCGCTGTGGTTGACCGTCAGGTGCCTGTACGGGCCGATGTGGTTGAACACCTTGGCATCGTCGGTGCACAGGACCGAACCGCGCTTCACGTTGGCGCGAATCTCGCTGCCCAGACGGTCAGCGCCCGTGTCGGTGCCGACCACAATGGCGCGGGTCTCTCCGCCGCGCTGGCGAATCCCCAACACCGCCGTCTTGCCCTGAGTGGCGCGGAAACCATGCTGCTTGTCGGCATGCTTGTTCGTTTCCTTGCCGCCCAGAAACGTCTCGTCGGCTTCCACGATGCCGGAAAGCTGCCCGCCGTAGGGACCGCCCTTGCCGCACGCCTCTCGTATGCGCTGGAGCATGAACCAAGCGGACTTCTGGGTAATACCCAGCTCCTTGCTGATCTGCATGCTGGAAACGCCCTTGCGGGCCGTGGCGACCAGATACATGGCATACAGCCACTTATCGAGCGGGATGTGCGAGCGCTCGAAGATGGTCCCGGTGCGGACGGTGAAGTCCTCTTTGCAGGCCAGACAGCGGTAGTAGCCGACCACCTTTCGGACCTGAACGCGCTCAATAACGCCGCAGTGCGGGCAGGCCGGGGTGCCGTTCCAGCGCTTGGTTTCCAAGTACTTACGCGCCGCAGCCTCGTCTGGGAATCTCTGGAGGAATTCGTAATGGCTTATCGTGATTTTCATGGCCGTACTCCAACTTACGGCCCCGATTTTACTCCCAAAAAGCTAGGGAGTCAAGTATATAAATCCCTCAAAAATCCACGAATTGTTTCAATCACGCTATGGGGTAGTTGAGGCTGTAGATTGCCTCTGAACGCGTACGCTGGCGCGTGAAATGCTCGCGTCGCGACCGGCGATGTCCGCCTGCATTGCCGCCAGCGCATAGCGCAGCCGTGTTCCCCAAGCGGCACTGTCGGCAAAAACCACCAATTGGCCGTTATTTGGCACCGCATTGACGATATGGCCGGCCAGCTCGGTGCCGACCCTCCCGCGCACCCACTCGGCCCAGGACTGCTGTAACGGGATGGCCGCGGCTATCCGGCGCAGACCCCCCCGGCTGATCAGTAAGTCATTGACAGATTTAGGGTTTATGTTACACGCCAGAACCGTCCGGCGGCCCGCGTCAGCGGCCTGAGGTCGATTTCGTGCACCAGTCTTCTTGTAAGAGGGAAATTTCTTGTGCATAGTCGGTCGCACCGATCAAGGGCAAACCCGCCGGAAACGCGGGGACGCAAAGCCACCGGTCTGACAGCGGGTTACCGCTAGGACAGCGGGGCTGCCGAGGCAGAGGCTACTGCATTTGCGACAGGGTGGCACGCGAGGCGCATCATCGGCCGCGATCGATTGGAACGTTTTAGGGTGCACCGCACCATGCGTTCCGCGGACCGTCATCCACGGACCGGTTCGCGCGTGAACCTTGAGCTAAGGCTGTGGGCCGCGCTTGAAGTGCTCGCCGACAGACTGGAGCGACAGGCATGAATGTGATTTTCTTCTCGCGCCGCGTGGGCAGGGCCCGCCACCTCAATCTATCGCACCCGCTGACTCTTACCGTTGTTACGGCCCTGGCTCTGGGGATTCTGGTCGGCATCTTTGCGCTCGGCCTGCACCTCGGGGAAAGCAGCATGGCGCGCATGGCGCTGCGAAATCCTGGCCCCGCGCTCATCGCCCAGCAGGCTGAAGTGGCGGCGCTCAAGTCGCAACTGCAGGATCGCGTGGACGCGCTGGCGATGCGGCTTGGCGTGATGAACGCGCACGTGATTCGTCTCAATGCGCTCGGCAAACGGCTGACCGAGATGGCGCACATCAACAGCCGTGAATTCGATTTTGATAACGATCCGCCCCAGGGCGGTTCGGAATCCGATGGTATCGGCCGCGGCGCGCAGGTGCCGGACCTGACCGTGATGGTCGACGATCTGGGCCGCCGTATCGACTCGCGCTCCGGACAGTTCGCGGCGCTTGAGAATGTGATCCTTGGGCGGCAGCTGTCGGCAGAGATCAAACCCTCGGGACGCCCGGTGCGGGAAGGCTATATTTCCTCGTACTTCGGCGAGCGCATGGATCCGTTCAACGGCGAGGACGCGTTCCACAAGGGTGTGGATTTCGCCAGCGATGCCGGCACCGACGTACTGGCGGTGGCCTCGGGGATTGTGACCTGGGCCGGGCCGCGCGAGGGCTACGGCAACCTGGTCGAGATCAACCATGGCAACGGTTACGTCACGCGCTACGCGCATGCCGCCAGAACCCTGGTCACGGTCGGCGATGAAGTGGAACGCGGCCAGGCGATCGCAGTGGTTGGCTCCACCGGCCGGTCAACCGGGCCGCACGTGCATTTTGAAGTCGTCAAGGACGGGCGGCAGATCGATCCGATGGCGTTCGTCGGACGCTGATCGCACGCCATCATCGCCATCATCGCGCCGCGAGCTTGAGGCGCCGCTGAGCGGTGCTCGGCGGCACTGAGCGGCCGCGTCGAGCCGCACGAACGACTACATGGCGAGCCTGTCTACCCTTACAATCACCGGCTTGGCTACGGCGACTTTCCGGTAAGTCCCTGAAGCTGCTCGTAATTACCCAAAGGATTGTTCGTGTTACAGGCGCTGACCCGCGTATTCGGGAGCCGCAACGATCGGCTCGTCAAGAACTACACCCGCCTGGTGCGCGAGGCAACTGCCCTGGAGCCGTCACTGCAGGGGTTGTCCGACGAGGCGCTGCGCGCCAAGACCGACGAATTTCGCGCGCGGCTCAAGCAGGACGAGAAACTCGATCAGCTGCTGTCCGAGGCCTTCGCCGTGGTGCGCGAGGCGGCACGGCGCACGCTCAAGATGCGCCATTTCGATGTGCAGCTGGTCGGCGGCATGGCCTTGCACCAGGGCAAGATCGCCGAGATGCGCACCGGCGAGGGCAAGACACTGATGTCGACCCTGCCGGCCTACCTGAACGCTCTGCCGGGCGAGGGCGTGCACGTCGTGACGGTGAACGAGTACCTGGCGCAGCGCGACGCGGACTGGATGGGGCCGGTGTATCGCTTCCTCGGGCTTACCGTAGGAGTGATCAAGAACGCCCAGGATTCGGCCGAGAAGCGCGCCGCCTATGCCTGCGACATCACCTACGGCACCAANNTCGATCCTGATCGACGAGGCGCGCACGCCGCTGATCATCTCGGGACCGGCGGAAGAGAGCACCGAGGTTTATATCCGCATCAACGAGCTGGTGCCGCGGCTGACGCGCCAGCAGGCGGAAGACGGCCCGGGCGACTTCTCGGTGGACGAAAAGGGCAAGCAGGTGCATCTGACCGAGGCTGGCCATGAGCGCGTCGAACAGCTGATGGCGGAAGGCGCGCTGCTGCGCGAGGGCGAGAGCCTGTACGACACCGCCAACATCCGCCTGATGCACCACCTGAACGCGGCGCTGCGCGCGCACGCGCTCTACAAGCGCGACGTGGAATACATCGTGCGCGGCGGCGAGGTCATCATCGTTGATGAATTCACCGGCCGCACCATGCCGGGCCGGCGCTGGTCGGACGGCCTGCACCAGGCGGTGGAGGCGAAGGAAGGCGTGAACGTGCGCGAGGAGAACCAGACGGTCGCCTCGATCACGTTCCAGA
>PKWJ01000028.1 GCA_003132025.1 Gammaproteobacteria bacterium
GCGGGTCATGCCCACATACACCCCGTACGGCTCCTCCCGGCTATCAGCATAGTCGAGCAGGACCAGGTAAATGTTGCTGCGGCCGCCGTCGGCCTGGAACCGACCCGCCACTTCATAGGCCAGCGGCAACCAGTTGACGTAGCGCATCGGCAACCATTCCGGAATCGAGGTCGCGGCGTGCTGCCACAAGCGCTCGAGCGCCGCCTCGATGTTGGCCGGCATCTCATCGCGCATCCACAGCTCGTGTACGCAGTGCGCTCCCGCGGCGCCGTCCGCCGCATCCAATGCGGCATGGAACATCGACACCAGCTTGATCCTAGTGTGCGCGCGCAGCGGCCGTTCAGCCGGCGACGCGTTCACAGCACGCGCTGCAGAAACGCAGCGATCGCCGCGATCTCCTCGGCGCACACTGCGTGCGCCATCGGATAGCTGTGCCACTCCACCGGATAGCCGGCGGCCAGCAGCAGCGCTCGCGTCTCCTCTCCCAGGCGCGGATCGACCAGCGCGTCGTACGATCCGTGCGCCAGAAATATGGGCGTGGCCTGATTGGCGCGGTGGTGCTCGGCGGCAAAGCTGTCCTCGAGCAGCAGGTAGCACGACAGGCCGATGATCCCGGCGAGGCGCTCGGCAAGCCGGGTGCCGGTAAACAGCGCCATCGCGCCGCCCTGGGAAAATCCGGCGAGCACGATGCGCCCGGTGGCAATGCCACGTACATTTTCGCGCCGTATCAGTGCCCGTATGGCGGCGTCGGATTCGCGCACGCCGATCTCGTCCTGCGCGGCGCGGCGTTCGAAGCCGCGAATGTCGTACCAGGCCCGCATCCGGGCGCCGGCGTTCAGCGTGACCGGGCGCACCGGGGCGTGCGGCAATATGAAGCGCAATGCACCGGCGCGCGCGGGCGTCAGCGCGGGAACCGCCGGCTCGAAATCATGACCGTCGGCCCCCAGGCCGTGCAGCCAGATGACCGACGCCGCAGGATCAGGGCCGGTTTCCACCTCGACCGTCGCCGGGAGCGGGGAAATCATCGCCCGGCGGCTCCGATGCACAGATGTTGCTCAGCGATCATCGATCCAGTCCTTTGAAAGTGACGGCCGCACGACAGCGGCGATGGTCGCCGCCGGCTGCCGGTCATAGGATAATGAATTGCGAGCTGCACGCTGCCAGGCACGCGAACACCCATTAACGGCAAACCCGATAATAACAATCCTCCGCCGCAGCCGGCGCCTGCCAGGGCGCCGACGGCGCCGACGACCGTGACCGGCTGGCGTCGGGCCGAGGTGCGCGTCCGATTCCTGTTGAAGAATCTGCGCCATCGCTCGCGCGAGTATCTGGGATGGCTGCTGGCGCGGCTGGTCGGCCGACGTCGCTACGACACCAGCCTCGCGCCAGGGGAAATCGCCACGGTGCTGATCTGCCGCATCAACGGCCGCATCGGCAACACGCTGTTCCTGACGCCGCTGATCCGTTACCTGCACGAACTGTTACCCGATGCGGCCATCGATCTGGCGCTCGGCTATCCGCACGCCGAGGAATTACTGCGCGCCATGCCCGGAGTAAGGCGCATCATCGTATTTCCGCACGGCAAGCTCCAGCAGATCGGTCGCTACCTGGCGGCACTGCGCACGCTGCGCTCGGTGCGCTACGACCTGGCGATCGATCCGACCGAGTTTTCCACCAGCGGGCGCGTCATGCTGGCCTTGTCGCGCAGCCGCTATCGGCTTGGCTTCGCGAACAGCTTCCAGTGGGCGCCGCTGACGCACGCGGTGCCGCTGGCGCGCGAAGCGATGCACCAGGCGGTGCGCCCTCTGTATTTGGCGCAACGCATTTTCGGCGCGCCGTTAGAACACAGGCAGGCGCGCCTGTGGCTGCCGCTGCCGGAAGCCGAGCGGGCGCAGGGCAGACGCGTCGTGGATGAGGCCATCGGCGCCGGACGGGTAGCGACACCGAGTAACGTGTTCGGCTTCTTCGCGCATGCAGCCAACCTGAAACTGATCGATCGCAGCTGGTGGCTGGAGTTCTGGCAGGCATTCCTTGCGCTGGAACCGCTGGCAATCCCGCTGGAATTTCTGCCGTCGCCGGGGCACGCACCGACCGACGCCCGGTTCGTGTCGCTGCATCTTCGATCGACGCGCGAGCTCACCGCCGCCATCGCCGCCACCCGCATGTTCATCTCGACCGACACCGGCCCGATGCACCTGGCGAGCACCACGGCGGTACCGACCGTGGCCCTGTTCCAGGCCTCGGATCCGGGACTATATGGACCGCTGAAGCCGGACGACCTCGCCATCGACATCACGCGCTGTACGCCGCGCGAGGTAGCGCAGCGCTGCCAGCGCATCTGGGCAGCGTGCGCGCCCTAGACTTCAGTTACGGCGCGCCAGCAGCCAATCCGATAGCAGCCGCAGCGGTTCGGCCCGCTCGCCGAAGGGCTCGAGGGCTTCGAGAGCGCGCTGGTGCAGCGCGCTCACCGCCAAGCGCGATGCGGCGACGCCGGCCACAGCCGGATAGGTGGGCTTGGCGAGTGCCTGGTCGGCCCCGGCAGTCTTGCCGAGTACCGCGGTTTCGCCGATGACATCCAGCAGATCGTCCTGGATCTGGAATGCCAGGCCGATCGCGCCGGCAAAGTTCGCCAGTCCCGCCTTCAGGCGCGCATCCAGCGCCGGCGCACACTCGGCACCCATCATCACGCTGGCACGTATCAACGCGCCGGTCTTGCGCGCGTGCATCTGCTCGATGCCTGCCAGATCGAGCGTCTGCCCCTGCGCCGCCATGTCGATCGCCTGCCCGCCCGCCATGCCGAAGCTGCCGCTGGCATCGGCCAGGAGGCCGATCAGCTGCAGGCGCACGCTGCTGGATGCCGGCAGCGAAGCGTCACGCGCCAAGAGTTCAAAGGCGAGTGGCTGCAGCGCATCGCCGACCAGTATCGCGGTGGCCTCATCGAACGCCCTGTGACAGGTCGGGCGGCCGCGCCGCAGGTCGTCGTTGTCCATGCCGGGTAAGTCGTCGTGCACCAGCGAGTAGGCGTGCACCAGTTCGACGGCGCAGGCCGCGCCCTCGACCTGATCTTCAGCAAGGCCCAGGGTGAGCGCGGTGGCAAACATCAACGCCGGACGGATGCGCTTGCCGCCGCCGAGCACGGCGTAGCGCATCGCCGCATGCAGCTGCGTCGGCACCAGCGCGGCGTCGGGAAGCCGTGCCGACAGCGCGCGCTCCATGCGCGTCTGCCAGCCGTGCAGCTGGTGGCGAAAGGCGTCCGCGGGGCTGGCACCGCCGGCTGCGCTGGCCGCTTCCAAGGGCTTAAGTTCCCGTGCGCCGCTAGTCGATGCTGGCGGCCGACGCTTCGCGCGTCCGTGGCTCGCGCCGCACGGCGCTGAGCGGCACCACCACGGCATCGCGCTCTGCGCGCTGCTCCTCGTACAGGAACGGCAGCTCCGGCGCCATCGGACCGGTGAGCCGTGGTCCGGTCAGCGCCACGCGCAATGCCTTGAGTGGATGGCGCAGCAGGTCGTTCACCGCCGTGCCCTCGAAGCCGCAATGCGCCATGCAGTTATCGCAGCGCGGATCGCGGCCCACGCCATAGCGATCCCACGGTGTGTCCTCCATCAATGAACGAAAGCTCGGTGCGTAGCCCTCATCCGACATCAGGTAGCACGGGCGCTGCCAGCCAAACACGTTGTAGGTCGGATTGCTCCACGGAGTGCACTGGTAGCTCTGGTTGCCGGCGAGAAAATCCAGGTACAGCGCCGAGTGGTTGAACAGCCAGTTGCGCCCCGTCGCGCGTCCACGCCGGAAGATTTCCCGGAACAGGGTCTTGCTCTCGACCCGGCCCATGAACACATCATGGCGCGGCGCGTGCTCGTAGTGATAGCCGGGCGACACCGTGATCGCTTCCACGCCCAGCGTCATTGCGAAGTCGAAGAACTCGGCCACCTCGTCCGGATCCTCCTTGGCGAACAGCGTGCAGTTGACCGTCACACGGAAATTTCGCTCGCGCAGCAGCCGGATCGCCGCCACGGCTTTGTCGAACACGCCCTCCTGGCACACCGAGGCGTCGTGCTGGCGCTGCAGGCCGTCCAGATGGATGGAAAACGTGAGGTAAGGCGACGGCTGGTATTCGTCGATGTGCTTGGGCACCAGGATCGCGTTGGTGCACAGGTAGACGAACTTCTTGCGCGCCACGATGCCAGCGACGATCTGCGGCAGCTCCTTGTGGATCAGCGGCTCGCCGCCCGGAATCGACACCACCGGCGCGCCGCAGTCATCCACCGCTGACAGCGCGTCGGCCACACTCATCCTTCGCTGCAGGATATCCTTCTCGTAGTCGATCTTGCCGCAACCGGCGCAGGCGAGGTTGCATTGAAACAACGGCTCGAGCATCAGCACCAGCGGGTAGCGCTTGCGGCCGCTAAGCTTCTGACGCAGCAGATACTTGCCGATCCGGTATTGTTGAATCAGCGGAATGCTCATGCGCGAGCCTCGGGCACGGCGGCGGTAGAAACATGAAGCAGCAATCGACACCTCCAGATGTAGGGCTTAGGGTACCTAACTCGCAGACTCGACGCGAGCGTGGAGTTCGTCAACGGTTTGCGAGCGCCGCCGTTGTGCCGATAATACACTGACTGTGCGGCGGCCATTGGACGGCGAGGTGACCATGCAGGGTCTGGTGATGGGGATCGGTCTCGGTCTGGCCGCGGCCGCCTGTGCGTGTACGTTGCTGGCGGCGCTCGCGAGTGCGATCGCCGGCGCGCGGCGGCGTCGCCAGGCGCCGGACGCACGGGCGCCCATGCCCGCGGTCAGCGTCCTCAAACCGTTGTGCGGTCATGAGCCTGGCCTGTATCAGCAGCTGCACTCAATATGCGTGCAGGACTACCCGAATTTCCAGATCGTCCTTGGACTGCAGAACCCGCATGACAGCGCCCTGCCCGCGGTGCGTTTGCTGAAGTACCAATTTGACGCGCTCGATATCGACTGCGTGATCGATGCGACCCGCCACGGTGCAAACGCCAAGGTCAGCAACCTGATCAACATGCTGCCGCGCTGCCGGCACGACCTGCTGGTCATGGCCGACAGCGACATCCAGGTGCCGCCGGACTATCTGGCGCGGGTGTTGGCGCCGCTGGCAGACCCTACGGTCGGCCTGGTCACCTGCCCCTAGGTCGGGCGCGCGCCTTGCCCCCTTGAGCGATCACCTGGCCGATGACCACCAGCTGGGGGTACAGGTGCGCGCCCTGGGGCTGAAGGTGGCCATGTTGGAGTTGCCGGTCGACACCATGGTGGATGAGCCGAGTCTTGCCGCCTTGTGCGAGCACACCTCGCGCTGGCTGCGCACCATCGGATCGGTACGCCCCGGCGGCTACGCCTGCTGTATCATTACCTTTAGCCTGCCGATGGCGGTGCTCGGTGCGGCGCTGGCCGGTTTCCAGCCCATGGCCCTGATCCTGCTGGGAATAACGGTCGCAGCCCGGCTCATGCTACATTTCCCCCGCCACACACGCGTATGGCGGCATTGGGTTGATTCCGCTGCACGATGCGCTGCTGTTCACCCTGTGGTGCTGCAGCTTTCGAGGGCGTGAGGTCAGCCGGCGCCGGGAGCGCTTCGGCATCGGCCGCGGCGGGTTACTGCATCGCATCGGCAATCGGCGCGTGCCCTATCACAGCGGAGAGATCACGGAATGAAGACGCTTTTTTTGCACCCGCCGTCGTTCGATGGTTTTGACGGCGGTGCCGGCGCACGCTACCAGGCCAAGCGCGAGATCAAATCGTTCTGGTATCCGACCTGGCTGGCGCAGCCCGCGGCGCTGGTGCCCGACAGCAAGCTGATCGACGCTCCGGCCGACGGCATGACGGTGCAGGATGTGCTGCCGCTGGCCCGCCAGTACGAGCTGGTGATCATGCACACCAGTGCGCCCTCGTTTCCTACCGACGCGCGCATGGCGGAGTTGCTCAAGGCGGAGAACCCGCGGCTGCTGGTCGGCATGGTCGGCGCCAAAGTGGCGGTCGATCCGGAGGGCTCGCTCAAGGCCTCGAAGGCGATCGATTTCGTGGCGCGCGAGGAATTCGACTACACCTGCAAGGAGGTGGCTGAGGGTCGCGCCTTCGATTCGATCGCGGGCCTGAGCTGGCAGACGGCGGCCGACGGCATCCGCCACAATCCCGCGCGCACGCCGCTCACCGAGATGGATGAGCTGCCGTGGGTTGCGCCGGTGTACCAGCGCGACTTGCGCATTGAGAACTACTTCATCGGCTATCTGAAGCATCCCTACGTTTCGTTCTACACCGGGCGCGGCTGCCGTTCCAAGTGCACCTTCTGCCTGTGGCCGCAGACCGTCGGCGGCCATCGCTATCGGGTGCGCAGCGTGGACAACGTGCTCGGCGAAGTGCAATGGATCAAGGACAATCTGCCGCAGGTGAAAGAGATCTTCTTCGACGACGACACCTTCACCGACTTTCGTCCGCGCGCCGAGGAAATTGCGCGCGGATTGGGTCGCCTGGGCGTGACCTGGTCGTGCAATGCCAAGGCCAACGTGCCCTACGACACGCTCAAGATCATGAAGGACAACGGCCTGCGCCTGCTGCTGGTCGGATATGAATCGGGCAACGACCAGATCCTGCACAACATCCGCAAGGGGCTGCGCACCGACATCGCGCGCCGCTTCACCCGCGACTGCCGGCGCTTGGGGATCATCATCCACGGCACCTTCATCCTCGGGCTGCCGGGTGAGACCGAGCAGACCATGCGCGAGACCATGCAGTTCGCCATCGACATCAATCCGCACACCATCCAGGTGTCGCTGGCGGCGCCGTATCCGGGAACCGAACTGTATGCCCAGGCGATCGCCAACGGCTGGCTCAAGGAGGACACGTCGCAGAACCTGGTGAATACCCAGGGCCTGCAGCTGGCGCCTATCAGCTATCCGCATCTGAACGCCAAGGACATCTACCACGCGGTGGAGACGTTCTACCGCCGCTTCTATTTCCGTCCGCGCAAAATCGCCGAACTGACCGCCGAGATGATGACCAGCTGGGAGATGACCAAGCGGCGGCTGCGTGAGGGCGTGGAGTTCTTTCGCTTCCTGCGTGCTCACACCGCCTGAGTCCGATCGTTTCCTGATCGTCACCGCCGACGACTTCGCACTGCACGAGGCGGTCAACGAGGCGGTACGGCTGGCGAACCAGCAAGGCATTCTCACCGCCGCCAGCCTGATGGTCGGCACGCCGAGGAACTGGCGGCGTTGCCCAGTGCGCGCGTCGCGGCAACGCTGGGCGAGTTGCGAGTGCCGAGCGGCGGCTACGGTGACTGCACAAACCATCGCACGGCATCTTCGATCGCCTGCTGTGCCGGACGCCAGCGATAGCCCAGTTCGCGCACCGCCTTGGCGCTGGAGAAATACATGCGGTGGCGTGCCATGCGTATGCCATCCACGGTGATGCGGGTCTCGCGGCCGCGAAGCCGTGCGAGGGCTTCGGCCGCGTAGGCCACCGGCAGCAGCAGGTTCAGCGGCAATCGCAGGCGCGGGGCGGGCCGCCCCGACGCCAGCGCGATCATCGACAGGATGCGCTGCAGGCTCAGATCGGTGCCGCCGAGAATGTAGCGCTCGCCGATGCGCCCATGCTGATACGCCAGCAGATGGCCGGCAGCAACGTCATCGACGTGCACGATGTTGAGGCCGGTATCGACGTAGGCCGGCATGCGGCCGGTCGCGGCGTCGAGCACCAGGCGGCCGGTGGGCGTGGGCTTCACATCGCCCGGACCGATCGGAGTCGATGGGTTGACGATCACGATCGGCGCGCCGTCGCGCGCGGCCTGCAGCACCCAGTTTTCCGCCAGGAACTTGGAGCGCTTGTAGTGACCGATCATCGCATCCAGCTGCGCCACATCGGTCTCATCGGAGGGCTGGGAGTCCGGCCGCAGGCCGATCGTGGCCACGCTGCTGGTGTAGACCACGCGCTTGACGTCGCTGCGGCGCGCCGCCTCGACGATATTGCGCGTGCCATCGACGTTGCTGCGATAGAGCGCCTGCGGATCGGGCGCCCAGAGGCGATAGTCGGCGGCGACGTGAAACAGCGCCTCGCAGCCCTGGAGCGCAGCGTCCAGGGCGCCGACATCGGCCAGATCCCCGATCACCGGTTCCACTGCCAGGCCGGCAAGATTGCGGCGACTCGATTGCGCGCGCAGCAGCACCCGCACCTGATGTCCCGCCGCTAGCAGCGCGCGTACCACCGCGGCACCGACGAAGCCGCTGGCGCCGGTGACCAGCGCCTGCATCAGCCGCCCTCCCGCCCGGCCGGTGCCGCTGTCGGATCCCCGCGCCGCGCGCACTCGAGCAACGCTCGCCGCGCGAGGCGATACGCGGCCGCCAGCCGCAGCAGTGCGCCCCAGTCCGCCGGTGCACTCACCAGCGCAAAGGCGCGCCACAGACCGGACCGGCGCGCGTTGCCCGGCTCGAGCGTGCGCATGACGCTGCCGGGCAGGCTTACCGAGGCGGTGTCCAGAACCACGCGCAGCGTGATGAACGGCAGCGCATGCTCGGCCGCCACCTGCGCCACTGCTGCGCTTTCCATATCGACCGCCACCGCGCCCGTATCCTGGAACAGCCTCGTCTTGAGTTCGGCCGCCGCCACCGGCGACGCGCTGGTCAGCAGCGCTCCCGCCGCCACCGGCGCATGCGGCTGCAGCGCCGCAGCCACGCGCTCGCGCCACGTGCGACAGGTCGCGAAGCGTTGCGGTGGCAATGGCCCGGCGGCAGATGCCGGGCGTAACACCTCGGCCGGCAGCAGCACAGCGCCGCAGCCTAAGCCCGGATCGAGCGCGCCGGCCACACCCCAGCTCAGCAGCGCACCTGCCCCTGCCGCGACCAGCTCGCGCGCCGCCCGGGCGGCGCTGTCGCCGCCGACACCGCTCACACTCAGCAGCGATCCGTCGCGCAGGCCACATAGGCCATCGGCGCGGTGGCGACGTGTGCCCAGGCTCTCCGCCTCGAATTCGAGCGCTGCGACGACGCCCGTTGCGCTCAAGCGTCCTTGCCGTCGTGCACCAGCCGCCGATAGCGGGCCAGGGCCCAGAGCGGGAAGTAGGCGCAGTAGCCGTGGTACTTGAGATAAAACACGCGCGGAAACCCGGGCGCGGTATAGCTCGGATGCTCCCACAGGCCATTGCTCTGCTGGGCGCGCAACAGGAACTGTACGCCGCGCCGTAGCACCGAGGCGTCGACTCCGCCCACCGACATCAGTGCCAGCAGCGCCCAGGCAGTCTGATACGGGGTGCTGCCGATGCCGCGGCCCGCCAGGTCCGGATCCAGGTAGCTGTCGTTACTCTCGCCCCAGCCGCCGTCAGCCTGCTGGCAGCTCGCCAGCCACGCCACCGCGTGCCGCACGGCCGGATCCTCGGCGCCAATGCCGGCGGCCCCGAGCGCGGCCAGCACCGACCAGGTGCCATAGATGTAGTTCGTGCCCCAGCGCCCGAACCACGAGCCATCCGCCTGCTGCGTTGAGCGCAGATAGGCGATCGCGCGCTCGAGTGCCGGAGCGTCCTCCACGCGAGCGACGCGGGCCAGCACCGTCACCACGCGCGCGGTGACATCCTCGGTCGGCGGGTCGAGCAACGCACCGTGATCGGCGAACGGGATTTCGTTCAGGTAGTAGCAGGTACCGTCGACGTCGAATGACGCAAAACCGCCGTTGCGGCTCTGCATGCCGACCAGCCAGTCGAGCGCACGCGCGATGGCAGCGCTGTAGTGGGCCCGCTGCGGCGCGGCGTGCATCGCCCAGGCCACAGCCGCGGTATCGTCGAGATCCGGGTAATAGCTGTTGTTGAACTGAAATGCCCAGCCGCCCCCGGGCAAATCCGGGCGCTGCTGGCGCCAGTCGCCCGCTGCTTCCAGCAGCTGCAGCGGCCGCAACCACTCCAGTCCGTTGAACGCTGCGTTGCGACCTGCGCCGCTGCCTTCCTCCTCCAGCGCCAGGCAGCTCAGCGCCGTGTCCCAGACCGGCGACACGCACGGCTGACAGTAGGTGCTGCGTTCGCCCGGCACCAGCAGCTTCCACAACGCCCGCTTGGCCTGCACCCGGCGCGGATCGTCGACGCCATAGCCCAGCGTCACCATCACCTCGAGCGCATTGACCATCGCCGGGAAGATGGCGCCTAAGCCATCCTCGCCGTTGGCGCGCGCATTGATCCATTCCTCGGCGCGCCGGATGGCCCGCGCGCGCAGCGCACGCGGCACCAGCGGATCGATCATGCGGCCGATGCGGTCGAGCAGCAGGAATGCGCGGTTGACGAAGCCGCGATGACGGAAGTAGTGCTGCTCGAGCTCCGGATCGAGCGTGAACAACTCACGGATGTGCACCGCGCATGGGTTGCAGGCGCGCACCTTGCGCGAACACAGCACGAACAGCGGCACCATCACCGTACGCGACCAATACGACACCTTGTCGAGGTGGAACGGGAACCACTTCGGCAGCAGCATGATCTCCACTGGGATATACGGCACGCCGCGCCACGGCAGCTGGCCGAACATCGCCAGCGTCAGGCGGGTGAATACGTTGGCGCGCGCGGCACCGCCGTATTGCAGGATGATGTCGCGCGCCCGCACCATATGCGGCGCCTGCGGGCTGTCGCCCGCCAGTTTGAGCGCGTAGTAGGCCTTGACGCTGCAGCTGATGTCGAAACTGCCGCCATGGTAGAGCGCCCAGCCGCCGTGCTCGGCCTGCCGATCGCGCAGGAACGCCGCGAGCTTCGCTTCCAGCGCACTATCGATCTCATCCAGGAAATGCATCAGCAGGATGAACTCGGCCGGGATGGTGCAGTCGGCCTCCAGCTCGAACAACCAGTGGCCGCCAGCGTGCTGCTGCGCCAGCAATGCCTCGCGCGCACTGACGATGGCACGATCCAGTGCCGAGCCGCCGACGGCGTGCCCCGCGGCAAGTTGTCCAATCACCGGTTCAACCGACATCGCTCAAGCGCTCCTTCATCTCATGGTGCGGGTTCAATTCATGCTGCGGGTTCATATCATCCTGCTGGGCCGACAACGGCTCGCGCAACGCGCGCAACTCGGCCGCGTCGCGCGGTTCGGATTGCTCGATCAGCGGCAAGCCCCTGGCGGCGTAGGCGAACAGTCCCCGCAACAGCCAATCGCTGCGCGCCGACAAGTTACACAGCGTACGCACCATCATCACCGCGCGCCGCGACACCTTGACCTGGGCGCCGGCGGTGAAACTCGGATTGTCGTTGATGCCGCGCAACGTCAACAACGCCAGCCCGATCGACCACAGGCAAAATCGCCGGATACCGCTCTGCGTCGCCGGGATCAGCAGCGTGAACGCCAGCGCGTTGCGCAGATGCCCGTGGGCGATGCCGATCAGCTCCTGCAAGCTGTCGCGAAAGCCGCGCTCGTGCTGCCGGCTGGTCAGCTGCTCGAGCTTGAGTCCATGGCGCTCGAAAATCTCTCGCGGCAGCCAGCAGGCCCCGCGGCTGCGATCCTCCCACATATCCTTGAGGATGTTGGTCATCTGCAGCCCCTGCCCGAACGATGGCGCCAGGCGCCGCAGCGCCAGCGCGTGCTGCTGGACCTGGGGTACCTGCGCGCAGAACAGATCCGTCAGCATCTCCCCCACCACGCCCGCGACGTGATAGCAGTAGCTGTCCAGATCGGCCAGGCCGTTCAAGCCTCGCAGGCTGGCGTTGCGCTGGAAGTAGTGCATGCCATCGCACATGATTTCGATGCAGCGCTGCATCGCCGCCTGCTCGCGCCGGTCCATGGCACGCACCGTGGAGGTGACGTGCGCCAGATTACGCACCAGGTCGCGCTCGTGGATCAAGGTCCGCTCCGACAGCCGCGGTGCCAGCTCCGCCGCCAGCGGCGCAGGCTCGGCCACGCCGCCCACCACGTCGCTGAATTGGCGCAGGAACCGGCGCTTGTCCTCGGGCGGCAGCGTCGGCTCGTCCTCGATGGTGTCGGCGATCCGGCACAGCAGGTAGGCACTGGTGACGGTCTCGCGCAGACCGACCGGCAGCTGCGGAATCGTCAACGCAAAGGTGCGCGACACGTGGACGAGGATGTCACTCTGGTAGTCCTTATCCGAGCGCCTGTCACTCTGGGGTACGGCTCTGGCCATGGTTGCTCAATCGCCGGCTACAGGCCGGCTACGGGATCAAGACGGATGCTGCGCTGATAGGTGCTGGAGCGCAACATGCGCGGCGTTCAGGGGGGATTATCCTCATCCTCGCCCTCCGGGCCGCGCCTGCGGTCGCGCACGATGCGGGTCAGGCCGGTGGTGCCCGGCGTACGCATCCCCGGGCCGCCGACGCCCCAGATCCCGCTGTCGTCGCTCTCCGCCGTGGCGCTGCCGCTCACCACCCGAAGCCGCGCCCATTGCCGGCGCAGGATCCGCAACCACAGCCACAGCGCAACCAGCGCGAGGACGCTGATCAGGGCGGCTCGCAGCCTGCGCTCCCAGGGCACACCCTGGCTCAGCAGCAGCGCGGCAACCGCCAGCACGATCAGCACGTACAGCGCAGTCGCCAGCACCAGCGCCTGCCTGGCGCGCCGCGGTCCCCAGCGCTCCAGCACCGAGGGCCAGCCTGTGATCCGATCGGAACTCCTGCGCTGCACGGTTCCGCTCCCGCTTCAGGCCCTGCCGGTCCTTGGGCCGAGCAACAGCCACAGCAGGAACCCGAGCAGCGGCAGCACGATCACCAGCACCACCCACAGTACCTTTTTGCCGGTATCGGCACTGCTTTGGACGATGTTGACGATCGCCCAGACGTCGGCGATCAGGACCAGCAGACCCCACAGACCTCGGTATTCCACGGCTACCCCCGACAGGCGAAAGGTGAGTCCTATCCTACCAGCGGTAAGGCCGCTACCTTCGCGATTGCACGTTCTGCAGGATAGCCACGATGAACCACACCAGGCCGGTGGTCACCAGCAGCGCGGCCAGCGTCCTGGCCACCTGCGGCAAGCCCGGGTGCCGCCCCACGGCGTCGGCGACGATCACCCCCAGCACCAGTGTCAGCGACGCCAGCGCCAACCGCCAGCGCAGCTGCGCCGGCGTCAGCGGCGCTTGGGCGGTTTGGACCGGCTCGCGGCTGAAGGATGCATGGCGGTCATCGGCCGTCAGCGGCGCGCCGCAACCGATGCAGGCCGGTGCCTTATCGCTCACCGCCCGACCACACTCGCTGCATTTGATGATCGCCATCGGCCGCCGCCGGCCTACTGGAATCCCATGCGAAAAGCGCCCCACAAGCGCCCGTCGACGAAGATCGGGGACGACAGGTCTTTCATCAGCACGAACTTGCCGCCGCCCATATTGCGCCGGTAGGTCTGCAGCAGGAACGGTTTGCGATTCTGCGCCACCTTGCGCACCGCGCGATCGTCGAAGATGCGCCGATTGCGGCAGTTGGCTGCGTTCCACGCCGGGTCCGGTCCCTGCGGCAGCCGATAGTTCGGATTGTGCGTGGGCAGGTAGCCGCCCTTGGCCCAGGCGACGCAGAACACAATGCGCGGATCGATCTTCTGCAGCGGATCCTGGATCGGGGGCAGGATGCGGTCGGTGAGCTCGACGTAGTCGGTCAGGTATTGCTTGGGGTTGGTGCCGGGAATCTCCCGGTAGCGCTCGTCGAACAACTGCGCCACCGTGATCTCGCCGCGCTGCACGGCGGCGGCCAATTCCGCGCTGATGCGCTGCGCGGTGTCGATCACGACGCGGATCAACGGCGTCTCGGTGGTCTCCACACCGCTTTCGGCGATGTACTCGATCAGCGTCTCGCTCAGGGCCAGCAGGCCGTCGATGCGCTGATCGGCCGAGCGCAGGTTGACCGACGACGCCTCGACGCCTTGGGCGAGATCGACCAGCTGGGCGATGGTCGAATCGCAATGCCGCAGGTTGTCCGCGGCCGAGCCGGCGATGGCATCGATCTCCCGGCCCACGGTCCTGAAGGCATCATCGGCGCGAATGATGACGCCCTGCACTTTCTCGGCACCCTTGCCGGCGTGATCGGCGTGCTCGGTGGCGTCGTTACTCTCGCCGATCAGGCCGCCGATCTGACTGCCCAGATCGCGCACGATCTCGCCGATGCGATCGGTGGCCTTGCGCGTGCCCTCGGCCAGGTTCCTCACCTCGGCAGCCACCACTGCAAAGCCGCGGCCAGCCTCGCCGGCGCGCGCCGCTTCGACCGCCGCATTGAGCGCCAGCAGCCGCGTGTGTTTGGCGATGGTCTCGATCGTCGCGGCCACATCGCCCACCTGCTTGAGCAGCGCGCTGAAGGAGCCGAGCCGCTCCTCGATGCGGCCGACCGCGGCGGTCAGCTGGCCGATGTGCTGCACGGCGCCGCCGATCAGCGCGCGCGATTCGCTGATCTCGACGCCGGCGGTAGAGGCCGCGCTCTGGGTTTCGCGTGCGGCGCGATCGATTTCGCGGTTACCCGCCACCATGGTCTGGGCCGCGCCCTGCAGCTGCTTGAACTGCATTGACTGCTGCGTGGCGCGGGTAGTGACTTCATCCAGGTGGCCGGCGATATCGGCGACTTCGACGCCCAGATTACCGATGCGGCTCGCCAGTTCCGCGATCAGCGAATGCTTTGGCTGTGCCATCTATCGGCCACCGGGGGCGGCGGGGAATTCTGCGGATGCAGCGGCCAACGGGCGTCGATCCGACCTCATGTCAGAAAATTGCAAGTAACACCACCCCGGAAGCAGAACACCCTCCCCCAGTGCAGCTAGGATACCGCAACCGCTGTTCGACATTCGCACACGCGAGCCAGGGCGCGTACCGGTAGTCGAAACCTGCCTAGAATGCCTCGAGATAGTCACAATAAATAATTATTATTAAACGATTTATTTACTCTACTGCGCGCAGGTTCTCCAGCGCGGCTTCACGCAGATCAAGCTCGCGTTCAATGCGCAGCCGCGCTTCGTCCTTGAGCTTGCCGTCACGATACAGGTCATTGACCGCGGTGCGCTCAGCGCCGATCAACGTGAGTTCGACATCATCGTACAGTTCCACCAGCTTGCGGTGGCCGTCCTGGCCGTCAATCCGATGCTCGAGATTGTTGAGTCGATCCTGGAGTCGGTCGAGCAGCGGCGTGACCACGGACGCCGGCAGTGACCGCTCCGCGGCCAGCCGCTGGAGCCGATCGGTCGCCGCGGCGACCGCCTGGCGCCGCGCCTCGAACTCCTCGGTGGCATCGGTGTGATGTTCCCGTCGCCCGGCATTGGCCAGGCCGAGCGCTCGGATTACCGCCGGCAGTGTCAGACCCTGGCCTACCAGCGTCACCAGTATCACGACAAAGGTCAGAAACAGGATCAGGTCCCGATCGGGAAACGCCTGACCGCTGGCCGTGACCAGCGGAATGGCGAGCGCCGCCGCCAGCGAGACGATACCGCGCACACCGGTGAATGAGAGCACGAACGGCGATTGCCAGGTCGGCGCCGGATCGCGCCGCCGCAGCGCGGGAAGCAGCCAGCGCGGCAGGTAGGTGGCCGGATAGATCCAGACGAACCGGGCCACGATCACCACCGCGCTCACGGTCACGGCCGACACCGCCAGCTCCGAGGCCGAATAGCCGCCCACGCCGGCCAGCACCGCGCGCGCCTGCAGGCCGGTGATCAGGAACACCATGCCTTCCACCAGATAGATCAGAAAATCCCAGAAGAAGATGCCCTGCAGGCGGGTCGCGGCGCTGATCAACCGCAGGCCGTTCCAGCTGATGTACAACCCGGCGGTGACCGTGGCGAGTACGCCGGAGCCACCCATCTGTTCCGGTGGCAGATAGGCGACGAACGGTGTGAGCAGCGACAGCAGGATCTCGACCCGCGGATCCCCGACCCAGCGCCGTAGCCGCAGCATCACCCAACCCACGCCGATGCCCCAGAGAATCTCCCCGGTGATGATGGCGCAGAACAAGCCTGCGGCCTGTCCCAGTGAGAACATCCCCAGACTCACCGCCGCGATCGCGAAGCGGAACAGGATCAGCGCCGTGGCGTCATTGACCAACCCCTCGCCCTCGAGGATCACCAGCAGGCGCCGAGGCAAGCCCATGCCGCGGGCAATCGACAGCGGCGCCACGGCATCGGGCGGCGAGACGATGGCACCGAGCACGAATGCCACCGGCCACGACAGTCCCAGCATCCAGTGCGCGGCCGCCGCCGCCGCGATCGTGGTGAACACCACGCCGCCCACCGCGAGCAGGGTGATCGGGCGCAGATTGAAGTGGAATTCACGCCAGCTCATCGCCACCGCGGATGAATAAATGATCGGCGGCAACACCAGCAGCAGCACGAATTCCGGAGCGAAGCTGACTCTGGGCAGGCCCGGGACCAGCGCCAGGATGACACCGGTGAGCACCAGCAGAATCGCCGGCGGAATACGAAGGCGCCGGGCGAGCACGGCGATGGCCGCGATCACCACCAGCAGAGCGACCAGAACCTCAATCTTTGCAATCAAGCCCACACCATTGGGTAACCGCAGCTGGCAAGCCGATCGACTGTAGCGAAAATAGCAGCCCGGCGGCCGCCATTGCCGCAAAATCGCGCCATGACGGCGTTGATCGGCATTTCAGGCAGCCTGCGCCAGGCGTCCTTCAATACCGCGCTGCTGCGGGCGGTCGCAACGCTACTGCCCGCCGACACTTCGCTGCGGATCTGCACGCTGCACGGCATTCCGCTTTACGACGCTGACGTGGAAGCGGTCGGGCTGCCCGCCAGCGTCAGCGCGCTCAAGGAACGCCTGGTCGCAGCCGACGGTGTGCTGCTGGTGACACCCGAATACAACAACGGCATTCCAGGCGTGTTCAAGAACGCCATCGACTGGCTGTCCCGGCCCGCGGCGGATATACCGCGCGTGTTCGGCGGCAAGATGATCGCGCTGATGGGCGCCTCGCCCGGACCCTTTGGCACGGTATTGAGTCAGGCGGCCTGGCTGCCGGTGCTGCGCACGCTCGGCACCAGTCCATGGTTTGGCGCACGCCTCATGGTGTCGCACGCCAACGATGTGTTCGATGCCGCACTTGCCGTCAAGGATCCGGCCGTGCAGGAGCGCGTCAGAAAGTTCGTGACCGGCTTCGTCGACGCAGTGCGGCGCTCGCAGCGCTGACCCATGGACTTCGAGGCGATCGATCTGCGACACGACGCGCACGCATCGTGCTACCTCAAGGATGAGACGGTCGAGGTGGTATTCGCACACGGCGCGGGCAGCATCGCCAGTCGCGAAGGTGCCAACCTGTATGGCGCCGGGGATGCGCTCCTCACCGGCACCGGCGGCGACCGCTGGAGTGTCGCGCGCGACCGCTTCGACGCACGCTACCGGCCGCTGCCGCCGCTGCAGCACGGTGCCGACGGCGCTTATCGAAACCTGCCGCTGCCGGTGCTGGCGCGACAGATCGCCACCGCCTTCACGGTCCGTCGCCGCGCCGGCGGTGACCTGCTGCACGGGGGCGCCGGCGACTGGCTGCTGCAGTACCCGCCGGGCGACTGGCGCATCGTCGCCGACGACAGGTTCCGGCAACTGTACCGCCCCTACCGGGGCGCCGGCCCAGCCACGGCGCCCCCGGAGTAGGGTTACTGGGCTTTGGGTGCGGTAGGCGCTGGCGCTGCCGACGGTCCCGGTAGCTGCGGCAGTGTGCCCGCACCCGGCATCGGCACCGGCGCCGGCGGCTCAATCGAGACCAGCTCGATGTCGAACTCCAGGGTTGCACCGGGTTTGATCTTGGGCGGCGCGCCGCGATCGCCATAGGCCAGCCCCGAGGGGCAGACGATGCGGCTCTTGCCGCCCACTTTCATCAGTTGCAGCGCTTCGGTCCAGCACGGAATGATACCGCCGACCGAGAGCAGTGCAGGCTGGCCGCCGTGTTGGGCCGAGCTGTCGAACACCGTGCCATCGATCAGACGGCCTTCGTAGTTCACCTTGACGCGATCGGAGCGCGTCGGGCTCGGGCCGCTGCCGGCAGCGACCGGGATGAAGAGCAGCCCGGTGGCCGTCTTGTTAGCACCGGGCGCCGAGGCGGCCTTGGTCAGATAGGCCTGACCGGTCTCCTTTTCATGCGCCGCTGTCGCCTGCGCGCGCGTACGCTGCAACGCCTGGATCTGCGGCAGGGAGGCCTCGGCGTTGGCCGCCGTGGGTTTGTGGTGGTAGCCATCGATGAAGCCGGTTCTGACGTGCGCGAACTCGGCTTCCGAGAGGCTGAATGAATCGAGATTGTGGCTCAGCAGTACCCCGAGGGCGTACAGCGCCTTCTCCTGGTCGGCGTCGGCCGTGTCGGTCTTGGCGGCGCTGGCGGCGGGCGCCGCGCTCTTGGGCGCCGCGGCCGGGGGCGCGTCCGCGCCCAACGCGATACCAGCCAGCAACAGGCTGAGCGCCGGCAACAGCCCGCGCGTGACAAACTGATTCATACAACACTCCTATTAAAATCCACCAGGCGCCACCAAGCTGCCAATGATAGCGTGCATGCCGGCGCAGCGTTCAAGTCTACGGCCCCTCGACGATGTAGCCTTCGGCCCGAAACTTCGCCAGCGGCCCGGCGCTGTCGAGCAGTTCGTAGATCGGCCGCATCGCGAAACTGACCCGATTGCGACTCAGCAGCGACTCCGCCTCGCTGCTCCATGCCTGCACCGCGCCGTCCACCAGCGCCTTCATGCGCGGCGAATTCTCCAGCGCTGTCATACATACCTCGCGCTGATTCGGGTACGGCAGTGCCCGCAGCCGATCGACGTTGCCCACGGCCCAGGCACCGGCTCGCTCCTGCATGCTGGGAAGGTCGGTTTCAATGCGCGTCACGGTGGCCGCCAGGCAGTCCACTTCCACGCTCGGCGGCAGCGCACTGGCTTCCTTGAGCGCGCCCGATGGGTCGTCGATCTTGAGCGCGACACGATCGATCGGCACCCGGCGCCGCTTGGCCAGCTGGATGACGACCGGCTCGACTCCATCGTGCACCGTCATGCCCGCGGCGTCGACCGCGCGCTCATACAAGCGTAGCGCCGCAAATCCCGGCCGCAATTCCTCGATGCTGTTATCCCCGGCATCGAAGCGCGCCTTGAGTACCTCGAAGCGCGCGTACAGCGGCGCCGGCAACCAGGAATTGAGCTTCTGGCGATCCGGGTTTTTCTGCGCCCGGTGCCATTGCATGTATAACCGGATGGCGCCGATCGGTCCCACACCGGTCGACACCGAGGGGCCACTGGTCAACAGCTGCTGCGACTGCGCCAGCGCTGCATCGACTTCGCTCGAGCGCCAGGTCATGCGCTTGGGCAGGTGGTTGAGCGTGCCGAGCAGCCACAGCACATGATCGCCCCGGGTCACCTTCCACAGCCTGGGCCCCGGCCGTTCGCCGACGATGGCAATTTCCTGCAGTTGCTCCGGTGGCGCCGNNCGTCACGCCGGCCGCGGCCCGCACCCCAGTCCCGGTGAGGCTCAGCAGCGCCGCATGCAGGATCAGTGCGGCCGATCGGCCGCCCATTTCTTCACCGCGGCGAGCGTGTTGGCGACATGCTGGTCGGGGTTCAACGCCGAATAGCTATAGATAATTTTGCCGTCTGGGGAAATCACGTACGAGGTGCGATCGGCCAGGCTCGGCTTCATCTTCAGCACCGCGTCATATTCCTTCATGATGTGCTGGTCGGGATCGGCTGCCACGGCGAATTTGTTGCGGCATTCGCTGACCGAGAATTTGTTGAGCTTGTCGATATCGTCGTG
>PKWJ01000061.1 GCA_003132025.1 Gammaproteobacteria bacterium
ACTTCGACATCTTGCGGCCCTTGTCGTCGACCGTGAAGCCGTGGGTCAGCACGCCGCGATACGGTGCGCGCTGATACAGCGCTTCCGACATCAGCAGCGAGCTGTGGAACCAGCCGCGATGCTGGTCCGAGCCCTCCAGATACAGGTCGACCGGCGCCCTGAAATCATCGCGCAGCGCCGCCACGCACTCGAACGACAGCCCGGAATCCGCCCACACGTCCATCACGTCGGTCAGCTTGTCGTACTGCGCGGCCTCGGCGCCCAGCAACTGCGCGGCATCCAGCGCAAACCAGGCGTCGATGCCGCCGCTCTCGACGCGCGCGGCTACCTCGAGCAGCAATTCCTGGGTGCGCGGATGCAACGCCGCGCTCTCCTTGTGCACGAACAGCGCCAGCGGCACGCCCCAGATGCGCTGGCGCGAGATGCACCAGTCGGGACGGGTCTCGATCATGCTTGTCATCCGCTGCTCGCCCCAGGACGGTGTCCATCGCACCCGCTTGATGTCGGCGAGCGCGTGCGCCCGCAGCCCGTGCTGATCCATGCTGATGAACCACTGCGGTGTCGCGCGGAAGATCAGCGCCGTCTTGTGGCGCCAGCAATGCGGATAACTGTGACGCAGCGGCCGCTGATGCAGCAGCGTGCCATTCTGCTCCAGCTGCTGCACCACCACCGCGTCGGCATCCCAGACTTTTAGTCCCGCCACCAGCGGCGTATCGGCGACGAAGCGCCCGTCCGCCGCCACCGGATTGACCACCGGTAGCTGGTAGCGCGCGGCCACCACGTAGTCCTCCTGCCCGTGCGCGGGCGCGGTATGCACGGCGCCGGTGCCGGCATCGAGCGTGACGTGCTCGCCCAGGATCACCGGCACCTGCTTTGCCAGCCACGGATGCATGAGTTTCAGGCCTTCCAGCGCCTGGCCCGTGACCTCACCCAGCACTTCCAGCGGTGCCAGGCCGAAGCGCTCCAGCGAGGCGTCGGCGAGCTCGGCCGCCAGCACCAGCACCTCGCGCGCACCGGCGCGATCGACCGCGATCGCGACATAGCTAAATGCCTCGTTGACCGCAACTGCTTCATTGGCCGGCAGCGTCCATGGCGTGGTGGTCCAGATGACCAGCGACACCGCGCTGCCCAGTCGCGCGGCATCGATTCCGGTACGGCGCGCGAAATCGGCAACGTCGGCCACGCGGAATTCGACATCGATCGACCTGGAGGTCTTGTCCTCGTACTCGACTTCCGCCTCCGCCAGTGCGGAACGGCAGTCCAGGCACCAGTGCACCGGCTTGGCGCCGCGATACAGGTGGCCGTTGGCGATGATCTTGCCGAGCGCGCGGATCTGCTGTGCCTCGTAGCGCGGATCCATCGTCAGGTAGGGATGATCCCAGTCGCCGAACACGCCCAGGCGCTGAAAGTCGGCGCGCTGCGCATCCACCTGTGCGGCCGCAAAGGCGCGGCACGCGGCGCGAAAGCCGGCGGCATCCAGCTTCTGGCCCGGCTTGCCGAATTTCTTCTCCACTGCCAGCTCGATCGGCAGGCCGTGGCAGTCCCAGCCCGGGACATAGGGCGCGTCGCGCCCATCGAGCGTGCGCGACTTGACGACGATGTCCTTGAGAATCTTGTTTACCGCGTGCCCCAGGTGAATCACGCCGTTTGCATACGGTGGCCCATCGTGCAGCACGAACGTCGGGCGGCCGCGCGCCACCTCGCGCATGCGCTGATAGATCTGCAGCTCATGCCAGCGCTGCAGCTGTGCCGGCTCGCGCTTCGCCAGATCGGCTTTCATCGGAAAGTCGGTCTGCGGCAGATTTATCGTCGTCTTGTAGTCGACCACTCGTTCACCGTCACTCCCGTCCGCACTCATACGCCGAGCAGGCGGCGCGCATCGGCGGCATCGCGCCCCATCTGCTGCACCATCGCGCCCATCGACGGGAATGTCAGTTCGTCGCGCAAGCGCGCAATGAATTCCACTTCCAGCTCCTGACCATACAGATCTGCGTCGAAATCGAACAGATGTGCCTCGAGCAGCATCTCGTGACCGTTGACCATCGGCCGCGTACCCAGGCTCGCTACCGCCGGCCAGCCGGCGAGCCCGGCGCCGTTGACGCGCACCGCGAACACGCCCTTGAGCGCTACCCGCCGCCGTTTCACCGGCAGATTCGCGGTCGGAAATCCGATGGTGCGGCCGAATTTGTTCCCGTGACGCACCCGGGCGCGCATGCTGTAGGCGCGTCCGAGCATCCGCGCCGCGTTCGAAAACTCCCCGGCTGCCAGCGCGGTGCGCACCCGGCCGCTGCTCACGCGCTCGCCATCCACCGGCACTTCCGCCACCAGATCGGCGCTGAAACCGAACTGCGCGGCATTATCCGCGCACCATGCGGCGCTCGCCTCGCCGCCGCGCCCGAAACGAAAATCGTGCCCGACCACGACCACGCGCGCGCGCGCCGCGGCCAAAAGCTGCATGAACTGCAGCCCCGACAGCGCGCGCAGCCGGTTGCCGAAACCCAGTACGCACAATCGGTCCAGTCCGCAGGCCGACAGCAACCGCCATCGCTCGCGAAAATTCGTCAGCCGGGCGGGCGGATTGGCGGCTTGCAGGAATTCGCGCGGCAGCGGCTCGAAGGTCACCATCATCGCCGGCAGCGCCAGCCTCGCGGCGTGCGATCGCAGGCGCTCGATCAGTACCTGATGGCCCAGGTGCAGGCCATCGAAGCTGCCGATCGTGACGACGCAATCGCGCGAATTGACCGATTCGAGTCGGCGAATGAGCTCCATGATCCTCTAAGCAGTAGCCATTGCCCTTGCGCCGCCGACCGGTAGGCTCCATGGCGATGTAAACGATTGATTATAGCCCGATCCATGCCCATTTGGCCGCGCCCGCATTGACAAGCTTTTGGACCCTGCCCACACTACGCGGCCCTCGATCTGGAGTTCAAGCGTGGCGAATACGAAATCAGCGGAAAAAGCGGCCCGGCAGGCCGAAAAGCATCGGGAGCACAACGTCACGTTGCGCTCGCGCATGCGTACCGCGATCCGCAAGGTCAACGATGCGGTCGCCAAAGGCAGTAAGGAAGAGGCCAACAGCAGCTACCGCGCGGCAGTGCCGGTGATCGACACACTGGTCAACAAACGCATCATTCACCGCAACCAGGCCGATCGGCACAAGAGCCGCCTCGCCGCGCGCGTCAAAGGCGTCTCGACCTGATCATTCTTCAGCGGGCCGGCAACCGCCGCTCGTAGTCCTCGAGCGCCAGCAGCAGCGACAGGCGCGAACCGCCGCGCGACACCTCGCGCCAGTGCTGGCCTTCCGGCCATGGCTCCAGCGCACCGGCCAGCGCCCACAGCATATTGAGCGATGAGCTGATCCCGGCACTCTTGAGTTCGAAGAACGCCCGCACCGGACCGCGCCGCCGCAGCTCCTGCGCGCTGTGCACGCCGATCTGCGCCAGCATCTGCTCCGACCTCGCGCCCAGGTTGCGCAGATCGCGTACGCGCAGTTTCAGTTTGCCGGCGGCGATTCGCGCGCGGACTTTGGAGTTGCGCATGTGCCATTGTGGCCCAAGCCGGCCACGGAGCGAACTGGCACCGGCGAAGCTGTCAATCGGCCGCTTGCGGCCGCGCTTGCTGCTCCAGAAATGTCATCAGCGCCTCGGCCAGTTCGCGCGTACCGCGCCCGGTCGCCGCCGAGATCAGGAAGCGCGGTCCACGGTAGCGCAGCCGCCGGGCGATGTCCGCGGCCAGTTGCTCCGCCTCCGCATCTGGCAGCAGGTCGCGCTTATTAATCACCAGCCAGCGCGGTTTGGCCGCCAACTCGCGATTGAATTTCGTAAGTTCCCGAACGATCGCGCGCGCATCGCGCACCGGGTCAGCATCCGGATCGGGGGGCAGCATATCCACCAGGTGCAGCAGCACCCGGGTGCGCTGCAGGTGCTTCAGGAAGCGGATCCCGAGACCGGCGCCTTCCGCGGCCCCTTCGATCAGCCCTGGGATATCGGCCATGACGAAACTGCGATGCTCGCCGCAATAGACCACGCCGAGATTCGGGTATAGCGTCGTAAAGGGATAGTCGGCGACCCGGGGCCGCGCCGCTGACACCGCCCGGATCAGCGTCGACTTGCCGGCGTTGGGCAGTCCCAGCAGACCCACGTCCGCGATGACCTTCAGTTCCAGGGCCAGTGTGCGCTTCTCGCCCGGAAGTCCGGGACCGAACTGCCGCGGGGCGCGGTTGGTGCTGGATTTAAAGCGCGTATTGCCCCAGCCCCCTTTGCCGCCCTGCGCCACCTTGAGCTGCTGGCCGGCGGCCGCCAGATCTCCCAGCAGTTCTTCGGATTCCGCATCCCGCACCACGGTGCCCGCGGGCACCAGGACGAACAAGTCCTCTCCGCTGCGGCCGGTGCAGCCATTGGCCGATCCGCCCTCGCCGGAAGGCGCCTTGAAGACGCGCGAGATGCGAAAATCGGCTAGCGTGTTAATGCCCTCCATCGCCTGCAGCCATACGCTGCCGCCATGGCCGCCATCGCCGCCATCCGGGCCGCCAAACGGCACCGACTTTTCGCGCCGGAAGCTGGCGCTTCCGCGCCCGCCGTTGCCGGCCTGCACCCTGGCGGTGGCTTCGTCGACGAATTTCATCGCCCGCTGCCCCGGCGACCGCAAAGCAAAAACCCCGGCCGGGCCGGGGTTCGTCTACAGCAACGTCGGCGCATGAAAGTCTTTAGTTGGACTTGTCCGCAGGTGCGGTCGCGGTCTGAGCCTCTGGCAGCCGCACGTTCACGTACATGCGCTGCTCGGCTCCCTTGACGCGAAACTCCACTCGCCCGCTGACCTCGGCATACAGCGTGTGATCGGTGCCGATGCCGACGTTCTCGCCGGCGCGCACTTTGGTGCCGCGCTGACGCACCAGGATGTTGCCCGCGAGCACGTCCTGGCCGCCGTAGCGCTTAACACCCAGGCGCTTGCTGTGGGAATCGCGCCCGTTGCGCGTACTGCCGCCTGCTTTCTTGTGTGCCATGCCAGTACTCCTTACAGACCGCTGATTTCGGTCACGCGCACCTGCGTGTAATGCTGCCGGTGCGTCTTCTGCCGCAGATAGTGCTTACGGCGGCGGAATTTTACGATCGTGACCTTGTCACCCTTGGCGTGCTTTTCGACCGTGGCCAGCACCTTGCCGCCGGCCAGCAGCGGCTTGCCGAGCCGCACCGTGTCGCCGTCGGCGATCAGCAGCACCTCGTTGAACTCCACCGTGGCACCGGGTTCCGCGGTCAGCTTTTCAATGCGCAGCACGCCGCCCTTTTCAACCCGATACTGTTTGCCGCCCGTGGCGATGACCGCGTACATTGTCTTGAAACTCCGTGTGTCGCCGCACCTTTGATTGAGCGCCCGCGTGGGAAGTGCGAAAAGGTCGCGCATTCTAACGATGCAACGCCAGCCGGTCAAACACCGTATTCTCTTGGGGAAACAAAGAGTTGAGTATTGATTACGGTAGCCGCGAGACGCTCGAGGGCATACGCGCGCTGGTGAAGGCGGAGCTGCAGGCGGTCGATGAGGCCATCCGCAGCGGCTTTCACAGCGCGGTACCGCTGGTCGACCAGGTCTCCGAGCACATCATCGGGGGCGGCGGCAAGCGGCTGCGGCCGTTGATGGTGGTGCTGGCTGGCCGGGCCTGCGACCGTACCGGCAGCGGCTGCATCCAGGCGGCAGCGTTCATCGAGTTCATTCACACCGCCACCTTGCTGCACGACGACGTGGTCGATATGTCGGTACGGCGCCGCGGCCGCGACACCGCCAATGAGATCTACGGCAATCAGGCCAGTGTGCTGGTGGGAGACTTTGTTTATTCACGCGCCTTCCAGCTCATGGCCGCGACGCGCTCGCAGCGTGTCATCGAAATCATGGCCGACGCCACCAATGTGATCGCCGAAGGCGAAGTCCTGCAGCTGATGAACGCGCATGACCCGGACACCACCGAAGGACGTTATCTCGAGGTCATCCACCGCAAGACCGCGCAGCTGTTTCAGGCTGGGGCCGAGGTCGCAGCGGTCGTCAGCGGCGCGCCCGAGCCGATCCAGCATGCACTAGCGAGCTTCGGTCGTCATTTTGGCACCGCGTATCAGCTGATCGACGACGTGCTCGACTACCGCTCCGATCCGGTCACGCGCGGCAAGAACCTCGGTGACGACCTGGCCGAAGGCAAACCGACGCTACCNNATCAAAAACGGCGGCCGCGACCGTTTGGACGAAATCATGGCAGCAATTGAATCGACCGGGGGGCTTGAGTACACTGCGCGGCTCGCGCAGGCCGAGGCCGATCACGCGCTTGCCGCGCTGGCGGTGCTTCCCGACACGCCCTATCGCGCGGCCCTGGCTGCCCTGGTGCGCTTCGCTATCGCGCGGCAGCATTGACGGTGCGATTCATGGCACGCCAATTTCAGCAGGTCATTTCGGGGTGTAGCTCAGCCTGGTAGAGCGCTACGTTCGGGACGTATAGGTCGCAGGTTCAAATCCTGTCACCCCGACCATTGAATTCATTGAAGAAAATTTCTGCACTTTACCTCGGGGTGCCACCGAATTTTCGCTCGGCGCACCCTCGGGGTGCCCCTGTCGACACCAGATAGCCGGGCACGATTGCTCCCAACTTATCGGCAGATCCCGGCGATCTCATCGGATGTTACGGTATGCTGGGCAAGGCGACCGCGGGAGCCGGGAGGCGACACCGGCGTGGGAGCGATATGAACAAAGAAGAGCGAGTCGGGCCGCGATTGCTTGAAGCGCGACGCGGCTACGCCATGCAAGCTCACGCCCATGGGAGGTTGGACGTTTGAGCGCCCCGCTGCTGAAGGCAATTTCGTCGCAGCTCGACGAGGACGCCTGGGACGACCTCTTGAGTTTCATTGAGGAGCGCCGGGTCATCCCGATCGTTGGACCCGAACTTCTGCTGGTCGAGACCGACGGCGGAGCGCGGCTTCTGTACGACTGGCTGGCGGAGAAGCTGGCGGCCAAACTGGGTGTCGACGTGAGCTTGCTGCCGCAGCCCTACACGCTCAATGACGTCGTGTGCTGGTTCCTGTCGAGCCGCGGCCGGCGCGAGGAAGCTTATGTGAGGCTGCGCAGCATCATGAAGGATGCCAGGTTCGAGCCGCCGCTCGCCCTCACGCGCCTCGCCGCGATCACGGACTTCGACGTTTACGTATCCACGACCTTCGACCCGCTGCTCGAGGCCGCGCTGAACAGCGTACGGTTCGCCGGCGCTCCATCCACTGAGGTGCTCTCCTACGCCCCGAACCGCGTCGCGGACCTGCCGGTGGAGCGCGACCGGCTGACGCACCCTGTGATCTATCATCTGTTCGGCAAGCTCTCGGCATCGCCCACCTACGTGATCTCGGACGAGGACCTGCTCGAATTCATCTGCGCGCTGCAGAACGAGCATCTGGCGCCGGAGCGGCTGTTTCACGAGCTCGAGCACAATCACCTGCTGTTCATCGGCAGCAATTTTTCGAACTGGCTCGCGCGCCTGTTCCTGCGCATGGCCAAGCGCCAGAGGCTCTCTGACCCGCGCGACGTTGGCGAGGTGCTGGCCGATGGACATTCCGGATCCGACGAACGCCTGGTCGCATTCCTCCAGCAAGTTAGCGTCCGTACGCGCATCTACGTCGGGGCCGATCGGTTCGTCGAGGAGCTGCACCGGCGCTGGCAGGCGCGTCAGAAACACGCCGTCGCCCTCGCGCCGACCGCCCGCTTTCTGCCACCGGCGCGCGAGATGCCCGAGAACGCAGTATTCATTTCCTACGCGCGCGAGGATCTCGCGGCGGTGCGCGAGATCACGGCCGGGCTTGAAAGCATGGGCATCACGACCTGGTTCGACATGGACCGGCTCGAGGCGGGCGATGACTATGACCGCAAAATCCGCCTCAACATCGCACGCTGCTCGTACTTCATCCCGGTGATATCGGCCGCCGCGCAGCGGCGCACGGAAGCTTATTTCAGGCGCGAGTGGAGCTACGCGATTGACCGGTTGCGCAACATGGCAGATGGTGCGCTGTTCGTTCTGCCGGTCACGATCGATGGGACCACCGCGGCTGAAGCGATCGTGCCGGATCGCTTTCGCGCGCTGCATTTCAATTCGCTCCCGGGCGGAGTTGTGCCGGTCGAATTCGCGCAACGGCTCAAAGACTTCATGAAGGCGCGCGTTCAGTGAACGACACGAACGTCACACCCACAAGCGCCCCCGGCACTGCGCCGACGCTCGATGCCAAAAATCCGTGGCTGGGTCTTGCTTCCTTCACCGAGGAGACGCGCCGCTACTTCTATGGCCGTGAGGCGGAAGCCGCCGAGCTCGCGCGCCGTGTGCAGCGCAAGCTGCTGACGGTGCTGTTTGGCCAGTCCGGCTTGGGTAAGACCTCGATCCTGCGCGCTGGGCTGGTGCCGAAGCTGCGCACCCAGGGCTACTGCCCAGTGTACGTGCGCATCGATTATGGGCGCGACGCACCGGAGCCGGCCGATCAGATCAAGTCCGCAATCGCCGCCGCCGCGCGTCTTTCTGGTGAGTGGACGCAGGTCGGAGTCGCCATCGAGGGGGAGTCGCTGTGGGAATTTCTACATCACCGCGACGACGTATTGCGCGACGCTTCGGGACACACTCTGGTGCCGCTGCTGATCTTCGACCAGTTCGAGGAGATCTTCACGCTGGCACAAAGCGATGAGTTCGGCCGCGCTCGCGCGGCCCGCCTGATCTCGGAATTATCAGATCTGGTCGAAAACCGTGCGCCCAAGGACCTGGAAGCGAGACTCGAGCAGGACGATGCCGCGGCCGGGCGCTTTGACTTTGCGCGCAGCGACTATCGGGTCCTCATATCGCTGCGCGAGGATTACCTCGCGCCGCTCGAGAGCCTGAAGGCCTCGATGCCGAGCATCACACAGAATCGCCTGAGACTGGCGCCGATGACAGGTACGCAGGCGCTCGAGGCCGTGCTGCGCCCCGGCGGGAAACTTGTCACCGAGGATGTCGCGGCTGCCCTGGTGCGCTTCGTCGCGGGCGGCGCGGAGATAGCCAATGCCGAGGTCGAGCCGTCACTACTCAGCCTGATCTGCCGCGAACTGAACGACAAGCGCATCGCAAAAGGCGGTACCGAGATCTCGCTCGACCTCCTGGCCGGCTCGCACGCGACGATTCTCGCGGAGTTCTATGAGCGCACCCTCGCCGATCAACCTGCGGCGGTACGGCACTCGATCGAGGATGAACTCCTGACCGGGTCCGGCTTTCGCGAAAGTATCGCCGAGGAGCGAATTCTGGCGATGTTCGCCGCGGCCGGCGCAGCACCGGCGACGCTGCCGCTGCTCGTCAACCGACGCCTGCTGCGCATCGAGGAGCGGCTCGACGTGCGTCGGGTCGAACTCACGCATGATGTGTTGTGCGCCGTGGTGAAGGCGAGCCGGGACCTGCGCTACGAGCGCGAAGCCCGCGACCGGACTGAGAAACTTTTGTCCGAGCAGCGCGAGCGGGAACTCGCGGCGCGGCAGGCGCTCGTGCGTGCGCGGCGCATCGCGACGGGTTGCGCAACGCTCGCGGTGTGCGCCGTCGTCGCGCTAGCGTTTGCGTTTATCAGTCTGCGCCGCGCCCACCGCGCCGAGATGGCCGCTCAGGAGAGCCGCGCTGCAGCGGAGACCGCCCGCAGTCAAGCCGAGCACTTGCTCGGTTACCTCAACGAAGACTTCGCGGTCGAACTTGCGGGCTTTGGCACACTGGATCTCGTCAAGCAGCTTGGAGAACGCGAGATGCAGTACTACGACGCGCTGCCCGCGAGCCTGCGGACCACCGATTCCGTGCGCAGTGCCGCACTCGCGCGGGCGCGCTATGGGATCGCGCAACAGCAGGCCTACGATCTTAAGGGTGCACGCGCGAGCCTGACGAGCGCAGTGGCGACGCTCGAGCGCTTGCGCAATGAGGGTGACACGTCCGAGGGGTCTGCGATCGCGCTCAGCATCGGTCTCGCGGCCCTCGCGGACGTCAACGACCGGTCCGGGATTTCGGGCGAGACCGAGCGCTACAACACAAGGGCCGAGGCACTGTTGCGCACCTATGTCGATGCGCCGAATCCCTCCGTCGCGATCCGTCGGGCCTACGGCCAGGTAGCAATGAGCGTCGGCAGCTACGCGGCGGGCGAACAGGCGCTCGCGCTGTTTGCACGGTCGAAGCAGGCTCTGGAGAGCATCGGCGCATTGAGCCTACAGGATCTGCCGGCCAGCGCCGACTACACCACGGTCCTTAGCCTTGAAGCGCTTGACCTTTGGCGCCTTGGCCGAATCGATGAATTGAAGAAGGTCTCTGACCAGGGAATGCACCTCGCCAATGAGATCATCGCCCGGCGTCCCGGGCACATCGTGGCGTTTGAGGCGCGCGCAACTCTGAATGCGCTCAGTGCATCGCCCGCACACGAAGCTCTGCACATCAGTGACTCGGTCGCGTTCATGAAGCGCGCGCTCGAGGATGGTCTGCTGTTATTGCGCCTGGATCCCGCCAACGTCGACACTCGCGGCTCTACCGCGGGTTACGCGGGCATCACGGCGGGCTTTTACGAAGAACTGGGGCAGCCGCGCGCCGCGCTCGGCGCATATCAGCATGGTCTGGAAATCGTCCTTGGCTCGAGACGCGGCGCGGCAGATCATGGCGACGCCGTTGTCGCTCGCTACGCGGCGATTGCGCGACTCAACGCCGATCTAGGCGAGCGTGCCGCAAGCGATGCTGCGATCAACGCTGCCGAGCCGGCGCTCGTCACGACGACGGCATCAATGGGCGACAAAAGCTTCAACACGGCTAGGGCCAGGTGCTCGCTGGCCAATGCCCGAGCCCAAATAGCTTTGCTCAGCGGTGATTCCAAGCAGGCCGTCGCGCTCGCGGAACCCACGCTCGCGTCAGGCCTGACGCTGGTGGAACCTGTCGGGCACATCGGCGGCAAGAGCGGCTGTGTGAGTGAGGCGGCGTTGACGCTCAGCAACGCTCAATTGACGCTCGGCAACTATGACGCTGCAAACACGGCGGCCGCCTCGGCGGTGCCGCTCGTCAAGATGGAAAACGACTGGGTGTCCCGCAACTACCACGCGGCACTGGTAGTACTGCAAGTCATCGCGATGTCGCGGCTCGGGCAGACCACCGAGGCACGCGCGCTCGTAACACCGATCGTCGACTGGCAGCGCGAGCGCTTCACGCGCAATCACGACGATTCCCAGCAGCGTCTGGATTACGCGAGCGCGCTGTATGCGCTCGCCCTGACAGACTCGGCGCACCGCGGCGAAATGCTCAGGCAAGCCTCGGGGATTATCGCCGCGCTGCCTAGTGAAATGCGGTCGCTCAAGAGTACAAGGATGTGGCGGGATCGAGTTGCCGCTGAGGAGGCCGCACCTCGGTCCACAAAAAATGAGACGCTGCGAGATTCCATCATCTGAACTCTGACCAGATCTGTCGCTGCTGAGTATTGATCCAGCTGAATCGACATGCGCCGAGAACCATAAAGGAAGTGCTCACATGCGCGGCGACGAAACGGTGTGGACGAGGACGCCAGTGGCCCTCGCGTGTCTTTTGGTCGCGTGGTCGGGATGGGCACGGGCGCAGACCTACCGGGCTACTGATCTCGGCGCAAACACCTATGGTCAAGCGATCAACAACGCCGGTCAGATCGCCGGCTACTATGTCAACGCCGCCGGGGTAAATAGACCCTTTATATGGTCCCATGAAACACTGACCGACCTCGAGACACTCGGTGGATCGGCGGGCCAGGCCTTTGGCATCAACAGCTCCGGCCAAGTCGTTGGACAAAGTAATTTAACCGGCGACGCTTCCTACCATGCAACGCTTTGGAGCAACGGCACGATCACGGACCTCGGAACTTTGGGCGGTCAAACCAGTTCGGCCTCCGGTATCAATGACTCGGGTCAGATATCTGGGACGAGCGCAATAGTGCCTAACGGTGTGGCTACTTTCGGAACACAGGCGGCGTTCCTATGGAGCAGCGGTAGCCTGACGAATATTTCCGGTGTCGATACCAACGGAACAGGCACTGCGATAAACAGCACTGGTGCGGTTGTTGGTTTCGTAGAAAGCCCGCTCGCGTGCGATTGTGTACCTCAAGCTACGCTGTGGCAGAGCGGAGCGGCGACGAGCTTACTACCTTCGACCTCATTCAACGGGCAGTACACCAGCAGCTTTGCCTACGCCATCAACAGTGCGGGCATGATTGCTGGCGTCTTCGGTGTTTACGATCCCTCAAACAATACTACTACGAACAATGCGGTGCTTTGGAGCAATGGAAATACTACCGGCGTGAGCGTCGGCGGTGGCACGGCATATGGAATAAACAGTGCCGGTCAAACCGTTGGCAGTCCTGCTTTCCTCTGGACCGGAAGCCAGTATTTCGACCTGAACGCGCTGCTGGATCAATCTAGTCTGCCTGGACCATTTAGTTTGTCATCGGCGGTTGGAATCAATGATAGCGGGATAATCCTGGCGATCGGAACCTACGCCTCCGCTACCCATACATTCCTGCTGCAACTTGAAACCCTATCGCTTTCGGTAACGCCCGCGTCGATCACTTTCGGAAGCTTTTTAGTTGGCAAACCATCGGCACCGCAACCGGTAACAGTCGAAAATACAGGGACCACTGCTTTCGGCTTTAATCCAATTCAAACAAGCGGGGACTTTTCGCAAACAAACAACTGTGGTACGTCACTCGCCGCGGGCGCAAGTTGTACGATTCAAGTGAGCTTCGACCCGACAACGGCCGGCAATCGAACCGGAATTCTTACAGTTGCCTCAGGTGGCACAAGTTACCCGGTCAATTTGACCGGAACGGGTTTGATCAGCGCGTCGATCAGCGCTAGCGCCACTTCCGGCGTCATGGTCGGATCACCTGTCAAACTAACGTGGGCATCGACCGGTACTGCGTGTACCGCGACTGGAGGGCAGACCGGCGATGGATGGACTGGGAGCCTCTCAGCCAGTGGCTCTCAACCGGTTTCAGAGTCCACCGCGGGTACGTTTACGTACGGAGTCAATTGTACCGGCGGCGGACAAACAGCGACGGCACAGGTTACCGTTTCGGTAGCGCCACCATCCGTCAACTTATCCGCGTCGCCGAATCCGGTGACCGTTGGGCAAGTCATGGTACTTACCTGGACTTCGACATTGGCGAGTTCTTGTACGGCGTCGGGCGGTGGAACTGCGGACGGATGGGCCGGCACTAAGCCGACCTCGGGTACGGCAGCCATAACAGAGAGCGCTGCCGCTAACTATACTTACACGCTTGTTTGTTCAGCCGGTGGGCAATCTGCGCAGGCGCAAGCTGTCGTCACTGTAAACCCGAAGCCGAGTTCCGGCGGTGGTGGCGGCGGTGGCGCCTTTGACGAGCTGTCGCTTCTGTATCTATTGAGCGCCGTCGGGCTGCGTTTGCTGCGTCGCTTCGACGCTAGGGCGTGTTAACACTAC
>PKWJ01000033.1 GCA_003132025.1 Gammaproteobacteria bacterium
AAGGCAAGCTCGGCGGCCAGGCTGTGGTCCCCGGCGTTGCCGGTACCTGGAAGGACCTGACCGACAACGTCAACGTGATGGCGAACAATCTCACCAACCAGGTGCGCGGCATTGTTAAGGTCGTGACCAACGTGGCCAACGGCGAGCTGCGACAGCGACTTACGGTTGAATCGAAAGGCGAGGTGGCGGCGCTGGCCGACACCATCAACAGCATGACGGACACGCTGGCGATTTTTGCCGACCAGGTGACCACCGTGGCGCGCGAGGTGGGCGTCGAAGGCCGGCTCGGCGGTCAGGCGCACGTGCCCGGCACCGCCGGCACCTGGAAGGATCTGACGGCGAACGTCAATCTGCTGGCGGCCAACCTGACCACGCAGGTGCGGGCGATTGCAGAAGTGGCCACTGCGGTCACCAAGGGCGACCTGACGCGTTCCATCCAGGTCGACACCCGCGGTGAGGTGTCCGACCTGAAGGACAACATCAACGCGATGATCGGCAACCTGCGCGAGACCACCGATCGCAATACCGAGCAGGACTGGCTCAAGACCAACCTGGCAAAATTCAGCCGCATGATGCAGGGACAGCGCGACCTGGTCACGGTCGGACAGATGTTGCTGTCCGAACTGGCACCGCTGGTGCAGGCCCAGCAGGGCATCGTGTACGTCATGGAAGGCGCCAAGGACGCTCCGGTGCTCAAGCAATTGGCGAGCTTTGCCGATCCGCAGGAAGGCACCGAACCGCGCCGCTACCGGATCGGCGAAGGATTGGTGGGTCAATGCGCACTCGACCGCCAAAGGGTGTTCCTGGCCGACATTCCGCCCGACTCGATTCATGTGCGCTCCGGCCTGGTGTCCGCCAAGCCCAAAAATATCATCGTGCTGCCGGTGCTATATGAGGGGCAGGTCAAGGCGGTGGTTGAGCTGGCGTCGTTGAACGCCTTTACCACCTCGCATCTGGCATTTCTCGAGCAGCTGACCGGCAGTATCGGCGTGGTGCTCAATACCATTGAGGCCACCATGCGCACCGAGGGCCTGCTGAAGCAGTCGCAGCAGCTCGCGGGCGAGTTGCAGACGCAGCAGAAGGAGTTGCAACAGACCAACGAGGAACTGGCGACCAAGGCACGCCTGCTGGCGGAGCAGAATGTCGAGGTGGAGCGAAAGAATCAGGAAATCGAGCTGGCACGGCGCGCGCTCGAGGAGAAGGCGGCCGAGCTCGCATTGACCTCGCGCTACAAGTCGGAATTCCTTGCCAATATGTCGCACGAGCTGCGAACACCGCTCAATAGCATCCTGATCCTGGGTCAGCAGCTGGCCGAGAACGCCGATCAGAATCTGTCGTTGCGGCAGGTCGAGTTCGCCAAGACCATCCATGGCGCGGGTACCGACCTGCTCAATCTGATCAGCGACATCCTGGATCTATCGAAGATCGAGTCGGGCACCGTCACGGTCGAATGCGAGGAGCTTGCGTTCACGCACCTCAAGGAAACTCTGGAGCGCAACTTCCGCCATGAGGCCGAGAACCGCAAGCTTACCTTCAGCACCAGCTTCGACACCCACCTGGGTCGTGCCATTACCACGGACTACAAGCGCCTGATGCAGATCCTGAAGAATCTGCTGTCGAACGCGTTTAAATTCACCGATCATGGCGGCGTGCGACTGCACGTCGGCGTGGCGGCGGGTGGCTGGAGCAGCGATCATCCGGTGCTCAGCCAGGCGCAGCCGGTGATCGAGTTCTCGGTCAGCGACACCGGAATCGGCATTCCGGCGGAAAAACAGCGCATCATCTTCGAGGCGTTCCAGCAGGCCGATGCCGGTACGGCGCGCAAGTACGGCGGAACCGGGCTGGGCCTGGCAATCTCGCGCGAACTGGCGCACCTGCTGGGTGGTGAGATACGCCTGACCAGCATTGCAGGCAGCGGCAGTACGTTTACGCTGTTCCTGCCGCTCGGGTACATGGGCGCTGCCTACAGCAAGACGCTGGCGCGTGCCGCCGCGCCGGCCGGTGCCGCGCCCGCCTACCAGCCCATCGTGCTGCCGGCGGCCCGCACCGAAGAGATCGTGGACGATCGCGCCGCGCTCCAGCCCGGCAAGCCGGTGCTGCTGATCGTCGAGGACGACCAGCACTATGCCCGAGTGCTGCTCAACCTGGCGCGCGACCGGGGCTTTGGCGCCCTGGTAGCCAAGACCGGTACCGATGCACTCGAGCTTGCGCGGCGCTACAAGCCGACTGCAATCACGCTCGACGTGTTCCTGCCCGACATGCTTGGCTGGACAGTCCTGAGTCAACTCAAGCGCGACCCAGCGACCCGTCATATTCCGGTGCAGATCCTTACCATCGAGGAAGAGCGGCAGTACGGCCTGGAGCGCGGTGCTTATTCGTTCATCAACAAGCCACTGACCACCGAAGGCCTGGAAACGGCGCTGGATCGGGTCAAGCGCTTTGCCGAGCCTCGGGTACGCGAGTTACTGGTGGTCGAGGATGACCCGGCGGAACAGCTGAGCATTCGCGAGCTGATCGGACACGACGATGTAGCCATTACGACCGCAAGTTCCGGAGCCGAGGCGCTGGAACGGCTCGGTGAGCACAATTTTGACTGCATGGTGCTCGATCTGCGCCTGCCGGACATGTCCGGATTCGAGCTGCTCGATCGCATGCAGGTGGATGCCGAGTACAGCCATGTGCCGGTGGTGGTGTTTACCGGGCGTGAATTGTCGGACAACGAGCAGAGCGAGTTACGACGCAAGGCCAAGAGCATCGTGCTCAAGGGCGTGCAGTCCCCGGAGCGCCTGCTGGATGAGACCGCTTTGTTTCTGCACCGCGTGATCGCAGATCTGCCGGAGTCGAAGCAGAAAATGATCGAGGCGCTGCACCAAAGCGACGAACCGTTGCTCAATCGCAAGGTGCTGGTGGTGGATGACGATGTTCGAAATATCTTCGCGCTCAACAGTTTGCTCGAGCGCCACAACATGCAGGTGATAAATGCCACCAATGGTCAGGATGCCATACGCCTGGTGGAGGAAACGGCCGATCTGGCGCTGATACTGATGGACATCATGATGCCGGAGATGGACGGCTACGAGACCATGCGCCGCATCCGTGGAAAGCAGGAGTTCCGCCAGCTACCGATCATCGCCCTGACCGCCAAGGCGATGAAGGGCGATCGCGAGAAATGCCTCGAGGCGGGCGCTTCGGACTACGTGGCCAAGCCGGTAAATACCGAGCAACTGCTGTCGCTGGTACGGATGTGGCTGCACCGCTAGAGATCATGCAAGCCTCGCACGACAAGGTAAATATCCTGCTGGTTGATGATCAGCCGGCCCGGCTGCTGTCGTACGAATCAATCCTGCGCGATCTCGGCCAGACGCTGGTCATGGCGCGCTCCGGTGCGGAAGCCCTGGAAAAGCTGATGTCGGACGAGTTTGCGGTGGTGCTGCTCGACGTGAACATGCCGGGCATGGACGGATTTGAGACCGCGACTCTGATTCATGAACATCCACGCTACGAGAAGACCCCGATCATCTTCATCACCGGGGTGAATATCAGCGATCTAGATCGTCTCCAGGGCTACAAGCTCGGGGCGGTCGACTACGTGTCGATTCCGGTGGTGCCGGAGATACTGCGCAGCAAGGTGGCGGTGCTGGTGGAGCTGTACTGTCAGCGACGGGAGCTGCGACAGGTCAATCGCAGCCTTGCGGAAGCAAACTCCAGACTCGCCCTGGCGAACTCGACGCTTCAGGTCGAGAAAAACCGCGAGCTGGAACAGCTCAACAGCACGCTGCGTGAAGCCAATCGCCATAAGGATGAGTTCCTGGCCATGCTGGCGCACGAGCTGCGCAATCCGCTGGCTCCCATCCACAACGCCGTGCAACTGATGCGCAGCCCACAACTGCCGCCGGAGCAGCTGGTCTGGACACGCGAAGTAATCGAGCGCCAGGTCCGACATCTGACGAAACTTGTGGACGATCTGCTCGATGTGTCGCGCATTACCCGTGGCAAGATCAATGTCGTTCGGGAGAGCATCGAGCTTGCGACCGTCGTGGAGCGGGCGGTCGAGACGGTGCAACCGATGCTGGTCGTCCAGCGCCATGAGCTGGTCGTCAAGGTCGAGCCGGAGCCGCTGCTGCTCGATGGCGACCTGACGCGTCTGACGCAGATCGTCGGCAACATACTGAGCAACGCAATCAAGTATACCGACGATGGTGGCCGCATCGAGCTTACCGCCGGATCGATCGGCGACGATGTCGAGATACGGGTACGCGACAATGGCATTGGCATCGAGCCCGAGGTGCTGCCGCTGGTGTTCGATCTGTTTGCCCAGGCGTCGCAGCTCAACGGGCGCAGCCAGACCGGCCTCGGGATAGGTCTGGCCCTGGCCAAGCGCCTAGCCGAGATGCACGGCGGCGATGTGCAGGCCTCCAGCGATGGGCCCGGCAAGGGCAGTGAGTTCGTCGTGCGGCTGCCGCGCAAGAAAAATGACGGCGCCGCATCCGCCGTGCACGCGGATGTGGAACAGGCTCCCGGGCCGACGATGTCCATGGCGGCACGACGGATCCTGCTGGCCGATGATAATCGCGATGCGCTCGAGACTCTCGCCCGGTTGCTGCAACTGGGCGGACACGAAATCCACAAGGCGGTGGATGGGGTGCAGGCCCTGGAAGCGGCGACCCGCGTGCGCCCCGATCTGGTGCTGCTCGACATCGGCATGCCCGGCATGGATGGCTACGAGGTCGCGCGCCGCATCCGCTCGCAGCCCTGGGGCCGTGCCGCAAAATTGGTGGCCCTGAGTGGCTGGGGCCAGGAGAGCGATCGCAAGCGCTCACGCGAGGCCGGGTTCGATACTCATTGCATCAAGCCGCTGGATCCGCAGCGGCTGTCGATGCTGCTGGCTTCGTTGTCGACCCCCGGCGGCTCGGCCGCCGAGCCCGCGGCGCACGCCGGAGAATAGGGCCTGAAGCTCGCGGCACGCGGCGATAGCTGCGCCTCACCGGCGTGGCTGGATTTCACGTTAACCAATGGCGTTCGCTGTCGCGCGTCATGTTTCCTGGTGTAAGGGAGTCGTCATGAGCGCTTTGTTCACGCCATTTACGCTGCGTAGCGTGGTCGTTACCAATCGCATCGTGGTGTCACCGATGTGCCAGTACTCAGCCGACCGTGGTGAGGCAAGTGTCTGGCACCTGATGCACCTGGGCAATCTTGCGCTGTCGGGCGCCGGCATGTTGTGCATCGAGGCGACGGCGGTCGAACCCGACGGCCGCATCACACCGGCTTGCCTTGGCCTCTGGGACCAGCGCACGGAAGGCGCGCTGCAGCCGGTGCTGGCCGCGGTGCGCCGATATTCGAACATTGCCATCACGGTGCAACTGGCGCACGCCGGACGCAAGGCCTCGAGTCGCGTGCCGTGGGAGGGCGGCCAGCTCATTCCGATCGCGCAGGGCGGCTGGTTGCCGCAAGCGCCATCGCCACTGGCGTATAAGGAGGGCGAGCCCGCACCGCTGGCACTGGATGCGGCGGGCCTGGCGCGCGTGCGCCACGCGTTCGCGGATGCGGCCACGCGGGCGGCGCGCTTAGGGCTGGACGCAATCGAGATTCATTCCGCGCATGGCTATCTGCTGCATGAATTTCTGTCGCCGCTCGCCAATCGGCGCACCGACGAATACGGTGGGTCACTGGAAAATCGCCTGCGCTTCCCGCTCGAGGTGTTCGACGCCGTGCGGGCCGCTTTCCCGTCCGACAAGCCTGTCGGCGTGAAGGTCTCGGCGACCGATTGGGTCGATGGAGGCTGGGACCTGGAGCAGACCATCGCCTATGCGCGCGCGCTGCAAAAGCGGGGTGCCGACTGGCTCGCCGCATCCTCGGGTGGCCTGTCGCCGCTGCAGAAAATTCCCCTTGCCCCCGGCTATCAGGTGCCCTTTGCACAGGCCGTGAAGCAGGCCAGCGGCATCAATACCATGGCGGTCGGGCTGATCACCGAATTCCAGCAGGCCGAAGACATCGTTGCCAGTGGCAAGGCGGATATGATCGCGCTGGCACGCGCGATGCTCTACGATCCGCGCTGGCCCTGGCACGCGGCCGCCCACCTTCACGCGACCGTCGCAGCACCGCCGCAGTACTGGCGCTCGCAACCCCAGGGGCTGAAGAACCTGTTCGGTGACTTGGCGTCCGGCCAGCGCTGATGATGACGGCGACCGGTGTGGCGCTGGTCAGGCAAAAGACAAAAGTATAAATTGGCGTCCAGCGCACTTCTGACGGGGATCCTGGCCATGAATAATGCCCAAAACAAGCGCGGCGGATGGAGCTGGTGGTACCTGCTGTTTATGGTTCAGTTCGTCGCCGTTCTCTGGCCGCCGTTCTACAACAGCGCCGAGCCGCGCTGGATCGGCATCCCGTTCTTCTACTGGTACCAGATGCTGTGGGTGATCATCAGCGCGATCATCACCGCGGTTATCTATCTGGCCACGCGCGATTAACGAAGTTTCACGGCGCCGGCTAACGGGGGGAATGTCGTGCAGGAAGTGAACTGGATTGCGCTCAGCATTTTTGTGCTGCTGTTCGCCATGATTACCTGGTTGGGGTTTGCAGCCGCCCGTTGGCGCAAGGGCGATCTGAACCTGCTGTACGAGTGGGGCCTCGGCGGCAGGCGTTTCGGTACCCTCGTCACCTGGTTCCTGGTTGGCGGCGACGTCTACACCGCCTATACCTTCATCGCCGTTCCCGCGCTCGCGTTCGGCCAAGGTGCGGTCGCGTTCTTCGCCGTGCCCTACACCATCGTGATCTATCCGTTCCTGTTCCTGGTGTTTCCGCGCCTGTGGAACGTGTGCCGCAAACACGGCTACGTCACCTCGGGCGATTTCGTGCGCGGGCGTTTTGGCAACCGCTGGTTGGCGCTGGCGGTCACCATCACCGGGATCGTCGCGACCATGCCTTACATTGCCTTGCAACTCGTGGGCATCCAGGTCGTGGTGGGCGCGCTGGGCATTTCCGGCAACGGATTTGCTGCCGACCTGCCGTTGATCATTGCCTTCCTGGTGCTGGCCGCCTTCACCTATTCCAGCGGGCTGCGTGCGCCGGCATCGATCGCGATCGTGAAGGACATTCTCATCTACATTACCGCTTTCACGGCGATAATCGTGATCCCGATCGAACTGGGCGGCTTTGGGAAAATATTTGCCGCCGTGCCGGCGCAGAAACTGCTGCTGGCGGTTCCGGGACCCAACACCACCGGTGCCTACGGCAGCTACGCGACGTTGGCTCTGGGTTCGGCGCTGGCGCTGTTCCTGTATCCCCATAGCCTCACCGGTATCCTGAGCGCCAGCAGCGGTCACGCGATCCGCCGCAATGCGGCCATGCTACCGGGCTACTCCTTCATGCTTGGCCTGCTCGCGTTATTCGGCTTCTTCGCCATCGCCGCCGGCGTCTCCAGCCGTCCGGAATATGCCGGCGGCTTCAAGCAGTTCGGCAACAACTTTGCCGTGCCCGCGCTGCTGCTTCACAGCTTTCCGTCCTGGTTCGTGGGCGTTGCCTTTGCGGCGATCGCCATCGGCGCCCTGGTGCCGGCGGCGATCATGTCGATCGCGGCGGCCAACCTCTATACACGGAATATCCACCGTGAATTCATCAACAGGAATCCGACCGATCGCCAGGAATCGCGGATGGCGAAATTGGTATCGCTGATCGTCAAGTTCGGTGCGCTGATATTCATCCTGTTCGTGCCGACCCAGTATGCCATCCAGCTGCAGCTGCTCGGCGGCATCTGGATCATTCAGACGCTGCCGTCGGTCATGCTTGGCGTCTACACCCGCCGGTTCAATGATTGGGCGCTGCTGCTTGGGTGGGCGGCCGGCACATTCGCGGGCACGGCCATGGCGATCGCGGTGAACCTCAAGCCGGCCTATCCGCTGGTGCTGGCGGGCTACACGTTCCCGGGCTATATCGCCGTCTATACCGTCATCCTCAATCTGGTAGTGACGGTGGTGCTCACGCCAGTGTTCAATGTGCTGGGCGCCCGACGTGCGCCGGCGGATGAGACGGCGGCGGCTGACTATTTCGCCTGAATTCAGGCCCGGGGCTCGAGAGCCAGCTGCGCCACGTCTCCGGGCGGCAGTCCCGCTGCACGCAGCGCCTCGGCCACTCCGGCAATATCGGCGGCCGAACGATTCTGGCTCGCCTTGACTTTGCCTTCAATGGTCGACGCTTGGATCTCGAAGCCGACGATCGCACGCACCATGCCGGCGATGAAATCCGCCGGAGCGTCGCTGATTCTCCAGCGGTTGACGATTCCCTGCTCGTGCTCGTCGGTCAGTGATTCGACCAGGCTTCGCAACCAGCCCGCATCATCGATGAACCGGATGTGTCCGTGCACGTGCACCGTGGCGTAATTCCAGGTCGGTACCGCCTTGCCGTGCTCGCGCTTGCTCGGGTACCAGGACGGCGATACGTAGTGATCGGGGCCGATGAAAACTGCCAGCACCGGGGCGCCGTTCTCCAGCAGTCGCCACAGTGGATTGGCGCGCGCGATATGGCCGCGCAACAGGCCCGGGCCGCCGGCCGCAGCCAGCAGCTGCATCGGGATGTGGTTGGCGGTAATGCCCTCCGAGGTTACCGCGACCAGCGTGCCTAAAGGATATCGCTGGACCAAACCGCGCAGTACCTCGATGCGCGACTCTTTAAAGTGCTCAGGAACGTACAAGCCCTTATCCTCGCCGGTGCAACATCTGCCCTATACTCGATATTAAACCCCAACGGCACGCAATGACATGAAGAGCAGACACGATGTCATAGTCATCGGCTCCGGGCACAACGGCCTGGTCTGTGGCGCATACCTGGCCAAGGCTGGCCTGGACACACTGGTGCTGGAACGCCGTGGCATTGTCGGTGGGGCGGCCGTGACCGAGGAATTCAGCCCCGGTTTCCGCGCCTCCAGATTCTCCTACGTGATGAGCCTGCTGCACCCGCGTGTGATCCGCGAACTCGAACTCGGTGCATTGGGGCTTGCGGTACTGCCGGCAAATGATCTGTTCTGTCCCCTTGGCGGTACCGACTACATCATCTATAGCGACGACATCAAAAAGACGCAGGCCGAATTCGCGCGATTTTCGCGCCACGACGCGGACATCTACCCGGAATTTGCGCGTCAATTGGAGCAATCCGCGGGCGTGGTGCGTAAGCTGCTGTTCGAGACGCCGGTTGATCCCGTCAAGCGCAGCTGGAAGAGTTTCAAGCAAACGGCCGCGCTGTTGTGGCGGCAGCGAACCATCGGCGATCGGGCATATCGGCTGGTCGACCTGCTGACGCAGAGTGCCTACGACTACCTTTCCGTCTGGTTCGAGAATGACATCATCAAGGCGGTGATCGCGTATTACGCATCGATCGGGACCTTTGCCGGTCCCAAATCGCCGGGTACCGCCTACGTGATCATGCATCATCTGATGGGCGAGCATCAGGGCGCCGGAGGCTGGGGCTTCATCCGCGGAGGCATGGGAGCCATCACCGGCGCAATAACCCGATCCGGCCAGCGCTTCGGCATGCAGGTTCTGACCGACTCGCCGGTAGCGCAGGTGCTGGTCAACGCCGGACGTGCGAGCGGTGTCCGCGTGGCCGACGGGCGCGAGTTTCACGCCAAGGTCGTCGTTTCCAACGCCTCGGCGGCAACGCTGTTCCGCCGGCTGGTGGCTCCAGAGCACCTGCCGTCGGAGCTGCTGTCGGAAATCGATTCGTTCCGGACGTTTTCAACCGCGTTCAAGATGAATATTGCCGCGCACGAACCGCCGCGCTACCGGGCCTTCGATGCGGCCAAGGCCGGGTTCGCATATCCGACCTACGTGCACATCGCACCAGGTATCGACTACCTGGAGCGCGCCTACGATGACGCAAAGTATGGCTGGTACTCGGCCAAGCCGTTCCTGACACCGGTGGTGCCGACGATCGTGGATGATTCGCTGGCTCCGGCGGGCAAGCACGTGATCAACGTCTTCGGCGGCCACGCGCCTTATAAACTCAGATCCAACGCGTCGTGGGCTGACGAGAAGCGCAATCTGACAAGCGCCGCGCTCAATGTGTTGGATGATATGGCGCCGGGCTTTTCCGGGCAGATCATCGATATCGAGACGCTGGTGGCGCCGGATCTGGAGGCGATCGTGGGTCTGCCGCAGGGCCACATCTTTCACGGCGAGCTGAGCGCCGACCAGCTGTTCTGGCAGCGACCCGCGCCGCACTGGGCCGACTATCGCACGCCGCTGGCCGGGCTCTACCAGTGCGGCTCCTCGACCCACCCGGGCGGCGGCGTCTCGGGTATTCCCGGACACAATGCCGCGCGCGAGATTCTCAAGGACTGGAAGCGGTTCAGATGAAAGCAGGGCCATCACATGGATAACTACCCTCCGACCTCCCGTACCAAGATTCGCCGGTTGCCCAAGCGTGGCAGCTACGACAAGCCTGCGGTGCACGCCATCCTGGACGAAGGTTTCATCTGTCATGTTGGCTTCGCGGTGGACGCCCAGCCTTACGTCATCCCAACGGTCTACGCCCGCGCCGGCGACACGATCTATGTTCACGGCTCAGCGGTCGGCCGCACGTTGCGTACCCTGACGCAGGGCGTACCGGTTTGCATCACCGTGACGCTGCTGGACGGGCGCGCTCGGCGTTTCATCATTCGATCAACTACCGGTCGGTCGTGATGATAGGCAGTGCGCATCTGGTGGATGCCAAGGACGAGAAAATGCGTGCCCTGCAATTGATTACCGATCATGTGGTGCCGGGACGATGGGATGAGGTGCGCTGGCCCAATGAACTGGAACTCAAACAAACCAGCGTTCTGGCGCTGCCGCTGGCGGAAGTTTCGGCCAAGATCCGCAGTGGCCCGCCGGTGGACGATGACGTCGATTATGCGCTGCCGATCTGGGCCGGCGTGGTGCCGGTCGGCACGCGGCTTGGTGCCCCAAAAGACGACGGACGGGTGCTGCCGGAGGTTCCGGCCATTGCGCTGGAGCGATTTACCCGCTCTGCGACGCCCGCGGGTTAGTGCTTGCCGGCGGACGCAGCGACGATCTGCACATCAAGTTGCGCCGCATAGATCTCCTTCTTGCGGGCCGCCACCTGGATGGCGCGGGTGGCGGTGTGCGACAACGACGGGAAGTCCACCTTGATGTTGCCGGCCGGATCGCGATCGTCCACCGTCTCCTGATAGAAATTGATCGGATCGGGGCTCAGGAACGCGGCCACCAGCGTCGGCCCGGTGGGCTCTGTCGCCAGCAGATCAAACGCCATTTGCGCGGTCGGGAAGGTGAATGTGCCGGCGCTCACGGCGTTGTTCTGCTGGATGCCGTTCGGAAACAGCACCGTAGCGGCGTCCTTTGAATCCACGCTGACCACATTGAGAAATCCGTCCGCCGGGATATTCAAGGTCAACTTCACCGGCTCATCGACCGCGTATTGGCTGCGCGACGCCGTCATGGCGATGTGCTGCGGCTGCTGAGCGACCAACTCGAGCACCCGCTTTCGATTGGGGCCATTCGAGGCATTCAGTGCAATCACCTCGATCGGGGCATCAGCCAGTTTCTCGTTGCCCATGATCTGCGGCGTGTGAATCTGGTCCTTGTCGACCTTGCTGCGAATGTACGCGTCGGCGTCGTCGCGTAGTTCCCTGGGAGTCGGATTCTTGCCGTCGCTGGTAAGCCGTTTGACGGATTCGGTCAAGCCAAGGGTAAAGACGCCGCCATTCATGGTGCCGATCGCTTCCTGGTTGTCGGCAGCCGCGGTAATCGCGATGTAGTTGGCGTGCGGATCCCACTGCGGCTCCTTGCGCTCCTTCGAGGTGGCCAGGCCGCGTGCGACGGCATGAGGCGGGGGAGTCGGCATGCCCGGATAGTCGTAGGACTTAACGAACACCGGCGCGTTGCCCAGACTGTGGTTGTCCATGCTGAAGGAACGCGTCACGGTGCCGGAGTGGCAGGAGTCGACGATGAACAGGACGTTGCGGCTCGGAATCGCCGCCAGCAGATCCGATATCTGAAAATCCGGCAGCACGCCGCCGAGCGAGGCGCTGCCTTTGTCGCGGATACGCTTGACGTCGTGGGTGACCAGCACCTGGCTGACATTATCGTCCTGGTCGCCGCGCAGGTCGGGAATGTTGCTGCCGTGACCGCTGAAGTAGAACACCACGCGGTCGTTTGGCTGTACCCCCTGCTTCAGCCAGCCGTTGAATTCGGCGATGACCGCGGTCGAGGTTGCGGCCTCGTCCTGCAGCGTGTGGATCTGGCGATCCTCGAAACCCATGAGATTGAGCATCTCATGCATGCGGTCGAGATCCAGGTCGATGCTCGGCAGATCGTTGCCCGGAATATCGAGTTTGCCCACGCCAACCAGCAAGGCGCGCTGCTCGGCACAACCCGGGCGGGGCGCCCAGCATAATAGCGCGAGACCCAGTAGCGAGAGGTAGCGGCTGGTGCAGCGCATGCCGATGTGTTTGTCCATGGCGGCTAGGGAATTTCACCCAGATTGCGGATTTCCACTCTTCGATTGACCGCGTCTTCGGGGTGATCGGGTTGCGCCAGATGTTCGGCGCCGTAGCCGACCGCCTGCAGACGCTGAGGCTCGACGCCGTTGTCCACCAGATAGCGCCGCACCGCCTCGGCACGCAGCTCCGACAGTTGCTGGTTGTACTGCGGATTGCCTTTGGCGTCGGTGTGCCCGGCGACCATGAATCGATCCTTGCTGAGCGCCGCCGAGGTGAGCGCCGAGCGCAGTTGCTTGAGCTGAGCGGTGGCCTGCGGCTGCAATTCGCTGGAATTGAATTCAAACGGAATATTCAGATCGATCATCTGCTTGGTTTCGGTCCTCGCCTGCACCCGCAGGCCGCGCGTCGTCCCGGTCGCGGGCGGTGCCGGAGTTGCCGGCGCTGCTTGCAGCGCCTGCTGGATCTGCGCATCCGACACCACAGCGTCGCCGCCGTAGACCAGGAGCGGCCATGCGGCGGCAATCACCGCGCCTAGATGCCGGCAGCGCCGCTGGCGTTCGCCCCGGCGATCGCCATTGGCGACCTGATTGATTGACTTCATTCGACCAGCTCCAGCCCGAGCGCGCGCCGGGCGTCGTTGTATTTCATTCTGGCCTCGGCAAGATTGTGCTTGGCGTCCTCGCCGGGAGCGGCCGCACCGCCCGTTTTGACCGCGACCAGTGCATCGAAGTAGCGTGCGCGCGTGCTGGCCAGCTCGGCGGCCGGATCCGGCCGCACAGCGTGGTCGCTCAGGTCGAGCGACTTTGAAAACAGCCCGGCACTTGCCGTGCCCCCGGCGGACGCGAGTTGCCCACCAGTGATGTTGACAATGCTGGCTAGCTCCAGCTGCGCGGTTTTTTCCGACTCGCTCTCGGTCACGGCGACCTCGATCGTTACCGGCATGAATTCGAGCGGCGTTTGCGGCAGATCCTGGTATTCGGCATTGGTGGCCTCAAGCTCCGCCTGCTGCGTCTGGATCTGCACCGCAACCCGGGTGCGCTCCTGACTCAAGCCCGCGGCCAGCTCGCCGCTGGCCGCCGCAATGCGCTGATCCAGGGCCGCCAGCTCGCGCTGGTTGCGCGTCAGTGCGCGCTTGAGGGCGTCGATCTCGCCCATGACCTGCTGATGAACGTTGGTCTTCTGTTCGTAGGCACGCCGTGCCTCCGTGGTCAGAGCCGGCACCCTCAACCACGGCGGCGAGTCGCCAGCCGTGGCTGTGCCATGGGCGCCGGCACTTACCGTGCCCAGTCGCACCCAGGCCGTGGACAAGGTCTCGCGCTGCTCGGAGGTGCCGGGCTGCGAGATCTCCAGCGTATAAAACGTGCTGCGTGTGGCGCCCTTATCCTGCGTAGTCAGCAGCGATTCGATTTGATAGCCGGCGTTCTTCAGGCGATAGGCGGTGCCGTCCTCGGAAAACTCGAAGCGCGCCTCGTATACGGCGCGAGCCTTGCCGTCCACGCATATGTTGGCGCGTCGCAGCTGGTTTTCGATCGAGTCGTCGGTCCGGGAGCTCTTCCACTCGCTTTCCGGCAATTTCATCGTCTCGCGTGTCAGCAGCTTCGGCACATAGTCCGCGCTGCACTCGGTGGACTCGGGTTTGAATTTTGCAGCCACAATGGTCATGCAGCCGAGCTTGGCATTCAGCCGCACCGTCGGTTCCGGCTGAAACTCCGCCCGGTAGAGATTCATCTCCTTCGACGTCGCATAGCGCGTGTCCTTGCGGATGGCACCGGCCTTGATGTGCTCGGAGGAGGCATTGACCATGTGAGTGATCAGCATTTCGGTGAGCTTGCCAACCACCAGGCCCAACAGCGGCAGGAAGCGGGTGGTGGTTTGATCCGCGGGGTCGCCAGGTTGTGGGGGTGGCAGCAGAAAGGGCTCATCGGCGACGATGCAGCTGTCGTTCACGTAGGCGTGTATAGCCGGATCGTTCGGGCCCGCGTAGGCCGCATCGAGCGGCAACAGGGACACGGCCAGCACGCAAACCAGAGGACGCGCCAACGCCGGTTTCATCTCACCGCCGCTCCTGCGGCGGCCGTCGCGGTCGCCGGTGCTGTCGCCGGCAACGCCTGAGCCTCGGGCGCCAGCAAAACGTTGAGCCGCTTCAGGATCAGCGACCATTGCTGCTTCTGCGTTGGATCGGTCAAAGTCAAGATGTAGGCCTGAACTTGCGCCTGCGCATGATCGCCCAGTCGCTTGAACAGCACGCCCGCTTCCAGCAGGTCATTGCCTTTGCAGACGTCCACATTGAACAGCCATACGCTGAGCGCGCCGCCGGCCTTCTGATCGGTCATGCCGCAGCGTTTCGGCGGCGGGTCGCCGCGCCAGAACAGGCGGAACAGATCGTAGATGGCACCGCTGCTGGCCGCAAAATAGTTGTGACCGAGACTGTCGGCCGGCACCGCCGACATATCGATGGTGTCGATGTAGGGCAGTGAGATGATGTTGGCGCCCGCCAGTCCCGCTCGCGGCGCGTCGTGCAGAATCTGCGAGGATTGAAGCGCCAGGTCCGAGTTCGAGGCGTACAGGGTGACGCGCGTAGCGGCGCCGGTCAGCGATTTAATGGCCCCGACGAAGTATTCCCGATCGACATCGGGCGCGGTGAACACGATCTGGCCGAAGATGTGCTGGCGATTGTTGGCGTCACGTGCCGCCAGATAGGTCTGCAGTGCCTCGATCAGCGCGCGATTGCCCATGCTATGGGCGATTAGATGGATATGCTCGGCGCCGGATTGGGCCACCACGTCATCCAGCATTTGCGCCATTTTCCGGCCGCTGGACGTGACCGTGGCCTCATCCTTGATGTAGGCGGTGGCGCTGCCGGCGGACGCCCAGCTGAACATCATCGGCGTGCCGTCGAAGTCCAGATCGTAGGCCAGCTGCGCACATCGCCTGGCGGCATCTTCGAAGGTCGAGTTGAAACCATGCACGAAGATGAACACGTCTTTCGAAGGCGCGTCCTTGATCTGCTTGCGCAGCGCGCTCAGGAACCCGTCCCTGGTCTGCGGCGTGACCGAATCGAGCAGCACGTAGCGGCTCCGGAGTCCGGCTGGGCCCACAAAATAGGACACCATGTCCCAGCGGGAGCGCGTTTCCAGTTCGGCCTCCTGATGCACTGCCGGAATGGTGACGTCCAGGTAGCCGTATTGCAGATCGCCGCGTTCGATGCCGTAAACTTCAGCCGGCTTGGGCGATCCGGTGGCCTTGCGATCGGTTCCATAGAACACGCGCACCGTGGCGTAGCCCTGATTGAGCTTGTAGCGGCGATCCCTGGCCGCGATGGGGCCCTGCGGGGCGGGCGCAACGGCCAGCTCTTTTGAGGTCGAGCCGAAAAGCTTGATCTGCTGCTCGGTGCGTGCCAGTGCCTCGGTGTCGGCGGCGGCGCGATACACGTCACGCAGCTGTTGCAGCGTTGCCAGTACGTTCTCGTGGCGCTCGCCGTAGGCAGCGCGTTCAATCCTCAATTGCCGCTGCAGCAAGGCTTCGGCATCCGCGTAGTGCCGGTCCTTTATCTGTAGGTTCGCCAGCTGCGTCAGCAATGGCACCAGGTCCGGGTGATCGGAACTGAGCTCGGACTCCTGCATCGCCAGCGCGCGTCGATAGAACTTCAGCGCCTGCTGATCGTCACCGGCCTTGATCGATACGTCGCCCAGGCTGCGAAGCAGATCGGTGAGCTCATGTGGATCGGTGCCGGGGGTGCTCTCGGCCGCCACCAGCGCGCTGCGCCCGTAGGCTTCGGCGGCCGTGAAATCGTTGGCCTCCCGGGCCTGTTCGAACTTCTGATAGGCCAGCGGCAGCAGCGCCGATTGAGCCAGTCCCGCCGCCGGCGCCAGCAGCGGCAGCAACCCGGCGAACAGAGCGGCGCGCAGGCGCGCGGCATTCCGGCCTGCGGGCTGCCCGGGTCTTGGGTAGGTGCCACTGTGAATCATGGTTTGCTGCAATGCGCCACGATGGCCAGGCCGTGCGCCGCGTTCGAGATCTTTCCCGGTCGCACTTTAACTGTACCGCAAGTTCCCCGGATCCGCTGAGCTTCCAAAACCGGCTATTCATCGCGTTAGAATCGGCGGCGAGGCGGTCGACGTTGACGGTAATGCGGATCAGCCACAACAAGCTGCTCTGTCAACTTTCATTAGACGCCGAAATCAACGCTCAAGGCCCAGCTTGGAGAGACGTTCCATGGCAAGGATCGCGCCTATCTCACGGCGAACCGTCAACAGTGCATTGCTCTGCGCGCTCGCCGCCGGCTGCGATAAGAGTCTGCCGCAGCCACACAGTTCGCCGCCGGCGGCCGGCGTTGCGCCGCCAACCGTCACTTCGGCGCCCCTAGCGCCACCGATCCTCTCCTTCGACGAAGCGGTGGCAAACGCCACACACGCGGTGCTGACAGCCGCGCCAGCGCCTGAGGCGACGCCTGCGATGGTGGTGATCGATCCCCTGGTCGATGGGATTACCGGCTATCAATCCAGCGCGACCCAAAGCATTCAGGACCGCATCGTGAGTCTCATGAAGAAGGAGTTCCCACAATACACGGCTCAGCCCATTACATCGCAGAGCCTCGAGCGGCAGCCACGCTTCTTAATCGGCACATTCACTCCCATCAACGCTGAACTAAATCCTGCTGGACAGAGGGAGTCATACTGGTTTTGCCTCGTCATGGGAGATCTCAAAACCGGAAAAATCGTCGCCAAGTCAGTCGCAAGAGCTCGAATGCAGGACGTGGATGCGACTCCCGCCGCCGCGTTTGGCGACAGTCCAATCTGGACGGAAGATCCGAGCATTCAGGCTTACATTGCTACCTGCAAAGGTAGCAAAGTCGGCGATCCGATCAGACCGGAATATCTGGATGGCTTACTTGCAGCCGCTTTGGTGAGCGAGGCGGGCAATGCCTATCAGGAAGGGCACTATGCCGAGGCGCTCGATTTGTACAGGACCGCCCGCAAGAGCCCGGCAGGCGAACAGCTGCGCGTCTATAACGGCATTTACCTTTCGCTGACAAAGCTCGGTCGCAGCGGCCCGGCCACGGCGGCGTTTGGCGATCTCGTGGACTACGGACTGCGCAGGAAGCGGCTAGCGGTCAAATTCTTATTCCGTCCCGGTTCCATCAGACTGGTGAGGGATAGCGGTTTTTTTAGCGGCAGCTATGACATGTGGATCCACCAAATCGCGAGCAGGGCGGTCGCCGACCAGGTCTGTCTTCGGGTTACCGGCCACACCAGTCCGTCGGGGACTGCCGCCCTGAATGATCGATTGTCGCTGCTGCGGGCGGAATATATCCAATCACGCCTCGAAACCGATCAGGCAGTGCTGGAAAAGCGGATCGTGGCCGCGGGAGTGGGTTCACGTGAAAATCTCATCGGCACCGGGCGCGACGATGCCAGCGACATGCTCGACCGGCGCGTGGAACTCAATCCCATGGAACCGTGCACCGCGGGGAGCCAGGCCTGACGGGCGGTTGACTTGAGCTGCGGGACTGCTCTTAACTGCGCTGCAGGCAGGTGACCGCATGCCCAAGATGACGCGACTGGCTGTTGTTCTCGCTAGCGGACTGGTCGTTGTCATCGCGATCGTGGTGGCGCTGTGGTGGTTCACGGGCCGGCAGCGCGAGCGCACCGAGCTCAGCCTGTACGGCAATGTGGATCTGCGCCAGGTGGAGCTGCCGTTCAACGGCAGCGAACGCATCGCCGCGGTGCTGGTGCAGGAGGGCGATCACGTCAGGCAGGGACAGCTGCTGGCGCGGCTCGAGACCAACCGGCTGGCGCCGCAGGTGGCCAAGGCCGAGGCCGATGTGGCCGCCCAGCAGCAGGTGGTCGATCGTCTCCACCACGGCAACCGCCCGGAAGAAATCGCGCAGGCTCGCGCCAATGCCGCCGCCGCCGCGGCCGATGCCGTCAACACGCGCGCGCAGTATGAACGCCTGCGCACGTTATCCGACGGTTCGTCCGGTCGGGCGGTCAGTCGCCAGGACATGGATGCAGCCAAAGCCGCGCTCGATGACGCCGACGCCAAGCTGGCGGTGAATCACAAGGCGCTGGCGCTGCAGCTCGCCGGTCCGCGCAAGGAGGACGTCGCGCAGGGTGACGCGCAGCTGCGTGCCAACCAGGCGCAGCTGGCGCTGCAGCAGCAGCAGCTCAAGGATGCCGATCTGTTGGCGCCGCTCGATGCCGTGGTGCGCTCACGCATCGTCGAGCCGGGTGAGATCGCCTCGCCGCAGAAGACGGCCTTTACGCTGGCAATCACCGATCCGAAATGGGTGCGCGCCTATGTGGGTGAGCCGGATCTGGGTTCGGTACACGAAGGCATGCGCGCCACGGTGACGGTCGATGCCTTCAGCGGTCAGAGTTTTCCCGGCTGGGTCGGCTTCATCTCGCCGGTTGCGGAATTCACACCCAAGTCGGTGGAAACTACGGAACTGCGTTCCAGCCTGGTGTATGAAATCCGCGTGTTCGTGCACGATCCGGGCGACAAGCTGCGTCTTGGAATGCCCGCGACCGTGCACCTGTCGCTGCGACGTGACGGCGCATGAACGCTCGCGCACCCGCCTTGGTCGCACAGCAGCTGCATAAGCGGTTCCAGCGCAAAGATGAATCGCCGGTGCAGGCGCTGCACGGGGTCTCGTTCGAGGCGCGCTATGGAGAACTCACGGCGCTGGTGGGTCCGGACGGCGCCGGCAAGACCACGCTGATGCGCCTGGCGGCGGCCCTGCTGCACGTCGATGCCGGATCGCTCAGCGTGCTCGGCATCGATATCGCCAGCGACCCGCAACAGGTGCAGGACCGGATCAGCTACATGCCGCAACGCTTTGGTCTGTACGAGGACCTGACCGTGCAGGAAAACCTGGATCTCTATGCCGATCTGCACGGCGTGAGCGCGGACGGGCGCGCGCAACGCTACCCGGCGCTGTTCGATATGACCGCGCTCGGTCCGTTCCGCTCGCGTCTCGCCGGTCAGTTGTCCGGTGGCATGAAACAGAAGCTTGGCCTGGCCTGCACCCTGGTGCGATCGCCCGAGCTGCTGCTGCTGGATGAGCCTACAGTCGGTGTCGATCCGATATCGCGGCGCGAGCTGTGGGACATCGTGCGCCAGCTGGTCGCCGAGCAGGGCCTGACCGTGGTGCTGAGCACCGCCTATCTGGATGAGGCCGAGCGCTGCAGCCATGTGATCCTGCTGCATCAGGGTAAAGTGCTGTCGCAGGGATCGCCGCAGCAGGTGGCCGCCATGGCCGCGGGGCATTGCTTCGTGGCCGTCCCGTCGGCGCAGCAATCCGCGCGCGCATTGCAGGCGCGGCTGCTGGACGAGCCGGACGTGGTCGATGCCGTGCCTGATGGCGGCCGCGTGCGTTTCGTTCGCGCCGCCGTCGGGAAGCCGGCTGTCATCGAGCATGCACTTGAGGGGCTGGCGGTCGATCCGGTGCTGCCACGCTTCGAAGACGGATTCATGATGCTGCTGCGCACCGCCGTCGAGCGCGAACGATTGCCGCCGATATCCGTTACCCGTCCGGTCGCCGGCCACGCCGGGCATGCGGTGGTGCAGGTGCAGCGGTTGCTGAAGAAATTCGGAGCCTTTACCGCGGTCGATCACATCAGCTTCGAGGTTCGGCGCGGCGAGATCTTCGGCCTGCTCGGCCCCAACGGGGCTGGGAAGACCACCACCTTTCGCATGCTGTGCGGACTACTGGTACCGACCGCAGGCCAGTTGCGCGTGGCCGGCGCCGACGTACGCAGCGCGTCGGCCTCGGCGCGCGCCCGCCTGGGGTATGTGGCGCAGAAGTTCGCGCTCTACGGCCCGCTGAGTGTGCTCGAAAATCTCGAGTTCTTCGCCAGCGCCTACGGACTGCGCGGCGAGCGCAAGCGCGCCCGCATCGCCTGGGCTACGCAGCAGTTCGAACTCGGCGAACACCTGCGCACCACCAGCTCGCAACTGCCAGGCGGCTACAAGCAACGACTGGCGATGGCGGCCGCACTGCTGCACGAACCGGAGATCCTGTTCCTCGATGAACCCACCAGCGGAGCGGATCCGCTGGCGCGGCGCTCGTTCTGGCGCCGCATCACGGCGCTGGCGGATCAGGGCGTGACCATCATCGTCACCACGCACTTCATGCAGGAGGCCGAGTACTGCGATCACATCGCAATTATGGACTCCGGCCAGGTGCTGTCGCAGGGATCGCCGGCGGAAGTGCGCCAACGCGCCAGGACGCAAGCGCGGCCCGAGCCGAGCATGGAGGATGCTTTCATTGCCGTGGTCGAGCAGGCGCGGGCAGCCCAGGCCGCTGCGTGAAATTGCCGCATCACGTGCACCTGCTGGCACACGCCAAGCTGCGCCGCATCCGCGCGCTGGTGTGGAAGGAGACCCACCAGGTGCTGCGCGACCCTTCCAGCATTGCGATCGGCGTGATATTGCCGTTGATCCTGATTTTGCTGTTTGGCTACGGGCTGTCGCTCGACGTCAAAAACGTACCGATCGCAGTGGTGGTGGACCAGCCGACGGCCGAGGCGATGGAGCTGGTCGCAAGTCTGCAGCTGTCGCCGTATTTCAAGCCGCGGCTGCTGCGCGCCATGCCACCGGCGCAGGAGCTGCTGCTGGCGCACGCGGTCGACGGCATCGTGCGCATTCCCGCCGACTTTTCCCGGCACGTCGGCGCCGGCGATGCACAGGTGCAGCTGATCGTGCACGGCGGGGATGCCAATCGGGCGCGCATCATCCAGGGCTACGTGCAGGGGGCGCTCGGCGCCTGGTCGGCGCGCCAGGCGGCGCAAGGACAGCAGGCCGCGGCCGTGCCGGTAAGCGTGCAGACGCGGCTGTGGTTCAATGAGGCCGACAACAGCAGTTACTTCCTGGTGCCGGGACTGGTGGTGCTGGTCATGACGCTGATCGGCGGCCTGCTGACGGCCATGGTGATGGCGCGCGAATGGGAGCGCGGCACTCTGGAAGCATTACTGGTCACGCCGGTGCGCAGCGATGAGATCCTGCTCGGCAAGACGCTGCCGTATTTCCTGCTCGCCTTGATTGGCTTTGCGTTGTGCGTGCTCTCCGCCCGGTTCCTGTTTCACGTGCCGTTGCGCGGCGCACTGTGGGTGCTGCTGAGCGCATCGATGTTGTACGTGCTGGTAGCGCTTGGCATCGGCCTGTTGATCTCTTCCTGGGTCAAGAACCAGTTGGTGGCCAGCCAGCTCACGATGCTGGTGACATTCATGCCCGCCTTCATGCTGTCCGGCTTTCTGTTCGACCTGCGCAGCACCCCGGCCGCGGTGCAGGTCATCAGCTACGCGTTGCCGGCGCGCTACTACGTCGCCTTGCTGCAGACGGTGTTTCTTGCCGGCGATGTCTGGTCGGTGATCGTGCCGAATACGCTGGCACTGGCGGCGATGGCGGCGGCGCTGGCCCTGGGCAGTCGCGCCGCCATGCGCAAGACCCTGGAGTGACGCCGATGCTCGACTCGCTGCTGCGCATCCTGGCGCTGACGCGCAAGGAGCTGCTCGCGGTGCTGAAGGACAAGCGCAGTCGGCTGAGTCTGTTGATTCCGCCCGTGGTGCAGGCCCTGATCTTCGGCTATGCCGCCACCTACGACCTGAATCATGTCACCTACGCGGCCCTGGATCAGGACCACAGTGCCGCCTCGCGCCAGCTGCTGGCCGCCGTCGATGGTTCGGGCGTGTTCGAGCGCGTCGCGGATCTGCAGCGCGCGAGCGATATCGCCACCTATATCGACGCCCGCCGTGCTCTGCTGGTGTTACAGATCAATCAGAACTTCGAGCGCCAGCTGTTGTCCGGCCGCGGCGCCGATCTGCAGGTGATTGCTGACGGGCGCAATTCCAATACCGCCGGCACCGCCATCGGTTACGTCGGCAGCGTGGTCGAGCAGTTCAACGCCGCCTGGGGCGGTGATCATGGCTGGACACCACCGCCGGTGCAACTGGTCAGTCGTGCCTGGTACAACCCCAATCTCGAGACCCGCTGGTTCATGATCCCGGGCATGATCGGTACGCTGACGCTGATCCAGACCATGATGCTGACCGCGATGTCGGTGGCGCGCGAGCGCGAGCAGGGCACCTTCGACCAGTTGCTGGTGACGCCATTCCGGCCGTACGAAATCATGGCCGGCAAGGCGCTGCCGTCGATGCTGGTCGGAACCATCCAGGCCACCGGTGTGCTGCTGGTCGCGCAGCTTTGGTTTCACATTCCGTTTGAGGGCTCCTACCTGACGCTATATGCCGGCCTGATGCTGTTCCTGTTGGCGGCGGTGGGTATCGGCCTGCTGCTGTCATCCGTGGCGGCGACCATGCAGCAGGCGATGCTGTACTCGATGCTGCTGATCATGCCGTTCTCACTGCTGTCGGGCCTGACCACACCGCTCAGCAGCATGCCTGACTGGCTGCAGTATCTGACCGCGATCAACCCGCTGCGCTACGCGATCGATATCACACGGCGCGTTTATCTGGAGGGAACCGGGCTCAATCTGCTGCTGTCCGATCTGTGGCCGCTGTGCCTGCTCGCGGCGCTGAGCCTGTCGGGGGCGTCGTGGATGTTCCGCCATCGCATGCAATGACCATGAAGCCCCGGCGCCATCGCTTGTCCCGTTCATGCCCGCCGCGCGTCGCAGCGCTGCTGACGCTGTGCGCCGGTTGCACCGTCGGGCCGCAGTTCGTGCCGCCCACGCCGCAGGCCCCGGCGCATTGGTCGGCGCGAGCGATGGCGTCGCCGACCGCACCGCAGCCGGTGAGCGCCGTCACCGAACAATCGGCGCAGCAGCCGGAATGGTGGGCCACGTTCAACGACCCGCTGCTGACATCACTGGCACAGCGCAGCCTGGACTCGAATCTGGATCTGCGGGTCGCAGTACTGCGCATCGAAGAGGCACGCGCGCAGCGTGACGTCACGGCGGCGGGTTACTGGCCGACGGTGTCGGCCGAGGCCTCCTACACCCGGCAGCGGCTGAGTGACACCACGCCCACCGGCGCGCTGTTCAATTCGGTCGGCAACCTGCGGTTGCCGGGCGGTGTTGCCCTGAACATTCCCAACCCGTACAACCAATATCAGCTCAGCGCCGATGCGTCGTGGGAAATCGACCTGTTCGGGCGCGTACGGCGCGCAGTGGAGGCTGCCGACGCTGGCGTCCAGGTGTCGATCGAGGATCGACGCGCGGTGCTGGTTTCGGTGCTGGCCGATGTGGCGCAGAACTACATCGAGCTGCGCGGTGCGCAGTCGCACCTGCTCATCGCCAGGGAGAATCTGGCGACCATCGATGAGCTGCAGGAACTCACGCAACAGCGGCGCGACGCCGGCATGACCACCGACGTGGACGTCAGCAATGCGATCGCACAGTCGACCGCGACGCGCGCCGAGGTGCCGGTCTTCGATCTGCAGGTCACACAATGTATCAACCAGCTCAGCCAGCTGCTCGGCCGTGAACCCGAGGCACTGCGCGCCGAATTGGACAGCGCCGCCCCGGTGCCGCCACTGCCCGATCTGGTGCCGGTCGGGTTGCCCGCCGACCTGGCGCGGCGCCGCCCCGATGTGCGTGAAGCCGAGGCCAATCTGCACGCGGCGATCGCGCAGAGCGGTGTTGCGGTGGCTGATCTGTATCCCCGGTTGACGCTGTCGGCGATGGGCGGCTTTCAATCCGAGACCGCCGGCGAGCTGTTCCAATGGGCCAGCCGCTTTGGTTCGATCGGCCCTGCGCTGCAGTTGCCGGTGTTCGATCGCGGCCGCTGGCAGACGGTTCGTCTGTACGACGTACGGGCACAGCAGGCGGCCCTGGGCTATCAGCGCACGGTGCTCGATGCCCTGCACGAAGTCGAGAACGCGTTGGCATCGTACGCCGCCGATCAGCAGCGACGCGCCTGGCTGGATACCACGGTGCTGCAGGATCGCGACGTGCTGAACCTGCAGCGGCAGCGCTACGAAAGCGGGTTGGCGACTTTCATCGAGGTACTGGACGCAGAGCGCAGCTTGCAGCAGAACCAGCTGGCGCTGACCGACAGTGCTACTGCGGTTGCGGTGGATCTGGTACGCCTGTACCGCGCTCTGGGCGGCGGCTGGGAGGCAGCAGATGCGCCGGTTGCCGCGCGGCGACCTTGAGGGCCAATGCATTCAACGATCTGCGATCATCCGTGACTTGCGTCCGTTTCCTTGCCGGGCTCATTCCTATAGAATGTTAAGTCGTCCCACTACTGTCTAGATCATTGAGCTGACAGGTTTTTTTTCGAAGTGTCCCCAGGTCGTCCCATGCCCCCATCTTTGCCTGAGCTGCTGGCGAGCACTCCGCTTTCGGGTGCCAACGCCCCTTACGTCGAGGCGCTGTACGAACAGTATCTGCGCAGCCCCGACGGCGTGGATCCGGCCTGGCGCCGCTACTTCGATACGCTGCCGCCATCGACCGCGGCCGAGCAGGCGCACGGCGCGGTCATCGCCGCGGTCGCGGCCCGCACCCAGGCTGGTCGGGGCGGCGCGTCGGTGGCCCCACCGGCGGCTGATGTCGGCGAGAAACAGGCCGCAGTCTCGCGGCTGGTGCAGATCTACAGCAATCGCGGTCATCTGATCGCGCACATCGATCCGCTGGGTCTGCTGCAGCGTCCGCGGCCACGCGTGCTCGACCTGGACTATGCCGGCCTGAGCGAAGCTGATCTTGATACCGAGTTCTATACCGCCAGCCGCAACGCCTGGATGCCGCGGCGCGCCCGTCTGCGCGACATCATCGCTCGCCTGGAGCAGGTCTATTGCGGACACATCGGCGCCGAGTTCGCCCATGTTTCCGATACCGACGAACGCCTATGGCTGCAGGATGAATTCCAGCTCGGCCGCATCCAGCACCGCTTCAGCGCCGAGGAACAGCGCAATCTGCTCGCCCAACTGACCGCGGCCGAGGGCCTGGAGCGCTACCTACACACCAAGTACGTGGGCCAGAAGCGCTTTTCACTCGAGGGTGCGGACGCGCTGATCGCCTCGCTCAACGAGCTCATCCAGCTCGGGGGCCAATCCGGCATCGAGGAATTCGTGCTCGGCATGGCGCATCGCGGTCGGCTCAATGTGCTGGTCAATGTGTTGGGCAAATCTCCCGGACAGCTGTTCTCGGAATTCGAAGGCAAGTACGACGACAATCACGCGCAGGGGTCCGGCGACGTCAAGTATCACAAGGGTTTCTCCGCCGATGTGCGTACGCCCGGCGGTAACGTGCACGTCGTGCTGGCGTTCAACCCATCGCACCTGGAGATCGTCGATCCGGTGGTGGAGGGTTCGGTGCGCGCACGCCAGGAGCGCCGCGAGGATGTACAGGGCAACAAGGTCGTGCCGGTGCTGATGCACGGCGATGCCGCGTTCGCCGGCCAGGGCGTCGTCATGGAAACGCTGCAGTTGTCCCAGGCGCGCGGCTATCGGACCGGGGGCACGATTCACATCATCATCAACAACCAGATCGGTTTCACTACTTCCGATCCGCGCGATGCCCGTTCCACCGATTATTGCAGCGACGTCGCGAAGATCGTCGAGGCGCCGATCTTTCACGTCAATGCCGACGATCCGGAGGATGTGCTGTTCGTGACGCGTCTGGCGCTGCGCTATCGCCAGCGCTTCCACAAGGATGTCGTCATCGATCTGGTGTGCTACCGGCGACTCGGCCACAACGAGGCCGACGAGCCGGCCGCGACGCAGCCGGTCATGTACCGGATGATCCGCCAGCATCCGACGGTACGGAAGCTGTATGCCGACCGGCTGCTCGCCGATGGTGTAGTGTCGCCGGCGCAGGTCGAGGAGCTGGTCGGCCAGTATCGCCAGGCGCTCGACTCTGGCAGCTTGAAGATGCACCAGGCTTTGGGACTCATAGGCAACAAATATACGATCGACTGGACACGCTACGGGCGAGCCGACTGGTCCGAGCGCGTACCGACCGGTGTCGAGCCCGCCCGGCTGGCGCAGCTGGGCCAACGCCTGGTGCGCCTGCCGAACGAACTGGTGCTGCAGCCGCGCGTGGCGCAGGTTATTGCCAATCGCGCCAAGATGGTCGCGGGCGAAATGCCGCTGGACTGGGGTGCGGCTGAAGCCCTGGCCTACGCCTCGTTACTCGATGAGGGCGTTGCGGTGCGTATCTCCGGCCAGGACAGCGGTCGCGGGACGTTTTTTCACCGCCACGCGGTACTGCACGATCAGAACACCGGCCGCCGTTTCATTCCACTGCAGCACATCCGGGACGGCCAGCCGCGCTTCACCGTGATCGACTCGATACTGTCCGAGGAAGCGGTGGTCGGTTTCGAGTACGGTTATGCCACCACCAGCCCGGACTATCTGGTGATCTGGGAAGCGCAGTTCGGCGACTTCGTCAACGGTGCACAGGTAGTGATCGACCAGTTCATCTCCTCGGGCGAGGCCAAGTGGGGGAGACTGTGCGGATTGACGCTGCTTCTGCCGCACGGTTACGAGGGTCAGGGGCCGGAGCATTCATCGGCGCGCCTCGAGCGTTTCCTGCAGCTGTGCGCCGAAGAAAACATGCAGGTGGTGGTGCCGTCCACGCCGGCACAGATGTTTCACCTGTTGCGCCGCCAGGTCCTGCAGCCGTTTCGACGGCCGCTGATCGTGTTCACACCCAAGAGCCTGCTGCGTCACGAGCTGTCGGTGTCCGCGCTGGCGGACCTGAGCAACAGCAGCTTCGCCAACATGATCGGCGAGGTCGACGACATACTGCCCGCACAGGTGGAGCGGGTCGTGTTCTGCAGCGGCAAGGTGTACTTCGATCTGCTCAAGGCGCGGCGCGGCAGTGGGCTGAAAACCGTCGCCCTGGTGCGGATCGAGCAGCTGTACCCGTTTCCGGTGGAGCAATATCAGGCCGCGCTGGCGCACTATGCCAACGCCACCGATCTGGTGTGGTGCCAGGAAGAGCCGCAGAACCAGGGTGCCTGGTATCAGATCCGTCATCGTCTGCAGGATCTTGCCGGACCACGCACCGTGTACTACGCCGGGCGCGCGGCGGCGGCGGCGCCTGCCACCGGCCAGAGCAGGGATCACGAACTCGAACAGCGCCGTCTGGTCGACACCGCGCTCAACGCGATGTCGATTGAACAGACCATGCGCAACACGCCGCGGCTGACATTGACGCCGTCCGGCGCCGTGGCTGGCGCGCCCGAGCGCACGCCGACGCCGATCAGTACCGCCATAAGGAAGAGTTCATGAGCGTCGAGATCCGCGTTCCGCAATTACCCGAGTCGGTGGCCGACGCGACGCTCGTGGCGTGGCGTAAGCAGCCCGGCCAGCGCGTCAGCCGCGACGAGAATCTCGCGGACCTGGAAACCGACAAGGTGGTGCTGGAAGTCCCGGCGCCGATCAGTGGTGTGCTGCGCGAAATCAAGGTGCAGAGCGGCGCATCGGTCAAGGCCGGCGAGCTGCTGGC